>NZ_JAMYWC010000002.1:0-962584 GCF_024158925.1 Ralstonia chuxiongensis | reverse complement strand
CAACTACATCGAGATGTTTTACAACCCAACACGGCGTCATTCGAGCGCCAACGGTCTATCACCGGTAGAGTTCGAACAACGCCATTCCCAACGGCTCGCGGGTGTCTAGGAAAGCCGGGGCGATTCAGGGGCGGCGGCAAAAGTTGGATTGTTGATTCGCCCTGGGCACCGGGCTGAATCTCACGTTCCACCCTCAAACACTGAAGCTTCACCCTCCGACACTGGAGCTTCACCCTAAAACACTGGAGCTTCACCCTCAGACACTCAAGCTCCACCCTCAGACACTCAAGCGCCACCCTCAAAGAGTCGAACGTCAGGGTCAAACACTGAAACGTCACTGTCTGAGGGTCGCGTTTTCAGCCTCAAACACTGGAATCTCACTGTTTGAGGGTCGTACTCCACTGTCTGAGGGTCGAGCTTCACTCTTCAACACTCGAACTCCACGGTCTGAGCCTCGCGCTCCGCCCCGCCGCGGATGCCCAGGCACGAGCGGCGTTGGGCCTCACCGGGTTCATCAGTTCGCTCACCCTTGGTTTCTCGATCTGCTAGAACCGGTATCCAACGTTCAGGCTGAAGACGACCGGCTTCACGTTGATTACCGTCTTGTTGACGGCCAGCACCTGGCCTTCCTGGCTGCGCAGCGTGATGGTCGATGTGGTTTTGAGCGGCAGATAGGCGACGGTGCCGACTAGCGTCCAGTTCTTGGCAAACTCGTACGAAGCGCCAATGTTGGCAACCGGCGCCCACGAACTGGAGGTCGCAGCCGAGACCTTGGCGGGGCCGGTGGGGATCTGGCCCATGCCCAACTGAAGGACTTGGCCGAGGTTCTGCATGGCGCTGACGAAATTCGAGTTCAGGCGTAGTTGGGTGAAGAAGTTGTAGCTGACGCCCGCACCGATGAACGGGCGCAGCTTGCTCTGTGCGGTTCCGAAGTAGTACTGCCCAATGAGCGCCGGGTTCCACGCACGGGCAGATGCAACGGGGTTGTTCTTGGGCAGACCCAGATCGATGAGCGTGAGGTTCCCAAGCCCCGGCACGGGCGCGACGACCTTGCCACGACCGTAGATATTCGTGGTGGGTGGGATGCCCCCGACCGCCGTAACGGCCCAGTTGTCGTTGATGAAATATGTCTGCGTGAGCGACAGCGTGGTGGAGCTGCCCGTCTTGGCACTGGTGCCGGGCGACTCATAGCTACCCAGACCAAGCGCGCTGGTTGAGGTAGACAGCGGCGTTGACGAATCCGTGGGATGAATATGAATGACCCCAACCGAGAGCACGTTGCGCCCGCGTATGTATCGGTCAAAGAAGCTGGCATCGCTGCTGGGCGGGTCTTCGTTTGATTGCGCATGTGCCAAGGGGGCTGCCATTGCAATGGCAGCCGCCACGGCAGAAAAAGAACGAGCGGGGGCAACGCGCAGGGTGAAGTGCGCCATCGTGTGTCTCCTGTTTTGGAATCGTTGTATTGGCTAGGGCAAGCTGGGGCGTGACGGACTAGGGAGGCGCGCCTCCGTCTGGCGAGATGGAAAACGAAAACGGGAATCGGCCAAGGACCGCCGCTACACCATCGTGCATTGCGGGATCACGCAGGCCGGCACGTACCAGGATGCCGGTGGTCTTGTCCTCATCCAGCACGAGGCGCACACCCTCGATACCTGCCTCGCGCAACGCGCAGTGCAAGGCATCGGCGGTTTCCATGCGCTTGAGCGCGGGCTTGAAGATCTTGCCCACCGCTGTGAGCGGCATGGCATCCACGATATGAATCTGCTTTGGCTGCGCAGCGCGCTCAAGGATGGCTTCGCGCACGAAGTTCGCAAGCTCTTCGTGGCTGGCCGTGGCGCCAGGCTTGAGTTGGACGTATGCCACCGGCAGTTCGCCCGCATGCATATCTGGCCGGCCGATGGCCGCCGCAATCTGAACAGCCGGGTGCCGGTGCAGCGGCTCTTCAATGGTGGCCGGATCGATGTTGTGGCCACCGCGAATGATGAGTTCCTTCTTTCTGCCGGTCAGCCAGAAATAGCCATCCCGATCCATGCGGCCGAGATCGCCTGTGTTGAGCCACGCTCGGTCATCGCCCAGGTCGATCCACAAGCCCTTGTTGTGCTCGGGCTGCACGTAGCCGCCAAAGACGTTTGGTCCCGAGATGACCAGGACCCCAGGTTCGTCCGTAACGCAATCGCGCACATACCGGCCGTCTTCACCAAGCACCACGGCCTTCATGAGCTGGCCCGGCACACGCAGGCCAATGGAGCCGAGCCGCCGGTCGCCCAGCGGTGGGTTGACGCTGCTCACGCAGGTGCCTTCCGTCAGGCCGTAGCCCTCCAGAATCTTGACGCCGGTGCGCTGCTGGAACGTGCGGAAGACTTCGACGGGCATGGGTGCCGCGCCGCACAGGCCGTATTCCAACGAGCTGATGTCGCGCTCGCCCACGGGCACATCCAGCAACGCCGCATACAGGGTCGGCACGGCGCTGAAGAAGTTGATGCGGTGGCGCTCAACGATTTCCCAGAAGCGGGCGACAACACCCTCGCCGCGATACCCCTGCGGTGTGCCGAGCACCAGGTGCGCACCCTTGGAAAACGGCAGAAGCCCGGTCGCCAGCACTGCGTTCACATGAAACAGCGGCAACCCGCAGAAGATCGTCTTGCCGGGCCCCACGCTGTTGCCGAGGAACTGCCCAGCCGCCCACGCATTGGCCACTTCATTGCCATGGCTGCGCATGGCAATCTTGGGTAGCCCCGTGGTGCCGCCTGTGCAGAAATACGAAGAGGTATCCCCTGCTTTGAACACGCGCGGATACGCGAGCGTTGCGCCAGATTCACGCGCCATCGCCCTGCCGAAATCGTGCAGGTGGATATGTCTGGGCACGGCGGCGCGAACACCGTCCCGGCCGTGCAGCCGTGTGCATTCCCGGCGCTGCACGAGCCTCGCCATCCAGCCCTTGGGCCCGCGCACGCGATCAGCCAGATTGACGAGAACCAGATGCTCGAGCGATGCCACTTCACCCAGAATGCGCTGCACTTTGGGCCACAGATCGGTTCCGGGAAACGGCGCCAGCGTGACCAGCACGCGCGCGCCGGCCGCCTTTAGCAGATCGGCAATGGCAGGCCCTTCGAGCAGCGGATTGATGGCGCAGACCGTGCCCGCTGCCTCTCCGCCCCAAATCACGAAATGCGTTTCCGGCAGATTCGGCAGCACGTAGGCGACCACCTCATCCCGGCGAATGCCGAGCCGCGTCAACAGGTTGGCCGTGCGCGTGATGTCTCGCACAAGCTCGCGATACGTCCACGTCTGGGGCTTGCGGTGATCTGCCGCGCGCAAGAAGAACGACAGCGCTGGGGCCGACGGGTTGATGGCCGCGCCGCGTCGAATCATTTCGTACGTGCTGGTTGGCAGATCTGCCGGCATTCCCCTCGCTTCAATGGCGAGGATGTCGCTCTGGTTCGCAATGCCGTTCATGCTGCGTCTTCCACGACGCGGTTGCGCTGCGTGCCCAGGTCGATCTCGCTGTCCGCACTGAAGATGCGCGATTCGACGATGTCGCCGGGCTTCAGATACTGCGGCCGCGCAGCCTGCACCTTCATGAACATCCGCCACTTGGTGGCGTCCGGCAACAGCGCGGCAATGCGCTGCTTGGCGGGTGATGGAACGCTCAGCGCGCAGCCGGCGGGTGTGCCGGTGGCGATCAGGTCGCCGGTGTGCAGATCATGAACACCCGACAACTCGGTCAAGGTTTCTGCGGGGCCGTGAACCAGGTTGGCGGTGCAATCGCTCTGCCGCGTCACGCCGTTGACGGTCAGCCTGAGTTGCAGGTCGCGCAGCCGGCCAAAATCGCGCGGCTGCAGCAGGCACAGATACGGGCCTACCGGGCCGAACGTGCGATAGCTCTTCCCCTTGTAGAACTGCATCTGCGGAATCTGGATGTCGCGCGCCGAGTAGTCGTTCACGATGACGATGCCGGCTACGTACTCGTGCAGGTTGGCGTCGGTTACCGACTGGCGCGTTGTTACCTCGCGTTTCATGACGAGGCCGAGTTCGATCTCGTAGTCGAGAAACTGCACGTGGCGTGGCCGCACGAGATCCGATGTGGCCGAAACAATGCAGCCCGGTGCCTTGGTGAACACCATGTTGAAGTGCTTTGCGTCGGGGTTCATGCCCGACTCGATCATGTGCTGCCGATAGTTCGCACCCAGGCAAACGAACTGCTGGTTGCGCGTGACCGGCGAGAGGATCTCAACCTCCGACACCTTGATGGCGGGGCCGGCCAATCCGGTCAGCGCCTCCGCCGTGTTGGACTGGAGAAAGACGGAGGTGGTCGGAAACTCGCCCGGGACGGGCGTGATCATGCCGGCGCGGATCACTCCCCACTGGGCACGACCCTGGTGTCGGTAATGCAGAACATTCAATGCCATGGCGTATCGGGGCTGTCGGTAAATGAGGCGGGGTTACGCGAAGAGCTTGGCCAGCGTGCGCAGCTTGCCGACCGTAAGGTCGGGGCTGTTCCGCAGGTTCTTCAGCAGGGCGACAAGCTTGGAGAGGGAGAGCTTGGGCTTCGTAAAGCTGCGCGGCATGACCGGGCCCCATTGCGACATCGCTTCTCGGCTCACGGCGTGGATGCCGGTCGGCTGGTCGGCGGTGAACATATCGCCGTCGCAGTAGTGCTCGTGCTTGTCGCCCCAGGGGTCTTGCCAGTAATCGAAAATCTGGCTGCCCAGGATGTGCCGGCCGATGCCCCAAGCATGTTTCCAGCCGCGCTCGCGCAGAATGCGTTGCCCCATGCCGATGGCATCGGCGTCGATCACTTCAAAGGCGCTGTGGCTGTAGACCGGCGCGAAGCCCTGGGCGAGCGCCAGTGTGTGGTGATCGGCAGGCGTAGCGCCCAGGTCTAGCCGCATGAATGCCACCGCCGGCGAGCCATCGGGCAGCACCTGCACATCGCTTGGAATGAAGCCGAAGTGCCGCGTGTACCAGGCGCTCGTGGCTTGGTAGTCGGCCACTTCCAGCACGACGTGGCCCAGGCGGATGACCTCCTGCGGCGCGGCCTGAACGCGCTGCGTATCATTCACACGGACAATGCTGTCGGCCGTATTGAGCGTCATGGCGGCGCGATGCGGCAGCGTACCGCTGGGCGCCTGGCCCCACACGGCCTCAACACGAAAGCCGGACGGATCATGCAGGCGCACGCACAGTCCCCCGCCCGGTGCGGTGATGGGCTCCACGCCCGATGCGCCCGGCAGGCGGGCGAGCGCTTCCAGGTCTTTGCTGTCGGCAACGCGCAAGCCAAATCCGGCAAAGCGGTCTGTGTCCGCCTTGTTGACCACGTAGCAGAACGGGGCGGCACTGGTGCCGCGCATGAACAATCGCTCGCCGTCGCGCGCCACGGTGTGCAGGCCGAAGTCGGTGAGGAATTGCTCTGCCTTGGTCAGGTCAGGCCGCTCGAAGATCAGGTAGGCCAGTTCGAGCGCCTTGGTGGTTGGGTTCGGGTGGCGTGCGGGTTGGGCTGTCGTGAGTTTCATGGTGAGACCTCAAGCGGCGCGTGCGACGGGAGCCAGGGAAGACACCTGCCCGGCAGATGCGCCGAGCAATGCGAGGCTTTCTCGGACAAGGCGGACGGCGTCCTGTGCCGGGCCGTCATGGACGATGGTGCGATCGGGGCGGATGACGGCTGCCCAGCCAAAGGGCACGGAGCGCGGCAGGAAAACACCTTCAAGGTCTTCCCAGTGCTCGCCTTGCGCCACATGCAGACGCTGGCCCCGATGCGTGATCTGGACCACCTTGCCGCCCGCCGCTGCAAACGCCTTGGCGGTGTCGGCATCCAGGTGTGTGCTGGCGTCATGGCCAAAGCCGATCAACGCTAGTCCGGTGCCAAACACGTCGTCGCTCAATTGGGTCGCGCCATCGCAGCCGCGCACCCAGCCTTGGGCCAGCACGGCGCCACGGCGCAAGCGCGATCCGCCCTTTCCCTGCACGAACAGACCCCGTGCGAATGCGTTCTTCGGCTTGATGCCGAGTTCTTCGAGCTGGGTACGCAGCGGGGGAACCAGACGCACAAGGCGCATCAGCCCGTGCGTGATCAACGCAACGCCAGCGTTGCGCGGCATCACCAGCTTGCCCATGAACTTGGCGAGATTGATCATCGCCTTCGCATGCGGGCGGCGCTCGCGGTCGTACGAATCCAGGATGCCCGGCGCTGCCCTGCCCTGGACGACCCATGCCAGCTTCCAGCAGAGATTGGCCACATCGCGCAGGCCGGCCACGAGGCCCTGCCCGACGAAGGGCGGCGTAATGTGCGCGGCGTCTCCGGCAAGGAAGACGCGCCCCTTGCTGAAGGTATCGACCACACGCGCGTGGAAGCGATAAACGGCTTTGCGCTCGATGGCGATATCGTCGACGTTGCACCAGGGCTTGAGCAATGTGCGGATGCGTTCTTCCGATTCCATTTCAGCGCGCGTTTCACCTGGGCTCAGCATGAACTCCCAGCGCTCCCGCCCGCCCGGGGCCGTCATGTGAGGCGTCGGGCGGCGATGGTTGCAGAGGAACTCAACGTGGTCGATGGGGCGCGGCACATTGCGCGCATCGACGATGAGCCAGTCCTCGGCAAACGTCTTTCCCTTGAAGGCCTGCCCGATCAACCCGCGCACCACCGAGCTGGCGCCGTCTGCCCCGATGACGTAGCGCGCACGCACGCGATGTGTCTGTCCGCCGGCCACTGCGACTGAAGCCACAACGTGGTCTTCGGCGGCTTCCAGCCCCATGAACTCCGCGCCCAGCGCGATGTGTACGCCGTCGTACTGCTGGAGCTGGCGCCGCAGGCTGCGCTCCAGATCAGGTTGGTAGAACGTGACGAGCTTCGGATGACCGTCTGCGCCGCCGAGCGTATTCACGCGCGCGAATTCGCCAAACACCGGCGAGCGCATGCGCACAAACGGGATCGCAATGGTGTCGAGCTCGCGCTCGCCAATTCCGGCCAACTGCAGGATGCGCAGCGCCTCGTTATCCAGCGCAATGGCGCGAGGCGCCATGAAGATCTCCGTGGATTTCTCCACGACCAACACCCGTACGCCGTATCTGGCCAGCAGGTTTGCTGCCATGGCACCCACGGGGCCAAAACCCACCACCAGCACATCGACCGCAGAAGACAACTCGGCGGCTTCGGGGGATCGGGGCGCGAACGGAAGCGCTTCTTGCGCCTCTTGTGCAGCTGTCTCCACGCGAACTCCTGTTCTTGTATCGCCCATTGAGCGGGCGTTTTCGATATTCAAATCATAACTGATAACTTTGTCAACTTTGATCAGGTTAAACTCTAACGCCGCTTCATCGACTGGATCCCATGCCCCGCACTCCCACCGCGCGCGCCGCCAAGGCCGCTAAATCCGCCACAGCGGCCGCAGCCGCCACGCCGGCGGCCACCGCTGTTGAAGAAAAGGAGCCGCGTGGCGCGCGTCGCAAACGCGAGACACGGTCGCGCCTGTTAGAGGCGGCGCTCAAGCTGATGGCCGAGAAGGGAATGGAGGGCGTGGCGATCAACGAGATCACCGAGGCCGCGGATGTCGGCTTTGGCTCGTTCTACAACCACTTCGAATCGAAGGAGGCGATCTACCTGGCGCTGACGGACTGGGTGTTCGAGGAGTTTGCGGACACGCTGGATCGGATTGCCGAGGGTCTTGCCGACCCGGCCGAAGTGATCGCAGTATCCGTGCGGCACACGCTGCTGCGCGCGCGACGGGAGCCGGTGTGGGGACAGTTCCTGATTCGCGAAGGATTCTCGCCTCGCATCCTCAGCCGTGGGCTTGGCCAGCGGCTGCTTCGCGACATCGGGCGTGGCGTTGCGGCAGGTCGGTTTGACGCGCCCGATCCACTGATGAGCCTGATTTCCGTTGGCGGCACTGTGCTGGCCGCCGTGGCTGTTGGCGTGCAGATCGACGCGCAGACGGAGCCGGCAGCCACGCTGTTGAATGGCCTCACCGACAGCAAGAGCGATTTTCCGGAGCGGGCGGCCTCTGCGCTGCTGCGCATGCTCGGGTTGAGCCACGCAGAAGCCGAAGAGATTGCGCATCGCCCGTTGCCAGAGATGGGCGCAAACGCCGAGGCTTTACAAGCGCGACCGTAGAAGGCCCTGCGAACTTATGCGGCAGAACGGCCCCGCTTCCGACCGGTGCCGGAACGATGGTGGCCCGCAACCTCACTAGGTTGCCGGAGCCTTCAACTCAGTCGCGATCTGCTCGAACAGCTTCGATGTCCAGTCCGGCGGAAAGTTGAGCGGCGCGAGGATCGGCTTGCTCACGATCGCTACGTCCGTGCTCGACTCGTTCAGCTGGTGCAACCATATCGCAATGCGTTCGCCCCAGCTCCACAGGGAAATTCCGTGCGAGACAACAATGCGCCCTGCCGCCGGATCACTTTCCACGAGTTCGAGCTTCTGTGCTTTCGCGGCAGCAAGCGTGGCAGCGTAGACCGAGTTGTAGGGTGCCGCGTAGACGCGATGCACACTTTCTTCCTGCGACGCCTTGACGGACTCGGTGGATGCGCAGCCGCTCAGCGTCGCCGCAAGCATGATTGGGATAAGCCAGCCTCGCATGACAATCTCCGTTAACAACCCGCTTCCACCTTGCCTCTGGGGACTGACGCAAGCGATGGATGAGCGCCATGCGTTTGTCACGCACGCCGTCCCTTCCATGCTAGGCGGCTGTTCTGCTCATCCGTTGAGATAGCGCAAGATTCGCGCTCCATTCGATCTGTCATCAGGGCCACACCACAACCGACACCTCGATCGCCAATCCCCACGTGGACGACAGCGCTACTTCACCGGCGTCAGGATCGGCGCGCCTTTCTTCTTGATCAGGAACACCACAAACTTGGCCGGCTGCGTGGCACTGGCGTTGCGCCCGACGGTATGGACGTCGTTGGGGCCTTCGTGAAACGTATCGCCAGCCTTGAGGGTGACCTCCTTACCGCCGTTCAAACTCATGACGATGCTGCCTTCGAGCACATAGACAAAGGCGTGCGCGTCATGACGATGCACGGGGTCGACCGCGCCCGGCGGATAGTCCACCACGATCATCTCGGCCTCCTTGCCCGGGAACTCGGGCAACGATTCCGAGCGCAACGGCGTCACGCTTGCTTCCGGCGCAGCCTTGACCAACTGCGCCATCAGCAGGCACGAACACACCACAGCTGCAGCGAAGAACACTGGATTTTTCATGGCATTACTCCAGGTGGGCCTTGTCCAGGCCGAATGCTTTGTCGGACGAACCGGGCACCATGCGGAACGCCACGTTCAGCCGGTTCCAGCTGTTGATCGCGCCCACCAGGAACGTCAGATCGGCCAGCTCCTTTTCGGAGTACTGCGCCCGCACGCTGTCGTAGATCTCGTCTGACACGCCCAAGGCGGGAATGTGGGTCAGCACTTCAGCCCATGCCAGCGCGGCGCGCTCGCGCGGCGAGAACAGCGTCGACTCCCGCCAGATCGCCACGTGGTACAGGCGCAGTTCACGCTCGCCGTGGATCTTCGCCATCTTGACGTGCATGTCGACGCAGAAGGCGCAGCCATTGATTTGCGACACGCGCAGCTCGACAAGCTCGCGGATGTGCGTCTCGATGGTCGTTTTCTGAAGCAGCGTGTTGAGCTCCACGAGCTTCTTGCTCAGTTCCGGGGATTGCTGAAAGTAGTTGAGGCGTTGTGTCATGAAGCGCTCCAGTGGAGATGACCGAGTGGTAGTGCCCGGCAACGGCGTGATGCGCGGCCCTGGGCTTGTGGTGTGGGATATGTCAGCCGCTGATCAACGGTCTTTTGCCTGCGTGCCAAGCCACTGATCGAGACCGATGCGGCCGATTCGAGCCTCGCCGACCGGCACGAGCGACAGCTCCTCGACGAGGCCGCCGTAATAACGCGCGTCGGCATCCGTCACGACCGGGCGTGTATCGCCCACCGCTTTCAGATAGCGCGCGATGATCTGTGCGAAGGGGGCGCGGTCCGGTCCGGCAATGTCGACCGTGCCGTTCAGTGGCGCGGCGACTGCCACCTGCGCAAGGATGGCTGCAATATCGTCTGCCGCGATCGGCTGAAACAGGCCGTCGCCCACGCGTACCGTGCCTGCGACAGTGCTGAAGTCGGCAATGCCGCCGATGAACTCCATGAACTGCGTCGCACGCACAATCGTGTACGGCACACCGGCCGCCTCGATCGCCTCTTCCTGCGCAACTTTGGCCGTGAAATAGCCGTTGTCGGCCATGCGATCAGTACCAACGATGGACAGCGCAACGTGATGGCGCACGCCTGCGGCAACTTCTGCCTTGCCAAGATTGCGCGCCGAGCTCCGGAAGAAATCGAGCACCGCTTGCGGCTCCCACGACGGCGCGTTCGTCACATCCACAACGACATCAGCGTCCGTGAGTGCATTGCTCAGGCCCTCGCCCGTCACGGAATTCACGCCGTTGCGCGGCGAGGCGGCAAGCACCTCATGGCCTGCTTCGCCGAGCAGCGTGACAACACGCGAGCCGATCAGGCCCGAACCACCGATTACGACAATCTTCATGGCAACTTCTCCGTATGAGACTCAGTGAACGCCCGAGGCGCTGGGGGGCGCGGCGCCGTCCGAACATGTCGCTGTCGTCGCATCGCTTGAGACCCAGTGTGGAACAATCACGCCCTATAAATAAGGGCCAAGAATTGTCGAAATGACTAGTCCAAGTCGTTTCCACCTCTCTTGCAGACGAGGCCGCCATGACCGCTCCCACACCCGCGCTGACCATCGAAATCGACCGGCAAGAGGCATTGCCGATCTATCAGCAGATTTGTGAGCGTTTCAGGACAGCGATCGCGGCCGGGCATCTGCGCCCCGGCGATCGGGTGCCTGCACTGCGGGGCCTGGCGGCACAACTGAACACCGCGCGCGGCACCGTCGAGCTGGCCTATACGATCCTTGTGGATGAGGGCTACCTGCAGATGCGCGGGGCGGCAGGCACGTTTGTGTCGCCGTCGCTGCCGGCCGCTGTGGTGCACTCATCACGTCGGGCCGCGCCGGTAGATGCAAGCGGCAAGCGGGGCGCGGGAAAAATGCGGGAACAAAAGACGTCCGACGCGTCAGATCGGATGCCGCAAACCCCCGCGCGCCCATTGACAATCGCCGTCGCAATGAGCGGCGAGCCGCGACCGTTGCAACCCGGCCTGCCCGCGTTGGACGCGTTTCCGCGCAAGGTATGGAATCGGCTCGTATCGCGCCGCGCGCGCAGTGGCGAACGTGCCGTGCTTGCGTACCCAGACCCGGCTGGCTACCGGCCGCTGCGCGAACACATCGCAACCTATCTCGGGCTGGCACGCGGCGTCACCTGCTTGCCGGAGCAGGTGTTCGTCACCGGCGGCTATCGCGCAACGCTGGAACTCGTGCTGCGCAGTCTCGCGCAACCGAACGATCGCGTATGGTTCGAAGACCCTGGCTACCTGCTCGCGCGCAGCTTTCTTGCCGAAACTGGCATCCAACTGGTGCCGGTGCCGGTGGATGAAGAAGGGCTCAACGTCGAACGCGGTATCGCGCTGGACGCGCAAGCGCGCTTTGCATTGGTCACGCCGTCTCATCAGAGCCCGCTGGGGCACACGCTTTCGCTCGCCAGACGCATGGCGCTTCTGGATTGGGCCGAGAAAGGGTCGCGCTGGATTGTTGAAGACGACTATGACAGCGAGTTCCGTTATCAGGGCCGGCCACTACCGGCGTTGAAGAGCCTGGATCGCCACGATCACGTCATCTATTGCGGCACGTTCAGCAAGATGATGTTTCCCGGTTTGCGGCTCGCGTATGCGGTCGTGCCGGAGCGCGCCATCGAGCGCGTCGGGCGGGTGGCATGCAGCATGAACGCCGGCTCGCCAACGCTGTTGCAGGCAGCGGTTGCGGACTTCATGGACGAGGGACATTTCGCGCGCCATGTAAAGCGCATGCGTGCGTTGTACGCGCAGCGTCGCATGCTGATCGCGCACGCGATGGAGCATGCGTTCGGCCCGCGATTGCACGTCGAATTGCCGCCCGGTGGCGTCCAGTTCGCGGTGCACTTCACGGAAGGCGCAGACGGGCCGGTTGACGATGTTGCCGTTGCCGCGCGTGCGCGTGAGGCGGGGCTCGCCGTGCTGCCACTTTCGATCTGGTACGCGAATGGTCGGACACCACATGTGCCGCGCGGTCTTGTGATCGGCTTCGCCAACGTTACCGATGCAGGTGAAGCGGCCCGACTCGCTCGAACGTTGCGTGCTTGCTTGCCTGGCTGCTGAGGCTGACGCTCGACCGACCTCGGCATTCCCGCCCGTCACGGGAATGCATCAATCTGTTTTTATTGGCTGTAGCCACGCCGCTCTACGGCAGCTAATACATCCCACGTCTGCGGATCAACATCGCGGCCCCCGAGCGACATCGATACGTAAGCATCAATCGCATCCACAAAGCCTTTGATGAACGCCGGCGGGAACGCGTGCGCGGACAGATGTTGAAGCTGCTCGCGCAGCATGCCCGGCCGGCATTGGCCGTGCGTGCACATGGCGATGCGCGTGCGCTTGAGATACGCCTGCGCTGCAATGGCGCCGTTCAGGTAGGTGCGGTTTTTGGTGAGCCTGCCTGTGTCGGATGACGTGGGCAGTGGGCTGGGTGATGCGGGTGGAGATGGATAAGACGCGGGGCGGTGCCCGCTTGGACCATTTGGCATAGAGCCTCCAGAGGTGGTTGGAGGCCCGCCAGCTCGTCGCTACACGGGGGTGGCGGGCCCGACGGCGGGGGTAGCGAACCGGTTCTCTGGAGCACCGGCAGACCCGAAGGTCTCCCCACCCGGCCCGCCCTTGAAAGCGCGCGAGTGTCTGCCGGCGAATCGCTGAGCGATTGCCGTCCAGAGGTACTGAATAGATCAGGTCGCTACACCCGGCTGCCGTTGGTGCGGCAGCGGGATGGATTATAGCGATGGGGGCTCCGTCCAACTTCCGATTCTGTGTCTCCGGCCGCTGGGCTCCAAAGGCCGCGCACGCACTGCGCAACTTGGTCCAACGCGTGCGGCGGTCGGCCCTGGACGGAGCACGTCCGTCCTTCTGCTCTCTGCTGTCTTCCTGCAGGCGGCCGAGCGCCACGGTTTTAGGCGCGTTTGTCGACCTCAAACATTCGATCTCGGCAGTCTGAGAGTGACACGCCACCGTCAGACAGTGACGCATGGCCCTCGGAGGCCCGAACACGGCCCAAAAACATTCGACCCATCGGACCTTCGAAGCCCGATCTTGGCCCTCAAACACTCGACGCTGGCCCCTTGAGGCCGACGTTCCACCGTCCGAGGGTCGAAGCCGGGTGTCAGAGGTCGAAATTTTCGAGCTTGGACTGCGGAAGGCGAGTGTTTGACACTCGCGCTCCGCCCGCAGAGGTTCAAGCTCGACTGTTGGAGGTCCACGTTCGGGCCTCAAAGGCCCGTCATCGGCAGTTTCAGGCCGACGGTTGCCTTTGGACGGGGCAGGTCCGATGCAGGCGAGCCTGTCAGCAATTTCGTGTGAGGGCCGAAGGCCATCGAGACCGCCAAGGCCGCTTCGCCCTTCCTGCATCCCTATGCCGCGGAATGAAGATAAGCCGCCAGCTCTTCGGGCTCGCCCGTCGGGAATGCGTCTTTGAGGTGCTCGAGAAAAGCGGAAACGCGGGCACTGAGCAACCGCCTGGAAGGATAAAGCGCCCATAGCGCGATATCGGGGCCGTCTACATCGCCCCAATGCACCAACGTGCCGGCCTCCAGATCGTGGGAGACGAGCGACACCGGCAGGCAGGCGGCGCCCACGCCAAGACGCACTGTGTCGCGCACCATGATCAGCGACGATAAGTGTGCGACGGGCTTGATCGCTATGCGCGATTTTCCCCGGGGCCCCGTGACATCCCAGGCAGCGCTTCCAGTGCCGGGGCCGCGCAAGACGGCCGGCGCAACAGCCTTACCTGATGGCTGCTCCAGTTCCGGCGTTGCCACGACGACGAGGCGATCACGCAAGAACACGCGTCCGATCAGGCTTTCGTCCGGGTCCGGGTTGACTCGAATCACGAGGTCATACCCCTCCTCGATCATGTCGACGCCACGGTCTTCGGTCGTGACCTCCAACTGCACCTCGGGATATTTCAGCGCGAACGTGGCAACCAGCTTGCCCATGGCGATTTGGGAAAAGAGCATCGGCGCGCTGATGCGCAGACGTCCGCGTGGCCGATCGCTTCCTGATGCAATTGCCGCAGCGCTCTCGGCAATCTCGGTGAGCAGCGTGCCGGTACGCTCGTACAGCGCATGCCCTTCCTGGGTGAGCTTGAGCCCGCGAGGCCCGCGCTCAAACAGCCGAAGATCGAGACTGCCCTCCAGCTCCGAGACCCTGCGAGACAGCGTGGCCTTTGGACGCCCCGTCGCGCGCGCGGCCTCACCAAAGCTTCCATGCCGGGCAACCAGGTTGAAATCGGCAAGCGCAAGCAAATCCATGTGTTCCACCAGTGAGATACCCCGTCCATTTATAGCATCTTCCGGACCACAGATGGATCACCTACCTTAGCTGGGAACCCAACCCACTCAAGGAGTGAACATCATGACCATCCTCGTTACTGGTGCTACCGGCCGCGTCGGCCGCCAAGTCGTCAATCAACTTGCCAACCGCGGTGCGGACGTGCGCGCGCTGGTTCGCGACCCGTCAAAAGCCGACTTCCCGGCCAGCGTGAATGTCGTGCAGGGCGACATGCTGGATCTCGAATCGCTTCGGCGTGCCTTTGTCGGTGTCCGGACACTGTTCCTGCTCAACGCGGTTGCAGGGGACGAATTCACCCAGGCACTCATTGCACTGAACGTTGCACGCGAATCCGGCGTTGAGCGCGTCGTCTATCTGTCGGTCATGCACGCCGAGCGCTTTGTGAACGTGCCGCACTTTGCGGTGAAGTCCGGCGCAGAACGCATGATCGAGCAGATGGGCTTCAGCGCCACCATCCTGCGTCCGGCTTATTTCATGGACAACGAGCACATGGCCAAGGACATCATCGTCAACCATGGCGTCTACCCCATGCCGATCGGCAGCAAGGGCATTGCCATGGTCGACACGCGCGACATCGCAGAAGTGGCGGCCATCGAACTGATCCGTCGGGACACGGCACCGGGCAAGCTGCCGATCGAGACCATCAACTTGGTGGGGCCGGACACGCTGACGGGCCCTGAACTGGCCTCCATCTGGTCACAGACCCTTGGCCGCCCGGTCGTCTACGGCGGCGACGATCCAACCGGCTTCGAGAACAACGCGGCGAACTTCCTGCCCAGGTGGATGGCCTATGAGATGCGCCTGATGGCCGAGCGTTATGTCAGCGATGGGATGGTTCCGCAGGCTGGCGATGTCGAGCGTCTGACCCGCATCCTGGGCCGACCGCTGGGCTCGTATCGCGACTTCGCTGCCGCGCTCGCTGGCTGAGCCCGGCCGGCGCGGGGGCTCGGTCCAACTGGAAAGGCCTGCAATAAAAGCGGCTCGTCGGACTGCAGTTTTCCTGTCTTGTGCCGATTACCAGCGGTGATGGCGTGCCACGCACGCATCAATACCGCCCCAGACCGACCGCAGTCTGCCTCCTCAAACAGGCAGACACGCGGTCTGTCGTTGCGCCCAAGACCACGACATGCCCTTTCGCTCCTTTGCCAGACGGCTGGCTACATCGGCAGGCCACCATCCCTTTATCGTTGGTGCGCTGGGGACGCTGCTGACATTGATTGTCCTGGCAATCAGTGCGCTGACACTGTGGGCCAACCGCGAAACGGCCATCGAGCACGCTAACGAAACCTCAAGGAATGTCGCTGCCGTTCTGGCAAGCCACATCTCGCGCACCGTTGAATCGGCAGATCAGTCGCTGCAGACGCTGATCGCCGCACTCGACAAACCCAGCATCCGACACCTCGATCCAGAAATCCGGCACGATCTGCTGTTCAGCCCGACAGCCTCTGCCCGGTATGTCACGGGCATGGGCGTCACAGACGACAAGGGCCGGCTCATCGACGGTTGCTGTTCTGTGACGCACCACTGGGATTTCAGCGACCGCGATTACTTCATCGTCCATCGCGACAACGCAAACGTTGGCCTCTACACGTCTGCCGTCTATAAGGCGCGCTCACGCGCAGGCGTGGAGTCCGTTGCGCTGAGCCGGAGGATGAACCGAGCCGATGGGACGTTCGCGGGCACCGCGCTGGTCGCAATCGATCTCGATTACTTCAAGCAGCTTCTTGAGAAGCTCGATGTCGGGCCGCGCGGCATCACGGCCATCGTTCGCATCGACGGAACGCTTGTGGCGAGAAATCCGCCGCTAGGCGCAGCCCGCGCGCTCAATTTCGGCAAATCGTTGACGTTCCCGCGCATGGTGAATCAGGAGTCCGGCTTCTACGTAGCACCGTCGGCCAGCGACGGCGTGCTGCGCCTCTATACGTTTCAACGTGTGCCGGGCACACCCTTCATCGCCGTGGTGGCTCCGGCAATGAACGATGCACTTGCACCCTGGCAACGGCTGTCGTGGATCGTGGGGTTGTCGTCGCTGTCGGTCAGTCTTGCCTTCTGCGCAGGTGTCTGGCTCCTGGCTTTTGCGCTGCGCGGGCGCGTGATGGCGGAAAACCACCTGCGCGAGCTTACGCAAACCGACCCACTGACCGGCCTGAAGAACAGACGCGCACTGAATGTCGCGCTAGAGAACGAGTGGGACCGCCTGCAACGGAATGACAGTCGCCTATCCGTGCTGTTTGTCGATGCCGACCACTTCAAACGCTACAACGACGAGCACGGGCATGCCCAGGGCGACTCCGCGCTCCAGTACCTCGCCCACTGCATTTCCAAGCATGCGCGTCGACGCGGCGACCTCGCAGCCCGATACGGCGGTGAAGAGTTTGTGGTGTTGTTGCCCGATACGGGCGAAACCGGCGCCAGGCAAATCGCTGAAGCGATACGTGCCGAAGTCGAAGGAAACCGCACCGCAGAAGGGAGCCCAGGCTTGGCTCCATTCACAGTGAGCGTCGGATCCGCTACGGCGCGCCGCTCGAGCTTCCCGTCGCTGGATGCATTGACCAAGGCCGCGGACGATGCGCTCTACGAAGCCAAGCGCAAAGGGAGAAACCGCGTTGACTACGCGACAACTCCGTAGCCTCGCAGGCAGGGCGTGCTCGCGGCTATAACCCGCGAGCAGCCCCGCATAAGCGCCACGCCCCGGTTATTGCAGCGTGGCCCCGCCCCCGCCGAGATACAGACCGAGCAGGCGCGCAAACTGGCCTCCGTCGGTGTTGATCGTCGTCTGGTACGTGCCGCCCGAGCCGAAGACGACCGCGAAGGTATGGCCGTCGCCGTATTCCTGTGTGTTGTGCAGCATGTAGTCGACTCGGTTATCGCGATAGTGCTGGTTGGTGCCGCCCGGCGTGCTGGACGGCACACCCAGGGGCGTCTGCCACCAGAGAATCGGCAACCCATTGCCCAACGCAGTCCGATAGTCCAGGTAACTGCTTTGCGACTGATGGAAATTCGGCGTGTTGATGTTGGCCTCGTCCCAGTAGAACGTGCCGCTGCGGCCCGTGCATTCCGACACCGTGGCGGCTTCGAGGCAGCCGGCATCACGGTCGCTGGTCTGGGCGACGATGAAGTCGGCCTGGTGCGCACCGGCGGCACGCATTTCCCCCGCAACCGCACTCGGTGATCCTGACCAGAACGCCGGCGGGAAGCCGATCAGCGCCTTGGGAGCGATCTGGCGCGCCATCTGCACCAGACACTGCCCGATGCCGGCGGCTGTGTTGGGCAGGCTGCTGCATTCGGGCTGGCTGTTCACCACCGCGGCCATCTGCGTTGGGTCATGGCTCGGTGCCTGCGCCCACACATAGCCCCAGAAGTCGGGCTCGAGGTTGACCAACACGGGCGCGTTCAGAGCGGCAATGCGTTGATACATCAACCGCGCCTGGCTCCAGTACGTGTTCATGAACGTCGTGTCGGTGATGCCGCTGAGGTTGCCGTCACCGTTCTGCGCCATCTGATAAAACGTGAACATCGGCGTTGCGCCATAGGCGTGGGCGGCCTGCGCGCTGTACGTGATGTAGGCACCGTCGGGGCTGTTCCAGTACGGCCACGAGCCAGGTCCCGCGCCGACGAGGTAGACGTCGATGATGTCCGGCCGAATGCCCTGGCTTTGCATGTCTGAAATCGACTGGCCCGAACCGAGGCCGACGAGCACGCGCGAAGGCTTGCCCAACTTGGCGACGAGCGCGGCGCTGGCCGACAGGCTGGATGCGCTGCCGCCCGTGGTTCCGCCTCCAGTTCCGCCGCCATTTCCACCGGTCTGGCCACCCGTGGTGCCTCCGTTGGTGCCGCCTTGCGTTCCAGTGCCGCTGCCTGTCGTGCTACTGCCCTGCGTGCTATCGGACCCGCCGCCGCAGCCAAATAGCGCGAACGCAATCGCGGCGACGGCAATCCATCGTTGAGAAAACACGGTCATCGAAAAAACATCCTTGAAAGAAAAGGGGTATCTGGTCGCCGGGGCCTCCATCGGGCCCGTGGCAATCAACTCGCCATGAGCGACGCAATCTGGGCAGCGCTGAGCGCGCCGCGATAGATGCGGAAGTCATCGATCCGGCCGCTGAAGGTCGGGTCTGTGCTGTATTGCGATTTGCCCAGCCAGTTCTGCGTGGTGCTCTCCAGGCGGAACGGTGCTTGGAACATGGCTGTGTTGGTGCTCACGGCGGCACCGTCCACGTACAGCGTGCCGGTGGAGCCCGATAGCGTCACGGCAACATGCACCCATCGCTTGCTGGGCAGCTCGGTGGGGGCGTCGATGATCTGTTCCGGAGGGCCATCGCCCGGGCCATTGGCCGTCATGGCAAAGCGCATGCCGGCCCAGCCGCTACGCAACTGCCCGCGGGGCGTCAACATCATGTAACGGTGAAAGCCCGTTCCGAAGTCGAACAGGCGGGCCCATGTTTGTGAGCCATCCCAGAACACCCACGCCGCGATGGTGAAGTCCGACACGTCGACCAGAAGATCGTTGGGCAACGCAACATAAGCGCCCGAGCCGTTGAGCGAGACCGCGTTGCTGCTGCGTCCGGCGCCCCATGCCGCGCCGTTGAGCGTGCCGTTGCGCCCGTTGCCGGAGCTATCGGCTGCGGTGGTGCCACTGCCCTCATCGAAGGCGAGATGCGCAAGCAGCTGCACCGCCGTGATGGCCTTCACCTCGTTGGAGACAGCCGATTCACCACCAATCGTTTGCGCTGTCACGACATAAAAATACGTGCCTGCAGCGGGCGGCATATCGGTATAGGTCAGCAGGTCTGTGATGCCGCTGCGAATGGTGGTGTACGGGCCACCGGCAATCGTGGCGCGCTTGACGTTGTAGCTGGTGGCGTTGCTGGTGCCCCACCACGACAACACGACCTTGCCCGCGCTCGCATAGCCGGTTAGGCCACTCGGCGCCGCAGCAGGTGTTCCAGGGTCGAGCGTGCACGTGAGCGTGCCGTAGCCCAACTGATCGAAGCCGCCACTGTTGGGGCCGTAGTTGCCGCCACCGCCTTCCGGCGCCACGAGGTCGGCTGCGCGCTTCGTGTAAGGCGCCGCCAGGCCTTTACGGTTGATGTAATGGTTGGCCACCAGCGCCCAGCACGGCCGGCCCAGGGCGCCGCCCTGCCCACCGGTGGACAACTGCGTCTGGATGACGCCGGCGCTGTTCTGGTACGTGACGAAGGGCACCGTGTAGAACGCGCCGTCCGGCTGCGTCAGGTTGGCTTTGGCGACGTATTCGGCGCCCGCCAGGAAGCGGTTGTTGTCATAGCCGTACAAATCGATGCCCTGATTCCAGGCCATCTCGCAAATGGCACCCGTCAAGGCAATGCCGAGCGTGGTGTGGCCCTGATCGCGGCCGGCTTCCTGCCATTGTCCGAGGTTGCCGGGGTGCATGTAGTACACGGCCTGCCGGATACAACCGTTGCTGCCCCCGGTCTTGAAATGGGTGATGGCCTCGTTGACGAGATCGGCATCGTCACACAGCACGCCAATGGCCAGAATGCACGCGATATTGGACAGGCCCCAGTTGGCCCAGTAATGCGTGTCCATGGCGGTGTCGATACGCGTCAGGAAAGCATGACTGACAGGGTAGAAAACCTTGCGCATCATCGACTGGAACGCGGCCAGGCCGGCCGGGCTCCAGCCGCTGTAGCTGCGCATGATTTCGGCCGCGTTGGCGAACTCGTAGCCGTAGATGCCGGCGGCCAAAGCCACGTCGCTGCCGCCCAGCGTCGTCAGCGTCGAGGCCCACTGGTCCAGATATTCGATGGCTTTGTCGGCGTATTGCTTGTCGTTCGACACTTTCCAGCGCAGCGCGTCGCCGTAAGCAGCGGCGATGTCGTGGTAGAGCGTGCCGTAGTTCTGTCCATGCGTCGGGTCATTGCCCCGGTAGATGGCGGTTTGCGGATTCGGTTTGTTCGTCAGGCGCGTGTGGCCATTCGCAACCAGCACGTTCCAGCTATCGATCCAGGGAGACGCGTGAGCCCCCACCTTGGTGCGCATGCGCGCGAAATCCGCTTCGGTATGCAGCAGGCCGGGATGCGTAAAACTCTGGATCTGCACGGTGCCCGCGGGAGGCGCGACGGGCGTCTTGTTGATCGGGGCGCCCGGCGCGGTGGTGCTCCCGCCTGCCGTTGTTGCCGGGGCGACGCTGGCAGCGTCGGCATCGTCGCCCGCGCCCCCGCAACCGGCCAGCAGCGAGGCCCCCAGCCCCATTACGAAGTGTCGACGCGAAATCTTCGCCCCGGGTTCCTGCTTGTTGCTCATACACCCTCCCAACTTTTTTTGTTGTCGTCAAACCGTGCGCAAGGCTGCACGAACCGTGCCACACCCCCTACCAAAGAGGGGTGACGCGGCTTGGTGCGACATGTGACACGAAGCGTCAGCAGATTTCAATGCAAGGGCAGATTTGATGAGCTTTTTTGATAAAGCGCGGGTGCGCTTTCCGGCATGGTTCCTTGCGCAAATGGGTGCATCAGCGTGACAGCAGCACCGCTTCCGCCCTTCCCCGCCCCGTGTCACCCAGTGATAAATCGCGCAAAATGCTGCGCATCTGAGATGTGGAGGCAAGCCGGTGGGCATCAATTTCGATTTGACGGACTTGCAGGCGTTTCGCGCGGTAGTGGAGTTGGGCAACTTCCGAAAGGCCGCCGAGGCGATCAGCATTTCGCAGCCCGCGTTGAGCCGTCGGATCGACAAGCTCGAGAGCGCGCTGGGCGTGCCCCTGTTCGAGCGCACCACACGCAGCGTCACGCTCACCACCGTCGGGCGCGTGTTTGCCCGCAGTGCTGAACAATTGCTCGACGACCTGGACGTCGCCCTGCTCGGCATCCGCGACGTTTCATCAAGCCGCCTCGGGCACGTGACCATCGCATGCGTGCCGTCGGTGGCCTATTACTTTCTGCCGAACCTGATTGCGACGTATCACCGCCGCTTTCCGCGCATCAGGGTCAAGCTGCTGGATGCAAGCGCGAACGAAGTGCTCGGTGCGGTCATCAGCGGCGAGGCAGATTTTGGCGTGAGCTTCATGGGCAGCCAGGAGCCCGAGATCGAATTCAAGATGCTGCTGCAGGAGCGGTTTGTTGCAGCGTGCCGGCGCGATCATCCGCTCGCCCGCAAGAAGCGCGTGACGTGGAACGAGCTTTACGCGCACGAATACGTGTCAGTGGACAAGACGTCCGGCAACCGCCTGCTGCTGGACCAGGCGCTGTCAGCCGTGGCGCCGCGAGCGCCCAGCGTGTGCGAGACGCGGCACGTCACCACCATGCTGGGGTTGGTTGAAGCGGGGCTTGGCGTTGCCGCGGTGCCATCGATGGCCATGCCGGGGCGTGACCACCCGATTCTCACGAGCGTGCCGCTGGTGGAGCCGGTGGTGAACCGGCGCGTTGGCATTGTGAAGCGGCGCGGCCGTGCGCTCACACCAGCCGCGGAGGAATTTCACCGGATGATCATTGAAGCGAAGCGCGGCGGGATGGCGAGCGGTGCATAGCATGGGCCGCTTGGCCCATCGCACCGTCGCCCTGCCTCAATGCGCAGTCACCGAATCGAGCCCGGTCGATTTCACGTCTGCCTGCACACCGGGCGAAGCAAGATAGTCGAGTAGCGCCTTCGCTTCCTTCGGATGCTGTGCGCCAACGGGGACGCCCGCAGCAAAGCGCGTGACCGACTGCAGCGACTCCGGGATCTTTCCGACGAAGGTTGCGCCCTGCACCGGCAGAAGCTCGCTCACTTGCTGAAAGCCGATTTCACAGTCGCCGGTGGCCACCACCGAGGCCACCGGAATGCGCGGGATCATCTTCGCTTTCGCCTTGACCTGCTCTTCAATGCCGAGCTTCTTGAACAGCTCGCGCTCGATATAGACGCCGCTTGCGCTGTCCGAGTAGGCAATCGACTTGGCATGCAGCAGCGCTTGCTTGAGCCCCTCCGGCGAGCTGATATCTGGCTTGGCCGCGCCTTCGCGCACAACCATGCCGATGCGCGAGTCGGCCAGTTCCACGCGCGAGTCTGGAATGACCTTGCCTTGCTTGATCAGATCGTCGAGTGCGTAGCCGACCATGATCACGGCGTCGGCAGGCTCACCGCGCGCGAGCCGATTCGGAATCGCTTCGGGCGATTTGCCCATCGAGGGTCCAAGTGCGGTGTTGAGCGTGTTGCCCGTCTGCGATGCAAATTTCGGCCCGAGCACCTTGTAGGCGGCAGTGAAGCCACCGGAGCTCATGACGTGCAGTTCGGCTGCCTGGACGGGCGCTGCAACTGCCGAGGTGGCGACGAGCGCGGCTGCGCACAGTTTCAGAAACAGAGTCTTCATGGTGGTGGTCATGCCAGGTCGTACGTGTTTGTGAATATGCGGAACGCGCTGTGCGTCAGTGCGCCGGTGCCAGCACCACCGCGCGGCGACGATACAGCGTCAACGTCGCCAGGAGGGCGCACACGGCGGCAAAACTCATCCAGTAGCCAGGGGCGGCCTTGTCGCCCGTCATGTGGATGGCGGCCGTCGAGATGGCGGGAGTAAAGCCGCCAAACACTGCCGTCGCAAGGCTATAAGCGAGCGAGAACCCCGCAACGCGCACCTGCACGGGCATCACTTCCGTGAGCGCGACAACCATCGCGCCGTTGTAGATGCCGTACATGAACGACAGCCACAGCAGCACGAGCAGCATGTTCATGAAGCTCGGCGCGTGAGCGAGGAACGAAAGCGCCGGGTATGCGGTGGCAATGGTGAGCACCGTCATGCCGATGAGCAGCGGCCGGCGGCCGATCCTGTCGGAGAGCGCACCACCAATCGGCAGCCACACGAAGTTCGATACCCCCACACACAGCGTGACGAGCAGGCTGTCGGCCGTGCTCAGGTGCAAGACCGTCTTACCGAAGGTGGGCGCATAGACAGTGATGAGATAGAAGCTCGTGGTGGTCATTGCCACCAGCATCATGCCGGCGACGACGACCCCCCAGTTTTGCGCCAGCGTGCTGAGTACGTCTTTCATGTTCGGACGATGCTTGCGTGCCTTGAACTCTTGCGTTTCTTCAAGATTGCGGCGCAGCACAAAGATGAACGGCACGATCATGCAACCGACAAAGAACGGCACGCGCCATCCCCATGCGGCAATGGCCGGTGCGCTCAGCCATTGATTGAGCACAAACCCCAGGCCCGCCGCCACGACGATTGCGACCTGCTGGCTGGCCGACTGCCAGCTCGTGAAGAAACCCTTCCGGCCCGGCGTGGCCATCTCGGCCAGATAGACCGATACGCCGCCCAACTCGGCGCCCGCCGAGAAGCCCTGCAAGAGGCGTCCGAGCAACACGAGCGCAGGCGCCAGGAGGCCGATCGTGGCGTAGCCGGGAACGAACGCGATCAGCACGGTGCCGCTTGCCATGATGGACAGCGTGACGATCAAGCCCTTTCGGCGGCCGACGTCGTCAATGTACGCACCGAGCACGACGGCGCCCAGCGGCCGCATGAGGAACCCTGCGCCAAAAACGGCGAAGGTCATCATCAGCGAGGCGAACTCACTCTGGGCGGGAAAGAAGACGTTGGCGATCTGCGTGGCGTAGAAGCCAAACAGGAAGAAGTCGAACTGCTCCAGGAAATTCCCGGCGGTGACGCGGAAGACCGCGGCGGCCTTTGATTGCCCGGTCGAAAGGCTGGACTGGGGGTGCATCGAGGTGTCTCCTGGAAGCCAAAAAAAGAATACGCCGTCGAACGGCGTTTTGTCGTTTTGTCGTTTTGTCGTTTTGGCAATACTCACCGGGAGACCGAGAAACGAGAAGTGCAATTTTCGGAAGGATTGATGTGATTTGGTTATCAATCCCCCTGCGCTCCCTCGTTGGCTTTTCTGCGCCATCAAGCCAGCCGTGGAGGCGAATCACGGACCCAACCTCCACATGGCAAGCGCGCTTGATTACTGCTTGGCCGGTTCTGCGTACACGCGCTTGGCAAATGTCGCGATCGCATCCGCCATCGCCTTGGGCTGTTCGGGTGCGAATGCATGGCCTGCGTTCGGCACCACAACCACTGTCACGCGATCGCCGAGCATCGATTTCAGAACCTGCGAGAAGCGGCGCGGCGCCACAGCATCGTGCTCGGCCTGGAGGTCCAGGATCGGCGCGGTGCCGGCCGCGAAGTACGCGTCCACCGGCGTCACGTTGCGGGCATGGGACTCCGCTTCATGCGTCTCTTCGTGCCAGCCACCGAGCCATACGCGCGGGTCATTGCCCGGCGCAAAGAAAGCCTGTCGCAGATACGCAAGGCGCTGCTCTTCCGAAAGACGCATATCACCCGCGCCGTCGATGGCTTTACGCATCTCTGCGTTGATGGGCTTTTCGGTCGAGCCCGGCGGCACCTTGCCGGCCGACGCCGCAACCAGAACGACGCCGCGCACCAGCTCGGGTCGATCCACGGCCACCATGCGTGCCGGGAAGTTACCCCAGGCGTGGCCGACCACAACTGCGGGCCCTTGCTTCTCGTGCTCGATCACAGCGGCCACATCGGCGGCAAAGGCATGCATGTCCAGATTGGTCATTGGCCCCTGGCTCTGGCCGATGCCGCGCGGCTCAGGGCGCAGCACACGGAAGCCATCGGCGACGAGCTGGCTTGCGACCTGGTCGTAATCGCGCCCCGAACGGCCCAGCGAAGGCAGGATGACGATCAACGGCCCCTTGCCCTGGCGCATCACCTCGATCTGCACGTTGCTGTACTTGACCAGTTCACGATCAATCTGACCGGCATCCGTGGCTGCCAGTGCAGAGAAGGAAAGCATGACCGCAGCCAATGCGGTACAGCCGTACTTGATCAATTTCATGATGTTCTCCTTGGTGTGGATAGACATGCCGCGCGGATGCGTCGGCCTGCGTGTTGTTGTGTTGACGGAATCAGGACGCGCCCGCATAGACACGTCGGGCAAAGCGCGCGATGGCGCGGCTCATCGCCGCGGGCTGCTCGGGCGCCATGGCGTGCCCGGCATCGGGAATCACTTCCACCGTCACGCGGTTGCCCAGCATGGGCTTGAACACGTTGGGCACGACCACGGCGTCGTACTGCGCTTGCAGATCAAGCATGGGCACCGTGCCGCCCGCGAAGTACGCATCCACAGGCGTGACGTTGCGAGCGTGGGCCTGCGCGTGGTGCGCATCCGAATACCAGCCTCCGAGCCACGGCTTGGGGTCGTGGCCGGGCGCGAAGAACGCCTGACGCAGATATTCCAGGCGCTTTGCCTCGGGCAGCGCGAGGTTGCCGGAGCCGTCAATCGCTTCGCGCAATCGGCCGTAGGGCTTCTCGTTGGAACCGGGCGGCAGCTTGCCGGCAGAGGCTGCAGCCATGACAAGGCCCCTCACCAAGTCAGGCCGATCCACCGCCAGCATGCGCGCCGGCTGGCTGCCCCAGGCATGCCCCACCACGACAACGGGCCCCGTCTTTTCCTGATCGAGCACGGCGGCAACGTCGGCTGCAAACGCATGCATGTCGAGATTCGTCATCGGGCCCTTGCTCTGGCCGATGCCGCGCGGTTGTGGCCGCAGGACACGCAGCCCATCGGCTGCAAGCAGGCGGGCCACCTCGTCGTAGTCTTCCGCGCCGCGCCCAAGCGACGGCAGGATGACGACCGTCGGGCCACGCCCCTGGCTAAGGGTTTCGATCTGCACATCGCCGTGACGCACGAGCGCTCGCTGTACGTCTGGACCGGTTTGCGTCGACGTGGCGCAGGCGGACATCATCAGAATCAATGCGGCGCCCAGTAGGCATTTCTGCAACGTCATGGAGTCTCCTTGTTCCGGGACGTGGCCCGGTTATGTTTGTTTCGGGCAGCAGTTGCCCCTCGCGGCTGGAAACCCAGCGCGATGCATCGGACAACCGCAACGAATCAGGCTATTTCTGCTTGGCGGAAATCGGGTCGAGCCCCGTCTGGACCAGCTTGGCGGCGACTTCCGGAGAACGCAGATACGTGATGAGACCTTCAGCGGCCTGGCGCTCCTTTGCATCCTTTGCCACGGCAACGGCAATCACGCTGGTCTTCTGCACTTCAGCAGGCAGTGGCCCCACATACTGGATGCCGCCGAACGCCCGCAGCTCGCTGATCTGCTGCAGGCCCAGATCCGCCTCGCCGCGCTCAAGCGCCGAGCCGACCAGTTCCTTGCCCCGGATCAGCACGCTCTTGGCCTTCATCTGCTCGGCAATCCCGAGACGCGCGAACAGCGTGCCGGTGATGTAGGTACCGCTCGCCCCTTCCGAAAACGCCACCGACTTGGCCCCCAGCAATGTTTGGCGCAGATCGTCGACGGTCTGGATATTCGGTTTGGGCAAGCCCTTGCGCACCGCCACGCCCACGCCTGACGCCACCAGGTCAACGCGCGACTCCGGAATGAAGCGGCCTTGCTTCACTTGGTCCGTCAAGGCGGCGCCGATCATGAAGCAGACGTCCATCGGCTCGCCGTTCTTGATGCGCATCGGCAAGGCGTCGGGCGAGGTGCCATAGGACGGCCCCCACGCGATGATCAGATGGTTGCCCGACTGCTGCTCATACGCCGGTATGACCTTCTCGAAGGCCGCGTGCAACGCGCCGGTCGCCAGCACGTGGATATCAGCGGCCCAGGTGGCACTGGCAGCGGCAATAAGCGGTATTGCACACAAGCTGCGCACTGCAAAGCGGCGTGCGGTGGATTGGAATGGCATGTCGTGTCTCCTCGTTCGTTATTGGTGTGGGGTACAGCGCTAGACCGCCCCGCGTGTATTCACGTACAGGGCATAGAGCGATGTGGTGGACGCCATGAACAGGCGATTGAGCTGTCGCCCGCCGAAGCACAGGTTCGCGCAACGCTCCGGCAGTGCGATGTGACCGATCGCGGTGCCGTCGGGGGCGAACACGCGCACGCCATCAAGCTCCGCCGACCCTGTGCCCCAACCGCACCACAGGTTGCCGTGCACATCGACGCGAAAGCCGTCCGGAGCACCGTCCGCCGCGTCGATCAGCACACGGCGGTCTGCAAGCGCTTTGCCGTTGACCACGTCGAATGCCAGGATCTCGCGCGGCCGCGCACGTGATGCCACCACATACAACGTGCGCTCATCCGGCGAGAACGCCAATCCGTTGGGGCCGAGCACGTCGTCAGCAACACAGTCCAATCGCCCATCGCGCGGGTCGATCCGATAGATGCTGGCCGGCAACTGTGGCTCGGCAATCTGACCCATGTAGTCACTCACCAGGCCGAACGGCGGATCGGTAAACCACACTGCGCCGTCGCTTGCGACCACCACATCGTTGGGCGAATTCAGCGGCTTGCCTTCAAACTCGCTGGCCAGCACGGTGATGCTGCCGTCGTATTCCGTGCGCGTAACGCGGCGCTGACCATGCTCGCAGGCAATCAGGCGTCCTTGCCTGTCGCGCGTCAGACCGTTGGCCTTGCCTGAGGGCGCGCGGTATGTCGCCACTGCGCCGGATGCCTCGTCCCAACGCAGGATGCGATCGTTGGGCAAGTCGGTCCAATAGAGCGCGCCTGCGTCGCCAAACCAGACGGGGCCTTCGGCCCACCGGCAGCCGGTCCACAGGCGCTCGACCTTGGCGTGCGGCAGACGGTAGTGCTCAAAGCGCGAGTCCAGGATGCGCACGGCGGGGTCAGGCGTGCGCAGGCTCGGCTGCCACCCATCGTTGCTCATCGCTGGCCCTCCTTGACGCGGGCCAGCAGCACAAGAGACAGCAGCGTTGCGAGAACCAGCATGGTGCCCATGCCGATCAGCCCAGCCTTGAACGAGCCCGTGGCGTCTTTCAGCCAGCCCACCATGTAGGGGCCGAACAACCCGCCGAGGCTGCCCACGGAGTTGATGAACGCCAGACCGCCGGCGGCAGCCTGCTTATCCAGGAACGTGGCCGGAATGCTGTAGAAGCATGTGCGCACGGATGACAACCCGACCACCGCCACGGTCAAGCCCAGCATGGCCGGCACCAGCGCATCGGACGCTACCGAGGCAAAGAAGCCCAGCGCCGCCACCGCACAAGTGATCACCAGGTGCAGAACATAGCGCTGGGTGCGCGCCACCACGCGTGCCCAGCCGAGCATCACCAGGGCGCCAACAACATAGGGCAGCGCCGTGGCAAAACCCACCTGCGTGTTTGTCAGATGATGCGTCTTGAGGATGGTCGGCATCCACACACCAATGCCGAGAATGCCGATGATGTAGCTGAAGAGAATGGCCGTGAGCAGCCAGACGCGCGCGTCCTTGAGCGCAGGCCCGAGGCGATGCTCGACCGCCGCGCTGCGCTCCCGTTCGATGGCAGCGGCCAGGGCGGAGCGCTCATCTGCCGTAAGCCAGGCTGCGTTGTCCGGGCGATCAGTCAGCATGCGCAGACACAGCAGGCCCAGCACGCAAGCCGGCAACCCCTGCAGGATGAAGAGCCATTGCCAGCCGTGCAGCCCGAGCCAACCGTCCAGCTCCAGCATCGATACCGACAGCGGCCCGCTGAACACCGACGACAACGGAATCGCAGCAAGGAACCAGCCCATCATGCGCGTGCGATAACGCGACGGAAACCACAGCGTCAGATAGAAGATGACGCCAGGAAAGAACCCCGCCTCGCCAATCCCGGCGAGCAAGCGGATCGCTGCATAGCTGTTGGGGCCCACGGCGAAGCTGGTGGCGGCGGCAAACAAACCCCACGTGATCATGATCCGCGCCAGCCAGCGACGCGCGCCGTAGCGATACAACGCCAGGTTGCTCGGCACCTCGAACAGGCAATAGCCCACGTAGAAGATGCCAGCCGCCAGGCCAAACTGGGCCGCACTCAGGCCCAGGTCGCGGTTCATGGTCAGTGCGGCAAAGCCGACGTTGGTCCGGTCGAGATAGTTGACGAAGTAGGCGAGCGCCAGCAGGGGAACCAGGCGCCAGGCGGCCTTGCGGCAGGCGCTCTGCTCAGCAGTGTGCTCTGCCTGTGCGGCATCGATGAAGGTGGCTTGCATGGCGATGCCTCAGAAATAGAGCCGTTGCGGGTTATGAACGAGCACGGCTTCAGCCGCTTCGGCACCGCAGGCTTCCTGCACAAATGCAAGCAGGCTGCTGTCATCAGGCACGTCGCCCTTGATGTTGGGGTGCGGCCAATCCGTACCCCAGATGGCCCGCTCGGGCGCCGCCTGCACCAGCCGCCTGACCAGGGGCAGCGCCGCAGTCCACGGCGGCGCTGCCCCTTGCATCAGGCGGTCGACACCCGACAACTTGATCCACCGATTGTCTTTGCGCAGATGGCGCTCCAACTCGCGCACGGCAGCTTCATCCAGCGGACGGGTCGCATCCTGCCGGCCCATGTGGTCGATCACCAGCGGCACGTCGAGGTCTTCCCACGCATCGAGCACCGGCAGAAGCTGATCCAGTTGCCCATGCAGCAGCACGTGCCAACCCATCGGCCCGACGCGCTCGGCAAGCTCGCGCAAGCGGTCCAGATCACGCTCGCCCGGCAGGTGGCCCATGAAGTTGAAGCGGATGCCGCGGACACCGCCCTCGTGCAATTCGCGCAGGGCGTCGCCACTCGTGGTGTGATCGACCAGCGCGACGCCGCGATAGCGCCCTTTCGTCATCGCAAGCGCTGACAGCAGCGCACGGTGATCGGCTTGGTAGCACGCCGCCTGCACCAGCACGCCATGCGTGATGCCCAACTGCTCATGCAACGCAAGCAATTGCGTCATCGGAGCTTCCGCCGGGCGATACGACGCGTTGGCCGGCAGCGGAAACGCGTCCCAAGGTCCATAGATGTGCGTATGGCAATCCCACACGCCGCCGTTCAGTTCGCCTTGCATGGTCAGTCGCACCGGGCCGTCATTCCGCCATCGACCACGACTTCGGTGCCGGTGACAAAGCGCGCCTCGTCAGACGCCAGGAACAGCGCGGCATGCGCGGTGTCACGCCCATCGCCCATGAAGCCAAGCGGAATGCGTGCGAGCCGGCTTTCCAGCAGCTTGTCGACATCGCCGCCGGAACGCTGGCCCGCCAGGCGCACTTCCACCATGGGCGTATGCAACTGGCCCGGTACCACGGTGTTCACGCGGATGCCCTTCTTCGCGTACTCAACCGCCACCACCTTGGAAAGCTGGATCACGCCCGCCTTGCAAGCGGCATAGGCCACTTGTGCCGAGCCCGTCCAGCGGATGCCGGAAGTCGATGCCGTATTGACGATGGCGCCACTGCCCTGCGCTTCCATCACGGGCAGCACATGTTTGCAGGTCAGATAGACGCTCTTGAGGTTGAACGCGACCTGCGCATCCCACTTGTCTTCCGACAACGCCACAGGGCCACCGGCAGCGGACCCGCCAACGTTGTTCACCAGGATATCGACGCGGCCGTACTGCTCCACGCAGGCATCGACCATGCCTTTGACGGCCGTGGTGTCCGTCACGTCGCAGGTGTAGGGCGTGACCTCACCGCCCGCCTCGCGCACGCGGCGCACCGTTTCTTCCATGGCCTCGAGGTTCTTGTCGACGGCGAATACGCGCGCTCCGGCCATCGCAAACAGCACGGCCACGGCGCGGCCATTGCCCCAGCCCGGGCCGACGCAGCCCGCGCCAGTCACGATGGCCACCTTGCCTGCCAGACGGCCCGCGGCCGTGGCTTGTTCAAATTCGGTCGTTGCTTGCACAGTGAATTCCTTGTTGCTTGTTGCTGTTACATCGGCAGTTGCGTCGGCAGTTCCGGTGTCGCACCGGCCGGCGCGGGCACGTTGAATGCCTTGATGGTCATGGAGATGAGCGTGTAGTAGCCGGCAATGCCAACCAGATCGACCACGCCGTCTTGCCCGATGGCTTCAACCAGTTCGGCGTACAAGCCGTCGTCCACTTCGCGCTTGGCATGCAGCTGTGTGAGGAAGGCGAAGACGAGCGCCTCGTCGCGCTGCTCGAACGCCGGGTTCATGCCGTCACGAATGGCGTCGATCACCGCCGGCGACACACCGGCTTCCAACGCGAACGGCTTGTGCGCGGCCCATTCGTATTCCGCCAGCCAGTAGCGGCCCATGAACAGGATGGCCAGTTCGGACAGGCGCGGCGGCAGGCTGCTGTCGTAACGGCAGTAGCGTCCGAGTGCCTGTGCGCGGTCGGCCAGCAGGGGGCGATGCAGCCAGACCGCCAGCGGGCCACGCACACCCTTGCGGGGGCCGTTGGCAATGGCGTCGTAGACGGCGCGCTGGTCTGCGTCCAGCGCATCAGGATTGAGGGCGGGAATGCGTTGCATGTTGGTGTTACTCAGTGCTTAGTGGCTCAGTGGGTCAGCGCGTCTTGCGCAACCGCAGCCTGTGCGGCGGGCTTCTGCAGCTTGAGGAGAGAAGAACGGGCCTGCCCGCCGGTCTCGCGATGGAAGGCTTCGGCGTCGAACGCACCTTCCCAGCGGGCGATGGCGAACACCGCCACGGTGTTGCCCACCACGTTGACGAGCGCAGTGGCAATCGCCATCACGCGGTCGATGCCGAACAGCAAGCCCAGGCCGGCCACGGGCAGCGAGCGCACCGATTGCAGCGTGGCCGCCAGCTTGACGAACGCCCCGCCGGCAACCGTGGTACCACCCTTGGAAGTGAGGCTGAGGATGGCGAGCAGCCCGAGTTGCTGCCACAGAGAGAACGGCGTGTCCGTCGCCTGCGCAATGAAACCCACAGCGATGGCCATGTAGATGGAGGTGCCGTCCAGGTTGAAGCTGTAGCCGGCGGGCAGCACGAAACCGACCACGGCCTCGTCACAACCCGCGCGTTGCAGCTTCTCAACCAGGCGCGGGAAGGCCACCTCGCTTGATGCCGTGCCGAAGATCAACAGCATCTCGTCGCGAATCAGCTTGAGCACGCTGAAATACGGCAGGCCGATCATCCACGTAATCGAGCTGAGCACACCGAACACGAACAGCAGCGAGGCGGCGTAGTACAGCACGATGACCTTCAGCAGATAGAGCAGCGTCACGCCGCCATAGCTGCCCACGGCCGCAGCCATGGCGCCAAACGCGCCCAGCGGTGCCAGCTTCATGATGAAGCCGAGCATGCGGAACAGCACCTTCTGCGCTTCATCCATGCCACGCAGCAGAACCGAGTCCGGCCCTACCGAGAGGTTCAGCGCCAAACCCGCCAGGATGGAAATGATCAGCACCTGCACGATGTCGCCCTTGGCAAAGGCATCGACCAGCGTGTGCGGAATCAGGCTGAGCAGGTAATTGACGGCCGAGATGCCGCCAGCGCCGCTTGTGGCCTTCACCGCATCGGCACTTTCGGCAAGGTTGGTGGCATGCAGCCCCACCCCGGGCTCGAACACGTTGACGAGCACAAAGCCCAGCACCATGGCCACGGTGCTGACCACCTCGAAGTACACCAGCGACTTCACGCCCATGCGGCCCAGCATGCGCAAGTCGCGCACATGCGCCAGGCCCTGCACCAGCGTGCAGAAGATGATCGGGGCCAGCATCATCTTCAGCAACGCAATGAACGCCTGCCCGATGGGTTTCATGGCAACGGCCCACTGCGGCGCGGCGATGCCGAGGACGACCGCACACGCCAGGCCGATCAAGACCTGCACGTGCAGCTTCTTCAGATGTTTCATGGTGTCTCCTGCGTCCAGTCATTCAGCGCTCTGCCGCTACCAGGCGGCACCAGCGTGCTGGACTTGTCTTGCTTGAAAGGCGGTCGTCACTGGGAGCGTGAATGCCGCTGGCCGTTGAGCCTTAGGGCGAGCCGTCTCCTGTACGCGTTGGGTGATTTGTTATTTGTAGAAAGCATAGATTGACGGTCTTTTCTTGACAAAGACCATGTGAACATACAAACCTATGCCGACACGGCATATCTCAACGCAAGCATGGACATCCGAGAACTCAAGAGCTTCATTCGCGTGGCGCGTGCCGGCAGTTTCAGCCGCGCAGCCGCCGAGCTGTATATCGCGCAGCCCGCGCTGAGTCGGCAGATTGCAAAACTGGAGGCAGAGATTGGCGTGTCGCTGCTGGTTCGGCATGGCCGTGGCGTCCGGCTCACCTCGGCGGGCTCACGTCTGCTGGAGCGCGCTGAAATGATCTCGCACCTCCTCAGCGAAACCAGCGAAGACGTACGCGCCAGCGCCGACGAGGAGCGCGGGCATCTGGCCGTTGGCCTGCCGCCGACCATGGGCGCGCTGATCGGCGCCGATCTCGTCCAGGACTTCCGGGCGCAGTGGCCTCGGGTGTCACTGCACGTGCGAGAAGGCCTGAGCAGCTCGCTGCAGGAGTGGGTGCTGGATCGGCGCGTTGACCTTGCCGTCGTCTACAACCAGCCGCCGCTGGATGCGTTCCACGTGCGCCCTTTGTTCAGCGAGCCCATGATCCTCGTCGGGCCGCCTGGCTCAGAGGCCGACAAGCGCGAATACCAGATCCGCGACCTGGCCAGCATTCCGCTGATCTTGCCCGGACTGCCGCACAGCAACCGGCGTCTGGTCGAACAGGCTGCGATCCAGCACGGTGTGCGCCTGCGCATCGCCCTGGAAGTCGACAGCGTGTCGCTGACCAAGCAACTGGTGAAGGCCGGCGCCGGATATTCGATCCTGACCTACATCGCAATCAAGGAGGAGATCGCGCGTGGTGAACTCGTGGCGCATCGCATGGGGCGCCCCGGCATCCGATCGAGCGTGGCGATCACGACCTTGCGCGAGAATCCGCCTTCCCGCTTCGCCGCTGCCTGGACCGCACTGCTGCAGGACAAGCTCAAGGAATTCATTGCGTCGGAATCGTGGAAGGCCGATGTGGTCTGGCCGAAGGACGGTGCTCACTGACCAAGCCGTCTCACGGCCAAAAAAAAACGCCAACCCGCAATGGGTTGGCGTTCTGCTTGAGGTAAGACGTATCCGTGAATCAGTGGAACTGGTTCATCGTGTTGTCCTTACCCGCGGCCTTCAGCGCTGCTTCGCCGCTGAAGTATTCCTTGTGGTCGTCGCCGATGTCCGAGCCCGACATGTTCTGGTGCTTGACGCAAGCGATGCCTTGGCGGATTTCCTTGCGCTGCACGCCAGCCACATAACCGAGCATGCCTTGGTCGCCGAAGTATTCCTTGGCCAGGTTGTCGGTCGACAGCGCGGCGGTGTGGTACGTCGGCAGCGTGATCAGGTGGTGGAAGATGCCGGCTTCGCGCGACGCATCGGCCTGGAACGTGCGGATCTTCTCGTCGGCGAGCTTCGCCAGTTCGCTGTCGTCGTATTCCGTGCTCATCAGTTGGCCGCGCTCGTAGGCCGACACATCCTTGCCGGCTTCCTTCATCGCGTCATACACCTGCTGACGGAAGTTCAGCGTCCAGTTGAACGAGGGGCTGTTGTTGTACACCAGCTTGGCGTTCGGGATGACCTTGCGGATTTCGCTCACCATGCCGCCAATCTGGGCGATGTGCGGCTTTTCGGTTTCGATCCACAGCAGGTCGGCGCCGTTTTGCAGCGAGGTGATGCAATCCAGCACGCAACGTGCTTCGCCCGTGCCGGCGCGGAACTGGAACAGGTTGCTCGGCAGGCGCTTCGGACGCAGCAGCTTGCCGTCGCGCTTGATGACGACGTCACCGTTACCCAGTTGGTCGGCCGACAGCTCTTCGCAGTCGAGGAACGCGTTGTATTGGTCGCCCAGGTCGCCCGGCGTGTTCGTCACGGCGATCTGCTTGGTCAGGCCTGCGCCCAGCGAATCGGTACGGGCGACGATGATGCCGTCGTCCACGCCCAGCTCCAGGAACGCGTAACGGATTGCGCGGATCTTGGCCAGGAAGTCTTCATGCGGCACGGTGACCTTGCCATCTTGGTGGCCGCACTGCTTCTCATCCGACACTTGGTTTTCGATCTGGATGCAGCAGGCACCCGCTTCGATGAACTGCTTGGCCAGCAGGTACGTGGCTTCTGCGTTGCCGAAACCGGCGTCGATGTCGGCAATGATGGGCACCACGTGGGTGACGTGGTTGTCGATCTTTTCTTGGATCGCGGCCTTGGCGGCGGCGTCCTTGGCGGCGTCCAGTTCGCGGAACAGGCCACCCAGTTCACGAGCGTCGGCTTGGCGCAGGAACGTGTACAGCTCGCGGATCAGCGCGCTGACAGAAGTCTTCTCGTGCATCGATTGATCCGGCAGCGGGCCGAACTCCGAGCGCAGCGCAGCGACCATCCAGCCCGACAGGTACAGGTAGCGGCGTTCGGTGCTCTTGAAGTGCTTCTTGATGGAGATCATCTTCTGCTGGCCGATGAAGCCGTGCCAGCAACCCAGGGACTGCGTGTACTTGGCCGGATCAGCATCGTAGGCGGCCATGTCGGCGCGCATGATCTTGGCGGTGTACTTGGCGATGTCCAGACCCGTCTTGAACTTGTTCTGAGCACGCATGCGAGCAGCGTACTCGGGGTTGATCGCGTTCCATGCGTTGCCGTAGGTTTCTTTCAAACCGGCAACTGCCTTGATGTCGTCTTGATACTGGGCCATGTCAATTTCCTGGAAATAAAGCGCGTTTGAGAAGAATCGGTTGCGTGTGCAGCTACGGAGTTCGAAGCGAGCAGCGTGGATTTATTGTAGGTCGACTTTGACGCGTCGCAGCAAGGTCTTATATAAGACATAAGAGTTAGTTTTTCTATATTTTTCAATGAGATAGACAACAAATTTTGCGATGCGGAACGTGTTTTCAGCAAACGGGAAGACGAAGCTCGAGAAATTCGAGGCAAATTCCGTAATGTGAAACGGTCTTTCAGGTGCTGAAGGCGGGGAACGTGGAGGCCGCGGAGAGGGCGGAGGCGTGTCTGCCTGAGTCATGCGATGCCGGCGATGCCAGTTGCTTGGCGGGCGGGGCACCTTCACTATTGTTTGCCGCTGAACGACAGAAGGCCGCCATACCGGCACTGTCACCCGCCCATCAAAAGGAAGACTCCATGCCCGCTCCGCACTTTGACGTTGTCGTGTTTGGCGCCACCAGCTTTGTCGGCCAGATCCTGACCCGCTACCTGGCCGAACAGTTTTCGGGCGGTGGAGAAACGCTGCGCTGGGCCATTGCCGGCCGATCCGAAGCGAAGCTGCTGGACGTCAAGCATTCCTTGGGCGCGGCGGGTGAATCCCTCCCGATCATCGTGGCGGACGCTGCAAACGAAAACCAGTTGCGCGCGCTATGCGCACAGACCCGGGTGGTGGTGTCCACAGTTGGCCCCTACGCGCTGTACGGCGAGCCGTTGATCAAGGTCTGCGCCGAATGCGGGACGGACTACTGCGACCTCACCGGCGAGACCCAATGGATCAGGCGCATGATCGGCAAATATGAAGCGACGGCGCAGCAATCAGGAGCACGCATCGTGCATTGCTGCGGTTTCGACTCGGTGCCGTCGGACATGGGCGTCTATTTCCTGCAGCAACAAGCCATGCGGGAATGGGGTACGCCGGCCAGGCAGGTGAAGTTGCGCGTCAAAACGCTCAAGGGCGGCGCATCTGGCGGCACGGTGGCCAGCCTGATCAACGTCGTGCAAGAAGCCGCGTCCGACCCCGCCTTGCGCAGGGAGCTGGCCGACCCTTACTCCCTCTGCCCCAAGGGCCACGGCTTCACGGCACGCCAACGCTCGGTCCGGGGCGCAGCGTTCGATGCCGATTTCGATGTGTGGATTGCGCCCTTTGTCATGGCGGCCATCAACGAGCGCGTGGTGCACCGCTCCAACGCCTTGGCCGGCAACGCCTATGGCAACCCATTCATCTACGACGAAGCGGTGATGACGGGGGCGGGCCTGAGCGGGCGTTTGAGGGCCCTGACGATGGTGGCCGGCCTGGGCGCCTTCATGCTTGGCATTGTCATCAAGCCCATCCGCATCGTGATGGAGCGCTTTCTGTTGCCCAAACCCGGCGAAGGCCCTACGCCTGCGGCGCAACTGGCAGGGCGCTATGACCTGCGGCTTTTTGGCCGCACTGACCAAGGAAAAACGTTGCGGGTGAAGGTGACCGGGGATCGCGACCCCGGCTATGGCTCGACCGGCAAGATGCTGGGTCAGGCTGCCGCCAGCCTCGCGCTGGACCACGTGAAAGACGGCACCAAGACCGGGCGCCCGGGCGGTTTCTGGACGCCGGCGACGATGTTTGATGACCGATTCATCGAGCGCCTGAGCCGCCACGCAGGTCTGCGGTTCGAGCAGATATAAGCTCGACGGGCCGCCCGCCGGGCCGAAGCCTCATTCGTTCTGCCCGCGCGCAAAAATATCCCAGCTGGCCATGAACAGCGCGGCGACCAGCGGCCCGATCACAAAGCCGGTGATGCCGAACAATTCCATACCGCCCAGGGTGGAGATCAGCACGACCCAGTCGGGCATCTTGGTGTCCTTGCCGACCAGCAACGGGCGCAGCAGGTTGTCGACCAGGCCGATCACACCGCCGCAGAACGCAACGAGGATCACGCATTTCCAGATCGCGCCCACCATCAGGAAGTAGAGCGCGACCGGAATCCACACGAGGCTGGCGCCAATCGCGGGCAGCAGTGACAGGAACGCCATCAGCGCACCCCACAGCACCACGCCGTCAATGCCGAGGAACCAGAAGATGAGCCCGCCGAGCGCGCCCTGCACCAGCGCGACGGCAATGTTGCCTTTCACGGTGGCGCGCACAACGGTCGTGAACTTGCTCAGCAGCAGGCGCTTGTGCTCTTCGTCCATCGGCAGCGCGCGGCGCACGCGGCGGCCGATCTCAGCGCCATCGCGCAGCAGGAAGAACACCATGTACAGCATCACGCCAAAACCGACCACGAACTGGAACGTGTTCTGCCCGATGCTCAGCGCCTGCGTGGCGGCAAACTGGCTGATCTGCGCAGCCCCGTCGGCGAGCTTTTTCTGGATGCCTGGGATGTTCGTCAGGCCGGCTTTGGCAAGCAGTTGCTGCACCCATGTGGGCAGCGCATGAACCGCTTCCGAAAGGTAGCGGGAGTAATTCGGCTGCGCGCTCTGGATCTCCTGATAGGCAACACCGATTTCCTGCACGATGGTCGCCGTCACAAAGACGACGGGCAGGATCACGATCAGGATGATCAGGGCGAGCGTGGTGAGTGCAGCGAGATTGCGCCGCTTGCCCATCCGGGCGACCAGCGCGCGCTGCACGGGCTGGAACAGGATCGCCAGGATGACACCCCAGAACACCGCGCCAAAGAACGGCGAGAGGATCCAGCAGAGCCCGAGCGTGACGACGAACAGCAAGAGGTAGAAAAATTTCTGGTGGTCGTTTCCGCTATCCATGGGTTGCTTTCGCTTGAAGGTGACGTCTGAAGAGCCCGAGCAGGATCCGGGCCAAGGCAATGGAATCCGAGTATGCCCGCGCCGCCGCGGTTGTCATAGAGGCGCGCGCGGGCAGACAGACGTCCGGAAGCCAACCCAAAGTTGGCGTCCGCACCATCAAACAACCCCGATGCTCGCCAGGCTATGGCAACGCCGATTGCCGGCTATAGTCTCCTCACCCATCCAACCGAACGGAGAACAACGTGGTATTCGAAATGGCTCACATCGATATTCTTGCCGGCAAGCAGCGCGAGTTTGAAGCCGCCGTCCAGCAAGCCTTGCCGCTGTTTGCTCGCGCCAAGGGCTGCCACGGCGCCGAGCTGCACCACATCGTCGAGCGCGACACCAGCTACGTGCTGATCGTGCGCTGGAACACCGTGGAAGACCATATGGTCGATTTTCGCGAGTCCGACGACTTCCAGGAATGGCGCAAGCTGGTCGGGCCATTCTTCGCGAAGGCGCCGGAGGTCGTGCACTCGGAGGTGGCGGTCAAGTAATCGGCCCGCCCGAATCATTCGATCCTCCCCCAGACACAAGATGCGCGCGGCGCTCTCAGATTGCGCTCATCTCGTGTCTTGCCAGCGTTACGGCCCGTCCGTCCAGACCCCTTTTTCTACGCTCCGGCCTGGACATCCCGTAAGAATCCTTTTGCATTTGTTTGCAGTGCCCCCTCGCGGCGCGGGTCCAATGGCACGGTAAAGAAGCCCCCGATGCTGCCGTTAGCCAGAGATGTGCACTACGCGCGGCAATGAGCGCGGGCACCTGCGCAACCCGTTCGCAACAGCCTCCCGGCTCTGCCCAACCGCCCGCCAAGACGCCCAACCACTCCGTTCATGTCTTCTGAAACGTCGATGGACAGGCGCTTTAGCGCCAGCGTCGCCATCGTCCTCGTTCCGGTGTTGTCGTTATCGTGCTGGCTGCTGGGCTACGCGTGGCTGGCTTACGGCCGCGCCGACAATGCCGCCCGCAGCGTCCAGGCGCTGCGCATAACGTTGCTCGCCATGGAGAAGGTTTCAGCCGAACGCGGCCCGACCAACGGCGTGCTGGGCGAAGACTTGCCGGTGCCGGCCGAGCGCATCGCGGCCCTGCAACGCATGCGCGCCGCCAGCGACGAACACATCGCCCAGTTGCTCGACGCCTTAGGCCCGGAACATTGCCCAGGCTGCGAAGCCGACATCAAGGCAGCAGGCCGCGCCCAAACGCACTTGGCCGCAGCCCGCGCCAACATCGACCGACTGACCGCCCTGCCCCTGCGCTCGCGCAGCAGCAGCGACCTGGCCGACGGCGTGAACCGCATGATCGCGGTGATCCCGGAATTCCTGCCCATCGTCAACGCACGCACGGCCAACATCACGCGCGGCGATCCTGACGTGCTCAATTGCCTGACACTGGCGCGGCTGTCGGCCGATTTGCGTGAATACGCGGGCCAGCTCGGTTCGCGCTTTACCGGCGCGCTGGCCATGCACCGCATGCTCACATTTGAAGAGCAGCTTGCGATCGAACGCACGCAAGGCCGTATTGACCAGCTGCGCAGCATGATCGAGACCCGCGTGGGGGCGCATTCGGCACTCAACCAGCACGCCTTGGCCACGCTCGGCGCCCAGTACTTCGGCGATGGGCTGCGCTATGTGGCTGCCGTGCGCGCCAAGGCCAGCCAGCCCGGCGGCGTCGATATCACCCCCGCCGCATTTGCCGAGCGCTACGTGCCCACCATGCGCGCCATTACGGATTTCCGCGACATCGTGCTGGGCCTGGCGGTTGACGACATCCGCGAACATCGGCGCGCGATGTTGCTGGTGCTCATCGGCTCGGCAGGCGCCGTGGTGTCGGTGCTGGGCGCGCTGGCATGGATGACAATTTCTTTCCGCCGCAACGTGGTGGGACCGTTTGTCAACGCCACGCGGCTGATCGACGGGATTGCGCGTGGCAACTTGAGCGTGCACATCCCGACCGGCTTTGCACGGCGCGAGATCCGCGCGATGTTCGAGGCGATCCGGGTGCTGCGCATCAACAGCATCGAGCGCCGTCGGCTGGAACTGGAGCGCGCGCACCTGATGCGGGAACTTGCGCGCATGGCCGAGACCGACCCGCTCACCCATCTGCTCAACCGCCGCGCCTTTGAAGACCGTGCCAGCGCGATGTGCAAGTCGCCGCAGCCGAAAGCGCGGCTCGTTGCGCTCATCATGTTCGACATCGACCATTTCAAGCGCATCAACGATACGTACGGCCATGCCGTGGGCGACGAAGCGCTGCGCACCGTTGCAAGCCTGTGCCGCGCCGAGGGCCCGTCGGCCGACATGGTGGCGCGCATCGGCGGCGAAGAATTCGCGGTCATGGTGTGGGCGGATAGCCTCGCGCAGGCGCGCGCGGTGGCCGACCATCTGCGCCATCGCATTGCCGAGGTGACGGTGCCCACCGGCACCGATCTGCCCTGCCGCATGACGGCCAGCTTTGGCGTGGCGGCAGCACCTGCGGCCGATGGCCCCGAACTGGAGCCACTGCTGCGACGGGCAGACCATCTGCTTTACGCCGCCAAGCTGGCGGGGCGCAACTGCGTGATGACGGACCGCCCGCCTGCGTCGCCAGACGTGGCGCTCGCGGCGGATTGATGCGCTGGGCGCGCTAGGCCTGATTGGCGCGCCGATACTCCGCGGGCGCCTTGCCGACAAGGCGGCGGAAGTCACGCGTGAAGTGCGCTTGGTCAAAGTAACCGAGCCCGTGCGCAAGCTCAGCCAGATCCACGTCCGCGCCGTTGGCAAGCTGGTCGGCCGCTTCATGCAAGCGGTATCGGCGGATCACCCACTTGGGTGTCACCCCCACATACTCAGAGAACAATTGCTGCAGGGTGCGTTCGCTCACGCAGGCGCGCTCGGCCATGTCGCGCACCTGGGTCAGGCCTGCGTCCTGGTGAAGCGACTGCAAGATGCTGTGGATGCGCTCAACCTGCGGATCGGGTGGCGGCAACACGCGCAGCAGCAGCATTTCTGCGGCAGACACCATGCCGGCGTCGTCACGTGCGCTCAGCACAATCTCTTCTGCCTGCGCATCGCCAATGCCAAGCACATCGGAAACCGGCATGGTCTTGTCGGTCAGCAAACGCACCGGCTTGCCGAAGAACGCGCGAAAGGCACCGGGCCGAAAGCGCAGGCCGATCACGCGGCCGGTCTCAGCCAATGTGGTCTCGAACGCGCCCGACACCACGCCAAAGATAGCGGTCTGCCGACGGTCGAACACGACGTTCACGCACGGGTACGGCAACGTGCGCTGCGTATAGGGCGACTGGCCGCGCAGGTCCCATTCGACAATCCAGTGATGATCGAGCACGCCGGCCAGCGCGGCACACGGCTGGTAACGGTTCAGGCGGAAGCGCTGGCGAAATGCCAGCGGATCGACCACGCCCTTTGGCTTGGCGGCAACGTCACGTAGATCGGTCATGGAAACGGCAGGGGCAAAGACAATGCCGCGATGATGCACCGCCGCAGCGGATTTTTCCAAGACGCAGGCATGCCCTGCGCCTACAGTGGCAGTCTTTCCTCACCCGTTCCATCGCACACGGAGCCGACGATGCCCCAAGACCGCCACCTGATCCTTTACCACTCGCCGCGCAGCCGCTCGCGGGGCGCGCGCATGCTGCTCGAAGAACTCGGTGCCGACTACGAGGTACATGCCTTCGACCTGACCACGGGCCAGCACAAGACGCCGGAGTTTCTCGCGATGAACCCGCTAGGCAAGGTGCCGACACTGCGCCACGGCGATGTGGTCGTCACCGAGCAGGTGGCGGTCTATCTCTACGCGGCAGAGCTGTATCCGGAAGCCGGGCTGTCGCCCGCGGTTGGCGATCCGCTGCGCGGTGCGTATCTGCGCTGGATGGCGTTCTACGGTTCGTGCTTCGAGCCCGCTGTCGTCGACCATTCAATGGGCCGCGCGCCCGCTGCGTATTCGACCTCACCCTATGGCGACTTCGATACGGTCGTTGCCGCGATCAACGCACAGTTGACCAAAGGGCCCTACTTCCTGGGCGAGCGCTTCACGGCGGCAGACGTGCTCTGGGGCGCCGCACTGGACTGGATCACGATGTTCAAGCTGATGCCCGAAACGCCCGTGGTGCGCGCGTATATCGACCGCATCCTGGCACGGCCTGCGGTCAAGCGCGCCCGGGCCGCAGACCTCGCTCTGGCGGAAGAACAGGACAAGGCCAAAGCGGCCGCCAGCGCGGCCGCTCCTTCGGCCTGAGCCAGTTCAGTGCGACAGGCGGAATTGCCCCACCGCCTCGTTCAGGTTGTGGGCCTGTTCCTCAAGCGACTCCGCAGCGGCCGCTGCCTGCTCGACCAGCGCGGCGTTCTGCTGTGTCACCTGGTCCATCTGATTGACGGCCTGATTGACCTGCTCGATGCCGCTGCTCTGCTCTTCCGAGGCCGACGAAATTTCGCCCATGATGTCGGTCACCCGCTTCACCGCATCGACGATCTCCGCCATCGTCACCCCGGCCTGGTCCACCAGCGCCGTGCCGTTGCTCACACGATCCACCGAGTCGTGAATCAGCGCCTTGATTTCCTTGGCTGCGCCCGCCGAGCGCTGCGCCAGGCTACGCACTTCACTGGCCACCACGGCAAAGCCGCGGCCTTGTTCGCCGGCACGCGCGGCTTCCACCGCAGCATTCAGCGCCAGGATGTTGGTCTGGAAGGCAATGCTTTCGATCACGCCGATGATGTCGGCAATCTTCTTGCTGCTCTCGTTGATGCCGCCCATGGTCTGCACGACCTGGCCGACCACGTTGCCACCGCGCGTAGCAACGTCAGACGCCGTCACGGCAAGCTGGCTGGCCTGACGCGCGTTGTCGGCGTTCTGCTTCACGATGCTCGTGAGTTCTTCCATGCTCGATGCGGTTTCTTCCAGCGAGCTGGCCTGCTCTTCCGTACGCTGCGAGAGATCTGCGTTGCCAGCGGCAATCTCCTGCGCCGCCGAGCGTACCGAATCGCTGCCCAGGCGGATCTGCTGCATCACCGCCGTCAGCTTGTCGGCAAACGTATTGAACGAGCGGGCGATCTGCGCGACTTCGTCTTCGCCATCCGACGGCAGACGCTTGGTGAGGTCACCGCTGCCCGAGCCGATGTCGTCCATGGCATCGCGGATCATCGACAGGCGACGGAACGCGCGCGAGGTCATCGCACCGACGATGAGTGCTGCAACGATGGCCACACCCACCAGCGCGCCGATCGACGTCATCACCAGCGAGCGCATGCCAGCTGTGGCATCGGATTTGTCCAGCGCCACCACCAGGCCCCAGTCGGTACCCTTCACGCCCTGGCGGTAGAGCAGCTTGGATGCGCCATCCACTGACACTTCCACCGGCTTCTCCGCCTGCGCCAGCGATGCCAGCGTGGCTTCGTTCAGCCCTGCCGACAGATCGGTCGCCGGCTTGAGCGTGAGCTTGTCATTCGGGTGCGCGACGATCTTGCCAGCCGCGTTGACGAGAAAGCCGAAGCTGGCCGGCGTCGGGTGAATGGCCTTGACGTTGGCGATCACGCTGTCCATCGCGACGTCACCGCCAATCACGCCCTTGAGCGTGCCGCCTTCCAGAATGGGCACCGCGAAAGTCACGACGAGCTGGCCGGTGCTGGCGCTCACGTACGGCGGCGTCACCACCGGCTTGCCCGCCTCCACCGCCTGCTTGTACCAGGGGCGCGCGGTCGGGTCATACGTTGGCGGAATGCCTTCGGGGTTCGAGAATTTGTACGACTTGTCGGGGTAACCGACATAAACGTTGATGAAGCCGCCAGCCTTGTGCACGGCCTTGAAAACCGGAATCGGGTCCGCAGACACAGCGACGTCCTGCAGCGACACCATCATCTGCGTCTTGGACGCTACCCAGTCGTCGATGCCGGCGATGTGGCCGCGCGCGACGGACTGCAGGTTCTGGCGGATGGACTCGTCGTTGTACGAACGCGTCACGAGATAGTTAAGACCGCCGGCGAAGGTCAATGCGCCGACCACGATGGCAACGCAGGTCAGCAAAATGCGAGTACGGATGGATGCAAGCACGGTATGGTTTCCTACTACGAGGCCCATGGCAGGGATTCCACCATGTAAGGCATGCGGCACACGGCCCTGTCGGCCCTGCCGTCGCACAAGAAACGGCCGTCGTAAGAAAATCTGAAGTCTGATGTGAATGCCATGACTTCGCTATCACATTGCCGGGGCAGGCAACGTTCTACAATCGCCCTCCCTACGCTGCCCACATCGGGCAGGCTCCACTTCAAAAAAAGGAATGCGCATGAAAACCAAAGCCGCCATCGCCTGGAAAGCCGGTGCTCCGCTCACCGTGGAAGAAGTCGACCTGCAGGGCCCGCGAGCTGGCGAGGTGCTCGTCGAGATCAAGGCGACCGGCATCTGCCATACCGATTACTACACGCTCTCGGGCGCCGACCCGGAAGGCATCTTCCCGGCGATCCTCGGCCATGAAGGCGCGGGCGTGGTGCTGGAGGTGGGCGCCGGTGTCACATCGTTGAAAGCCGGTGACCACGTGATCCCGCTTTACACGCCGGAATGCCGGCAGTGCAAGTTCTGCCTGTCGCGCAAGACGAACCTGTGTCAGGCCATTCGCGCCACGCAGGGCAAGGGCCTGATGCCGGACGGCACGTCGCGCTTCTCGCTCGACGGCAAGCCGCTGTTCCACTACATGGGCACGTCCACGTTTGCCAATCACATCGTGGTGCCGGAGATTGCGCTGGCCAAGATCCGCCCCGACGCGCCGTTCGACAAGGTCTGCTACATCGGCTGCGGTGTCACCACGGGCGTCGGTGCAGTCGTGTACACAGCCAAGGTGGAACCGGGCGCAAACGTGGTCGTGTTTGGCCTGGGCGGCATCGGGCTGAACGTGATCCAGGGCGCGAAGATGGTGGGCGCCGACAAGATCATCGGCGTGGATCTGAACCCCGCACGCGAAGCCATGGCACGCAAATTCGGCATGACGCACTTCATCAACCCGAGCGATGTGGACAACGTGGTCGACCACATCATCCAGCTCACTGACGGCGGCGCGGATTACTCGTTCGAGTGCATCGGCAACACGAAGGTCATGCGTCAGGCGCTGGAGTGCTGCCACAAGGGCTGGGGCCAGTCGATCATCATCGGCGTGGCCGAGGCCGGCGCGGAGATCAGCACGCGCCCGTTCCAACTCGTCACGGGTCGTGAGTGGAAGGGCTCCGCCTTTGGCGGCGCACGTGGCCGCACCGATGTGCCGAAGATCGTCGATTGGTACATGGAAGGCAAGCTCAACATCGACGACCTCATCACGCACAGGTTGCCGCTGGAGCGCATCAACGAGGGCTTCGAGCTGATGAAGCGCGGTGAGTCGATCCGTTCGGTCGTGCTGTATTGAACCTTGAGGATGGAACCACGCGATGACGATCCCGGTACCGGCACTTGAACTGCTTTCCGAGCATGCCTGCTTTGGCGGCGTGCAGCGTTTCTATCGGCACACCTCGACGGCCATTGGGCTGCCGATGCGCTTCTCGGTCTACCTGCCGCCGCAGGCGTTGGAAGGCACGCCCTGCCCCGCGCTGTTCTATCTGGCGGGCCTGACGTGCACGGAAGAGACATTTGCCATCAAGGCCGGTGCGCAACGCGTGGCAGCGCGCGAAGGCCTCATCCTCATCGCGCCCGACACCAGCCCCCGCGACGCGAACATCGCCGGCGAAACCGATAGCTGGGATTTCGGCATCGCCGCCGGCTTCTACCTGGACGCCACGCAGGCGCCGTGGCGCGAGCACTACCGCATGGAAAGCTACATTGCCGACGAGCTGCACCACATCGCGCGCGTGGCCTTTCCGGTGGCGCCGGGGCGCATCGGCATCTTTGGGCATTCGATGGGCGGCCACGGCGCGTTGACGCTGGCCTTGCGACATCGGGAACGCTTTGCTTCGGTCTCCGCGTTTGCGCCTATCGCGCATCCGTCTGTGTGCCCTTGGGGCATCAAGGCGTTCACCGGATATCTCGGGGACGATCGCACCGCTTGGGCAGCCCACGACGCCACGCAGTTGATGCGGCAGGCATCGTGCCCGTTCCCGAGCGGCATCCTGATCGATCAGGGCGAGGCCGACAAATTCCTCGCCGAGCAGTTGTACCCGGATGACTTTGCTGCCGCGTGTGCCGCAGCCGGGCAGCCGCTGAAACTGCGCCACCACCCGGGCTACGACCACGGCTACTACTTCATCGAGAGCTTCATCGAAGATCACCTGCTGCATCACGCAGCACAACTGCGCTAGCAGCAGGTAAGCGCGCGGCTAGGCTAGCGGCTGCCTCCACCGGCATTGCCGCCGGCCGCCCCACCGGCGCCTCCGGTACCCGCACCGGCCCCAGCGCCGCCTGAACCAGCAGCACCGCCGCCGCTCCCGCCGCCCGGCGCGCCCATCGACCCGCCCGTGCCTGGCGCGCCTACGCCCACTCCACCCGAGCCGCCGCCGGTTGCGCTGCCGGTTGAATCGTTGGCACTGCCGCCATAGCCACCGCTCGAACCCGAGCGCATATTGCCGGCGCGCCCTTGCTTGCCGGCGGCGTTGCGGTTGCGCGTGGCATCCCGACCGCCGTTGGCCGAACTGCCGTTGACAGCGGTCCCCGCCGTGCCCGTTGCAGTAGCGCCGGTGTCGGCACCGCCCGCCGGAGACATGCTGCTGCCGCCCGCCGTGCTGTTGGATTGGGCTGCCCCCGTTTGGGCATACGCCGCAGCGGTACCGCCTGCCAGCGCCAACGCGATGACTAGAGAAGATGCACGGAGATACGTCATGAAATGCTCCTTTCAGGTTGAGAACATGCCCTCCAAGGCAGCAAGGCCCGTTCCGCCATCACGCCATGCAATATCGAGTGCGCCGATTGGCGGGATATTTGCTTGTGACCGTGCGTCAAAATGAGGAAGCCCGCACTCAGCTATACATTCAACGGTGTATGTATAATCGCCTGCCCCCACTGTCGGTGTGCCGCCGCACGCGTCTGCAACGCTGCCGGCCCACCTTCAGCCCGACGATGGAGCTGTAAACCGTGAAACTCCCCTTCCCGCTGCCGCAGTCCTGGCGCGCAGCGGGCGACACCCCCGACGCAAAAGCCGCCCTGGTAGCCCAGCCCCTGCCTGGCGATCCCGATGCCTGGATCGCATGCGAGCACTGCGACACCCTGCATCGCCACGAGGTCATTGCGCTGGATGAAGAAGCGCATTGCACGCGCTGCGGCGTCAAGCTGTACCGCAACCAGAGCGAGCGGCTTTCGGTACTGCTGCCGCTGGTGTTGACGGGCCTCATCGTCTACATCGTCGCCAACATCTTTCCGATTGCCGAGATGAACGGCGGCGGCAACCGGCACGCCACCACACTGTGGGGCGCCATCGTGGCGCTGTACGACTACGACATGCTCTTCGCTGCCGTACTGGTGGCGCTCACCACGGTGTTCTTCCCGCTGATGTACATGTCGGTGCTGGCACCGCTGCTCATTGCACGATGGCGTGGGCGCCAGCATCCGGCTGCAGCGCTGGTGCTGCGCGCGGCAGCGCTGATCCGCCCGTGGGCAATGGTCGAGATCTTCATGCTGGGCGTGGTGGTGGCGCTCATCAAAGTGGCGCGCATGGTGTCGCTCGAAGCCGATGCGGGCTTGTGGGCGTTTGCCGCGCTCACCGTATTCTTGACGGTGGCGTTGTCGATCGACCTGCGACCGTTCTGGCGCGAGATCGGGTTGACGCTGCCGCCGGGCTCACACGTCGACGCGCCCACCGGCATGGACGCCGCCGCCCGCCCCGGCGAGGATCACCCATGAACAGCGTCACCACTCCTGCACCGGCCCAACGGGGTCAAGAAGGTCGCCCGCTGCGGGCCGCCGCACAAGGCCTGGTGACATGCGAGCGCTGCGGCCTGCTGGCGCGCATGCCCCAGGCTTCGGCCGCCACGCAGGCGGTGCTCACGCACGAAGACGCACCTGACGAGACCACCGCAGCGCCGGTCTGCCCGCGCTGCATGTCGCCCATGCACGTGCGCAAGCCCGACAGCCTGGCGCGCTGCTGGGCGCTGCTGATTGCAGCGGCCGCCATGTACCTGCCCGCCAATCTGCTGCCCGTGATGATTACCGACACGCTGCTCGGCACGCAGCAGGACACCATCATGAGCGGGATCGTCTATCTCTGGACGTCGGGCTCGTGGCACTTGGCCATCATCGTGTTCATCGCGAGCTTTCTGGTGCCGCTGGCCAAGCTCGGCATCCTGGCGGTGCTGTGCCTCTCGGTGCAGCAGCGCTGGCGCTGGAACCCGCGACTGCGCACGCGCCTGTATGCGCTGGTCGAGATCATCGGCCGGTGGTCGATGCTCGATGTGTTTGTGGTGACCCTGCTCGCAGGGCTTGTACATCTGTCGACGCTGGCCATCATCAAACCCGGCCCTGGTGTCGGCCCTTTTGCCGCCGTGGTGGTGCTGACCATGTTCGCCGCCCGCTGTTTTGATCCCCGCCTGATCTGGGACGTCATCGACGAGCCCGATCCCGAAGAGACCGATGTATGACCGACCCCGTCGATAACGAAAACATCCCCGCGCCGCGTCGCACGAAGCGCAAGCGCTGGCTGCCCTCGCTGATCTGGCTGGTGCCGATCGTGGCACTGTTGGTGGGCGCCACGCTCATGGCGCGCGTGATCTTGGCGCGCGGCGCGCAGGTGACCGTCACCTTCAGCTCGGCAGAGGGCATCGAAGCGGGCAAGACGCGCGTGAAATTCAAGAGCGTCGATATCGGCGTGGTCAAGGCGGTGGGCCTCACGGAGGACCGGTCTGGCGCCGTGGTACTGATCGAACTGACGCATGACGGCAAGGCGTTCGCCGCGTCGGATACGCGCTTCTGGGTGGTGCGCCCGCGCGTGGCGGCCGGCAGCATCTCGGGGCTCGGCACGCTGCTCTCAGGGGCGTACATCGGCGTGGACGGCGGCCGCTCGCAGGAGAAGAAATCCATCTTCAAAGGCCTCGACACACCGCCGGCCATCTCCGCTGATGCGCCCGGCAAACAGTTCACGCTGCGCGCGCCTGACCTGGGCTCACTCGATATCGGCGCGCCGGTGTATTTCCGCCGCGTGCGCGTGGGCCAGGTCACCGCCTATGACATCGACACCGACGGCAAGGGCGTGACGCTGCACATCTTCGTCAACGCGCCGTTCGACAAGTTTGTGGCACACGGCACGCGGTTCTGGAATGCCAGCGGCATCGACCTCAAGCTCGACGCCAACGGGCTGAAGGTCGACACGCAATCGCTGCTGACCGTGGCCCTGGGCGGCATCGCCTTCCAGACACCCGAAGAAGCCGATCACCAGCCGGCCGCCTCCGACGCCGAGTTCCCGCTCGTGCGCAACGAGACCATGGCACTGAAAGACCCCGAACACCTGTCGCAGACCGTGGTGATGTACTTCCACCGCTCGCTGCGCGGGCTCAACGTGGGCGCACCGGTGGAGTTCAAGGGCATCAACGTGGGCGAAATCAAGTCGATCGGCATCCACTACAGCAAGAAGCGCCACGAGTTCGTGCTGCCCGTGACGGCCACGCTATACCCCACGCGCTTCGGCATGGACATCCGCGACGACAACCCGCTGCACGCCGCCGAAGACGTCCGCACGCAGTTCGACGTGCTGGTGAAGAACGGCATGCGCGCGCAGTTGAAGAGCGCGAGCCTGCTGACGGGCCAGCAGTTCGTGAACCTCGACTTCATTGACGCAGCCGACCGCGACAAGACCCCGCCGCGCTTCGGCATGCGCGATCGTGACGGCGCGTATGTGTTCCCGACTGCCGATAACCCGACTGACGACATCGAAGCGCAGATTGCCGGCATCGCCAAGAAACTCAACAAGGTGCCGTTCGAGCAGATCGGACAGGATGTTCACCGCACGCTGACGACGCTCGACGCCACGCTCAAGCAAACCGAGCAACTGGCCAAGACCGTCAACAGCGACCTCGCCCCGCAGATGAAGGAAACGCTGGCCGAGGCGCGCCGCACGCTGGATTCTGCGCGCCAGGTCTTCTCCGACGATGCCCCGCTGCAACGCAACGCGCGCGACACGCTGGAACAAGTGGCCAAGGCCGCCGCGTCCGTGCGCGTGCTGACCGATTATCTGGACCGCCACCCGGAAGCGCTGATCCGCGGCAAGGCAAAGGACGCGCAATGATGCCAATGCAAACGACGATGCTGTCTTCTTCTCTTCGCCTGGCCGGCGCCGCCGCCGTAGCGTTGCTGGTTGGCGCGTGCGCTTCGCCCGAGCCGACGTTGCATACGCTGTCGGTGCGCCCCGAAGCCACGGACACCGGCCGTTTCCAGCGCGCCTTCCGCCTCTCGGGCGTGCGGGTGCCTGATCGCCTGGACAAGCCGCAGATCGTGCTGCGTACGTCCGATAGCGAAGTGGTGGCGCTTGAGCAGCAACGCTGGGCCGCACCGTTTGGTTCTGAACTGCGCGATGCGCTGTCTGCGGACATGGCGACAACGCTGTCTGCGGTGGACGTGGGAAGTGCGGCTGCGCCGGCGGGCGTGCCGCTCTACCGCATCGGAGCCGAAATGCGCAGCTATGACGCGCGGCCCGGCCAAGGCGTGACGGCGCTGGTGACGTGGCGCGTATCGCGCGATGCGGCCACCCAGGGCGCGAGCCCCGCCGCCCTGACCTGCCAGACGACGCTTGCGCTGCCCGTGAATGGCCAACCTGCAGGTGCGGATGCGAATGCGAATGCGGGCGTAGATGCGGTGGTGTCATCCACGCAACGCCTCGTGCAGCAGTGGTCGCAACAGATTGCGCAGAGCGTGCAGGGGCTTGAATCGCCCTCCGCCGTGCCGGCGTGGTGCCGGTAGGTCGATCGATCAGCGCTCGGCCAGTTCCTGCGTGAGGCGGCCGAGCGTGGCAAGTGCAGCTTCGAGGTTGGCCGAAGGCAGCAGGCCGAAACAGATGCGGAAGTAATGATCGAAGCGGTTCAGGTTCGAGAACATCGTCCCCGGCGCAATGCGGATGCCCTGCGCCAACGCCGCATCAAACAGTGCCACCGACGACACGTTGGCTGGCAACTCCACCCACATCGCCAAGCCGCCTGAGGGCACCGACAACCGCGTGCCGGCGGGAAAGCATCCCGCAATCGACTCGGCCATGCGCTCGCGCTGTTCACGCAAGGTCTGGCGCAGGGTGCGCAGGTGACGGTCGTACGCACCCGAGGCGATAAAGCGCCCCGCCAACACCTGCGACCACGAATCGTTTGGCCGCGATTGGGCAAACTTCAGCATCTGCACGCGCCCCTGCCAGCGGCCAGCAGCCATCCAGCCCAGGCGCAGGCCCGGTGCCAGCACCTTGCTCAATGACGCGCAATAGATGACGTTGCCCGTGCGGTCCCACGCCTTGAGCGCCTTGAGTGGCGTGGGGCTATCGCCCAGCGCGCTGTAGGTATCGTCTTCAATGAGCGCGATGCGGTTGGCATCGCAAAAGGCGGCCATCCGGCGCTTGGCTGCGTCCGGCATGATGCTGCCGAGCGGGTTCTGCAGGTTGGGCACCACCACCACGGCGCGGATGTTGCCGTAGGCCTGCACTGCCATCTCCAGCGCTTCGAGCGACATGCCGGTGCGCGGGCTGGTAGGAATTTCCACTGCGCGCATGCCCAGGCTTTCCAGAACCTGCAGCAGCCCGTAGTAAGTCGGCGATTCCACGGCCACGGTATCGCCCGGCTGCGCCACAGCACGCAACGCCAGGTTGATCGCCTCGATACAGCCGTGAGTGACGATTACGTCGTCCGGCGCGATCTGCACGCCCATGTCGAGCGCACGGCGCGCCACGGCAGTTTGCAATTCAGGATGGCCGTTCGGGATGACAGCCTGTGTCAGCAGCAACGGATACCGCCGCAGTACCTGCGACGCAATCCGGTTGAGCGCTGCTGCCGGGTACAACGCGGCCGCCCCACTCGCCCCTGACAGATCGACATTCACGCTGGCCTGCTGCCCACGCGCCACGATGGCGGATACGCGCGCATGCACGCCCACGTACGCCGCCGGATCGGGCGTCGAAACTTCGGGTTCCTTGACCGGGGCCAGCAAGGCGCGGCGTGGCTGGCGCACAAAGTAGCCCGAACGTTCGCGCGCCTCCAGCCAGCCTTCCGTCTCCAGATGCCGGCACACCTGCAGCGCGGTCGACAGACTCACCGCGTGCGTGCGCATCAGCATGCGCACCGACGGCATGCGCTCGCCCGGGGCCAGCACTCCGCTGCGGATCGCGCCAAGGTAATGATCGGCAAGCGTCCGGTACAGCGGCTGCGCGGGCGGGGAAGTCAACTCGGTGACGGACATGGCGGCGAGGGCGGCGGCAAGCGGACGGCGACAGGCGGCAAGGAGAGGGGCCAGCACATCATGCCGGCAAGCCTGTCACCGCAACAGATACAGACGATGTCAAACTGTACCGCAACAGATTGTCACAAGGTTCGGCTGTTGCCCCGTACCTTGCCGGTTCTGTGTCTGTTGGCGGTGGTGCCGCATGCCTACGCTGGAGCCATGTTCAGGAGATCGACATGACTGCAACGACACCCGCAGCCGAACCCGAAAGGCTGACGCTTTGCCCCGGACAGGCCGGCCTGCGCTGGCTCCCCGCTGGAACCACGCTCGTGGCATTGGAAGGCAGCTTGCGCCTGGAACCGCCATCGCGCTCGATTGCAGCAGCGCAATACACGCTTGGCGCCGGCCACGCGCATGTTGTGGAAACGTCCGGGTGGTGGCACCTGCATGCCGACAGGCGCAGCGGCGCGCACGTGCACATCGTGACTGCTGTCGCGGGCACACGACGCCCGGCGTGGCCAGCGATATGGCGTTGGTTGGCAAACGTCATTCAGCCGCGCCAGACGTCGCGCGGCTGAAGTGAAGAGGTGTCCCTGTCAGCGCCCCTCGCTAGGCGCGCGGAGACGCTTCCCGTCATCCGAATGGATCGACGCGTTCTCGAAGTCGCCCGGGTCTTCCTCGCCTACGCCGCTTTCACTTGGGATGGCCGGCGCGACGGGCCTGGCGGCGTCACCCGAAGGCGCCTTGGCTTTGTCTTCGGCACGAGGCTTCTTGGTGGCGTTCATGGCTGCTTCCGACTGTTCTGGTGCTGCCCCAGGCGCTGCTGATTCTGCGGCAGTTGCCCTTCCTGTGCGGAGGCACGGCCATCCTCGGCGGGCACCGGCATCGGGCGTTTCGCCGATTGGTTTGTGCCATGCTGCATTGAAGTGCGCTCGGCGCGGTCGGAATCAGCGCGGTCCTTGGCGGCACCCCGTCCTTGCTGTGCCTGATCGCCGCGCTCGCCCTTCTTGGCTTCGCTCTTTCGTTCCCCCGCTTTTTCCGCCGCGGTCGCAGCGGGCTTGTGCGGTTGCTGTGCGTGTTGCTTCATCGTCAGCCTCCTGGTTCGGTTTACGGACGAATCGCCCGTGCCCACCTGCGTCGCAACCAGCGTGCCGCCGTGACAGTGCGCTGATGTACGCGTGCGGCGCGCCGCGCCCAGGTATCCGCCTTGCTGCACGTGCAGTGTCGCGCGTTGGCGCACAAGCACGCATGGAGAAACCACATGGCAACCAGCAACCTGTATCGCACCGGCGAAGCACCCGCACAGACCGGCAAGGGTCACGGAACCGACGCACTCGGCCCCTCCGACAGCTCGGACTCGGGCAGTGACGTGGTGGGCGGCCCGGGCCTGGGCAGCGACGTTGAAGATCGCTTTGACGAGGATCCCGCCGTGCACCCGCGCGGCAATGCAGCCAACCGCACGGCCGGCGCGGACTTGGGGGATGTGAACCTCGACAGCGACACCGATTCCGCCGGCACCGGCGAGCGTCGCGCGGCCGGGCACGAACCCGTCATACGCGAAGGCGGCGACCTCATGCCCGACGCCATACACGACATAAACCATCCCGAAGTCGACACACCCATCGACGACGAGGATTTTGAACACGCCACGGGCCTCGCCGGTGAAAACGACGACGCCGATGCGCCGGATGCGGTGGACCTGGACGAAGCGCCAATCGACCCGAAACCCGGCAGCCGCGATGTACCGGTGCACTCGCCCACCGGTGGCGGCACGGATTGGTCCGACAACATGCGCCGCAGCCGCCCGACGTACAAGGGCAAGCGCGTGCCGGGCCAGCATCGCGGCTAAGCCGCATCGGATGAACGCGGACCGCGCCTGCACGCCAGCGCGGTCCGGTCTAGACTGGCGCACCGCCCCCGCAGCCCATGCGAGTTGCGAAGGCCGCCCTGCTCACCTTGAGCGAACTTCACGCCCCCTATCCAATGACCCGACTACGTTTCTCAGCTCGTACCGCCGCGGTTGTCACCGTCGTGACAGCACTCTTCCCGCTGGCCGCGTCCGCGCAAAGTACCGCCGCGCCCACGCGCGTGCGCGCCACCATCAATGCCGTCCACAGCACCGCTGTCGATGTGACCGACGCCTCCGGCAACAAGGCCACTGTGACGCTGCCGGTGGACCTCAGCGTCACCCAGGTCGCGCCGATTGAACCGTCGGCCATTCGCGCCGGCAGCTATATCGGCGCGGCGGCGGTCAAGGAGCCGGACGGTACGTTGCGCGCGCTCGAAGTCCACGTGTTTCCGGAAGCCATGCGTGGCACCGGCGACGGCCACCGCCCCTACGACATGGGCCCGAACAGCAGCATGACCAACGGCACGGTCGAGCAGGCAGGCGCCGTCACCGGGGCTCAGGGCCGCACGCTGTCGGTCAAATACAAGGATGGGGAGCAGCGCATCGTGGTGCCGCCGCAAGTGCCGATCGTCACCTTCGAGCCGGGTCGGCGTGATGACCTGAAAGCTGGCGCGCACGTTGTCATGTTCGTGCGCGCCGATGCGCAAGGCACGCTGGTCGCGCAGCGCGTGCTGGTCGGCAAGGACGGGATGGTCCCGCCGATGTGACGGCGATGTGATGGGAAATCGGGCCAGCCTCATACGCTGGCCCGATTTGCTTAGAACGGCTTGCTGACCGACAAGAGGAACGTACGGCGCGGCGCAAACTGCGGCGCACCTACGCCGATGCCCGTGCCGTCGCGCAACTGGTAGCTGCGGTCGAAGATATTCAGCACGGTCAGGCGCGTCTTGAACTTGCCCAACGTCGGCAGGTTGAAGTCGCGTGCGGCGCCTACGTTCATCTGCCAGTAGGCCGGCAGGTGCTCAGTGTTGGCGAAGCCGTTGCGCAAACCTGTACCGAACAGCACATCGCTCGTATAGGTCGTGCCAGCGTACCGATACGACACACCCGCCGATGCGGTCAGGCGCTGGTCGTGATCGAGGTTGACCCAATGATTGTTGATGTAGGCCAGCTCGCCGGCATCAAAGTTGAACTGGCCAGTCTCGATGCCCTTGCCCTGCGCGCGCGACACCGCCAGGTTCAGATACGCCCCGAAGTTGCCGTTGCGATAGTTCGCGCTGCCTTCCAGCCCGTAGATCCGGCCACGCTCGTAGTTGAACGCCGAATACAGCAGCGCATTGCCGAACTGCCCTTCGTCCTGCAGATGGCGCACGTCTCGGTAATACGCATCGAGCCCCAGCGTCAGATGCGGCGTGAGCTGGTGCGAAACCCCCAGGTCAAAGTAGTTCGAACGCTCCGACTTGACGGCCGTGTTGGCATCCGACGGCAGCGCATTGGTCGTACCGGCAAAGGCCTGCACCGACGTGGTGTCGAACTTCTCCGTGGGCGGCGGCGTGAAGTAGCGCGCGTAGCCGGCATGCACGCGGGTGCGCGGCGTCAGGTCATACGTCACGCCCAGGCGGGGGCTCAATTGCTGCTCGCTGACGATGGTGTTGACGCGGTCGTAGCGTGCACCGTAGTTGACGGTGAGCTTGTCGGTGGGCTTCCACTCGTCCTGCAGGTAGACGCCCATGGTCGTGCCGCTGCCGCTGTGGTTGTCGACGATGGTGAACGGCGTCGTGCTGGTCTGCGCGCCGGAGCCGTCGGCGGCAAACACGCTGGCGGTGTTGTCGGCTACGTAGCGCTCACGCTGCACGAACACACCGGCACGCAGCGTGTGCTTGTCGGTCAGCTTGTAGCTCGCGTCGCCCTGCACACCGTAGGCCTCGTTGCGGCGCGTGATGTCGGCCGCCACGCCGTTGTAGACCAGATCGCCAATCGGATCGGGCATGTAGTCGATGCGGCTTGCACGGCGGAAGACCGACACCTGGTAGTCCAGCTTGGGTGACACCTTCTGCTGATACGTCAGGATCTGGAAGTCGGTCTTCTCGCGTTGATTGGCGTTAAGCGCTTCAGAAGCAGGCGGTACTGCGCCGTCGAGCGTGAATTGTGGCGTCAGGCCGGGGCGCGTCGGGATCTGGAAACGGCCGTTCGACGTGCCGAACATGAAGCTCACGCGGCTATCGTTATCGAGCAGGTACGACAGCATGCCGAACGACTTGTTCTGCGTGGTGTGATCGTGCGTGGCATTGCGGTTGCCCGTGGGGTTTTCAATGCCAAGGTTGTTCTCGGCAAACACGCCCGAGAGGTAATAGCTGAAGCGGTCTTTCGTGCCCTGGATCTGCGCATTGACCTCGTGCGTGGCATTGCTGCCCAGCACGGTGCCGATTTCCCCGCCAAACGCCTTGGGCTCGCCATCCTCGTCGGTGGATGCGCCCTTGGTGGTGATATCGACGATGCCGGCCGTGCGGTAACCGTACTGCGCCGGCAGCGCGCCGGTCAGCACATTGATCTGGTTGGCGAAGCGCGTATCGAGCATCTGCCCGAAACCGCTGATCGGCTCAGGGACGATCACGCCATTGATGCGGTACTGCAGGTTCGAGTGGTCCCCACGCACGTGCAATTGCCCGTACGAATCCTGCACCACGCCCGGCGCCTGCAGCAGCACCTGGTTGAGCGGCGTGGCATCGCCCAGCGGCAGGCGGGCGATGTCATCGGTGTCGAACTTGTAGACGGAACTACCGGTGTCCGGCGACAGCGCATTGCGTGCGGCGTCCAGGCGCTTGGCCGTGACACGCGTTTCGCTGAGGTCGCGCACGTTGGCGGCGGCCGGTTTGGCCTGTGCAGCGGGCGCCGTCGTGGCGGGTGTGGGGGCCGGCGTCGTGGCTTCCTGAGCCAGTGCGGAAACCGAGGCGACGGATGGCAAGACGGCGGCAAGCGCCATCACCAGCTTGCGGGGCTGGAACGGAATCATGAAAGACCTTTGAATCGAGCGAATGCGTTAAGCAGCGGCCCGCACATGCGTCAACACAACGCGCGGGCCGAGGGGCAAGGCAGGATCAAAGGCGGAATGGAGGATCGCGCGAACACACGGCCACCGGAAAGACCGGCGCGCACGCATGAAAGCCGATGTGCGGGAAATGCCAGCGCCGCGTATGCGCCAGGCGCAGCGCCACCAGCATCGGCAAGGCAGCCGCCAGCGCGGCATAGGCTGCGCACTGCAAGCACGCGGCGTGCTCCTGCGCGGGCTGGCTGCGCTCGGCGCCGGCCGGCTTGGCCGTGGCGGCAGCGTTGAACTGAACAGCAGCCCCTTCGCTCAGTTCACTCCAATGCGAGAGCGCATGCCGCAGCGCGCCCTGCTGACCAAACAGCAGGAACACGGTCAGCAGGCAAGCCAGCCAACGCAGATGGAGGAAGGAGGAGCGGAAGGAACGCAAGGTCGGGCGCAGGTGCCGGCGCGCGATGTCACTCGACACTGCGCGCCTCAATGCAACTAAGTTGCGAATTCTGACACCAGCCGCCTAATTCAGCAATCCGTCAGGTGGTGGGGCAGAACAGCCCCCGAGCGTAGCGCCCCAGTATTACAGGCGTGTGTGCGCGAAGCCCGGCATGAGGCCCGTCGGCACGCCCAGGCTCGGCACCTGCACGCGCTTCCAGTTCGGGCGCGTCTTGCGGGCGGCCTCGGCGCGCTGCGCGGGGGCACCCACCTCGGTGGCATCGTGCAGGCTGGCCAGCCAAGCCCCGTAGTCGAACCAGCCGTCGCGCACGAGCTGTTCGCCCACGCAATTGGCAAAGCGATCCGACTTGGGCAGGAAGCACAGCTCAAAGCCTTCGGTCTCGCGGCGGCCATGCATCCAGCGATGCGGCACCTGATGACTGGCCAGCGCTTCCGACAAACGCGTGCCGTAGCGCTGCTGCCCTTGCCGTCGCGCGCCGATCACGTAGAAACCGTCAAGCAGCCGACGCAACCCCAGCGCAGAACGCGCGTGACGCACCTCGGCATCGACCAGCAGCTCACGGTTCTGCGTGCGAGCCTGCAACGCCAGCGCGGCGAAATGGTGCGCACCCCACTCGTTCATGTAGAACAGCTCGCCGCCGGCAAAATCGTAGGCGCGGAACACGTTGGCCTGATCTGCGTAGCGGAATACATGGCGCCGGTTGGCGGCAAAGTCGGCGTCCGTGCTGTGCGGAATGCGGCGGCAATGCTGGTGCGCAAACACCAGCATGCTCGGAAACGAATGCACCGAGCATGGCGACTGCGCCAGCCCCGTCACCGCGCGAATGTCGATCTTGCAGTGCTCGCGGCGCACACCCACGAGCTGGCTCAGATGGTGGTGCAACTCGTCCACCCATTCGGCATGCGCCAGATGCTTGGGAAACAGTTGGTGCGCGGGCTCGGCAAGGCCGCCCTCGAACAGGAACGGCACGCTCTTGTGCCAGATATCGAGTTTCCAGTGCGACAGCGCATCGCTGGGCGTGCGATGGTGTGCCACCGATTGCGCGACATTGAAAGCGCGCGACTGGACGACCCAGTTCGACGCTGCATGCAGCAGATTGGAAACGTTCATGTCACCCCCCGGAAGACTGAATCGTTTGTTTGCGGATTGCCGACGTCGCTCTGAATGTGTGGCGATTGTTCAGCAATGTAAAAAACAACGACTCAAACGTACCCCACTTTAGAGGGGTGCGCCATGAAGTTTGTTGAAGTCCGTGTTAAGAAAAATACACATGAAGCGTGGGGACTTGCCAGGCGCGCGACATGCTGGAAGAGAGGCATCCGCAGATCGGGAGACCGCGATGCCCACCCAGCCAAGCCGTTCAGAAACCGATACGACACAGCCCGCCAGCCCGAAAGCCCAGCCCCAGCCCGCCAAGCGCAAGCCCGGCGACCCGCTGGTGCCACGCGATACCCGCCCGAATCCACCCGAGCAGAATGAGCCGCCCGTGGAAAACGTGTGAACCTGGGGTGCCCCGCGGCTCAGACCAGGCACATGTCGGAGACTTCCTCGTCCGACAAACCCCAGGTGGTGGCGTCTTCCACGGTGACGATGGAATCGTCGGACTTGCCCAGGCTGATGCGCTCCGGGCGCACACGCGTCTTGGTGTTGCCCGAATAGAAGACGACCACGTCCGGCTTGAGCGCAGATGCCTCGTTCTGGTGAACCACCACGCCCAACCGGTTGGTGCGCAGCTTGACCAGCGTGCCTACCGGGTAGATGCCTACGCTGCGCGTGAAGGCCTGGAACACGGTGCGATCGAACTGCGTATCGGTGCGCGCCATCATGTATTTCAGCGCCTGCGCGGGAGACCACGCGTGGTGGTACGGGCTGCTTGACGTGAGCGTGTCGTACACGTCGCAGATGGCGCCCATCTTGGCCCACAGGCTAATAGCCTCGGCCTTCTGGGCGTCGGGGTAACCGCTGCCGTCAATACGCTCGTGATGGTGCAGGCAGATCTCGCGCGCAATCTCGCTGAACTGGCCGGTGCCCTGCAGCAGGTGGTGGCCGCCCACGGCGTGGGTCTGCAGCAGCGCCAGTTCGTCCTTGGTCAGCGCGGTGCTCTTGTCAAGCAGCGTGCGCGGCATGGCCGATTTGCCGATGTCGTGCACCAGCCCGCCCAGCCCGCATTCGCGGATCTCGTCTTCAGGCAAGCCCAGCGTCTTAGCCAGTGCCACCATCAACGCGCAAACGGCAAACGAATGCAGATAGGTGTAGTCGTCCTTGTTCTTCAGCCGCGCCAGCGCAATCAGCGCGTACGAGTTGCGTGCCAGCGAGTTCGACACGTCGTCCACCAGCAGCAGCGCTTTTTCGGTTTCCAGAGCACGGCCCATGCGGGCTTCGGAAAACATGTGTCCAAGCGTCACCTTGCCGTTCTGCATCAGCTGCTGGGCGTGCTTCCACTCTTCCTTGAGCGACGTTGGTGTGATCGGCGGCCGCGCGGCCAAGGTCTCGCGCGTGAGCGGTTCGGGCGCGGGCGCCGGTACGGGCATCTGCGTCTCTACCATGACGTCTTCGCCGCGCTCGGGGTCGATCCAGATCTCGGTGATACCCGCGCGGCGGATGTCGTCAATCTGGCCCTGGTGCGACAACTGGAATTGCGCACGCCAGAACGGATGCTTGAGCCAGGACCCGCCCAGCTTCATCACAAACATGCCGATACGCAATTGGCTCGCATCGATTCGCTTCATACCCTGCCTACCTCGGCTCGAAGCCCGGTTTTTTGATTGAATTAGGGGAGCGGCGTGCCAGCCGACACTGGCTCGTGTTTCGCAGTCTAGGCGTTTTAAGCTGGTGGATGCTCTGGTCCATCAGCGCGCCAAACCGCGCTTGGCTTATCGGCAAGCCTGCGCAAAACTTGAGGCGAATGTGGATTGGGCGGCGCGCAGCATACCGCAGCCTCGGCAAGCAAACAGCGGGACACTGGCTGTGGCGGCGGTCGAATCAAACAGGTGATGCGTCAAGACCCTCGCCTGTCGGGCTGGCAGGCCGGCGCGGGAGGGGTACACTAGACTTCAAGGATGCGCATCCGATATGGCTCAAGATCCCACCTCTCAACGCAAGCAGCAAAACGCCGATGACTTCGCGCTCAACCGCGACGCCATCCGATGGCTCGCGTCCCTGCCCGACCAGGTGCGGCCGATCGAACTCGGCCGGAAGTTTCCGCGCATCATCAACACGATCGCCGCCAAGTGGGCCGATTTCATTGGCTGCCGACGCTACCTGAACAGCCTGCAGATTGACGACCGTGGTGGCCGCCAGGGCTTTCCGTTCGAGATCGTCCAGGAAATCTGCACGCTGCGCGAATACTTCGATTCGCTGTATCCGCCGGACAAGGACCTCTGGCAGAAAGCCATCGACGCAAACAAGCGCTGAACCACTCGCACCTCGCACCAAAGCAAAGCGGCCCACGTTCGGGCCGCTTGTCATTTGCACGCACCGGCTGTAGATCAGGAAGCGGAATCCGGCCCCGAGGCCAGCTTGTTGAGCAGTGCCAGCAGCGTGTGCCGTTCATCCTTTGAAAGATGCGCCGTTACGCGGGCGTCGTGCGCGGTGACGGCACGGGTGATTTCGTCGAGGGTGGTTGCGCCCTTGGCGGTCAGCACGAGCCGGAAGGCGCGCTTGTCCTTGGGCGACGGCTGGCGCTCGACCATGCCCATGTCTTCCAGCGTATCGACCAGCAGCACTGCACCGGAGCGCGCCACGCCCAAAATGTTGGCCAACTCCGTCAGCTTGAGGTTCGGGTTATGCGCGATCACGGTCATGGCCGAGAAGCGCGGCGGCGTGATGTTCCACGCGTGCAGCGAGCGCACGAAATCTTCGTAGATGTGCAGCTGCGCGCGACGCACGGCATAGCCGACCAGCCCGTCGAGCGCGCCATACTCCACGTCCGCCAAATGGGGGTTGAAGTGCCCCGAGGGGGCCACGGCGGGATACAGGTCGTCGGCTTTGGGCGTGCGCGGCATGGCGGTGTGGATGGGAGAAGATTCTCGATTATCGTCGGCGATGCACGCGCGCGCGTTTCAGTTCAACAGTTTCCATTTGCCGTGGTCGATGGTCAGCAGCACGCGGCCACGCGCGTCAAAGCCGAAGTGATCCGTGGCTGTGTAGTTGAGCACGCCGTGCGAAACAACAATGTCGTGCTCCGATTCCAGCGCGTTCTTCAGCGCCTGGCGGAACTCGGGCGTGCCTGGCTTGGCCTTCTTGAGCGCCACCGGCACGATGCGCTGGAGCACCTGCAGCGCATCCCACGTGTGGGCGCCGAACTGCGTGCGCGTGTCGGGCCCGTTGGCCTTCTCATAGCGCGTCACGTATTCCAGCGCGGTCTTCTTGCTGGGGTGGCTGTCGGGCAATTGCTCGGCCACGATCACCGGGCCTGCCGGCAGAATGGCTCCGTCGACCGCCCTGCCGCCGATGCGGATCAGATCTTTCGTTGCCGCGCCATGCGTCTGAAAGATCGGCCCCGCATAACCGCGATCGCGCAACGCGGTGTGCGGCATCGCAGCACCAGTGCCTGCACCGGCCACCAGGATCGCGTCGGGCTTGATGCTGACCAGCTTGGCGACCTGCCCCGTCACGCTGGTGTCTGCGCGGGCATAGCGTTCCACGTCGACGATCTTGATGCCGCGCGGCGTGGCGGCGGCAGTGAAGTCCTTGAGCCAGCTCTCGCCGTACGCATCGGCAAAGCCGATGAAACCGACGTTCTTGATGCCCGACGCCGCCATGCGCGTGGCAATCGCCTCGGCCATCAGCGAGATCGGCTGCGCAAGACGATACGTCCAATCGCCCTTGCCCGGCTTCAGCTCGACCGGCGCCAACGCCAGTTGCGGCGTGTGCGATTCGGTGGCGACTTCGGAAATCGCAATCGACGGCGCCACCGCCGACGAGCCAACGATGATGTCGACGTGGTCTTCCGTCACGAGCTTGCGCGCCAGACGCGTGCCGGTGCTCGGGTCGGAGGCGTCATCCACCACCACGAGGCGCAGCTTTTCCCCGCCGATGGAATCCGGATAGAACGCCAGCGAGTTCTTCTGCGTGATGCCGAGCGACGCCGAGGGCCCTGTCGTCGACAGGCTCACACCAACGACGATTTCCGCATGGGCAGCGGTGGCGAGCAACAGCGCAGCAGCGGCGCAGATGGTGCGGCGGATGGTCATGGGTCCCCTCATTTTTTCTGGCGTTTGAACGGTTCGGCGTTTCAGGCGCGGTCCGGCATGGGCGGTTGATCGCGCAGCGATTGCGGATCGAAGCCGGCCAGCTTTTTGTAGCGCATCGCAATCCCTTCCAATTCCGGGCGCGGGATCACGTCATCGATGCGCGCGAAGCCTTGGGGCGCGCGCTCATGCGCGAGCTGCATGACCTGCTCCGGCCCGTTGAGGCGGTTGCGCAGCACGATGCCAGCCGTGCGCGGCAAGCGATCGGCCTCATACTCACGCAGGGCCACGCCGGTGTCGCGCGTGGCAAGCAGGCAATCGACCAACGCCCGCGCATCGAGAATCGCCTGTGCGCTGCCGTTCGAGCCGATCGGATACATCGGGTGCGCCGCGTCGCCCAGCAGCGTGACGCGGCCGAAGGTCCAGCGCGGCAGCGGATCTTTGTCGACGAGCGGGAATTCGTACACGGCCTCTGCGCCGTCGATCAAAGCCGGGATGTCGATCCAACTCCATTTCCAGTCGGAGAAGGCGCTGCGGAAGATCGCACGGTCGACTTCGCGGTTCCAGTCGCTGCGCGGCGGTGCCTCGTCGGGCACGCGCAGCTCGGCAATCCAGTTAATGCGTGAGCGGCCCTGCTGGCGCAGCGGTTCGGAGATCGGATAGGCGACGAACTTCTGGTCTTGATGGCCCGCCATGAACATGGTGCGTCCATCGAGATACGGCTCGGCTTCGGTGACGGCGCGCCACAGCATGCGGCCCGCAAAACGCGGCGCATCGCCGCTCGGGTAAAAGTGCCGGCGCACGGCAGAGTGGATGCCATCTGCGCCGATCAGCACGTCGGCCGAGGATTCGACAACAGTGTCGTTGGTGCGATCGCGCAGCGTGAAGCGCACGGGGCCGCCCTTCTCGCCCGTCGATTGAACCGCCTCGAAGCTGTGGCCAAGGCGGATGCAATCAGCACCGAGCCGCTCGATCACGGCATCGGCCAGCGCCATCTGGAATTCGCCACGGTGAATGGAGAACTGCGGCCAGTCGTAGCCCGCGGCCAGCCCGCGCGGCTCGTGCCAGATCGGCTGGCCGAAACGGTTGTAGTAAGCCAGCGCGGACGTCCGAATCGCGAGCGCACTCAGCGTGTCTTCCAAGCCCAGTTCGCACAGCTGGCGCGCCGCGTGCGGCAGCAGGTTGATGCCAACGCCCAGTGGCCGCAGCGTCTGCACGGCCTCCCACACCTCTACCTCGAAACCTTGGCGCTCGGCCATCAACGCGAGCGTCAGGCCGCCGATGCCCGCCCCGATGATGGCGATCTTCATGGCTGTCTCCCTGAAATTTGTTGCAGTCTATAACGAATATCAACGGCGTCCCGCCATCGACATATCAGGGCAAATACCTAGAAGAACGCAGCTGAATGCGGCGTGTTGCTCGCTTGACGCTCTGTGAGATATCACAATACCATCACTCGACTTTTACGAAATTCGAGGCCGCCGCGATGTCGCGTCCCATCAAGCTGGTTTCCGGGTCTGCCAAACCCGCGTCTGCATCTGCACCGTTTGCCGTTGAACCCGACGCGCATGCGCCCAAGGGCGCCGCAATGCGTGAACTCGCCTACAACGAGATCAAGCGCCGCATCATGGCGTGCGAGTTCCGCCCGGGCGAGCCGCTCAACGAAGCGCAGCTCGGCACGATTCTGGGGTTGGGCCGCACGCCGATCCACCAGGCGCTGCATCGTCTGGAGGTGGAGGGGCTGGTGCAGATCCTGCCGCGCAAGGGCGTGCTGGTGACGCCGCTGTCGCTCAACGACGTGCTCGACATGATCGAGGTGCGCGCCACCAACGAGATCCTGTGCGTAACGCTGGCCGCCGAGCGCGCCCACCCCGCCGATTTCGAGGCCATGCGCGCGATCGTCGATGCATCGCCCACGCTGATCGAGCACCGCGACATTGCCGCGCTGGCCGCGCTGGACCTCAAGTTCCACCTCGCCATTTCCGCGGCCTCGCGCAACCGCGTGCTAGCCGAATTGCTGCGCGGCCTGCACGAGAAGCAGGCGCGCTTCTGGTTCCTCTCGCTCTCAGAGCCGCAGCACCTGCAGAACGTGTACGACGAGCACCTTGCCGTGCTCGATGCGCTGGAGCGCCGTGACGTGCCCGCAGCGCGCGAAGCCATTCGCGAGCACATCGACGAGTTCCGCCGCACGATCATCCGCACGCTCTGATCCCGATTTCCCCCCGTTCGTTTTTCCCGCTTCTTCCGGATTCCGCATGACCACGCTGCACCTGAACCTGATCGGCCACGGCCCCATCGACGTGACCGTGGACCACCTTGTCATTGCCGGCTGGACCGGCCGCGATGCGCAAGCCGTTGAACACCACATTGCTGAACTGGAAGCCATTGGCGTGGCGCGTCCGGCGCGCGTGCCGTGCTTCTACCGCGTGTCGGCCTCGCTGCTGACCACCGATGCCAGCGTGGAGATTCCCGGCGCAGATTCATCGGGCGAAGCGGAGTTCGTGCTGTATTCCACGCCGATGGGCTTGTTGGTCGGCATTGGCTCGGACCACACCGACCGCAAGGTCGAAGCCTATGGCGTGACGGTCTCCAAACAGATGTGCGCCAAGCCCGTGAGCCGCGACGTATGGCGCTTCGAAGCGCTGGCCGAGCATTGGGACAGCCTGCAGATGAAGACCTGGCGCACGCGCGACGGCCAGACCGCGCTGTACCAGGAAGGCGGCGTCACGCGCATGCTCGACCCGCGTGACCTTATCCGCCGCTACACCAGCAACGACGCGCTGCCGGTGGGCACCGCCATGTTCTGCGGCACGCAGCCCATCATCGGCGAACTCGGTTTTGGCGAGGCCTTCGACATGGCCCTGATCGACCCGGTGTCGGGCACCGAGCTGCGCCATCGCTATGCTGTTGACACGCTGCCTGTTGAAGGCTGAAGCGCCCCACCCAACGGAGACCACCGCATGATGACGCCCCGCCCCAACATGATCCGCTCGCTGGCCGCTGACCTGGCCGCCGGCCGCACCACCAGCGTCGCGCTGACCGAAGCCGCACTGCAGCGCGCCGAATCGCACCGCGCCGCCGGCGGTGCCGCCTATGTGAGCATCGACGTGCAAGCCGCGCTGGCCATGGCGCGCGCCGCCGATGCCGCGCGTGCGGCAGGTAACGTGCCCTCGCTGCTGGCGGGGTTGCCCGTGTCGATCAAGGATCTGTTTGACGTGGCCGGCCAGGTGACGGCAGCCGGTTCGCGCGCCCTGGCCCATCAGCCGCGCGCCACTGCCGATGCCGCTGCCGTTGCGCGCCTGCGTGCAGCCGGAGCCGTGCTGCTCGGCCGCACCAACATGAGCGAATTTGCGTTCTCGGGTCTTGGCCTGAACCCGCACTACGGCACACCGCGCACGCCGGCAGACGGCGCGCGTGCGGCGGGCGGCTCCACCTCGGGCGGTGCCGTCACTGTTGCGGGCGGCATGGCCGTGGCGGCCTTGGGCACGGACACCGGCGGCTCGATCCGCATTCCGTCGGCGTTCTGCAATCTGACCGGCTTCAAACCCACCGCGCGCCGTGTGCCGATGACAGGCGGCGTGCCGCTGTCCACGTCGCTCGATTCGGGCGGCCCTCTCGCCAATTCGGTCGACTGCTGCGCCATCGTCGATGCCGTGCTGAGCGGCGAGTCTGACCACGACGCATTCGACACCACCGCTGTGCCACTGGCCGGATTGCGTTTTGGCATCACACAGGACTTTGTTGGCGCGGATCTCGACAACACGGTCGCCGTTGCCTTCAACCGCGCCGTTGAACAGCTCGAACGTGCCGGTGCACACATCGTGCGTTTTGAGTTTCCCGAGCTACTGCAACTGCCCGAGATCAATAGCGGCGGCGGCTTCTCGGCGGCAGAATCGTGGGCATGGCATCGCTCGCTGCTCGCGCGTGCGGAAGCCCAGTACGACCCGCGCGTCGCCACACGCATCCGCCGTGGTGAACAAATGGGCGCGGCCGCATACATCGACGTGATCAACGCGCGCGCCCGCATGATTGCCACCGCACGCAAGCGCCTGGGCAACCTCGATGCATGGCTGATGCCGACGGTTGCCATCGTGCCGCCCGAGGTCGCACCGCTCGAAGCGGATGACGCGCAGTTCTTCCGCACCAACGCACTCGCGCTGCGCAATCCGAGCGTGATCAATTTCCTGGATGGCTGCGCGCTGACGCTGCCCGTACACGCCGCCGGCGAGCTGCCGGTCGGCCTGTCGCTCTGCGGTCTCGCCAACGACGACGCACGCATCCTGCGCGTTGGCCGGGCGGTGGAGGCTGCCCTGCGGCGTTGATCGACTAGCCAGAACACTCCCCGCCTGCGCCCGGGCCGCGCAGGCGGTTTCCCAAGCCAAGTCAAAAGGCGCGCAGCAGACGCGCCGGGCCCAACTCATGCCTGCGTTTCGTGCAACACAGCAGCACACGAAGCGCCGGCGCCCTCACACGCTATCGGAGGAAACCATGTCGCAAACCCAAGCCCTGGCGGCCACCCCAACGGACCCGGCCAGCCGCCCACTCCCCAGCACGGAGCTGGATGTCACCTACCGCCGCATTGCGTACCGGCTGGTGCCGTTTCTGGTGGTGCTGTTCATCCTCGCGTGGATCGACCGCGTCAACGTCGGCTTCGCCAAGCTCTCGATGCTGCAGGATCTGCAGTTCAGCGAAGCGGTGTACGGCCTGGGCGCCGGCATCTTCTTCATCGGCTACTTCCTGTTTGAAGTGCCGAGCAACCTGCTGCTGGAAAAGATCGGCGCACGCAAGACGCTGGCGCGTATCACCATCCTGTGGGGCCTGGCCTCGATGGCGATGATCTACGTAAAGACGCCCACCTCGTTCTACGTGATGCGCTTCCTGCTGGGCATTTTTGAAGCGGGCTTCTTCCCGGGCGTGGTGCTGTATCTGACGTACTGGTTTCCGTCCGCACACCGCGCACGCATCAATGGTCTGTTCATGACCTCGTTTGCGATTGCAGGCGTCGTGGGCGGCCCCGTTGCCGGCTTCATCATGAGCCGCATGGAAGGCGTCGGCCACCTCGCCAACTGGCAATGGCTATTCCTGCTCGAGGGCATTCCATCGGTGCTGGCCGGCTTTGCCGTGCTTGCGTGGCTGCCCGAAACGCCTCGCCAGGCCAAATGGCTTTCCGCTGCAGAACAAGACGCCGTCGTGCGCGCCGTTGAAGTGGAGAACCGCGACCCTGCCAAGCACGCCTCGTTTGGCGCGGCACTGGCCAACGCTCGCGTGTGGATCTGCGCAGCGATCTACTTCTGCGTGGTCAGCGGCAACGCCACCATTGCGTTCTGGACGCCGTCGATCATCAAAGAGCTGGGCGTGCAGGGCAATTTCCACATCGGCCTGATCTCAGCCATTCCGTTCATCGCGGGCACGATTGCGATGGTGTGGAACGGCGCGCATTCCGATCGCACAGGCGAACGCCGCATGCACTGCGCCATTGCAGCCGTCATCGCGGCCGCCGGTCTGGTGGCAACAGGCGCAATGCTGGGCTCGCCGGTGCTTGCGCTGATCTCGCTGACGGTCGCCGCCGTCGGCATCCTCGCCGCCTTCCCGGTGTTCTGGTCGATCCCGGCCGTGTTCCTGGCCGGCACCGCAGCCGCAGGCGGCATCGCCCTCATCAACTCCATCGGCAACCTGGCCGGCTTCGTCGCGCCGTACATGATTGGTTGGCTGAAGACGAACACAGGCCACCTTTCCGCCGGCCTTTACTTCGTAGCCGCGCTGGAGCTGGGCGCCGCCGTGCTGGTCATCCTAGGCACCCGCAAACACTAAGCACGCTGACGAACCATCGCGGCGCCAACCCCAGCGCTGCGATGGTTTGGCCGTTGACGTTCCTGCCCTAGATGGCGTCTTGAATTTCTGTAAGCGGGCGAAAAGAAGAAGGAGGCCTGTTTGAGCGCAGCGAGTTTGCCTCCTTCTCCGCACGGTTACAGAAATTCAAGGAGTCTTTCGCCATCTCGGGCGCGCCTTTCTTTGCTTACTTTCTTTGGCAAGACAAAGAAAGTAAGTCAGCCCCGGCAGGGGATGAAACAAGGGATGCACCACCAACAAAAATACCCGCCAGCAAGGTCCCAAACCCCACCCACGAAGTTCCAAACCCCACCCTTCGACGTTCTGAACCCCATCAACGCAGTCCGAAACCCCACTGATGAGGTTCCGAACCCGCCCAAAGCGGTTCCGAACCCCATTCACGGCGTTCCGAACGCCAAGGGCCCAAGATCCGAACCCAGCAAATGCAGTTCTGAACCCCATGGATGCAGTTCCGAACGTCAACAATGACGTTCCGAACCCCGCCAGAGAAGTTCAGAACCGCAACCCCGGCGTTACGGACCTTAACCGGCCACCTTGTAACCCATCCGAACGCCACCCCAGTGGCGGCCCTTGACGTAAATCGGCGCCGACACATCCTTCATCATCGCAAACGTCCCGTTCCCCATATCGCGACGGTACGTTTGCAACAAAAATGCCTCGGTATTGCGCGCGGCCCCCAGCCCCGTGCGATCGGTGAACAGCCTGCGGTTACGGCTGTTGGCAGCATTCCAGGCTGGATCGCTGCCCTGGGGCTGCGAGAACTTCAGGTTGTGCGTCGGCAGATAGCCGTTGGTGTCCACCGCCGCACAAAACACCACGCGAGGATCAAGCTGGAGCAAAGGCTCCTGCACCGGAGGCAGCACGCGATCCGTGAACACCGTAAACCGCGCCATATGCTGCGGCGGATCGGTATTCGGCACCGGCTCATAGGCGCGGTCGAACAAGTCGCCCTCGCTGATATCACCCCGCGCCAGCGCCGATTCAAACAACGCACTGATCTTGCCGGCCGCGGCCTGCACCGCTTCGATAAACGGCGTATCGGCGCTCTGCACACCGGTTGACGCCGTCAACCGGATCAACGTTTCCGACGCCCCCAGCAACCCGGAAAGCTGCCGTTGCGCGTTGTCGATGTTGTGGCTCGATTGCTTCACACCCTCTGCCATCGCATCCACCTCACGCGCAAGCGACGCGCATTCGCCTTCAATGGCTGCCGTGGATTCCGCAATGCTCGTCGCCTCGACGTCAAAGCGCGCGATGGCCTCGCCCGCCACGCCAATCACCGCGCCAATCGCCTGCGTGCCGGTATCCACCCGCTGGGCGCGTGCCACGTTCGCGCTGCTGTCGCCGATCAGCTTGTCGGTCTGGCCGGACAAATCCGCCAAGGTGGTTTCGATACGCTGCGTGGCTTCGGCGGTCTGTCCTGCGAGCTGCTTCACCGCACCCGCAACGACGGCAAAGCTGCGGCCCGATTCACCCGCGCGCGCGGCTTCAATGGCGGCGTTGATCGCCAGCAGATTGGTCTGCCTGGCAATCTGCGAAATCTGCTCGGACGCCTGTGCCACCTGGATCAGCGCTTCACGCAGCGCAGCAATCTGCTGCTCCATGCTCGCCACGCCAACGGCAAGCTCGCGAATGTCGCGCAGCGATGCATCTACCGTTGCACGCGAGCCGCTCACCTCCTCGCTGGCATGCGAGGCGACTTCACGCGCATGCCGCGCTGCCACAGCGATGTCGTGGTTGCCGCGCATGGTGACATCGGCAGCGTTGCGCAACTGATCGAACACATCGGCCTGCAGGCGCAGCCGCACGGCCACGTCTTCCACATTGCCGGATACCTCACAGATGCCCATGCCCACGCGGCCGGCCTCTTCGGCAATACGGGCGACAAGTTCGGGAGGGGCTTTCGGGCCGCGGCCCCAGGCAAATGGCTTCACGTGCGGTGGTCTCCAGATGTCGTTGTTGTTTGTGCGCTCGCGCTGGTGGCGAAGCAACCCTCTGTGGGGAGTATCGGCGCGGGCGGCGCGCGCTTGAGCGACGCTACCCGTCCCGCCTTACGCGGGCATTACATGCGCCTTGCGCAGCACTACGCCTGGGCGGAACGGTCGCGACGCAGCCGGGCCTCGTAGGCGGCGGCCGTCATTGGGGGGCCGAACAGGAAGCCCTGCAACTTGTCGCACCCGGCGGCTTGCAGAAACTCGGCCTGCTCCAGTGTCTCGACGCCCTCTGCCGTGACGGTCATGTCCAGCGACGCGGCCATCGCGACCACGGCGCGCGAGATCACCACCGAATCGCGATGGCGCGGAATGCCCGAGACGAACGAACGATCCACTTTCAGGTTGTCGATCGGGAAACGCTGCAGATACGACAGCGACGAATACCCCGTGCCGAAATCGTCGATCGAGATGCGAATACCCAGCGCCGTGAGCGCGTCGAGCATCGGCATCACAGCGGCGGTGTCGCGCATGAGCAGACCTTCGGTGATCTCCATCTCCAGCGCGCTCGCGGGCAAACCGGCCTCGGTCAGGCAGCGCGAGATGGTCGGCACCAGCCCCTCGCCAAACTGGCGCGGCGACAGATTCACGGCGACAAAGAATTCCGGCATGCAGGTGGCGCGCCAATGCGCGGCCTGACGGCACGCTTGCGCGAGCACCCATTCTCCGATGTCGCCGATAAGCCCGGCATCTTCCGCCACGGGAATGAACTCGGCAGGCGACACTTCGCCCAGTTCGGTGCTGTGCCAGCGCAGCAGCACTTCAGCGCCGACGATGTCCATCGACGTGGCATCGACGATGGGCTGGAAGCGCAGCGACAGCTCGCCGGCTGACAGCGCGCGGCGCAGGTGGTATTCCAACTGGAAGCGCCGTTGCGCACGCTGCGACAGGCGCGCGGTGTACACGCGATGCTGGTTGCGGCCATTCTGCTTGGCGTTGTACATGGCGGCATCCGCACAGCGCAGCAGCGTGGCGGCATCGTTGCCGTGCTCCGGATACACCGCGATGCCGATCGAGGCGCCCAGGTAATACTCCGTGCCGCTCGTCGAGAACGGCTGCGCGATCGAATGGACGATCCGCTTGGCCAGGCGCTCCGCCTCGCCCAACGACCGCACGTTGTCGAGCAGCACGACAAACTCGTCGCCGCCCAGGCGCGCCAGCGTATCGCTCTGGCGCACGCAGGCGGACAAGCGTTGCGCGACGATGCGCAGCAGGTGGTCACCGGCTTCGTGGCCGGCTGTGTCGTTCACCTTCTTGAAGCCATCCAGATCGAGGAAAAGCACAGCGACCTGGCGTGCTTCGTTGGCCTGACTGGCCGCCTGCTCCATCACCGCCTGCATGCGCTGCGAGAAATATGCGCGGTTGTACAAGCCGGTGAGCGCGTCACGCTGCGCGAGGAAAGTGAGCTGCTGCTGAGCCGCACGCGCGGGGCCAATATCGTTGAACGAGATGAGGACGGCCGACGGAGTGTCGTCGCCGGGGCGCACGATGGGCAGCACGTTTTCGTGCACCCACACGATGTCGCCGTCCACCAGCTCCAGGCCGACGGTCAAGCCTAGCAGCGGCCGGCCGGTGGCCAACACCACGCGCGTTGGGCGTTCATTGAGCGGAATCTCGCTGCCGTCTTCGCGCAACGAACGGCGCATCAGCGTCAGATGGCTGGTGCCAACGGGCGACACGTTGCCCGCTCGAAGAATCCGGCGTGCGCTCGGGTTGCACGCGAGGATGGTGCCGTCCGCCGCCTGCACAACGATGCCTTCGGTCAGGTTGTCGACGGCCAGGCGGTAGCGTTCTTCGCTCTCCTGCAGATCGCGTGCGATATGCGCCTTCTGCACGGCCACGCCGATGATGTCGGTAATGCCGTCGAGCAGCCCCATGGCGTCGCGCGTGGGCGCACGCGGGGTGTCGTAGTAGATGCCCATCGCGCCGATCATCTGCGCGTTGTCGCCCCGGATGGGCGTGGACCAGCAGGCGCGCAGGCCCAACGGCGCAACGATATCGCGGTAGCCATCCCATAGCGGGTCGGCGTCGATGTCTTCCACCACCACGGTCTTGTTCAGGAACATGGCCGTCCCGCACGAACCGACCGAAGGACCGAGCGCGATCCCAACCAGCAACTGCGAGAGTATGAAAGGCAGCGACGGTGCCACGGCCTGCGTGATGTGCTCGCCGTCACCACTGAGCAGCACGGAACACTTCGCGCCGTCGTCAAGCAGCACCTCCACCAGCTGGCACACCTCTGCCAGCAGATCCGGAAGCGGCACGTTGCGCGAGCTGAGTTCCAGCACGGTTTTTTCGCAGCGCAGCAATTCCTTGGCGCGCGCGGTTTCGGCGGCCAGCGCCCGGTAATTGGCTTCGGATTCGCGCAGGGCCTGTTCGGCCTGCTTGCGCTGCGTGATGTCGCGGGCCACCACCTGGATGGCGGTGCGCCAGCCAAGCTGCACCGGCGCGGAAAGCACCTCGACTTCCACGGGCGTGCCATCGCAACGCAGCAAGGTCTGCTCGACAGGCGGCAAGCCCGCGTTGTGCTCAACCATCCACTCCCGGCGCTGACGAGCGAGGTGCGTCGAATTGTCGTGGACGAACTCATCCAGTTCGCGGCCCACGATGTCGCGCGCCGTTTGCGCGCCAAACAGCCGAACGCCCGCCTCGTTGACGAAAACGATAATGTCGTCCGCCACGATGTACAGCGCATCTGGCATTTGCCGGACAAGCGCTTCGTAACGGTCATCGGCGAGCGGCAACGGCCTGGGGCTGTCCTGATCGATCACATCCGGTTCGGGACGGTCAGGCCGCTCAGCAGAGGTGGCGTCCATATCTGGGTTGTTTTTCAAGATATCGACCAATGTGTCAGGAAAGTTAAGGCGTTTGGCTGGCTCTCCCCTCTTCAGGGTGGGGCAAATGGCGGATGTGCGGCTAAGCGGCACGCCAGTTGCGGCACAATGCCCGCACGACGTCTCTGCGCACTTCTCGCACCTGGGCCTTATGCAATCGTTTTCGTCTTCCGTCAGCCACGTGGCCGGCTTGATTTCGCGACGTACCCTGCTGCCAGAAGGGCTGGCGGAAGCTGCCGTTCAGTTCCGAGATGGGCAGATTGCCGCTTGTGACGCCAACCCGACGCGCGGCATGATCGACTGCGGCGACCTGCTCGTCCTGCCCGGTATCGTCGACTTGCACGGCGATGCCTTCGAACGCGCGGTCATGCCGCGCCCCGGCGTGGCCTTCCCTTACGAAACCGCGCTGGCCGACGTTGACGGCCAATTGCTGGCCTGCGGCATCACCACCGAATTCCACGGCGTTACCTATTCCTGGGAAGGCGGCTTGCGCGGCCGACCCTACGCGCTGCGCATGCTGGAGACCCTCGACGCCATGCGCCCGCATCTGGGAGCCCAGCACCTGATGCATCTGCGCTTCGAATTGCATCACGCCGACGGGGTTGCCGATGCGCTCGGCTGGATGGACGCTGGCCGCGTGCACTTCCTGTCGTTCAACGATCACCTGCCCGGGATGCGCGACAAGCTGGGCGACGCGCGCAAGCTCGCACAATACGCCGATCGGGCCGAGTGCGACATCAACACGTTCCTCGCCCGTCTGAATGCTGCCGCAGTCAACGCCACCAGACTCGCCGAGGTGACCGGCACGCTCGCGCGGGCAGCGAAGCAACGCGGCATCTGCATGGCGTCACACGACGAACCCGACATTGCCACCCGCAACACGTTCCACGCGCACGGCTGCACCGTCACCGAATTTCCGTTGACCGAGGATGTCGCGCAGGCGGCGCGCGCGCATGGCGGACATATCGTCTTTGGTGCGCCCAACGTCGTGCGCGGGGGCAGCCATAACGGCGCACCCGATGCGACAGCCATGGTGGCCGCGGGCCTGGGCACCGTGTTGGCATCCGACTATTACTACCCCGCGCTGCTGGCCGCGCCGTTCAAGCTGGCAGAGCGCGGTGTGGTACCGCTGGCCCAGGCCTGGGCGCTGGTGGCCGCCAACCCGGCCGAAGCCGCAGGGCTGAGGGATCGCGGCACGCTCGCAACAGGGCTGCGCGCCGACGCCATCGTGATAGATGACCGCCGCCCCGGACTGCCGCGCGTGGTGGCGGCCGTGGTGGGCGGACGACTGCGCCACGCCGCCGGGCAGTTGCCGCTGATCGGCTGAGCAACACCATGGAGCAAGCGCCGGCACCTTTACCGTCAGCCTGGCGGTATGCGCTCTACCTGCTGCCGCCCGAGCCCTGGTACGGCCTGGGCACGCGCTGGCTCGGCCGCTGCGCTCGCTCCAACACCGCCATCGCTGCCGATGAGCGCGAGGCGTTTCTCAGCGAAGCCGCGATCGATCTCGCCACGCTTGACCGCTGGACTGAAGCGCCGCGCCAGTACGGCCTGCACGCCACGTTCAAACCGCCGTTCCGCTTGGCAAGCGATCGCACCGTCGATGAGCTGGACGCCGCGCTGCGCCGCTTCGCACAGCAGCAGCAAACCTTCGCGATCGAGCCGGCCTTGCAGACGCTGCGCGGCTTTCTCGCTTGGCGGCTGCGTCACGGCGACCCAGCGCGCGACACGCTCCACAAGTTCGCCGATGCATGCGTCGCCGAGTTCGACGTCTTTCGCGCACCGCCGCGGCCCGCTGAACTGGCGCGCCGTCGTCGTGCGGGCCTGTCGGATGCGCAAGAGCACCATCTGCAGCGCTGGGGCTATCCGTATGTGTTTGGTACGTTCACGTTCCACATCACGCTGACCGGGCGGCTCGACCATGCCGAGCAGCTTGCGTGTTATCGCGCATTGGAAGCCTCGCGCGTGGTGCTGCCAGCCTCCATGCCCATCGATCACATCGCGTTGTTCTCGCAGCCTGCGCCGGAAGCGCCGTTTACGGTGGCACGTGTGTACCGGTTTGATGGGAGCACGGAAGATTTCGACGCTGCGCAGAGCGCGCTCAGCGCTTGAGTTCGACCACGTCGATCACCTCCGTCTGGCCGTGCTGCTCAACCTCCTGGCGCATCACGACGGCCGCTTCTGGGCAGTACCAATCGGTGATGTGCGCAACGGTGGGGTCGGGCTCGAGCGTTTCATTGCCCAGCCGCAGCACACCGAGGCGCGCCGTGCGCGTGTAGCGGATCGGCCGGCACTGCAACTGGCCGACCACGGTGTCCATCGGCTGCGGCGGCCCCACCTCTCGCTCCGACACCTCCACCTTGGCACGCTCGGCCCGCATGCGCCCGACGGAGATCCCCAGGCGCGGTGACACCACATCGAAATCGAAGCTGGATTCGTACGTATCGCCCGGCAGCATTTGGGCTTCGGGCGCCAGGCCGGCGCCATACAGGAACATGCCGGAAATGGCAGTGCTCACGGTGCCGATCAGATCGGCATGTTCGCTTTGCGCAAAAACCCGGCCGTTGATGCTGACAATGCGCGTCACCACGCCAGCCTCGTCCACCAATAGCTGGTGCTCCTGCACCGTCTCGATGGGCCGGCCGCCCAGCGCCACGAGGCCCGATTTGGCGTAGATGTGCAGACCGATTTCGCAGCCGTCCTGCATGTCGCGATTGACGTCATGCAGGGTGAACTCGACGATCATCGGCGTCTTGCCGTTGCCGTCCAGGCGCACGCGGCTGCCGTCGTGCACCCAGGGCGCGGAGCATAGCCCCGCTGCCTGCGCAGGCAACGCCAGTGCAATCCCGACCACGGCTACGGCGGCGCTCCATAAAGAAAAACGCCGATGCATCGGGCGATGCATCAGCGTCTTCATGAACCCGATCGGCACGGGCTTACTGCTTGGGCGCGTCCTTCTTGTTGGCGCCCTCGCTGTACGGGTCAAACTTGCCGCCGGCCTTGGCGCCCTGGCTATACGGATCGAACTTCTCACCGGCCTTGGCGCCCTGGGTGTACGTGTCGTACTTGCCCTTCTCGACATTGGCCGGCTGGGCGCCGGGGTTGAGCGCGCTGGCGGTGCTGTCACTCTTGTTGGCGCCCTGCGAATACGGGTCGAACTTGTCGCCGGCCTTCGCACCCTGCTGGTACGGATCGAACTTGTCGCCGACTTTTGCGCCTTGGCTATAGGGGTCGAACTTCTTCTGGTCAGTCTGCGCGTGGGCTACGGTGCCGATGGCTGCTACGACAGCTACCGCTGCCACGAGGGTAAGACGTTTGTACGGCATCTGAAGCTCCTTTCCTATGGGTCGTTTGGGCTGATCAAATTAAATGGTGCAGCCTCGTTTTGAACGCATCCCGATGTCGTGCGCAACTGGCACGTTGGCGACGGCGCCGGGAAACCCCTCTCCTCGTCGTAAGCTATGGCAAGCGCACAGGAAAGTCAACGCACAGAAACTGCATATTTTTTGGGCAGGCGCGAGCTGAAGTTCAGGCCGATCAGCGGCGTTCCGGCTGGCGGATCGCACGCGGGCCTAACACCGCAATCAACGCCATGGTGAGCGCCACCACCGACAGCCCCCAGCGCAGGTCGGAGCGATGCGCAATCAACCCGATGATGACCGGGCCGATCAGCAAGCCCACGTAGGCAAAGCGCGCCACGGCAGCAATGCCTTCGGCGGCTGGCACCCCAGGCAGGCGCGACGCGGTGATGAAGAAGATCGGCACCATGTTAGCGGCGCCCACGCCCATCAGCGCAAAGCCTGTCAGGACAGCAATCGGCGCTGGCCACAACAAAGCTAGCAGGATTCCGCCCGTTGCCAGCACGCCACTGCCGCCAAGCACGCGCATGTTGCCCCAGCGCCCGCGTGCGAAATCGCCGCCGAAACGCGCAAGCGCCATCCCGCCTGAAAATGCTGCGTACCCCGCGCTGGCGACGGCTTCCGGAGATTGGGCGATCTCGCGCATGTACACGGTCGTCCAGTCGTACATCGCGCCTTCGCCTACCAGCCCCAGGAAGGCCAGCACGCCGAGCAAGAACAGCGTGCGGCCCGTGGTCGGATGCGCGGATTCGCCTTCTGCATGCACGTGGTCAGGCAGCATGAAAGGGCCCGCACACAGCGCGGCCGCCATGGTGACGAGCGCCATGCCGCCGCAGTGCACCGCCGGCGGAACGCCCAGTTCCAGCAGCACGCCGCCCACCGCCGCCCCCACCATGCCGCCCAGGCTGAACATGCCGTGCAGCGACGAGATGATCGGCTTGTGGTGATTGGCCTCTACCGTGGCGGCCTGCGCGTTCATGGCCACGTCGAAACCCGCGTTGGTAATGCCGAACAGCAGCAGCACAGCCAGCAGCGCGGGGTAGCTCGGCATCAGCATGAGGAGCGCGGTCATGGCACCAAATGCCACGCCGCCCTGCACGCTCGCGCGCCGGGTTCCGACGCGTGCCGCCCACTTGCCCGCAAACTTCATCGCGACGATGGCGCCGGCGGCCACCATGAACATCGCCAGCGACAGCGACGCCTCGGACAACCCGAAGCGTGCCTTCACCGTAGGAATGTGAATGCCCCAGGTCGCAAACGTTGCACCGTTGGCGAAAAAGAGCGCCATCGTCGCCGCGCGGGCTGACAGGGGAAGCCGGCGGGGCCGTAACGCGCCGGTAGATTGGACGTATTCGGAAGACATGAAGGACTGCTGGGAAAAACGCGCGGCGCAAACGTGCTGCGCTGCAAAGGCACCATGCTACCGCGCCCGACTGATGAGCGTATGACGCCGGCCCGCGCCAGGCAGGTATGCGGCTTGCGTCACCACGCTCGAATCCACCGCATCGGGAGACCTGCCATGCCCCGCGTGATCTGGAAGGGCGCCGTGAGCTTCGGCCTCGTTCACATTCCTGTTGCGCTGTATCCGGCCACCCGCAGCGACGATCTCGATTTCGACTGGCTCGACCGCCGCACGATGGACCGCGTCGGCTACAAGCGCATCAACAAAACCACCGGCAAAGAGGTGCCGCGCGAGCAGATCGTGCGCGGCTACGCCTACGAGAAAGACCGCTACGTGATCCTCACCGACGAGGACATGCGCGCGGCCAACCCGGTCTCCACGCAAACAGTCGATTTGCTGTCCTTCGTCGATGCGGCGGAGATTCCATTTCTTTATCTCGATACGCCCTACTTTCTCGCGCCCGACCGGCGCGGCGAAAAGGTCTACGCACTGCTGCGCGAGGCGCTGACGCGCTCGCAAAAGATCGGCGTTGCCAACGTGGTGCTGCACACCAAGCAGCATCTGGCCGCGTTGATTCCGATGGGGCCCGTGCTTGTTCTGCATACGCTGCGCTGGTCCAACGAGGTGCGCGACTGGTCCGAACTCGACGTGCCGGAAGAAGGTGCCAAGGCCGCCAAGCTCACGGCCAAGGAAATCGACATGGCTGAAAAGCTGATCGACGACATGAGCGGCACGTGGGACCCTGCCGAATACCACGACACCTTCCGCGACGACATCCTTGCGCTGGTTGATCGCAAAGTGCGCGAAGGCCGCACGGAATCCGTCGAGCCGATGGAAGCCGGGCACGCCGCACCGCGTACCGGCAACGTGATCGACCTGACCGACCTGCTTCGCCAGAGCCTTGCCAAGCGCGGTAAGGGCAAAGGTGCGTCAAACGACGAGGCGGAAGACGAACCCGCCCCGCGCAAGCGTGCACCACGCAAAGCTGCGGCCAAGACGGCACGCAAGACAGCCACGCGCAAGCGCGCATAACACGACGGAGCCGACGCCATGCCACGCCATCTCGCCGACTACCGCCGCAAGCGCGATTTCACGCAGACACAGGAACCGGCGGGCGCACGCCGCAAAGCCGATGAGCGACATGACGATGGCGCCCTGCACTTCGTGATCCAGAAGCACGACGCCACACGGCTGCACTACGACTTCCGGCTTGAACTCGACGGCACGCTCAAGAGTTGGGCCGTCCCGAAAGGCCCCAGCCTCGACCCCGCCGACAAGCGCCTCGCCGTGCATGTTGAAGACCATCCGTTGGACTACGCGGATTTCGAAGGCCACATCCCCGAAGGCCAATACGGTGGTGGCGACGTGATCGTGTGGGATCGCGGCACCTGGCGCCCGCATGGCGATCCGCGCAAGGCGTACCGCGACGGCAAGCTCAAATTCGATCTCGACGGCGAGAAGCTCCACGGTGCGTGGGCGCTCGTGCGCACGCACTTGCACGGCACAGGCAGACATCCGAAAGAACAGTGGTTGCTGATCAAGGAACGGGACGACCAGGTGCGCGCATCCAGCGACTACGACGTGACACAGGCACTGCCCGCTAGCGTGGTCACCGGAGAGAACGTTGGCGCAAAACCCAAGACCAAAGGAAAGGCCAAGGCCGATGACGGCAGGACCGAGCGTGCCGAGCCTGCACAAGTGCAGCCGCCCGCTGGCGCCGTGCCCGGCACGCTGCCCAGAACGCTGGAGCCGCAACTCGCCACACTGGTCGATGGGCCGCCCGCGCAAGGCGAGTGGGACTACGAAGTGAAGTTCGACGGCTACCGCATCCTTGCGCGCATCGACGGCACCACCGTGCGCCTGTTCAGCCGCAACGGCCGTGACTGGACAGCCAAGCTGCCGCGCCAAGCGCGCACGCTAAATGCGTTGGGCCTGCGTGAGGCGTGGCTCGACGGCGAAGTCGTGGTGATGGGCGAACGCGGCGTGCCCGACTTCCAGACGCTGCAGAACGCCTTCGAAACAGCGCATGCCGAACACATTGCCTATTACCTGTTCGACATCCCGTTCTGCAACGGCATGGACTTGCGCGGTGTGCCGTTGCGCGAACGACGGGCGCTGCTGCAACGCATTCTCGATGCGGCCCCGGGCGACCTGGACCGCGATGCGGTGCTGTTCTCAGGCACATTCAACACGGCACCCGAAGACTTGCTGTCTTCTGCGTGCAGCATGTCGCTCGAAGGTGTGATCGGCAAGCGCGCCGATGCGCCGTACCGCGCCGGCCGAAGCCCAGCATGGATCAAGCTCAAATGTGGGCAGCGGCAGGAATTCGTGATCGGCGGTTACAGCGCGCCCAAGGGCAGCCGCAGCGGCTTTGGTGCCCTGCTGCTCGGCGTATATGACGACGCGGGCACGCTGCGCTATGCGGGCCGCGTCGGCACCGGGTTCAACGAGACAAGTCTGCACGCATTGCATCACGAACTGACCGGTCTGACCGTCGACACGCCGCCCTTCGCCGACCCGCCCACCGGCAGCGATGCGCGCGACGTGCAATGGGTGAAGCCCGAACGCGTGGCGGAAATCGCCTTTGCCGAATGGACGCGCGAAGGCATCGTGCGGCAGGCGGTGTTTCAAGGTTTGCGCGATGACAAAGCCGCGCGCAACATCGTGCGTGAAAAAGCCAAACCGCCCAGTGCCGCCGCCCGCAAGGAGACCCGCGCCGTGAATGCCCCCGAACGCAAGGTGCGCCCCGGTGCCGAACGCATCGCAGGTGTGGATGTCACGCATCCGGATCGCGTGATCGAGAACGCCAGCGGTACCACCAAGGCCGACCTGGCGCGGTATTACGCAGGCGTGGCCGAATGGATGCTGCCGCATCTGCGCAACCGGCCGACGTCGCTCGTACGGGCGCCCGATGGCATCGACGGCGAGCGCTTCTTCCAGAAGCATTCCGCCGCACTCAAGCTGCAGGGCATCACGCAGTTGGACCCATCGCTTGACCCGGGGCATCCGTCGCTGCTAGCGATCAACTCGGCGGAAGCCCTGGTCGGTGCAGTGCAGATGGGCACGGTGGAATTCCACACGTGGAATGCACTGGCCGACCGCATCGAACAGCCCGACCGCATCGTCTTCGATATCGATCCCGACCCGGCACTGCCCTTCGCGCGCGTGATCGAGGCCACGCAGCTCACGCTCGCGCTGCTCGATGAACTCGGCCTGAAGGCGTTCCTAAAGACGAGCGGCGGGCACGGCATGCACGTGGTGGTGCCACTCACGCGCCGTGAGGCCGCCGGCTGGGACACGCTCAAAGCCTTCGCGCAAGCCGTGGTGCAGCACATGGCCGCGACTTTTCCTGACCGCTTTGTGGCCAAGATGGGCCCGCAGAACCGCGTGGGAAAAATCTTCATCGACTATCTGCGCAACAACCGCGGCGCAAGCACAGTGGCGGCGTATTCGGTGCGTGCTCGGACGGGGCTGCCGGTGTCGGTGCCGATCCGTCACGACGAACTGGAGGGGCTGCAATCGTCTGCCCAGTGGACGCTGCGCACGCTGCCGGAGCAGCTGGCTAAGCTCAAGGACGACCCATGGGCCGACTACGCCGGCACGCGCCAATCGGTCACGGCCGACATGCGCAAGCGCATCGCCGCCAATGACTGAACCGTCACACGCTGGCGATTCTTAAAGAATTGGGCGGTGAACGCCCTATTGCTTGTCGGCCGAAGTGGGGGGCCGCTGCGTTAACATGCCTGCGTCTGCACTTGGCGCACTTGTCTGCGCTCCACTCTGCCCCCCGCCGATGGCCCGAATTCGTCCGACCCGTTTGCTGAATCTGTCGCGCAGTGCGCTCGCCTGCGCTGTGCTTTTGACCATTGCGGCTTCGCCGCTGGCCCACGCCAAAAAAGCCAAGACTCACGCGGCAGCGCGCGCCACCCCCGCACAAGCGCGCCAGGCTGCGCACAATCCCGCTGGTTTGCCCGCCAACGTGGCGTTGGCCTTTGCGCGCGCGCATATCCCGCTGGATGCGGTGAGCGTGTTCGTGATCCGCACCGGCACCGCCACGCCCATCCTGCAATGGAATGCAGACACCGGAATGAACCCGGCGTCAACCATGAAGCTGCTGACAACCTTCGCAGGGCTGGACCTGCTGGGCCCGGACTTTCGCTGGAAGACCACGGCCTATGCCGACAAACAGCCCGTCAACGGCACGCTCGACGGCAACCTGTACCTGCGCGGCCAGGGCGATCCGAAGCTGATTCCCGAAGAACTCGTCAAGCTGGTGACCGACGTGCGCCGCGCCGGCGTGGACGAACTGGCCGGCAATATCGTGCTGGATCGCACCTACTTCGAGGGCGGTCTGTCGGAAGCCCCGCCGCTGGACGGCGACAGCGCGCGTGCCTACAACGTCGCGCCCGACGCGCTGCTGTATTCATTCAAGACGCTGACGTTCACGCTGTCGCCGGATGCCGGTAATGGCGCGGTCAACATCGATGTATCGCCGCCGCTGGCCCAATTGCAGATCGACAACCAGTTGCGCACCACGCGCGGCGGCTGCGGCGACTGGAAGACAACCTCCGGCGCCAACATCTCCACGCAAACCGACGGCCATGTGCTTGCCAGCTTTGACGGCCGCTATGCCGCCGCGTGCGGCGAACGCGTCTTCAATATCGCTGCGCTCACGCATGCCGACTTTATCTGGGGCGGCTTCCTGGCGCTGTGGCAGCAAGCCGGTGGCACGACCCGTTTCACGCCGGGCCTGCGCGAGGGCAAGGTGCCGCGCCAGGCTGTTCTGCTGGCCACGCACTACGGCCCGCCGCTGTCGGAGGTCGTGCATGACATCGACAAGTATTCGAACAACGTGATGGCGCGCCAGCTCTTCCTGACGATCGGCGCGGAAATCGGCCGCAAGCCCGCATCGGTGCGGCAATCGACCGAGGTCATCAACCGCTGGCTTGCCAAACAGAACCTGACGATGCCGGAGCTGGTGCTGGAGAACGGCTCGGGCCTGTCGCGTATCGAACGCATCAGCGCACGCAACATGGGACGCCTGCTGCAACAGGCAGACGCCAACCCGAACGGCGGCGTGCTGCGCGATGCGCTGCCCGTCGTCGGCGTGGACGGCACCATGCGCAACCGCCTGACACGGGCCGGAGTGGCCGGCAATGCCGAGATCAAGACCGGCACGCTCAACGACGTGCGCGCCATCGCAGGCTACGTGGAAGGTGAAAACGGCGAGCGCTTCGTGGTGGTCAGCATGATCAACCACCCGAACGCCAGCGGCGGCCAGGCCGCACACGACGCACTGCTGCAATGGATTTACCAGGGCGCGCCGCGATGAGTTCACGCAAGGCATTACTGGGCATCACCGGCACGTCGGGCAGCGGCAAGACCACGCTCGTCGAGCAGCTCATCGCCCGTTTCGTGCGCGACGGGCGGCGCGTCGCAGCTATCAAGCACACGCATCACGGCTTCGATCTCGATTCACCGGGCAAGGATTCGTACCGTATGCGCGAAGCCGGCAGCGCCGAAGTCGTGCTCGTGGGCGGCGAACGCCTCGTGCTGATGCGCGAATACGCCAACGCCGTGGAACCCGAACTTGACGACGTGCTGGCACTGCTCTCGCCCGCCACCGACCTCGTCATCGTAGAAGGCTATAAGCGCAGCACCTTCCCGAAGATCGAGGTGTTTCGCCCGTCGTTGGGGCGGCCGCCGCTTTGGCCAGAAATTGGCGGCGTGGTAGCAGTGGCCACCGATTCGCCTGACGCCGTGCAACCACCCGAAGGCGTTGCCGTGCTGGATCTGAACGACGTCGATGCGGTGTACCGGTTTGCCGTGCGGCAACTGGCCAACGCATCCATATGAAGCACTCTTAACATCCGGGCGAAGCAGCTTGGCTATGATGGGGCCGTCCAGTTTTTTGCCAGCCCCCCTCCCAACAACATGCTTTCCCGTCTATCGGCCGCGCTGCTTGGCGCGGCATTTTTTTGCTCGGCCCTGCCAGTCGCAGCGCGTGATTGGGTCGCCCCAAATGCCACCCTCGGGCGTGGCGCACAGGTCCACCAGTTCGTCCTCATCGATTCTGCGACCGGGCGCCCGATGCCCAACGCGCGCTACCGGCTGTTCCTGCCCGACCACACCATCGCCGGCAAGCCGCCGCAGGTGGGTGAAACCGACAGCGTGATCTTCGGCACCACCGACAGCGCCGGGCGCACGGCCAAGGTTCGGCTGCCCAAGCGTTATGCGGCGGCACGCTGGGTGCTCAACCCGGTGGTTGGCAATGGAGAGCTTGGCGAATCGTTCCGCCTGGTCGATTCCCTCGGCGGCGCGCCCATCGAGGGGCATCCATATCTGATCGATGTGGTGGGCGAATACCTGGTCTGCGGCCACTCCAGCGCCGGCGGTTATACCGCCTACGTGCAATCGCGCGAGTCGCGCACCGTGCACCTTGAAAACACCGTGACCTTCACGCGGGCTGACGACGCCTGGTGCGCCGGCGAAGGCCGCGCGATCGCCGATAGCAGCAACTCGCAGGGCGCACCAGATCTCTACACGCAATACCTCGGTACGCTCACCGCCAACGCGGCGACACTCAGCGAAGACTTGCAGAGCCGCATCGCGCGCAAGTTGATGTCAGTGGCAATTGCCGCACGAGATGATGCCCGCATCGACCTCGCCCTCGATCTGCAGCCGGTGCCGGAAGACCGCCTCAACAGCTACGGCTACGAACTTGTTGACGCGGGCCTGCGCGTGGAGCGCGGCCTGTCGATGATCGATGCCTATCTGGCCAAGCACCCGGACGACCCGTTCGCGCTCGACAGCAAGGGCTGGGCGCTGTACCGGCTCGGCCGCAACGACGAAGCGCTTACGTGGTTCGACCGCTCCATCGCCGTCTTCACGCAACCCGACGGCGACTATGAAGCGAGCGACGAAGCGGTACGCGAAGCACGCGCGGAAGGCTTTGCACACAAGGGCGAAGTGCTGTGGAAGCTGGGCCGCGCGGACGAAGCGCACGATTGCTTCAGGCAGGGCCTCGCCATGTCGCCGCAAAACGATGTGCTCAACGCTACGCTGGCCCGCTTGGCCGTGACATTGCCGACCGCCGACGCCAAGTAGGAAAACATCGCCACAAACAAAAACGCCCGCTTCACGCGGGCGTTTTGCTCAGTGGTGCTCGATCAGTGCGTCACACCGTCAGCCAGCAGGCGTTGCAGCACGTTGCTCGAGATCAGTCGGTGGCCGCCCGTGGTGGGGTGCACGCCGTCTGCGAACAGGTAGGACGTATCGGCGCCCGTGGCCACAAGCGTGTTGGCCGAGCAGAACAGCGAGCTGCCGCCCGCGCCCGGCACGAGTGCGTTGATCTTGGTCGCATCGCACGCCGGCACGCTTGTGTTACTGAACCCGAACGTCGCGCCGTTCTGGATCACGGCCGTCAGCTGCGCGTTGAAGTCGATGACGCGAGCGCTGGTGCCGGCCAGACCGGTCTGCAGCGTGGTGTTGAACGCGCCCACCAGTGCATGCAGCAGTGCCTGGCCTGTCGCGCCGCCCGCCACGCCCTGCGGCGTCAGGCTGCTGTCAGGCAGGTTGAACACGTAGAGCTGCGTCGCGTTCTTGCTGATCATGTCCTTGATGTAACCGACCAGATCGGTCGCCGCCTGCTGCACTTGTGCGGTAGCAATTGCCGGCGTTACACCCGAGTTGGGGGTCGCGACAGCGGCAGCCCAGTAGAAGATGTCGTTGTTGCCGCCGAACACGAACACCACGTCGTCGTTGCCGTTGAACGTGTTGTTGCTGGCCGCGTAGAAGTTGGCGAGTTGCTGTTTGACCGGATACGTGAGCGCCCCGGCGCCACCGTTGTGACCGATACCGTTCGGGTCGGTCACGCGCGAGCCGCCTTGCGCGTAGTCGAAGCAACCAGGTTTCGGGCAGGTCTGCACCGAGGTGGCGTAACCCATCACGGCCGGCGTGAGCGTCACACCGAGTTGTGCGGCCACGGTTTCCGCCCAGATCGGACCGGGGTTGGTGGTGAACTTGCCGCCGCCCACGGCAGCCGCTGCCGGCGTGTAGGTGCCGGCGTCGCTCAGGCTGTCGCCGAATACCACCATGCGCTGCACCTTGGCGACGTTGGGATTGCCGCTCTGATCGCTTTCACCGCCGCCGCAAGCGGCCAGGCTCAAGGCCAGGGCCGCCGAAGCGACGACGCCCATCCATTGACGCAACTTCATGATGTCTGTCTCCCGTGTGGAATTTTTTTGGTCTGTGGTGCCGCGGTGCGTAACCTCGCCGTGCGCGTTTGAAGCACGCGGAACGACACAACGCCCAAGTGTAGCGAGGTTGCCGGGCGCACGGCGAACGCGCGCCCTGTAAGAATTAGAGGTCCGTCTCGAACGCGGCGGCCGCGCGACGCAGGCGGTCGTTGACGGCCGCCCAGGCGGGCGTGTCAGCTAGGGTTTCCACCCAAATGGCGTCGTAACCGCCGCGGTCGAGCTCGCGCAACAGCGCGTAGAGCGCGTTGGCATAGGCGGCAGGTGTGGCGGGCGCGACGCGCTGGTCGCAGCCATCACGTAGTGTCACGGGGGCACCAAGCCACACGATGCGCTTGTCCGCGGGCAGTGCAGCCAAGCGCGCGGGCACCTCGGCAGCCGATAGCAGATGCAATGGCGTACGCGGTGCGTAGTGCGCCTTCAACGTGCCGGAAGCACGCGGCGCAGCGGCGTCCGGTAGCGCAGGCACTTCGCCGGTCACGCGTTCAATGTCTTCGGGCGTGATGGCGCCCGGGCGCAGCAGCACGGGGCCAATGCCCTGATCCAGCCGCGAGAGATCGATGATGGTCGATTCAATGCCCACGTCCACGCCGTCGCCTTCGAGCACGAACACGGCATCGCCAAATTCGTCTCGCACGTGCTGTGCGGTGGTCGGGCTCACCTGACCAAACTTGTTGGCCGACGGCGCCGCAATGCCGCCGCGCCCACGCTTGAAGCGCGAGAGCAACGCCTGCGCCACCGGATGCGACGGGCAACGCAGCCCGATGCTGTCCTGCCCGCCTGCCACGGCTGCGGGGATGTGCGGTGCACGTTTCAGGATCAGCGTGAGCGGCCCGGGCCAAAAGGCTTCGATGAGCTGCAGCGCGATACCGGGCACATCGTCGGCCCAATAAGAAATATCGGCGCCGTCCACCACGTGCACGATCACGGGGTGGTTAGACGGCCGGCCCTTGGCCGCGTAAATCTTGGCGATGGCCTGCGGGCTTTCGGCATCGGCGCCGAGTCCGTACACGGTCTCGGTCGGGAAGGCGACCAGTTCGCCCGCCTCCAGCTTGCGCGCAGCCTCTTCGAGGCGTTCGGCGGAAGGCATGGTGTAGGGCGTTTTGGTCCGATGCGGCATGGGCGACTCGTCTTTAGGCGGGCTGCAGGCCCAGCACGTGCGCGGCATGGCGGAATGCTTCGTCCACCACTTCCGGCGAGGTGCCGACGCAATTCACGTGGCCCATCTTGCGGCCTGGGCGTGCGTCGGCTTTGCCATACAGATGCACCTTCGCCCCGCTGTGGCGCATCACTTCGTGCCACGCAGGCGTACGCTCCAAGCCGTATTCGAACCACACGTCGCCCAGCACATTCAGCATGCGCCCCGGCGAATGCTGCCGCGTGCTGCCCAGCGGCAGACGGGCCATGGCGCGCACCTGCTGCTCGAACTGGCTGGTCTCGCACACGTCCATGGTGATGTGGCCGGAGTTGTGCGGACGCGGCGCCATTTCGTTGGCGACCAGAGAGCCATCCTGCAGCACGAAGAATTCGATGCACAGCACGCCGACGTAGCCCATTTCTTCGGCGATCATCGCCGCGGCGGCACGTGTGCGCGTGGCAATGTCGTCCGACACGCTGCGCGAGGGCATGGTCGTTGAAAACAGGATGCCGTCACGGTGCTCGTTCTCGGCGAGCGGCCAAGTGGCGGTGGTGCCATCAGCGCCGCGCGCGGCCAGCACCGATACCTCGTACGCCAGGGGCAGCATCTTCTCCAGCACGCACGGCACATGTTGCATGGCGCCCCAGGCAGCGCGCAGCTCTTCAACCGTTGAGACACGCGCCTGGCCCTTGCCGTCGTAGCCCATGCGGGCAATCTTCAGGATGCCGGGCAGCAGGTCGGCGGGCAGTTGTTCGATATCGGCTTCGTGTTCAATCACCCAGCTCGGTGCGGGGTGGATGCCTGTGCGTGCAGCGCACAGCGCGAAGAACTTTTTCTCGGCGATGCGGTTCTGCGCGATCGATACGCAGTTGGCACGCGGCGCAACGAACGCGCCGAGCTGCTCAAGCTTGTCGAGCGCTTGCGCGGGCACGTTCTCGAACTCGGTGGTGACGGCCGGGCACAGCGCGGCCATCTCTGCCAATGCGGCTTCATCGGTGTAGCCGGCGCACAGATGACGCTCGGCGATGGTGCCAGCCGGGCTATTCGGGTCCGGGTCGAGCACGCAGACCTTGTAACCCATCGCCTGCGCGGCGTGCGTGAACATGCGGCCGAGCTGGCCGCCGCCGAGCATGCCAAGCCAGGCATCGGGCAGGATCGCGTTGGGAACGTTCAGCGCGCGGGATTCCGCGGTGTGGGCTTGCGCCAGGCGCGGGTTCAGGTCGTCGGCCATGAATCGGGTCGTAGGTTACTTAAGCGCCGTGCACAGGGAGCGTCATGCCGCGCGCGACTTCTGTCTGCTGCGAGCGGAAGGCTTCGAGCTTGTCGGCAAGGGCCGAGTCGGTGGTGGCGATCGTCGCGATGGCAGCCAGCGCTGCGTTGGCGGCACCGGCTTCGCCAATGGCGAACGTCGACACCGGAATGCCCTTGGGCATCTGCACGATGGAGAGCAGCGAGTCTTCGCCACGCAGGTACTTGGACGGCACCGGCACGCCGAACACCGGCACGATCGTCTTGGCGGCGATCATGCCCGGCAGGTGCGCCGCCCCGCCCGCGCCAGCGATGATGGCGCGCAAACCCCTGCCGCGTGCGGCTTCGGCGTAGCGGAACATGTCGTCCGGCATGCGATGCGCAGAAACAACCTGCGCCTCGAACGGAATGCCGAACTGCGTGAGCATGTCGACGGCGTGGCGCATCACTTCCCAGTCGGAGCTGGAGCCCATCACCACGCCAACGAGCGGGGCGGATTGCTGTGCGGTCATCGTCATCGCTCCGGTTTAACGCAGGGACTCACCGGTCAGGCGGGTCAGTGCTTCGCGGTACTTGTCGGCGGTTTTTTCGATCACGTCGGCGGGCAGTTGCGGCGCCGGCGCGGTCTTCGGCCACGGCTTGCCATCGATGCGCACGGCTTCGAGCCAATCGCGCACGAACTGTTTGTCGAACGACGGCGGGTTCGTGCCAACCTGGTACGAATCGGCCGGCCAGAAGCGCGACGAATCGGCGGTGAGCGCCTCGTCCATCAGCGTGAGCGTGCCGTTCTCATCCAGACCAAACTCGAACTTGGTGTCGGCGATGATGATGCCGCGCGTGGCGGCAAAGTCGGAGGCTTCCTTGTACAGGCGGATGCTCACGTCGCGGATCTGCGCGGCAAGGTCGGGGCCGATGCGGCGCTCGACTTCATCGAAGGAGATGTTCTCGTCGTGCTCACCCATCTCTGCCTTGGCGGCGGGGGTGAAGATCGGCTCGGGCAGCTTCTGCGCGTTCTGCAGGCCGGGGGCCAGATGCACGCCGCAGACGGCGCCGGTGGCCTGGTAATCCTTCCAGCCGCTGCCAGCCAGGTAGCCACGCACCACGGCTTCCACCAGGATCGGCTTCAGCCGTTTGACCACGATGGCGCGGCCGCGCACCTGGTCGACTTCATTCGGGGCCACCACGGTTTCCGGGGCGATGCCCGTCTCGTGCGTCGGCACGATGTGGCGCAGCTTGTTGAACCAGAAATCCGACATCTGCGCGAGCACACGGCCCTTGTCCGGAATCGGCTGGCCGAGAATCACGTCAAACGCCGAGAGGCGGTCGGTGGTGACCATCAGCAGCTTGTCGTCGCCGACAGCGTAGTTCTCGCGCACCTTGCCACGGCCGAGCAACGGCAGGCTGGTGATCGACGATTCGTAAAGGGCGGAGGATGCAGGGGTGGCGGACACGGCGGAACCCGAGAGGAGATAAGAAAACGTGGAAGGCCAGCATTATACGTGGCCCATGCAATGCAAAACGGCTGGCGCAGTGCCAGCCGTTTGCCAGATGTGACGCGAAATGCTTATTGCACCACTTGCGCCAGATCGCCGCTTTGGTACTTCTGCGCCATCACAGACAGGCCGATCGGCTTGATCTTGCCAGCCTGACCTTCGCAGCCGAACTCGATATAGCGCGCCTTGCAGACTTGCTTGGCGGCTTCCCGGGCGGGCTTGAGCCATTCGCGGGCATCGAACTTGTCCGGGTTTTCGGCCAGGAACTTGCGCACCGCGCCCGTCATTGCCAGGCGGATGTCGGTGTCGATGTTGATCTTGCGCACGCCGTACTTGATGGCTTCCTGGATTTCCTCGACGGGCACGCCGTAGGTTTCCTTCATCTTGCCGCCGTACTGGTTGATGATGGCCAGAAGTTCTTGCGGCACGCTCGACGAGCCGTGCATCACCAGGTGGGTGTTCGGGATGCGGGCGTGGATTTCCTTCACGCGGCTGATGGCGAGGATGTCTCCGGTGGGCTTGCGCGTGAACTTGTAGGCGCCGTGGCTGGTGCCGATGGCGATGGCCAGCGCGTCCAGTTGGGTCGCCTTGACGAACTGGGCAGCCTCTTCGGGGTCGGTCAGCAGGGACGAGTGGTCGAGCTTGCCTTCCGCGCCGTGGCCATCTTCCTCGCCGGCCATACCGGTCTCCAGCGAGCCCAGGCAGCCGAGTTCGCCTTCAACGGTCACACCAACCTTGTGGGCCATCTCGACCACGCGGCGCGTCACGTCGACGTTGTAGTCAAAATCGGCCGGGGTCTTGCCGTCTTCGCGCAGCGAGCCGTCCATCATGACCGAGCCGAAGCCCAGGTCGATGGCGCCCTGGCAGATTGCCGGGCTTTGGCCGTGATCCTGGTGCATGACCAGCGGGATCTCAGGGTAAGCCTCGACGGCGGCCTGGATCAGGTGCTTGATGAACGATTCGCCGGCGTATTTGCGGGCGCCTGCGCTGGCCTGCAGGATGACCGGTGCGCCGGCTTCCTTGGCAGCTTCCATCACAGCCTGGACTTGCTCCAGGTTGTTCACGTTGAATGCCGGCAGGCCGTAGCCGTTTTCAGCGGCGTGGTCCAGCAGTTGGCGCATCGAGACGAGTGGCATGGTTTTCTCCTATGGATCGATCTGTATTCGGTCTCAGGAACCCCGTGGGCGTCTGGAAGACGTAGCAAACGGCGTTCCGTCGTGGGCGTCAGTGCATGCCGACGCGAACAATCTTGAGCGTGTTGGTGCCGCCGGCCTGTCCCATCGGCTCGCCGACGGTTAGGACGATGAAGTCGCCACGCTGCACGACGCCGCGCGCGACCAGCAGTTCTTCGGCCTGATGCAACGCTTCGTCGCGGTCGGCGCTGTTGGCCAGCGGCAGCGACTGCACGTTGCGGTACAGGGCCATCTTGCGCTGCGAGGCCACGTTGGGCGTCATCGCATAAATGGGGATGTTGATGCCGTGGCGGCTCATCCACAGCGCCGTGGCGCCGGAATCGGTGAGCGCGGCAATCGCCTTGACCTGCAGATGGTGCGCCGTGAACAGCGCCCCCATGGCAATCGACTGGTCAATGCGGCTGAAAGTCTGGTCGAGGAAGTCGGTGTCCAGGTGCACGGATTGCGACTTCTCGGCTTCCAAGCAGATGGCAGCCATGGCCTCGATGGTCTCGACCGGATAGCGGCCGGCGGCGGTTTCCGCCGACAGCATCACCGCATCGGTGCCGTCGAGCACGGCGTTGGCGACGTCCGACACCTCGGCGCGCGTCGGCACCGGGTTGACGATCATCGATTCCATCATCTGCGTGGCGGTGATGGCCAGCTTGTTGTTTTCGCGGGCCAGCTTGATCATGCGCTTCTGCAGCGCCGGCACGGCCGCGTTGCCCACTTCCACCGCCAGGTCGCCACGCGCGACCATGATGCCGTCGGAAGCGGCCAGGATCTCTTCGAGCACGCCCGGGCGGATGGCCTCGGCGCGTTCGATCTTGGCGATCATGCGCGTCTTGTGATTGTGCGGCGCGCCCGCCACGGCGGCCAATTGGCGCGCCATTTCCATGTCGGTCGCGTTTTTGGGGAAGCTGACCGCGACGTAATCGGCGCCCAGCGCCATCGCGGTCTTGATGTCTTCCATATCCTTGGCGGTCAGCGCCGGCGCCGACAGCCCGCCGCCCTGGCGGTTGATGCCCTTGTTGTTGGACAGATCGCCGCCAATCTTGACGACGGTCTCGATCTCTTCACCCACCACGCGCTCGACCTGCAGCACGATCAGCCCATCGTTGAGCAGCAGCAGATCGCCGGGGCCAACATCGCGCGGCAATTCCTTGTAGTCGAGGCCGACGCGCTCCTGGTTGCCCAGTTCGCAGCGGGCGTCGAGCGTAAAGCGATCACCGGGTTCGAGCGTGATCTTGCCGCTCTCGAACTTGCCGACGCGGATCTTCGGACCCTGCAGGTCAGCCATGATGGCCACCTCGCGGCCCACCGAACGCGCCACTTCACGCACGAGCTGCGCACGATCGATGTGATCTTGCGCCGCGCCGTGCGAGAAGTTCAGCCGCACCACGTCCACCCCCGCGGCGATCATGCGGGTCAGGACTTCCTGCGTGCTGGACGCGGGGCCGAGCGTTGCGACGATCTTGGTAGCGCGGGTCATGGGCGGCGGTGTCTCGTTGTTGTGGGGGGATGTTCGCAGCGCTTGCGCTCAGGCCGCGGTGGCCTGGTTCTGCGCGCGTTGTTCCAGGATTTCGACGGCCGGCAGCGTCTTGCCTTCCAGGAATTCGAGGAACGCACCGCCGCCGGTGGAGATATAGCCCACCTTGTCGGCAATGTTGTACTTGGCGATAGCAGCCAGCGTGTCGCCGCCGCCCGCAATCGAGAAACCCGACGAGGCAGCAATCGCCTCGGCCAGCACCTTGGTGCCATTGCCGAACTGGTCGAACTCGAACACGCCCACCGGGCCGTTCCAGACGATGGTGCCGGCTGTCTTCAGTTGTTCGGCCAGTTGGGCAGCCGTCTTGGGGCCGATGTCGAGGATCATGTCGTCGTCCGCCACATCCGCCACATCCTTGACGGTGGCGGCCGCGGTGGCGCTGAATTCCTTGGCGCACACCACATCGACGGGAATGGGCACCGACGCGCCACGTGCTGCCAGCATCTCAATGATGGCCTTGGCATCGCCTACCAGATCAGCTTCTGCCAGCGATTTGCCGATCTTCAGGCCGGCGGCCAGCATGAACGTGTTGGCAATGCCGCCGCCGACGATCAGGTTGTCCACCTTGTCAGCCAGCGACTTCAGGATGGTCAGCTTGGTCGAAACCTTCGAGCCGGCCACGATGGCCACCAGCGGGCGTGCGGGCTGACCCAGCGCCTTGCCCAGCGCATCCAGCTCGGCGGCCAGCAGCGGGCCGGCGCAGGCGACGGGCGCAAATTTGGCGATACCGTGGGTGGTGGCTTCCGCGCGGTGGGCGGTGCCGAAGGCGTCGTTGACGTAGACATCGCACAGCTTGGCCATCTTCTGGGCTAGTTCGTCGCTGTTCTTCTTCTCGCCCTTGTTCACGCGGCAGTTTTCCAGCAGCACGACCTGGCCGGGCGCGACATCCACGCCGTCAACCCAGTTCTGGACGAGTTTCACGTCACGGCCCAGCAGCTCGGACAGGCGCTTGGCAACCGGCGCCAGCGAGTCTTCGGGCTTGAATTCACCCTCGGTCGGGCGGCCCAGGTGCGAAGTGACCATGACGGCGGCACCCGCGTCCAGCGCAGCTTTGACGGCCGGCACGGATGCGCGGATGCGCGTGTCTTCGGTGATGTTGCCGGCATCGTCTTGCGGCACGTTGAGGTCGGCGCGGATGAACACGCGCTTACCGGCAAGCTTTCCTTCGGAGATGAGATCGGACAGACGCAGGACGTGGGGCATGGCAGCTACGGAAGAAATCGCGGAAAACAACGATTTTACCCGATGCGACTGGTCAAAACGTGCGTTTCTCGGCCGAAGCTTCCGGGCTCGACCGTCTTGCCGAGGCCGATTGGCGGGGACTATGCAGGCAGCGGCGTGCGACGGCGCAGCCGCATCCAGCCTTCGGCCGAATACACGGCCAGACCTGCCCAAATCAGCACATAGCCCGCCACCTTGGGGCCCGCAAACGGCTCGTTGTAGAGCCAAACGCCCAGCAGCAGCTGCAGCGTCGGGCTCACGTATTGCAACAAACCCAACAGCGACAGCGGAATACGCCGGGCGCCAGCGCCAAACAGCAGCAGCGGCAGCGCCGTCAGCGGGCCGGCCAGCGCCAGCAGCAACTGCGTGCCGGGCGACGCGGCCAGGAAGGCATTCTGATGCTGCGAAGCCAGCCAGCCGAGGTAGGCCAGCGCAAGCGGAAACAGCAGTAGCGTCTCCAGCGTCAGCCCTTCCAGCGCGCCCAGCGGCGAAGTCTTGCGCAGCAAGCCGTAGAACCCGAACGAGAACGCCAGCGCCAGCGCAATCCACGGCAGCGTGCCGGCCTGCCAGGTCAGCCACGCCACGCCGGCTGCGGCCAGCGCTACCGACACCCACTGCACCGGCCGCAGCCGCTCGCCGAGCACCAGCAGCGCCAGCATCACCACCACCAGCGGGTTGATGAAGTAACCCAAGCTGGCGTCGATCACGTGGTCGTGGTTGACGGCCCAGATATAGGTCAGCCAGTTGGCGGCCAACAGGCTGGTGCTGGCCGCGTAGCGCCCCACCACACGCGGCTGCGTGCGCAGCGCCCAAAGCCACGCCCAGTGCCGCTTCACGAGCAGAATCACGACCATCACCGCCAACGACCAGATCACCCGGTGCGAAAGAATCTCCACCGGCGACACCGCCTTGAGCAGCTTGAAATACAGCGGAAACAGGCCCCACATCGTGTAGGCCAGAAACGCGAAGATCGCGCCGTTGCGATTGGAGCCCGGCATGTTCATCCCCAGAGACGCAGCACGGTAAAGACGCCCATGCCGACGAAGATCATGCCGAGCATGCGCCGCGTCGCTACATAGAACGCGGTGGCGGCAACGCCGGCCATCAGGCGCGGGTTGGTCCAGCTCGCGTCGAAGTGCCCCTGATTCCAGAGCAGGTCGGGCAAGACGATGGCGACGAGCGCGGCAGCGGGCGCAAAGCGTAGCGCGTGCTGCACGCGGGTGGGCAGGGTCATGCGGTTGCCCACGATCAGGAACAGCGAACGCGTGACGATCGTCACCACGGTCATCCCGGCAATCACCAGCCAGATTTCGAGTGCGCTCATGCGTCGTCCTCTTCGGCTGCAACACGCGCGGCGCGGCGGCGTTGCCACTGCAGGCGCGCGGCGGCTTCGTCGGCGGCGAGGCCGGCAGCCATCGCGCCAGTGACGGCAATCACCAGGCTCAATCGATACGGCAGCTTGAAGGCAACCAGCGCCAGCACCGCCGCCACAGCCACCGCCATGAGGGTGGCACGGCTACGAATGGTCGACACCATGACAGGAATCAGCGCGAGCGTCCCGGCCAGCGCCAGGCCCCACGCGTCAGGAAACAGGCTCGCCGCGACGATGCCCACGATGGACGACACCTGCCAGCCAACGAAGCTCAGCAGGACCATGCCCCAGTAATAGCCCTCTTTGCCCGCCTGCGGCGCGGCTGAAGGGTACTGCTGAGTGAACAGCACGAACGGCAGATCGCCGTTGAACACACCCAGAACCACGCGCCGCATGAACGGCAGATGCCCGAAATGCTGCATCAGCCCGGCGCTAAAGATGATGAAGCGCACATTCACGATGAACGCCGTCAGCAGCGCCGTCCAGATCGGCAACCCCGCCGCCAGCAACGGCAGCACCGCCAACTGCGACGACCCGGCATATACGAAGATCGTCATGCCGATGGCTTGCGGGATGGTCAGCACCGATTTGCTCATCGCCACGCCCGTCACCAGCCCCCAGGCGAGCACCGGCGGCATCGACGGCATGTAGGCGCGCACGCCAGCAAAGAAGCCCGCACGTTCGGCTGGATCGATTGCTTCCCAGCGGCGCTGCAACGCAGCCGCCCAGCGAACTAGCGCCATGGCGTCCCCAAAAGTGGCGAATCAGACTCTTTTTGATCAACCGGACAGGGGCAGCCGGCAGCGCGTACGCGCAGAAACGTCGGGGGCGACATGGGTGGCTCGTAGGAAACACGCGATTATACTTTTGATGTTAAGCATCCGCTTAACGGGGATGCGCGTGCGCCCTGCCCTACGAAACGATTCATGCCGGGCGCCACGCACTGCAACAATCTGCGTTGGCGCGCCTGCGCCCACCCCTTACAATTTCGTTTTTGTCGGTTTTTGAACCTGCAGCCTATATCACGGTGTGGCTGACCTGCTCAGACCGCGCCGGCACTCCTCACTCACCATGACCACGCAAACCGCACCCACGATCGAAATCGGCGCAGACGACCTGCCGCTGCATTGCCCGACCGCCAAAACGCCGGCCTGGAACTACCATCCGCGCGTGTTCCTCGACATCGCCGACACCGGCGAGGCCAAGTGCCCGTACTGCGGCACCGTCTACAAGCTGGCCCCCGGCGTTGAACTGAAGGGCCACCATTGAGCCCGATTCACCTGCAGTACACCGGTCGCAGCGCTCACCAGGCGATTCGATGATGCGCAAGATTCTCGTCGTCGCCCCCAACTGGATCGGTGATGCGCTGATGGCGCAGCCGCTGTTCGCGCAGATCAAGGCGCGGCACCCGCGCGCGCAGATCCACGCCATCGCCCCAAAATGGGTTGCGCCCGTGCTCGCGCGCATGCCCGAGATCGCGCGCGTGCTGCCGACCGAACTCGCCCACGGCAAGCTGCAGCTCGGCAGCCGCACGATGTTCGCGCAGCAGCTCAAAGGCGAAACCTTTGACGCAGCGTACGTGCTGCCGAACTCGTTCAAGAGCGCGCTGATCCCGTGGCTGGCCGGCATTCCGCTGCGCATCGGCTACAAGGGCGAGTCGCGCCTGGGCGTGCTGAACGTGCGCTACCCGAATCCGCCCAAGAACGCGCGTCCGCCGATGGTGCAGCACTACGCGGCGCTGGCTTTCAAGCCCCACGCCAAGTTGCCCGACACCCTGCCCGACCCCAAGCTCGACGTTGATGTGCAGCGGGTTGCCGCCACCTCGGCCAAGTTCGGCATTCCGGGCAACGCGCGGCTGATTGCCTTCTGCCCGGGCGCGGAATACGGCCCCGCCAAGCGCTGGCCTGCCGAACACTTTGCAGAGCTTGCGCAGATGCTGCGCCGCTCGTTCCCGTATGCGCAGATCGTCGCGCTCGGTTCGGGCAAGGACCGCGAGATGGCCAACGCCATCGTCGAGCGCGCGCCGTTCGTGCGCAATCTGTGCGGCGAGACCTCGTTGGACGAAGCCATCGAGCTGCTTGCCCGCGCCGAAGCCGCCATCTGCAACGACTCCGGTTTGATGCATGTGACGGCCGCGCTGGGGCGCCCTCAGGTGGCCGTCTTCGGCTCCAGCGACCCGCGCCACACGCCGCCGCTGTCGCCCGCTGCGAGTATCATGTGGCTCCATCTGGAGTGCAGCCCGTGCTTTGCACGCGAATGCCCGCTGGGCCACTTGCGCTGCCTGCGCGACATCGGCCCCGAGATGGTGTTTCATGAATTGCGCCGGCTGCTGCAGCCGCAGTAATACGCTCTCCTTAACGTTCACCGCCATGCCACGATTTGCCCGCCTGTTCGAAGCCGCCGAGGACATCCTCGAAGCCTATCGCGATGCGCTCAAGCGCCGCGATGCCGATGGCGCGCTCAAGCTGTGGCTCGATGAGGACTCGGTGAGCTTCATCCTGCCCGACGGCCAGCGCCTGAACGGCCACGAGCAACTGCGCGGCTGCCTTGATGCGCTGGTCGAGAAGAACCCGGTCTGGATCGAATGCCTCTCGCAGCAGGTGCACTCGTCGCTCGGCGTATCGATCTTCGAAGCCACGGAAGCGCTGCGCTTCTCGGCCACCGCCACCGAGGCCGACCTGTACGTGCACACGACCTACGTGCTGATGCAGAACCACGAAGGCTGGCGCATCGCCCACGTGCATTCCAGCCAGGCCGCCGAAGAACGCGTGGCCGCCTCCATCGCCAGCGTTACGCACTCTCTGCACTAAGCTGCCGCGCTTGGCGTGGCTGCCGTCTCTCTCGATGACTCACCCGTCTCGCCACGCCACTCCCCTTGAACTGAATCTGGGCGCCCTGCTTACTGGGCCGTTCGAGCCGCACGCGTTCCGCTCGCCGTGGTGGCTGATCGGCGGCAACGCGCAGACGATCGTGCCCGCGCGCCTGTGGCGCTTTCCGCGCATTGCGTATCGGCGCGAACGCTGTGACACACCCGACCACGATTTCATCGACCTCGACTGGACCACGCATGAAACGGATGCGAACGCGCCGCTCGTCGTCATGTTTCATGGCCTGGAGGGCGATTCGCGCAGCCATTACGCGCGGCTGCTGATGGACGCGCTGCGCGCGCGCCGCTGGCTTGGGGTCATTCCGCACTTTCGCGGATGCTCGGGCGAGATGAACCTCGCGCCGCGCATGTACCACTGTGGAGACGGCGCCGAGATCGCGTGGATCCTAGAACGCCTTTATCGGACGGTTTGCCAGCCGCAGGGCCGCAAGCTGCTGGTCGTCGGCATCTCGCTGGGCGGCAATGCTCTGCTGCGCTACCTGGGCGAACACGGCACCGATGCGCGCTACGTGAGCGCGGCTGCGACGGTGTCTGCACCGCTGGACATGCGAGCGGGCGGCGCAGCGTTGTCCAGAGGCTTCAACATGGTCTACACGCGCATGTTCCTGCGCACGCTCAAGGACAAGGCCAATGCCAAGCTCGACCAGCACCCAGGCCTGTACGACCGCGCCGCCATGATGGCCACGCGCACGCTGGGGCAATTCGACAACCTTGTCACCGCACCGCTGCACGGTTTTCGTGACGTGCTCGACTACTGGACACGCGCTTCGTCCAAACCCGTGCTGCGCGAGGTGCGCGTGCCCGCGCTGGTGCTGAACGCGCGCAACGATCCGTTCTTGCCCGGACAGCACCTGCCTGGCGCGGCCGAGGTATCACCCGACATCACGCTGGACCAGCCGCTGCACGGCGGCCATGTCGGCTTCCTGGTACGCCATGGCAAGACAGGCCGCGTCGACTGGATGCCCGCCCGCGTCCTGCGCTTTTTCGATGACGTGTTGGGCCGCCAAACCAACGCGGAAGACGCCCATGGATGACATCGTCCGCCAAGCCATGGCCAAGTGGCCGAACGTGCCGAATTGCTTTGGCTGGCTGGCGCTGGATCGGCGGGGCCAATGGCGCATGCGCAACGAATATGCGCAGGCCAACAAGCTATCCGGTGAGCCGATCCGCCACGCCGCGCTCGTCGATTTCATCGTGCGCAACTACGCGCATGACGATGTCGGGCGCTGGTTCTTTCAGAATGGGCCGCAGCGGGTGTTTGTCGAACTCGATTACACGCCGTGGGTGGTGCGGCTGTCAGCCGACGGCGCGCCCCCAGCGTTCACGACAACCACCGGCGCTGCGTTCTCGCCAAGCGGCTGTTTTGTCGATGAACAAGGCAGCGTGCTGCTCTCGGGCCGCGTGGGCGGATGCGAAGCAGAAGAGACCATTGCCCTGCTGCACGATCACGATCTCGAGCCGTTCTCCTCGTTGGCCCAATGGCACGGAGAAGCATGCGGAGCCGCGCTGGGTACGCTGACCCTGGGTGATCGGACATTCGACATTGAGCCGATTGCGCGCGCCGAAGTCGCAAAGCGCTATGGTTTCGTAACTCGGCCGGCGGAATAGCGTCCCCCGACCTACCCGCCCTACTTCGGCAACGCCTTGTCTTCCGCCTTCTCTTCCCGGTATTGGCGCTCCATCTGATGCAAGCGCGCATCCACTTCGGATAGCGTGTAGAAATCCGCATCTCCCGCATCGCGGGCGAGCTTCAATTGCTCCACTGCCGACCCCCACGCCCCATCCCGCGCGTATTTCTCTGCCAGCGCGCGGTGCTGCTCAACGCGCTTGCCCTTGTCGGCATAGGCACGAGCGAGCATGTCCCACCAGATTGGCTGGGCGGTGTCTTCGCGGGTCTTGTCTTTCAGATACGGAATCGCGTCATCGGCCCGGCCGGCCGTCAGCAGCGTTTGCGCATAGGTGATCCCGACCGCGCGTGACAGCGGGTACGCAGTGAGCGCCGCGCGCGCCAATGTCAGCGCCTCGGAGGTACGGTCGCGAGCGCGTGCCAGTTCGATGGCCGTTACGTCCAGCTCGACGCTGCCAGATGTGATGCCGGGAATGTTGCCGTACAGGCGTCGCGCCTCCTGCAGCGCCTGCTCAGCGTCATCCAGCCGCCCGGCCATCTGGTTGGCAACGGCCACGCCGTACCAGAGCGCCGCGCGCTTCTCGACAGGCGCATCTGGCGCCGACGACAACTGCGAGCGCATCGCATTTCGCACATCGATATAGGCGCTTGTTGACGTTTCCTGCAGCACGCGCGCACGCGCCTTCGCAAAACCAAATTCTGGCCGACGCGGCTGGCGCGGATGCGGCAAGCCTCGTGCGCGGTCTTCCATGTCGGCGATACGTTCGCCGGTCAGCGGGTGGGTGCGCGCATAACCGGGAATCACGCCTGTGTCGGCAATGTTCGTTACGCGCTGTAGACGACGGAAGAAGTCCGGCATGCCGTCCGGGTTGTAGCCAGCGCCGGTGAGCAGCGTGAAACCGACGCGGTCCGCCTCGCGCTCCGCGCCGCGCGAGAAAGCGAGCTGGTTCGACACTGCCGCCGCCTGCCCACCCATCGCCAGCGCCTGCGCGGCGTCACCGCTCTTGGTGGCTGCCAGACCGGCCAGCAGAATCGACGCCAATGCAATCCACATCGACTCGCCGGATTTATCGATGCCGCGCGCAATATGCCGCTGCAGCACGTGCCCGATTTCGTGGCCGAGGACCGAGGCCAGCTCCGACTCACTCTCGGTCGCGACCAACGTACCCGTGTTCACGCCGATGTAGCCGCCCGGCAGCGCAAACGCGTTGATGCCCGGATCGCGTACGGCGAACAGCTCAAAACTCGACGCCGACGTGCTGCCCGCCACGTGCTGACGGCGCGCCGCTTCGATCAGCTTGTAGCCAATGGTGTTGAGGTAATCGGTGATCAGCGGATCGGGCACGAAGTCCGGATCGCGGCGTATCTGGCGCATCACACGGTCGCCCAGACGGCGCTCCATCTCGGGCGACAACGACGCCGTCGACGGATCGCCCATATCGGGCAACTCGTACGTCGGCGCGTCAATAACGGTCGGCTCCTTCGGCAAATACGGCGACTGCCGGCCGATTTGCACGCTGCGGTTCAGGTTGCTCTGCACCTGATCTGCCGCCGCGGCAGAGCCCAACCCCGGATTGACCGAAGCTGCCGGCGCGGACGCCACCGCCTGCGCCAGCACGGGCAGCGGCAGGGGCGCCAGCCACGTCGTCAACAACACAGCAGCCGTCAGCTTGCGGACGCGCGGCCGAAAAAGTGAAAGCGTCATACGGAAAGCACGGAGAGCGGAATCAGCGCGGCCACATAGCCGCAAGCCGGGTGCTTGCTATCATAAAACGCTTCGCACCCTGCCCCGCAAAACGCGCTGTCACTTATGTCGCAACTGACCCACTTCGATTCCGCCGGACAAGCCCATATGGTCGACGTCGGCAACAAGGCCGTCACGCACCGGGTGGCCGTGGCCACTGGCACGATCCGGATGCTGCCCGAGACGTTTGCGCTGGTGCGCGATGGCAACGCCAAGAAGGGCGACGTGCTCGGTATTGCGCGCGTTGCGGCCATCCAAGGCTCCAAGCGGACGTCGGATTTGATTCCGTTGTGTCATCCGTTGGCGTTGACGAAGGTGGCGGTGGAGTTTGTGCTGGATGAGGCTTCACACACCGTCCGCTGTACGGTTCGTGCCGAGACGCGGGGGCAGACTGGGGTTGAAATGGAGGCGCTGACTGCGGTGCAGGTGGGGCTGCTCACGATCTACGACATGTGTAAGGCCGTGGATCGGGGGATGGTGATTGGGGATGTGCAGCTATTGGAAAAGCATGGGGGGAAATCGGGGGATTGGGTGGCGGCGTAACTTGCTGCCTGAATAGCAAAAGAGCGTCGTTTTTGACGCTCTTTTTGTTGAGGACTCCTTCGTTACCTGCAGTCGGCAGGGGCGAATCGCCCATCCAACGTGGCCCCTGGGTTCGGCAGGGGCAAATCCCCCCGCGCAGTTGCGCCACTTGCGTAGCAATCCCAACGGATACTGCCAGTGGGTCGCGTGCTGCCCGTCTCTGTCCCTTCAAGGGCATCACTATTGGCCGTCGGCTTAAGAATCAGAGTGTTGGCACCTGCGGCTGCCACGTTCGCCCCATAGGCAATACTGATTTCGCCATTCTGCTGATTGATCGTGATGCCGGTTACGTTCTGTGTCGCTGCATTCCCTGCATCGTAGCCTCGATTCAGGACAGCACCGGCGATGGCATTCTCGGCTACAGCGGTCTTGGCTGCAGCCGCCAATGCGAGGCCCTCTGTTACACGCGAGCGCGCAACATAATCTTGGTACGCCGGCACCGCGACCGCCGCCAAGATGCCGACGATAGCAACCACGATCATCAGCTCAATGAGGGTGAAGCCTCGTTGCCACCGATATTTGTTTCGATACTGAACTCGCATAGATTCTCCACAATTTATGAATTCACTTCATTCGAAAACCGAAAGCGAAGCGAGATTAGTGGACAACCTTGCAAGATCGATATCCGACAACCAATTTTTACGAGTACACAATCAAAATCTTAAAAAGCAAATTTCACCTTAAATTCAGAAAATTTACATTGAACTCCCACTCAATCGGCGTTAGCAAGTAGCTTTTCAGATTTCAGGCTTGAACAAAATGTCTTTAAGCTGCTGAAATTGCGTTGACAAGTCTGACTCAGCAATAAGCTTTGCGCAGAAAAATCCGTCCAGTAGTGACTATGCAGACGTCGAATCTGAACGACGGCCTCCTCATTCTTACCTTCGAAGGCCAGCGCCAGCGCATACCGCTGGATGGTCGCGGATGCCGGGTAGAACTGCACCGCTTGTCGCTCAAGCTTCACCAGCAAGGGCGCAGTCTGCTCGTTGACGGATGCGTTCATAGCGACGACCAACGTTGCATAGGGCGCTAGCAACACGGGGCCGCCATCTAGGTGTCCCGCCGATGCGCTGCGCGCGCCTGGTACGAAATAGAGCCGTTCCACCGAGCGGTAGTCCGCCCACAAACGAACAAGAAGCACGCCCCCCAAGACGACGATCACACCCGAGAAAACCCACGCTATGGACGGGGAAGGAAACCGTAGCGTCTTGCTGTCGAGCAATCCCAGAACAAAGGCAAACGGAAACAGAAAGAACACGTAGTGAAGCGGGTACTCCAGCAATGAATGCACCACCATCACAGCAACAACAGCGCATAGAAATGCCACATCAGGAGACCGCAGTCGCTTGAGCAAACCAAGCGCCCACCAAGCAAGCGGAATCAATACCGCCAGCAAACCGGCCACGCCCACCTTTGCCAATAGATCCAGCACGATGTTGTGTGCATTCATCGACATCTCGACTGGGCCGACCGTGTCCGTTTGCACGTATTGATTCCATGCGTAATCGCCCCAGCCGCCGCCGAGCCAAGGATGCGAGAGGAAGATGTGCCAAGCATGCTTCCAAAGCAGCGGGCGCAGGCCGACGCCCTCCTGCATGCGCTGCCCCATGGACCCCGGCAAATCCAGATTCCAAGCGCCGTTGGCGAGTGCGACCACCGAGCCACAAGCCTGATACGTCAGCGCCAGCAGCACTACAGGGCCGCAGAGTGCAAGCAATCGGACCGACCATGCACGGCCCCGCGTTTCTGCGGCAAGCGGCATACCGGCCAACAGCCCAACCACCGCGATATGGATCCAAGTCACTCGCGAGAAGGTCAATGCCATGCCGAACAGCAAGGTGAGCACGGCAACCATTAGCAAGCCGAGCCACTTCCTGTGCCGATTCCCCAAGAAGAGACATGCCGCCAACCCGAACGCCAGATACGAGCCGACATGATTGGGTTGATTCAGATTGCCCCACATGCGCCGCGCGCCACCCGTGGGGGTCATCGAGAAAAATGCTTCGGGTAGATTTGGCACGCGGAACAATTGCAGCAACTCGATCGCCACGGTCAGCAAGCCTCCGACGGTGACGGCAACCGCAATGGCGTCTAACACGCCAGGCAGGTCGCGGCACCGTGCGCCTAACCCGCAGATGACGGCAGCCGCCAATAACGCCGCGATGGCTCCGGAAGAGAAGAACGGGTTCAGCGGCGGGGCAATCGCCAATTGCACAATCAACACTGCGACCAGGGCCAGCGGCGCAAGCGCGACTCTCGGCAGACCAATGGCTCGGCCCCATGTGGCACCCAATACCGCCACCCCTAGCGCGATCCAACAAGCGGCTGCCACCCACTCGGAATAGAACGTGGGGATTGGATAGGTATGCGGTGCGACCAAGAAAGGAATCACCCAGCATGACCCCAGGGCTAGCCAGGCTAGCAAATGCAAAACAGAGAATCGGCGCATCGGTGAGTAGGACGGGGGGAGTCGCTTGAAACGAAAAAAGCGCCCGAAGGCGCTTCCACTAGGCGAGCTAGTTTAGCTTAGGGACAGCTTCCCACTCCAGGGCTGGCGGGTGGAGAGATGCCATTTATTCAAAGCCGTCGATTGGCGCATAGCCCTTGACGGTGCCGTGTGCATCGAGCAACGCAATCCAGGTGTCCAGCTGCTTTTGGCTAACCAACGGGAGGTAGTAAAGCTGGTCGACTGGTAAGCCTGTTTTTTTGGCAGCGTCGTCAACGATGGCCCGCCCATTCGGTCCAACTTTGGACCGCAGCTCGCCAAGCTGTTTCATGCGTTGCTGCACAACCGGCCGGCTTTTTTCATAACTCTGCCACCAGCCGGGTCGAGCACTGGGCCCAATCCCTTGGATCGACATATCGATGCTTTTCAAGGTTTCGTTCCCATCTTTGGGAGCACGGGTGCCGACCAGCACGGGCCCCGTCCACGAGAGCGCGCGAAGCGCCGGTGAAGCCTGGGGCAAATCACCAACGTTGATTTCCGCAGCAGAAACTGTGACCAATCGATCAGCTTCAAACGCCACAACGACAGGACGGGCCAAGCTGACACTGTGCACGCCATACAGCAACGCGGCCAGCTGCACTGCGGCAACCATCGACAGATCCGATGTCAGCTCGCGATGGGATTTAGCCGGACTGAAAAGCACGCTCGTAAGCAACGGACCACAGACGACATCTACCCCAACAATGATCCAGAAGAGATGCTGACCGCCTGACAACGCGCGAAACGGATAGGGAAACCACACACCCAAGACAATTACAGCAACCCCGACCGCCACCAACACGCTCAAGCTGAGGTGAACGCTGGCCGCCTTGATGGCTGAGCGAATTCTTTTGTGACCGATCATCGTGGATTGCGAAATCTACGCCTTGCAATTTGCAACAAAAAAAAGGATTCCGTGTGACCGAAATCCCTTCTTCTGTGCCGGCAGACCCTTGTCTGCCGACCACTCATCTAACGTTTAAGCGCGGCATTCTGCAGGAGCATACTTCTGCAGCAGCGTTGCATTGTTCGGAGCAGCGCCAACCACGGCTTTACCTTGAGCATAGCAAGTCCAGGTGATAGCACTGGTCGGCGGCGTACCGGCCACAAGCAATGCATTGTTGGATTGCGGATACAGAATCAGCAGATTGTTGGCGGGGGGCACCAATGAAGCTTCGTAGGTGATCTCCATGTGGCCGTCTTGAGTCTGACCGTTAACAGCAGTCACGTTCTTCGTGAGCGGCGTACCTGCAACACCACCATTCAGGGAGCAAAGGCTCGGAGCGGCCGAGTTGCACGGTGCGGTACCGTTGGCAGCCGTCGGCATACCGGTGAAAAGACCGCCGGTAGCGGCAGCACTGCCGTTCGCCGCATTCTCGGCTACCAGCGCCTTTTGACCCGAAGCCAGAACCAAGCCTTCCGTCACTTTCGTACGAATCGTGTAGTCCTGATAAGCCGGCAGCGCGATAGCAGCCAGAATACCGATGATCGCAACCACGATCATCAGTTCGATCAGCGTGAAGCCCTTCTGGGCGTGCTTGTTAGTACGCATCGACATCTTAAGATCCCCCGGATTGTTTGGTTAAAGATGATGCGACGGATATAGAGCAGGGACCGTGCCAGGGGGAACTCGCCGCTATTGCGGGGGAAACTGACGTGATCCGCCGTCACCAAAGCCCAACCAATGACAGTTTTTGACACTGTATGACGATTTTGGTCCAATAAGTGCTTTTCGAAGCATTATTTGTGCTGGTGCTCTACAAACAACAAAGACGCCCTAGGGCGTCTTTGTTCATGGATTATCCACCGCGTCTTCTAGCGACACTCTGCGGGAGCGTACTGTGCGGGCAACGTAGCCGCCGTCACTGTTACGGTAGGGGCAGGAGGCGCCTTACCTAGAGCTGAGCAGTCCCACATGACCAAGCTGGGCGGCGCCATGCCCGCTTGAAGATTTGCAACCGACGCACCGCCACCTGAATACGGGGTCAACACCAATGTATATGCGTTGGGTCCGCTCACAACAGGCGAGTACGTAATGATGATCTCGCCATTGTTTGCGTTGACGCCCAGACTGTTCACGTTCTTGGTGGGCGAAATGGGGTTGAAGCCCATTGATAGAGTGGTCTGTGAGTTTGCGACATTATCGACCACCAACACCTTGGCTTGCTCGGCCATCACCAATCCCTCCGCCACGCGGGACCGAATCGTATAGTCCTGATACGCAGGCAGCGCAATCGCCGCCAGGATCCCAACAATCGCCACCACAATCATCAGCTCGATCAGCGTAAAGCCACCCGCCCGACGCCTCGTTCCTGTGCTGTGCTTGAAGCCCATGACCTCTCCCCAAAACGCATTTGTTATTGGGAAGCCACCCTGCAGGGACCATGCCAAGGCACGCAACGTATATCTGGGCAAAAACTGGCGCACTTTGGTGGGAATTCGGGCGCAAATCTGACCGTTCTTGACAGAATTTCGGACAGAACCCGTCATCACCTACTTTCGTGGGGAATCGTTCGAACTAGGCTTGGCGCAACGTTCGTCGGCTGAGCCACCAGCCCACACACACCACCAGCAGCGCCCCAACACACCCAACCACCACATCCGCATACGGCACCGCCCGCTCAAACCACGCCGCGTCAATCGGATCAGTGACGAGCATATCGCCGGCAAGGTATCCAAGCAGCGCCGCCCCGAGCGTAATGATCACCGGAAAGCGCGCCATGACCCCCACCAGCAGCGTGCTCCCGAACACGATCAACGGCACCGACAAACCAAGCCCCAGGACGAGCAGCAGAAACGTCGTGCCTGGTGGCCCTTTTTCCGCCGCGGCGGCCACGGCGACGACGTTATCGAGCGACATCACAAAGTCGGCGATGAGGATGGTCTGGATAGCAGGCCACAGGCCAACTCGCTGGCGGTGGTCTCCGGAGGCCTCGTTTTCAGCTTCCGTCAGCAGCTTCACGCCGATGTACACCAGCAGCAGCGCGCCAATCGTTTTTAGATAAGGCAGCGCAAGCAGTTTGACGGCCAGCACGGTCAACACCACGCGCAACACAATGGCGCCGGCGCTGCCCCAGAAAATGGCTTGCTTCTGCTGGCGTTTGGGCAGGTTGCGCGCGGCCAGCGCGATGACGACCGCGTTGTCGCCCGACAGCACGATGTTGGTCAGGGTGATGGAGCCGAGTGCGAACCAGAATGCGCTGGAGGTGAGCGCCATAGTGTTCTCGAAGATGTCCTTGGGGGTTGGCGTGCAGTGAGTCGGTTTGCAGGATCTTGTTTGCTTATACACATGTCGTGCCTGGATCGCATGCTGCGTCGCGACCAAACAAAAACGGGAGGCCAGGCCTCCCGTTCTCGCACAACCTCAAACCTTGTCGATTACAGCATCGCCTTGAGCAGACGTGCCATTTCCGACGGGTTCTTGGTGGTCTTGATGCCGCATTCTTCCATGATGTCCAGCTTCGCTTGCGCGGTGTCGGCACCACCCGAGATCAGCGCGCCGGCGTGGCCCATGCGCTTGCCCGGAGGTGCGGTCACGCCAGCGATGAAGCCAACCACCGGCTTCTTCATGTTGTCCTTGATCCAGTAAGCCGCGTTGGCTTCGTCCGGACCGCCGATCTCACCGATCATGACCACGGCGTCCGTTTCCGGATCGTCGTTGAACATCTTCATCACGTCGATGTGCTTCAGACCGTTGATCGGGTCGCCGCCGATACCGACAGCCGACGATTGACCCAGGCCCAGCGCGGTGAGCTGGCCCACGGCTTCGTACGTCAGCGTGCCCGAGCGCGACACCACGCCGATGCGGCCCTTGCGGTGGATGTGACCCGGCATGATGCCGATCTTGATTTCGTCCGGCGTGATCAGGCCCGGGCAGTTCGGACCCAGCAGCAGCGTCTTGCTGCCGGCCTTACGCATCTTGTCCTTGACCATCATCATGTCGCGCACGGGGATGCCTTCGGTGATGCAAACCACCAGGTCCAGCTCGGCTTCGACAGCTTCCCAGATGGCGTCAGCGGCGCCAGCGGGCGGCACGTAGATCACCGACACGGTCGCGCCGGTCTGTGCCTTGGCGTCCTTGACGCTCGCGTAGATGGGAATGCCTTCGAAGTCTTCGCCGGCCTTCTTCGGGTTCACGCCTGCCACGAAGGCGTTCTTGCCGTTGGCGTAGTCGCGGCAGCCGCGGGTGTGGAACTGGCCGGTTTTACCGGTAATCCCCTGGGTGATGACCTTGGTGTCTTTGTTGATCAGAATCGACATGCTGTAATCCTTTTATGCAGCGAGCCGCGCCGACGTACTCAGCAGCGGGCGCAACTCGCGTTCGCGTATGGTTGGGTCAGCGGGCGGCTTACTTGCCGGCCGCTGCGGCCACGACCTTCTCGGCGGCCTCTGCCATCGTGTCTGCGGCGATGATGGGCAGACCCGAGTCGGCCAGCATCTTCTTGCCGAGGTCTTCGTTGGTGCCCTTCATGCGCACGACCAGCGGCACCGACAGCGACACAGCCTTTGCTGCCGCGATCACGCCTTCGGCGATCACGTCGCAACGCATGATGCCGCCGAAGATGTTGACCAGAATGGCCTTCACGTCCGGGTTCTTGAGCATCAGCTTGAAGGCTTCGGTCACCTTCTCGGTGGTGGCACCGCCGCCCACGTCGAGGAAGTTGGCCGGCTCGCCGCCGAACAGCTTGATGGTGTCCATCGTGGCCATGGCCAGACCGGCGCCGTTCACCAGGCAGCCGATGTTGCCGTCGAGCGAGATGTAGGCGAGGTCGAACTTCGAGGCTTCGATTTCGGCCGGGTCTTCTTCATCCAGATCGCGATAGGCCACGATTTCCGGGTGACGGAACAGCGCGTTCGAGTCGAAGTTGAACTTGGCGTCCAGCGCGATGACCTTGCCGTCGCCGGTCAGGATCAGCGGGTTGATTTCAGCTTGCGAAGCGTCGGTTTCCCAGAATGCCTTGTACAGGCCCTGCAGGGCTTGGCGAGCTTGCGGCACGCTCGCGTCGGGCACGCCGATCTTGCGGGCGATATCGTCAGCCTGGGCGTCTTGCAGGCCGGTTTGCGGATCGATCAGCAGCGTGTGGATCTTTTCCGGGTGCGATTCGGCAACTTCTTCGATGTCCATGCCGCCTTCGCTAGAGGCCATCAGCGCGACCTGCTGCGACACACGGTCCACCACCAGCGACACGTACAGTTCCTTCTTGATGTCCGCGCCTTCTTCGATCAGCAGGCGCTTGACCAGCTTGCCTTCCGGACCGGTCTGGTGCGTCACCAGCGTCATGCCCAGGATGCTGCTGGCGTATTCCTTGACCTGCTCCATGCTCTTGGCAACCTTCACGCCGCCGCCCTTGCCACGGCCACCCGCATGAATCTGTGCCTTCACGACCCACACCGGGCCGCCCAGGGTTTCTGCGGCCTTGATAGCCTCGTCGACCGAGAAGGCCGGAATGCCGCGCGGAACCGGCACATTGTATTTGCGCAGGATTTCCTTGCCTTGGTACTCATGGATATTCATGCGTGTTTCCTTTGCTAGGCAGAGTGAGTGTGATGAGTATTGAAAACGCGAACAGCGCGGTGCCCTTCAGGACGAGGGCTCAGGCGACAGTTCGGTGGGTGGCGGTTGGATCTTGGCTTCGGGCTGGTATGCAAACCAGCGCGGGTAATGCTTGCGGACCACCTCGCCCTCAAGATGCAGGGCATGGCAGCCGTGGAGTTGATAAGGCGGCTTTTCGCCGGGCTCGACAGGCCGGAGGTCGTTCGAGTTATCTCGCACCGGGAAGACGTCGCCCGCGAAGGCCTGGATGGCGGCGGTCGGCAGCACACCACACAGCTCGGTCAGGTGCGTACAACCCGCCACGCCGCCGAGTCTCTCACGCGAGGCCTTTCGAAATCCCTTCACCAGGTTCAGGCCGATGAGCTGTCGGTAGGCAGGGCCAATCGTGTCGCAATGTGTGGGATACGGCACCCAGTCGGAACACGCTTCGGCATCCACGACGTTCATGCGGGTATCGATCGTCACGCGCAGCCACAGGTCATGCAGCGGCTGGCCCTCAGGGCGCACGCCGCCGCTGGCCAGGGGAATGTCACGTGGTTTGGTGTCGGTCAGGCGTGCTTCGATGTCCCACAGGCCGTCTTCCCGCAAATAGGCCTCCACCGTGATGGCACGGCGGTGGCGCATGACGCGCGGGACGGGAGCAGACAGAGGCATGGACCAGACAGACTGATAGGGCCGATGGAGGCGGCGCACGCGGATCTCGCGCGTCGCCCACGGGACATATGCAGCAGCGCATCAGCCGCCACACACGAACACTACCGTCCGGCAATTGAGATGAAGGACGGTACCAAAGACTCGAATTTTAACACGTCGTCACGACCAGACTGGTCGCGTGCTGCAACGCAGTGTGAAAGCGGTTGCAACAACCGGATGAGGTGCAAACGACGCGATCCGCACACAAGAGAATTGTTCGGCGCGAATTGTGGCGAGATCGGCGGCGTTCAAGCGGATTCGTCGCCATCTTCCAGCAGTTCATGCGCCCCTGCGATGATGCGCGACACCACGGAACGGGAGAATCCGCGCGCCATCATGTATCGCACCTGCTTGGCGCGTTCGGCCAGATCGGCCGGTGGGCGGCCGAAGCGCTTTTCCCACAAGGCCTTGGCCCGGGCCGCCTCGGTAGTTTGCAGTTGGGCCTTGACCTCGCCCAGCGTCTCTTCGCCAAGTTGATGTGTTTTCAACTCCTGCATCAGGCGCGCCGTACCGTAGCGGCCCGCTCGGCGGTGCACCATGCTTTCGGCAAAGCGCGCGTTGGATAGCCAGTTTTCGCCTTCCAGCCAATCCAGCAGCGCGTCGACCTCCTCGGCGGACTCGGCGTGCGGAACCAGCTTACGGCGCAATTCGACGCGGCTGTGCTCGCGGCGAGACAGATAGCCCAGCGCACGTGCCTTCAGCGATAACGGTGGGCGCGGCAACGGCATACGGTTTCAGGCTCAAAAAGAAAACGCCCACCGTTGGGGGACGGCAGGCGTATGAAGCTCGATAGAGCCGTCGATCTGCGCCGACGGCCAACCCAATTACTCTTCTCCGACTTCCTCGGCCACTGCGATGGCGCCCATCGGCGTCACGCCCAGTGCTTCGCGGACCTTGTTTTCGATGTCGCGGGCGAGGTCGGGGTTTTCGCGCAGGTATTCACGGCAGTTGTCACGGCCTTGGCCGATGCGCTCGCCGCCGTAGCTGTACCAGGCGCCGGACTTCTCAACGATCTTGGCTTCCACGCCGAGGTCGATGATTTCGCCTTCACGCGACACGCCCTGGCCGTACAGGATGTCGAAGATGGCTTCGCGGAACGGCGGCGCCACCTTGTTCTTGACGACCTTGACCTTGGTCTCGTTGCCGACCACCTCGTCGCCCTTCTTGATCGAGCCGATGCGGCGGATGTCCAGACGCACCGAAGCGTAGAACTTGAGTGCGTTACCACCCGTGGTGGTTTCCGGCGAGCCGAACATCACGCCGATCTTCATGCGGATCTGGTTGATGAAGATGACCATGCAGTTGGTCTTCTTGATGGTGCCGGTCAGCTTGCGCAGCGCCTGGCTCATCAGACGGGCCTGCAGGCCGGGCAACGCGTCGCCCATTTCGCCTTCAATTTCAGCCTTCGGCACCAGTGCCGCCACCGAGTCGATGACGATCAGATCAACCGAGCCCGACCGAACCAGCGCGTCGGCAATTTCCAGAGCTTGTTCACCCGTGTCCGGTTGGGAGATCAGCAGGTCCGGCACGCTCACGCCAATCTTGTCGGCATAAGTGACGTCTAGCGCATGTTCCGCATCGATGAAGGCGCAAGTGCCGCCCAGCTTCTGCATCTCGGCAACCACCTGCAGTGTCAGGGTAGTTTTACCCGACGATTCCGGACCGTAGATTTCCACTACGCGGCCGCGCGGCAAGCCACCAACGCCCAGCGCCACGTCCAACCCCAACGAACCTGTCGACACGACTTGGACCGGCTCGACCTCGGCGTCGCCCATCTTCATGATGGAGCCCTTGCCGAACTGCTTTTCGATCTGCGCGAGCGCGGCAGCCAGCGCCTTCTGCTTTTCTGCGCTCATTGCGGCTGCCTTCTTACCGTCTTCCATGGTCGTCCTTCGTGCAAATTGGTGTATAAATGGGCCGCAAGGGCTTGCGATTCCAGCGGTTGCCTGCAATAACGGGCCGCAGCGTGATTGCCCCGACACGACCCATTCCATGACTTTAGCGCCGCCAAGACTACAGCACCGCGAATTCGGAGTACTGTATAAAAAACCAGTGGTTTTGACAAGTCTCCAGAACATATGTCGCGCGAAAACAATGTAGCGGGCGGGATGGGCAAGACATCTTGCCCGGCATCGCGGGGAGACACGCATGCGCATCCTGATTGCCGAAGACGACGCCACGCTGGCTGACGGGCTCACACGCTCGCTACGCCAGGCGGGTTACGCCGTCGACCAAGCCTCCGATGGGGCAACTGCCGACGCGGCGCTGTCCGCGCAAACGGCCCAAACCTATGACCTGTTGATTCTCGACGTGGGCCTGCCGCGCATGTCGGGGCTGGAGGTCCTCAAACGACTGCGCTCGCGCGGGGCCATGCTGCCGGTGTTGATCCTGACCGCCGCAGACAGTGTGGAAGAACGCGTCAAGGGCCTGGATCTTGGCGCAGACGATTACATGGCCAAGCCGTTCGCGCTGTCTGAGCTGGAAGCGCGCGTGCGCGCGCTGGTGCGGCGGGGTACGGGCGGTGGCGCCACGCTTGTCCGCCATGGGCCGCTGGCGTTCGATCAGGTCGGGCGCATCGCCTATATCCATGATCAGGTGGTGGAACTGTCGGCACGCGAGATCGGGCTGCTGGAGATTCTGCTGGCGCGCGTCGGCCGCCTGGTGTCGAAAGAGCAACTGGTCGACCACCTGTGCGGCTGGGGCGAAGAAGTCAGCAACAACGCCATCGAGGTCTACATCCACCGGCTGCGCAAGAAGATCGAGGTGGAAGGCATTCGCATCGCCACCGTGCGCGGGCTGGGCTATTGCCTGGAACGCATGGCCACCCCGACGACAACCGCGACGGCTGCCCATGGGTGATCGGTTGGCCTGGCCGTGGCGTCGGCATCGCGCGTCGCTGCGTGAACGTGCCGACACGGCACCCGGAGCCGACGGCAGCGATGACGGCGGCGACCTCACCGACACCCTCCCCCACCTCGAAGACGACGCCACGCGGCCCGTCGCCCGATCCCTCTTCGGCGAAATTCTCGACTGGATGCTCGCGCCACTGCTCTTGCTGTGGCCGATGAGCATTGCGGTGACGTACCTGGTGGCCAAGTCGATTGCGAATGCGCCATACGACCGCGCGTTGGAATCGAGCGCGATCGTGCTCAGCCAGCAGCTGCGTGAGGTGAATGGGCGCGTGACGCTGCAACTGCCGATCTCGGCGCGCGAGATTTTGCGTGCCGACGAAACCGACAACATTTACTACCAGGTGCTTGGCACCAACGGCGAGTTTATCTCCGGGGACCGCGACCTGCCCCTGCCGCCCGAAGAAGACGCCAACGCCGGTGGCCTTGTGCAACTGCGCGACGACCACATCCACGGCGCAGAGATTCGCGTTGCCTATACGTTCGTGCAGCGACCGGGCTCCGGCGATAAACCCGCGCTGGTGCAGGTGGCGGAAACGCTCGACAAGCGCGCGCAACTCGCTAACGAAATCATCAAGGGCGTGATCCTGCCGCAGTTCGTGATCCTGCCGTTGGCGGTGATCCTGGTGTGGTTCGGGCTGACGCGTGGGCTGGCGCCGCTCAATGCGATTCAGGAGCGCATCCGCGCGCGTAACCCGGGCGACACCAGCCCCATCGACGAAGGCGCCGCGCCGCAGGAACTGACGCCGCTGGTGGCGTCGTTCAATGATCTGCTCGGGCGGCTGGAGCAGTCGGTGCATACGCAGAAGCGCTTCATTGCAGATGCCGCGCATCAGATGAAGACGCCACTGGCCGGGCTGCGCATGCAGGCGGAACTGGCCCAGCGCGAACAATCGCCCGATGAACTGCGTCGCACGCTCGCGCATATCGCCGACAGTTCGGATCGCACCGCGCACCTCGTCAAGCAGTTGCTCTCGCTGGCGCGCATGGAGAACATGGGCGCGACCGACGGTCTGGTGCCGCTGGATATCTGCGCGCTGTCACGCCAAGTAGTGGCCGAGTGGCTGCCCAAGGCTTGGGCCAAGCAGATCGACCTCGGCTTTGAGGAGCCTGGGCCGCCCGTCATGATTTCGGGCAACGCGACGATGCTCGCCGAGATGCTCAATAACCTGCTCGACAACGCGATCCGCTACACGCCCGACGGTGGACATGTCACCGTGCGCGTGACCACCGCGCCGTTCGAGCCGTTCGTCTTCATCGACGTGGATGACACTGGCTCCGGCATCCCCGTGGCCGAGCGCGAACGCGTGATGCAGCGCTTCTATCGCATTCTCGGCACGCAAGCCGAGGGCAGCGGGCTGGGCCTGGCCATCGTGCGCGAGATCGTGCAGCAGCACGGCGGCGACATCGAGGTACTCGACAACGTGTATCAGGCATCGCCGCGGCTGGCAGGGGCGCGCTTTCGCATCACGTTGCACCTCTGCCCCCGGGGCGAGGAAACCAACGCATGAGCATTACGCCCGGAACCCCGGCGCGCCGCCGGTGGATTACCAACATGCGCTGGATCGCGGCGCTGCTCGCGGTGTGGTTTGTGGTGACGTTCGTGGTCGCGTTCTTTGCGCGTGACCTGTCGACGCACTTTTTCAACTCGGACTGGACGTTCGCCTACTGGGTCGGCGCGCAGGGTGCGCCTATCGTGTATGTGCTGATTACTGTGCTCTATGCGTGGCGCACCAACCGCGCTGCGGATGCGGCGGCGCAAGAAGACGAAACGGCGCAGCGCGATGCGTCGGAGTCATCCCCTCCGCCATCCATCTGAAACCCGCACGTTATGCGGCACCCAGATGGCGCAGCTTCACGAAGGCCAACGCGGCCATTACCGCGTCATTAAGCGCATCGTGCGCGTCCCATGTCGGCAAATCCAATCCCTTCATGACAGTGGCGAAGCGCAGGTCCAGATCGGGGTCGCCCTGTTGCCGATACGGCGGTAGCTGCCGGAACTGATAGTCGTAATACAAGGCGGAGACTTCAATCTTGGTCTGCGGCAAGCCGATGCCGAGCATAGGCACCACCACCCGATTGAGCATCGCCACATCGAACTCAAGGTAGTAACCCACCAATGGCCGGCTGCCGATGAAGTGCAGCAGTGCGTGAACGGCTTGCTCGATTGGTACGCCGCTGTCCAGGTCGCGGTTGCGCAGACGATGCACGCGGATGCTGTCTGCGTGCATCTCGCCCCGTGGCCGGATCAGCAACTCCAGGCGCTCGCTGGTCAGAATCCGATTGCCAGCGATACGGACGGCACCGATGGAGATGATCTCGTCGGTGCGCACGTTCAAGCCGGTGGTCTCGCAATCGAGCGCGACCCACTCATCTGGTGGCGGGGCCTCGAACAGGAAGCGAAACGCCGGATCGCGCAACTTGTGCAACTGGCGCCACCTTAGCAGTGCCTGCAGCCAGTCGGAGAGCCGTCCGTTCATGACCGCTCGCTCATGTTCACATCCACTCGGTCCGCCAGCGCTGCCGCAGCAGCGCCTTGAATCGCTTGACGGCGCTCAGCGCATCCTTGAGCAGATCGCGCTCCAGTGACGACAGGCGTGACAGATGCACGTCACACGACACCGGTTGATGCGCATCGATTTCCGCCAGCCCGGCCTTGAGCCGCAGCGTCATCAGGAAATGCAGGCTCTCACTCAACTCGGCAGCCATGTGTGCGTCGAGAGCCTCGGCGCGCACCAGTGCATCCAGGCGCAGCACAGTGCCGGTCTCGTCGAGTACGCGGTGGGCCAGCGCCAAGCTGCGCACTCCATGGACAATCGGGAAGATGCCCTCCTTCTTCACGTCGAGCACGGGATCGGAATCGCCAAACCCGAGCAGGCGATCGCGCCAACCCGGCGCGGCACTGAAGGCTTCAACGGCAGCGGCAAAGCGGCCAAGTACGGCGTCATTGTCGATGGTCAGCTCCAGCAACGTCCGCCGCAGTTGTTTGAGCAAGGCGGCATCGCCGCACACCGCATGGGCATCGAAGAAGATTGCCAGATGCATCAAGCCCTCGGGGCTGGGCAGGATCAGCCATTCGCGAATGCGCCGCGCGAAGTCGCTCGCATTCATGCACCACTCGGGCCGGCTGAGCATGATGCCGCCGGGGCAAGGCGGGTAGCCGAACGCGGCTAGCGCATCGGAGAAGCGCGTGACGATGCGCTGCAGATCCGCGGGAGGCACGTAACCATCGCGCAGCACCAGCGCATTGTCCTGATCGGTCTTGAGCAACTGCTCGCCACGCCCCTCGCTGCCCATGACGAACAGGCAACTGTTTGCCACCAGTTCCGGGGGCGCGATCATCTGCCAGGCCCGTTCAAACAGCCGCGCGTTGATTTCGCGCACGAGGCTGGCGACGTGGTCAACGCGCGAGCCGCCACGCGTGAGCAGCGCGACCATCCGCGTGATCTGCGCAGCCACCTGCGCGAGGGCGTCCAAGTCCTGGGCTAGGTTGATCTGCACCGTCAGCAGATACGAGTGGTTGGCCAGAAAGCTGAACACATCCAGTGATTCCAGCAAACCGAGAATCTCATCTCCGTGCGTGACGACCAGTCGGTGCACACGATGGCGCAGCATCAGCGTCAGGGCGTCGCCGATCTGCGCGGAGGCTGGCACCGTGATGAGCGAGAACTGGCTCATCTGCCCCACCGGCAGACGATCCAGCGGTGTGCCTTGCAGGACGGCGCGCTGCAAGGAGCTACGCGTGAAGATGCCCACGCGCGGCGGGCTGCTGGTGCCGTCGCGCACGAGCACGTTCGAGGTGTTATGGGCTTGGAACAGCTTGACCACGGAAACCACGTCCGTGTCGGCATCCACAAAATGGGCGGGCCGGATGAAGGCATCGCTCACGCGAGAGACGGCCAGCGACTGCATCGTCTCCATGCTCTGCCGCTGTGCAATGGCGCTGAGCTTGCTGCCGAGATCGGAAAAAAGCAGTGCACCGAAAGTGGCGTTGGCGGCAATGAGGTCACGCACCGCCTGACGTGCCACCTGATAGGCCACCACTTCTTCAGCAGCAACGAAGCGGCTGCTTGCCTTGCCGGCTACCAGCGCCCGGCCGTCAAAGCAATCATCGGGGCCATAGGTGGCAATCAGCTCGTCGCCGTCGTACTGGGCGACGTGACCTTTGATGATCAGGAACAGGTGCAGCGGCGCGGCACCCGTATCGAGGATGGTCTGCCCTTCCGGGTAATAGCCGATGTCGACGGCATCGCGCACCAGGCGCTGCTCGTCCTGATTGAGGCAATCGAACGGCCAGACGGCGAAGTTGAAAGCGCTGGGCATGGTTGCCTTGAAGGCGGGCGATGCAATCGCGTCACCCGCCTCCCATCAGCGTGGCGAATTGCCGATCAGTGACCCGACGCGCCAGCCGCGCCGAGGCCCGTTTCCGAGCGAACCTGCTGTGCGGCAAACGACGCCTTCTCGTTCTTGGCGCGAACGCTGCTGTCCAGCACCGAGAACAGCCACACGCCCACGAAGCCGATCGTCATCGAGAACAGCGCGGGCGACGTGTACGGGAACCACGCCGAGCCCTTCGGATAACCGAGCGTGGCTTCCCACACCGACGGCGAAACGATCGTCAGACCCACCGACGAGATCAGCCCCAGGAACCCGCCAATGACCGCACCGCGGGTGGTGCAGCCCTTCCACAGCATCGAGAGGAACAACACCGGGAAGTTGGCAGACGCCGCCACCGCAAACGCCAGCGACACCATGAACGCGATGTTCTGCTTCTCGAAAGCGATGCCGAGCAACACGGCAATCACGCCGAGCACCAGCGTGGTGATGCGCGACACCTTGAGTTCATCTGCGCTGTTGGCCTTGCCGTTCTTGAAGACCGTGGCGTAGAGGTCATGCGACACCGCCGAGGCACCGGACAGCGTGAGCCCCGCCACCACCGCCAGAATCGTGGCAAAGGCCACGGCCGAGATGAAGCCGTAGAACACATCGCCGCCGACCGTCTTGGCCACCAGCACGGCTGCCATGTTGGCCGTGCCCGCGCCGCCCTTGATGATGCCCTTGGCCACGTCGGACAGCTCAGGGTTCGTCAACACCAGCGTGATCGCACCAAAGCCGATGATGAAGATCAGGATGTAGAAGTAGCCGATCCAGGTGGTTGCCCAGAAGACCGATTTGCGTGCTTCCTTGGCATCGGGCACCGTGAAGAAACGCATCAGAATGTGCGGCAGACCAGCGGTGCCAAACATCAGCGCCATACCGAACGAGATAGCCGAGATCGGATCCTTGATGAAGCCGCCCGGCGCCATCACAGACAGACCGATCTTGGCAGCCTCATCGGGCGATTTGCCAGCATTGGCTGCAATGGCGGTCTTGACCTGCACGGCCTTGGCGAACAGCGCTTCAAAGCTGAAGCCGTACTGCGCCATCACCATGATCGCCATGAAGGTCACGCCGGCCAGCAGCATGCACGCCTTGATGATCTGCACCCAGGTGGTTGCGGTCATACCGCCGAAGAGCACATAGACCATCATCAACGCGCCGACGATGACCACCGCGATCCAGTAATCCAGCCCGAACAGCAGCTTGATGAGCTGGCCTGCACCGACCATCTGAGCGATCAGGTAGAACGCCACCACCACCAGCGTGCCAACTGCGGCAAAGCTGCGGATGGGGCCTTGCTCAAACCGGTAGCCCGCCACGTCTGCAAAGGTGAATTTGCCGAGGTTGCGCAGCCGCTCGGCCATCAGGAACGTGATGATCGGCCAGCCGACCAGAAAACCGATCGAATAGATCAGGCCGTCGTAGCCGGAGGTCATCACGGCCGCCGAGATGCCCAGGAAGGACGCTGCCGACATGTAGTCGCCCGAGATGGCCAGGCCATTCTGGAAACCGGTGATACCGCCGCCCGCCGTATAGAAGTCTGCCGCGGAGCGCGTACGCTTGGCAGCCCACTTCGTAATCCACAGCGTGCCGGCCACGAACACGGCGAACAGCACGATGGCCGTGGTGTTGGTTTCCTGCTTGGCGGTCTGTCCGACATCGCCGCCGGCAGCCAGAGCTGCTCCGCAGGCGCCAGCGGCCAGTAGCGCCACCAGCAGGATCGAAAGCATCTTTTTCATTTGGCGACGTCCTTCAGGATGTCCTGCGTCAGTTGGTCGTATTCGCTGTTGGCCCGGCGCACGTAGATGCCGGTAATGACGACCGTGAAGATGATGACCGCCATACCGACGGGCACGCCTACGCTCGTCACACCTGTACCCACCGGCTTGGCGAGAAACGCCTTATCGAACGCGATCAGCGCGATGTAACCGTAGTACACAGCAAGCATCAGCACTGTCAGAACGATTCCGAGCTTGTTGCGCCGCTGCTTGAGCTGCGCATATTTCGGATGCGCCTCAATTTTTCCTACCAATCCATCCTGCATCGCCTGTCTCCTGGTTTGCTTTTGGAATGTGTGCGGCGATTCTGGATAGCGAAACTGACTGAACTCTTACTCACGCCGTCCGTGGCGGTTTACTGCGATAGTGGTTTTCCCTAGCGCTGCAAAACAACGCAAGAAACAATGCGCAACCTCCAGCGGCAAAGGGGTCGCGGGCCAACTCCCGTCGCCCCAAACAACGGTGGCAAAACGCGTGCATCTTGTGCGTATGCACATTCGCAGGAGGTGCACATACCGGTTGGCACTGCCGGCACAAGGCGGCTGTTGGATGATGCAGCGCACGCAGCGCACCGAAGGACCGAGACGAGCCCAAGTGCTTGATTTTCTTGAAATCTAGGCCGCCGCTCGCGTGCATTGAAAAGCACATGCTTGTCAGAACGCCGTAAGTTTCGGCTCCCACAATCGTTGACACTTCCGCGGGCGAAGAGCGTTTGCGTTGTCATGTCCATGCCCAGCGGGACGACCTACGAAAAAAAACAGGAGACAACATGGCAACCGTGCAAAGTGCACCGAACGCGCCCGCTGGGCGTGTGCAGCCCGCGCCCATGACAAAGGAGGAGAAGAAGGTCATCTTCGCTTCGTCGCTGGGGACGGTGTTCGAGTGGTACGACTTTTATCTCTACGGCTCGTTGGCGGCCATCATCGCCAAGCAGTTCTTCTCGGGCCTGGACCCCACGGCGGGCTTCATCTTTGCGCTGCTGGCGTTTGCCGCCGGCTTCCTGGTGCGCCCGTTCGGCGCGCTGGTGTTCGGCCGCTTGGGCGACATGATCGGGCGCAAGTACACGTTCCTGGTGACCATCGTCATCATGGGTACGTCGACATTCGTCGTCGGTCTGCTTCCGTCGTATGGCACGATTGGCGTCGCCGCGCCGGTCATTCTGATCGCGCTGCGCATGCTGCAAGGTCTGGCGCTGGGTGGTGAGTATGGTGGCGCCGCCACGTATGTCGCCGAGCATGCCCCGCACGGCCGCCGCGGTGCCTACACGTCGTGGATCCAGACGACGGCCACGCTGGGCCTGTTCCTCTCGCTGATCGTCATCCTGGCCGTGCGCGAACTGACCGGCAAGGCGTTCGACGACTGGGGCTGGCGTATTCCGTTCCTGGTTTCGATCCTGCTGCTGGCAACGTCGGTGTACATCCGTCTGTCGATGAGCGAGTCGCCCGCGTTCCAGAAGATGAAGGCCGAGGGCAAGACCTCCAAGGCCCCGCTGACGGAAGCTTTCGGCCAATGGCGCAACCTGAAGATCGTGATTCTGGCGCTGCTCGGCCTGACCGCCGGCCAGGCTGTGGTGTGGTACACGGGCCAGTTCTACGCGCTGTTCTTCCTCACGCAGGTGCTGAAGGTCGACGCCTTCACGGCCAACGTGCTGATTGCCGTGGCGCTTGCCATCGGCACACCGTTCTTCGTGTTCTTTGGCTCGCTGTCTGACCGCATCGGTCGCAAGAAGATCATCATGGCCGGCTGCCTGCTGGCGGTGCTGACGTACTTCCCGCTGTTCAAGGCGCTCACGCACTACGCCAACCCGGCGCTGGAGCGCGCCCAGCAGACCGCGCAGATCACCATCACGGTCGACCCGAAGGAGTGCTCGTTCCAAGGCAGCCCGATCGCCCGCGAGGTGGACTTCCGCTCGTCGTGCGACATCGCCAAGCGCACGCTGGCGCAATCGTCGGCCAGCTACGAGACGGTTGACGGCCCGGCCGGCACAGTCGCCTCGGTGTCGATTGCGGGTAAGCAGATCACCTCGCTCAACGCCACCCGCACGGCAGACGGCCAGAACTTCGACGCCGACAGCAAGGCCAAGATCGCCGACTTCAAGAAGCAGGTGAGCGAGTCGCTCAAGGCGGCCAACTACCCGGCCAAGGCTGATCCCGCCCAGATGAACACCATCATGGTGCTCGTCATCCTCGTGATCCTGGTGATCTACGTGACCATGGTCTACGGCCCGATCGCGGCGATGCTGGTCGAGATGTTCCCGACACGCATCCGGTACTCGTCGATGTCGCTGCCGTATCACATCGGCAACGGCTGGTTCGGGGGCCTGCTGCCGACCATCTCGTTCGCCCTGGTGGCCCAGAACGGCAATATCTATCACGGTTTGTGGTACCCGATCTGGATCGCGGCCATCACCTTCGTGATCGGTGTGCTGTTCGTGCGCGAAACCAAGGATGTGGATATCTACCGCAATGATTGAGATAGGGGGTTGACATATTCGCCGAAGACGGTAGAATCCCGCTTCTTCGGCGAATTAGCTCAGTCGGTTAGAGCGACGGAATCATAATCCGCAGGTCCGGGGTTCGAGTCCCTGATTCGCCACCAAATACCAAAAAGCCCTGCTTCGGCAGGGCTTTTTGCTTTTCTGCTGCTTCCGCGCATCCCTAGCCCCGCACAGGGGCCCAGGTTAGGCAAGCGCCTCGACTTGCGCAGGCGCAGCAGCGGCAACCGCCAACACCCAATCCGTCGTCAACGCCGGCTGCGTCACGGGCAGCATATGGCCACCCTCGATGATGCGCAGGTTCACGCGGTCGAGCTTCTGTTTGAGTGCTTCGCCCTGGCGTTTGACGTTGAGAATGCGGTCACCGCGACCGTACAGCATGTCGACAGGCACCGTCATCGAGGCATAGCGGCGTTCCATGTCGGGCAGATCTTCCGGCGCGGAGACAAGATCCGCCGATGCCGCATAAAACACATGCGGACGCAGCCCCAGCAAGCCGCCACCCTTGAACGGGAAATCCTTCGGCATGGTCTCAGGCGCGAACACCGCCGCGATGGCCTTGCGAGAATTGATGATCGACAGGGGAATCGCGAGCGTCCACGACACCAGCCTGCGCACCAGCGGCGACGGCAACACCAGGCCCCTGAACGCACCGGGCGGCGTGCTTTCTGCATGCGTGAGCGGTGCAATCAACGCGAGCCGGCGAACGACTTGCGGATGGTTCAGCCCCACCGCCAGTGAAATCGCCCCACCAAGCGAATGCCCCACCAGCACCGGCTTGTCGAGCCCAAGCTTCTCGATGCACTGCGCGACCATGCGCGCCTGCGCGTAGATGTTGGCGGGTGAATCCACCCCGCGCACGGACCGCCCCGCCCCCGGCCGGTCGATCACGATCACGCGGTGCGAGCGCGCAAGCCGATCCATATCCAGATACGCGAAGTTGCGCAGGTTGCCGCACAGGCCATGCACGAACACGATGGCGGGGCCTTGGCCGCGATCGGTGTAATGCACGCGGTCTGCCCCGACATCAATGAACTTGCCTTCGGGCGGAAACCCCTTTGTGACGCGGCGTGCGATGAAGAACGTAAACGCAACAGGCGCCAGGAGTGCAAATGCGATGACGCCAAGAATGGTGCTGGTCATAGTTTCCCCGATGCGGGAGGCGGTTAAGCGGGCTGTGCGGCGCCGATCGGCTGCGCGCGGCGTTCGAACTGCATGGCACTGTCGGCCAACGTGCCGAACTTGAGCATCATCAGATCGCGTGCGTAGTTCTGATACGACTTCCACGGCTGCTTGTCGCCCTGCTTGGGCAGGATGGCAGCAGCACGCTGGATGTAGCCAGACGTCAGATCGACGGCGGGCTCGCGGCCCATGGCTTCGTCATCGAGACGTGGCACGCAGGTATCAAACCCGTTGGACTGCATGTGGTTGAGCAGCCTGCAAACGTACTGCGCGATCAACTCGGCCTTGAGCGTCCACGACGCATTCGTATAGCCGAACGACGACGCGAGGTTCGGCACGCCGCTGTACATCATGCCTTTGTACGAGACCGTCTCTGCCAGATTCACAGCGCGCCCATCGACGCTGATGGCCGCCCCGCCCAGCACCTTCAACTTGAGCCCTGTGGCTGTGACGATCACGTCGGCATCTAGATGCTCGCCGCTCTTGAGCTGCAGGCCGGTGGGCGTGAAGCGCGAGATCTCGTCGGTCGCAATCGACGCCTTGCCCGCGCGGATCGTCTTGAACAGATCGCCGTCGGGCACAAGGCACAAGCGCTGGTCCCATGGGTTGTAGCGCGGAGTGAGGTGTTTGCGCACGTCGAAGCCGGGGCCGATCTGCTTGCCGGCCATCCGGATGATGAAGTCTTTGAATGCCTTGGGCTTGCGGCGCGCAAGGCTGTAGAAGTACATCGTCAGCAGCACGTTCTTGGTGCGCACCAGCCGGTGAGCGAGGCCCGACGGCAACCAGCGACGCAACGTGTTGGCCACGGCATCCTGTTCCGGCCGCGAGACGATATATGTAGGCGAGCGCTGCAGCATCGTCACGTGCTGCGCGGTGCCTGCCATCGCTGGCACCAGCGTGACGGCCGTAGCTCCACTGCCGATCACCGCCACGCGCTTGCCAGCGTATGAGAGATCGTTCGGCCAATGCTGCGGATGGACGATGCGCCCCCGGAACTGATCCATGTCGGGCCACGTCGGCGCGTGGCCTTCTTCGTAGTCGTAATAGCCGCTGCACATGTAGAGGAACTTGCAAGTGAACTGCACCGGTTCCTCGCGGGCGCCATCGCTGCGCAGCGCTTGGACGGTCCAGCGTGCAGCGGCGGAATCCCAGCTTGCACCCGTCACCTTGTGACGAAAGCGGATCGACTTGTCGATGCCGAAGACACGTGCGGTCTCGCGGATGTAATCGAGAATCGTCTGGCCGTCGGAAATGGCTTTGCTGCTATGCCACGGCCGGAAGCTGTAGCCGAGCGTGAACATGTCGGAGTCGGAACGGATGCCTGGATAGCGGAACAGGTCCCACGTGCCGCCGATGGTTTCGCGCCCTTCCAGGATGGCGAAACGCGCCGACGGACAACGCTCGCGCAGGTGATACGCAGCGCCAATGCCCGATAGCCCCGCACCGACGATGAGTACGTCGAGATCTGTATCCGGCGCGGTCGCCAGGTTGCGGGGCGCGCCCGGGCTGGCGCTTCGCTCCATCGTCGTATCCATGCGGTCTCCTGTTTGCAGCCTTGGGGGCAGGCGTGGCAAATTTCGCACTAAATGTGGTGTGATTCGTCACCACTTTAATTTTTGGACGTCCTGACGTCAAATAGCGAAATGGAGAAAACATTTGAAACAGCCGACGCGCCCGCCAAGAAAGGCCGCCCATATGGCGGTGTGGCGCCAGAAGCACGTGCCGCAGAACGCCGGGATGCGTTGATCCGCGCCGGCACGCGCGTCTTCGGCACGGCGGGCTTTCGCAAGACCACCGTGCGCGCGATTTGCCAGGAAGCGAAGCTCAATGACCGGTACTTTTACGCCGCGTTCGACAGTACCGAAGCCCTGCTGCGCGCGACCTACCAGCAACATGCCGAAGACTTGCGCGCGCAGGTGTCAGAAGCCACCGCCGCTGCGGAAGGCACGCTGGAAGCTCGTATCGACGCCGGCCTGCACGCGTTTTTCGCGTTCCTGCGAGAGCCGTGCGCAGCGCGCGTGCTGCTTCTGGAAGTGATGGGCGTGAGCCCGGAAACGGACGCAACCTACCAGCGCAACCTGCTGGAGTTCGGCAGGCAGATCATGGCGAATGCCCAACTGCCCGGCGCCCACAATCACGAGGATGCCGGGCCGCGCGCCGATCCACGCATCATCGGTCTTGCGCTCGTGGGTGCCCTGACCAACGTCGGTGCAGCGTGGCTTCTAACCGGCTATCGAGATCCCGAAGAAAAGATGGTGCGCAACTGCCGGCAGGTCGTGCTCGGCACATTGCGCACCATGCTGGGCGATTAGGCCATCCCCTCCGGCTTGCCCAACCGCACCACGGTCACCCCCGGCGCCAGATGCCGCAACGATGGCTGCAGCAGCACGCAGTTGTCGTACGGCGTGACGATCTGCAGGTCTCCATCGGAGGCGATGACGCTGCCTGCGCGCTTGATGGTTTCCATACCGCGATAGTCGTCCGCAAAACGGAACGCCGTAGATTTGGCGACCACCGGATCGGTCACACGAATGCATCGCACATCCAGTGCGGGCGCAATCCCCAGCCATTCCGATACCGCCGATGCATCGACGGTGCCGAGCGCCACCAGGAAACGCGCGCACGCATCCAGCGCCACATCGCGGCTCGCGCGCTCGAAATGCTGACCGCATTCGATGAGCAGCGCGTTCTTCGGGCTGGCGGCATCGCCAAAGCCGCCGTAATCGCGAAGACGGCGGCCGGCGGCATGGCCGGCATCGATCATCAGATGCGAAGGCGCGCCAACCTGGCGGCCCAACGCGACGCCTTTTGCATGTGGCCCCGTCAACATCAGCGGTTCGGCTTTTTCGTGCATCGAGTGAATATCGAGCAGGTAGTCGACCGTGTCGATCACCGGGCGCAGCTCGCGCGCGCGACGCAGTTCCAGCGTGTTGCCGGGGCCGTCGAGCTTGTCGGCAGACCACACGCGGTTCAGGTCTTCGTCGATAAATCGCGTGGCATCCGGATCGTTCATATCGAAGCGCTCGTACGCCTCCACATTGGCGAATGACAGCGTGAGCCGGCCCCGTGCCGGGCGCACGCCGGCACCTAGCAGCGCATCCACCGCAATCGCGCCGCACAGCTCATTGCCATGCGTGAGGGCGTTGATCATGAGGTGCGGCCCAGGCATGTCGCTGTCGAACGTGTGCACGTAGTCAATGCCGTGCGTGCCTGTCTTCCAGCGGCGGATATCGGGCTTCTGCAGCTCAATTGGGTACACCGGCAGCGTGGCGCGCAGCGCCTCCAGGGTCATCATGCGAAATCCTTCGGTGTGACGAGAAGTTCTGTTCAGGTTCAGTGCGCACGCGCGCGTCCGCGCAGCATCCACAGCGAGGCCAGGCTGATCAGCGTGGTCGCAAACACATAGAAGCTCGGCGACGTCTTGATGTGCGTGACACCAATCAGCCACGTGACAATCAGCGGCGAGAACCCGCCGAAGATCGTTACCGACAAGTTGTAGCTCAGCGCCAGGCCCGTGCCGCGCGTGCGCGTCGGGAAGATGTCGGCCAAGAGCGCCGGCAACGGCGCCAAGATGGCGGCCAACAGCACGCCCACAATCGCCTGCATGACCAGCAGCGTCCAGAACGTCGGTTGCGCGACCAGCGTAGCAAACATCGGATACGTCGACAGCGCAATCACGACCATCGCAATCGACACCACACGGATGCTGCCGAAACGATCTGCCAGCAAGCCGAACGCGGGCGCCATCACCATCAGCATCGCGCCGGTGATCATCGTGCAAACCAGCGAGGCACTGGTCGCGATGTGGAGTTGATTGATGGCATAGGTCGGCATGTAGACCTTCTGCACGTAGTTGAATGCGGTGACCGCCACGACCACGCCCGCACCCAGCAGCAGTCCGGGCAAACCCTGCGTGAGCGTATCGCGCAGCGGCGAATGCGTTTGCGGCGCGTCCTGCGCCTCGGCTTGCATGGCAACGAACTCGGGCGTCTCAGGCGTGTGGCGACGAATGTAGACACCAATGGGGCCGATCAGCAAGCCAAACAGGAACGCCACGCGCCAGCCCCATGACTCCACCTGCGCGGTGGTCAGCGCGTAGGTCAGCCATGCGCTCAAGCCCGCGGCCAGCAATGTAGCAAGGCCCTGCGTCGCGGCCTGCCAGCTCGCGTTGTATCCCATGCGCTTGCCGTTGGCGTGCTCGATCATGAACGCCGTGGCCGAACCGAATTCTCCGCCGGCAGAGAAGCCCTGCAGCAGTCGCGCCACGATCACGATGGCCGGCGACCACACCCCGATCGACGCATACGTCGGTGCAAACGCGATCATCGCGGTACCGAGCATCATCAACAGAATCGACCACGTCAGCGCAGCCTTGCGGCCCACACGGTCTGCATAGCTGCCCAGCACCATCGAGCCCAGCGGCCGCATGATGAACGACACGCCAAACGTGCCGACGGAGAGCATCAGCGAACTCCACGCGTCGCCCGTCGGGAAGAACAGCTTGCCGATGGTGATGGCGAAATAGCCGTAGATCAGCAGATCGTAGTATTCGAGCGCGTTGCCGACGCTGGCCGCCAGTACGGCACGCCAGGGCGAGGGATGTCGATGGGTGTTGGTGGCGCGTGCGGATGCGCCGCTTGCGTTGAGGGTGTGGGCTGGCATGGTTGTCTCCCCGTGGTCTGTGCCGATCCGCCTGTTTTGCTGAATAACGCTGGCGGGCGAAGGTTGCGGAGGAGTCTAGGTGCCGTGCCCAGGCGGCTTGTGCCGTTTCGGCACAAGGTTGGGCTTTTTGCGATGCGCTTCAGGCGAGGTCGGTGCGGGCGTTGTTGCTGGCGTTATCAACGGCCAGTTGCCACACCTCATCAAGCAGTGCGCTCTGGTTGCTGCGCACCCGCATCATGCGGATGTTGACGTGGATGTGCCAGGCGTCATCGCCGGCGGGGCGGAGTTCACCCGCATTCAGGTGCGGCTTGGCCAAGCGATACGGCAGCCACGCCATGCCGAATCCCCGTAGGGCCATCTCTTCCACCGCCTCGTAAAAATCCGCCTGGAACACGGGCTGCAGATGCGCCTTGCGATCGGCGGCGGCCAGGTGGCTGTCGAGCATCTGCCGCAACGTCAGCCCACGCGCGAAGGCCAACCATGGCAGCGGTGCGGCGGCCGAGCCCGGCAGCGTGAACCGGGCACGACCACGCTTGTCGGGCGCACTCACCGGCACCAGCGTCTCGCTGCCCAGCGTGCAATGGTCGTACTTGCGCGGATCGAGCAGCGCATCGGCCTGCGGGCTGGCGTAAGCGATCAGCAAATCGACCGTGCCATCGGCAAGTGCGAGTACGCCTTCCTGCGTGCCGCCCGTCGTCACGCTAAGCGGAAACACGCCGCGCTGGCGTGCCAGCGTTTCATACCAGCCGGGGACGAAGGTGCGCGCCAGCGTGCGCCCTGTGCCGATCTTGAGCGCCACCGGCAATTGCGCCTCGCGCAGTAGCAAACGCGCATCGTTCAAGCCATCGACGGCATTGGCCGCGGCATCCAGAAACAAGCGCCCCGCCGCCGTGAGCGTGACCGGATGCTCGCTGCGCTCGACCAGCGCGGTGCCCACCCATTCTTCCAGCGCCTTGATCCGCCGGCCGAATGCGGGATGCGTGACGTTGCGGTTCTCGGCAGCGCGGCTAAAGCTGCGGGTCTTGGCGAGTTCCTTGAAGTCTTCCAGCCATTTGATCTGCATGGCGCATCCGGGTGGGGTAGTGGGCGTGAGGTCTGCGCATTATCTCCGCAGCGTGCACGAACAGCCTTAACGTGCGTGCCGTATCGTTATCATCCTGAGCAAACGATCTGCCACGCTTCATGACCGCACCCCGCCCGCTGACCATCGGCATTGCCGGCGCCGGTAACGCCGGCCTCGCCGCCGCCATCGCGTTTGCCCGCCAGGGGCACGACGTGCACGTCTTCGAAAAGCACCCGCAGCTGACCGCCATGGGCGCGGGCCTGCTGATCCAGCCGCAGGGTATCCGCGCGCTGGAGGCACTTGGCGTCGGCCGCGAGCTGGAGGGCATCGGCGCACCAATCGACCGGCTGATCGGCCTGAGCCATCGCGGTTGGCGCCTGCTCGACATTGACTACGCCGATGCGCCCGGCCGCGCCGTCACACGGCACGCGTTGTCATCCATGCTGTACGACGCCGCGTTGCACGCGGGCGCATCGTTCCACTTTGGTTGTGCGATCCAGCAACTGCTTCTTGATGGCTCGCGTGCACGGGTCATGCACGCACAGGGCGAATCAATCTTCGACCTGTTTGTGATTGCCGATGGTGCGGCGTCTGCGCTGCGTGAGTCCGCAGGCCTGGCCGGCCCGTCCAGCACCTACCGATGGGGCACGCTGTGGTTTCAAGGATGGGTGGATGGCTGGAACCCGCGCGTGCTGCAGCAGCGCTTTCGCGGCACGCGCGAGATGATGGGCCTGCTGCCTACCGAAGTGGACGGCACCCGCACACGCCTGTCGATGTTCTGGAGCCTGCCCGGTGATGCTGTCAGCGCCTGGCGCCAGACCGACATCACACAGTGGAAGGCGCATGTGCTGAGCCTGTGGCCGCAAGCCGCGCCCATGGTCGAACAGATTGGCTCGCACGACGATATGCCTTTTGCCGTATATCGCCACACATGGCCGCGCGCGCTGGCCAAACCGCCCTACTGCGTGATCGGCGATGCCGCGCATGCCATGAGCCCGCAGCTCGGCCTGGGGACCACGTTGGCCGCGCAGGATGCCCTGGCACTTGCCGCGTGCGTGCAAGTGCATGGCCCCACCGATGGCGCCCTCGCCTATCACGCCCGGCGTCTGCGTACCGTGCAGGCCTATCAGACGCTGAGCCGAGCACTCACGCCGTGCTTCCAGTCCGAATATGGAGGCTGGATGCGAGACGTGGTGTTCGCCACAGGTTTGCGCATCCCGGGGGTTGCATGGCTGATGAAACGAAGCCTGGCAGAACCGCCTGCTCGCGACGCCGCATTCGCCCCAGCCACTGCTTCCACGACTGCCAGTGAGGAACCGCAGGCATGACACCACGCCACCGATCACCATGAGCCTGCTGCACACCTTCCTTCCGGAGCATCAGTTCAGCGAGCAGCACAACATACGCGTCAATGCCGCGCCCGGGCGCGTGCTCGACATGGTTTCGCAGCTTGACGTTACCGATTTCCCGCTGGCCCGAATGTTTCTGCACTTGCGCGCCATCCCGGCGCGCATCGCCGCCGCAATGGGCAAGCCCAATGTGCGACGTATCGATGCCGGATTCGGTCTGCACGATTTCACCGTACTCGGCCGCGATGGAGATCGCGAATTCGCGCTGGGCCTGGTCGGCCGCTTCTGGGAATCCGCGGGTGGGCTCGTCCGGGTTGAAGCCGGCGCATTTCGCGCGTTCTCGGAGCCCAACATCGCCAAGCTGGTCATGACGTTCGTCGCCGAACCCGACGTCGCCGGCACGCTGCTGACCACGCGCACGTGCGTGCATTGCTCCAACACAACGGCACGCCGCCGCTTCACGCCTTACTGGGTGCTGATCCGCATCCCAAGCGGGCTGATCCGCCGGATGATGCTGCAGCGGATCAAGCAACTCGCGGAAGCACGCGACGCCCCGCTTACACGTCCAGAATGACCAACGTGCCCGCGCTGCCGGCGTCCACGCTGTGCGGCACACCAGCAGGCACCACATACAGCTCGCCGCGCGACACCGTTACCGCTTCGCCGTCAATGCGCAGGCGCAGCTCGCCATCGATCACCAGCAGTCCCTCGGCATAGTCGTGCACTTCGTCGGGATACGGCGTGCCGTCCATGCGCAACACCTTGAAGTTGCCGCCGCCAAAACGCTCCAGCACGCGAGACGACCATGCGCGCGGCAACGCATCGGCTTCTGCATTGAGATTGACAAGTGGCACACCGGCCTCGCCCAAAGAATGAGAGGCATCGAGCATACCAGTCGATAGAAAATAAAATGGGCGCCGCCGCGTTTCAGCGATGGCGCCCATTCTGGGTTGCGCGATCGGCCCGCGTTCAGACGCCGTACGACGCGACGTCCATGTCCGACAGCCCATTCATGTCGTCCGCGGGCTTCAGATGGTCCACGCGATAGCCGTGCTTGTACACGGCCACCAGGCGCACCTCGTTCTCCGGCTCGATGTTCAGCTTCATGCGGATGCGCGACACGTGGCTATCGATGGTGCGCGTGTACTCCGAAGAATTACGGCCCCACACCTGCCCGAAGATGTGATCGCGCGACAGCGTGCGTCCCACGTTCGAGAACAGCAGCAACGCCAGCTGGAATTCGATGGCCGTCAGCGTAACGGGCTCGCTGTGCAGCGTGACCTGCTGGCGCTGAGGGTTGAAGTAGTACGGCCCCACCGCGAACGGCAGGCGGCCATACGGAATCGGATACGCCCGGCGCAGCAGAGCATCGACACGCGCGCGCAACTCGGCAATGCGGAACGGCTTGGCGATGTAGTCATCGGCGCCGTGTGTGAGTGCGCGCACGATGCTCTTTTCACCTTCTTCGGCTGTGACGAACAGGATGGGCAGCACTTCCCGGTGGCGGCCGCGCACCACGCTCAGCACGTCGATACCGAGCATGCCCGGCGTGTGCCAGTCGAGGATCAGCATGTCATACGACGAGCGCCCCAGCATGCGAAGCAACGTCGCCCCATCGCTGTAGGTCATCACGTCGTGTCCCGACTGGGTCAATATCTGGACGATGACTTCGCTTTGGAAGGGATCGTCTTCAAGCAAGGCGATGCGCATGTTCTGCTCCGTGGAAATTGCGCACATGCGTGCCGGATGGTACGGGCGTTGATAGCGCCCGAACTGTCGCGTTCAGCGCGATCCGTTGCATGTGTTACGTGTCTGCAATTTTCATGGCGAGGTTTGCTACGAACCATGAGAAGAGTCCTATTTTGTGAAGACCCTTGAGCCACGCAATGCCGTATCCACTCTGCGGAATGTGGACAAAAAAAAGCCCGGACAACGCGGTCCGGGCGGCGGTGTTTCCCACAACGTGACGGGATCGGAAACACCCAAGGGTCGCATGTGCCAGACGCGTCGCAGTGCACCGGGGGGGAAACACTGCAACGCTACGGGATAACGTCAAGGAGGGCCCGACGTACTGGTCGGCACATGCGAAGCGCATGATGCCGCGCTAAATACCCAGCCGGAGCAGTCGTGACAACATTTGACGCGCCCAGCGTCGGGGCGGCGACACCTCAGGTGGGATCAGCGTTTTCCAGCTCTTGCCGAATCGACTCGGTCAGCATGTCGATCAGCAACCGAACGCGTTTGGGAACGAACCGCGCGGATGGCGTGACGAGGTTGATCGGCTCTCCGCTGGTCGCATAGTCGGGCAGCACACGCACGAGGCGAGGCAGCGGTGCATTGGCACGCGCCACGGCACTCGCGTACAGCGGCAGCGGGCCGATGCCGGCGCCCGACGCAATCAACGTTTCCAGATAGATGAGGCTGTCGGAATTCAGGCGGGCGCGCACGGCCACGGTTTTCAGGCCATCGGGGCCAACAAGGCGCCATTGCGTTTCGCCGCGGCCGGTGCCGCGAAAATCCAGGCAGCAATGGTCGGCCAGCCCTTGCACGGTGGCCGGAGCACCGCGGCGCTGCAGGTAATCGGGCGAGGCGAATAAGCCGATGCGCAATACGCCAAGCGACCGCGCCACGAGAGAACTGTCGGCCAAGCGTCCGACGCGGACGGCAAGGTCAAAACCTTCCTGCACCAGATCGACATTGCGCGGCGTCAGCACCACGTCCAGATCGATCTCCGGGTATTGCTGCATGAAGCGCGCCGCGACGGGCGCCACCAGCAGGCGGCCGACGTCTTCGGAAGACGTGATTCGCACCTTGCCGCGTGGCAGGTCTTGCAGCTCGCCGGCGCAGGTCGTGGCGCGTTCGATGTCTTCCAGGGCATGCGACGCCACCTGATACAGGCTCTGGCCGGCGTCGGTCAAATGCAGCGTGCGCGTGGTGCGTTGTAACAGTCGTACGTTCAAATCCTGTTCAAGCGCCGCAATGCCTCGGCTGACGGACGATTTGGGCAAATCGAGCCGCGTTGCCGCTGCCGTGAAGCTCCCCGCTTCAACCACGCGCACGAACAGCGCCAATTGATTCAGATCCATGGTTTCCTCTTCTTGTAGTGACGCGCGCCGGCCTGGGATTGTGATTGTCTCGCCGGGAGCAACATTTTTTCCCACAATAACCGACTAGTGCAAACCGGGCAACCACCCTACATTTGGCATATGACAAATGCCCGATTTCAGGAGAACAACATGGAAACCCTCGTACAACCGCAAGTGCAGCGTGGCCGCCGCGTGGAGCGCATCATCACTGGCCGCCCCACTTCGGACGGCGCGGGCGTGAAGCTCACGCGCGTGCTGACGAACAACCTGCAACGTCGGCTGGACCCGTTCCTGATGCTGGACGCGTTCCGCAGCGACGACCCGAACGACTATCTGGCCGGCTTTCCCGACCACCCGCACCGCGGCTTTGAAACGGTGACGTACATGATCGCTGGCCGCATGCGCCACCGCGACAGCGCCGGCCACGAAGGGCTGCTGCAACACGGCGGCGTGCAGTGGATGACGGCCGGCAGCGGCGTGGTGCACTCTGAAATGCCGGAGCAGGAAGATGGCGTGATGGAAGGCTTCCAGCTGTGGCTGAACCTGCCCGCCAGCGACAAGATGACGACGCCGTGGTACCGCGACATCCCGTCGAACGAGATTCCCGAGTTCACGACGGAAGACGGCGTGGCCGTGCGTGTGATTGCCGGAGAATCGCAAGGCGTGCAAGGTGCGATGACGCGTGAAGCGACGCAGCCGCTGTACCTCGACATCACGCTGCCCGCGGGTGCGTCGTTTGCGCAGCCGCTGCCGGCCGGGCACAACGCGTTCGTCTACGTGTTCCGCGGCAGCGCGCTGGTGGGCGATGCCGAAGCGTCCGGCAACGCCGGGCTGCAGCGCGTGGAAGACAAGCAGATGGCCATCCTCGCCAACACGGAAGGCAGTGACGGTGTGGTCATCCGTGCAGCAGACGCAGACGCACGCGTGCTGCTGGTGGCTGGCAAGCCGCTGAACGAGTCGATTGCCCAATACGGCCCGTTTGTGATGAACACGCAGGAAGAGATCTTCCAGGCTGTTCGAGACTTCCAGGCCGGCAAGTTCGCGTAGAGCGTCTACGCAGTCGCAAAGAAAAACCGCCGCTCGGTTTCACCAGAGCGGCGGTTCGTCCAACAGCGCGATCTGCTCGCGCAATTCCAACACCCGGTCCTGCCAATAGCGTTGCGTGTTGAACCACGGAAACGCGGCGGGAAACGCCGGATCATTCCAGCGACGCGCCAACCATGCGCTGTAATGCAGCAAGCGCAGCGTGCGTAGCGCTTCCACCAGATACAGCTCGCGCGTGTCGAATTCGCAGAAGTCTTCATAGCCGGCCAGCAGGCTGGCGAGCTGCGATTGCATCGAGGCACGATCGCCCGAGAGCAGCATCCACAAGTCCTGCACGGCGGGGCCGGTGCGGCTGTCGTCAAAATCGACGAAATGCGGGCCAGCGCTGCGCAGCGGATCGCCCTGCTTGGCGTCGGCCTCTTCGATCCAGAGCACGTTCGAGGCGTGGCAATCGCCGTGCAGACGCAGCAGCGAAACGTCACCGGCGCGGTCGTAGCAGCGGCGCACGCCGTCGAGTGCAGCGTCGGCAACGCTGCGCCAGGCTGGCAACAAATCGGGCGGGATGAAATCGTGTTCGAGCAGCCAATCGCGCGATTGCACGCCGAAGGTGTCAATGTCGAGTGCGGGCCGGGCTATGAACGGCCGCTGCGCCCCGACGGCGTGGATGCGCCCGAGGAAACGGCCCATCCATTCAAGCGTGTCGTCCCGGTCGATGGCAGGCACCCGGCCTGCGCAGCGCGGGAAGACCGCAAAATACCAACGCTCGAACGTGTGCAGCGTGCGGCCATCGATTTCCAGCGGCGCGATCACGGGGATTTCCGCCGCCGCGAGTTCTGCCGTGAAGGCATGCTCTTCGACGATCTGCGCCTCGGTCCAGCGGGCCGGGCGGTAGAACTTGACCACCACCGGCGCGCTGTCTTCCACGCCGGCCTGGTAGACGCGGTTTTCGTAACTGTTGAGCGCGAACATACGGCCGTCCGGCATCAGCCCGACCTGCGCCAACGCATCGAGGATGCTGTCGGGCGTCAGGCCGTCGTAGGGCGCTTCAGCTGATGCGGGCTGACCGTCGTCGTGCATGAACGTCAAGCTTTACGGCCGCCGAGCAACGCAGCAGCCTTGGCAAACAGACCGTTGAACGGCTGTTTGGCCGGCTGCCCCTTGTGGGTTGGCTGCGCGGCTTGCGTGTTCGATGCGCGGCGTTGTTGGCCACCCTGCGCGCCTTGCCCATTGCCCTGGCCCTGGCCCTGACTTTGACCATTGCCTTGGCGCTGGCCGCGCGCTTGCGATTGGCCATTGCGCGGCTTCGGCGCAGCTTGGCCGTCACGTTGACCCTGCTGACCTTGCGCCTGACGTTGGCGGCTGCCGGCACCATTGCGACCCTGGCCTTGGCCTTGGCCTTGATTCTGACCCTGACCCTGACCGTTACCGCTCGACTCGCGACGCGGTTCGCGAGGTTCACGCGGGGCCCGCGGCTCGCGCGGCGCAGCGTTGCCACTGGCCTGGCGAGGCTGCTGGCTGCGCCCACCGCCCGGGCGGCCGCCGCGCGCGTTGCCGCCACGGCCCGCCGAGTTGCGCCCGTTCGGAATCGGCTCCGCCGCGATGGTTGGGTCCGGCTCGAAACCTTCCTGCACGGTGCGCGGCAGTTCACGCTTGATGAGGCGCTCAATGTCACGCAGCAAACCATGCTCGTCCACGCAGACCAGCGAAATCGCCTCGCCTTGCGCACCGGCACGGCCCGTGCGGCCGATACGGTGCACGTAGTCCTCGGGCACGTTCGGCAAGTCGAAGTTGACCACGTGCGGCAGTTGGTCGATGTCGATACCGCGCGCGGCGATATCGGTGGCAACCAGCACGCGCAGCGTTCCGGCCTTGAATTCCGTCAGCGCGCGCGTGCGTGCCGATTGGCTCTTGTTGCCGTGGATGGCCAGCGCGGGAATGCCGTCGCGCGTGAGCTGCTCAGCCAGGCGGTTCGCGCCATGCTTGGTGCGCGTGAACACCAGCACCTGGTGCCAGTCGTTGTCGCGCACGAGCTTGGCCAGCAGTTCGCGCTTGCGCTCGCGGTCGACCGGGTAGACGCGCTGCTCGACCGTCTCGGCCGTCGTGTTGCGGCGCGCGACTTCGATCAGCGCCGGCTTGTCGAGCAAGCGATCGGCCAATTCGCGAATGTCGTCAGAGAACGTTGCCGAGAACAGCAGGTTCTGACGCTTTGGCGGCAGGATGTTGAGGATCTTGCGGATGTCGTGGATGAAGCCCATGTCGAGCATGCGATCAGCTTCGTCCAGCACCAGCAGTTCAATATGCGACAGATCGATGGTGCGCTGGCCCACATGGTCCAGCAGGCGGCCCGGCGTGGCCACGACGATATCGATACCGCGCTTGAGTGCATCGATCTGCGGGTTGATGCCGACGCCGCCGAACATCACCATCGACTTCAGCGGCAGGTATTTGCCATAGGCGCGCACGCTTTCTTCCACCTGCGCGGCAAGCTCACGCGTGGGCGTCAGCACCAGCGCGCGGATCGGGAAGCGCATGCCCTGCGGCGTCTGCACTTTGTTCGGTTGCGAGGCAGACAGGCGATGCAGCAGCGGCAGCGTAAAACCGGCGGTCTTGCCGGTGCCGGTCTGGGCACCGGCGAGCAGGTCCCCGCCCTTGAGGATAGCGGGGATGGCCTGGCGTTGAATCGGAGTGGGTTCTGCGTAGCCGAGTTCGGCCACGGCGCGTACCAGCTTGTCTGACAAGCCGAGTTCGGAAAACGACATGGAAAAGCGATTGGACCGGCGTGTCCCGCGCATTCGTTCGTGCGCCAATCGTGGACAAAGCCTGGGTAGGTGACGGGGCGACTGGACCCCGGGGACTGCAAGAAGGGCGCTAGTTTAACAGGTGATGGTGTTTACCCCACCGGCGCCCGCAATGCCGCCAACGGCGCATTTACCACGTCCCCCAGCCGCTCCGCCAACGAATACCGCGCCATATACCGCCGGAAATGCGCGAGGAACGCGTCTTCAGCTGGCGCCAGACGCCGCTCCTTGTGCCACATCAGGTACAGATCGATGTCGGCAACACCCTCTTCAGGCGGCAGCCGCCACAAGCGCTGCTGCGCCACATCGTCCGCCACGATGTGCTCCGGCAGGCAGCCAATCCCATACCCCGCAAACACCAGCCGCTTGATCTCGTCCAGGCTCGGAGACGTGGCGACGATGCGACCGGTAAATCCCTGCTGATCCCGAAACACCGCCAGCGGCGATAGCGCATCGCCCAATTGGTCGCTCAAGAACGAAACGAAGTTCTCGCCGAGCAGATCGCTGATCGACAAGCCCATCCGCCCGAACAACCCGTGATGCCGCCCGCAGAACACGGCGTAGCGCTGGCGCAGGAACAGTTGCCGCTCGAGCTTTTCGACGGGCGTGCGGCACAGGCTCAGCCCAATGCCCGCCCGCTTTTGCGCAAGCGCATCGAGGATGTCCGTACTGCGCATCACTTCCACCTGCAGATCCACGCGCGGGTGATGGCGATGGAACGCCGCCAGGCATTCGTCGTACACGCCCGATTGGATGCGGCTGACCGTCAGCAGATGCAGCACGCCGCTCACATCGTCTTGCGGTTCACCAAGCTCTGAGCCGAGCCGCGCCACATTGCCGTAGACATCGGTGGCGATGCGCAACACGTCTTCGCCAACGCGCGTGAGGCGAAAGTGCGAGCCGCGCCGCTCAATCAGCGTGTGGCCGAGCTGATCTTCAAGGCGCCGCAGCGCGAGGCTGACCGCCGGCTGCGTGATGTGCAGCCGCACCGCCGCGCGACTGATGCTCCGCTCGTGGACGATGGTGAGAAAGGTGCGCAGCAGGTTCCAGTCAAGCCGGTCGCTGACCAGGGCGGGATCAAGAGCGGACGGATCCATGGCGGCGAATATGAGTTGAATTTATACAAACAATAAGTATTCAGAATTTGACTAATACCCGTCAAGCGGCAATAAACACGCATCGTCGCCTTGAAGCGGCGGGCTAAAAAATCTGTGAGGAGCTACACCATGCAACCGTCTCAACCCGGCGGGCGCCAGCCTGCGCGCGCGGCCACCGCCGCCTTTGTCGGCACCATGATCGAGTGGTACGACTTCTACATCTACGCTACCGCCGCTGCGCTCGTGTTCGGGCCGCTGTTCTTTCCGGGCGGCGATCCATTCCTCAGCACGCTCGCTTCGTTCGGCACGTTTGCCGTGGGCTTTTTCGCGCGGCCACTGGGCGGCATCGTGTTCGGCCATTGGGGCGACCGCATCGGTCGCAAGAAAGCGCTGATGATCACGCTCACGATGATGGGCCTGGCGACCATCGGTATCGGGCTGCTGCCGACGTATGCCACCGCCGGCGCCCTCGCGCCCGTGCTGCTGGTGCTGCTGCGCGTGGTGCAGGGCATCGCGGTCGGTGGCGAATGGGGCGGCGCGGTGCTGATGGCGGGCGAACACGCGCCCAAGGGCCGCCGCACGTTCTTCGCATCGTTTGCGCAACTGGGCAGCCCGGCCGGGTTGATTCTCTCGCTGCTGGCGTTTCGCCTCGTCACGTCGATGGAGAAGGATGCGTTCATGGACTGGGGCTGGCGTCTGCCATTCCTCGCCAGCTCTGTGCTGCTGCTGGTGGGCGTGGCGATCCGCCTGGGCGTGAATGAGTCGCCGGAGTTTGCGCAGGTGCAGGCGCAGCGCAAGACGGCCAAGCTGCCAATCGCCGAAGTCTGGCGCACGGCGCGTGTGCCGGTGCTGCTTTGCATTGGCGCTAACACCATCGGCATTGCGGGTGTGTACTTCACCAACACGTTCATGATCGCGTACACGACGCAGTATCTGTCGCTGTCGAAAACGCTGATTCTCGATTGCCTGTTTGTGGTCGCGTTCATCCAGTTCCTCGCCCAACCGTTGGCGGCATGGCTGGCGGAACGGCTTGGCGGCGCACGCTTCCTCAAGCTGATGGCACTGCTGGCAATGGCATCGCCGTATCCGATGTTCCTGCTGGTGCAGACGCGCCAGGCGCCGCTGATGGTGCTGGGCATTGCGCTGGCCGTGGTGTGCATGGCGAGCTTCTACTCGGTCATTGCGGGCTTCGTGTCGGGCGTGTTCGAAACGCGCGTGCGGTATTCGGCAATCTCGCTGTCATATCAGGTGTGCGGCGCAGTGGCGGGCGGGCTCACGCCGCTGGTCGGCACCATCCTCGCGCAGCGCTTCCATGGTGAATGGTGGCCGCTAGCGGTGTTCTACACGCTGCTCGCCGGTATCTCGCTGGTGTGCATTGCCGCCATCGATGTGCGCCAGCGCGGCCGTGCCACTGCCGGCGAGGCAGTCGGCGCATAACAGTCTCCCCACCCTTGCTTTACCCATGCTGACGTTCTTTCACCCTGAACAGCTTCTGCACCATCCGCAGAGCTATTACTCGCGCGGCAAGATGCGCACGCCGCAGGAAGTGCCGGAGCGCGCGCTGAATCTGCTGCAGGCGGCGCGCGACCTCGGCTTTACCATTGCGCGGCCCGAAGATCACGGCATCGCGCCGCTCACCGCCGTGCACGGCGAGCCCTATCTGCGCTTCCTGCAAGACGCTCATGCCGACTGGCTGCGCCTGCCCGAAGACTGGGGTGACGAGGTCATGTCGAACATCTTCGTGCGCGAGCCCAATGCGTTGCGCGGCGTGCTGGCCCAGGCCGCCCGCTACCTGGCAGACGGCAGTTGCCCAGTCGGCGAGAACACATGGCGATCGGCGTATTGGTCCGCACAGAGCGCAGCAGCCGGCGCGCAAGCCATCCTCCATGGCGAGCGCACGGCCTACGCGCTGTGCCGCCCGCCCGGCCATCATGCGCGCCGCGAGGCAGCCGGCGGCTTCTGTTATCTGAACAACGCCGCTATTGCCGCACAGGCGCTGCGCGGCAAATTCAGGCGCGTGGCCATTCTCGACACCGACATGCATCACGGTCAGGGCATCCAGGAGATCTTTTACGACCGCGCCGACGTGCTGTACATCTCCATCCATGGCGATCCGACCAACTTCTACCCGGTCGTCGCCGGCTTTGACGACGAGCGCGGTGCGGGCGATGGCCTGGGCCTGAACGTGAACCTGCCGATGCCGCATCGCTCGCCGGAATCGGTGTTCTTCGACAAGCTCGGGGATGCGATTGCGGCACTCGAACGCTTTCAGCCCGATGCGCTGGTGCTGTCGCTCGGCTTCGACATCTATCGCGAAGACCCGCAATCGCAGGTGGATGTCTCGACGCAGGGCTTCGGCCGGCTTGGCCATGCAGTTGGCGCGATCGGGCTGCCGACGCTGGTCGTCCAGGAAGGCGGCTATCACCTCCCCACCCTTGCACAAAACGCTGCCGCATTCTTTGGCGGCCTGACCTCCCTCCATCAGCCGGCCGGCTGACCCGCCAACCGGGGCGCAGACCTCCTTTAGCTTTTTGATGTTTGCGCCCACTCACTTTCCAAGCCACGTGTTTCATACGTTGGCTTGGCAACCTTCCTTCCTCTAGAGTCCCCGCTCGAATTGGGCGCTTGGCGTTTTCAAACGTCTGTTCCTAACATGCCCGGGCAACCCCATACACATGTTTGAATCGTACGTTCGAGCGCTGCACTGCAGCAATCGACCTCGATATCAGGCCTAAAAAAACGAGGTAGGAGACATGGGACGTCCTGGAGCAGGAGACACCAAGGGCCGCATTCTGGAAGCCACCGAACTGCTGTTCATCGAGTTCGGCTACGAGGCGATGTCGTTGCGGCAGATCACGGCGCGCGCCAAGGTCAATCTGGCTGCGGTCAACTATCACTTCGGCAGCAAGGAAGCGTTGATGCAGTCGGTGCTTGGGCGCAGGCTCGACCCGCTCAACACGCGCCGGCTGGCGCTGCTGACCGCGTGCGAAGAACGCTGGACCAAGGAACAACTGACCTGCGACCACGTGCTCGGCGCGCTGTTTGTGCCGGCGCTGCAGATGGCGCGCAACCCCGACACCGGCGGCCCTGCGTTCCTGCGCCTGATGGGGCGCGTGTATTCCGACACCTCGCCGTTCGTGCAGAACTATCTGCTCGGCCACTACGCGCTGGTGTTCGATCGCTTTTTCGAGGCCTTCTCGCGTGCGCTGCCGCACCTGCCGCGCGCAGAACTGGGCTGGCGCCTGCACTTTGCGCTCAAGGCACTGGCCGGCGTGCTGGCCGGGGACGACCTCAACAACCTGCTGCCGCTGTTCACGCAGGGCAAGACGATGAACGATGCCTCGCTGCTGGCACGCCTGACGGCGCTGGTGGTGGCCACGCTCAACGCCCCCCTGCCCGGCGAGGCCGGTGCGCTCGACCAGGTGGTCGAACTGGCCGAAGCCCAGGTGCCCACGCCCGTTGCGCAAGCGGACGATGCCGCCAATGGCAACGACAGCGGCAACGGCGGCTCCGGGCGCCACGTCGGGCACGGCAACGGCCGCAGCGCAGAACGCAGCCCGACGCACACCACCGCCTCGCCCTTTGCCGGTGACCTGTTCGGCCGCACACCCGCCGCACGCGCAAGCGCCGACGACGCCGCAGACGACCACGACGATCTCGGTGCCAATGCACACGACGATCATCACGGTGACGACAGCGATGGCGACGGCCCCGCGCCCTCCGCGCGCACCCGGGCATTGGCCGTTCGCCGCAGCAATGCAGCTCGCGCAATCTTCCCGGCCAATCCGATGCGCCCCTGGCGCAGCCCTAACGCCTGACAACCCAGGCCCGGCCACGATCTCCCGTGTGCGGGCACGGGAGTCGCTCGGGCAATTGGCAGGTGCCGCCCGTGTTCGAGACATCCGGCACATAGACGCATCGAATGGAGACCCTCATGACGACGATCTGGATCGTCCTGCTTTGCATCGGCGTGCTCGGGCTCGCCAGCATGGAAGCCTCGGCATTCGCCTGGCTGGTCGCGACCGCCGTGTGGCTGGTGGCCGGCGCTGGGCTGGGGCTGGTGGGCCCGGTGATGACCACGGTACTCGCCATCGTCTTTGTGCTGCCGGCGCTGGTGCTCGCGCTCAAGCCGCTGCGCCGGGCCCTCATCGCACGCCCGGTGCTGGCGATGTTCCGCAAGATCATGCCGGAGATGTCGCAAACGGAGCGCGACGCCATTGAAGCGGGCACCGTCTGGTGGGATGCCGAACTGTTCTCCGGCCGACCCAACTGGTCGCGATTGCTGTCTTCGCCGCCGCCGCGCCTGTCGGCGGAAGAGCAATCTTTCCTCGACGTCGAAACCGAAAAGCTCTGCGACTTGGCCAACGATTGGGAAAGTACGCAGATCTGGCAAGACCTGTCGCCCGACGCATGGGCCTATGCGAAGCGTGCCGGCTTCCTCGGCATGATCATCCCGAAGGAATACGGCGGCAAAGGCTTCTCGGCGTATGCGCATTCGCAGGTCATCATGAAACTGTCGACGCGCTGCTCCGCCGCAGCCGTGTCGGTCATGGTGCCCAACTCCCTCGGCCCGGCCGAACTGCTTCTGCACTACGGCACCGAAGCGCAGAAAAACCACTACCTGCCGCGCCTCGCACGCGGCGAAGAAATTCCCTGCTTTGCGCTGACCAACGCGTATGCCGGCTCTGATGCCGCAGCCATTCCTGATGTGGGCGTGGTCTGCCGCGGCATGCACGAAGGCCGCGAGACGCTCGGCTTTCGCGTGACGTGGAGCAAGCGCTACATCACGCTCGGCCCCATCGCGACGGTGCTGGGGCTGGCGTTTCGCGCGGTTGATCCGGATGGCTTGCTCGGTAGCGACAAGGAGCCCGGCATCACCTGCGCGCTCATTCCGACGAAGCATCCGGGCGTGAACATCGGGCGCCGCCATTGGCCGCTCAACGCGGTGTTCCAGAACGGCCCCAACTGGGGCAAGGACGTATTCATTCCCATCGATTGGGTCATTGGCGGCCAGGCGCAGGTGGGCCGTGGCTGGCGCATGCTGATGGAATGCCTGGCAGCGGGCCGTGCGATTTCGCTGCCGTCGTCCAACGTGGGCATGGCCAAGCTGGCTGTGCGCAGCACCGGTGCGTATGCCGCCGTGCGCCGCCAGTTCCGCACGCCCATCGGCAAGTTCGAGGGCATTCAGGAGGCGCTCGGCCGCATGGGCGGCAACCTGTACATGATGGATGCCGCGCGGCGTCTGTCTGCGCTGGCCGTAGACCTGGGCGAGAAGCCCTCGGTCATCTCCGCCATTGCCAAGTACCACGTCACGGAACGTGCGCGCGATGTGGTGACCGATGCGATGGACATCGTCGGCGGCAAAGGCATCTGCATGGGGCCGAACAACTTCCTGGCGCGTGCGTATCAGCAAGTGCCGATCGCCATCACGGTGGAAGGCGCGAACATCATGACGCGCTGCCTGATCATCTTCGGGCAGGGCGTGATCCGCTGCCATCCGTATGTGCTGCGCGAGATGACGGCCGCGCAAGGCGCCTATTCCCCCGAGACGCTGCGTGCGTTCGATGCAGCGCTGTTCGGCCACGGCGCGTTCATCGCGGGCAACCTGGTGCGTGCGTTCCTGCATGCGCTCTCCGGCGGGCGCGCGGCAAGTGCGCCGGGCAATGCCGCACCGGAAATGCAGCGCTATTACCAAGCCGTGAACCGATTCTCGACCGCGCTGGCGCTGTTGTCCGATGTGTCGATGTTCACGCTGGGCGGCACACTCAAGCGCCGCGAAAGCATCACGGGGCGGCTGGGCGACATCCTCTCGCAGATGTACCTGATCTCGTCCACGCTCAAGCGCTTTGAAGATGAGGGCCGCCCCGCCGAGGACGCGCCACTCGTGCATTGGTCGGTGCAGGACGCGCTGGTGAAGGCGCACGATGCGCTCGACGGCGTGTTGGCCAACTTCCCGAACGCGGGCATCGCGGCGCTGCTGCGTGTGCTGATCTTCCCGTTCGGCACGCCGTATCGCAGGCCGTCGGATGCGCTGGCTGCGCAGGTTGCCGAGCTGATGCAAACGCCGGGCGCAGTGCGCGATCGCCTGCTGGCAGACTCGTACTGCCCGACACCCGAGGTCGACCCCATCGCCTATGGCGAAGCGGCCTTCCGCCTGCAACCCGCGGTGGACGCGATCGAGCAACGCTTGAAGCCGGCCATCCGCGCTGGCAAGCTGCCGCCGGTGCCACAAAGCCTGCCCGATTTCGAAGCCTGGACCGCGCAAGCCGTCGCACAAAACCTCATCGACGAAGGCGAACGCAAACAACTGTGCGACTACGCGCGCTACGGCGAGCACGCAGTCGCCGTGGACGACTTCCCGCCCGACTTCAACCTGATGGCCGACCTGCAGCGCCGCAAGGATGCGCTCGATGCCCTGCAGGCTGCCGAGCGCCACGCAGCCTGATGGCCCAGGGGCCTGACAAACGACAACAACAACGATGCAAGACAAGTACCTCGATTTCGTCGGTTCCGGTTTCGGCAAGTGGCTGTCGGCCAACCTTGGCCTGCCACAGCCCGTGCCGTTGCGCCGTTATGTGCCGGGGGAACCGGAATTTGTCGGGCCGTTTCCGGTGGGCGCGGCGCCGGGTGGCTCCATGCGTGAGACGCTCGCCGCGCTGTTTGCCGAGGCCGGCGTACCCACGCGCTTTCATGAAAGCGATCCGGAATGGCTCGGCGCTGCCAACCGGCACGGGCAGATCACCGGCCGCTTTGTTGAGCCCACGGGCAAGGACGGCGACGCGTTCGATCGCATTGGCGGCATCGTTTTCGATGCCACGGGCATTGCGTCGATCGACGGCCTCGACGCGCTGTATCACGTGTTCCACGACGGCGTGCGCGCCATCGGCCGGTGTGGCCGCGTGGTCGTGATCGGTCGCCCGCCGGAGGCCTGCAAGACGCCCGAAACGGCGATTGCGCAGCGCGCGCTGGAAGGGCTCACGCGCTCGCTCGGAAAGGAAGTCAGGCGCGGCTGCACGGCGCAGCTCGTCTACGTAGCGGAAGGTGCGGAAAACGTGGCCGCGTCGACGCTGCGCTTTCTGCTGTCGGCACGCTCGGCCTATGTGTCGGGGCAGGTGGTGCGCGTGCATCGCGCCGCATCGGTCTCGGTGGATTGGCAGAAGCCGCTCGCGGGGCGCACCGCGCTGGTCACCGGCGCCTCGCGCGGCATCGGTGCAGCCATTGCGCACGTGTTGGCGCGTGATGGGGCGCGCGTGCTGTGCCTGGATGTGCCCGCCGCGCAGGAAGCGCTGAACGCCGTCGCGCAGGAGATCGGCGGTGAAGCCATGGCTTACGACATTGCCGCGCCCGAGACGCCCGCCCTGCTCGCGCAGCAACTTGCTGCATTGGGCGGCATCGACATCCTGGTGCACAACGCGGGCGTCACGCGCGACAAGACCATCGCCCGCATGACCGAAGCCGCGTGGCGCAGCGTCCTCGACATCAACCTCACAGCGCAATTGCGCATCAACGACGCGCTGCTTGCGGCCAATGCGCTGCATGCAGGCGGGGCCATCGTGTGCGTGTCGTCCATCAGCGGCATCGCGGGCAACCTGGGGCAGACCAACTACGCGACATCCAAGGCTGGCGTGATTGGCCTCGTGCAGGCTGCCGCCCCGTTGCTGGCCGAACGCGGCATCACCATCAACGCCGTGGCGCCGGGCTTTATCGAAACGCAGATGACAGCGGCCGTGCCGTTTGCCATCCGTGAAGCCGGCCGCCGCATGAACGCGATGAGCCAGGGTGGTCAGCCGGTCGACGTGGCCGAGACGATTGCGTGGTTCGCCAACCCCGCGTCGAACGGCGTGACAGGCAACATCGTGCGCGTGTGCGGGCAAAGCCTGCTAGGAGCCTGAGGCGACCATGCGCTCGCTAGCCCTGCCCTATCCGATGATCGCGACCCAGACGCTGGTGACCGAGCCGCCGTCGCCGGGTGCACTGGCGTGGCGCGCGCTGTTGTCGCAACGCAAGGGCAGGCGCGGCGGGCCGCTGCCCCGCCACACGCTGGTGCGCCGGGAAGTGCCGCTTGAGGCCGAACACATCGCGCAGTACGCGGCGGTGTGCGGTTTCTCCTCGGCGCATGGCGTGCCGATGACATATCCGCATCTGCTGGGCTTTCCGTTGCAACTGATGCTGATGACGGAATCGGCGTTTCCGTATCCGGTGATCGGCCTGGTTCACCTGTGCAACACGATCCGCCAGCACCAGCATCTGCAGGCTGGCGAGCGCGTGCGCGTGGAAGTGCGCCCACGCAGATTGTTCCACCATGCACGCGGGCAGGCGTTCGCTATTGAAACGACCATCGTCAGAGGCAGTGCGGTGGTGTGGGAATCGCTTTCCACGTATCTGCGCGTGGGCGTGACTTCTCCGCAGGGTGCGCCGTTGATTGCGCTGCCAAATGCGCAGGACTTGTCGCCCGTCGGCCACTGGGATGTGCCTGCCGACACCGGCCGACGCTACGCCGGTGTGTCTGGCGACTGGAACCCCATCCACGTATCCAACATCGGCGCGAAGCTGTTCGGCTTTGCGCAACCCATTGCCCACGGAATGTGGACGAAGGCCCGTGCGCTGGCCGCGCTGCTGCCGACCGCGCCGCTCACGCAAGGCGAAGTGGCGGTCGAGTTCAAGACGCCGCTATCGCTGCCCGGGGCGGCGACGCTGTGGCAAGCCAACGAAGCGACTCCCGGTCGCGCATTTGAAGTGCGCAACGCTGCGGGCGACAAACCCTATCTGCGCGGCATGCTGACGCTGCCGCAAGCACAACAAGAAAACACGGGAGACTGAATCCATGCTCGTCAACGCGCAGGTGCGCCGCGTCGCCATCCTCGGGGGTAACCGCATTCCGTTCGCGCGCTCGAACACGGCCTACGCCACGGCGTCGAACCAGCAGATGCTGACCGCCGCGCTGCAGGGCCTGATCGACCGCTTCAACCTCCACGGCCAGCGCCTGGATGAAGTCGTGGCCGGCGCCGTCATCAAGCACGCGCGCGATTTCAACCTCACGCGCGAAACGGTGCTCTCAACCACGCTCGCCAAGCAGACGCCCGCATACGACATCCAGCAGGCATGCGGCACGGGGCTGGAAGCGGCCATCCTCGTCGCCAACAAGATCGCGCTGGGGCAGATCGACGTGGGCATTGCCGGCGGCACGGATACCACGTCCGATGCGCCCGTTGGGCTCAACGAGAAGATGCGCAAGATCCTGCTGGAGGCCAACCGGGCCAAGTCCACCGGCGCGCGCGTCAAAGCGCTGGCCGGCCTGCGGCCGTCGATGTTCGTGCGCCCCCTGCTGCCGCGCAACAGCGAGCCGCGCACCGGCCTGTCGATGGGCGAACACTGCGAGTTGATGGCCAAGCGCTGGGGTATCCGCCGCGAAGATCAGGACGCGCTGGCCCTGCGCAGCCACCACAACCTCACGGCCGCTTACGAGCGCGGTTTCTTCACCGATCTGATGACCGCCCACCTGGGGCTGGATCGCGACAACAACCTACGCAGCAACCTGACCATCGAGCAACTGGCAAAGCTGCAGCCCGTGTTCGATCGCAGCGCGGCCGGCACCATGACCGCCGGCAACTCCACGCCGCTCACCGACGGCGCATCGTGCGTGCTGCTTGCCAGCGAAGACTGGGCGCGTGAGCACAACCTGCCCGTGCTGGCCTACATGACCTGCGCGGATACGGCTGCCGTCGATTTCTTCAGCGGCACGCCGGAGCAAAACGAAGGGCTCTTGATGGCGCCGGCCTATGCCGTCTCGCGCATGCTGCAACGCGCGGGGCTCACGCTGCAGGACTTCGATTACTACGAGATCCACGAAGCCTTTGCCGCCCAGGTACTCAGCACGCTGGCCGCGTGGGAATCGCCCGAATACTGCCGCGAAAAGCTCGGTCGCAATGCACCCATGGGCAGCATCGACCGCAGCAAACTCAACGTGAATGGCAGCTCACTGGGCACGGGCCATCCGTTTGCCGCCACGGGTGGGCGCATTGTCGCCACGCTGGCCAAGATGCTGGCGCAGCGCGGCAGCGGCCGCGGCCTGGTGTCGATCTGCGCTGCGGGCGGACAAGGCGTGGTGGCCATTCTGGAGCGCCCCGAAACGATGTCGCATTGAACCTTCGGGCCAATACGGGAACGGCCCGACCCGAGAACCCGCGCGGCACATAACAAAACCACGCCGCGTTTTTCATGGACGGAGACACCATGGACACCGTTGCCGACCGCAACAGCCTTACCGACCGCATCTGGCTGAAGTCGTACCCCGAAGGCGTACCCGCCGAAATCAACCCCGATCGCTATCACTCGCTGGCCGAGGTGTTTCGCGAATCGGTGGAGAAGTACCGCACCCGCGTCGCCTACGTGAGTGTCGGCACCGAGATGACCTACGACGAATGCGAACGCCAGGCCAAGCAGTTTGCGGCGTGGCTGCAATCGCGCGGCGTGAAGAAAGGCGACCGCGTAGCGATCATGTTGCCCAACAGCCTGCAGTACCCGGTGTGCCTGTTCGGCACGCTGCTGGCCGGCGCCATCGTCGTCAACGTCAACCCGCTGTACACGGTGCCAGAACTGGCGCACCAGCTGCGCGATTCCGGCGCGCAGACAATCGTCGTGCTGGAGAACTTCGCCCGCACGCTGGAGCAGGCGCTGCCCGGCAGCGATATCCGCAACATCGTCATTACCGGCATTGGCGACCTGATGGGCGGCGCGATCAACCTCAAGGGCCGCGCGCTGAACTTCGTGATGCGCCACGTGCAGAAGCAGGTACCGCCCTACAAGCTGCCGTCGCCGGTCTGGCTGCGCGATGCGCTGGCCGTCGGCGGCTCACGCGCGATGCAGCCGCTGCAACTGGCGCCGGAAGACATTGCCTTCCTGCAATACACCGGCGGCACCACGGGCGTGGCCAAGGGCGCGATGCTCACCCACCGCAACATCATCGCCAACCTGTTGCAGGCCGAAGAGTGGTCCAAGAGCATGCTCAACGGCGGCGTGGAAACCAACGTCACACTGCTGCCGCTGTATCACATCTTCTCGCTCACGGTGAACCTGCTGATGTTCATGACGCTTGGCGGGCGCAATATCCTGATCGCCAATCCGCGCGACACCAAGCGCGTGATCTTCATCCTGCGCAACGAGCGCTTCTCGGGCATTGCGGGTGTGAACACGTTGTTCAATGCGCTGCTGGAAGATCCGGACTTTGCCAAGCGCGATTTCTCGGCCATGAAAATCACCATCGGTGGCGGCATGGCAGTGCAGCGTGCGATTGCGCAGCGCTGGAAAGAGGTCACGGGCCACACCATCGTTGAAGGCTATGGGCTGACGGAATGCTCGCCAGTCGTGTCGATGAACCCGCCGCAGGTGACCGAATTCAGCGGCACGATCGGGCTGCCCGCGCCGTCCACCGAAGTGCGCTTCAAGCGCGACGACGGCACGATCGCGCCGCTGGGCGAACCCGGCGAACTGCAGGTGCGTGGGCCGCAAGTCATGCGCGGCTACTGGCAGCGCCCGGATGAAACTGCCAAATCCATCGACGCTGAAGGCTGGTTCTCGACCGGCGACATCGGCGTGATGGACGCCAACGGCTACATCCGCCTGATCGACCGCAAGAAGGACATGATCCTGGTCTCGGGTTTCAACGTGTACCCGAACGAGATCGAAGACGTGGTGGCGCTGCACCCCGAAGTGCTGGAGGTGGCGGCCATTGGCGTGCCCGACCCGGTGGCTGGCGAGCGCGTGAAGATCATCGTGGTGCCGCGCAGCGGCGCGCTGACCGAGCCCGCGCTGCTCGAACACTGCCGCGCCCATCTGACCGGCTACAAGATGCCGCGCATCGTCGAGTTCCGCCATGAAGAGTTGCCCAAGTCGACGGTGGGCAAGATCCTGCGCCGCGAACTGCGCGATGCCGATCCGGACATCAAGCGCGCCCGCGCGCAGGCGCAGCAATAACAACATCACCGGAGACTTGTATGCGCTTGCGTACTCTCGCCCTGGCCATGGTGCTGGCAGGCGCCGCACACGCCTGGGCCCAGCCCGCCACGCCGGATGCTTCCCTGCCTGCGGCAGCCGCACCGGCGGCCACATCGCAATCGGCCGCCATTGGCGGCTTTGCCGCCATGGACATCGCCAGACAGACGGCTTGGCTCGGCAGCCAGGTCCACGCCAACGCGTTTGCGGGCTGGTCTGACGAAGACGTCCTCGCCATGGCGCAGGCCATGAAGCCCGAAACGCTGGTGCGCTGGCTCAAGGGTGAGGCGGCCAAGCTGCCCGAATATGAATACCGCATGCGCCGCCAGGAACGCGTGAAAGACCAGTGGCAAAGCCAGCCGGCGCTCATGCTCATCCGCTACCGCAACGCACCGCGCCAGGTCTACGCGCGCTGGCTCAAGGGCGGTTCGCACGCTGGTCAGGAAATCATCTACGACGAAACCGTGCGCAAGGACGAGATGTACGGCCACCTGGGTGGGCTCGTCGGTTTCGTGGCGATCTGGAGTGCGCTGGATGGCTCGCTGGCCAGATCGCAGTCGAACCACACGGCGCGGGAGCTTGGGCTGCAATTCATCGTCGATACGCTCGAACGCGACGGACGTGCCCACTTGGCAGCCGGCGGCAGCGGCAAGTTCAGCGAAGCCAAGATGGTGACCGAAGACGGTGAGCGCATGCTGCGGCTGACCTGGGATGCGCCAAGCGGACCGCCCACGTTCTACGCCAAGCGCGTGCGCCTGTATTTCGACCTCAAAAACCCGTGGGTGCGCATTGAAGAAGCGTGGGATGAATCGGGCAATCAGCTCGAGAAAATCGTCATTGAGAGCGTGACGCGCAAGACCTGGAACGACCAGACTTTCAACCCTAAAAATCCGGAATACAAATTTTAGACAGCAGCCCGGAGACCGTTGTGGGCCAAGGCTCCGCCGACCGGTGGAGAGTATGAAACGAGACTAGGGGAAACCCCTTGTTGCGTGCGTACACGCTAGAGGAAAACTTCGATCATCGCAGCGCAACCGAACAAAAGCGCTGCGTTATGCTGCGGAAACACAAATCGCCACACCAAGGCGTGATAACAATCCAATCCAGAGAGACAACCACATGAACCGCACCGCCCTCCGCCTTGCTGCAGCCCTTGCCTGCGCTGCCGCCAGCACCCTTGCTGCCCCCCTGGCTCACGCCCAATCCACCGCAGAGGCCAACGTGGCCGCAAGCGCCAGCAGCGGTAGCGGCAGTGGCATCAGCAGCAGCAGTGGTGGCGGCTTCAGCGGTTTCATGGACAACTACGTCTGGGGCCGCAACGTCATGGCACTGGGCTGGTTCTACATCCGCCCGATGGATTCGGCCACGCCCCTGACCACCACCACCAGCGCACTGGGCCTGGGCACCTATCAGTCGCCAGGAACTGACGTGAAAGTCAGTAACGCCAATACGCTGTCGCTCACGTTCACGCACTTCTTTACCGACAACATTGCCGGTACGTTCGTGGGTGGCGTGCCTCCCAAGTTCAACCTGTATGGCAGCGGCAATGTGATCGCGCCGGTGCCGGTTGTTGGGCCGCTGACGCTGATCAACCTGGGCCTGCCGCAAAACAACCCGGTCGCCACCGTGCGTGAATGGAGCCCGGCAATCGTCGCGCAGTACTACTTCGGCACCAAGGAAAGCAAGCTGCGCCCGTTTGTCGGCGCAGGCGTCAGCTACAACTTCTTCACCAACCTGAAGCTGAACCAGAACTTCGTCAACGGCCTGCAAAACCTGGGTCAGGTGCTGCAGCTCGGCATGGGCCAGGTTCCGACGGGCCCGGCCAAGGTGACGGCGGAAACGTCCAGCTCGTGGACGCCGGTCGCCAACGTGGGCGTGTCGTATGAGTTTGCCAAGAACTGGACCGCCATCGGCACGGTGTCGTACCTGCCGCTGAAGACGACCTCCACCATCACGATCCGCAGCCAGCAAGGCCAGGTGTTGGCGGTCAACAAGACCGACATCAAGGTCGACCCGATCGTGTTCGGGCTGGCTGTGGGTTACAAGTTCTAAGCCGCAGAATTGCTCCATCGCAAAACGCCACCTCCGGGTGGCGTTTTTCATTGCGGCGCGACCCGATATCATGGCGGACTGTTACGCGCCGATTTGCGCGCCGATTCCCGGATTCCCCGCCCCGCACCTACGTCACATCCATGAGCCAGCCTTCCATCGCCATCGTCGGAGCCGGCATTGCCGGTGTTGCCTGTGCCAACGCGCTTGCCGCAGAAGGCATTGCCACCACGGTCTATGAGCGCGCGGGCGGTGTGGGGGGCCGGCTGGCCACCACGGTGCTGCCCGAGTCCGCCCCCGCGTATGCGTTCGACCACGGCGCGCAGTCATTCAACGTGCGCAGCGAAGCCTTCCGCCGCGCGGTAGATGCCGCTGGCCGTCAGGGCTCGGTGCTGCCGTGGCCCGCGCGCTGGGGCCATCGCACGGTCGACGCCCTGAAAGCCGATTCACGCGACGAAGCCCGCTACGTCGGCCTGCCCGGCATGGGCGCGCTGGTGCGCAGCCTGGCCGCGCCGCTGGATGTGCGCTTCGGCCACGCCGTCACGCATGTGGCGCACGATGGCCGGCGCTGGACGATTGAGCGCAACGGCACGGAGACCGCGCAGGCCGACATCATCGCGCTGGCCCTGCCCGCGCCCGAACTGCCGGCGCTGTTTCATGGCGCCACGCCGGCGTCGCTGCAGGAAGCCATCGCCCCGGTGCACTACGCCCCGTGCTGGGCGCTGATGATGGGTTTTGCGCAACCGCTGGACCTGCCGTATGACGGCATCCGCATCGACGACGACATGCTCGCCTGGGCCGCCCGTGACAACACCAAACCGGGCCGCGTCATGGTCGATGAATCCTGGGTGGTGCATGCGTCGCCGGCCTGGTCAGCCGCGCATGTCCAGGACACGCCCGAACAGGCGCTCCACGCCATGCACGCCCGCTTTGCCGAAGCCTTCCCGGGCACGCCGCAGCCCGATCTGATGGCCGCGCACCTGTGGCCACACGCGCTGGTGGAGCAGTCCGCCGGTATGCCCTGCCACTGGGACGCCGCCGCCCGCCTGGGTGCCTGCGGTGACTGGTGCGAAGGCCCGCGCGTGGAAGCCGCGTTCCTGAGCGGCGTCGCCTTGGCCGCCAAGATTGCCGAAGCGCTATAAGACTTCGCCCCGGAACGCTACAATATCGGGTTGTCTCGTGTTTCGTGTGCCGGGTCGCTCACCCGGCGGTGGCTTTCTTCTGACGACGCCATGCGCACCCGACGCCAAGTCCTCGCCCTCGCCTTTGCTGCCGTTGCTGCGGCATCGGCGCCGCTGCTGTCCCACGCGCAAGTGCTGCGTAACATTCCGGCGACGGCTCCGGCAGCCCAGTTGACCATCAATTCGGCCAACTCCGGCACGCTGAGTACCGGTAGCACCGGGCTTGTCCGCATCCTGCTGTTGGGTTTCGGGAGCACCAGCGCCGATATCCGCTTCGCCCCCGGCGTGCGGATTCTGTCGCTGGATGGGCGGCTGCTGCCACCGGGTTCGGTGGTCGGCCAGACGTTCAAGGTGCGCTATCAGCTCGATCTGTATCAGCAGTTGCTGACAGCCTGGGTTGTCAGCGATGACGATTACAAGGCTGCGGTGGCCGCTCAAAGTCAGGCGCAAGCGCAGTCTCAGTAGTCAGAGCACCCCACGAAGCACGTGCCCCCAGGTCAACCACTGTGAACGGCACATGAAAAAAGTCTTCATCAAAACCTACGGCTGCCAGATGAACGAGTACGACTCGGACAAGATGTCCGACGTGCTCAATGCGGCTGAAGGCCTCGTCCCCACCGACACGCCCGAAGATGCGGACGTGATCCTCTTCAACACATGCTCCGTGCGCGAGAAAGCGCAGGAGAAGGTGTTCTCCGAACTCGGCCGCGTGAAGGCGCTCAAGGCGCTCAAGCCGGATCTCGTGGTCGGCGTGGGCGGCTGCGTCGCCAGTCAGGAAGGCGCGTCCATCGTGGCGCGCGCACCGTACGTAGACGTGGTGTTCGGCCCACAGACGCTGCACCGCCTGCCGGAGCTGATCGCAGCGCGCCGCCGCACGGGCCGGTCGCAGGTCGATGTGTCGTTCCCCGAAATCGAAAAATTCGACCACCTGCCGCCCGCGCGCGTTGATGGCGCCACCGCTTTCGTGTCGATCATGGAAGGCTGCTCGAAATACTGCAGCTACTGCGTGGTGCCGTACACGCGCGGCGAAGAAGTCTCGCGCCCGTTCGACGACGTGCTGGCCGAAGTGGCTGGCCTGGCCGAACAGGGCGTGCGCGAAGTCACGCTACTGGGCCAGAACGTGAACGCGTACATCGGCAAGATGGGCGACACCAGCGAACGCGCAGATTTCGCGTTGCTGCTCGAGTACGTGGCCGAGATTCCGGGCATCGAGCGCATCCGCTACACGACCAGCCACCCGAAGGAATTCAGCTCGCGCCTGATCGAGGCCTATGCCACCAACCCGAAGCTGGTCGACCACCTGCACCTGCCGGTGCAGCATGGCTCCGACCGCATCCTGATGGCGATGAAGCGGGGCTACACGGTGCTCGAATACAAGAGCAGCATCCGCAAGCTGCGCGCGATCCGGCCGAACATCTCGATCGCCACCGACTTCATCGTCGGTTTCCCGGGCGAGACCGATGCGGACTTTGCAAAGACGATGGACCTGATTCACGAGATCGGCTACGACACCTCCTTCAGCTTCATCTACAGCCCGCGTCCTGGCACGCCGGCCGCCAACCTGCACGACGATACGCCGCAAGCCGTCAAGCTCGAACGCCTGAAACATTTGCAGGCGACCATCGAAGAAAACGTAGCGCGCATCAGCCAAGGCATGGTCGGCAGCGTGCAGCGCATTCTGGTGGAAGGCCCGTCGCGCAAGGATCCGACCGAACTGCACGGCCGCACCGAGAACAACCGCGTCGTCAACTTCGCACTGCCCGATCTGCCGCAGGCGCGCCGCGAACAGCTGATCGGCCAGATGTTGGACGTGCGCATCGTGCACGCCTTCCCGCATTCGCTGCGTGGCGAAGTGGCGGAACAGCGTACGGCCAGCGCAACTCACTGATCATCAACACAACCTGACTTGATGAAACCCACCACCGCAGAATTCACAGCGCCGAAGAACGACAACACGCGCCTGCAGAACCTGTGCGGGCCGCTGGACGAGAACCTGCGCCAGATCGAGCAAGCGCTGGACGTGACCATCAACCGGCGCGGCAGCAAGTTCACCGTGCGCGGCGCCAACGCGCAAGGCGCGGCCAACGCGCTGGAAACGTTCTACAACAGCGCAGCACGTGACCCGCTGTCGGTAGACGATATCCAGCTTGGCCTGGTGGAAACCCGCCAAGTGGCTGCGCACGGCGCTTACCTGCCGGAATCGAGCGCCGACGTGCCGGACGGCAATGATCTGTCGCCGGTGCTGCATACGCGGCGCACCGATCTGCACGGCCGCACAGCGATGCAGCGCGAGTACCTGCGTAGCATCCTATCGCACGACCTGTCGTTTGGCATCGGCCCGGCGGGTACGGGCAAGACGTATCTGGCCGTGGCCTGCGCGGTGGATGCGCTGGAGCGCGACGCCATCAAGCGCATCGTGCTGACACGCCCGGCAGTGGAAGCTGGCGAGCGCCTGGGCTTCCTGCCCGGCGATCTCGCGCAAAAGGTGGACCCGTACCTGCGCCCGCTGTACGACGCGCTGTACGACCTGCTTGGCTTCGACAAGACGCAGAAGATGTTCGAGCGCCAGATGATCGAAATCGCGCCGCTGGCGTACATGCGCGGGCGCACGCTCAATCACGCCTTCATCATCCTGGACGAAGCCCAGAACACCACGCCGGAACAGATGAAGATGTTCCTCACGCGGATCGGCTTCGGCTCCAAGGCAGTGATTACCGGCGACACAACGCAGATCGATCTGCCGCGCGGCCAGAAGAGCGGCCTGATCGAAGCGCAGCATGTGCTGCGTGACGTGCGCGGCGTAGCGATGACGCGCTTTACCAGCGTCGACGTGGTGCGGCACCCACTGGTGGCCCGCATCGTCGAGGCCTATGACGAATTCCATGCCCAGCATAAAGATGCATAAGGACGCCTGAACGTGGCTAAAGCAAAGACCGATACCAAAGCAAAACCCAAGAAAACCCAACCCGCGGCGGCCGAGTCATTCGGCCCACGTGTCGACGTGTTCGACGCCCAAGGCAAACCCAAGACGGTCGACGCCAGCGCGCTGCGCATCGCATTTGCCGATGGTCGCAGCCTGATCCTCGGTCTGCCGAATACCGTGGACGGGCCGATCACGCTGGTTGCCGAGCACGCCGACGCCGATATGCACGCCATGCTCTCGCTGCGCCCCGAGCACCACGACAGCATCACGTTGCGCATCGAAACCCAGGCCGCTGAGTTGGCCGACTCCAAGGAAGAAGCCTTCGATGACGACACTGCCGGCGCCGAGATGCTCACGCTCGACCTGACGGTGCAGTACGGCGACGAACTCAAGGCTGCCGCTCGCAAGGCGTTGCCGAAGGAACGCGACATCGAGGCGTGGATCGCCCCGGCACTGTTTGCCGATGCGCAACTCAACGTGCGCTTTGTCGGCGAAGAAGAAGGCCGCACGCTCAACCGCACCTACCGCGGCAAGGACTACGCCACCAATGTGCTGACCTTCTCGTACGCAGAGAGCGCGGAAGACCCGGTCTCCGCCGACATCGTGCTGTGCTGCGCGGTGGTCGAAAAGGAAGCGAAGGAACAGAAGAAGCCGCTGCTCGCGCACTACGCGCATCTGATCGTGCACGGCGCGCTGCACGCCCAGGGCTACGACCACGAAGACGCAGCCGATGCAAAGGAAATGGAAGGCATCGAAACGGAGATCCTCCGCGACCTCGGTTTTGCCGATCCGTACGCAGATCGTTAAAGCGCCACGCGCTTGATATTCAGACGCCGGCTTCGCGCCGGCGTTTTGCTTTTTCATGTTCCATTCTTGCAGCATGCCGTTTCAACGGTGAATCAACCCGCATTGACGAAAACCCAGTCCTGACAACGGTTTCCGGGTTTTCCTCCGCCATTCGGCGCATGCTCGCGCCGTTCGAATCGCGCATACACGTCGCACAGGCCGTCCGCCATCCGGGACCCTCGCTGCTCTCCGTATGGCGCATGGGTTTTGCCGTAGCGATTTCTATCCTCCACGCATAAGCCGCCGCTCGAGCGCGCTTCACGAATTCGGCGCAAACGAGCGCCATCGGCCAGCCTGCGCACAGACGGCAAGGCCACCGCGGGGAGGTCATCATGCGTCAACGCTTCATGGATAGCATTCCGTGGGCCACGCTGCTGCTTGGCGTGGGTGTCGGCACGGCGCTGGCAGTCACGCCACGCATTGCACACGCTGATCACAAGCAATCGTGCTATGCGGGCATCGTCGTCGTATTTGACGGCGCGTGGCATCCGGGCGCGGTGGTCGGTTGCCGCACGGTCAACATCTCCGACAGCAACAACGTGATCGGCGCAGAGGTGAACCTGATGGTCGCGCAAGGCACCATCCGGCCGCGTGTGCAGGCGGTGGTGGGCAGCACGAGCGTGCAGGCACTCATTGGCGGCGGCTACGACTTTGCGAGCAGCAAGGCGCTGGTGGGCGTCGGAGCCACGGGCGACCACTGGCTCGCAGGCGTCGATATGGAAATCGCCGGACGTTGGACAGCCTACGGCGGCGCGAGCACGCTGGGCCGGTATCACAGCAATTCGCATCCCGCAGACCCGGCACCGGCCGCAACCGCGCCGACGAGCAACAACGACGCGCCGCCACCCAACGGCAACAACACGCCGCCGTCCAAGCCCAGTCCCACACCGGCACCGGCACCTGGCGCATCGCCCAGCCCCAGCCCCACTCCGGCCCCAATACCCAGCCCGGGGCCGAGTCCGACGCCATCCCCGAGTCCCACACCGACACCGACACCGACACCGACACCCACACCCACACCGACACCAGTCCCAACGCCAACGCCGAGCCCATCGCCAGTCCCATCGCCGTGTGGAAGCTGCCACGGAGGCGATCACCATCCCGGGCACCACCATGATCACGATCATGATCACGGCGGTCATCACGGTGGCGATCACGACCATGGCGGCGACGGCAACCACAGCGGTGACCACGATCATGGCGGCGACGGCAACCACGGCGGTGATCACGATCATGGCGGCGACGGCAACCACGGCGGTGATCACGACCACGGCGGCAACGGCAATCACGGCGGCAATCACGATCATGGCGGCGATGGCAACCACGGCGGCAATCACGACCACGGCGGCGATGGCAACCATGGCGGTGATCACGACCACGGCGGTGATCACGACCATGGTGGCGATGGCAACCACAGCGGCGACCACGACCACGGCGACGATGGCAACCACAACGGTGACCACGACCATGGTAGCGAACGCGACGACTCAGGGGGGCACAGCCAGCATCATGGTCGGGGCGAAGGCGACCAAGGCCAGAACGACAATCACCAAGGCAACGAAGGCAGCAACACGCACGACAACGGCCAGCAACGCGGCGGCGACGGCGGACGCGACTGACCGCTCCCCCTTCGGCAGAAGGTCCGTCCTTAACGCGCCCGAACCCGGCCTCCAGATGTGAAATAAAACGCACTTCCGGAGGCCGGGCGGCCACCCCGCGTCATCGGGACGGCAGGGCTTTTGGTGTATGCTGGGCCGATGTTTAACGACGCGCGACCGCGCCATGAATGATCCGTATCCCAGTCCGAAGCCAGCCGACAAACCCCGTACGCTGCTGGAACGCCTGACCGACCTCATCTCGCCCGAGCCCGAATCGCGGGCCGAGCTGCTCGAAATCCTCCAAGACGCCCATGCGCGCAACCTGATCGACGCCGACTCCCTGTCGATGATCGAGGGCGTCTTCCAGGTCTCAGACCTGTGTGCGCGCGACATCATGATCCCGCGCGCGCAGATGGACGCGCTCAACATCGCCGACGCGCCGTCAGAATTCATCCCGTTCGTGCAAGAAGCCGCGCATTCGCGCTTCCCCGTCTACGAGGGCAGCCGCGACAACATCATCGGCATCCTGCTCGCCAAGGACCTGCTGCGCTTCTATACGGACGAACGCTTCGACGTGCGCGACATGCTGCGCCCGGCCGTGTTCATCCCCGAATCCAAGCGACTGAACGTGCTGTTGCGCGACTTCCGCGTCAACCGCAACCACATCGCCATCGTCGTTGACGAATATGGCGGGGTGGCCGGCCTCATCACCATCGAAGATGTGCTCGAGCAGATCGTCGGCGACATCGAGGACGAATACGACTTCGACCAGGAAGAAGACAACATCCTGCCGACCGCCGATGGCCACATGCGCGTGCGCGGGCTGACCGAAATCAGCCAGTTCAACGAAGCCTTCGGCACGCATTTCTCCGACGAAGACGTCGATACCGTGGGCGGGCTGCTGTCCAACCACCTGGGCCGCGTGCCGCACCGGGGCGAGAAGATCGTCATGGGCACGCTGCAGTTCGACGTACTGCGCGCCGATGCGCGCCAAGTGCAGGTGCTGCTCGTGCGCCGCCTCACCACGCCGGCCGGCGGCAATGCCACGACCGACACTTCTGGTTCCCACCCCGCCTGATCCTTCCGTGCCCGCTCAGTTCTCTTCCCCTGCCGCACCGTCCCGTCGGCAGGACGCCCAAGCTGTGCCGCTCGCGCGGCTGCGTTTTGCGATGCCGCTGGCAGCGCTGCTTGGCGTCATGCATACGCTGTCGTTCGCGCCGAACCACTGGTGGTGGCTGCAGATCCTCTCGCTAACGGGGTTGGCCGCGCTCGTGCAGCGCGCACCGCGCTTGCGTGATGCGGCATGGGTCGGCTATGCGTTCGGGCTCGGCTGGTTCCTGTCGGGCGTGTGGTGGCTCTTCATCAGCATGCACGTCTACGGCGACATGCCGGCATGGATGGCCGCCCTGGCCGTGCTCCTATTCGCCGGCTACCTGGCGCTGCATCCAGCGCTGGCGGTGTGGGCATGGCAGTGGCTAACGCGACGCGGACGGTGGTCTGGTACCGCATCCGCGCTGGTATTTGGCGCGGCATGGGCCGTCACGGAGTGGCTGCGCGGCACGGTCTGGACGGGCTTTCCCTGGATCAACGGCGGCTACGCACACACCGATGGCCCACTGGCCGGCTATGCGCCGCTGGTGGGCGTCTACGGCATCGTGCTGATCGCCGCCGTTCTGGCCGGTCTGCTGTGCGTCGCGGCCGAGCGCCGCCTGCACTGGCTGCCGGGCATCGCCGGTGCGCTCGTGCTGGTGGCGGGCTGGCCGCTGCACGGCATTGCGTGGACGCAACCGGTGGGCAAGCCCATTTCCGTACGCCTCTTGCAGGGCAACGTGCCGCAGGACGTGAAGTTCCAGCAGACCGGCATCGAACGCTCGCTGGAGCTGTACGCCAAGATGGTCACCGAGAAACCCGCACAACTCGTGGTCACGCCCGAGACGGCCTTCCCGATCATGATTCAGGAGATGCCGCAGGAGATCGCGCTGGCCATCCGCACCTATGTGGATACCACCGGCTCCAGCGTGCTCTTTGGCGCCGCCAGCGAGGACTCACGCGTCGATTACACCAACAGCGTGTTCGGCGTCGGCCCGCAATTCCAGGGCGTCTACCGCTACAACAAGCACCACCTCGTGCCGTTCGGCGAGTTCATCCCCTTCGGTTTCCACTGGTTCGTCAACATGATGAACATGCCGCTGGGCGACTTCCGGCGCGGCCTGCCCGTGCAGCCGCCCATGGCGGTGGCCGACCAACGCGTCGCACCCAACATCTGCTACGAGGATTTGTTTGGCGAGGAAATTGCCGCCTCGCTGCGACATGCGGATCAGCCTGCCACGATGCTCGCCAACGTGACGAACCTTGCTTGGTTTGGCGACACCATCGCGCTGGACCAGCACCTGCAGATCTCGCGCATGCGCGCGCTGGAAACGGGCCGCCCGATGCTGCGCGCCACCAACACGGGAGCGACCGCCGTGGTGCGGCCGGACGGCAGCGTACAGGCCCGCCTGCCCGTCTTCACGCTTGGCGCGCTGCAGACTGACGTGCAGGGCATGCAAGGCTTGACGCCATTCGTGCGGGCCGGCAACGCGCCTGCGCTGGGCCTGGGTGCGCTGGTTCTGCTGGTGGCATTCGTGCGCCGCCGCCGGGCATCGGCAGATTGATCGTTCAGCGTCCGGAGGGCTTTCAAGCCACTTTCCGGAGTCGCTGACAAAAAACGCTAAAATTCAACGTTTTACGGCGGGCACGGAGCCAGGCGCTTCTCGTGCCCGCCGCTGCATTCCACCGTCGCGCGGTGCAACGCACGTTCCGTGCCGCCGCGGACCAACGGGTTCCACCATGCTCACCTTCCAGCAACTCATCCTCAAGCTGCAGTCGTACTGGGACGCCCAGGGCTGCGCCCTGCTGCAACCGATCGACCTCGAAGTCGGCGCCGGTACGTCGCACGTGCACACCTTCCTGCGCGCGATCGGCCCGGAGCCTTGGCGTGCCGCCTACGTGCAACCGTCCCGCCGCCCCAAGGACGGCCGCTACGGCGAGAACCCAAACCGCCTGCAGCATTACTACCAGTACCAAGTAGTGCTCAAGCCGGCGCCGGAAAACATCCTCGACCTGTACCTCGGTTCGCTGGAAGCGCTGGGCCTGGACCTGAAGCAGAACGACGTGCGCTTTGTCGAAGATGACTGGGAAAACCCCACGCTCGGCGCCTGGGGCCTCGGCTGGGAGGTGTGGCTCAACGGCATGGAAGTCACGCAATTCACGTACTTCCAGCAAGTCGGCGGCCTCGACTGCAAGCCCGTGACCGGTGAGATCACCTACGGCATCGAACGTCTGGCGATGTATCTGCAGCAGGTCGAAAACATCTACGACCTGGTCTGGACCGAGTGGGAAGAGCCGGGCCCGAATGGCCCCGTGAAGCGCCGCCTGACCTACGGCGACGTCTACCACCAGAACGAAGTCGAACAATCGACGTACAACTTCGAACAGGCCGACACGACCGTGCTGTTCCGCCGCTTTGCCGAGCACGAAGCCGAAGCCAAGCGCCTGATGGGCGTGCGCACAGAAGGTGATGCCGCTGCCGAGGGCGACGCACCTGTCGTGCAACTGGCCCTGCCCGCCTACGAGCAAGTGCTCAAGGCCGGCCACACCTTCAACCTGCTGGACGCACGCGGCGCCATTTCGGTGACGGAGCGCGCAGCCTACATCGGTCGCATCCGCAATCTGTCGCGTCTGGTCGCGCAGGCTTACTACGATTCGCGCGAGCGCCTGGGCTTCCCAATGTGCGGCACGGCCGCTGCCGGCGCCAAGACCACGGAGGCCGCATGACGGCCAACCGAGCACGGCGTGGCCTGGCGCTGCTGACGGCAGCGTCCATCGCCGCGCTGGCGCTACCGGCGAGCGTTGCGCAAGCGGCCCGACATCGCAGCTCCAAGGCGGCATCGGCGGAGAAGGTTTTTGTCGTGCCCAACACGTTGACGCAGCTTTGCGTGGCCGATTCCAAGCCGCTCCAGCAAGCGCTGAGCGGGGCCTGGGCGCCGCCTCCGCCGTCGATCGATCAATGGACGAGCCTGGTACGCACGATGGCCTGCGACCTGTCCGGCGCGCGTGACCTCGGCTGGCATCGCGTGCCGTTGCGCACGTATGCGACGGCCCTGCGCTTCCCGCTCACGTGGGTGGAGTGGCAAGGCACCGGCGCAAAGGCACAGCGCCGTGCGCGCGTGTTCCGCTCGGCAGGGCAATTGCCGAGCCGTCTGGAATTCAACGTGTCCGGCACGCTGCAGGAAGTGCGTTACGACGCGCGACGCGGCTTGCTGTCGGCCCGCTTCCTGCGCCGCGATGCGGCCGCGCCCGGCACCACGCCCGCGCCGATTGCACCGCCACCGCCGCCGGGCCAGTGCGCCGGCACGCAATTGCAGTTCCAGCAGCAGAACGGCGTGTGGCTGCTCTCGGGCGTGGAGCCCGTGCCCGGCTCGCCCTGCTGATTACTGAACCGAACCACACAACGTACCGCCGCACCTGATCTGAACACCCAGCGGCGCAGAACAACGACGTCACCGATTCAAACGCTATGTCCACCCTCCTGATCGAACTGCTGACCGAAGAACTGCCGCCCAAGGCGCTGGCCCGCCTGGGCGAGGCGTTTGCGCGCGGCCTGTTTGACGGTCTGTCGGCGCAAGGCCTGCTCGAAGAGGGCGCCGCCGTGGAAGGTTTTGCCACGCCGCGCCGCCTGGCTGCATCGATCACCGGCGTGCGTCGCACCGCGCCCGATCGCGAGCTGCGCGAGAAGGTGCTGCCCGTGACCATCGCCTTCGATGCCGAGGGCAAGCCCGCCGCGCCGCTGGTCAAGAAGCTGGCCGCGCTGGCCAAGACCGTGGGCGTGGATGCCATCGCGCCTGAATTGCTCGAACGCGCGCCTGACGGCAAGGCCGAAGCGCTGTTTTATCGCTACACCGCACGCGGCGCCGTGCTGGCTGACGGCCTGCAGACTGCACTGTCGCAGACCATCGCCAACCTTCCAATCCCGAAGGTGATGACGTATCAGCGCCCGAACGGCGAGAACGTTCAGTTCGTGCGCCCCGCACACAAGCTGATCGCACTGCTCGACAGCGAAATCATCCCCGTCAGCGCATTTGGCCTGCAAGCGGGCAACGTGACCCTGGGCCACCGTTTCCTGTCGGCCGGCGAGATCGTCATCAAAGACGCCACGTCGTATGCGAGCGCGCTGGAGTCGCAGGGCAAGGTCATCGCCAGCTATGGTAAGCGCAAGGAAGCCATCCGCGCCGAACTGCTCAAGACCGCCGGCGCCGATACGGTGGTCATGCCCGAAGCGCTGCTGGATGAAGTGAACGCGCTGGTCGAATGGCCCGTGGTCTACCCCTGCCATTTCGAGGAAGCCTTCCTCGCCGTGCCGCAGGAGTGCCTGATCCTGACCATGCAGACCAACCAGAAGTACTTTGCGCTGACCGATGCACAAGGTCACCTGCGCAACCGCTTCCTGATCGTCTCGAACATCGCCACGGGCACGCCCGAGGCCATCATTCAAGGCAACGAACGCGTGGTTCGCCCGCGCCTGGCCGACGCGCGCTTCTTCTTCGAGCAGGACAAGAAGAAGCCGCTGGCCGATCGCGTGCCGCTGCTCTCGCGCGTGGTCTATCACAACAAGATCGGCACGCAGCTTGAGCGAGTGTCGCGCCTGCAGGCCATCGCCGGCCAACTGGCCGAGAAGCTCGGCGCGGATGTGGCACACGCCTCGCGCGGCGCGTTGCTGGCCAAGGCCGATCTGCTGACCGACATGGTGGGCGAGTTCCCCGAGCTGCAGGGCACGATGGGCACGTACTACGCCCGCCACGATGGCGAACCCGACGACGTGGCGCTGGCCTGCTCCGAGCACTATCAGCCGCGCTTTGCTGGCGACGCGCTGCCCAGCACCGCCACCGGGACCGTGGTGGCACTGGCCGACAAGCTGGAAACGCTGGTCGGCATCTGGGGCATCGGCCTGCAACCCACGGGTGAGAAAGATCCGTTCGCGCTGCGCCGCCACGCGCTGGGCATCCTGCGCATGCTGATTGAGAAGCCGCTCGTTCTCACGATCGACGATGCGCTGCAGATTGCCGCCGCCAGCTTCGATGGCATTGCGGCCGTCAAACCGGATCTGGCCGCCATCTCCGACTTCCTGTACGACCGCCTGCGCGGCTACCTGAAGGACAAGGGCTACAGCACCAACGAGGTGGAAGCCGTGGTCAGCCAGCGCCCGCAGCGCCTGGACGACATCGTCGCGCGCCTCGAAGCCGTGCGCGCCTTTGCTGCTCTGCCGCAGGCAGAAGCGCTGGCCGCCGCCAACAAGCGCATCACCAACATCCTGAAGAAGACCGACGTGGCCATTGGCGCCGTGCAGCCGCAACTGCTCAAGGAAGACGCCGAGCGCGCGCTGCACCAGGCCGTGGCCTCGTCGGAGCCGCAGGTGCACGATGCCTTCGCACGCGGCGATTTCACCACCGCGCTCAAGACGCTGGCCGGCCTGCGCGAAGCGGTCGACACGTTCTTCGACGGCGTGATGGTGATGGCCGACGACACCGCGCTGCGCGACAACCGCCTCGCGCTGTTGGGTGAACTGCACGGCTTGATGAACCGCGTCGCGGACATCTCCAAGCTGGCCGCCTGATCGGCACTCCAAGCACCGTTCGGAGCCCACCATGCCCCATGTTCCCAAACTGGTGATTCTCGACCGCGATGGCGTCATCAACCGCGACAGCGACCAGTTCATCAAGTCGCCAGACGAGTGGATCGCCCTCGACGGCAGCCTGGAAGCCATTGCCGAGCTGAATCAGGCCGGCTACCAAGTGGTGGTGGCAACCAACCAGTCGGGCATCGGACGCGGCCTGTTCGAGGCCGCCGCGCTCAACGCCATGCACGAGAAGATGTACAAGGCGCTGGCCACCTACGGCGGGCGCGTCGATGCCGTCTTCTTCTGCCCGCACACCGCCGCCGATGCGTGCGAGTGCCGCAAGCCCAAGTCCGGCATGCTCCGCGAGATTGCACGCCGCTTCGACATGGATCTGACGGGCGTGCCGGTCGTGGGTGACTCGCTGCGCGACCTGCAAGCCGGCGTCGAAGTCGGCGCCGTACCGCACCTCGTACTGACCGGAAAGGGCGCCAAGACCCGCGATGCCGGCGACCTGCCCCCAGGCACCCAGATTCACGAGGACCTGCGTGCGTTTGCGCGTGCGCTGCTATCCCCTGCGCCCCAGGGCACGCCCACGCGCGCCCCTTGAATTCGCCCCCATGACTTTTATCCGTTCGCTGCTGTACCTGGTTTTCCTGATCGTCTGGACACCGATTTATGCGGTGACCTGCTTCATCGTCTTTCCGTTCATGAACCCGCACCGCCGTTTCTGGATGGTGTCCGGCTGGACGAAGTCTGCAATCTGGATGGCGCGCTGGCTGCTCGGCATCCGCTGGAAATACCAGGGCTGGGAGAACATCGAGGAAGCCGTCGCCACCAACAAGCAGGTGGTGCTGCTTTCCAAGCATCAGTCAGCGTGGGAAACCATGGCCTATGTTGCGACCATGCCGCGCCCGCTGTGCTACGTGTTCAAGCGCGAGCTGCTATATGTGCCGTTCTTCGGATGGGCGCTCGGCATGCTCAAGATGGTGCACATCAACCGCAAGGACGGCGCCAATGCGTTCGCGTCGGTCGCGCGCCAGGGTAAAGAGCGCCTTGCAGATGGCGCATGGGTGATCATGTTTCCGGAAGGCACGCGCACGCGCTCGGGCGACCCGAAACCGCGCTACAAGAGCGGCGGTGCGCGCTTTGCCGTGGATACCGGCGCATGGGTCATTCCCATCGCGCACAACTCCGGCCGGGTGTGGCCGCGCAATTCGTTCCTGAAGCATCCGGGCTTGATCACGCTGTCGGTCGGGCCGGCCATTCCGAGCGCCGGCAAGACCAGCGACGAGCTTAACCGCGAAGTCGAAGCGTGGATCGAAGCAGAAATGCGTAGAATCGACGCCGATAGCTACCGCGAGCACGCATGAAACTGCTGCGCCCACCGACTTCGCCCACCCCCGCCGACAGCGTCCAGCTTGAGCTGCCGCTGCTCGCGCCCGCAGCCCCGTCGCCTTCGCAGCCGCCTGACGCGTCCCTCCTCGCCCCGCCCGCACTCGACTTTTCCACCGCACCGCTCGGCCCCAACCAACGCCGTCTGACGCTGGGCGAGCGCGCGCTCATCTATAACCTCAAGCGTTCGTCGCGACGCACCATCGGCTTTGTCATCGATGATCGCGGCTTGTCGATTACGGCACCGCGCTGGGTCACACTCGCCGAGATCGAACACGCCATCGCCGAAAAGCAGAAGTGGATCTTCGCCAAGCTAGCCGAATGGCGGGCCAACGCCGCACGCCGCATGCTGCCGCCCATGGACTGGCAGGACGGCGCCGCGCTGCCGTTCCTCGGCAAAACGATCACGCTTAAGCTGGAATCGCCCATCGGCGCGTTGATGTTCGATGCCGACACCAGCATGCTGCACCTGGGCCTGCCGCCCAGCACCACCGAGCAGCAGATCAAGGACCGCGTACAAAGCTGGCTGCAGACGCAGGCGCGACGCCTCTTCGGCGAACGACTTGAGGTGTATGCCGAGCGCCTGGGTGTGCGGCACAGCGCGTATGCGTTGTCTTCAGCTGCCACGCGGTGGGGAAGCTGCACCGCCGACGGCAAGATCCGTCTGAACTGGCGCCTCGTGCATTTCCCGCTGAGCCTGATCGACTACGTGGTTGCGCATGAGCTCGCGCATCTCAAGGAAATGAACCACAGCCCGCGCTTCTGGGACACGGTGGAGTCCATCTTTCCTGAGTTTCGTGAGGCACGGGAGCAACTGCGCTCGCATCCGCCGGAATACTTGCCGGCGTTCTGATTCGCCTCGCCCACGCCGCAACGGCGTACGAGGGATGCGCCTGCAGGAAAAAAACCCCGCCTGCACGCTCCGCCACACCCTCCTACAATATGGCCTTCCGCAGTCCCCCAGGAAGGAAATCCCATGCGAATGCTCCACACCATGCTGCGCGTCGGCGACCTGCAGCGATCGATCGACTTCTATACCGAGGTGCTCGGCATGCAGCTGCTGCGCACCAGTGATAACCCGGAATACAAATATTCCCTCGCGTTCGTCGGCTACGGCCCGGAGGCCGGCAACACCGTCATTGAGCTGACCTACAACTACGGCGTGAGCGAATACGATCTGGGCTCGGCGTTCGGCCACCTTGCCATCGAGGTCGACAATGCCGCGCAAGCCTGCGACCAGATCCGCAACGCGGGCGGCAAGGTCACGCGCGAGGCCGGCCCGGTCAAGGGCGGCAGCACCATCATTGCGTTTGTGGAAGATCCGGACGGCTACAAGATCGAACTGATCCAGGCGCGCTCGATGCCCGATGGCAACCGCCACTGACGCCATCCGCCGGCCGCTGGACGGCACCGCCATCGGCCTGATGGTGGTGCTGTGCATGTGCTGGGGCTTTCAGCAGGTCGCCATCAAGGTGGCGGCGCACGACGTGGGCCCCGTCATGCAGGCAGGCGTGCGTTCGGCAATTGCGTCGGTCCTTGTGTTCGCATTTGCGCTCTGGCGCGGCACGTGCCTCTCGTTGCGCGACGGCACGCTGGCCGGCGGCCTGATGGCCGGCGTGCTCTTCGGCGTCGAGTTCCTGTGCATCTTCATCGGCCTGGGCTACACGACCGCTTCGCGCATGGCGGTGTTCCTCTACACCGCGCCCATCTTCACCGCGCTCGGTTTGCACTTCTTCGTGCCAGGCGAGCATCTGCGCCCGCGCCAGTGGATCGGCATCGGCATTGCGTTTGCGGGAATCGTATTGGCATTTGCCGACGGTGTCCTGCACCCGGCGGCCGGGCCGTCGACCTCGTTGGGCGACGCGCTGGGCGTGGTGGCAGGCGCGCTGTGGGGCGCGACGACCATCGTCGTGCGAGCAAGCAAGCTCTCCGAAGCCCCGGCGGCGAAGACGCTGCTGTACCAATTGGCCGTCTCGGCCGTGCTGCTGCTGTTGATGGCCGCCGGCACCGGCCAGGCCTTTACCGCGAACCTCACGCCCACGGCGCTGGCGAGCCTTGCCTACCAGTCTGTGCTGATCGCATTCGCCAGTTACCTGACGTGGTTCTGGTTGCTGCGCCGCTACCTGGCGTCGCGGCTATCGGTGTTCTCGTTCCTGACGCCGTTGTTTGGCGTGGCGTTTGGCGTGCTGCTGTTGCACGAGCCGGTGGGCCTGCGGTTTGCGCTGGCGGCAGCGCTCGTGCTGTCGGGCATCCTGCTGGTCAATCTTCGCTAAGCTCGGAAACGCTGCCGGCAATGCGGTTGGCCGGTAGCGCATTCGCCACCCCCACGAAGTCTTCCACCGGCACTTCTTCTGCGCGGCGGCCCAGATCAAAGCCCAGCGCTTCGAAATCGATCACGTCGCGCAGCGCGCCCAGCGTGTTGCGCAGCACCTTGCGCCGCTGCGAAAACGCCATCGTCACCACCGTGCCTAGCGCGCGCATATTGACCGGCGCATACGGCGATTTATCGGCTGGCCAGGGAATCATCCGCACCACCGCCGAATCCACCTTGGGCGGCGGGTTGAACGAACCCGGCGGCACATCCAGCACCAGCTCCATGTAGTACCGCACCTGCAGCATCACCGACAGCCGGCTGAACGCCTTGCTGCCCGGCGCGGCCACCATGCGGTCAACCACTTCTTTCTGCAGCATGAAATGCTGATCGCGCACACGATCGGCGAAGGTAGCCAGATGGAACAGCAGCGGGCTCGAGATGTTGTACGGCAGGTTGCCGACGATGCGCAGCGGCCGGTCCGCCTCCACCAGCGAGCCGAAATCAAACGCGAGTGCATCACCTGCATGCACGATCAGCCGATCGCCGAAGCGCTTCTGCAAGCGCGCGACGAGGTCACGGTCCAGCTCGACCACCTGGAGCGTGCGCACGCGCTCCATGAGCGGCACGGTGAGCGCGCCCAGGCCCGGGCCGATCTCGACGAGCACATCGTCGGGCTTCGGATCAATGGCTGCAACGATGGCGTGGATCACGCCGTCATCGACCAGGAAGTTCTGGCCGAAGCGCTTGCGGGCCTGGTGCCCCTGGTGAACGCCGGTCGTGGATCGTGCCATTGCGAACTCGAAATCGAAAAGGTGAAGAAATTCAGGAACGTACCGTGTGCCGCGCCATGGCGATGGCGGTATCGATCGCCTCGATCATGCTGCCGAACTCGGCGCGCCCCGTGCCCGCCAGGTCCAGCGCCGTACCGTGGTCCACCGATGTGCGCACGAACGGCAGGCCCAGCGTGATGTTCACGCCATGCCCGAAGGTGCCGTACTTGAGCGGCGCCAGACCTTGGTCGTGGTACATCGCCAGCACGCAATCGGCGTCTGCCAGAAGGCGCGGCTGGAACAGCGTATCGGCCGGATATGGACCGCGCGCATCGATTCCGCGCGCACGCGCACGCGCGATGGCCGGCTCGATCACCTCGAGCTCTTCGCGGCCGAGGTGACCTGATTCACCCGCATGCGGATTCAACCCCGTTACGAGGATGCGCGGTGCGGTCAAGCCGAAGCGTGTGCGCAAATCGCGCTGCACGATGTCGAGCGTTTCGTCGAGCACTGCGGGCGTGATGGCGTCCGGCACCTCGCGCAGCGGCAAATGCGTCGTCGCCAGCGCCACGCGCAGCATGGCGTCGTCGTGTGCCGGCTGCGGGCCAGCGAGCATCATCACCACGCGCGGCGTGCGGCTGCGCTCGGCCAGGTATTCGGTATGGCCAGTAAACGGCACGCCTGCGTCGTTGATCGTGCTCTTCTGCACCGGCGCCGTGACCATCGCGTCGTAACGGACGCCGTCCGCCGTGCCAATCTGGCAGCCGTCGATGGCTGCGTCGAGCAGGTCCAGCACATAGCGGCCGTTGGCGGCGTCGAGCACGCCGGCGCGTACCGGCGCACCCAGCGGGCGCTCCACAATGGTCAGCGCCGTGGACGCAACGCGCCAGAAATCGCCCTGCCCGATCGCATCAGCGCGCGCCTGCAGCAATGCCGCATCGCCCATCACATGCCATTGCACATCGGCGTAACGCGGCGCCGCCTGTCGCGCCAAGTGCAGCAACGCAGCCACGGTGATATCGGGGCCGATACCTGCAGGTTCTCCGGTGGTGATGGCAATGTTCAGCATGCAGCGCTTTCCTGCGATGGTTTCCGGTCGGTCTAGAAACGCCACGGCCGCCCGCAGGCGGCCGTGAGCGATGCGGATCTCCGTAGCTTACTGCTGACGGTTCACGCGGTATTCCACGTGTGCCGAGTCGCGCAGCTCACGCAGCCAATCTTCATAGGCGGCCTGCACCTTCTGCTCGCGAATCACAGAGCGTGCGTAGTCGCGCTGGCGATCTCCCGACACCTCGGCCTCGCGGCGACCTTCCACCTGGATCAGATGCACGCCGAACTGGCTCTGCACCGGCTGCGACACATCGCCCGGCTTGAGCTGGTTCATCGCCTGCTCGAATTCCGGCACCAACTGTCCCGGGGACACCCAGCCCAGCTCGCCACCCGCACCGGCCGAACCGTCCTGCGAATACCGGCGAGCCGCATCGCCAAAGTCATAGCCGTGGACGATCCGATCACGCAGGCCTACCAACTGGCGGCGCGCGTCGTCCGCGGACATCGTCGGACCGGTCTTGATCAGGATGTGGCGCACTTGCGTCTGCTGCACCTTGGCGGCAATCGCCGTGCTCGGTGCGCGCTTCTCCAACAGCTTGATCACGTGATAACCAGCCGGGCTTTCTAACACTTGGCTCGCCACCTGGCCGGCCTTCATGTCGACCACGGCGTTGGCAAACACAGCCGGCAAGCGACCGATCGGACGCAGCCCAAGTTCGCCGCCTTGCGAGGCATCCGGCGCGCCAGAATTGTCACGGGCCAGCTTGGCGAAATCCGCACCGCCCTGTGCTTGTTTGAGCAGGGCTTCGGCCTTGCTGCGCGCTGCGGCCTTCTCGGCATCCGTGGCGCCTTCGGCGACCGGCACGAGAATCTGCGCGACGTTGTATTGCTGCTCGCCAGCCGGGGCCGTTCCGCCGCCCTGCTGCGCCAGATAGTTGTCGATCTCGCCGTCGTAGACCTGCACCTTGGAGTCGACCTCGCGCTCGCGCAGGCGAGCCAGCAGGATTTCCTGACGCAGGTCGTCGCGGTACTTGTCGTACGTCATGCCGGCATCTTTCAGCTTGCTCTTGAGCTGCGGCACGGACAGGTTGTTGCGCTGGGCCACGCTTTCCACGGCACGATCCACATCGGCGTCAGACACGCGGATGCCGCTTTCCTTGGCGGTCTGCGCCTGCACGCGCTCCAGGATCAGTTGCTCAAGCACTTCGCCGAGCATATCTGCGCGCGGAGGCAGCGGACGGTTCTGGGCGCGGAACGTACGCTCAACCAGATCGGCGCGGTTGAGCAGTTCGCGGCGGGTGATGACGTCGGTGTTGACCACGGCCACCACCTCGTCGACCAGCTGACTGCGCGGTGCACCAGGAGCCGTCGGCTCGGGCAGCGTGCCCTGCAGCAGCGGCTGGCTTGGCGACGAACCCGGGTTGGCGAAGATGCCGCGCACGGGTGTGCTCTTCTTTGCCGATTGCGTCTGCTGGGCGTGGACGGCTGGTGCCAGAGTGGTCCCCGCCAACAGCGCGACCAGCACGCCGGTGGCGACACGCAAGCGGCCCAGAGGAGCCACACGCGTGGCGAAAGCGGTCGATTGGAAAGCCATGATGTCGTTATTCATATTGATCCAGCACGGACGGCGTGATCGGCTGCGCGGTCACCGGCTGGTAGCCAGGCACGTTCAGACGAATCACGTCGATCGGATTGTTCCCCACCTTCGACAAACCCTTGAATTCGATCTGGGCAAAGATATGCGTCGTATAGCCCGAAACCGCATTGCTGTAGCGCTGTACCGCCAGTCGGCCAACCCAGCAGTCCGCCACATATTCGAGGCCAAGCAGCATATCCGATGGCTTGCGCGCATCCAGGTCGTAACCGATGCGGCCCAGACCGTACAGACGCCGTGTGATCGGCCACTGCGTTGAGATATCGGCCTGTTCGAGAGGCAGTTGGCCGGTATTGGCATCTTGCCGGTAATAGCGGTAGCCGAGGTTGATCACCTTGTTGGCTTCCGGCTTCCAGCTGAATGCGACGGTCGAGCGCATGATGCGGTCGATGTCCTGATTGTACTGAAGGTTCGTATCGAAGAAGATGCCGCGGAACATCTGGATCGTGGTCGCTCCCAGAAGGTCCGAATAGCGGCGCACCGACGTCGGCGCCGCCCCCGCCAGCGTCACGCGCTGGCCTTCGAAATCGATACGCTGCGCGATCGTGGCACGCAAACGCTCAATGCCCGATTCCGCTTCAATAAAGCGCGTGGTCACGCCCGCCGTCAGTTTGTTGTTGTCGGCAATGCGGTCGTAACCCGTGTATGGGTTCTCGGTAAAGATCTGGCCGAGGTTGTAGTCCGACTGACCAGTATCGAACAACGGAATCTGCGACTGATCGCGATACGGCGTGTACACGTAGAACACGCGCGGTTCCAGCGTCTGGATGTAGCTCACGCCAAACAGCTTGGTGACCAACGGCGCATCGCGCTCAAAGGTCATGCCCGAATCGAGCGAGAACGTTGGCAGCGTGCGATTGATCTGCGTGTCCTGCGTATCACCTGCAGGCCGGTCCAGTCGATACGATGTGGCGTTCAGGATGAACTTCGGTGTCACAAACCAGCCCGGCCGGATGATCGGATAGCTGATCGTCGGCTGCATGAACAACCGCTCACCCTGGACTGTGTTGGCCGTCGGGATCGAAAACCGCGTGTAGTCGGTCAGGAAATTGATGTCAAACCCGCCAACGTCGTACCGGTTATACGCCAGATTCAACTGTGGTAGGCGCTCGTACGGCGCTGCCAGTGGCGTCGTCGCAGTCGATAGCGTCTGGAACTTCTGCACGCGCGCCATCGCAACCCAGTCGCCGATGGAATAGGTAACGCCGCCTTCCTGGGTGTACTGACGCTGCGTCGCCGTGACGATGCTGCGGCCAAGGTCATCCGGATAGGTGTTATCGGAGACCTTGTTGTAGTTGATGTAGCCGGTCAGGCCCGGTGCTAGGCGCTGCGTGTGCAGTGCTGAAATCGACCAGCGATTGCGACCCGCCTCACGGTCATCGGGCAGAAATTCGCCTCGCAGGACTCCGTTGTACGAGGTATCAAGATAGCGATATTCGGCGCCAAGCTGCAGACCACGTTGGCTCAGCAGACGCGGGTACAACGTCAGATCGCGGTTCGGCGCGATGTTGAAGTAATAGGGCAGCGTAATGTCTGTCCCGCTGCGGCTGTTGTAGCCGAAGACCGGTGCCAAGAAGCCGCTGCGCCGGTCGTCATTGAGCGGGAAGTCCATGATCGGCGCGGCAAACACCGGCACGCCGAAGAAGTGCAGCACGCCGTTGCGGCCAGTACCGACTTGGCGGTCGCTGTCGATGTCGATGCGGCTTGCGCTGAAGTACCAGTCGACATTGTCGGGCGAGCACGTGGTGTACGTACCGCGCGTGATGCGGCTGTTGTCCTTGTCGATGAAGTCGATGCGGTCTGCGGTGCCGCGGCCGCCGGTCGAGTGGAACTCGTAGGTCGGCGTGCTGATGGTGCCTTCGTTGGCGGTGACCTTGAGTTTGGCATCCGGGCCGGTGACGAGCGTGCCGCCCTTGAACAGACGCACGTTGCCGGTGGCGGTGGCAACGTCGGTGTCCTGGTTGTAGTCGAGGGTGTCGCCCTTGAGCACCGAACCGTTGCGGCGCAATTCGCCATTGCCGCGCAGGTGGATGTCTTCATTGGTGCGACCGTCCATCTTGTCGGCCGCGGTAAACGTGGGAACAGTGTTGTCCGGTCGCTGGACGGGCTCGGCCATCTTGGGCACCAGCGGACTGCCGCCAGGCGTGGTCGGGCCGGACGTGGCCAGCGCTGTCACCGACGAGGCCGGGGTGACAGCAGGCGCCGTCGCCTGCGTGGTGTCCGCGCTCTGCGCCGCGGACGTCGCCGTCCAGACACCGGCCACCGCGAACACCAGCGGGCGCAATGCCAGCGTGCCACGCCGGTTGGCGGGCCGCTGATCGGGCGCGGCAACAGCAGCGCGCTGCCGGTTTTTCCTGGCTCGGTTCGGTTCGGTCATGCAGATCGGGAACAGGGCCGCACGCGCAACGGCACGCACAGGCACAAAATCAGTCAGTACTGCGGTCAATCCCGCCGCCGGACGCGGCCTGGACAGGGCCGGCGCTCGCTCGCGGCGAAACTCGGTCGGGTATTATACGGGGCTTCCTTCCAGCCTCATTCCAGCATTCTCTCAGCATGGCTTCGACCCCTGGCGCCGCAGCAGGCGCAACCGACGCACGCCTCAGTCAACTGCGCGACTGGCTCGGCACATTGCCCGCCGCCCACGGCCTGCGCATCGACACGCTACAGCCCGCTTCGGCCGATGCCAGCTTCCGCCGTTATTTCCGCCTGGACAGCGCCAACGGCACGCTGGTCGTCATGGACGCCCCGCCGCCACAGGAAGACTGCCGCCCCTTCGTTCATGTGGCGGGCTTGCTGAATGGCGCCGGCGTTCATGCACCTCAGGTGCTGGAGCAGGATCTCGCGCAGGGCTTCCTCCTGCTGACCGACCTGGGCCCGCAAACGTATCTGCAATCGCTGCGCGAACGCAATTTCGACCTCGCCTACGCCAACACGCTGTTCCGCCCCGCCATCCATACTCTGGTGCGCTGGCAATTGGCCTCGCGCGAAGGGGAACTGCCGCCGTACGACGAAGCGCTGCTGCGCCGCGAGCTGTCGCTGTTTCCCGACTGGTATGTCGATCGGCATCTGCAACGCCCGTTGGACGCGGCCCAGCGCGAATCACTCGACAAGGTGTTCAAGCTGCTGGTCGACAGCGCCCTGGCCCAGCCGCGCGTGTACGTCCACCGTGACTACATGCCGCGCAACCTGATGATCAACGCGGCCGACCCGGCGCAGCCGGGCGTGCTGGATTTCCAGGATGCCGTCTACGGCCCGATCACCTACGACGCTGCCTCGCTGCTGCGCGATGCCTTCCTGTCGTGGGATGAAGAACAGGAGCTGGATTGGGCCGTGCGCTACTGGGAAGCGGCCCGCGCTGCCAAGCTGCCCGTGGATGAGGACTTCGGCGAGTTCTACCGCGCGCTCGAATGGATGGGCGCGCAACGCCATCTGAAGGTGGCCGGCATCTTCGCGCGCCTGCGCTACCGAGACGGCAAGACCGGCTACGTGGAAGACACTCCGCGCTTCATCGCCTACCTGCGCCGTGTATGCAGCCGCTACAACGCGCTGGCGCCGCTGGCCCGCCTGCTCGATCAACTCGAAGATCGCGCGCAGCAGATCGGCTACACGTTCTGATGGCCTCTCCCCGCGCCGTCGAGTTCCGCGCCGGCATGCTGGCACTCGCGCCCATGTTGCTGGGCGTGGTGCCGTTCGGCCTGATCTACGGCGTGCTGGCCACGTCCGCCGGCATGCCCGCGTGGCTTGCCGTCGCGATGAGCGCTATCGTTTTCGGTGGCGCCTCGCAGATGATCCTCGTGCAGTTGTGGGCCGGTGGCGCGCCCGCGCTGGTGATTGCAGCGACGGTATCGATGGTGAATCTGCGGCACGCGCTCTACTCAGCCAGCATTGCACCAACGCTGGCGCATCTGCCGCGCCGCTGGAAATGGCTGATCGCCTATCTGCTGACCGACGAAGCGTTCGCCGCCATGAACCGCCGGGTCGTCACCGCGCAGCCCGGCAGCGAGGAAACCGCCTACCGCCACTGGTATTTCCTTGGCGCTGGCGTGGCACTGTGGTCCAGCTGGCAGGCGTCGACGATCGTCGGCGTGGTGCTAGGCGCGCAGGTGCCGACTTCGTGGCCGCTTGATTTCTTCCTGCCGCTCACGTTCATCGCCATCGTGGTGCCGGCGCTGCGCACGCGTGCGCAGTTGGCCGCCGCCCTGACGGGCGCCGCGCTGGCGGTGGCGTGGACGGGCTGGCCGCACAAGCTCGGGCTGATGAGCGCGGCGTGTGTGGGCATCGCCGTCGGCGCGCTGGTCGAGCGCTTGCTCGCCCGACCGGCCGACAAGGGGGCTGCCGCATGAAAGCCCTGGTCCTCTTCGGCGTATTGCTGATTTCCGGTGCGGCCACCTACCTGATCCGCCTATCGTTCATCGCGCTGGAAGGGCGCATGAACCTGCCGATGTGGTTCCGCAGCGCCCTGCCCTACGTGCCGGCCGCGATGCTGACCGCGCTGATCGCGCCCGACCTGCTGATGCGCGACAGCGCGCTCGCGGTGTCGATCGACAACCCGCGCCTGCTTGCCGGCATCGTCGCCATCGTCATCGCACGGGTGACGAAGAGTGCGATGTGGACCATCGTCGGCGGCATGGCTGTGCTGCTTATTCTGATGAAGGTGATGGCTTGAATTCCACGACGCGTGCCATGATTTTTGCGGCGGGCCGCGGCGACCGCATGCGCCCTCTGACCGACCACACGCCGAAGCCCCTGCTCAACGTGGGCGGCAAACCGCTGATCGTCTGGCAGATCGAGCGCCTGGCCGCGGCAGGCGTGCGCGACATTGTCATCAACCACGCGTGGCTCGGCGCGCAGATCGAAGCCTCGCTCGGAGATGGCAGCGCGTGGGGCGTACGCCTCGCATATTCACCCGAAGGGCAAGCGCTGGAGACGGCGGGCGGTGTCGCCCAGGCGATGCCGCTGCTGCATGCCGGCGATGGGCACAGCGTATTCATTGCCGTCAGCGGTGACGTGTTCTGCGATTACAACTACGCCGTGCTACGCGACCGTGCGCCCGCAATGGCGGCGCAAGCGACACCCGGCATGCATTTGGTGATGGTGCCCAATCCGCCTTATCACCTGCGCGGCGACTTCGCCCTGGATGACGAAGGCACGCTCCACGCCGAAGGCCCCGAGCGCCTCACGTTCGGCAACATCGGCTTGTACGACACGCGCCTGTTTGCCGACATCGTGCCCGGCACGCGGCTGGCGATGACGCCGCTGTACCACCAGGCCATCGCCGAAGGCCGGGCCACCGGAGAGCGCTTCGACGGTCGCTGGGAAAACGTCGGCACACCAGCCCAGCTGGCCGCGCTCGACGCCGAAGTTGCGTCGCGCTAAGCGCTTACGCCATCGCGGCGCTCAGTGATTCCGCCGTCATGGGGCGGCCCAGCAGATAGCCTTGCAGCGAGTGACAACCGAGCCGCGTCAGGAACGCCTGCTGCTCGGCCGTCTCTACACCTTCTGCGACGATGCGCAGGTTCAGCGTCTGACCCAGCGCCACGATGGCCGAGACGATGGCCGCGTCTTCCGTGTCGTGCGCCAGATCGCGCACAAAGCCACGATCGATCTTCAGCTCGCTGGCAGGCAAACGCTTCAGATACAGCAGGCTCGAATAGCCGGTGCCGAAATCGTCGATCGAAATCCCCACACCCATCGCGTCGAGCTGCTGCAGAATCTGCAGGCTCGCATCGACATCGCGCATGGCGGTCGACTCCGTAATCTCAAGCGTCAGGCTGCGCGGGTCCAGCGCATGGCGCTCGAGCGTGTCGCGCACGGTGTCGATGAGTGCGGCATGGCCAAACTGCAGCGCAGATAAATTCACGGCGACGGTCCAGCCGGTGCGCCCCTCGCGGTGCCATTGCGCCATCTGGCGACAGGCTTCGTCCAGCACCCACGTGCCGAGCGGCACGATCAGCCCCGTCTTTTCGGCCAGCGGGATGAACTCGTCGGCGGGCACCAAACCGCGCTGCGGATGCTGCCAGCGCACCAGCGCCTCCACGCCCATGATCGGCCCATTGGGCGCGTTGAACTTGGGCTGGTAGTGCAGCACGAGTTCGTGCCGCTCGACCGCGCGGCGCAAGTCCTGCACGAGCTGCAACTGGTGATGAACGTCGGCGTTCATCGAGGGCTCGAAAAAGCTGTAGGCGTTCCGGCCCAAACCCTTCGCGTGGTACATCGCCGCATCGGCGTTGGTCAGCAGATCGTGTTGGTTGCCGCCGTTGCCGGGGTAGATCGCGATGCCGATGCTGGTCGACACCCGCAGCTCGTGACCGCCAGCCATGAAGGGCTCGCGCACCACTTCCAGCAGCGCATCGGCCAGGGTGCCGGCGTCTTCCGGATCGTCCACGTAGGCGAGCACGACAAATTCGTCGCCGCCGACACGCGCCACGGTGTCCTGCTGGCGTACCCGCGCGCTGATGCGCTGCGCGACGTCGATCAGCAGCAGATCGCCCACATGGTGCCCATAGACATCGTTGACGGCCTTGAAGCCATCCAGGTCCATGAACATGAGCGCGAAGCGGCGCTTCTCGCGTTCAGCCGTGCGGATCGCCTGGGTCAGGCGGTCTTCCAGCAGCACCCGGTTGGAAAGCTTGGTCAGGTTGTCGTGCAGCGCAAGGTAGGCCAGTTCCTTGTTGGCCGCGGCCAGCGAATTCGCCAGCAAGGCGGTGCGCGCTTCCATGCGCAGGTCGAGCACTGAGATGATCAGCGCGATAGCCAGCACCGCCAGCGTCACGATGATGATGACCAGCGCCAGCCATTCGGCACTCGCACCGGTGTGCGCAGCGCCGCACACACTGCCAAATGGAAACGATGCCGCCGACATGCCCATGTAATGCATGCCGACGATGGCCACGCCCATCACCACCGCCGAACCGGCACGCAGTGCACGAACGCGTCGCGACTGCCGCCTCAGGCGGAAGGCGATCCACAGCGCCACGCCAGAGGCCAGCACCGCAATCACGATCGACAGCGCAAACCTTGCAGGGTCGTATTGGATGCCTGGGTTCATGCGCAGCGCGGCCATGCCGGTGTAGTGCATGCCCGCGACGCCCGCGCCCATGAGCAGCGCGCCGCCCGCCAGACGCGGCCACGGCAATTCACGTCGGCTGACCAGCCACAACGCAAACATCGACGCACCAATACCGATGGCGAGCGAGGTAAGCGTGATTCCGACGTCATATCCAACCGGGATCGGCAGGTTCAGCGCCAGCATGCCGACAAAGTGCATCGACCAGATGCCCAGCCCCATGGCCGAAGCTCCGCCGATGAGCCACGACAACGCCGCGCGGCCGTGTGCGGTGACGACACGTCCTGCCATATCCAGCGCCGTATACGACGCCAGGATGGCCACGAAGAGGGAAAGCAGGACGAGAAGAGGGTTGTAACTGCTGGCGAGCATCGGTTCTCCTGGGCAGGCCGATCCAATGCGGCCAATCCACTGCAGGCAGAGGTCGCAACCGGGATGCAAAACAGGTCAGTATTAACGGCGGTGGCCGCCCGAGACTTTAGGAGAGGCCGCCCGCACCGCACAAGTCTCCTTACGGGTGTGGCAATGCCCCTCCCCCGAATGCCCACCAAGCGCGGCGTTACAATCGACGCATCCTTTCTGCCGCTGGAAAACACGCCATGTCCGCCACCGAACTCGCTTTCCTCCAGACCTATCGCCAGCGCCGCGAGCGCGTCGTGCAGTGGCTGCGCGCGGCGGGTGGCGGGGTCGCCATCGTGCCCACCGCACCCGAAGCGATGCGTAACCGCGATAGCGACTACCCCTATCGGCATGACAGCTACTTCTATTACCTGACCGGCTTTACCGAGCCCGAAGCGGTGCTCGCCATCGTGGTACCCGCGGGCAGCGCACCCGCACGCAGCGTGCTGTTCTGCCGCCCGAAGCACGAAGAGCGCGAAATCTGGGACGGCTTCCGCTTCGGCCCCGAAGCCGCGAAGGAAGCCTTCGGCCTGGATGAGGCGCACTCGGTGGAAGAGATCGACGCGACGCTGCCCAAGCTGCTCGCCAACGCCGCCGCCGTGGCATATCCGCTGGCCGAGAGCGGCATGTTCGACCGCCGCATGCGCCGCTGGCTCGACGCAGTGCGCATGCAAGGCCGCGCGGGTGTGTCGTCGCCGCACCAGGCGTTGGACGTGCGCGCCATCCTCGACGAGCTGCGCCTGTTCAAAGACGCGAGCGAGCTCGACATCATGCGCCGCGCCGGACGCATCTCTGCAGGGGCGCATGTGCGCGCCATGCAGGCCTCGCGTGCCGGCCTGCGTGAATACCATCTCGAAGCCGAACTGCTGTACGAATTCCGCCGCCACGGTGCGCAAAGCGTCGCCTACAACTCCATCGTTGCCACCGGCCCCAACGCGTGCGTGTTGCACTACCGCGCCGGCAACGCCGAACTGCGCGACGGCGATCTCTGCCTGATCGACGCCGGCTGCGAGCTGGACGGCTACGCGTCGGACATCACGCGCACGTTCCCCGTGAACGGCCGCTTCACCGGCCCGCAACGCGAGTTGTATGAGCTTGTGGTTGCCGCGCAGGAAGCCGCCATTGCCGAAACGCGGCCGGGCGTGCCGTATAACGTGCCCCACGACGCCGCCACGCGTGTGCTGGCGCAAGGCATGCTCGACACCGGCCTGCTCGACGCCAACCAAGTCGGCACGCTCGACGACGTGATCGCCGGCGGTCAATACCGCCAGTTCTACATGCACCGCACCGGCCACTGGCTCGGCATGGACGTGCACGACGTGGGCGAATACCGCACGCCCGGCACCGCCGCTCCCGCGGAAGGCGAACGCCCGTGGCGCCCGCTGGAAGCCGGCATGGTGCTGACCGTCGAACCCGGCATCTACGTGCGCCCCGCGCCCGGCGTGCCGGAACAGTACTGGCACATCGGCATCCGCATTGAAGACGACGCCATCGTCACGCCCGAAGGCTGCGAAATCATCACGCGCGACGTGCCCGTGGCCCCAGACGAAATTGAATTGGTGATGCGGAGCCAGGCATGACCGACGGCATCACAGCAAGCAGCGCGGTGCCAGACTTCGACGTCGCCATCGTCGGCGCGGGGCCTGTCGGGCTGGCGCTGGCCAACTGGTTGCTGCGCGACACCGACTGGCGCATCGCCCTGTTCGATGCGCGCGATGCTGAAGCCGCAGCGCGAGACCCGCGCTCGCTGGCGCTCTCGCATGGCTCGCGCGTGCTGCTGCAGGAGATTGGCGGCTGGCCCACGCGCGCCACGCCCATCACGCACATTCATGTCTCGCAGCGCGGCCACTTCGGGCAGACGCATATCCGCCGTGAAGACTACGACGTCCCCGCGCTCGGCCACGTCGTGCAATACGGCGACCTGAGCGCCGCGCTCAACGCCGCACTCGCCACGCAGATGGAGCGTCACCCGAACCGTCTCACCCGCTTCGACCACACACCCGTGGAGCGCGTCGAGCAACTGCCGCGCGCCGACGGCACCGTCGCGCCGGCCCGCGTGCGCGCGCTACGCGAAGGGCGTCATCCGCTGGCCATCGAAACGGAAGTTGTCATCCAGGCTGAAGGCGGCTTGTTCGACGACGCGCGCAAGCAGCAAGGCGGTATCGGCCACGCGCGGCGCCGCGATTACGGCCAGACAGCCATCGTCGCGCACGTGCGCTGCAGCGCGCCGCTTGAAGGCTGGGCGTGGGAGCGCTTCACACCCGAAGGCCCACTCGCTTTGCTGCCGCAGGATGACGCGCACGGTCCCGGCTACGCGCTCGTCTGGTGCTGCGCGCCCGACGAAGCACGCCGACGCGCAGCGTTGCCCGACGACGCCTTCCTCGCTGAACTTGGCGCGGCCTTTGGCGAGCGCATGGGCCGCTTCACGCACGCCAGCCCGCGCCACACTTTCGCGCTCGGGCTGCACGCCCAGCGCATTCCGGTCGATCGCCGCGTCGCCGCAATCGGCAATGCCGCGCAGACGATCCACCCCGTGGCGGGCCAGGGCTTCAACCTCGGCCTGCGCGATGCATTCGAGATGGCGCGCGCGCTTCGGGATGGGGCAACGGCAGCCACCCTCGCCCGTTTCGCGCGCGAACGCGCGTTTGACCGCGCCGTCACCATCGGCCTGACCGATTTGCTGCCGCGCGCGTTTGCCGTGCCGGGCCGGCCGTTTGGCCACCTGCGCGGTGCGGCGCTTACGCTGCTGGAATGCCTGCCGCCGCTCAAGCATGGGCTGGCCCGGCAGATGATGTTCGGGCAGCGGGGCTAGCGCGTGGCGACTCCCGAAGTCAGCACTGCGGGCGATCGCCAACAGATCACCGTGGTGGGCGCCGGCATTGTCGGCACAGCGTGCGCACTGCAACTGCAACGTGAAGGCCATCAGGTCACGTTGCTCGATCAGGCTGGCATTGGCGAAGGCTGCTCGTTCGGCAACGCCGGCTGCCTGAGCGTGGCGTCGGTCGTGCCGATGGCGCTGCCGGGCATGCTCAAGCAGGTGCCCAAATGGCTGGCCGATCCGATGGGTCCGCTAACGGTGCGTTGGCCCTATCTACCACGCGCGCTGCCTTGGCTGCTGCAATGGGTGCTCGCAGGCAATGAGGCGCAGGCCCGTGCGACTGCGCAGCCGCTGGCGAGTCTTTTCAGCGCGACTTTTCCCGGTTATCGCGACCTGCTCGACGCTGCGCAATACGACAGCCTGATCCGCCAGAGCGGGCATTTGTATGTTTGGCGCACACTGGCGCGCTCCTCCGGCGATGTGCTGGCGCAATCCATTCGCGATGCCACCGGCGTACGCTCGCAAGCCCTGAGCGCCGGTGAAGCCCGCGAGCTGGAGCCCGCATTGGCTGCCGACATCCAATCCGGTCTGCTGCTGCCCGACAACGGCTTCACGATCAACCCGGAACGGCTCGTGAAGACGCTGGCGGCTAACTTTGCGGCGGCGGGTGGCACTTTCCTGCGCCGCAAGGTGTTGGACGTGGAATTCGGCCGAAGCGACTACGGCGGCCCGACTCGACTGCACACTGATTGCGGCACGCTGCCCGTGTTGAAGCTCGTGCTGTGCGCCGGTGCGTGGTCGATGCGGCTGGGAGCCAAGCTCACCAGCATCCGCATCCCGCTCGACACCGAACGCGGCTATCACGCCACGCTGCGCGCCCCCACCGTGCAGCCTTCGCGGCCGATCATGGATTGCGAGCGCAAGTTCATCGCCACGCCCATGGAAGGCGGCTTGCGCATTGCCGGCACCGTGGAAATCGGCGGACTGGACGCGCCGCCCGACTACCGCCGCGCGCGCATCCTCATGCAGCAGGGCCAGCAGCTCTTCCCCGGCCTCAGCTTCACGGACGACAGCCAGTGGATGGGGCATCGCCCCTCGCTACCCGACAGCCTGCCGGTGATCGACCGCTCCGAGCGCTACCGCAACGTGTTCTTCGCGTTCGGGCACGGCCACCTTGGCATGACGGGCGCGCCGGGCACCGCCCGACTCATCGCCGATCTGGTCAACGGGCGCCGGCCCTTCATCGACGCCCGCGCCTACGGCCTGCAACGGTTCCGATAACGCCAGCCGCGGCAAGAACTGCGCCACCGACCGCACTGCCGCATAGTTTGTGCACAACATTTAGGCAATCCGACGGTTTGGCGGTAAAATCTCGTCCTCGCATTTTTCACACCCGTCGCTCCGCCCGGTCATCATTCGACTCTGGGCGGAAGGGGTGATTTTTCGTTTCTTTCAGCCGCTTCTTCCTCGCCAGCCTTGCAGATCGGACCGCATACCCTCCGCAACAACCTGTTCGTCGCCCCCATGGCGGGCGTGACGGACCGCCCGTTCCGTCAGCTGTGCAAACGGCTGGGCGCGGGCTACGCGGTGTCCGAGATGGTCGCGTCCAACGCGCAGTTGTGGAAAAGCGAGAAGACGATGCGGCGCGCCAACCACACGGGCGAGGTCGAGCCGATCGCCGTGCAGATTGCCGGCGCCGAGCCGATGATGATGGCCGAGGCCGCGCGCTACAACGTCGATCGCGGCGCGCAGATCATCGACATCAACATGGGCTGCCCGGCCAAGAAGGTGTGCAACGTGGCCGCCGGCTCTGCGCTGCTGCAGAACGAGCCGCTGGTCCAGCGCATTGTCGAGGCCGTAGTGGGCGCAGTCGGCGATCGCGTGCCTGTGACGCTGAAGATCCGCACCGGGTGGGACCGCGAACACCGCAACGCATTGAGCGTGGCGCGCATTGCGCAGGACGCCGGCATCAGCATGCTGACCGTGCACGGCCGCACGCGTGCCGATCTTTATCACGGTGATGCTGAATACGAGACCATCGCCGCGGTGAAGGCGTCGGTACGCATTCCGGTGGTGGCCAACGGCGATATCACCACGCCGGCCAAGGCCAGGCACGTGCTTGCCGTGACCGGCGCCGACGCCATCATGATCGGCCGCGCGGCGCAGGGGCGTCCGTGGCTGTTCCGTGAGATTTCCCACTTCCTGCAAACCGGCACGCTGCTGCCCGCGCCGGAAGTGGAAGAGATTCGCGGCATCATGAATGCGCATCTGGAAGAGCACTACGCGTTCTATGGCGAATACACCGGCGTGCGCACCGCACGCAAGCACATCGCCTGGTACACGCGCGGGTTGGCGGGGGCCAACCTGTTCCGCCACCGCATGAACACCATCGAAGACACTGCGGCCCAGTTGGCCGCCGTCAACGCGTTCTTCGACGAGCAGCGTGCGCTGTCCGACCGCCTGGTCTACGAAGATCAGGCCACCGGTGGCGGCCACCCCACGACGGGCAACAACGACAATAACAAGGAACTGCTTGCCGCATGAGCCGCAATCCGATCGAACGTTGCATCCGCGACAGCCTGGATGCGTATTACCGTGACCTGGACGGGGAGAACCCGTCCAATGTCTACGACATGGTGCTGCAGGCCATTGAACGGCCGCTGCTGGAAACCGTGATGGCATGGGCTTCCAACAACCAGTCGCAGGCGGCCGACTACCTCGGCATCAACCGCAACACGCTGCGCAAGAAGTTGCAGCAGCACGGCCTCATCTGAGGTCGCAGGCCGGCCTTTGAACCGATTTCCTTTCTGACGGCGCCTCCTGCCAACTCGGCAAACTCAGCGCCACACCCGCCCACCGGCGTTTCCACCATGATCCAGCAAGCCCTGCTTTCCGTTTCCGACAAGACCGGCATCGTCGACTTTGCCCGTGCCCTGCACGAGCGCGGCGTCAAGCTTCTCTCCACCGGCGGTACCGCCAAGCTGCTCGCCGAGTCCGGCCTGCCCGTGACGGAAGTGGCGGACTACACGGGCTTTCCGGAAATGCTCGACGGCCGCGTCAAGACGCTGCACCCGAAGGTGCACGGCGGCATCCTGGCCCGCCGCGACCTGCCCGAACACATGGCCGCGCTGGCCGAGCACAGCATCCCGACCATCGACCTGCTGGTGGTGAACCTGTACCCGTTCCAGCAAACCGTGGCCAAGGACGAATGCTTGCTGGCCGACGCCATCGAAAACATCGACATTGGCGGCCCGACCATGCTGCGCTCGGCTGCCAAGAACCACCGTGATGTGACGGTCATCGTTGACCCGGCCGACTACGCCACCGTGCTGGCCGAAATGCAGGCCAACAACAACACGGTTGGCTACGAGACCAACTTCATGCTGGCCAAGAAGGTGTTCGCGCACACCGCGCAGTACGACGGCGCCATCACCAACTACCTGACGAGCCTGGGCGCCGACAAGTCGCACAGCACGCGCAGCGCTTATCCGCAAACGCTGAACCTGGCCTTCGAGAAGGTGCAGGAAATGCGCTACGGCGAGAACCCGCACCAATCTGCCGCTTTCTACCGCGACCTCAAGGCCACGGACGGCGCGCTGGCAGCCTACAAGCAACTGCAGGGCAAGGAGCTGTCGTACAACAACATCGCCGACGCCGATGCCGCGTGGGAATGCGTGAAGTCGTTCGACCCGGCCAAGGGCGCGGCATGCGTGATCATCAAGCACGCCAACCCGTGCGGCGTGGCCATCGGGGGTACCGCGCAAGAAGCGTATGAGAAGGCCTTCAAGACAGACTCGACCTCGGCCTTCGGCGGCATCATCGCCTTCAATGTGCCGCTGGATGAAGCAGCCGCACAGGTGGTGGCCAAGCAGTTCGTGGAAGTGCTGATCGCTCCGGGCTTCTCGGAAGGCGCACGTGCCGTGTTCGCAGGCAAGCAGAACGTCCGCGTGCTCGAAATTCCGCTGGGCAAGGGCGTGAACGCGTACGACTTCAAGCGCGTTGGCGGCGGCCTGCTGGTGCAGAGCCCGGATGCCAAGAACGTGCAGCCGAGCGAGCTGCGCGTGGTCACCAAGCGCCACCCGACGCCGAAGGAAATGGACGACCTCATGTTTGCCTGGCGCGTCGCCAAGTTCGTCAAGTCCAACGCCATCGTGTTCTGCGGCGGCGGCATGACGCTGGGCGTGGGCGCCGGCCAGATGAGCCGCGTGGATTCCGCACGCATCGCCAGCATCAAGGCGCAGAACGCGGGCCTGACGCTGGCCGGTTCGGCCGTGGCATCAGATGCGTTCTTCCCGTTCCGCGACGGCCTGGACGTGGTGGTCGATGCGGGCGCCTCGTGCGTGATCCAGCCGGGCGGCTCGGTGCGCGACGATGAAGTGATCGCCGCCGCCGATGAGCGCAACGTGGCGATGATCTTCACGGGCACCCGACACTTCCGCCACTAAACGGCACGGTCGTTCGACCGATCAGCGGGGCAGGGCGTAGACTGGCGCCTGCCCCGTTTTTCTTTTCTGCTCAGCTCCATTTCATGCGCATCCTCGGCATCGACCCCGGCCTTCGCACCACGGGTTTCGGCGTGCTCGAACGGCACGGCCACAAGCTCGTCTACGTGGCCTCGGGCACGATCAAGAGCAACGGCAATGCTGATCTGCCCAGTCGTCTGAAGACGCTGTACGACGGCGTCTCTGAACTGGTGAGCACATATCGGCCCGACTGCGCTTCCATCGAAAAGGTGTTCGTCAACGTCAACCCGCAATCGACGCTGCTGCTAGGCCAGGCCCGCGGCGCGGTGATCTGCGGCCTGATGAGCGGCGACCTGCCCGTGTTCGAATACACCGCGCTGCAATTGAAGCAGGCCGTGGTTGGCTACGGCCGCGCCAACAAGGATCAGGTGCAGGAAATGGTCGTGCGCTTGCTCAACCTCGAGGGCAAACCCGGGGCAGATGCATCCGACGCGCTGGGCGTGGCAATCTGCCATGCGCACGGCGGCGAGACGCTGGCCGCCATGGCCGGGCTGGCGCCGCAGCTTGCGCAAAAGGGGTTGCGCGTGCGGCGCGGGCGCCTCGTGGGCTGACAGGATTCTTAAAGACGTCGGGTAGCTGCACGCATACACGGCGACTACCATGCGGGTATCCGTCTTCAGGAGACCCCGATGCTGCGCAGTCTCATCCTGCTGAGCCCGTTCGTCTTGAGTGCCTCCCTGGCCTTGTCGGCCTGCCGGCTGGAGTACAACCACGGTGGCGGTGGCAACACCACGCCCATCGCCACCGTCCAGGTGATCGGCCACCGCGGTGCGCCTGCGTTGCGGCCTGAGCACACGCTGGCCTCGTACCAGAAGGCCATCGACGACGGCGCGGACATCATCGAGCCGGATCTCGTATCCACCAAAGACGGCGTGCTGGTTGCGCGTCACGAGAACGAAATCTCCGGCACGACCAACGTGGCCGACGTTGCAGCGTTTGCCGGCCGCAAGACCACCAAGACGATCGATGGCCAGAGCGTCACGGGCTGGTTCACCGAAGACTTCACGCTGGGTGAACTGAAAACGCTGCGCGCACGCGAGCGCATCCCGAGCATCCGCCCCGACAACGTCGCATACAACGACCAGTTCGACATCCCCACGCTCGACGAGATCATCGCGCTGGCGCGTGACCAATCCGCCAAGCTCGGCCGCAACATCGGCATCTATCCGGAGACGAAACACCCGACGTACTTCCAGTCGATCGGCCTGCCGCTGGAAGACAGGTTGATCGACGGCCTGCGCCGTGACGCCTTCACGGCCAGCCGCACGACGGTCTACATCCAGTCGTTCGAAGTGGCCAATCTCAAGGCCATTCGGAACAAGATCGGCAGCAGCCAGCCGAACTGGAAACTCGTGCAGCTGATGGGCACATCGACCCGACAGCCCTACGACTTTGTGGTCGCCAAAGACAGCCGCACCTTCGGCGACATGATGACCAGCCAGGGGATGCGCGACATCGCCGCGTATGCCAACGGTGTCGGCCCTGACAAGAGCAGCATCATGGGCCTGGATGCGAACGGCCGACTCACCGATCCGACCGACCTGATCCGCAACGCGCACAACGCCGGGCTGGTCGTCCACCCGTACACGTTCCGCCCCGAGAACACCTTTTTGCCGCCGTCGCTGCGCAGCGGTGCCGACAACACGCGCAACGTCAACGGCTCGATTACGGAGATCCAGGCGTTCCTGCGCGCGGGCGTTGACGGCTTCTTCACCGACGATCCTGCCGTTGGGCGGCAAGCCGTGTCGACCTTCAAACGCTAGTCTTCGCGCATCGGAACCGTAGCGAGCGGCCGAGCCTGGATCGGGCCGCGCAGTAGGTTTCGGCTACACTGCGTCCCGCTTTGGAGGAGGAACCCCACCCATGATCGGACGCATCGCCGGGACGCTGATCGAAAAGAACCCGCCGCACCTGCTGGTCGATTGCCACGGCGTCGGCTATGAGATCGACGTGCCGATGAGCACGTTCTACAACCTCCCCGCCACCGGCGAGAAGGTCGTCCTGCTCACCCAGCAGATCGTGCGCGAGGATGCGCACCTGCTCTACGGTTTCGGCACCGCCGACGAACGCGAAACCTTCCGCCAGCTCATCAAGATTTCCGGCATCGGCGCCCGCATCGCGCTGGCGGTGTTGTCGGGCATGTCAGTGGCCGAACTCGCGCAGGCCGTCACGCTGCAGGAAGCCGGGCGGCTGACGCGCATTCCAGGCATTGGCAAGAAAACGGCCGAGCGCCTGCTGCTCGAACTCAAGGGCAAGCTTGGCGCCGACCTGGGCGCAGTGCCGGGCGGCCCGGCTGTGTCGGACGACGCGGTCGACGTGCTCAACGCCCTGCTGGCGCTGGGGTACTCCGACAAGGAAGCGGCGCTCGCCATCAAGCAAGTGCCGGCCGGTACGGGCGTCTCCGAAGGCATCAAGCTGGCGCTCAAGGCGCTCTCCAAGGGCTGACGCCCGAGGCGCGGCGAAACGGTAGAATGGCCTGCTCGCGCCGTCCCGGCGCCGTCTGCCCGTCATGATCGAAACCGACAAGCTCGCCGCCAAGGCTGTCTCTGCTGAGCGCATCATCTCAGCCTCCCCCGCCTCCCCCAACGAGGAGGCGTTCGAGCGCGCGCTGCGCCCTAAGTTGCTCGACGAATACGTCGGCCAGGAAAAGGTGCGCGGCCAGCTCGACATCTTCATGACCGCGGCCAAGAACCGCAGGGAAGCGCTGGACCACGTGCTGCTGTTCGGCCCGCCTGGCCTGGGCAAGACGACGCTGGCGCACATCATTGCGCGCGAGATGGGTGTCAACCTGCGCCAGACTTCCGGCCCGGTGCTGGAGCGCCCGGGTGACCTGGCTGCGCTGCTCACGAACCTCGAAGCCAACGACGTCCTCTTCATCGACGAGATTCACCGGCTCTCGCCCGTGGTGGAGGAAATCCTGTACCCGGCGCTGGAGGACTACCAGATCGACATCATGATCGGCGAGGGCCCGGCGGCGCGCTCGGTCAAGCTCGATCTGCAGCCGTTCACGCTGGTGGGCGCCACCACCCGCGCCGGCATGCTGACCAATCCGCTGCGCGACCGTTTCGGTATCGTTGCGCGGCTGGAGTTCTATACGCCTGCTGAGCTGGCAAAGATCGTCATGCGCTCGTCGGGCCTGCTGAACGCCCACATCGTCGACGAGGGCGCGCTAGAAATCGCCAAGCGCTCGCGCGGAACGCCGCGTATCGCCAACCGCCTGCTGCGCCGCGTGCGCGACTATGCCGAGGTGAAGGCCGATGGTGTCATTACCCGCGAGGTGGCCGACGCCGCGCTGGCCATGCTCGACGTGGATGCGGTCGGCTTCGACCTGATGGATCGCAGGCTGCTCGAAGCGATCCTGCACAAGTTCAACGGCGGCCCGGTCGGCATCGACAATCTGGCGGCTGCCATCGGCGAGGAGCGCGACACGATCGAGGACGTGCTTGAGCCCTACCTGATCCAGCAAGGCTACCTGCAGCGCACCCCACGTGGTCGTATCGCCACGGCTTCGGCGTACCAGCACTTCGGGCTGGGCGCCCCCAAGAGCGGCCCCGTACGCGATCTCTGGGACGACAACCAATAAACGCCCACCCGGGCCGCCCCGACATGTCCGCCGCCCCGCATCACCCGAACCGCACGTTCCGCTACTACGACTTCGTCATGGCAGCCTTTGTCACGGTGCTGCTGTGCTCGAACCTGATCGGCGCGGCCAAGGCGGCGCAAGTCACACTGCCGATCATCGGGCCGGTCACGTTTGGCGCCGGCGTGCTGTTCTTCCCAATCTCGTACATCTTTGGCGACATCCTCACCGAGGTGTACGGCTACGGGCGCGACCGGCGCGTGGTGTGGGCGGGCTTTGCCGCACTGATCTTCGCGTCGTTCATGTCGCTGGTCGTGCTGGCGCTACCAGTAGCGCCATTCATGGCGGACTACCAGAAGAGCCTGAACGACGTGTTCGGCAACACGCCCCGCATCGTCGCCGGGTCGCTCATCGCGTTTTGGTGCGGCAGCTTTGCCAACAGCTACACGCTGGCGAAGATGAAGATCGCGACGGAAGGAAAATGGCTGTGGACGCGCCTTATCGGGTCCACGGTGGTGGGCGAGGCAGTGGATTCTTCGCTGTTCTACGTGATCGCCTTCTACGGGATCTGGCCCCACCAGCAGGTGCTTCGCGTGGCCATCGCGCAATACATCCTCAAGACCGGCTGGGAAGTCGTGGCGACGCCCCTCACGTACCGGGTCGTCGCCTTCCTCAAACGCGTCGAGCACGAAGACTATTACGACCGCGACACCGACTTCACGCCGTTCCGGCTGAAGGTTTAGGGAACGCGGCGGTCCACCTCGTCGAGCACCAGCAAATCCAGGTGCGCGACATCCCCCCATTGCAGTACGGTCAGTTGATGACCATCGGATGAAAGCCGGTTGATGCTCGCGTTGCGCAGCTCATGCTGACGCGGCTCGGTGAGCGTCATGGCGTTGGCCTGGCGATACAGGCAATCGAGTACGCCGCCGTGGCTGACCAGTGCGATGCGCTCGCCGGGGTGGCGACGGATCAGGCGAAGCGCGGTCTCGACTGCACGTTCGTGGAATTCAGTCAGCGTCTCGCCGCCAGGCGGGGCGAACTCGGGCACGCGGTTTTGCCAGGCATCAAAGTCGGCTGGATGCTGTGCGGCGACTTCAGCATAGGTCAGGCCTTCAAACTCGCCGTAGCAGCGCTCGCGCAAACCGGCGTCGTCGCGCACGGTCACACCCAATTCATCTGCCAGGGCCTGCGCCGTCTGCCTGGCGCGCGACAGATCGCTCGCATAGACCGCATCGAACCGCTCGCGAGCCAACGCCTTGCCCAGCTGCGCCGCTTGCTCCAGCCCTTGCGTGTTCAGCGGCACGTCGAGCTGGCCTTGCAGACGGCGTTCACGGTTCCAGTCGGTCTCGCCGTGGCGGATGAGCACGATGTGGGTGATCTGCGGCATCGGCAGAGGGACAGCGGCGGCGCGTGGCATCACAGGGTTCCCGAACGAATCAGACAGATTTGGCCGCTTCCGGCGCGGCCGCTTTTGCGGCGGGCGGAGCGGCTTGCGGCGCCACCTGCAACCAGAACGTGACCGGACCATCGTTGACGAGCGACACCTTCATGTCGGCGCCAAACTCGCCGGTGGCCACGATGGGGTGCTGCGCACGGGCGCGCGCCACGAAGTGTTCGTACAGGCGGCGGCCATCTTCCGGCGCAGCAGCGGGCGTGAAGCTCGGCCGCGTGCCGGACTTGGTATCGGCCGCCAGCGTGAACTGCGATACCACCAGCAAGCCGCCGGCCTGCCCGTTGCCGCCGATGTTGCGCACGGGCAGGTTCATCTTGCCCTGCGCGTCGGAGAACACGCGGTAGTTGAGCAGCTTCTCCAGCAGACGATCGGCCTCGGCGGTGGTGTCACCGCGTTCGGCACAGACAAGCGCGAGCAGGCCCGGGCCGATCTCGCCGACAACGCGGCCGCCCACACGGACAGCCGCTTCAGACACACGCTGGATCAGTCCAATCACTTCAGCACCACGCGCGCGAAGCGACGCTTGCCGACCTGCATCACGAACGTCCCGGCATCCACCTTCAGGCCCTTGTCGCTGACGACGGTGCCGTCGATCTTCACGCCGCCCTGCTCGATATTGCGGTTGGCGTCCGACGTGGACGGGCAGAGGCCAGCCTGCTTGAGCAGTTGCGCAATGCCCAGCGGCGCGCCCGCCAGCTCGATCTGCGGAATATCGTCCGGCACACCGCCGCGTGCGCGGTGGTTGAAGTCTTCCAGCGCGCGTTCAGCATCGGCCTGGCTGTGGAAGCGGGCGACGATCTCCTGCGCCAGCAGCACCTTGCAATCGCGCGGGTTGCGGCCCAGCGCGATCTCCGCCTTCATCATGTCGATCTCGGCCAGCGGGCGGAACGACAGCAGCGTGTAGTACGTCCACATCAGGTCGTCGGAGATGCTCATCAGCTTGCCGAACATCTCGTTCGGCGCCTCGCTGATACCGACGTAGTTGCCCTTGGACTTGGACATCTTCTCCACGCCGTCCAGGCCCACCAGCAACGGCATCGTCAAGATGCACTGCGGCTCCTGACCGTATTCCTTCTGCAATTCGCGGCCGACCAGCAGGTTGAATTTCTGATCGGTGCCGCCGAGTTCCAGGTCGGACTTGAGCGCGACCGAGTCGTAGCCCTGCATCAGCGGGTAGAGGAATTCGTGCACCGAAATCGGCACGCCGGCCTTGAAGCGCTTGGTGAAATCGTCGCGCTCCATCATGCGGGCGACGGTGTACTTGGCGGCAAGCTGGATGATGCCGCGCGCGCCCAGCGGGTCGCACCATTCACTGTTGTAGCGAATTTCGGTCTTGCTCGGATCCAGCACCATGCTGGCCTGGCGGTAATAAGTCTGCGCGTTGGCCTCGATCTGCTCGCGCGTGAGCGGCGGGCGCGTGGCATTGCGGCCAGACGGGTCACCGATCGTCGAGGTGAAATCGCCAATCAGGAAAATCACCTGGTGCCCCAGGTCCTGCAACTGGCGCATCTTGTTGAGCACCACGGTGTGGCCGATGTGAATGTCAGGCGCCGTCGGGTCCAGGCCCAGCTTGATGCGCAGCGGCACGCCGGTCGCGGCGCTCTTGGCCAGCTTCTGTTCCCATTCGGCAGCAATCAACAGTTCGTCGCAGCCGCGCAGCGACACTTCCATTGCGTGCGCCACCTCCGGGGTAATCGGATACCTGGGTTTGGCCGGCGTGGCGTTATCGGAGGCGGCGGAAGTGTCAGGTGCAGTCATGGCAAAAAGAAAGGTAACCGCGCCGCAAATGGAAAACGGCGCGAACGAATCAACAATCGGGGAAACGGTGCGTGCACGATGGCCGACATCGATTGAAACGTGCCGGCCGCGCAATCCCGGGATTTTACCGTGATGTGCCCGTTTGGCCCGCCATTGCGCTGGTAAGCTGTCGCGCATGAGCCATCCCAACCACACCGCACGCTCCACCGATCGCTACATCGGCTTGATGTCGGGCACCAGCCTGGACGGCGTCGATGGCGTGCTGGCGGACTTTTCCGGCGAACACCCGGCCGTCCTCGCCGACGCCTACGTGCCCTTCTCGCCCGAACTGCGCCAGCGCTTTCTTGACCTGCAACACGCCGGCCCCGACGAGATCCATCGCGAGGCCCTGGCAGCCAACGCGCTGGCCATGGTCTACGCCGACTGCGTTGCCCAACTGCTTGCTGCCGCCGGCTTGGCCGCCCGCGACGTACAAGCCATCGGCGCCCATGGGCAGACGATTCGCCACCAGCCCGGCACGCACGATGGCCTCGGCTACACGCGCCAAACCCAGCACCCGGCGGTGTTGGCTGAGCGTACCGGCATCGACGTCATTGCCGATTTTCGCAGTCGCGACATCGCCGCCGGCGGCCAAGGCGCGCCTCTGGTACCGGCACTGCATCGGGCGCTGTTCGGCCTGCCCGATGCATGGCGCGTGGTCTGCAACATTGGAGGCATCGCCAACCTCACCGTCTTGCCGCCGCAAGCCTCCGACGCACGCGACGCCGTACTCGGCTTCGACTGCGGCCCCGGCAACGCGCTGATGGATTACTGGGTTCACACGCACCGCGATACCCGCTACGACACAGACGGCGCCTGGGCCCGCACCGGACGCATCGACGAAACGCTCCTCGCGCGTCTGAAGGCCGAGCCGTTCTTTGCAGCGCTGCCGCCCAAGAGCACCGGCCGCGACCTGTTCAACCCAGCGTGGCTGCAACAAACTCTCGGCGATGCGTTGAACACCGCCCGCCCCGCAGATGTTCAAGCGACGCTGCTCGCCCTCACCGCCGACACTATCACCGATGCCATGCGTGCCCATGCGCCGCAGGCGGCGTCACTGCTGGTCTGCGGTGGCGGCGCCCGCAATGGCGCGCTCATGGCACGTATCGCGCAGCAATTGCCGGGCGTGCGAGTCGCTCCGACAGATGACTTCGGCATGCCCGCGCATCAGGTGGAGGCGCTCGCTTTCGCATGGCTCGCGCGCCAGTGCGTGCTCCGCGCCCACGGCAATCTGCACACCGCGACCGGCGCATCGGGCGGTCGCATCCTCGGCGCGATCTACCCCGCTTGAGCACACAATCTGCAGGCAACAAAAAAGCGCACCGAAGTGCGCTTTTTCATTTACAGCGATGCGGCGTCAGACCGAGAACGACGAGCCGCAACCACACGTGGTCGAAGCATTCGGGTTCTTGATGACGAACTGCGCGCCGTTGATGTCTTCCTTGTAGTCGATCTCGGCGCCCACCAGGTACTGGTAGCTCATCGAGTCGATCAAGAGCGAGACGCCATTCTTGGTCATGGTCGTATCGTCTTCGTTGGTCTCTTCGTCAAAGGTGAAGCCGTACTGGAAGCCCGAGCACCCGCCGCCTTGCACGAACACGCGCAGCTTCAACTCCGGGTTGCCTTCTTCTTCAATCAGTTGCTTGACCTTGTCCGCAGCGCTGTCGGTAAAGACCAGCGGAGCCGGAACCTCGTTCACATCGGGCGTGGCTGCCTGGGCGACTGCGTTCATGAAAATCTCCTGTGGGAACGTCTGAAACTTGCCTGTATTTTAAGCGCAAGCTGCAAATCGTGCCGAAGCCCCGCGTTTCAAGTGGGCAATTGTGCGGTGCGCCAGCAACGGCCAGCGCGCGATGTGATCAATCCTGATTGGATGCCAGCTTCAGATTGGGCAGCAACTTCACATCGCTAGGCGCCGCGTGCATCAACGTGCCCATGACGACGGCGCCTTGGTGCATTTCCAACGCCGCATATTGCACATTGCCCTCAATGCGCGCCTTCGGCTGCAACTCAAGCAGCTCCGCCACATGCACGGGGCCAACCACGGTGCCATTCAGGATCAGATGCCCGACGTGCACCTCGCCCTCGACGCGAGCGCTATCGGTAATCACCAGCATGCTGGGCTTGTCCGGATCGCCGTAGATGTTGCCGCTGATCTCGCCGTCGATCCGCAGACCGCCCGAGAAGCGCAGATTCCCTTCCAGTTTGGTGTGAGCCCCCAGCAGCGTTTCAATCGCCAGCCCTTTCTTTTTGCCAAACAGCATCGTCGACTCCTCTGTGTACGGATCCTCGACAGGACAATGCCCGTCAGATGGAAAAACTCTGGCTCGCTTTGATCTTGCCGTTCTGCAGCACTTTCACCATCACCGATTGCACCGTGGTGCCGGGGGGCACGTCTACCCAGCCCTCAAGGCGCTGGTAGTGCGTGAGCTTGACGCGGGCGCTGGTAACGGGTGATCCGCTGGCCGCCGTTCCCGGGAAATCGATCGTAGCAGCTTTGCCACCCTGCACCACGTTCAGCGTAAGCGCCAGTTGCCCCTCGAATTCGGAGACCGGCGCGAACGCCTTTCCGCCGCCTTGCATCAGCAGAACGCGGAACCGCATGCGTGTCGGCTGCGCCTCGTCCGGCGCGATGCGGAAGCTGCGCACGTAAATACCAGCGGAATTGGTAGGTGCGGGCAACAGGCTGTCAAAGAAGGCTAGGTCCTCTTTCAACTGCGCGTTTTCGGTTTCCAGCGCCTTGAGTTGCTCAGCCATCTGCGCTTGCGCGCCTTCGGCAATACCCAGCCGGGCATCCACGGTGCCCGCGGACGCGGAAAGCTTGTCTCGCTCGGCCTGCACGGCGGCCAACTTGGCGGTCAGCTCGCGGTTCATGGCGCGCAAATCGGCGTCGTGCGGCCCCGTCAGGCGGCGCCCTTCTTCGAAGGCCCACAGCGCCGCAGCCGCCGCAAGCCCAAATACCACGGCAATCAACAAAATCGTTACCGGCCAAGGCAGACGCGAACGCACCGTGACGTTCGGGGCGAGCACGGAAGCGCGACGCAACAAGCGACGCGCCTTCATGCGCGCGCCTCCCGACCCGCCTTGCGGATCAGAATCGGATTAGGAGAAACAGCGGATTGCATCATACGGGCCGAACGCTAACGAAATGTGAATTGTAGTCTCGCGGACATGTCGGAGCTGTTGCAAAGGGTAAGCAAGGCGCCGAAAAGATCACACCGTTTGGTTCGAACCCTCAAAAACAAAAAACCACACCCGAGGGTGTGGTTCTTTGCTGAAGCAGCAGGAAGCGGATTAACGCTTCGAGAACTGCTTGGCGCGGCGGGCCTTGCGCAGACCGACCTTCTTACGCTCGACTTCACGTGCATCGCGCGTCACCAGACCGGCCTTCGACAGGGCGGGCTTGAGCGTTGCATCGTAATCGATCAGGGCGCGAGTAATGCCGTGACGCACGGCACCGGCTTGGCCGGTTTCACCGCCGCCGACCACGTTCACCTTGATGTCGAACGTAGCTGCGTGGTTGGTCAGTTCCAGCGGCTGACGCACGATCATCAGCGAGGTTTCACGAGCGAAGTACTCGTTGATGGCCTTGCCGTTGACGATGATGTCGCCCTTGCCGGACTTGATGAAGACACGTGCCACAGCGCTCTTGCGGCGGCCGGTGCCATAGTTCCAGTTTCCGATCATGGATTAGGCCCCTTAGATTTCCAGCGCTTTCGGCTGCTGAGCTTCGTGCGGATGCGAGCCTTCGGCGTAAACCTTCAGCTTCTTGATCATCGCGTAGCCCAGCGGACCCTTCGGCAGCATGCCCTTCACAGCCTTCTCCAGGGCGCGGCCCGGGAAACGCTGCTGCATCTTGCCAAACGTCGTTTCGTAGATACCGCCCGGGTAACCCGAGTGGCGATAGTACTTCTTGTCGGTCGTCTTGGCGCCCGTCACACGCAGCTTGGCTGCGTTAATGACGATGATGAAATCGCCGGTATCGACGTGCGGAGTGAATTCGGGCTTGTGCTTGCCGCGCAGTCGGTGTGCCACTTCGCTGGCGACACGCCCGAGGACCTTGTCCGTCGCGTCAATCACGTACCAATCGCGCTTCACCTCATGGGGCTTTGCGGAAAAGGTCTTCATGATTTTTCCAAATATTGAGTCAGTGCCCGAGTGGACCCGTATCGCGCTGAGAACTTGCGTTCAAACTGCTCACGAACGGATCGTCTTGCGGACGCCTGCGCAACCCCATGCGAGGTCATCGCCGGCCCGCCTTCCCGCTTGTTGGTGCGGGCTCTCTAAATTTCTCTTTTCCGCGGGCAATCCGGAAAAGATTTCGATTGTACCTCGCACAGACTCCTTGACACAAGGAAAAAGGTGCGCATGGGTCCTGCAGGCGAAAAAAAACCCAAGCCATCAAGCTTGGGTTTGAATCCACCAAAGGAGGAGGGTGGAGGAGACACCTGCTGATCGTTGACTTGGTGGGTTGCACCGCATCAGCCGATCCAATGGTGCAAATTATACCCATTTCTGGGGCACGCGCAAGGAAATTTGCACTACGAAATCGCATTTCGTAATGCGGAAAGAAAATCACGGGGCAATAAATGGTGATATCCATTTATAAATCAGCCACTTACAATCCTTCTGCACTCAGCCACCTGCTGTTCACTAGAGACATTCCTCGAATTTCGGCGCAATTTCGGTGCAAAAAGAATGGGTTGCACCTTTTCGCCCGGGTATCACTGTCAAGCCGCGTTCACCCTAGGGCGCCAACGCGCGCGAGGGCTGGTGGCTACAATGTGGCTTTTCGTCGGCGATGGTCGACCCTCTGCACAAGGATTGGACATGGATTGCACAGTGAGCTGGACTGGCCCGGATGGCATGGCCTTTTTGGCGGAAACCGGCAGCGGCCATCTCGTCACGATGGATGGCGCGCCCGACGGCGGCGGCCGCAACCTCGCACCACGCCCGATGGAAATGGTCTTGCTGGGCACCGGTGGCTGCACCGCTTATGACGTGGTGCTGATCCTCAAGCGAGGCCGCCAGGACGTGCAAGGCTGCAGCGTCAAGCTGCATGCCGACCGCGCCGAGACCGACCCGAAGGTTTTCACGCGCATCCACTTCACCTTCACGGTGACGGGGCGCAACCTGAAGCGGGAAACGGTGGAACGGGCTGTGCAGCTTTCGCACGAGAAGTACTGCTCGGCGTCGATCATGCTGGCCAAGACGGCCGAGATCACGCACTCGCTGGAACTGGTGGATCTGGCCACGCAGCCGACGGCATCGGAATAAGACGCGAAGCGGACCGATAAGCCGGATTCTGTGCGCCGCATGGCCGAAGCCAGCGGCGTGACAACCATTCCTCTAGACCGGCTGTTGCCAGCCGGCTCAAGCTCCCTACCCGCAGACTCAGCGAGCCGCTTCATCGCCTGCTTACTTGGGATTGCTCCGGGTGGAGGTTACCGCGTTTCACCCTTCGCCCTGACCGAAGCCGGGGCGAAGACTCGTCTCTGTGGCCCTATTCCGCACGTCACCGTGGATGGTCATTAGCCATCACCCTGCTCTATGGAGTCCGGACTTTCCTCCCCTTCCACTCGCACGAGGCGGCGGAAGCAGCGGTTGTCTGATCCGCTTCGCGAGGCGCGAGTCTAGCACTGTTCGGGTATAAATCGCCGCCGGCCCGGGCGAAAGACGGTCGTATCCAGATAGAAGCCGGCGTCCTCATTGGCATCGCACCAACCGGGGATACCCATGACGGGCAACGGACGGAAATTGCTGGGCGCCAGATCGACGTGCAAAAGCATCTCTGCCAGCGCGGCATCGAGCGAGGGACGATCCGCTGGTAACGCAGCCACGTGCAGCGGCCAAGCATGCGCAGTGATCGACTTGTACGGTGCAACTAGCTTTTCCAGCAGCGCATGGCCGAACGGCAGAACGGCGCAGGTTGCGCCCCACGCTGCCCTGCCCTCGACGAACAAGCCGTGCCAATCGAACCCGGTCAGGCTTCGCTCCGGCGCCTCTTCGGTGTGCAGGAAGATCAGGGCGTTTTCGTCGAACAGCGTGGCGGCATCGCGCACGGTGCCGCGTGCCGCGCCAATCCCGTCCCGCGTAATTGCCCGCGCCTGGCGCGCATTGAGCGCCGCCTTGGCAAGCGGCCAATGCAGCCAGATCAGTGCGTTGAAGAAATCGTGGAGATTGTCCCGCGTCGGCACCTCGCCGGTGGCGGCGACGTGCGCTTCGTAAGCGGTACCGGCAGGCAGGGCATCTTGCGGGATGAAGCGCAGAGCATGATCGCCGGAGGTGCGGATTGCCCGTGCGGCCGGATGCGCGTTCAGTGCGTCTCGAAGATCGGCGCCGCCCTCAATCGCGCGCGCAATTGCGACGCCGACCGCTGCCAGCGGTGCGAACGCCGGATGGCTCCAGTCGATCGCACGCAAACATTCAAGCGCCAAGTCAGACGGATTTCCAGCGCAGCATCTCGCCGCCGCGCAGTGGCACCAGCGTCTGCTCACCGAACGGGACTTCGGCGGGAAGCTGCCATTGCGAGCGCGTAAGCGTGAGCGTGCCGGCGTTGCGTGGCAGACCGTAGAAGTCCGGCCCGTGCAGGCTCGCGAAGCCTTCAAGCTTGTCGAGCGCGTTGGCGTCTTCAAAGGCCTCGGCGTACAGCTCCATGGCGTGCAGCGCGGTGTAGCAGCCGGCGCACCCGCAGGCGTGTTCCTTCACACCCTTGGCGTGCGGCGCGCTGTCGGTACCAAGGAAGAACCGGGGGTGGCCCGAGGTCGCCGCGGCCACCAGCGCCAGGCGGTGCGTTTCACGCTTGAGCACCGGCAGGCAGTAATAATGCGGGCGGATGCCGCCGACAAACAGTGCGTTGCGGTTGTACAGCAGGTGGTGCGCGGTGATGGTCGCGCCAACCGGGCCCTCCGCATCGCGCACGTATTCGGCAGCGTGCTTGGTCGTGATGTGCTCGAACACGACCTTCAGCGCCGGGAAGTCGCGGCGCAGCGGCAGCATCACCGTGTCGATGAAGACAGCCTCGCGGTCGAAGATGTCGACGGTCGGGTCAGTCACCTCGCCGTGCACGAGCAGCGGCATGCCGACTTCCTGCATGGCTTCGAGCGTCTTGGCGCAGCGGCGCAGGTCGGTGACGCCGGCATCGCTGTTGGTGGTGGCGCCGGCCGGGTACAGCTTCACGCCGTGGATGAAACCGCTGGCGCGGGCCTCACGAATGACGTCGGGCGAGGTGTTATCGGTCAGGTACAGCGTCATCAGTGGCTCGAACTGCGTGCCGGCTGGCAACGCGGCGAGAATACGCTCGCGGTAGGCGCGTGCCTGCGCAGTCGTGGTCACCGGCGGCTTGAGGTTGGGCATGATGATCGCCCGGCCGAACTGGCGTGCGGTATCGCCCACCACATCTGCGAGGGCATCGCCATCGCGCAGGTGCAGGTGCCAGTCATCGGGGCGGACGATCGTAAGAGTGTCGGTCATGGTGCGTGCAGAAACGGTCAGCAAAAACGTGAATCAGAGAATCAGGATGACGCGGTAGTCATTGACGTTGGTGCGCGTCGGGCCGGTAACGATCAGGTCATCGGCAGCGGCAAAGAAACCGTAGGCGTCGTGTGCGTCGAGCGCGGCGCGGGCGGCGATGCCCTTGGCGGCGGCGCGGGCGATGGAGTCGGGGTCAAGCAGCGCACCCGCATTGTCCTCCGATCCGTCGATGCCGTCTGTATCGGCGGCGAGCGCATAGACATCATCCATGTCCTCGAGCGTGACGCCGAGCGAGAGCAGGAACTCCGCGCAGCGCCCGCCGCGGCCGCCGGTCAGGCCCGGTGGAATCGTCACCGTGCATTCGCCGCCGGAGATCAGTGCCACCGGCGCCACAAACGGCGTGCCGTGCTGGCGCACCTGCCGCGCCAGCGCCCCATATACCTGGGCGACCTCGCGCGCCTCGCCGGTCACCGTGTCGCCGAGGATGGCCGTGTGGATACCGCGCGCCGCAAAGACCTGCGCACCGGCCTGGAGGCTCTGTTGCGCGGTGGCAATGACGTGATTGGTCACGCGTGCAAAGCAGGCGTCGCCGGGCTTGGGCGTTTCGGCAATCTCGCCGCGTACTCCACATTCCAGGTGTGCGCGCACGGTATCTGGCATCTGGGCGCCCCAGCGTTTCAGGATGCCAAGCGCATCGGCGTAGGTGCTCGCATCTGGCACGGTCGGGCCGCTCGCGATGGCGCTCGGGTCGTCGCCAGCCACGTCGGAAACAATCAGCGTTGTGGCCGGCGCGTGTGATGCGGCGGCAAGGCGCCCGCCTTGAATGCGCGACAGATGCTTGCGCACGATGTTCATGTCGGTAATGGGCGCACCGCAGCGCAGCAGCTCGCGCGTCACGGCTTTCAGATCGGACATCGGGATGCCCTCGGCAGGCAGCGACAGCAGGCTGGAGCCTCCGCCGGAGACGAGCACAATCAGGCGGTCGTTCTCGGTGAGCGCGCAGACGCGATCCAGGATTTCCCGCGCGGCTTGTTCGCCGGCCTCGTCCGGCACCGGGTGCCCTGCTTCAATGACGCGGATGTGCTCGGTCGGCAACCCATGCGCATAGCGCGTGACGACCAGTCCCTCGACCTGCGCGCGGCCGGCATAGGCCTGCTCGACAGCCAGCGCCATCGATGCAGCTGCCTTGCCGGCGCCGACCACCAGCGTCTTGCCGCCGGCATGCGGCGGCGGGAGGAAGTCAGCGACGATCTTGAGCGGGTCGGCCGCGCCCACGGCGGCGGCATAGCTCTCCAGCAGGAGGGCGCGGGCGGCAGTGCGGTCGAGCTTCATGGGAATGGCTTCCGGTTAAGGCAATCTGGAGGCGGTGGCGTGCGGCATGTGCGCAACGCCCGGCCCCCAGGCGCGGCGCCGTGAAGACGAAGGCGCTTGGCACCCCCGGCGGCCGGCAGGATAATGATCATTTTATTGCATCCGACTTTTCCCCCACCATGTGCCAGCTGCTGGGCATGAACTGCGCTGAACCGACCGATGTGACGTTCTCGTTCACGGGGTTCGCTGCGCGCGGTGGCGTGACCGACCACCATGCCGACGGCTTCGGCGTCGCCTTCTTCGAAGACAAGGCGTGCCGCCTGTTCATCGACAACCAGTCTGCCGGCACCTCGCCGGTGGCGGATCTGGTCAAGCGTTACCCGATCAAGTCCAAGAACGTCATCTCGCACATCCGCAAGGCGACGCAGGGCACGGTGCGACTGGAAAACTGCCACCCCTTCATGCGTGAGCTGTGGGGCAGGCACTGGATCTTCGCCCACAACGGCGACCTGAAGAACTTCTCGCCGTTCCTCTCGGGCGTCTATCAGCCCGTGGGCGATACCGACAGCGAGCTCGCCTTCTGTTTCATCATGCAGGCGCTGCGCAAGCGCTTTCCGGGTTCGCAGCCGCCGCTCAACGAGCTGTTCTACGCGCTTTCCGACATCACCAAGGAAATCACCCGCTACGGCGTGTTCAATTTCTTGCTGTGCAACGGGCAGGCCCAGTTCGCGCATTGCTCGACGCGGCTGTATTACATCGTGCGGCAGTGGCCGTTCTCGACGGCGCATTTGATCGACGCCGACATGACAATCGACTTCGCCAAATACACGACGCCTGCCGACCGCGTGGCTGTCATCGCCACCGCGCCGCTCACCGACAACGAAGTCTGGACGCAATTCGTGCCGGGCGAGCTGCTGATGTTCGAATCGGGCCAGGCCACGATGGCCACCAAGGTGCCGATTCCGGAAGCCGTGCAGATCGCCAACGCAGCCAACACCGCCTGCACCTGACGCCGCATCGCCCATAAAAAAAGCCGCTCTCGAAAGAGCGGCTTTTTGCTGCCGGGAACCGTCGATCAATGCGACAGGATCTTCGACAGGAACTGCTTGGCACGATCGGAACGAGCGTCGATGTTGCCGAAGAACTCTTCCTTCTCGCAGTCTTCAACGATGCGGCCCTGGTCCATGAAGATCACGCGGTTGGCAACCTTGCGAGCGAAGCCCATTTCGTGGGTCACGCACATCATGGTCATACCTTCCTTGGCCAGTTCCACCATCACGTCGAGCACTTCGTTGACCATTTCCGGGTCCAGCGCTGAGGTCGGCTCGTCGAACAGCATGCAGATCGGGTCCATCGACAGCGCGCGTGCGATTGCCACGCGCTGCTGCTGACCGCCCGACAGTTGGCCCGGGTACTTGGCAGCGTGCGCCTTCAGGCCCACGCGGTCCAGATACTTCAGGCCCTTGGCCATGGCTTCCTCTTTCGAGCGGCCCAGCACCTTTTGCTGCGCGATCGTCAGATTCTCGGTAATCGACAGGTGTGGAAACAGCTCGAAGTTCTGGAACACCATGCCCACGCGCGAACGCAGCTTCGGCAGGTTCGTACCCTTGGCGCCCACCGAAGTGCCGTCAACGAAGATCTCGCCCTTCTGGAACGGTTCCAGCGCATTGACGGTCTTGATGAGTGTGGACTTGCCCGAACCCGACGGGCCGCACACCACCACCACTTCGCTCTTCTTCACGCTGGTGGTGCAGTCGGTCAGCACCTGGAAGCTGCCGTACCACTTGGAAACGTTCTTGATCTCGATCATTGGGTCACCTTCTTCTGAAGTCGCTTCACCAGCACGGAGGCGCCGAAGCAGATCACGAAATAGCACAAGCCGGCAAACAGCAGCAGCTCGACGATACGGCCGTCGCGCTCACCGATGTTGTATGCCTGCGTAAAGAAGTCCGACAGCGCGCTCACATACACCAGCGACGTATCCTGGAACAAGACGATGGCCTGGGTGAGCAACAGCGGAATCATGTTGCGAAATGCCTGCGGCAGGACCACCAAGCGCATGGCCTGGCCATACGTCATGCCCATCGCATAGGCCGCGAACATCTGCCCGCGCGACACGCTCTGGATACCGGCGCGGATGATCTCCGAGTAATACGCCGCTTCAAACAGCGCGAAAGCGACCAGCGCAGACATCATGCGCATGTCGGTTGCCGGCGACAGATCGAAGATCTTCTGCAGCAACTGCGGCACGATCAGGAAAAACCACAGCAGCACCATCACCAGCGGGATGGACCGGAAGAGGTTCACGTACGCCTGCCCGAACCACTGCAGCGGTTTGATGCCGGAGAGGCGCATCATCGCGAGCAGCGTGCCCCACACGATGCCGACCACGATGGCCGTGCCCGTGATCTGGAGCGAGAGGACCATCCCCTCGCCGAGCACGCGCATGTTGTCGACGTTGATGGACGAGAAATCGAATTGATAAGCCATGAAGAGTCCTCGCCCGATTACTTGCCACCGATGAAGCCAGGCAGCCGGGAACGTGCTTCCACCCAGCGCATCAGGCCCATTACGGTCAGGTTGATCAGCATGTACATCAGCGTCACGGCGATGAACGATTCGTACGGCTGCGCGGTGTAGTCAACCAGCTGGCGACCCTGTGCGGCAAGCTCAAGCAAACCGATGGTCGACGCCACGGCCGAGTTCTTGAAGATATTCAGAAACTCCGACGTGAGTGGCGGCACGATGATCCGGAACGACATCGGCAGCATCACGTAGCGATACGTCTGCGCCAGCGTGAAGCCCATGGCCAGGCCGGCGTTGCGTTGACCGCGCGGAAGCGAATTGATACCCGAGCGCACCTGCTCACAGACACGCGCCGCGGTAAAGGTACCGAGACAGAGCATCGCAGACAGGAACATCGCCGTATTGGGGTTCATCTGCTTGATGTAATCGCCACCCGGCACGAGTTCGGGCATGACGAAGTACCAGATGAAGAGCTGCACGATCAGCGGAATGTTGCGGAACAGCTCAACGTACGCTGCGGCAAGGCCCGACAGCCACTTGTTCGGCACCGTACGCAGCACGCCCAGCACGGAGCCGATGACGAGCGCAATGATCCAGGAAGACAGGCCGAGCACGACGGTGGTCTTCAACCCCGCCAGCAGCCAGTCCAGATAGGTCTGATTCTGGGCGGCTTCCGTAAAGAAAACGCCCCAGTTCCAGTGGTAATTCATGATGGTTCCCTCAAAAAGAAACGGAAGGGAGAAGACCTGTTAACCGGCCTTTGCCTTCCGTTTCGTGACGCTTGTATCAGGCCCGTTGAGGGAGCCGATCAGTCAAGAGCCTTGTCGTTCGGGTTCTTGATCAGCGCCTTCATGTCGTCCGACAGCGGGAACTCCATGTTCACGCCCTTGGGCGGAACCGGCTGTTCGAACCATTTCTTGTACTCGGCTGCGATCGAGCCGTCCTTCATCATGCCGGCGATGGTCTTGTCAGCCAGTGCCTTGAACGGCTTGTCGTCCTTGCGAACCATGCAGCCGTAGGCTTCGCGCGATTGCGGCTTGGCCACGACCACCCAGTCAGTCGGGCTCTTGGCCTTGGCGCGCTCGCCGTACAGGAGGGCGTCATCCATCATGAACGCCACAGCGCGGCCCGATTCCAGCGTCAGGAACGACTGGCCGTGGTCCTTCGTGCTGATGATGTTCATGCCCATCTGTTTTTCATCGTTCATCTTGCGCAGCAGGCGTTCCGACGTCGTGCCGGCGGTGGTCACGACGTTCTTGCCCTTGAGCTGTGCCCAGTCGGTGATGCCCGAATCCTTCTTCACCATGATGCGCGTGCCGATGATGAAGATGGTGTTCGTGAACGATGCTTGCTTCTGGCGCTCGAGGTTGTTCGTGGTCGAGCCGCACTCCAGATCGATGGTGCCGTTCTGCAGCAGCGTGATGCGGTTTTGCGAAGTGACCGGGATCTCGTTGATCTTCAGATCCTTCAGGCCGAGCTGCTTCTTCACGTCCTCGGCAATCTTGGTGGCGACGTCGTACGAATAGCCGATCGTGCGGACACCGCCGACGTTGTAGCTGAACGGAATCGACGAATCACGCACGCCCAGCGTGATGGTGCCGGTGTCTTTGATCTTCTTGAGCGTACCAGTCAGCTCTTCTGCGTGGGCTGCGCTGCCGAATGTACCAACGGCGACACCAACGGCTGCAACCACGGTTGCCAGCTTGGCGAGGTTCATGAAAGTCTCCTTTTGACCATGAAAGAGAAAGACGGGACTGTACCAAAAAACGTTTGGCGACAGTATTGGTGTTGCCACTAAATCGTTGAATCCAACGGAGTTTTTCCTCTGGCGCGGACCTTGCCGCAACCGCGCTTTCCAGGCAACCGGATACCTTACGCTGTGCTTTTCCGAAAATCTGGAAAAGACGTGCAGCGCCAGACATGGCAACGCTCTGCAACATCGGCACGCATGCCAGATTGCTTGAGCGGATCACCGCCAATTGCTAAGGAAAACAAGGGGAAATAAAGCCCGCCCGATGTGCGCTCTCTGTCGCTTAACGAACCCGACTTGAGGATGGGAAGGACGACGATGATGCCATCGCCCTTCTCATGGTGCGGTACTCCGGAACGTTATGGTTCGTCCCATGAGCACCGGCTTTCTTCAACCGTCGCGCATGGCCGCCTGATCGGCAGCAACGCGATAGACCAGTGCAGCGCCCTGTTGGGGCACCGCGCCGGTATTGATCAGCGCGTTGCCGATCAGGGGTACAGACCGCGCTCTTGGCGGGCCTGCAGAATCCGCGTACAGGCGATGATGAACGCCGCCGTACGCAGAGTAACCTTGTTGTCCTGCGCCACTTGCCAGACGCCACGGAAGGCGTCTTGCATGATCCGTACCAGGCGCTGGTTGATCTCGTCTTCGGTCCAGAAGAAGCTCGAGAAATCCTGCACCCACTCGAAATAGCTGACCGTCACGCCGCCGGCGTTGGCAATCACGTCCGGGCAGACCAGGATGCCGCGATCGCGCAGGATGTCGTCCGCCTCGGGCGTTGTGGGGCCGTTTGCACCTTCCACGACAATCTTTGCCTTGATATGGGGCGCGTTCTTCGCAGTGATCTGGCCTTCCAGCGCGGCCGGAATCAGGAATTCGCAGTCCAGCGCCCAGAAGTCGTCTTGCGAGACGGTCTCTGCAACAAAGCCGGCCACGCTGCCATTGTGGTCAACGTGCTTGATGAGCGCGTCGACATCCAGGCCGTTGCCATTGAACACGATGCCCTTGTGGTCTTGCACGGCAATGACCTTGGCACCAGCGTCGTGGAACAGCTTGGCGGCCACGCTGCCCACATTGCCGAAGCCCTGCACCACCACACGCGCGCCCTTGACGTCGATGCCGAGGTTGCGTGCGGCTTCGCTGCCGACCACGAACACGCCACGGCCAGTAGCTTCACGACGGCCCAGGCTGCCGCCCAGCGCGATCGGCTTGCCGGTCACCACGCCGGTGGCGGTGGAGCCTTCGTTCATGGAGTACGTGTCCATCATCCACGCCATGATCTGGGCGTTGGTGTTCACGTCCGGAGCCGGAATGTCCTTGTTCGGGCCGATGATGATGCCGATCTCGCTGGTATAGCGGCGGGTCAGGCGTTCGAGCTCACCGGAAGACAGCTTGCGCGGGTCGACGCGGATACCGCCCTTGGCACCACCGTACGGCACGTTCACAGCCGCGTTCTTCACCGACATCCACGCAGACAGCGCCATCACTTCCGACAGCGTCACGTCCTGGTGGAAACGCACGCCGCCCTTGCCCGGGCCGCGCGACGTGTTGTGTTGCACGCGGTAGCCTTCGAAGTGGGCGATTCGGCCATCGTCCATCTGGATCGGCACGTCGACGATCAGCGCGCGCTTGGGGCGCTTGAGCGTTTCAACCCAACGTGCGAGCGAGCCGAGATAGGGGGTGACCCGATCGACCTGCTGCAGATAGATGCCCCATGGGCCAAGATTGTCGGCCGGCAGATAGGACGGGATGGAGTGCTGGAGTGTCGACGGAGATGCGACATTGGACATGGCTGTCTTCCTTTTTTGGACCTTGGTAAGGCCCTTCAAGTCCCACAAAATGCCCGCCAGCTTAGGGACCGCCCAGAACGAAATCCAATGCCGTTTTTACATTGGGTTATGCATTGAACGCATAACCCCGTGGTCGAATCCGATAGCCCGCTCAGCCCGCCAGCGCGCTCCATAGCGTGTCGATCAGTTCGCGCTTGCGCTTGGACTGGGGGTGCCGACGGTCGTGGGCGCCGCTTTGCGGGTGCTCGCGATAGAGCCGGATTTCCATCTCGATCGACAACGTACCGCCGCCTTTGCCTTCCGCACGCACCAGGCGTCCCGCTGCCACATCCTCCCGCACCGCACTCTCGGGCAGAAACGCCACGCCATGGCCAGCCAGCGCCATCACCTTGAGCGCTTCGGCCATGTCGGTTTCGTAGCACTTGTCGAGCAGCGGTGCCACGGGCGAGTTTTCCAGCAGCACATCCACCATGCGGCCCAGAAAGGCATTGGGCGTGTAGCTGAGGTAGGCGATCGGCTTGCGTGCGGTGGGAACAAGCCGATAAATCGGCCGCCCGCTTGCATCGGGCTTGGAAAACGGCGAAAGCCGCTCGGTGCCAAGCACCAGCATGTCGTAACGCGTAGGGTCGAGCTGGATCATCTGCCGTGCGTGGTGATAGACCATCACGAGATCGCAACCGCCCTCCACCAGCGTCATCACCGCATCGTGCACATTGAGCGCGCGCAGCCTGCATTGCAGCTTGCCGATCTTCTCTTCCACCTGCGCGAGCCAGCCGGGGAAGAACGTCAGCGATAGCGTATGCGGCACGGCAAAGTCGATCGTCGACGCACTGGCCGGACGCTGGCCGCGCATCAGGGCGCGCGTCTCACTCACCTGGGCGAGCATCGCCAACGCCTGTTCGTAGAAGACCTCTCCGGCGGGAGTCAGGCGGGTTGGGTAGCTTGATCGGTCGATCAGCTCATTGCCGAGCCACGCCTCGAGGGATTGAATGCGCCGCGAAAACGCCGGCTGTGTCACGTGCCGCAATTCGGCCGAGCGCGAAAAGCTGCGCGTCTCCGCCAGGCTGATGAAGTCTTCCAGCCATTTGAGTTCCATCGCGTTGTCTCTCCCTCAACCTGCTCGGGTGTCTTCTGTTTCTTCGGCCACGCGTTCGGGCTCGCGTGCCTGCATGCGCCACATCTGCGCGTAACGGCCTTCCGCACGCAACAACGATTCATGCGTTCCGCGCTCGATGATGCGGCCGTGTTCCATCACCAGAATCTGGTGCGCACGCACGATGGTCGACAACCGGTGCGCAACGACCAGCGTGGTGTGGTTCTGCGCCAGCCGCATCAGCTCTTCTTGAATGGCGTGCTCGGTACGCGAGTCGAGTGCGGACGTTGCTTCATCAAACACGAGAATCGGCGGGCGCTTGAGCAAGGTACGTGCAATCGCCACACGCTGCTTCTCGCCGCCGGAGAGCTTCAGACCGCGCTCGCCGACTTGCGTCTCGTAGCCATCAGGCAGCGATTCGACAAAGTGGTGGATCTGCGCCGCGCGGGCGGCTTCGATCACCTCGTCGCGCGTGGCTTCGGGGCGGCCGTAGGCGATGTTGTAGTAGATGCTGTCGTTGAAGAGCACCGTGTCTTGCGGAACGATGCCGATGGCCGCACGCACGCTGGATTGCGTGACGTCACGCAGGTCCTGGCCGTCGATCTGGATAGCGCCGGACTTCACGTCATAGAAGCGGAACAGCAAGCGTGCCAGCGTCGATTTGCCCGAGCCGCTTTGCCCCACGACCGCCGTGGTCGTGCCGGCAGGAATGGTGAAGTCCACATCGAACAGGATCTGGCGCTTGGCTTCGTAGCTGAAGTCGACATGCGCGAAGCGGACTTCGCCCGCGTGCACCGCCAGCGGTTTGGCATCGGGCTTATCAGCCACTTCGCGATTGGTCTGCAGCAGGTGGAACATGCGGTCCATGTCGGTCACAGCCTGCTTCAGCTCTCGATAGATCACGCCCAGGAAGTTGAGCGGAATGTAGATCTGCAGCATCAACGTGTTGACGAGCACCAAGTCGCCCAGCGTCATGTGCCCCGCCGCTACCCCTTGAGTGGCGCGATACAGAATCAGGATGAGCGCGGTGGCCACGATGACCTGCTGACCGAAGTTCAGCACCGACAACGAGTTCTGTGAGCGGATCGCAGCCGCGCGGTAGTGCTTCAGGTTCTCGTCGTAGCGACGTGCTTCGTAATCTTCGTTGCCGAAGTATTTGACCGTCTCGAAGTTGAGCAGCGAATCGATCGCCTTCTGGTTGGCGCGCGAATCCAGCTCGTTCATCTTGCGGCGAAAGTGCGTGCGCCAATTCGTCACCGTCACCGTAAAGACGATGTAGCTCACGAGCGCGCAGAACGTGATGAGCGCGAACCACACGTCGTATTTCACGAAGAAATACGTGATGACGAGGCCGACTTCCACCAGCGTCGGCAGGATGCTGTACAGCGAATACGAAATGAGCGACTGGATGCCACGCGTGCCGCGCTCGATATCGCGGCTCATACCGCCCGTCTGGCGCTCAAGGTGAAAGCGCAGTGACAGCGCATGCAGATGCCGGAACACCTGCAGCGCGAGCGTGCGCACCGAACTCTCCGTCACCTTCGCGAACAAGATTTCGCGCAGCTCCGAGAACAGCGACGTCGACAACCGCAGCAGCCCGTAGCCAATGATGACGCCCACCGGCACAACCAGCAGCGCGCGGGGGTCGGACGGCGACACGTTCATCGAATCGATCAGCCGCTTCATGACCACCGGTACACCAAGGTTTGCCACCTTGGCCGCGATCAAGAACGACAGCGCCAGCGCCACGCGCCATTTGTAGGCCAGCAGATATGGCAGGAGGCTCTTGATGGTGCGCCAGTCGCCGCGGGCAGCCCCCGGCGGAGGTGGTTCGGAAGAGGCGGGAAAGCGGCGCATGTGCGGTGCAATAAAATGGCGGATTGTGTATTCTCCCACCGATCACCTGCGCGCGCGCCCTGGGCCCGCTGGTGGGCCCTCCCTCCGCTTCAATGCTGCCCTGCATCATCATGTCCGATACCCAAGCCACCACTGAAACCGTCACGCTGCCCGCCGACAAGCAGCCCGCCGTGCGCGTGATGCCCATGCCCTCCGACGCCAACGTCCACGGCGATGTTTTTGGGGGCTGGATCATGTCGCAGGTGGACATCGCCGGGTCGATCCCTGCCGTGGTGCGCGCCAACGGCCGTGTCGCCACGATCGCGGTCAACTCCTTCGTCTTCAAGCAGCCCGTGTACGTGGGCGATCTTGTGAGCTTCTACGCCAACGTGGTCAAGACAGGGCGCACGTCGATTACTGTGGACGTGGAGGTCTATGCGCAGCGCATGCACGCCAGCGGCCGCCACGCCACCGTCAAGGTCACGGAAGCCACTCTTACCTACGTGGCCACCGACGAGACACGCAAGCCGCGCGTGCTACCGCCGCTCTGAACCGGCAGCGCTCAACAAAAAACCCGGCCTCGCGCCGGGTTTTCTTTTGCGTATGAACGCTTCGCTCAGTTGAACTTGGAGAAATCCGGGCGGCGCTTTTCGAAGAACGCCGTGAACGCCTCGCGCGCTTCCGGCGCGCGCAGCATCTCGCCAAACTGCTTGCCCTCCACCGACATGCGCTCCGCAATCTGCGGCGTGGCGCCTTCCTTCATCAAACGCTTGGTGGCGCGCAGCGATGCGGGCGGCAGCAGCGTCAGCTTACGCGCCTGCGTATGCACGAAGGCATCCAGCTCGCCGGCCGGCAGCACGCGGTTGACCAGGCCGAGTTCGCGCGCTTCGTTCGCGTCAAAAGGCTCGCCGAAGAGCAGCTTGTCCGCCGCGCGGTGATAACCGGCAAGTTGCGGCAGCAGCAAGCTTGATGCGGCTTCCGGGCAAAGGCCCAACTGCGCGAACGGCATCGACAACTTGGCTGTCTCGGATGCGTAGACGAGGTCGCAATGCAGCAGCATCGTCGTGCCCACGCCGACAGCCGCGCCGCTCACAGAGGCAATCAGCGGCTTGGTCGCCCTGCTGATCGCCTTCAGGAACTGGTGCACGGGGGCGCTCTCGTCCTTGGGCGGGTTCTTCATGAAGTCTTCGAGATCGTTGCCCGCCGTGAACACGCTCTCGTGGCCGGCCAGCACGATCACGCGGATGGCAGGATCGGTCTCGGCGGCCACCAGTGCATCGGCCAGCGTTTGATACATCGCGGCCGTGATGGCGTTCTTGCGATCCAGGCGGTCAAAAGTGAGCGTCAGGACGCCGTCTGCGGTCTCGGTACGAATCGACATGAAAACTCCAGGTGAAACCTGCGCGGCTAGATCGGCACAGGAGAGTCAGATAGATAACCGACGGAGAACGCGTTGGCCCCCACGTTCAACGCCACGGTCAGGCTCATCGGCGCGAGCAGCACTTCCACGCCGTGATCCTGTGCGGTTCGCATCAACGCTTGCACCGGCTCCATGCGGCGCACGGTGTCGAGCGAACCGGAATACGTGATCGCCACCACGGGCGTGGCCAGACGCTCCTCGGCGATCATGGTTTCGGTATGCGCCATCAGACGGCGGATGCCTTCATCGGAACCGCGCACCTTGGCGATGGCTTCCGTCTCGCCCCGGTGCATATGGATGAGCGGGCGCACGTTGAACGCCGTGCCCATCATGTAGCGGCTCCAGGTGATGCTCTTCTCGCCCTTCTGCTTGGCGCGCGTGTACATGTACAGCAGCTCATCGGGCACGAGATAGACGTGCGAGGCATCGCGCAGGCGGTTCTCGACCACGTGCACGACGTCACGCACCTCCGCGCCCTCACGCAGCATGCGCGCGGCTTCGTGCACCATCAGCGCCTGGCCGGGGCCAATGGCACCGGTATCCACCACCGTCAACTCGAACAGCCCCGAGCGACCGGCATCCTTGCGTGGCTTGAAGCTCTTGGCGGTGGTGCCCACCACCGCGCCAGTTGCATGGCTGTAGAAATGGCTACGCGAGCTGGCAATCGTCAGCAGCAAGGCACGGTCGTACTGCGTGACCACGTGCTTGAGCAGGTAGTCTTCGATCTCGCGCTCAAGCAGCGGAATTGATTCGGCATAGTGATCCTGTTTGTCGACGAGGTACTTGCGATAAAGCTGCGGCAGCGCCGCCTCGTCGCGACGGTCTTCTACGAACAATTCGCCGGCACGAATGCGGAACGGCACCACGCCCAAACCCAGTTGATCGATCATCGAGCGCGGCATATCGCATGCCGCATCGGTCAATACGATTGTGTCGCCGACAGTGTTGCCCATCGCGCGCCCTCCTCTTGGTGCACCGCCGGTGACCCGGTGGTGTGTCTCCTCTGTTGCGGAGTCGTGGCTCCGCTTCTATTGCGATACCGGCTTGGTGCCGGCCGCATTCTTCGGCGCGCTTGTTCTGGACGACTGCGCGCCTGCGCAACTATGCGTGGTGAGACGGGCGATTAGCAAGCAGGGGAAGGCCCTAAAAAGCTACCTGAGCCTTCCCCCTTGCGTGGGGTCACATGCGTTCGAAAATGCCCGCGGCACCCATGCCGGTGCCGACGCACATCGTCACCATGCCGTACTTCTGGTTGCGACGGCGCAGGCCGTGCACAACCGTGGCTGCACGGATGGCACCGGTCGCGCCCAGCGGATGGCCCAGCGCAATCGCGCCGCCCAGCGGGTTGATCTTGCTGGTGTCCAGGCCCAGGTCCTGGATCACGGCCAGCGATTGCGCGGCAAACGCTTCGTTCAGCTCGATCCAGTCAATCTGATCCTGCGTCAGGCCGCCAGCCTTCAGCGCGGCAGGAATCGCTTCCTTCGGGCCGATACCCATGATTTCCGGCGGGACGCCGCGCACCGCAAACGATACGAAGCGCGCCAGCGGCACCAGGTTGAATTGCTTCAGGATCTTTTCCGACACCAGGATCAGCGCACCCGAGCCGTCCGACGTTTGCGAACTGTTGCCGGCGGTCACGCTGCCCTTGTTGGCGAACACGGCGCGCAGCTTACCCAGGCCTTCGACCGACGTATCGGCACGCGGGCCTTCATCCAGCGACATCGTGCGCGTCTTGATGTCGATCGCACCCGTGCCCAGGTTCGGGAACTTCTCGATGATTTCGATCGGGGTGATCTCGTCCTTGAACTCGCCGGCTTGCTGCGCGGCCAGTGCCTTCTGGTGCGAAGCGAGCGAGAAGGCATCCTGCGCCTCGCGCGAAATCTTCCACTGCTGGGCGACCTTCTCGGCCGTCAGGCCCATCCCGTAGGCGATGCCGACGTTCTCGTCACGCGTGAAAATTTCGGGCGACATCGACGGCGAGTTGCCCATCATCGGCACCATGCTCATCGATTCCACACCGGCGGCGATCATCACGTCGGATTCACCCACGCGGATGCGGTCGGCAGCCATCGCCACGGCGGTCAGGCCCGAGGCGCAGAAACGGTTGACGGTCACGCCGCCCACGGTGTTAGGCAGGCCGGCCAGCAGCGCGCCGATACGCGCCACATTCAGGCCCTGCTGCGCTTCGGGAATCGCGCAGCCAACGATGGCGTCTTCGATCAGCGCCGGGTCCAGGTTCGGCACCTGGGCAACGGCGCTCTTGAGGATGGTCGCCAGCAGATCGTCGGGGCGCAGATTCTTGAGCGTGCCCTTGGGTGCCTTGCCGATCGGGGAACGCGTCGCGGCGACGATGTAGGCGTCTTGCAGTTGCTTGGTCATGATGAAATTCCTGTTCTCGTTTTCGTCTACAGGTCGCGCGGGTCAGTTACGAACGGGCTTGCCGGTCTGCAGCATGCCCATGATGCGTTCCTGGGTCTTGGAGCTGCCGAGCAGATCCACGAAGGCCTTGCGCTCCAGCGCCAGCAGCCATTCTTCGTCCACCAGCGCGCCGGCTTCGACGTCACCGCCGCACACGGCTTCAGCGATGCGCGAGGCGATCGTGAAGTCGTGCTGCGAGATGAAGCCGCCATCACGCATGTTCACCAGTGAAGCCTTGATCGTGGCGATACCCGAACGGCCCGCCACCGGAATGCCCACCGGACGCAGCGGCGCGCGGTAGCCCGAATCGGACAGCGCACGGACTTCGTTGCGCGCAACGTGCAGCAATTCGTGCACGTTGAACACGATGGTGTCGGTCGGCTGCAGGTAGCCGATCTTCTGCGCGTCCAGCGCCGAGCTCGACACCTTGGCCATGGCCGCCGCCTGGAAGCGGTTGGTCAGGAACTGCAGGATGTTCGTGCTGCCTGCCGCCTGTGCAGCCTTTGCAGCGGCCAGCGCCGCTTCCTTCAGGCCACCGCCCGCCGGAACCAGGCCCACGCCCACTTCCACCAGACCGATATACGTTTCGAGCGCAGCCACACGCTTGGCCGAGTGCAGCAGCAGCTCGCAGCCGCCGCCCAGTGCGATGCCCGATGCGGCCGACACAACCGGCACGCCGGCGTACTTCACGCGCATCATGCCGTCCTGGAATTTCTTGACGAACGGCTCGATGCCCTTGGCGCCGCCCATCATGAAGGCCGGCATGGCTTCTTCCAGGTTGGCGCCGGCCGAGAACGGACCGCCCGGCGCACCCAGCTTGAGCGACGTCGGCTGCCACACCACCAAGCCCTTGTAGCCAGCTTCGGCCAGATCAACTGCGCGCGTCAGACCGTCGATGACGCTCGGCCCGATCGTGTTCATCTTGCTCTTGAACGAAACGATCAGCACGTCGTCCTGCCCTGCCGCGTCGTCCACCCAGATGCGCACGGCGTCGGTCTCTTCAATGGTCTTGCCATACGTGAGCGGGTTGACCGTCGTCGCACCCTTGATCGGCGCACGGAACACCTGACGGCCGTACACCGGCAGCGTGCTGCGCGACAGGAACGTGCCTTGGTTGGCCGACCACGAACCCTCTGCCGAATGCACACCGCCGTTGTCCGCCACCGGGCCGGAGAACACCCACTGTGGCAGCGCCGCGTTCGACAGCGCCTTGCCAGCTTCGATGTCTTCCTTCACCCACTCGGCCACTTGCTTCCAGCCGGCCTCTTGCCAGTCTTCAAACGGGCCGCTGTTCCAACCGAAGCCCCAGCGAATTGCCAGATCGACTTCTGCAGCGGAATCCGCAATCTGCTCCAGATACACAGCGATGTAATGGAACACGTCGCGGAATACCGCCCACAGGAACTGCGCCTGCGGGTTGGTCGATTCGCGCAGCAGCTTCAAACGTTCGGCAGGCTCCTTCTTCAGGATGCGCACGACGATGTCGTCCGCCTTCTTGCCGCTCGGGCCGTACTGGCCGCTTTGCGGGTCCAGCACCTTGATTTCCTTGCCTTCCTTCTTGTAGAAACCGGCGCCTGCCTTCTGGCCCAGGGCACCCGCTTCCACCAGCTTGGCCAGCACCGGCGGCGTGGCGTAGACCGGGGCGAACGGATCGTCCTTCAGGTTGTCCTGCATCGTCTTGATGACGTGCGCCATGGTGTCCAGACCCACCACGTCGGCCGTGCGGAACGTCGCCGACTTGGCGCGGCCCAGCTTCGAGCCCGTCAGGTCATCCACCACGTCGAACGGAATGCCGTACTTGGCCGATTCTGCAAACACCGCCAGGATCGAGAAGATGCCGACGCGGTTGGCGATGAAGTTGGGCGTGTCCTTCGCGCGCACCACGCCCTTGCCGAGCGCGGAGGTCAGGAACGTTTCCAGCTTGTCGAGGATGTCGCCGCGCGTATGTGCGGTCGGGATCAACTCGACCAGATGCATGTAGCGCGGCGGGTTGAAGAAGTGCACGCCGCAGAAGCGCGACTTCAGCTCGGCATCAAAGCCGTCCGACAGTTCGGTAATCGACAGGCCCGAGGTGTTCGACGCAAAGATCGCATGCGGAGCAATGTGCGGCGCGACCTTCTTGTACAGATCGTGCTTCCAGTCCATGCGCTCGGCAATGGCCTCAATGACGAGGTCGCAGTCGCGCAGCTTTTCGATGTCGTCTTCGTAGTTGGCAGCCTGAATCAGGTTGGCGTCGTCCTTGATGCCAAGCGGCGCCGGCGACAGCTTCTTCAGGTTTTCAATGGCTTTGAGCACGATGCCGTTCTTCGGGCCTTCCTTGGCCGGAAGATCGAACAGCGTGACGGGAACCTTGGCGTTGACCAGGTGCGCGGCAATCTGCGCGCCCATCACGCCGGCGCCCAGCACAGCAACACGCCGGACGAGGAAGTTGGAGCGCTGGCCGGCCTGCGGCTGCGCGCTGGTGGAGAGTTCAGTGCGGGTCATGGTGTCCTCGCGGGGAGAGAGGAAGAGACGAGGGGGCGACGTTTGCATACGTCGCCCCAAGAGAATGCGGCTGTTTAGAACAGATCCGCTTCGAGCGCCATCAGCGTCGCGCCGCCGGCACGTGCCATGCGGATCTGCGAAGCCGTTTCGGGCAGCAGCTTGGCGAAGTAGAAGCGCGCCGTTGCCAGCTTGACCTTGTAGAAGGTGTCGCCGCTGTTTTGCTTTTCCAGAGCGATCTTGGCCATGCGGGCCCAGAAGTACGAGAACACCAAGTGGCCGACCACACGCAGGTACGGCACCGCCGCCGCGCCCACTTCGTCCGGGTTGGCCATGGCCTTCATGCCGATTTCCATGGTCAGCTTCTGGACCTTGTCACCAATGTCGGCCAGCGGATTGATGAACTCCTGCATGGCTTCGTTGGTGCCTTCGGCTTCCACAAAGTCCTGGACCAGCTTGCCGAACTTCTTCATCTTGGCGCCCATGTCGCCGAGGATCTTGCGGCCCAGCAGGTCCAGCGACTGCACGGTGTTCGTGCCTTCGTAGATCATGTTGATGCGGGCATCACGCACGTATTGCTCCATGCCCCACTCGGCGATGTAGCCATGGCCACCGAACACCTGCATGCCTTCGTTGGTGGAGATGAATGCGTTGTCGCTCAGAAAGGCCTTGGCGATCGGCGTCAGCAGCGCGACCAGATCAGCCGCGTCCTTGCGCGCGGATTCATCTTCGTGCGACAGCTCGCGGTCAATCTGCAGTGCGATCCAGTAGCTGAATGCGCGGCCGCCTTCTGCAAAGGCGCGCTGCGTCAGCAACATGCGGCGCACATCCGGGTGCACGATGATCGGGTCAGCCGGCTTGTCCGGTGCCTTCGGGCCCGACAGGCTGCGCATTTGCAGGCGTTCCTTGGCGTAAGCGGCCGAGTTTTGATACGCAACTTCGGTCAGACCCAGGCTCTGCATGCCGACGCCCAGACGGGCGGCGTTCATCATCACGAACATGGCGTTCAAGCCCTTGTTCGGCTCGCCGACCATCCAACCGCGTGCGCCGTCCAGATTGATCACACAGGTGGCGTTGCCGTGGATGCCCATCTTGTGTTCGATGGAGCCGCACTTCACAGTGTTGCGCTCGCCGGGGTTGCCGTTGGCATCGGGGATGAACTTCGGCACCACGAACAGCGAGATGCCCTTCGTGCCGCCCGGCGCGTCCGGCAGGCGTGCCAGCACCAGGTGGATGATGTTTTCGGCCAGGTCGTGCTCGCCCGCCGAGATGAAAATCTTCGTGCCGGTGATGGCGTACGAGCCATCGGCCAGCGGCTCAGCCTTGGTACGCAGGATGCCGAGGTCGGTGCCGCAATGCGGCTCGGTCAGACACATCGTGCCGGTCCACACGCCCGACACCAGCTTCGGCAGGTAGCGCTGCTTGAGCTCGTCGGTGCCGTGCGCGTGCAGGGCTTCGTACGCGCCATGCGAGAGGCCGGGATACATCGTCCAGGCCTGGTTGGCCGAGTTCAGCATCTCGTACAGCGCATTGTTGATCAGGATGGGCAGACCCTGGCCGCCGTACTCGGGATCGCAGCCCAGCGAGGGCCAGCCAGCCTCAACGTACTGCTGATACGCTTCCTTGAAACCCTTGGGTGCCGTCACCACGCCGTCGCCGTGGTAGGTGCAGCCCTCCCGATCGCCGGACTGGTTGAGCGGGAAGATGACTTCAGAGCAGAACTTGCCCGCTTCCTCGATCACCTGATTGATGGTGTCTGCATCGATCTCCGCGTGCTGCGGCATTTGCTTCAGGTGGTCCTCCACGCCGAGAAGTTCGTGGAGAACAAACTGCATGTCACGCAGCGGTGCGGTGTATTGACCCATCTTGCAACTCCTTGGTGTGTACTGCGCGACCGCTAGGTGTGCGATGCCGCGTCAGGTTCGGTAAGACTGAATGAGTTTGTTAAGCGCCACCATGGCCAGCTCGGCGCTGTTCGGCAACCGCAGGAAACGCGCATCGTGATGCAGACCCAGCTCCAGGCTGTACATCTCGAAGAGCATCAATTGCGGGTCCGCTTCTGCACGCAGGTGGCCTTCTTCCTTTGCCTGTGCGATCGCGCGAGCCAATGCTGCACGCCAGATCGTCACGCTCTTGACGAGTTCGTCGCGCACCGGGCTTTCGGCACGATCGTCGTACTCCACCGCGCCGCTGATGTAGATGCAGCCCGTGGTCACTTCCTGAATGCGACGCTCCATCCAGCGTCGCACCATGCTCCACAGGCGCGGCAGACCGCGCGGTTCCGTCAAGCTCGGGTAGAAGACTTCCTGCTCGAACCGTTTGTGATACTCGCGAACCACTTCCACCTGCAGATCCTCACGCGAGCCGAAGTGCGCGAACACCCCGCTCTTGCTCATCTGCATGCGCTCCGCGAGCACACCGATCGTCAATCCTTCCAGTCCGTCGCGCGAAGCCAATTCCAGCGCGGCATCGAGAATCGCCGCACGCGTCAGTTCGCCCTTGCGCATCGGGGTGGCTGCTGCGTGATTTGATTCGAGACGAGCGGTCGGGTGACGCATGATGATTTCTCTCCGTTCTTTTCTGGGGCGTGACACGCGAGAAAATTGGCTTCTTGCAGGGCGCCTTTCGCGTGCCGGGCAGGACTGTAAACCAGCCTGCGCGAACACTCTAGCCCAAAATCGAACGGTCGTTCAATTATTTACAGGGGCTCTTGGAGCGGCAAGTGTTTTATTAGAAAGCGGCATCTAAATGGCGACTCTGAATCGCCACCTTCCGCGGTGCAGCGCAAATCCCGTAAACCCTTTAGATGAAAGGCTTCGCAGGGTGTGCGCCGCACCCATAAAACGCGTGCGGCGCAGCATATCTGACGGATTTTCTAGTGCTACCCATCAGTAAATAAACCGGCGTAAATTCAGACCGGCGCGATGCCTGCGGACATGGCACCACGGCGGAAGATGCGGGCGTCCATTTGGCGCAGATCAGCTGCCACGGCAACCTCCGCAGCGCACTGATCTAACACGTCGCGCTGCAGGTCGATGCCGGGAGCGATTTCGGTCAGCGTGAGGCGCCGGCTGCCGCGGCCATCGTCACGCATTTCGAAGACAGCGCGCTCGGTCACGTAGCGCACGGGAATGCCCGACCGCGCGGCGTATTCACCGTTGAAGGTCAGGTGCGACACGGCCGGCACGATCTTCTTGAGCCGTCCTTCCCGCACGATGCGCAGCTTGCCGTCCTCGGCTTCGACCTGCAGGCCGCCAGCGGTGAGCGTGCCCATGAACACGACCGAGCGTGCGCTCTGCGTGATGTTGATGAAACCGCCGACGCCCGCGACGACGGTGTCGCCGCCCTCGCCAAACAGGCTGACGTTGACGTTGCCGGCGCCGTCCAGTTCTGCCAGGCCGAGGATGGCGAGATCGATGCCGCCACCTTCGTAGAAGTCGAACTGCGCTGGCTGATCCACCACGGCTTCAGGATAGGCCGAGGCGCCGAAGCTGAGGCCATCTGCCGGCGTGCCACCGATTGGGCCAGCCTCCACGGTGAGCGTAAAGCCACGCGCGCCTTCCTGTTCTGCCAGGGCTCCGACCGCTGCAGGCATGCCCACGCCCAGATTCACGACGCGCGGTTGCTGCGCCATCAGTTCCAGCACGGCGCGGCGTTGCACCAGCGTACGGGCATCAAGCGCGCCGTGCTGGCTGGTCTCCAGCGCCTCGCTCGCTTCGATGGCGTCTTCCTTGAGCTGGATCGCCTCGCCTTGCCAGGGCCGGATATAGGTCGGGTTGAACGCCTCACCGAAGGTCATCTGGTGCTCGGTTTCATCGTCAGCAACGACCACGTAATCGACGAGGATGCCCGGCACGTGGATCGCCTGCAGGTTGTCGTGCCGATCGACGAGCCGACGCACCTGCGCGATGACGATGCCGCCCGAGTTGCGCGCGGCTTGCGCCATGGCCAGCAGTTCGTGATGAAAGGCTTCTTCGTGCGTGCTGATATTGCCGCGGGGGTCGGCGGCCGTGCCGCGCAAGAAGACGCAGTGCAGCGGAAAGCTGGGGTAGAAGAGATAGTCTTCGCCGCGAAAGCGTTCGTACTCGACCCACGAGGCCGTGCCTGCTGCGCGCGCCGCCTTGGCGCGGGCATTGATGGCGCCGCCGTGGTAACGGGCGTCAAGCTCCGTGCGTGGGTCGACGAAGGTGTGCAGACCCATCTTGGTCAGCACGCCGGGCTTGCCACCCGCGATGGCTCGGTACAGATGCGTGAGCACGCCCTGGGGCAGGTTGAATGCATCACATTGCTCGGCAAGCGCTAGGTCCGCCAGTCGCGTGGCGGAGCGCCAATGCCCGCCGACCACACAGCGCGTCATCCCGGGATTGCCGAAGTGGTTGACGCCGCGCGTGGCGCGATCGCCCTGCCCGGCGGAGTAGACCAGCGTGAGATCGCGCGGCTCGCCGGTGGCCAGAAAGCGGCGTTCGAGCGCATGCGTGACGGCCTCTGCATGGCCCGCGCCGACAAACCCTGCGCACGCAACCGTCCACTCCGGCTGTACCAACCGCGCCGCCTCATCGGCTGTGATGACTTGCATGTCTCCTCCGTCTTGTTATGTTTTTTTCAGATGTCTGCACCGCTAATACTGCGCTGCGCGCCCGCTGATGACGACGCCAAGGCGCACGAGCCGGTAGGCGCACCAGTCTGCCAGGCGCCACCACCAGCGGCGCGCGGCGTGCTCATCAGCCAGTACGCGGCGTGCGTGATGAGTGATCGCGTCTTCAAGCGCGCCGCGCAATTCGTTGGCCACGGTTGCATCCCACGCGACGACGTTGGCTTCGCGTGCCAGCAACAGGCTGAACGGGTCGATGTTGCTGGAGCCGACGGTGGCCCAGCGGTCGTCCACCACGGCCACCTTGGCGTGCAGGAAGCTGGCCGTGTATTCGTGGATCTCGACGTTGTCCCGCAGCAGCATGTGATACAGCGAACGCGTCGCGTAGTGCTGCAACCGGTATTCGACCTGTCCTTGCAGCAACAGGCGAACGCGCACACCGCGCTGGCGGCATGCCGCCAGCGCACGCATGAAACGCACGCCCGGCAAGAAGTACGCGTTGGCGATGATCACCTCGTGCCGCGCCACACCCAGCGCGCGCAGATATTCGCGTTCGATCGCGCGCCGGTTGCGGACGTTGTCACGCAGCACCAGCGAAGCCAACACGGTGCCCGGTGCGCGCGCACTTTCTCGCCCGGACGCGCCGCGATGCCGTGGTCGCAGCGTATCGGTCATCACCGGAAAGTCGGCGGCGACACCCGTGACGCCTACCTCCCGCATGCCTGCGCGCACGCCCATCTGCCACCAGAGCCGATCGACGGTCAGCGCAATCTGCGCGACCAGTGGCCCGCGCACCCGCACGGCAAAGTCGTAACGCGGTCCCAGCGCAGCGTCGTGAAATGGCGCGTGATTCAGGTCGTCGATGATATTGATGCCGCCCACGAACGCCACGTGGTCATCGATGACTGCGATCTTCCGATGCAGCCGGCGCAAGTAGCGGCGTTGCAGGCGGAAACCGCGCACCGGACGATAGATGCGCAAGATCACGCCCGCCCCTTCGAGCATCGCGGCGATGCTGGGGGGCAGCGGGCTGGTGCCGAAGCCGTCGATGGTCAGGTGGACATCCACGCCACGGCGTGCCGCGCGGGCGAGCGCTTCGGTCACACGGTGGGCGGCGGCGTCGTCGGTGTAGATGTAGGTTTCAAGCGCGACACGGCGTTGCGCGGCATCGATGGCCTCGATCAAGGCCGGGAAGAACTCGGCACCGCCGCACAGCAGGTCGACGTCGTTCCCCGGCAGGGGCTTACCCCGCCGCCACTCCGAGCGCAGCGGACCCGCATCGCGCACGACCCTCATGGATGCGCCAGTTCCGCCAGCAGGGGCACGTGATCGGAGCGCTGCGCCCATTCGCGGCCGGTCAGCGCATGCGCCCGTTCGATCTCGAACCCGCGCACGTAAATGCGGTCCAGCCGCAGCCAGGGCATGTGGCTCGGGAAAGTGCGCACCGGGCGCGTATCGGCGGCCTTGTCGGCCACTTCGGTCGCACCCAGCGCCTGGCAGATCATGCGATCGAGCCGGTTGTTCCAATCGTTGAAATCGCCCGCCACCACGAGCGGCGCATCTGGCGGCACGACCGAACGCACGCGATCAACGAGCGCTTCAGCCTGCCGCTGCCGGCTGCGTGCAAACAGGCCGAAGTGCGCGCACAGCAGATGCACTTCGCCAAAGCCAAGATCCGTCACGGCGTGCAGCAGGCCGCGCTGCTCAAAGCGGTGGTCAGAGATATCGAGGTTTTCCGACAGCAGGATCGGATACCGCGACAGGATGGCGTTGCCGTGGTGCCCGTGCTCGTAAACGGCGTTGCGGCCATAGACCGTGTGCGGATAGACGTCGGTCGCGAGGTAGCGCAGTTGCGTGTAGTTCGGGTCGAACAACTCGGCGGCGACGAGGCGATCGTTGCGGTCCTGCACTTCCTGCAGAAAGACGATGTCGGCGTCCATGGTATGCAGGCCCTGCCGCACGTCATGCACGCGCACGCGCCGCGCAATGCCCGTCACGCCCTTGTGGATGTTGTAGGTGGCGACGCGCAAACGCAGCATGTCAGGCTCGGTCCTTTGTCAGCGCGGCCTGACGCGCGTGATAGGCAGCAAGGCGTTCGGGCAACTGCAAAATGGCCTCGGCGTTGCTGCGTGAGAAGCACCGCTCGGCAGCCTCTTGGTAGGGCAGCCATTCGGCCTGCACATGCTCGCGCGGTGACATCCGTACCGACACCTTGCCGCTCACCAGCAGGCCAAACCAATGCTCGGTGTTGCGCGTAACGCCCGGCGCGTAGCGGTGCCGCCAGCGGGGGTAGATCTCGTATTCGATGTGGTGACCCCAGTCGATCAGATGATGCTGGGCCGCGTCGATGCCGGTTTCTTCGAGCGCTTCGCGGCGAGCCGTGTCGGCCAGGGGCTCGTCGAGCGTATCGCAACTGCCGGTCACGGATTGCCAGAAGCCCGGATGATCTGCCCGCTCCATCACCAACACATGCAAATCGGGCGTGTGAATGACGACGAGAACGGAGACGGGAATCTTGTGCGACATGGGTGCGGTTGCTGCGTGCTTCGATGGGCGGCGCGATCGCGCTGCAAGGCAATAGCTTACCGCAGCCAGAAGCGTGCCACCGTGACGCTCAGCGTGCTGCCATGCCGTGGCAACAATCAGGCAGCGCGCAGCGGCCCTTGACCGGTGCGTGTGCGGGCGAGCCACAGCGCTGTCTCATCCGTCGCCGTTTCGTGACCAAGCTCGCGGCGAGCCACAGCAAGCAGCGGATCGAGCATCGCTGCATAGTCATCGGCAGCGCGCTGCGATTGCGCCCACAACGCTTCTGTACGCTCGCCGATTTGTTGGCGCAGCGCAGCGAGCTGCGCGGTCAATTCGCGTTCGCGATTGCCCAGCGTGTTGAATTTCTGAATGAGGAAGCGCTGTACATCGGTCTGCTCCGATTGCGCGTTGGCCTGGTCGAAGCGTTCAACAATGGCTGAGGTCTCGCGCTCAATGCGATGCAGCTCGCTGGTGCCCTCACGCTCAGCGGTCTCCAGCGCTTGCAGGGCGCGGCGTTCGGCCTGCAAAACACGTGCGTGGTCGGCAAAGCGAAGTTCTGCCGCCAAATGCGCTTCGGCCAACGGGCGCGGTGTGTCATATACGAGCGGATGCACAGGCATGCCCGGTGCGGCCGGCGGCAACGCCGTGTCGGGCAAACGCAGGTTGGCGACCGCGTGCAGCCAACGCATCCGCTCCGCCGCAAGGTGACCCAGCGCGCGCATCGCCTTGACCAAACCCGGAGACGCCGCCGATGCGGGTACCGACAGATGTGCGCTCTGCGCCGCTGCCGCAATTTCGGGCACGCAAGCCGCAACCGTGGTGGCCACTGCTTCGGTCATGGCCATGGCGGCACGCCGCGTGGCACGGCGAATTTCGATCCACGCCAGCGTCATCACCACCAGCGCGGCGATCAACCAAGTCAACAAGAACTCGGCATGTGCGGCGATCCATGTGCGCGCAAAGTCGATGTAGTCCATCTAAACACTCCTCCTTCGTCGTCACCCAACGTGACAGAAACGAAAGATTCGGTTTAGCACGCAATGTTCCCGATTGCTGCGCGTTGCCCGGCAGGCGCCCAAAAACAAACCGCGCCGCCCTTGTCAGGCGGCGCGGTCTTTGTGAAGCGTCAGCGCGGGCGCTTAGGCAGTCGTTGCAGCCGTCGGCGCGGCCACTTTGGCCTCGGCAGCACGCAAGCGGATGTGCAGTTCGCGCAGTTGCTTTTCGTCAACCGGGCTCGGTGCCTGCGTGAGCAGATCCTGCGCACGCTGCGTCTTCGGGAAGGCGATCACGTCGCGGATCGAATCCGCACCGGCCATCATCGTGACGACGCGGTCCAGACCGAACGCGATGCCGCCGTGCGGAGGCGCGCCGTACTGCAGTGCGTCGAGCAGGAAGCCGAACTTGGCACGCGCTTCCTCATCGTTGATCTTCAGCGCGCGGAACACCTTGCTCTGCACTTCTTCGCGGTAGATCCGCACCGAGCCGCCGCCGATTTCCCAGCCGTTGAGCACCATGTCGTAAGCCTTGGCGATGCACTTGCCCGGATCAGTTTCCAGGTATTCCAGGTGTTCGTCCTTCGGGCTCGTGAACGGGTGGTGCATGGCCACCCAGCGCGCGTCTTCCTCGTCGTACTCGAACATCGGGAAGTCGATCACCCACAGCGGCTTCCAGGCATCTTCGAACAGTCCGTTGCTCTTGGCGAAGTCCGAATGACCGACCTTCAGGCGCAGCGCACCCATCGCGTCGTTGACGACCTTCGCGCGGTCAGCGCCGAAGAACAGGATGTCGCCATCTTGTGCGCCGCTACGCTTGAGGATCTCGGCGATGGCCGCGTCGTGCAGGTTCTTCACGATCGGCGATTGCAGGCCGTCACGGCCCTTGGCCACTTCGTTGACCTTGATCCAGGCCAGGCCCTTGGCGCCGTAGATTTCGACGAACTTGGTGTATGCGTCGATATCGCCACGCGACAGGGAAGCACCGCCCGGCACGCGCAGTGCTACGACGCGGCCGCCTTCTGCGTTGGCCGGGCTCGAGAACACCTTGAAGTCGACGTCCTTCATGGCGTCGGTCAGCTCGGTAAATTCCAGCTTGACGCGCAGGTCCGGCTTGTCGGAACCGAAGCGGGCCATCGCCTCGCGGAATTCCATCACCGGGAACTTGGCATCCAGCTCAACCGACATGGTGTTCTTGAACACCGTGCGGATCATCTCTTCAAACAGGTCGCGGATTTCCTGCTCGCTCAGGAACGACGTTTCGCAGTCGATCTGGGTGAATTCGGGCTGGCGGTCAGCACGCAGGTCTTCATCGCGGAAGCACTTGGTGATCTGGTAGTAGCGGTCAAAGCCCGACACCATCAGCATCTGCTTGAAGAGCTGCGGCGATTGCGGCAGCGCGAAGAACTGGCCGGCGTTCACGCGCGACGGCACCAGGTAGTCGCGCGCGCCTTCCGGCGTGCTCTTGGTCAGCATCGGCGTTTCGATGTCGATGAAGCCCTTGTCGTCCAGGTACTTACGCACTTCCATCGCGACCTTGTAGCGCAGACGCAGGTTGTACTGCATTTGCGGGCGGCGCAGGTCCAGCACGCGATGCGTCAGGCGCGTGGTTTCCGAGAGGTTGTCGTCGTCCAGCTGGAACGGCGGCGTGACGGAGGCGTTGAGCACCGTCAGCTCGTGGCACAGCACTTCGACCTTGCCGCTGGTCAGGTTGGCGTTGGTGGTGCCTTCCGGGCGGGCGCGCACGACGCCCTTCACCTGCAGGCAGAACTCGTTACGCACACCTTCGGCCACCTTGAACATCTCCGGGCGGTCCGGGTCGCACACGACCTGCACCAGGCCTTCACGGTCGCGCAGGTCGATGAAGATCACGCCACCGTGGTCACGACGACGATGGGCCCAGCCCGACAGCGTGACGCTCTGGCCGAGCAGTTGTTCGGTGACCTGACCGCAGTATTGAGTACGCATTTGCATGTTGTGGTTTTCCGCGAAGCGCGCCGCCAAGAAAACGTCGCGCATGAAAGTTGATTGGGGGCCGGGGTCGATTCGACTTCGTTCGTATCGTCGGCTCAGGGTGCCGCGATGGCGCCGCCCTCTGCAGGCAGCGCGGTCGGATTCGAAGGGTCGCGCGGCCCTTGAGCCGGCGACCGGTCCTCCGTCTGTGGCGAGGCATCGGGCGGGTCCATGCGGCGCGGCAGCGCTTCGGGCGCCACCACCCCCATCGACACGATGTACTTGAGTGCCGCATCCACCGTCATGTCCAGCTCGATGGTGTCGGCCTTGGGCATCATCAGGAAGAAGCCCGACGTCGGGTTGGGCGTGGTCGGCACGTACACGCTGACGTACTCGCCCTGCAGATGGTTCTCGACATCACCGCCGGGGCGGCCGGTCAGGAAGGCGATCGTCCACGAGCCTTCGCGCGGGTATTGCACCAGCAGCGCCTTGCGGAACGCATTGCCGTTGGACGACAGCAGTGTGTCCGACACCTGCTTCACGCTCGAATAGATCGGGCCGACCACAGGAATGCGGCCCACGAGCGCCTCCCACCACAGCACCAGCTTCTGGCCGATGAAGTTGTGCGCCAGCACGCCCACGATCAGGATGAACGCCAGCGTGAGAATCGCACCCACGCCGGGAATGCGCCGGCCAAACAGCTGATCCGGCTGCCATGCCGACGGCAGCAGCGCCAGGCTCTGGTCCATCGTGCCGATGATGAGCGACAGCACCCACAGCGTGATCGCAAGCGGGACAAGCACCAGAAGACCGGTCAGGAACCATGTCTTGAGTGCGCTGGTTTTCTGTTTCATGGGGCGATGGACCGAAAGGTGAGCGATGCGATCAGTGGCAAGCGCACGACGTGCCACAGCCACCGGACGCGGCCGGCGTACTGGCACTGGACGACGCGCTGTCCGACGAGGCGGCAGCTGCCGCAGGCGCAGCAGCGTCCGTCTTGGCCGCCGGACCGGCTGCAGGTGCCGCAGCCGAGGCACCGCCCGAACCGCCGCGGAAGTCCGTCACGTACCAGCCCGAACCCTTGAGCTGGAAGCCGGCAGCGGTTAGCTGCTTCTTGAACGCCGGCGCGCCGCATGCGGGGCAATCCGTCAGCGGAGCGTCGCTCATCTTCTGCAGCACATCTTTGGCGTGGCCGCAGGCGTCGCATCGATAAGCATAGATCGGCATGGTGTCCTCACCCTGAAACAAACAAATGACAAGAAAGCGATTGGATTGCCCGCGCTTCCCGCAAACACGGTGCGGGAAATAATGCACACGGGCTCACGCAAGATCGGGGCAGCTGCGCGCCATACAAGTGCTGGCGCGCAAAGCCTTGAATTATAAACCCTTTTGGGGGAATTCCCGACCGCAGATTCGGCACGGGCGATGGCGATGTGCGACAAAGTGGCACGCCGCGCACGCCTGCAGCGAGACGCTCAGGCTTGCGTGGCCGCCTTGGTGGTCGGCGCGCGGTTTGCGATCCACTGCGGCCCGAGCGAGCCCAAGACCATCGCGCCGAAGCTGGCCAGGAGGCCAACCAATTGTGGCGGAAGCATCGCATCGGGCAGGAACACTTCGCACCAGATCCATGCCGCGAGGCCCAGGATGATGGCCAGCAGACCACCCTGCTTCGTCGCGCGCTTCCAGAACAGGCCGAAGGCCAGCGGCACGAACGCGGCCACCAGCGTTACCTTGTAAGCACTTTCGACCATGTGGAAGATCGACAGGTGCGAGTTCAGCGCGAACAGCGTCACCAGCACCGTGAACGTCAGCACCACTGCCTGCATCACGCGCAGGAAGCGCTTGTCGTCCATATTCGGCAACAGCGGGCGCAGCACGTTTTCGGCAAACGTCACGGACGGCGCCAGCAGCGTCGCGCTCGCGCAGCTCTTGATGGCCGACAGCAGCGCGCCGAAGAACATCACTTGAGCGAAGATCGGCGCATGCTGCAGCACCAGGTTCGGCAAAATCATCTGCGAATCGGTATCGATGTACTTCGCGACCATCTCCGGGTCAATGAGCGTGGCGGAATACGCCAGGAACATCGGCACGAACGCAAACATGAAGTACAGCACGCCGCCCAGCACCGAGGCCGTACCGGCGATGCGCTCGGTGCGCGATGACGTTACCCGCTGGAACACGTCCTGTTGCGGGATCGAGCCGAGCATCATGGTGATCCACGCCGTCACAAAGCCGACGACCTCGATCGGGTTGAACGCCGGCCAGAACGAGAACTTGCCCGAAGCCGCCGCGTGCGCCACCACCGTCCCCACGCCACCGGCCTGGCCCGACACCTCCCAGCCGATGTACAGCATGCCGATCACGATGATGATCATCTGGATGAAATCCGTCACCGCCACCGACCACATGCCGCCGAACAGCGTGTAGACGAGCACGCTGCCCGCACCGATCATCATCCCGAGGTCTTGCGAAACAGCGCCGTCAGACACGGTATAGAACACCAGGCCCAGTGCCTTGATTTGCGCCGCCACCCAGCCCAGGTACGACACGACGATGCACAGGGTGGTCAGCGTTTCGGCCGTGCGGCCAAAGCGGTTGCGATAGAAGTCACCAATGGTGAGCAGGTTCATCCTGTACAGCGGCTTGGCGAAGAACAGACCCACCAAGATCAGGCACAGCGACGAACCGAACGGATCGGCCACCACACCGTGCAGGCCATCCTTGAGAAATTCTGCGGGAATCCCGAGCACCGCCTCGGAGCCGAACCAGGTGGCGAACACCGTGGCGGTCACGACATAGAACGGCAGGCTGCGGCCAGCCACGGCGAAATCGGCGGTACTGCGCACCCGCAGTGCCGCCCACAGGCCGATCCCGACCGAAATCACCCAGTAAACAATGACAAACCAGATCAGCATGGCAGCGCAGAAAGAAGCTGAAAAACCCCATGGCAGCCCGGTTTTGGGCCCAGGGGCGCCGGGCAAAGTGGCCGGATTATAGCGATGGGACCGCGCGCCGGGGCATCGGTGCGACCACGAAGGCGGCCCCGTTTGCCAGAATTTTGAGCGACGGCCCGCAACGGGCGCCGGCAGGCTTTTTGTTGACCACGACCCATGTTGCTTCGCACCAACACTGGCCGGGCAAACGCATCAATCGGCGCGGCGGCGCCAGACTTGCCAGCGCTCTCGACCCGCGAACACCGGAATCGAATCGGCCTCGGCGATGGGCATATCGCTGATGCGCTCGAACGCGGGCGATAGCAGCCCATCCAACTCAGGTTGCGTGGTCTCGAACGGCGGCCCCTTGGGCGCTGCCTCCCGGCCTTCCACCACGGCAAAGAAGCCGGCCAGCAAGCCGCCTGGCGGCAGCAGTTTTGCCACCTGCGCAGCGTAATCGGGCCACAGACGACGCGGCATGGCGCACAGGAAAGCGCGTTCGTAGATCCATTGCACCGGACGCGGCGGCGAAAAGCGGAAGAAATCCGCCAACTCCACCACGCCGGCATGCGGGCCCAGCAGGGTCTTGGCCGATGCCACGGCACTTGGCGCAAAGTCGATGGCCGTAACCGGCCAACCGCGGTCCGCCAGCCAGCCGGCCTCATAGGCGTTGCCGCAACCGGGAATCAGCGTGGAAAGCGGCGCAGGCTGCGCTTCACAGAATTGCCGGAACGCCGCGGGCACACCGGCGGCATCCCAGGGCGTGTGCTCGCGGCTGAACCGCTCGTCCCAGAAGGCGGGATCGGCGGCATCACGGGATTGGAAGACGGGCGGTTGGGCCATGGCACTCAGAAGGTGAGGACAGATCAGTAGCGGGCCATCCAGGCCAGCACATGCGTGGCGACGATGCCGACCGCGAAACCACCGACGAACAACAGCGCGGCAGACAACAGCCGGTTCGTGCGCTTTTGCTCGGCAAGCAGTGCGGTCAGCGCCGCGGTCTGCGCATTGCCGTCCTCCCGGGAGCGGCGATCCAGAATCTGGTACACCAGGCGCGGGAAGTCGGGCAGCTTGTTGGCCCACTGCGGCGCCTCGACCTTCAGGCGCTCGACAAAACCGCGCCAGCCGATCTGCTCGTGCATCCAGCGTTCGAGGAATGGCTTGGCCGTCTTCCACAGGTCCAGATCCGGATCGAGCTGGCGGCCAAGGCCCTCGACGTTAAGCAGGGTCTTCTGCAGTAGGACGAGCTGCGGCTGCACTTCCACGTTGAAGCGGCGCGAAGTCTGGAACAGCCGCATCAGCACCAGACCCAGCGAAATTTCACCCAGCGGCCGATCGAAATACGGCTCGCAGCATGCGCGGATGGCGCCTTCCAGCTCTTCCACGCGCGTCGCTTCCGGCGCCCAGCCGGACTCGATGTGCAGCACCGCCACGCGGTGGTAGTCGCGCTGGAAGAACGCCAGGAAGTTCTGCGCGAGGTAGTTCTTGTCGAACTCCGACAGCGCCCCGACGATGCCGAAATCCAGCGCGATATAGCGGCCCAGCGTCTCGGGTGCCACGCTCACAAGGATGTTGCCGGGGTGCATGTCGGCATGGAAAAACCCGTCGCGGAAGACCTGTGTGAAGAAAATCTCCACGCCGTCGCGCGCGAGCTTGTGCATGTCGACGCCGGCGGCGCGCAGCTCTTCGGTGTGCGAGATCCGCATGCCGTGCATGCGCTCCATCACGAACACCTCAGACGTGCACCAATCCCAGAAAACCTCGGGCACCAGCAGCAGGTCGGACTTGGCAAAATTGCGGCGCAACTGGCTGGCGTTGGCCGCCTCGCGCATCAGATCAAGCTCGTCGTGCAGGTACTTGTCAAACTCGGCGACCACCTCGCGCGGCTTCAGGCGCTTAGCATCGGCCCACAGCTTTTCCATCCAGGTAGCGAGGTCCCGCATGAGCGCGAGGTCGCTGTCGATCACGGGCAGCATGCCCGGGCGCAGCACCTTGACCGCCACCTCGCGGCCGTCGTCCGGGCCGCCGCGCAACGTGGCGAAATGCACCTGCGCGATCGACGCGCTCGCCACCGGATGATGATCGAAACGATGGAACAGCGCAGACAGCGGCTTGCCGAGCGATTTCTCCACGATGGCCGCCGCCACCTTCGGGTCAAACGGCGGTACGCGATCCTGCAGCTTGGCCAGTTCGTCAGCCACGTCGGGGGGCAGCAGATCGCGCCGTGTTGATAGCACCTGCCCGAACTTCACGAAGATGGGGCCGAGCTGCTCCAGCGCCAGTCGCAGGCGCTCACCGCGCGGGAGCTTGGGTTTGCGGCCCAGCGTCAGCAGCCAGACCAGCGCGCGAATGCGGCGGCTCTTGAAGCCCGACAACGCGAGCTGATCCAGCCCGTAATACAGGATGACGAAAACGATCTTGCCCAGCCGGAATAAGCGCGTCATGCCGATTCACCCTGACGGATGGTCCGGATGGCCGGTCGTGGGGATTTTTCGAGCCGCTCCAGCCGCTTGGCCAGACGCGCTTCGGCATCACGCAGTGCCGCCACATCGGCGGCGAACTGCGCGAGGCGCGCATGGCGCACGAGCGTCGGTTGCTCATCGGTCAGGTACGACGCCACCGATTCCGCCAGCGAACGACTGACGCGCGTGGCCTCGGTGCGGGCGGCCTGCGCGCCGCTGACCATACGCTGCGCGATCACATCGCCAAACACGCGCGAGAGATCTTCCGCCGCATCCCAGCGCAGATTGCGCAGCAGCGTGGACAGCACGTTGGCGAACTCGGCCTCGCCCTCGATACGCACGTGCTTGAGCACAGCGGCCTGGCCGCCCGTGGCGTAATCGCCTGCAGCGGCCGCCAGCGGCACGACAACAGTCACAGCCGGTTCAACATCAGGGTCGGGAGCGGTCACCAAGCCGGTGGCATCCACCTGCAACGTCATCGACATGGGCGCCAAGTCAAAGCGTGCGACGCGACCCGCGAACGGCCGCAGTGTCTCCTGCGCCCAGGGCTCCTGGCGTAGCAGATGGTTGAGCGCGAGCAGCAGCGGCTGCATCAGCACAAGCGGAAACGGAGACGAAGTGGCTGTCGAGGACATGCGGTGATGGTGCGCAAAAACAGCAAGAAAACAGCAAGAAGCGGGCTGGCGGCGGGCGACAAAAAAGGGCCCGAACCAGACGGTCGGGCCCTATTTTACGGGGAATGTTGAAACGGCCGTTTTGCGGCGCTTCAAGTTGTTACAGCATCACTGCAGCTGTTGGATACCCGCCAACACCCAGCCACCCGCACCCTGCGTCGGCTTGGTCAAGTTCCATACCTCGGCAAACGGCTGTGCGGGCGCGTTGGCTTCTTCGCGGATCATGCCCGAGAAGCGCACGCTCGCGAGGTACTCGGCGGCTTGCGTTTCGATGCCCAGCATTTCGGCTTCGACCGAAACCACGTCGGTCTTGTTGGGCGACGTGCCGCGGTCAGCCAGATCCATTTTGATCTCGGCAAACATCTCCGGCGTGGTGAACTCGCGGATGTCGTTGAGATTGCCGGCATCCCAAGCAGCCTGCAGGCGGATGAAGTAGACCTTGGCGTTGCGCAGGAAAGCTTGCGTGTCGAAATCCGCTGGCACGCCCCACGGCTGCTGCGGTGCGGCCGCAGCAGGCTGCGCGTTGATGGCCTGCGCGCCGGAAGCCGCCGGACCACCCAGGTTCCACGACTGTGCAGCGGTTGCCGCGCCAGCGCCCAGGCCCGACGTGTTGCCGGTGTTCAGCGATGCGGCGGCCGGTACGGCAGGTTGCGGCACGTACGGCTCACGGTCGCCGCCCAGCGACGGGCCACCCGTGGCATAGGCCGGACCTTGCGGACGGCTGCCGCGCACCTTACGGATGATCCACATCACCACGAAGGCGACGAGCGCGATCAGGATCAGGTTCGACAGCAGCGAGGCGAGGCCCGCGCCCAGACCGAACTTCGACAGCAGATAACCGATACCCAGACCGGCTGCCAGGCCACCCAGCATGCCGCCCCAGTTACGTCCAGGCTTTGCCGCCGGCGCGGCCGGAGTCGGCGCAGCTGGCGAGGGTTGCGCAGCCGGTGCGGCCTGCTGTGTCGGCGACGGCGTTGTGGCCGGCGGCGTCTGTTGGCGTTGCGTCACGGTAGACGATTGCTTGCCGATGCTGCGGCTGCCACCCATGCGCTTGGCGTTGGCGTCAATTGCCGTGCCCAGTGCGAGCGTCGCGACCAGCGCGCCCGCCATCAATTTTCCACCCCAATGCAAACTCATCGCTGTCTTCTCTCCAATGGCAGTGACGCCATTAGATGAAGACGTCAATGCGGAAATTCAATGTGAAGGATCGTGGCATATCGCCGCAGCGCGCTACATCGCCCATCTGGTGGAACGACGGAAACACTTAGAGGCGACGGCCAACGTGCAGAGCCACGACACCCGCTGTCAGATTGAAGTATTCGACCGAGTCCAATCCGGCCTGTTCCATCATCTGCTTGAGCGTTTCCTGATCCGGGTGCATGCGGATGGACTCGGCCAGGTAGCGGTAGCTCTCTGGGTCGCCCGCCACTTTGCTACCCAGCCACGGCAGCACCTTGAACGAGTACACGTCGTAGGCCTTCTCCAACGGCTGCCACACCTTGGAGAACTCCAGCACCATGACCTTGCCCCCCGGCTTCACTACGCGGCGCATTTCTGCGAGCGCGCGATCCTTGTGCGTCATGTTGCGCAAGCCGAATGCCACTGTCACCACATCGAAGTAAGCATTCGGAAAGGGAATGTGCTCGGCGTCGCACAGCGCGGTTGGGGTGAGCACACCGGCATCGAGCAGGCGGTCACGGCCGACGCGCAGCATCGACTCGTTGATGTCCGTCAGCCACACCTCCCCGGTGGGGCCGGCTTGGCGCGCAAAGGCCTTGGCAAGATCACCTGTGCCGCCGGCAATATCGAGCACCTTATAGCCCGGGCGCACCGCTGCCTGGGCGATAGTGAACATCTTCCACACGCGATGCAGGCCACCGGACATCAGGTCGTTCATCACGTCGTACTTGCTAGCGACGGAATGAAACACGCCGGCAACCTTGCCGGCCTTCTCCTGCTCATCGACCTTCTGGAATCCGAAGTGGGTTTGGCTCATGACAGAAAGGGATACGGATGCAGCGCGCAGGCGCCGCGAAGTGAATCGGGAATCAGTGGCTGTGGCCGCAGGCGTGGCCAGCGTTCTCTGCCATCGGGGCGTCACGGTCGAGGCCGGCTGCGGCCAGGCGATCGAGATACGCCTGCCACAGCGCGTCGTGCTCAATGCCGAGGCGGTACAGGTAGGCCCAATCGAAGATGCCGGAATCGTGGCCGTCGGAGAATAGCGGCCGGATCGCGTAATTGCCAACCGGCTCGACGCCGACGATGCCCACATCGCGCTTGCCCGTCTGCAGAACTTCCTGACCAGGGCCATGCCCCTGCACTTCGGCCGACGGCGACAGCACGCGCAAGTATTCGAACGGCAGGCTGAACTGCTTGCCATCGGCAAAGGCGATCTCCAGCACGCGTGATTGCGTATGCACGGTGATGCCGGTCGGGTGCGGGGTGTCGGCGGAAAGTCCGGCCATGGAAAGCGTCTCGTCGAGTCAAAAAAACTGTGTTTCAGGAAGCTGCCAGCGCCATGTGCGCAGGCTCTTCCACCACCCGATAGCTTACCGCAGTCAACGGATCGCCCTCGGGGATGTACCGCAGGCGGCGATGATGGAATCGTGCCACGGTGCTGCGGTGCGCCACGCTGACGATGGTCACATCAGGCATCGATTCGAGCATCAGGCTGTACATGAACGCCTCGGTGTCTTCGTCGAGTGCGCTGGTGGCCTCGTCAAGGAAGAGGTAATCGGGGCGCTGCAGCAAAGCCCGCGCAAAAGCCAGGCGCTGCTGCTCGCCGGGGGACAGGCGCAGGCTCCAGTTGCTCACCTCATCCAACAGGTCGGTCAGTGCCGGCAACCTGCAGGCGTTCAGCACCTGGGTCAGACGCTCAGCGGTGTACTGGGTGGCCAGATCCGGATACGAAAGCGCATCGGCCAGGGTGCCAGACGGCAGATAGCTGCGCTGCGGCAGGAACAGCACGCGGGCATCGTCCGGCACTTCGATGCGGCCGCTTCCATAAGGCCAGATGCCGGCCACGGCGCGCACCAGCGTGCTTTTGCCGCAGCCCGACGGGCCGTTGACGAGCACGCGCTCACCGCGTGCGAGCGTCATGTCGAATGGCTCGACCAGCAAATCTTCGGGCTTGCGGTTTGGGAGGTTCAGCGCAAGGGCGCGGGCTTCGATAGCAGGTACGGCTGCGATTTCGACCTCGACATCGCGCACGCCGGCGCGGTGCTCTTCTTCACGCTCGGCGGCGCGGATGGCGCGCTGGAATTCGATCAGCCGATTGGTGGAAGCTTTCCAGGTGACCAGCGTGCCATAGTTGTCAACGAACCACGACATCGCGCCCTGCACCTGACCGTACGCGGTAGCAATCTCCATCATGCCGCCCAGCGTGAGCGTACCGCCAAAGTAACGCGGCGCGGAGACCAGGAACGGGAAGATGATGGCGAACTGCCCATAGCCTGAGCTGGCAAAGTTCAGGCGTCGGGTGTAGTCCATCAGCTGGTTCCAGTTTGCACGAATACGCTCGAAGCGACCACGCAGAATAGCCTTCTCGGTCGGCTCGCCTCGGTAGAGCGCAATGCTCTCGCTGTTCTCGCGCACACGCACAAGCAGGAAACGGAAATACGCCTCATAGCGTTCCTGCTGGAACGACAGACCGATCAACGGTCGACCCACAAAATGGATGGCCACTGAGCAGACTAGCGAATACAGCAAGGCAAACCACACCATATAGCCGGGGATGACGAAGTCGTGCCCACCCAACGCGAACGCCAGCGGCCCCGAGACCGTCCACAGGAGACCGAAGAACGTCACCAGCGTGACGGCGGAGTTGAAGAAACCCAACGCCAGTGCCACGGTGGCATCTGTGAAGTTGCGCAGGTCGTCGGCAATCCGCTGATCGGGGTTGTCGGCAGTATGGGTCTGCTCCAGCCGGTAGAAGGCCTGCTTGCCGAGCCAGTTGTCGAGGAAGTTGCCGGTGATCCACGTCCGCCAGCGCATGCGCAGCATCATCGTGTAGTACTGACGCAGCACGGAGGCGATGATGATCAGCGCGGCGATCCACGAGAAGCGACCGAGCTGGTGCCAGAACTCCGCCTTATCCTTCTGCTGCAGCGTGTTGTAGAAGAGCCGGTTCCAGTCGGTGAACAACACGTTCATGTAGACCGTGAACAGGCTGAGCGCGACCACCACTGCAAGCAGACCCCAGGCCTTGTAGCGGTCTTCGGAAAACCAGTAGGGCTTGATGAGTTGCCAAGTCTCGGACAGGTTCAGCCGGCCGTGGTGGACGGTCAACTCGGAGATGGAATCCTTGTGGGAATCGGGCGTGGCGGCGGTGCGCGGTGTCGTCATGGCGAGGGCGTTGGCGCAACAGAAAGAGAATCAGACGTCCTGCGCGCCATAGGGGTTCCGCGCACGACGTGGCGATGCGTTACCGGGCGTTACCCGGCGCACGCCGACAGGGCTCAAGCGTCGGCGAGCGCCGCTTGGAGCGCGTACGACAACGCCGGCAACTTAGCCGTGATCTCGGCCATGCGCGCGGTATCGGGCGCGCGCTGCTCGGGGCCCCACACGGCTTCTGGAAAATGTGTATCCCACCGATAGCGCGGGATGACGTGCCAATGCAAATGCGGCACGAAATTGCCGAAGCTGGCGAGGTTGATCTTGTCCGGGGCCAGTTCGGCGCGCAGCACACGCTCAACACGGGTGACAACTTCCATCAGCCAGTGGCGGTCGGCGTCAGACAAGTCGGTCTGCTCGGCCACGTGGTCGTTCCAGATGACACGGCAGAAGCCCGGAAAACGCGCGTGCTCGACCAGCACCACGCGCGCCTTGGCATTACGCCAGACAGGCTCGCCGCCATCCGCCTCGCACAGCGCGCAGCCTGGCGTCCGCTCGATCGTTGTCACACCAGCACGCGCTCGATGCCGCCGGCGTTGGCCTGCGCAACGTAGTCCTGCAGCCAGGTCTCTCCGAGCACATGGCGCGCCATCTCGACCACGATGTAGTCGGCCTGCACCGAGACATCTTCGGTGTAGCGCGACAGGCCCTGCAGACACGCCGGGCAGCTCGTGAGTATCTTCACGTCGCCGTTGAACGCCTCGCCCTGGCCGCTGGTCTGGCCAAGGCTGCGCAGCTTGTCGGCGCCCTTCTGCATCTCCTCTTCCTTGCGGAAGCGGACCTGCGTGGAGATGTCCGGTCGCGAGATCGCCAGCGTGCCCGACTCCCCGCAGCAGCGATCGTTCTTCTCGATCGCGTGGGTCTGGCCGTCGGCGCCGATATTGCCGCCCATCAGCTGGTTGACCAGCTTGGTCGGGTCCATGGTCTTGATCGGGGTGTGGCAGGGATCGTGGTACATGTACCGCGTGCCTTGCACACCGTCGATCTTCACGCCCTTCTCCAGCAGGTATTCGTGAATGTCGATGATCCGGCAGCCCGGGAAGATCTTGTCGAATTCATATCCGGCAAGCTGGTCGTAGCAGGTACCGCAGCTCACCACCACCGTCTTGATGTCGAGGTAGTTGAGCGTATTGGCCACGCGGTGGAACAGCACGCGGTTGTCGGTGACGATCTTCTCGGCCTTGTCGAACTGGCCGGTCCCCCGCTGCGGATAACCGCAGCACAGGTAGCCCGGCGGCAACACCGTTTGCACGCCGGCGTGCCACAGCATTGCCTGCGTGGCCAGGCCCACCTGCGAGAACAGGCGCTCCGAACCGCAACCCGGGAAGTAGAAGACTGCCTCGCTGTCCGGCGTGGTCGCCTTCGGGTTGCGGATGATCGGGACGATCTCGTTGTCCTCGATGTCCAGCAACGCGCGCGCGGTCTTCTTGGGCAGGTTGCCCGGCATCTTCTTGTTGATGAAGTGAATCACCTGCTCGCGCACCGGCGGCTTGCCCACCGTGGCAGGCGGACGAGCGGTCTGCTTCTTGGCGAACTTCTTCAGGATATCGTTGCCCAGACGCTGCGCCTTGTAGCCCCAGTCGAACATCACCTTGCGCGTGAGGTTGATCGTCTCGGGGTTGGTCGCGTTCAGGTAGAACATCGCCGCTGCGGTGCCGGGGTTGAACTTCTTCTGCCCCATCTTGCGCAGCAGGTTGCGCATGTTCATCGACACATCGCCGAAGTCGATCTTGACCGGGCACGGCGTCACGCACTTGTGGCAGACCGTGCAGTGGTCGCCCACATCGGCAAATTCTTCCCAGTGCTTGACCGACACGCCGCGGCGCGTCTGCTCTTCGTACAGGAAAGCCTCAATGAGCAGCGAGGTGGCAAGAATCTTGTTGCGCGGGCTGTAGAGCAGGTTGGCGCGCGGCACGTGCGTAGCGCACACCGGCTTGCATTTGCCGCAGCGCAGGCAATCCTTGATCGACTCCGAGATGGCGCCGATGTCGCTCTGCTGCATGATGATCGACTCGTGCCCCATCAGGCCGAACGAGGGCGTATAGGCGTTGCGCAGATCAGCAGCCAGGCCTTGCGGGTCGTTGATGTCGCGCAGCAGCTTGCCCTTGTTGAAGCGGCCGTTCGGGTCGACGCGGCGCTTGTAGGCAGCAAAGTCGGCGATCTCGTCGTCGGTCAGGAATTCCAACTTGGTGATGCCGATGCCGTGCTCGCCCGAAATCACACCGTCCAGCGAACGCGCGAGCGTCATGATGCGGGCCACCGCCTTGTGGGCGTCCTGCAGCATGTCGTAGTCATCCGAGTTGACGGGGATGTTGGTGTGCACGTTGCCGTCGCCGGCGTGCATGTGCAGCGCCACGAACACGCGGCCGCGCAGCACCTTCTTGTGGATCGCCTGGGCCTCGTCGAGGATTGGCTTGAACTCGCCGCCGTTGAAGATCTTGCGCAGCTCGGCGCGAATCTCCGCCTTCCACGACACGCGAATCGTACGATCCTGCAGCAGGTGGAACAGGTTCGCCTCGGGCTGATTCACCAGACGGTCGTCGATGGTCTGCGCCAGATAGCCCAGGCCGAGGCCAATGAGGCTGGCGCGCGCAGCCGTAACGGGCGTGTCGAGATGGTCCAGCAGGTATTGCCAACGTGCACGCGTGGCACGCAGCAGTTGCTGCGCCTGTTGCACGCGGTCTTCCAGCAATTCGGCGCTGGGGATCTCGTTGGCGTCGTCGGTGCGGCCGAGCGGCAGGTTGCTGCCGGCGAAGAAATCGAGCAGCGCGTCGGTCAGCTTGAGCTTGCTCTTGATCGACAGCTCGATGTTGATGCGCTCGATGCCGTCGGTGTACTCGCCCATGCGATTGAGCGGAATCACCACGTCTTCGTTGATCTTGAAGGCGTTGGTGTGCTTCGCAATCGCTGCCGTGCGCGAGCGGTCCAGCCAGAACTTCTTGCGTGCCTCGGGGCTCACGGCCACGAAACCTTCGCCGCTCTTGCCGTTGGCCAGGCGGATCACCTCCGACGTGGCGCGCGCCACGGCATCGTCGTCGTCGCCGACGATGTCCCCGATCAGCACCATCTTCGGAAACGCGTTGCGCTTGCTCTTGGTGGCGTAGCCGACCGCGCGCAGGTAGCGCTCATCCAGATGCTCCAGACCCGCGAGGATCGCGCCGCCAGGCTTCTTGGTCTCGGCGTCGAGGTAATCCTTGATCTCGACGATGCTCGGGATCGCGTCGCGCGCCTGGCCGAAGAACTCCAGGCACACGGTGCGGATCGACTTGGGCATGCGATGCAAAATCCAGCGCGCGCTGGTGATGATGCCGTCGCAGCCTTCCTTCTGCACGCCGGGCAAGCCGGCCAGGAACTTGTCGGTAACGTCCTTGCCCAGCCCTTCCTTGCGGAACTTGCGGCCTTCGATGGTGAGCGTTTCGGTGCGCAGCAGCTTGGCCCCGACCGGCGCGTTGCCATCGAACCACTTCAGCTCGAACGTGACGACCGGCGCGTCGTGAATCTTGCCGAGGTTGTGATTGAGGCGCTGGACTTCCAGCCAGTTGCCGTCCGGATCGACCATGCGCCACCAGGCGAGGTTATCCAGCGCGGTGCCCCACAGCACAGCCTTCTTGCCGCCGGCGTTCATGGCGACGTTGCCGCCAATGCACGACGCGTCGATCGAGGTCGGATCCACGGCGAAGACGAGGCCGGCCTTCTCCGCCGCATCCGCCACGCGACGCGTCACCACGCCGGCGCCCGAGTAGATGGTCGCCACGGGATGGTCAACGCCGGGCAGGTCGGTCATCTCGACCGCGTCCAGACGCTCCAGCTTTTCCGTATTGATGACGGCCGAGAACGGCGTGAGCGGCACGGCGCCGCCGGTGTAGCCAGTGCCGCCTCCGCGCGGGATGATGGTCAGACCCAGTTCGAAGCAGCCCTTGACGATCCCGGCGATCTCTTCTTCCGTATCGGGCGTGAGCACAACGAACGGATATTCGACGCGCCAGTCGGTGGCGTCGGTCACGTGCGACACGCGCGACAGGCCGTCGAACTTGATGTTGTCCTTCGCGGTGACGCGGCCGAGCACCTTCTGGGCGCGACGGCGCAGGTCGTACACCTGGGCGAATTCTTCCTGGAACGCCTTGACGGCACGGCGGGCATGCACGACCAGTTGCTCGACCTTGCTGGCACGCTCGTCGCCCACCGGATCGTGGTGCGAATCGTGGTCGGCCACGCGGCGCTTCTCGATCTCCGCCAGGCGGTGATTGAGCGCGTCGATCAGCATCTGCCGGCGCTTCGGGTTATCGAGCAGGTCGTCCTGCAGATAGGGGTTGCGGCGCACCACCCAGACGTCGCCCAACACTTCGTACAGCATGCGTGCCGATCGGCCGGTGCGGCGTTCGGCGCGCAGTTCGTCCAGGATCTGCCACGCAGACTCGCCCAGCAAACGGATGACGATTTCCCGATCCGAGAACGAGGTGTAGTTGTAGGGAATCTCGCGCAGCCGGGGCGCAGCGTCCTGCGCCGTGAGTTTGGCGTCGATCAGAAGTGGGGCATTCATGGCGTGCCGCTGGGGAGGGAGGGCGCGGCAAAGAGGGCCCAAGCCGCGCGGTCTTTAAAGGGCGATTGTACTGCAACGCGCGTCGTTGATGCGTCGCAGCAACGGTATCCCTGCCAGTGATATGGGCGGCAAAACCGTCGCGTTTTCAATGGCTTGCGAAAAGTTCACGGCCGCTAAAGTGCCGCATACGCCACGCAAACGTCACATCATCACAGCTTTGATCGAGGCCAGGATGCCGTGCCAGAAGCCGTCCGGCAGGGTCATCAGGGCCGCAGTCATGGCCAGATAGCGTAGAAATTTGCCGATGGCCATGTACATGGCGCTGGGCCAGAACTTCAGGCGCAGCCAGCCGGCCAGCGTGCAAAGCGGATCGCCAATGCCCGGCAGCCACGACACCAGCAGGGATGCCGGCCCGATGCGGCGCATCCAGCGGAAGTATTTCTTGTCGAGCGGGGGCTCGCGGTGGCGCTTGGGGTGCTGCACATGCTGGGCGTGCTCGGTGTTGTGCTGACGGCGGCGGCGCGCAAGGTGGTAGCGCACCAGCGCCAGCTTGGCCGCGTAGCCCATCCACCAATCGACCACGCCCCCCAGCGTGTTGCCGAGCGTGGCCACTAGGATGGCCGGCCAGAACATGTCCGGATTGAGCTTGATGTAAGCAAAAACTGCCGGCTCTGAGCCCAGCGGCAGGAGGGTCGCCGAGATGAAACTGACGACGAAGATGGCAGGCAGCCCGACCTTGGGCAGGGCGAGCGTGGCAAAAAGCGTGTCGATCCACTGTTCCATGCGGTCGATTGTAGAGGGCGGGCGGTCGCGGCGTCGTTTGGGGGCCGCCCTAGCCGGTCAGGCGAAGAACAGGTAAGCGACAAGCACGGCGCCGATCAGCCCGATCAGGTCGGCCCACAGCCCGCAGGCCAGCGCGTAACGCGTGTCTTTGATACCAACGCTGCCGAAGTACACGGCCAGCACGTAGAACGTGGTCTCGGTCGAACCCTGGATGATGGCGGCCAGCTTGCCCTGGAAGGAATCCACGCCGTAAGTCGTCATCACGTCGACCATCAGGCCGCGCGCACCGGCACCGGACAGCGTCTTCATCAGCCCCACGGGCAGCGCGGGCACAAACCGCGTGTCGATGCCCAGGTGGGCGAATAGCGCGGAAAGCCCCTGCATCAGGAAATCCATGCACCCCGCCGCGCGAAACACGGCGATGCCCACGAGCACCGCCACCAGATACGGGACGATGCCGATCGCCACCTGGAAGCCGTCCTTGGCGCCATCGACAAAGGTCTCGTACACGTTGATGCGGCGAATTGCCCCACACACCAGGAACGCCACGACGATGGTGAGGATGGCGCCCGCGCCGATCAGGCCGATCCAGGCGGCCATCTGCTGCGGCGGAAACTGGCGCAACCACGCAAACAGCAGCCCCATCAGCGCGACGAAGCCCCCGAAATACGCCAGCAGGGCAGGCTTGAACAGGTTGATGCGCTGATACCACGCCACCGCCGCAATGCCCGCGCAGAAGCCGATGAACGTGGACAGCAAGGTCGGCAGAAAGATGTCTGCCGCGTTGAAACCGACCAGGCCCTGCTTGACTGCCATGGCCTGGCGGATGGCGATGACGGACGTCGGCACCAGCGTCACGCCAGCCGTGTTGAGCACCACGAACATCAACTGCGCATCGCTGGCGCGCTGCGGCTGGGGGTTGATCTGCTGCAGCTCCCGCATGGCCTGCAGGCCGAGCGGCGTGGCGGCGTTGTCCAGGCCGAGCACGTTGGCCGAGACGTTCATCATCATCGCGCCGTTGGCGGGGTGGCCGGCGGGCACGGACGGAAACAGGTGCCGCATCAGCGGGTTCACGAGCCGCGCGAACAGATCGACCACGCCGGCGCGCTCGCCCACGCGCATGATGCCCAGCCACAGCGCCATCATGCCGGTCAGGCCGATCGCAATTTCGAAACCGGTGCGCGCGGCATCGAACATGCCGGTCAGCATGCGGGAGAAGACCTCCATGTCGCCCTGCACAACCTGCACGCATGCGGTAACGAAGGCAACGAGGAAGAAGGCGAGCCAGACGAGGTTCAGGGCCACGGGGGGTGCGCGTTGGAATCGGACAAGCCGGTCATTGTGCCTGCGGCGGCGTCTCGATCGGATGGATCAAGTGGAAGTTGTCGTAGTCGACCGACGTGACGCCGCCCTCGTCACGGATGAGGTCGGCATAGCGGTGGTTCCAGCGGATCTCGTCGTGTCGCCAGGAATAGCGCGCCTGCACGGTTTGCGCCGCGGTCTCGTCGGCGCCCTCGATCGTGAGCAGCAGCAAGGCATCACCCGCCGCGAGCGATTCTGCGGTGGCGCCATGCAGCGGGCTGGTTTCGTCGATGACGTGCATCATCACCCAGCCCAGCAGGAAGATCGGATGCTCGCTGCGCTCAAGCTTCAGATCGTGGATCTTGTAGATCGAGTAGCCCTCGGGCGAGACCTCGTCCTGCATCAGGCGCAGCCGGGCGGTGGCCTCTGCGATGACGTTCTGGCGCGCATTGGCCGCCCGCAGCATCAGCGTGGATCTGCCGTTGAGCGGCCGCACGACAACATTGCGCGCAAACATGATCTTGGCGCGCGGGCGCGAGAACCGCGCAAATACCAGCCCCGTCGCCATGGCAATGCCCGACATGCCGATGAAGATCTCCAGCGTGGCGATGACGTGGGCATAGAGCGTTTGCGGGTGCATGTCGCCGTAACCGACGGTGGCCAGGGTCTCGACACTGAAGAAGAATGCCCCCACGAAGCCCGGCGGCGACTGGTTCGCGATCGCGCCGTCGCCCAACGAATACAGCCCCGCGAATACCGCATTGAGCGACAGGAACAGCGTCGCCAGCAGCGCGAAGAAGGTCGGCCAGTTGACCTCAAGCGCGTGGTGATAAAGGTCACGCCAGCCCAGCGGCGGCATGCCGTAGGCAATGACGTGCTGCGTGCCGGACCAGACTTTTCGGCCCCGACGCGCGCGTCCGGCACGCTCGGAGGAAGACGACGGGGTGTTCATGGAGGCCTCTCGCCGATGATGCGCTGCGCCCGCCCGGGCACGGCCGGGGCAGTGTACCGACCGGCACGCGGGTCCGGCAAGGCGGCCCAGGCGCCGCGTGATAGGCTTACGGGCTCTGTTCACGTCCAACCCGGTCCGCACCATGGCCATCGATTACCTCAAGAAAATCCTGACTGCGAAGGTCTATGACGTCGCGGTGGAAACCGAGCTGAAGTTCGCGCCCAACCTGTCGGCGCGCACCGGCAACCGCGTCTACCTCAAGCGCGAGGATGACCAGCCGGTGTTCTCTTTCAAGCTGCGCGGCGCCTACAACAAGATGGCCTCGCTCACGGCGGCCGAGCGCAAGCGCGGGGTGATTACGGCATCGGCGGGCAACCACGCGCAGGGCGTGGCCTTCAGCGCGGCCCGGATGGAGTGCAAGGCCGTGATCTGCATGCCGGTGACGACGCCGCAGCTGAAGATCGACGGCGTGCGCTCGCGCGGCGGCGAATGGGTCGATGTCGTGCTGCACGGCGAGAGCTATTCCGACGCGTACAACCACGCCGCCAAGCTGCAGGAAAAGCACGGCTACACCTTCGTGCACCCGTTCGATGACCCTGAGGTGATTGCCGGCCAGGGCACCATCGCCATGGAAATCCTGCGCCAGCATCCGCAGCCCCTGCATGCCATCTTCTGCTCGATCGGCGGTGGCGGGCTGATCTCGGGCGTTGCGGCCTACGTGAAGGCCGTGCGGCCAGACGTCAAGGTCATCGGCGTGCAGAGCGTGGATTCCGACGCGATGGCGCGTTCGGTAGCCGCTGGCAAGCGCGTCGAACTGAAGGAAGTGGGCCTGTTTGCCGACGGCACCGCGGTGAAGCTGGTCGGCAAGGAAACCTTCCGCATCACGCGCGAGCTGGTCGACGAAATCATCACCGTGGATACGGATGCCATCTGCGCGGCGCTGAAAGACGTGTTCCAGGACACCCGCAGCCTGCTGGAGCCGTCGGGCGCGCTGGCGCTGGCTGGCCTCAAGCAGTATGCCGAGACGCACAAGCTGAAGAACGAATCGCTGGTGGCCGTGGCCAGCGGCGCGAACATGAACTTCGACCGCCTGCGCTTCGTGGCCGAGCGCGCCGAAGTGGGCGAGGCGCGTGAAGCCGTGTTTGCCGTGACGATTCCGGAAGAGCGCGGCAGCTTCAAGCGCTTCTGCGAGCTGGTCGGCTGGTCGCGCAACGTGACGGAGTTCAATTACCGCATTGCCAGCAAGGACGCGGCGCATATCTTCGTGGGTGTGCAAATTGCGTCGCGCGCAGAGGGCGACAAGATTGCCGAGAACTTCCGCAAGCACGGTTTTCCGACGCTGGACCTGTCCAACGACGAACTCGCCAAGCAGCACATCCGCTACATGGTGGGCGGGCGTTCGCCGCTGGCGGAGAACGAGCATCTCTATCGTTTCGAGTTTCCCGAGCGGCCCGGCGCGCTGATGAAGTTCCTCTCGAGCATGAGCCCAAACTGGAACATCAGCCTGTTCCACTACCGCAATCAGGGCGCAGATTCGAGCAACATCCTCGTCGGCATCCAGGTACCGAAGAACGAGAAGCGCGAGTTCAAGGCGTTCCTCGCCACGCTGGGCTATACCTATTGGGACGAAAGCGAGAACCCCGTCTACAGCCTGTTTTTGTGATGAGCAACCAACCCGAACATTCACCGCTGGGTAAGACCTCCGCGTACAAGGCGGAGTACGACCCGAGCCTCTTGTTTCCGATTCCGCGCCAGGGCAAGCGCGACGAGATCGGCCTCTCCGCCGGCACGCCCCTGCCCTTCTTCGGCGTCGACCTCTGGAACCTGTACGAACTGTCGTGGCTGAACCTGCGCGGCAAGCCGCAGGTGGCGCTCGGCACCGTGATCGTGCCGGCGGATTCGCCCAACATCGTTGAATCGAAGTCGTTCAAGCTGTATCTGAATTCGTTCAACCAGACGAAGGTGGCGTCGCACGAAGCGCTGCAGCAGTTGATCCACCACGATCTGTCGGAAGCCTGCGGCGCGCCAGTGCAGGTGCGTATCGTCCCCCCGGAGGAATTTTCCCGGCAGAAAATGGGCGAACTCGATGGCCTGCTGCTCGATCGCCTTGACATCGAAACCGACGTCTACCAGCCCACGCCCGAGCTGCTGCATGCCGATGAGGAAGAAAGCCCGGTGGAAGAAACGCTGGTGTCGCACCTGCTGAAGTCCAATTGCCTTGTAACGGGCCAGCCGGACTGGGGCAGCGTGCAAATCCGCTATGTGGGTGCGCCGATCAATCAGGAAGGGCTGCTCAAGTACCTGATCTCGTTCCGCGAGCACAACGAGTTTCACGAGCAATGCGTGGAGCGAATCTTTACCGACATCCTGCGCCAGTGCCGGCCGGTCAAGCTAGCCGTGTATGCGCGCTACACGCGGCGCGGCGGGCTCGACATCAATCCGTTCCGCACAAACTACAACACACCGTGGCCGGATAACCTGCGGAATGCGCGTCAGTAAGCGCTGACACTGCACAAGCTACGCACGGCGCCTTCGGGCGCCTTTTTTCTTGCCTGAGCGATCCACCAAACGGGCATTTCGGCCTCGTCCATTTTGTGGACGGCTCCGCCCTGTCGTTTCACGCGCGCTCGCCTATAGTGGTATCCGCAGTACGCCACCCGGGGGAATCGTGAAGCGTCCGTCCGCAGCCAGCGGTAAGGACACTCTCGACGGGGGACATTGCCATGACAAAAACGCCATGGAAGCCGCAACGTGGGTCAACCCAAGCGGTTACGTGCGCATGCCTGCTGCTCTGCGGCGGGCCGGTTCTCGCGCAGACCAACGAGCCGGTGGACGACAAGCCACCCAGCCTGGAAGCGCTGCAGCGCGCGCTTGCCGATACGCAGGCGCGCCTGCAGGAACTCAAGCGCTCGATCCAGCAACAGGAAACGCACTTGCGGCGCATGCGGCGCGCGCTCGGCATGAGCGAGAGCAAACTCGACACCGTGCGCGGTGCCGGTGCTCCTGGCGCGGCAGGCGACGTATCGGAAATTGCGCAGAACGACCAGCCCGGCGCCACGCCCGTCGGCAAACCGCCGGAGCCACCAGACCGGCCACCCCGCATCGCGCAGATCTTCGATGAGCCCAGCGCGCTCACACCGCCGGGCAAGGTCGTCGTCGAGCCGTCATTGCAGATGGCATATTCGTCGTCCGACCGCGTGGCGCTGGTGGGCTACACCATCATCCCCGCACTGCTGATCGGGCTGATCGACGTACGGCAGGTCAAGACGACCACGCTCACCGGCACGGTTGCGTTGCGTTACGGCCTGGCGCGGCGCTGGGAACTGGAAGCGCGCGTGCCCTATGTCTACAGCGCAAGCGACACCGTCAGCCGCGAACTGTTCACCGGCACGGCGACGGACAACGCATTCAGCTCGCACGGGCGCGGCATCGGCGATGTGGAACTGACCGCGCGTTACCAGATCAATGCGGGCGGCGTCGACAAGCCGTTCTACATCGGCTGGCTGCGCTTCAAGACGCGCACCGGCAAGGATCCGTTTGACGTCACCACCGATTGCGTGACGCGCTGCGTAAGCAATACCACGGGCACCGGCCTGCCTCTGCAGCAGCCCACGGGCTCGGGCTTCTTCGCGGTACAGCCGGGGCTGACGTGGCTGTTCCCGACAGACCCGGCCGTGTTCTTCGGCAGCATCAGCTACCTGCACAACTTCGAGCGCAAGGACGTGAGCCTGAACCTGGTGGACGGTTCGAAACAGTTCCTGGGCAACGTGAAGGCCGGCGACATCATCGGCCTGAACTTCGGCATGGGGCTGGCGCTGAACGAGAAGGCATCGTTCTCCATCGGCTACGACCAAAGCATCATCGCGCCGACCACACAGAACGGCCAGCGCGTGCCGGGCTCGGTGCGGACAATTCTGGGGACGTTGCTGGTCGGCTATTCGTACCGCCTCTCGCCCAAGATGTCGCTGAACCTGTCGGTGGGGGCAGGCTTGACGCGCGACACGCCGGACCTGACCGTCACGCTTCGCCTGCCGATCCAGTTCTAGCTCAGTGCAGCATGGTGACGACGTTGGCCAACGCTCCTTGTAGCACGTTGGCCAGATTCATCTGACGGAATTGCGGCAGGCTGTTGACCGCCGCATTGATGGTCGTAACCGCCTGCAGCGTCTGGTTGTTCAGGCTGTTCTGGATGACCGTGGCCGCCGTTGCCGCGCCCGCGGTCACATCGGGCGGTGCGACATTGTTGGGGCCGTTCTGCACGAGGTTGACCGTGTTGACCACCGAGGCCAATTGCTGCGCCTGGGTGGCCGTCATGCGTGCCACATCCGGAATGTTGACCGATGCGCTTGCCACCAGATCGCCGTTGACGTAGACCGCCCGGTCGATGCCGAACGAGATGTGCAGCCCTGCAAGCGAGGGCACATCAAACCCGCCGCGCATGTCGTCGAGCTTGTCTTCGGACACGGCGCGCCACGCATGGACGGGATTGTTATCCATGCCATCCATGCCGGCAGCAAACGCATGCCCGGCCGCAGCCAGCGCGAGCCAGCCGGCCCACGCCATCTTGCCAAACCGCTTCATGATGCCCTCCTGCCGGACTACCGGACTGCCATGCAGACGATGCTCAGAAATCGGACGGACCGTGCTTGGGAACGACGATGTTTCCCAAGCCACTGCGGTCCATGCCCTCCTCCAGCGGCGCACGCGGTGCCACGCGCCAATCCGATGCGGCGTTGAACGTCGCCCCCGCCTCGCGGTTGTGGACGACGAACAGCAAATGGTTGTCCCACATGCTCTCGAAACTCGCACGCGGGATCGCACGCGTGCCCATGGCCGGATCGCCCACCAGCACACGCCCCTCCTGCACGCCCTTGACCACCACGAAGTGGTGATAGCCGTTTTCGGTCAACAGCACGATGGCCGGCAAGTGGGCGTCCTTCAACGCATCCAGCGGCTGCTCGAAACCATCGGCCTCAAAGCCTACAGACGCCAGATAGCGTTTGATGTCGAGCAGCGAAAACCCTTCTCGCCGGATCTTCTCCTGGTTGCCATGCTCGTACATGGCCTGGAACACGGTCTGCTCGCTCACCGGATAGCCGTACTGATACGTAAGCAGCGTCGCCACCGCGGCCGACCCGCAACTGAAGTCGAAACGCTGATGCACGGTACGCAGATAGCGCGCGGCCTTCATGCTCGTCACGGGCACGGCATACGTGCCGCCGCCCGTGCCGAGCATGTCGATCGCGCCCGCCAACGCGGGCCCGCACATCAGTGCCATCAGCATTGCACCGCACGTCTTGCGCATCATTCCGTCCTTCACAAGCTCAAGGCCGGAACTGCACGTTGACGATGGTGGCGTTCTGGATCAGCACGTTCGCTCCGCTGTTCTGGATGACCGTGGGGATCCCGCTGGCGTTGGCAAACGAGCCGTCGCGCACGATGTTCGACCCCGTCGCCACATTCACGGCGGCGTTGTCGCTCACGGTGCCGGACAGGCGCGCGTCATTGACGGTCTGGTAGAGATCCTGCGTGCCGCCGCGATAGCTGTCGAGCCGATCTGCACCTACCGCATGACCGAACCCAGGCACCGACACGGCCGCGGCGACCGGGGGACGCACCGCTTCCGTATTGGCTGTCTGAGCACCGTCTGCGATTGACGCATCGTCCGCCGCCATCGCCGCTGCCGCTGGCCACACTGCCAGGCCGCATGCCAACCACCATGCCGCCCATCCTGCTGTGGTTCTTCTGTCGGATCGCATCGAATGTCTCCTATACGCTCCAACTGCGGGCCGGACCACGGATGCGGTCCGGCCCAGTCCACCGCCATGCGCGCAACGTCACCGCACGCGCAGCGGCACTTCCCCGCTCACACCCGATGTCGGCTCAATGGCCGACATTCAGGTTGGCCTGCACGTTGACGCTTTGTTGGACGAGAGATGCGAAGCCGCTATTCTGGTTCGCAATCATCACCCCGGCAGCGGACTGGCCGACACTGGTCATGGCGTTGGACATGTTGAACGTGCCTGCGTCCACCATGACCGTACCGCCTGCACCGCCGGTGCCACCCACCGCACCGTTGCCGACACCGCCATTGCCCACGCCGCCTGCACCGCCGGCCGCACCGACTGCACCCACAGCGCCATTGCCCGCCGTGGACGATGCTGCGCCGTTGGTCGCGCTGCCGTTGGTCGCGCTGCCGCCTGCGCCGCCATTGCCTGCCACGTTGGTAGCTGCACCGCCAGCGCCTGCCCCGCCACCCGTGCTGGTGCCGGTGGCACTGCTCGAGCCCGTGCCCGCACCAGCGGACGCCGTTGACGTACCGCTGGTGGTGGAGCCGCCAGCGCCGCCTGCACCGCCTGCCGAGGCACTGCCGCCACCCGTGGCTGCGCCGCTGCCGTGATGGCGGTTCGCATCGCCACCGCTGGCGCTGGACGTGCCGCCTGCCCCGCCGCCACCGCCGCCAGCTGCGCTCGTGCTGCCCGCTGCGCCGCCAAGGCCCGCGCCCAGACTGGCCGAGAGCGTGCCGGAGCTGCCGCCGTTACCGCCGCTGCCAGCACTGCCGCCCGCATCTCCGCCATTGCCGCCGTTGCCGGCCACTGCGCCGCCGTTGGTCGCGCTGCCATGCGTGACGCTGCCCGAGCTGCCGCCCGCGCCACCACTGCCACCTGCGCCGCCAGCGCCACCGTTGCCGCCAGCGCCTGTGCCGCCATAGCCGTATCCGCCACGCCCGCCCGCGCCGCCATTGGCCGAGCCGCCATTGTTGGTGGCGATATTGCCAATGCCTGACACGCTGATGTTGGTGACGGTGCCGTCCAGCTTCGAGACTGCAATTGCCTTGCTTGTGTTGAAGGAGTTGGTGAATGTTGCTGTTGCCATACCGCCGTTGTTGGCGGCGGCGGTGCCATAGCCGTCTGCGTTGGCCCAGCCGCTGTTGTCGCGGTTGCTGCCCTGGCTTTGGTTGTTGTGTTGATTCGAGTTATCGGTTGCCGTCGTGGTTGTGGTGGTTGCGGTGTTCGTCGTCGTGTCTGTGCTGGTGTTGGTTCTGTTGATAGTCGACGTATTGGTTTGGGTCTTGTCACCCGCACCGGACGCCGTGTTCCCGATGTCGGCCAATGCAACGCCAGAGACCCCCAATCCCATGGCGATCGCGGTGGCCAGTAAGGTCTTCTTCATAACGCACTCCATAAAGGTGAGAGGGACGGCTGGAAACGCAGCCAGTAAGGCCGGCGCGCTCTGCCTGTGGGAAAAACATGACCCACCCCGGGGCGGCTCGTTTGCATAATCGGTGCCAACTTCCCGGCCCGCCCTACACAGGTGTTCTAAGCGTTTGAAAACGCGCAAGTTTCACAGCCACGCGCGTACATGGGCGCGCGCCGTGCCACGCAATCGTGTCGATACGTGCGACTTTTGGCGGCTGTTTGCGCCTTTTCGGTTGCGGCGCCGATACACCGTCGTGTCACGCATGGCGGCCATGGCGCGCATGACCTTCGCGCGAAGACGCAAACCACACGCATGCATGCGCGCAGCCACGATGTTTGAGACGAGCGATTGGCTGGGTGTTTCAGGCGTGATACATCGCCGCCTCGTCGTTCACATTGCGTGAGAGGTTGGTCGCCGACGGGTGAGCGTGCCGTGGCGCACGTCGCGTCGTATTGCGCACCTCGATGGCATGCACCTCGCAGGCACCCGGCCTTGCATGGCCGTTTGACTGCGAGTGCCCCCTATCAGCAAGACGCACGCGGGAAACGTGTCTCGGTTTTTACCTCGGGCGTTGCCCAGGCAGGCGTACAAAGCTGCGCGCGGCAAGCATCGTCATGGCAACGAAAAGCCGCGCGCAACCGGTTGGCATTTCAGCGGCGAAACTGCAAGCTCCGGTTTTAGGCCGTGGCGGCCACCGTCAACTTGAGTTCTTCGATCATGCGGTCGCGCATGACGAACTTCTGCACCTTGCCCGTCACCGTCATCGGCATCTCGGTGACGAAGCGGATGTAGCGCGGGATCTTGTAGTGCGCGATCTGGCCCTGACAGAACGTACGGATCTCATCCTCCGTGGCCTGCTGCCCCGGCTTGAGCACGATCCACGCGCAGACCTCTTCGCCGTACTTCGGGTCGGGCACGCCAAACACGTTGACGGCCTGCACCTTCGGATGCCGGAAGAGGAATTCTTCGATCTCGCGCGGGTAGACATTCTCGCCGCCGCGAATGAGCATGTCCTTCACGCGGCCAACGATGTTGCAGTAGCCCTCGGCATCGAACGTTGCCAGATCGCCCGTGCGCATCCAGCCGTCGTGGATCGATTCGGCGGTCTTGGCCTCGTCGTCCCAGTAGCCGAGCATGACCGAATAGCCTTTGGTGCACAGCTCGCCCTTCTCGCCCACAGGCACCACCTCTCCCGCGCCATCCACCAGCTTGACCTGCAGATGCGGCTGGATGCGGCCAACGGTGGTCACGCGCTTGTCGAGTGGGTCCGTTACGGCGCTCTGGAATGACACGGGGCTCGTCTCGGTCATGCCGTAGGCGATGGTGACTTCGCGCAGGTTCAGCTCCGACACGACGCGCTTCATCACCTCGATGGGACACGGCGATCCGGCCATGATGCCGCCGCGCAAGGTCGATACGTCAAAGCTTTTGAAGTCCGGATGATCGAGCTGCGCGATGAACATCGTCGGCACGCCGTGCAATTGCGTGCAGCGTTCTTCTGCCACCGTGCGCAGCGTGGCCAGCGGGTCGAACGCCTCGCCTGGAAACACCATGCACGCGCCCGTGGCCGTGCACGTGAGCACCGACATGACCATGCCGAAGCAGTGATACAGCGGCACGGGAATGCACAGCCGATCGCCCTCTTGCAGGTTCATCGCCATGGCAACGAAGCGCGCGTTGTTGACGACGTTGACGTGCGTAAGCGTCGCCCCCTTGGGCGCGCCGGTCGTGCCGCTAGTGAACTGGATATTGATGGCGTCGTCGGGCGACAGCGTGGCCGTGATGGCATCCAGCGCATCAATGGGTACGCTTTTTCCACGCGCAATGACGTCGGCAAAGTTGAGCATGCCAGGCGTTTCGGCCTCGCCCATGCGAATGACCCAGCGCAGCGCCGGCAGCTTGGCGGCGTTCAATGCGCCGGGCTGCGCAGTCGCCAGTTCGGGCGCAAGCGTCTGCAGCATTTCCAGATAGCGCGAGGTCTTGAAGGCCTCGGCCGCCACGATGGCCTTGCACCCCACCTTGTTGAGCGCGTATTCCAGCTCCGACAGCCGATACGCCGGATTGATATTAACGAGGATGAGCCCCAGGCGCGCTGTCGCGAACTGCGTGAGCACCCATTCGACGCGGTTGGGCGACCAGATGCCGATGCGGTCGCCTCGCTCCAGCCCCAGCGCGTGCAGGCCGGCGGCCAGCGCATCGACCTGTTCGGCAAAGGCGCGCCACGTCCAGCGCACGTTCTGTTCGCGGAACACGACCGCCTCGTCGTCGGGACAGCGGCGCACGGTTTCCGCGAGCAACGCCGAGACCGTCACGTGTGCCAGCGGCACCGCCGTGTCGCCCACCACATACGACGCACCGTTGCGCGGTCGCGCGTCGAAAACCTCACCAGCCATGGATGTCTCCTCCAATCAACGTTGGCCTTTTTGGGGCCTTGTTCTGAATGATTTGTAACCGCTGCTTCCACCGCAATTTGACGCAGCTTGACGTATTTGGCAATCCGTTGCCGGACGAACAATGACGCGGAACAATTGCTGCGCTGCAGCAGCAAAAAACGGCGGGCGCCGTCATCAACGCGCTAACATGCCGGCCTGATGTTTTGCGCTTTCTTGCACGTAGGGAATGACGATGATCGTTGTAGTGATGGGTGTTTCGGGTTGCGGCAAATCCACGGTGGGCCAGAAGATTGCCGAGCGGCTGGGCTGCGCTTTCCGTGATGGCGACGAGTTCCATTCCGAGGCCAACCGCGCCAAGATGCACGCCGGCATCCCCCTGAACGATGACGACCGCAAACCCTGGCTCGAATCCATCCGCGCCTACATGGATGAGAAGACGAGCACCGGGCAATCGCTGGTGGTTGCCTGCTCCGCCCTCAAGCAGCGCTACCGCGACGTGCTGCGCGGTCCCGCCGGCAACGCGGAATTCGTCTACCTGAAGGGCGATTTCGATCTGCTGCAGGGCCGCCTCGCTGCACGCAAAGACCACTTCTTCAACCCGAACCTGCTGCGCAGCCAGTTCGAAGCGCTGGAAGAGCCGACCGACGCCGTCATTGTCGACATCGCGCTGCCGCCCGAAGCCATCGTCGACGAGGCTGTCACGCAACTGCAGGCACGCGCCGCGCACCGCCCAGCCGCCTGAACTCGCACGTGTTCGCGCGCTAGCTGCGCGTGAGTTGTTGCAGCACGGCCTGCACCTCGCCGTTGCACACGCGGCTCATGCGCTCCTGCTCGCGCGGCGTATCGATCTGTTCGTGCGCCTGCAGCCCCAGTTCGATCAGCGATTGCGCGCGGGGCAGCCAATGGCGCGTGAGCGCTGCCTGCAAATCTGCGGCAATGCGGTCCGGGTCTCCAAAGTAGAGCCGGCCGCCGTATTCGCTCTCGATCTCCTTGCGGATCACCTCGGCGGCGTGCGGCAGCACCGCGCGGTTGACGGCCACATGCCGCAATTCGTGCTCGCGGATGGCGTTGTAAGCACATGTGCCCGGCGCGAATTCGCGCGCCACGGTGACCCGAAAATTATTCAGCAACAGCTCCACTGAGATAGACGGCCGTAAGCAGGTCGTGGCCGGCTGGGTGGCGATGGCCATGTAGCGGCTGTTGACGTCGAAGCGTGCGACCAGCGTGGCGTACGTCTTGCCCAGCACGCGCGCTGAGCGGTCGTACGGCGGTGCCTCGGCGGTGAGTTGTTCCACCGAGCGGTCGTTGGAGAAGGACAGCGGCGTTTCGATGGCACGCACTTCCACGCGCATCGGGCCGAGCGCCTGGTCGCATGCCTTGAGCCAGTGCGACTTGTTGGCATTGAGTGCGGATGCGCCCGCCGCGCCGGTTGCTGCGGCGACGTTTTCGATCGGCGCAAAACGCACGTCGGCGAGCCTCAGCCGATGCAGCCGACTCCACTGCCAGGCGCCGACCGCCACGGCCAGCACCACACCCAATACCACCACCCGACGCATGCTGGGCTCCCCGTTTGCGCATCCCGACTGGGCTACGCAGGGGCGCCGCAGGTCAGGTCATGCCGGTGTCAGTGCCACCGGTTCTCGATTCTCATGTTGGGCGGCAACCAGTCGTCTGATCTGCTCGCCCGATCGTTTGAGCGCTACGCGCGCCTCTGGAAGGAAAGGATAGAAGATCGGCCACACGTGCGGAAGCCGCCGCCCCATTTCTACCGAAACGGATACCCCGGCCGCCCGCGCGCGCTCGGCCATTCGGAGGGTATCGTCGCGCAGCACCTCGCTGGTGCTGACATAGCAATGCAGCGGGGGGAGGCCCGTGAAATCCGCATACAACGGCGAGGCGAGCGGATGGTCCGTCGGCGCGCCCGAATCGCCAAGGTACAACGCCGCACCATGCGCCATCCACGCGCCGCGAAACATCACGTCGGATTCATCGTTATCGATCAGGCTCTGGCCGGTGGCTGCCAGGTCCGTCCACGGCGAATACAGCACCGCGCCGGCCGGCAGCGGGTCCGCCGCATCACGCAAGGCCACCAGCGGCGCCAACGCCAGCCCTCCCCCCGCGGAATCGCCCGCCACCACAATGCGCGATGGCGCCACGCCCTGCGCCAGCAGCGTGCGATACGTAAAGAGCGCATCTTCCACCGGCGCGGGAAACGGGTGCTCAGGTGCCAACCGGTAGTCCGGCACGCACACACGGGCTCGCGCATGCGTGGCAAGGCCAATGGTGATCGGGCGATGTGTGCGGGGGCTGCAGAAAAAATAGCCTCCGCCATGCAGATAAAGGACGACGGGCGCGTCGTCATGCAGGTCCGGATCAGCGGGTTCGATCCATTCGCCGGTGAGGCCGTCGCCGTGGGTCCCAAGGGCCGGCACGATGCGCCAATCCGGCGGCAATTCCACGGGCGAAGGCATCTTGCGCTTCTCGGCATGCAGGCGCGTGGCGATGGGATCGAACGGCTCCCGCTCGGTCGGCTTCTTGACCTGGTTGCGCACCATCCTCGAGACGACCCAGTTCTGCCAGCTCATCGCGCAACCCTCCGCTGCAAAGTCCCAGCCTAGCGAGGATGCGCTGCCCAGACAATCGGTTCACACCCTGCTGGAACGCGGGTGTCCCCATACGGCAACGCCATCTCGCAGGCCGTAGCGTCAAACCACCTCAGGGGTCGCAGCCAAGGCACGCAGGCACAGGCGCTCCATCTCGCTGATCCACACCTCGGTTGCGGGCGGCCCCTCCTGCAGCAGCACGCGGTAGCGACGTGCGCCCCAGATGGCTTGCAGCATCGTCTGCACGAGTGCGTCGTCTGGCCGGGCAGGTAGATCGGGGCACGCGTCCAGCGCTTGGCGCCAGGCTGTGCTCAGTTCATCGAAGAAGCGCAAATGATGCTTGGGCTCGGCAATGCGGTCTTCACGCATCAGCATGGCGTGATCAAAGTACGGCGGATCGAGCGCCGGATCGCCGCAACTCAGCCTCACGAGGTGACGCACGCGGGCTGTCCAGGAGGCATCGATGCGTTCCGTCACCTCGCTCTGAATGCGGGCCAGCAGCACCTCGATGGTGTGCCGGACGTAGCCTGAGAGCAGCGCCTCCTTGTTTGGGAAGTACTCATACAGCGTGCCGACCGAGCAGCCGGCTTCCAATGCCACCGCCCGCGTGGTCGCTGCCTGTGCGCCGTCGCGCCGCCAAATCCGAACAAACGCCTCGTAGATGGCCTGCACCGTGAACTTAGCCCGGCGCTGCGACGGCCGCTTCAGCGGTTTGGCGCGGGCGCTTTCGCCCTGTCCGTTTCCGAACCCGGCGCCCGCCTGCCGGCGATAGAGTGAAGCCATCAGCCCATCAATCCCGAGAATGGAGAAGACACCATGAACGCCCCGTACCAGCGGCTCTTCACGCGCAAGGATGCCCTAAACGAAAGCCGCCTGGAAAGCGCCGACACCGCGCCCGCCGCGGCGCCCGGCGAAGTCGTGCTGCGCCTGGACCGCTTTGCCCTCACTACCAACAACATCACCTACGCGGCTTTTGGCGATGCCATGCAGTACTGGTCGTTTTTTCCCACCGGCCACGATGGCTGGGGCCATATGCCTGTGTGGGGCTTTGCCGATGTGGTCAGCTCCACCGTGGAAGGCGTCGACGTCGGCGAGCGCTTCTACGGCTACTTCCCGATCGCCACACATCTGCGCATGCACCCCGAACGCGTCACGCCACGCGGCTTCTACGACGGCGCCGCGCATCGTCAGGCGCTCGTCTCCGCCTACAACCAATACACGCGCGTGTCGCAGGACGCCGCCTACGATGCAGCGCTGGAGGACTACCAGATCCTCTATCGGCCGTTGTTCATCACGTCGTTCATGCTGGCGGATTTCCTGGCGGACAACGCCTTCTTCGGCGCGCGGCGTCTGGTGTTTTCCAGCGCATCGAGCAAAACGGCGTACGGCACCGCGTTCTGCCTGCAAGACACCCAAGGGCTCACGCTCACCGCGCTCACTTCGGAGGGCAATCGCGCGTTTGTCGATGGCCTTGGCTGCTACCACGACAGCGTCACGTACGATGCACTCGACACGCTCACAACTGACGTTCCCACGCTCTACGTCGATTTCTCCGGCGACGCGGCGTTGCGCCGGCGCGTGCATGAACACTTTGGCGACGCGCTCGTCTACGACTGCTTTGCAGGATCGGCGCAAAACACGGATTTCATCCAGGCTGCGGACTTACCCGGCCCCGCGCCGCAGTTCTACTTCGCGCCCGTGCAAATCCGCAAGCGCAACGCCGACTGGGGGCCCGCGGTCGTCACCGAAAAATTCAACGCAGCACAGCGACGCTTCATCGACCACGTACGTGACCCAAAGCACGGTTGGCTCACGCTGATCCAAGAGCACGGCATGCCCGCAGCTCAGGCGCGCATTGCCGCACTGCATGCCGGCCGCACACACCCGCGCGAGGGTTATGTCATCCGACTTTGAGGCCGCCCTGCCAGCGCGCCAAGGTCGAGCTTGGCGCTTCCTTGCCCCGGCACATGACAAACAATCTATAAATTTATATATTATTGGAATCTAGATTGTTCTCTGCCCCACCCCTTTCCCATGTCGATCGATTTCGCACATTTCACCCCGGGCGCGGCCCTCGTCGGCGGCCTCATCATCGGGCTGGCGGCGGCCGTGCTGATACTGGGCATGGGCCGCATTGCCGGCATCAGCGGCATCCTCGGCGGGCTGTTGTTGCGTCCGCAGGGCGATATGGATTGGCGCATCGCGTTCCTGATCGGCCTGATGGGGGCGCCGGTGATTGCCGCACTGCTTGGTCACCCTGTGATTCCTGACATCGCCGCCGGCTGGGGCGAGGTGCTGGCGGCAGGCTTCCTGGTCGGCATCGGCACACGCTACGCAGGTGGCTGCACGAGCGGCCACGGCGTCTGCGGGTTGTCGCGCGGCTCGGTTCGCTCGCTGGTGGCCACGGTCACCTTCATGACCGCTGGCATCGTCACCGTGTTCGTCGTGCGCCACGTGGTGGGAGGCTGACATGGCCCTCGTGATCGCACTCGTTGCGGGCCTGCTGTTTGGCGCGGGGCTCATCGTGTCGGGCATGGCCAATCCAGCCAAGGTGCTCGGCTTTCTGGACTTGTTCGGCCAATGGGACCCTTCATTGGCATTCGTGATGGCCGGAGCAATTGCCGTTGGCGTAATCGCCTTCTTCGTGGCGCGGCGGCGCGGCCGCTCATGGCTTGGCACGCTGATCCAATTGCCGTCGGCCACGGGCGTAACCGCGCGGCTGGTGCTGGGCAGCGCCGTGTTTGGCATCGGCTGGGGACTGGCCGGTTTCTGCCCAGGGCCGGCACTGGTGGCGCTGGGCGCAGGCGTGCCCAAGGCCGTCGGCTTTGTCGCCGCAATGTTGGTGGGCATGGCCGTCTTCAATTGGCTGCAACGCAAGCGCTAGCCGGGCGGCACCGCCGCATATAAACCGATAACGAACCTACAGGGGACAACATGACGCTCCACAAGCTCGGTGCCGCATTGGCGCTGGTCATTGGCACATCCGCATTCGCACAAACCGCCCCGGCAACGCTTCCAGTGCCGGACGAGGCCACCATCCCCGCTGGACCCATGGGTGACGCCATCAAGCGCGGCAAGCTGATCCTTACCGACACCAAGCGCCAGCTGCCGCACAACGTCGGTAACGGCCTGAACTGCACGAGCTGCCACCTGAACGGCGGCACGACGCCCTACGCATCGCCGTGGGTCGGTCTGACCGCTGCGTTTCCGGAGTACCGATCGCGCAGCGGTGCGGTCATTTCGCTGCAGCAGCGCGTGAATGATTGCTTCCAGCGGTCGATGAACGGCAAGCCCATCGCCTTCGATGGCGAAGACATGAATGCCATCCTCGCCTACATGAAATGGCTCTCCAGCGGCGTGCCCGTTGGCACCAACGTGACGGGACGCGGTTTCGAGAAGATCGACACGTCCCTCGCGCCCAACCGCGAGAACGGCAAAGCCGTCTACGCCCAGCGCTGCGCCGCCTGCCACGGCGCCGAGGGCCAGGGGCTGCCCAACCCGCAAGGGGGTTACCTGATGCCGCCGCTGTGGGGCAAGGATTCGTTCAACGTGGGCGCGGGCATGGCGCGCATGTACACCGCCGCTGCCTTCGTGAAGCACAACATGCCGCTGGGCCAGGGCGGCACGCTCACCGCACAGGAGGCCGTGGACGTGGCCGCCTTCTTTACCCAACAGCCGCGCCCGGACTATGCCGCGCGCGCCAACGACTGGCCCAAGGGCGACAAACCGAAAGACGCGCGCTGAGCGCCTCCCGCCTCAAAAGCAAAAAGCCTGCGACGCAACCGCCGCAGGCTTTTTTTTTTTGGTTTCGCACTTCGGAGCGCTGAACGCGATCAGTTGACCTTGAGCTGACCGCCACGGCCCAGGCCGCCCTTGACGTCTTGCGCCTTGTAGCTGCGCAGCGCGACGACCATCTTGTTCCACGCGTCGATAAAGGCGACCACCGTGGCCTTGCCTTCCGGCGTGCTGGAGAAACCTGCCAGACCGCCGCCCACGCCACCGCCAAAACCAGCCAGCACGGCACCGTAGTTCGTGGCGGTCGAACTGCCTTCGGCGGCAGCAATCTGCACGGCCGAGCGCACGTCGAACAGGGTCAGCGTCACGACCGAAGCCTTCGACTTCACACTGCCGGCCAGCGCGGCGATGGCGCTGTTGCCCAGCAGACCGCCCACGGCACCCGCCACACCGCCGATCGGCGAGTCGTTGATGATGATCTGCGGCTCCATGTAGTAGTCAGCCGCCACACGCTGGCCCTTCTGCTGCTTCGAGCCAGCACGGTATTCACCGGAGTTGCGCTGCAGATCGGTGATGCGCGACAGGCGTGCGTCGGTCTTCTGGTTGCCGATCGACGTGATCACGAAGCAGTTCGATTGCTGTACGGCCATGCGCAGCAGCGGGTCGATGGTCGTCACCTTGGTGGCGCTGCCAAACTGGCCGTACCAGTCGGCGTTGCGGCCATCATCCATGGCGATGGTGCCCAGCGGCGAGGCGCAGCGCTCGAGCGTCGGGTCTGCACCCACGCTGGAGCCGCCGGCCGCAGCACCGCTCACGCCGGCGTTCTGGCCGCCCGGCGTCACCATGCCGCCGCCTGCGCACGCAGCCAGGGAAGCGGAGATCAATGCCACGCCTGCGGCCTTGGCAGTGCGGCTAAGAAGATTGGTTTTCATATTGTTGTGTGGCTCACATTGAGTCGATGTTCGGCTTATGCGTCCTGCGACTCAATAAGCCCCCCTTGATCAGGCGTGCGAGGTGTGCAACAGGCTTTCCCCCCTCCCCGAACTGCCTTGAAACGCTTTGAAACGGATGACTGCGGCGCCTCTCTCAGTACCAGTACCAGCTCGTCTGGCGCCAGACGCCGAGGTACGGATAACCCGAATACCAATAGCCGTAGTAGGTGCTGCGCCATTGCGCGCGCCACTTGTAGTCGTCTTCGTCGGATTTCTTGGCGGCGCGTGCTTGCTCAAGCAGCTTCTTGGATTCCTTGTCGCCACGGCTCACGGCAATCGAGAGCCATTTTTCGGCTTCGCGCGGGTCGGAGCCCATCTCTTCCAGCCCGAACAGGTAGAACGCGCCGAGCGCCTTCTGCGCCTGCAGGTTGCCGTGCTCGGCCGCCTCGCGCATCCAGTTCAGTGCCTGGTAGCTGTCCTGGCGGACGCCGTCACCGCGGAAATAGCGCAGACCCAGGTCGTAAGCGGCCTTGGGCTCTCGCTTGGCAACTTCCTTGAGGGCAATAATGCGCGGATCTTCGTCAGGGATATTCGCCTGGTCAAACGCCACCTGGGCTTTCGGCCGATCGGCACAGCCACGGTCGTCGCACACCCGTACCACATCGCTGGGCGGCTGCGGCTGGGCACACGCTGCCAGCAGTGACACGACTCCCAACATCAGCAAACGATTCCGCATTCGCCTGACCCTTTCTCTTATTGTTGCTGTTGATCGAGAGAAACTCCGCTGACAACCTGGTCAGTGCCGGTGGTTTTTGCGATCCCGTCCGCAAAACCGGCGCCCCCACATTGGCTGCACAACGCTTTCTCTTCCGCGCGCCCATCGGATTTGCGGGCACATGATATAGATCGGTCTACTTTAGCGGGAAGCGCGTGCTGTTGTGTTATCAAAGCGTAAAGCTGACGCGGCAACAACACTCTGCAGCCGACCGTGTTTGGGCCCAATGCCCAGGCCGCAATAAGGGGCCGATGCTAAGATGCGGCTCAGCAATCAGGAGAGGTGGCAATGCGCGCAAGCAAGCGCCAACAGGTGGTGGACAAGGCCGGCGAGCTGTTTTCCAAGCACGGCTTTCACCCCGTGGGCGTCGATTGGATCATCGACGAGTCCGGCGTCGCTCGGATGACGCTGTACCGGCACTTTGCCGGCAAGGAAGATCTGATCAAGGAAGTGCTGGAGCAGCGCTATACCTTCGTCATGGGCAGCATTACCGAAAAGCTCAGCCCCATGCACGACGCCACCGCCCGCCTGAAGGGCATCTTCGAGTGGTATGGCGCATGGTTCCGCACTCCCGAATTTGCGGGCTGCCTGTTCGAGCGCGCGCTGGCTGAGTTTGGCGCCACCTGCCCCAAGGTGACCGACGTGGCAGTGCGCTACCGCGACGATCTGCTCGCCATGATGGAAACGCTGCTCAAGGATGTGGTGCCTGCCAATACGGCGCGGCAGCTTGCCGGGGTGTACGTGATGCTGCTGTCGGGCGCCACCGCCGACGCCCGCGCAATTGGCGATCCGTCCGCCGCGTCACAGGCCTGGCACGCCGCAGAAACCCTTCTGAATCAGGCCAGGGCCGCCACCGAAGCCGCCTGAACCCAGCCGCCGCAGCCTACCAGCCGCGCTGCACCCGCCGCGCAATCATCGAAGGCAAGCGCAGCATGCCTTCGGCCGCCAGGCGCAGATGCATCCCAACCAGCAGGATGTTGTCTCGCAGATACCGGAAATGCGACACGCCGCCCTCGTGCGCGCGGAAGTAGCGCACCGGCGCCGCCAGCCGGACCGGGCGCACGCCCGCCCAGCACAGGCGCACCGCCGCTTCCGGGTCAAAATCAAAACCGCGCATCCATATGTGCCGGCGCATGATCTCGGCCAGCGGTGCAATCGGATAGACGCGAAAGCCGAACAACGTATCGCCAATACCGGCCCACAGGGTCTCGATGTCTGCGCAGCCATTGGACAGGCGCCGGCCGTGCACGCGTATCTGCGGCGCCGTTGCGTCGAACACCGGCTGGCCGAGGATCATCGCGTCGGGCGCAGCTTGCGAGGCGGCCATGAATTCGGGGATGAGCTCTGCGGGATGCTGGCCATCGGCGTCCATGGTCAGCACGTAGGTGAAGCCCGCCGCGGCAGCAGCTTCCAGCCCGGCCAGCACAGCCACGCCCTTGCCGCGATTGCGCGGCAGCACGATCACGCGCAGCCCCGGGTCTTGCGCGGCCATGGCCTGCAGGCGTTCGGTGCTGCCGTCGGTACTGCCGTCGTCCACCACCCAGACCGGGTTCCACTGCGCGCGCGCACTGCGCACGGTGTCGTCAACCTTGGGGCCAGGGTTGTAGCTTGGAATCAGAACGAGGTGCGAAGTGGAGGCGCCGGTCATCGGCATGGCGTCGGTCCGGCCAGACGTTGAAAGCGGAATGCGTCGGGCGCTGGCGCGAGCCTATCGCGTGCGGTGTTCTGCCACGTAGGCCGCGAGCGAGCCCAGCGAGGCGAAGATTTTCTGGTTATCGGGATCGCCCGAGCGCAGCTCAAAGCCGTATTTCTTGGAGATCAGCAGCGCAACTTCGAGGATATCGATGGAATCGAGCCCGAACCCTTCGCCATACAGCGGTGTGCCGGCGGTCAGGGCATCGAGTTGAATGTCTTCGAGATTCAGTTCGCCGATCATGAGCGCGGCGAGCTCTTTTTCCAGGTCGTTCATCGGTCTTGCAACTACAGGCGGCGTGCAGCGGGGATTGCGGCCAGAGCCAACGACGTTCTCCTTGCCCGAAGCCCCTGCCTTGTCCAGCCCAGCCTGTGAAGGGGGTCGTTTAAGCTACGCGGATTCTAGACGAAGGGTTACACCCCGTATAGCGCGAAACCGTGACAAAGACCGCATATCGCGGCGCGTGCCCGAAGTGACGCAAACGATTCAACGGCTTGTGTGGCGCCGCAAAGCGGCAAGGGGCGCCGTAGCAGCGCCGCCCGGGCGCTGTACATCCGGTTACAAACACGCCGCTGCCAGATCGGGCGAGACCGGCCCAGGGCCCTAGAATGTGCTCCGCCCTACGATGAAACTGCCCGCCTCACCGACGATAACCATGCAGTGCCGCTCCGCCCACCCTGCTCTGCCATGCAGCGACTGACCAGCTTTGCGCGGGGCGCAGCCGGCGTGGGTGCGGTCGTGGCGTATCAAGTCGGGGCGCATTACGCAGCGGCCACGCCGGGCGCGCATGGCATGGGCTTGGCGATGGCTCTGGTGCCGCCGTTGGCAGTTGCGCTCGTCGCGGCCACACGCTCCACGCATCGTGCATGGCTGTTGCCGCTGTGGCTGCTCGTCTGCGGCGTGCTGTGGATGACGCGCGCGCCGCTGGCAGCGCATTTTGACTGGGGCCTGTACCTCGAACATGCAAGCTTCAACCTGATGATGGCCTACGTGTTCGGCCGCACGCTGGTGGCGGGCCGCGAGCCGCTGTGCACGCGCTTTGCCCACATGGTGCACGGCACGCTCACACCGCGCATTGCGCGTTATTCGCGGCAGGTCACGCTGGCATGGACGCTGTTTTTCCTGGCAACCGCCATCGTATCCACCCTGCTGTTTGCCACGGCATCGACCGTAACGTGGTCGACGTTTGCGAACTACCTGTCGCTGCCGCTGGTGGGCGTGATGTTTGTGGCGGAATACCTCTGCCGGCGCGTCGTTCTGCGCGGCGAGCCACACTCCAGTCTGTTCGATGCGGTACGCGCATATCGACAATCGGAGCAATCAGGGCACGCCACATCCGTCGCCACAGAGCGCTCCCGTTGAACCCACACGCTCTCACGATTTGCTTCATGCCGACTTACCCGCTGGTCTCCCATCCGACACTCGACCACACGCTGGCCTGGCGTGACGGCACGCCCGTCTCCGCACGTGCGTTCGTGGCCGATGTGATGGCGCTGGCCGCGATGCTGCCGCCGGGCGGCCACGTTTTCAACGCCTGCGCAGACCGTTACCGCTTTGCCGTCGGGCTGTGTGCGACGCTCGTAGCCAACAAAGTCAGCCTGCTGCCGCCCATGCAGACGCCCCAGATGGTGCGTCAGCTTTCGGCCTTTTCGCCTGATGTGTTTTGCCTGCACGATGCGCCCGCCTGCCCGGTCGACCTGCCGGGCTTCCGTTGCCCCGATGCGTTGACGGCCGACACAACGCTCATCGACGTGCCGCAGATCGACGCGTCGCAAGTCATGGCAGTGTTGTTCACGTCTGGATCAACCGGCACGCCGGTGCCGCATCGCAAAACGTGGGGCGCGCTGGTGCGCTGCATGCGCGCAGCAGTCGCGCACCTTGGCTTGGACGATGGGCGTGCCTTCACGCTGGTCGGTACCGTGCCGCCGCAGCACATGTACGGCTTTGAGGTGACGGTACTGCTCGCGCTGCAGGGCGGTCTGGCCTTCAGCAACCGGCAGCCGTTCTATCCGGCGGACATTCGCGAGGCGTTGCTGGCCGTGCCGCAGCCGCGCGTGCTGGTGACCTCGCCGGTGCATCTGCGGGCGCTGCTGGCATCGGAACCCGCGTTGCCAAGCGCATCGCTCGTGCTGTCGGCCACTGCGCCGCTGTCACAAGCGCTGGCGCAGGAGGCCGAGACGCGCCTGTCTGCGCCGCTCCTGGAAATCTACGGCAGCACCGAAACCGGCCAGGTCGCAACGCGCCGTACCGCGCAAGACACCGCGTGGCATCTGTATCCCGGCGTGCGCATGGAATCGCGCGCCGGCACGCCGGAAGACGACGGCCCAACGGTGTGGGTCCAGGGCGGGCACGTCGAAACCCCGGTGCCGATGGGCGATGTGATTGAGCTGATCGACGACACGCACTTTCTGCTGCACGGCCGCAAGACCGATCTGATCAACATTGCCGGCAAACGGTCGTCGCTGGCGTATCTGAACCATCAGCTCAACGCGATTGCGGGTGTGGAGGACGGCGTGTTCTACATGCCGGACGATGTGCCCGCCGCTCCGCATACGCACGGCAGCGCCGCAGTCACGCGCCTGGTGGCACTCGTTGTGGCGCCGAGCCTTAGCGCGGCGGACGTGCTGCGCGCCCTGCACGACCGCATCGATGCAGCATTTCTGCCGCGCCCACTGCTGCTGGTGGACGCGCTGCCGCGCAACGAAACCGGCAAGCTGGCGCGCGATGTGCTGGCCGCGCTGGTGGCACAACATTCGCACCGCAACGCACACAAGCCCGCCATGCGCTTCACCATTCCCGCTGATCACCCGGCGCTGCCGGGACACTTTCCCGGCCACCCGATCGTGCCGGGTGTGGTGCTGCTTGACCATGCGCTTCACACGATTGGTGCGGCGCTGGGCCGCTCGCTTGATGCTTGCAAGATCAGCTCGGCCAAGTTTCTCAGCCCTGCGGCACCCGGCGAATTGCTCGACCTCGCGTTCGAGACGACGGCGAGCAACGCCGTCCGCTTCACGATCCGCGCGGGCGAACGCGAAGTGGCCAGCGGCGTGCTGTCCGCATCAGCGCCGGAGGGCGTTGCTGCATGAAACGCACCGACTGGGCCGAGCGTCCGGAGCGCAGCAACCTCGCGCTGCTGCGCATCATGACATGGCTCTCGCTGCGGCTTGGGCGGCCGTTTGGCCGGGTTCTGCTGCGGCTGATTGCGGTGTACTTCGTGGCGGCCTCTCCGGCGGCGCGGCGTGCTTCGCGTGACTACCTGCGCCGCGCGCTCGGCCGGCCGGCAACGCTGCGCGACGTGTTCCGTCACATGTTCACCTTCGGCACGACCATCCATGATCGCATTTATCTGATCAGCGGGCGCTTCGATCTGTTCGACGTCGAGTTGCAGGGCCAGCAGCACATACACGACGTGCTGGCGCGGGGGCGCGGTGCATTCCTGCTGGGCGCGCACCTGGGCAGCTTCGAGGTGGTGCGCGCGCTCGGCCGCACAGTGCCAAACCTGCGCGTGGCCGTCGCCATGTATGAAGAGAATGCACGCAACATCAACGCTGCGGTTGCCGCCATCAACCCGGCGGCGGCGCCGGAGGTCATTCCGCTGGGGCGTGTAGACGCCATGCTGCAAGTGCGCGAGGCGCTGGACGACAACCGGCTCGTCGGCATGCTGGCCGATCGCACGCTGTTGCGCGATGCGGGGCCATCAATCCAGCGCAGGGATTTCCTCGGCAGCCCGGCTGCGTTTCCGCTCGGGCCGCTGCACATGGCCGCCATGCTGAAGCGCCCCGTGCTCTTCATGACGGGGCTGCACCTGGGCGGCAATCGCTACGCCGTGCATTTCGATCCGCTGGCGGACTTCACCGATGTGCGCCGCGAAGATCGCGCCGCAGCCGTGCAAGCCGCACTGGCCCGCTATGTGGAACGCGTTGAACATTACTGCCGCGCCGCGCCATACAACTGGTTCAATTACTTCGACTTCTGGCAGGATGCCGACGCGGCCGGCGCGCAGAATCACACCCCGGCCGAGCGCCAGACCACCCAAACGCTATGACTGCAACGCGCCCATTCCTCCGCGCCTTTCTGGCCATGCTCACGGCCAGCATGTTGGCAACAGCCGCCCACGCCGCGGATACCCCCTGGACGCTCGACCGCCTCATGTCCACGCTTGCACGCAACAAGTCGGGGCGCGCCACATTCACGGAAACAAAGACGCTGTCGATTGCGGAACAGCCCATTGAATCATCCGGCGAGCTGGTGTTCGTGGCGCCCGATCATCTGGAAAAGCACACGCTGGCTCCCAAGCCGGAACACCTCGTGATTGACGGCGACAAGCTGACCGTGGAGCGCAACCAGCGCAAGTTCACGATGCCGCTGTCGCAATACCCGGAGCTGGGCGCCTTCATCGAAAGCATCCGCGCCACGCTGGCCGGTAACCGCTACGCGCTCGAAGCGATCTACAAGGTCGCCGTTGCTGGCCACGGCGATGACTGGACGCTCACCCTTTCGCCCATCGACACGCGCATGCAGCAAGTGGTCCGCACCATCACGCTGGAGGGCACGCGCGATGTGCTGCGCAGCGTCGCCATCCGCCAGGCCGATGGCGATCATTCGCTGATGCGCCTGCAACGCGTGCCAGGCAACTAAGGACGCCGCGCATATGAAACGCTTGCACGCCCTGCAGCGGCCCGCCGTGCTGGTCTGGCTGACCGGCCTGCTGCTGTGCGCGGTCGTGATCGGGCGGACGAGCTTTACGGCGGACCTGTCGGCGTTTCTGCCGCGCTCGCCGAGTGCCGAGCAACGCGTGCTGGTCGACCAGTTGCGCGAGGGGCTGGTGTCGCGGCTCATCCTCGTCGGCATCGAGGGCAGTGACGCGGCCACCCGTACAACGCTGTCGAAGCAGCTCGCCGCCACGCTGCGCGCCGACGCGCAATTCAGCGCCGTCAATAACGGCGAGCCCGTCAGCGAGGCGCGCGACCGGCAATTCGTCTTCGACCACCGCTACGTGCTCAGCCCCGCTGTCACGCCGCAACGCTTTTCCGCTGAAGGCCTGCACGCGGCGCTAGGCGAAAGTCTGGACCTGCTCAGTTCGTCAGCCGGGCTGTTTGCCAAGAACATGCTGCCGCGCGACCCGACCGGCGAGGTGGCGGCACTCGTCAGCCAGCTCGACAACACCGCGCTGCCGTCGTTGATGCATGGCGTGTGGGCGTCGCGCGATGGCCAGCGTGCCGTGCTGGTCGTGCAGACAACGGCCGCCGGTTCCGACACCGACGCTCAGGCGCATGCCATCGATACCGTGCGCCGCGCGTTCGATGCGGTTGCACGCACGGTGCCGAACGCCGCATCGGCGCGCATCCTGCTGACCGGCCCGGGCGTGTTCTCCGTCGAATCGCGCGACACCATCAAGCACGACGTCGAGCGGCTTTCCACCGTCAGCCTCGTGCTCGTGGTGGCGCTGCTGCTCACGGTATATCGGTCACCGCGCACGGTGGTGCTGGGGTTGCTGCCAGTGCTGTCCGGCGTGGCGGCCGGCGTGGCAGCGGTCAGCCTCACGTTTGGCGCGGTGCACGGGCTCACGCTCGGGTTCGGCACCACGCTCATCGGCGAGGCGGTCGACTATTCGATCTACCTCTTCGTGCAATCTGCCCGCCTGCGTGGCGCCACCCCCAACGACAGCCTGCGAGCGTGGATCACCACGTACTGGCCGACCATCCGCCTGGGCGTGCTGACCTCGGTATGCGGCTTTGCGTCGATGCTGTTCTCGGGCTTTCCGGGGCTCGTGCAGTTAGGGCTGTATTCGATTGTCGGGTTGGTGACGGCGGCACTTGTCACGCGCTACGTGCTGCCGCATCTGCGCGGCGCAGACGTGGCGACGCGGGATGTATCGCGCGTGGGAGCCTGGCTGGCACGGGCGACGTCTGCCGCGCCCCGCCTGCGCTGGGTGTTGGCGGTGGTGCTCGTGGGCGCATGTGCGGCGCTGGTGCTGCAACGCGATGGCCTGTGGAGCCGCGAACTCGCTGCGCTGAGCCCCGTACCCGCGAAAAGCCAGGCGCTCGACGCCAGCCTGCGCGCAGACGTCGGTGCGCCCGACGTGCGCTATCTGGTGGTGATTCCGGCCGCGACCGAACAGGCCGCGCTTGAAGGTGCCGAGAAGGTCGCCGCGCAACTGCAACCGCTGGTGGACAACGGCGTGCTGGCCGGCTTTGAGAACCCCGCGCGCTATCTGCCGAGCGATGCGACTCAGCGCGCGCGCTTGGCAAGCCTGCCCGCCGCTGATGCACTGGCTGCACGCATGCGCAGTGCCGTTGAAGATCAGCCGATCCGCGTGAAGCCTGATCTCTTCGCCCCGTTCATCGCCGATGTGGACGCGGCACGCGCGCAGCCTCTTTTGCGGCGCGCGGACCTGAAGGGCACATCGATGGCATTGGCGGTGGAGGCACTGCTGACGGAACACGCCGACCAATGGAGCGCCATGCTGCCATTGCGCGCACCGTCAGGCGCGCCGGCCACCGCCAAAAATGCATCCAATCCGTCCAGCCTGGATGCCGCCCCGATTCGCGCCGCCGTCGAGCATGCGGCCGTGCCGGGCGCGCTCTTCGTCGACATGAAGGCCGAGGCCGATCGGCTGTACGTGAACTACGTGCGGGAAGACCTTCGCCTGTCGCTGGCCGGTTTCGCGGCGATCGCGTTGCTGCTGCTCGTGGCGCTGCGCTCATCGCAGCGGACCCTCCGCGCGTTGGCGCCCCTGGTGGCGGCGGTGCTGGTGGTGACGGCCGGCTTTGCGCTGGCACGCGTGCCGCTGACCATCCTGCATCTGGTGGGCATGCTGCTGATCGTGGCGGTGGGATCGAACTACGCGCTGTTCTTCAATCAACGCACGCAGGCCATTGCGCCGCAGACGCTGGTGTCCCTGCTGGTGGCGAATTTGGCGACGGTGGCCGGCTTCGGCCTGCTGGCATTTTCCCGCGTGCCGATGTTGGAAACGTTCGGGTTGACCGTCGGGCCGGGCGCCATGCTTGCGCTGGTGTTTGCCGCCATCCTCGCGCCACGCGCCAATCACAATCAGCACCCTGCCGCATGAACCCATCGATCACCACGCCGCTTGGCAGCGCCCGCCGCTGGAAGCCGACACCCCTGATCAGCGGCGCGCTCGTGCTGCACGTCGGCGCGGCGGTTGCCGTTGCGGCCGCCCCATCGACATGGCCATGGGCGGGCGGCAGCGTCATCGCCTCGCATCTGGTGCTGATGGCCGGTGGTCTGTGGCCGCGCAGCGCATGGCTCGGCCCGAACTGGACGCATCTGCCCGCCAAGGCCGGCGAGCAGATCGCATTGACCATCGACGACGGCCCTGACCCCGATGTCACACCGCGCGTGCTGGACATGCTCGATCAGCACGGTGCCAAGGCCACCTTCTTCTGCATCGGCGAATTGGCGCAGCGGCACCCGCGCTGCGTCGAGGCCATCGTCGCGCGCGGGCATGCAGTGGAAAACCACAGTCAGCGCCATCGGCATACGTTCTCGCTGCAGGCGCCGGGCGCGTTGCGGCGCGAGATTGCTGCCGCGCAAGACACGCTCGCGCAGATCACCGGCACGCGCCCGCTGTTCTTTCGGGCGCCGGCCGGACTGCGCAATCCGTTTCTCGAACCCGTGCTGTGTCAGCTTGGCCTGCAGCTGGCGAGCTGGACGCGCCGCGGCTTCGACACCCGCTCGCACAATGCCGACGCCATCGCCCAGCGCCTGCTGCACGGCCTGGCGCCCCAAGACATCCTGCTGCTCCACGATGGGCATGCGGCGCGCGATGCACACGGCACCCCCGTCATATTGGCCGTGTTGCCAAAGGTGCTCGAAGCCGCCGCTCGCGCGCAATTGCAGTTCACGACGTTGCGTGCAGCCCTCGCGCCGGAGCCCGCGCAGGCCGCCCGCTCGCACATAGCCATTTGATAAAATTTGTCAACGATTGGCGCCCCATCTGCCGAGTCATCCCACCCAACAATTGTCGCGACACCATCCCCAGTGAAGCCCGTCCTGCTCACGCATTTCACCGCCACAAGCTGCCTCGGACGTGGCCTTGACGCCACGCTCGACGCGTTGCGCGGGCAACGTGGCGGGCTCACGCCGTGTGACTTCCCACGCGCCGAACTCGACACGTGGATCGGCGAAGTGCCTGGCGCCGACGCGACACCCATGCGCGCGGATCTGGCTGATTTCGACTGCCGCAACAACCGGCTTGCGCAGATCGGCCTCACACAGGACGGTTTTGTTGAAGCTGTCGAAGCCGCCAAGGCGCGCCATGGCGCCGGACGCGTCGGCGTGTTCATTGGCACCAGCACGTCGGGCATTCTCGAAACCGAACGCGCCTACCAGCAGCGCGATCCGCAGACTGGCGCGCTGCCGGCAAACTTTCACTACGCGCAAACGCACAACATTTATTCGCCCGCCGCGTTTGTGCGGGCGTATTTTGGGTTGAGCGGACCGGCCATGGTGATCTCGTCGGCGTGTTCGTCGGGGGCCAAGGTGTTTGCCTCGGCGCGGCGCATGCTGGCCGCGGGCCTGATCGATGCGGCGGTGGTGGGCGGCGTCGATTCGCTGTGCCTGACTGCGCTGTACGGGTTCAACTCGCTGGAGCTGCTGTCGCGGCAACCGTGCCGGCCGTACGATGCGGCGCGCGATGGCATCTCCATCGGCGAGGCTGCGGCCTTTGCGCTGCTGGAGCGCGCCCCTGAAGCGAAGGGCGCGCTGCACGACGATGCGATCCTGCTGCTCGGCATTGGCGAATCGAGCGACGCGCATCACATGTCCTCGCCGCATCCGGAAGGGCTGGGCGCACGCGCTGCCATGACGCAAGCGCTGGCCACAAGCGGCCTGGCCGCAACAGACATCGATTACATCAACCTGCACGGCACCGGCACGCCCAGCAATGACGCAGCGGAGGCGCGCGCCATCCAGGCGATGTTCGACGGCACGGCGTGCAGCTCGACCAAGGGCGCGACCGGCCACACGCTTGGCGCGGCGGGCGCATTGGAAGCCGTGATCACAGCGCTAGCGCTGCGCCATCAATTGCTGCCAGCCGGCATCAACACCACGCAGTGCGACCCGGCCTTGACCGTCAACTACCTAACGACGAGCCACCACGCCCCTGTTCGCACCGCGCTCAGCAACGCGTTTGGATTTGGCGGCACGAATTGCAGCCTGGTCTTCGGCCGCGCAGACCACGTGGGCCTCTCGTCATGACCCAACTGCGCGCCTTCATCGAGAGCATCGGCGTGTTGGGCCCCGGCCTGCGGGATTGGCCGCACACCGCTGACGTGCTCACCGGTCGCACGCCCTACGCGCACGCACCGACCGAGTTGCCGCCGCCGGCCGGCCTGCCATCGGTCGAGCGCCGCCGCACGGGGCCTGTGATCAAGCTCGCGCTGGCAGTCGGTCACGAGGCCGTCGCAGCCAGCGGACGCGATGCCGCCACGCTGGCCACGGTCTTCAGTTCGTCCGGCGGCGATGGCCAAAACTGCCACGCTATCTGCGAAACCCTGGCGAGCGACGATCGCAAGCTCTCGCCCACGCGCTTCCACAACTCCGTGCACAACGCCCCGGCAGGCTACTGGAGCATCGCCACGCACGCGATGGCGCCGTCCAATGTGCTGTGCGCGTACGACGGCAGCTTTGCCGCCGGCCTGCTGGACAGCCTCTGTCAGGTCACGATTGACGCCACGCCCACCCTGCTGATCGCGTATGACGGCGAGTACCCGGAACCGTTGAACGCGGTGCGGCCCGTGCCCGATACGTTTGCGGTGGCGATGGTCCTTGCGCCCGAAGCCAGCCCGCGCACGCTCGCGCGCATTGACGTCACGCTGACCGACGCGGCGTCGACTGCATTGGCACAACCCGGGCTCGGAGCGCTGTGGCAGGGCAACGCCGCAGCGCGCGCCCTGCCGCTGCTGGAAGCGTTGGCGGCACGGCGCGCAGCCAATGTCGTGCTCGACTATCTGCCCGAGACCCGCGTGCAGGTCGACATCACCTTCGGCACGCCATGACGTCAAGCGCGCAGCCATCTCCGCCGCTCGACCGCAACTGGATCGCAGCGCGCATTCCACACAGCGGCGCAATGTGCCTGGTGGACGCGGTCGTCGCATGGGACGACGCGCACATCCATTGCAGCGCCACGAGCCATCGTGACGCTGCCAACCCGTTGCGCTCGCACGGTCAATTGGCCGCGGTCTGTGGCATCGAATACGCCGCTCAGGCGATGGCCGTGCATGGCGCCCTGTGCGATGCTGCGCAAGCACGCCCGCGCGCCGGTTTTCTCGCCAGCGTGCGCAGCGTTGAAGCGCACGTCCCGCGCCTCGACACCATCGACTCGCCGCTCGACATCGAGGCCGAACGCATCGGCGGCGACGGCAACAACGTGCTGTACCGATTCACCGTGCGCAGTGGCGCGCGCATCCTGTTGACCGGCCGCGCCGCTGTGGTGCTCGACGCGGCCGTTGCATGAACTTGTTTGTGAGGATTCCCACCGTGAAAGGTCGTCTGCTTTTGATTCCTGCGCTGCTGCTGGCGCTGCTCAGCCCCCTGGCCCATGCCGACTTGTCCGAGACCAAGGAGAACATCAAGCAGGACACGAAGGAAGCGGCCCGCAAGACCGGCCATGCGGCGAAGGAAGCCGGGCATGCGACGGCCAATGCTGCACGAGCGGTCGGCCACGGCGTTAAGAATGCAGCGCATGCCACGAAATGCGGCGTGAAACATCTCTTCAAAAAGCCTTGTGAGAGCGACTAGAACGGCTGCGGGCCTGCGCGCCTAAGCCAACAAAAAACCCGGCATCCTTGGCGGACTGCCGGGTTTTTGCTTTCTGGCGATACGGACTTAGAACGGAATATCGTCGTCCATATCCTCAAAGCCGTTCGACGGTGCAGGCTGACGGCGTGCACCGCCGCCCTGACCACCGCCTTCGCCGCCGCGCGAGTAGCCACCGCCTTGGCCTTGGCCTTGGCCTTGGCCTTGGCCTTGACCTTGGCTGCGGCCACCGCCGTAGCCGCCGCCACCACCGCCGCCTTCACCACTGCGCGAGTAGCCAGCACCACCGCCACCGCCGCCACCGCCGCCCTCACCACCGCGGCCGCCGAGCATCTGCATTTGGTCTGCGACGATCTCGGTGCTGTATTGCTTCTGGCCGTCCTTTTCCCATTGACGGGTCTTGAGGCGGCCTTCGATGTAGACCGACGAGCCTTTCTTCAGGTATTCGCCGGCGATTTCAGCCAGGCGACCGAAGAAGGCAATGCGGTGCCATTCGGTGGCTTCCTTCATTTCGCCGCTGGCCTTGTCCTTGTAGCGGTCGGTAGTTGCCACGCGAATGTTGGTGACAGCGTCGCCGCTGGGCATGTAACGCGTTTCAGGATCGGCGCCGAGATTGCCGACGATGATGACTTTGTTGACGGACGCCATGATGAGTTTCCGAAGGTAATTGAAGTGATGCCGCCGTGGGCCCGGGTTAGTGTCGGCGCAGCGCCGGCATCTGCATGGGGCTCGCAATTATAAGCCAGGCAAAAACCAGCGCAGCGCAGCTTAGGAATACAGCATGCTGCCCCGCGTGCAGCAGAATCCAGCCGCCGCCAGCTCCGCCCGCAAACAGGCCCAGCGCCTGCGTCGTGTTGTACACGCCCATGGCCGCGCCCTTGCGCACGCCCGGCGCGTACTTCGACACCAGCGACGGCTGCGACGCTTCCAGCACGTTGAAACCGAGGAAGTAGACCAGCAGAGCGATCGCCAGCGCGCTCAGTGTCGGATTGACCTCGCCCAGAGCCACTTGCGCCACCATCACCAGCGCCACGGCCGACAGCAGCACGATCTTCATCTTGCCGCGCTTCTCAGCGGCAATGATGGCCGGCACCATGAGCACGAACGACACGCCCATCACCGGCAGGTAGATCTTCCAGTGCGAATCGACAGGCAGGCCGGCGGCTTCCAGCATGTGCGGCAGCACGACGAACAACGCCGTCTGCGTGGCATGCAGGGCGAACACGCCAAAGTTCAGGCGCAGCAGTTCAGGGTTGCGCAAAACTTCGCGGAACGGCGCTTTCACATGCTCGGGCGGCCGCGGCGGGTTGGGCACCACCCACACCACCACGCCGATGGCGACGATGGCCAGCACGCCAATCGCCGTGAACATACCTGGCATGCCGACCCAGCGGAAGATGATTGGCGCACTCACGATGGCCACGGCAAACGACAAGCCGATGCTGCCGCCGATCATGGCCATGGCCTTGGTGCGATGCTCCTCGCGCGTGAGATCGGCCACGAAAGCGATCACCGCCGACGAGATCGCGCCCGCGCCCTGGATGGCACGCCCCACGGCGATGCCGGCGACGCTGTGCGAAAACGCCGCGACCAGACTGCCCACCGCAAAGATGACGAGCCCTGTGACGATGACGGGCTTGCGTCCGAAGCGATCCGATAGCCAGCCGTAGGGGATATAAAGCGCCGCCTGCGTGAGGCCATATACGCCGATGGCGAAGGCGACGAGTTGGGTGTTGTTGCCGTCGGGCAGCGTTTTCGCGAATACCGCGAAGACCGGCATGATCATGAACAAACCCAACATGCGCAGCGCGAAGATGCCGGCCAGCGAAGCGGCCGCGCGCAGCTCAAGGCCGTTCATGCGGCCGGAAGCGGAAGTCATGGATGGGGAGGCGGAGGACATGGTGCGAAAACCGCCGCGAAAACCAGAAAAAAGCGGCGACAAGGACACTTGAACGGTTTCACGGCTTGCCCCATCTGGGAGCAGATACCAGCAAAACCGAAGTTCGGTATATTAGCAGGCTTACCCTTTTCCACGCCTCCCGCCGATTGCCGCAGGCGGTCTGCACTCCGACGCCGCATTCAGCAGCACTCAGCCGCACATGGACGAAATCAAGATTCGTGGGGCCCGCACCCACAACCTGAAGAACATCAACCTCGATCTGCCGCGCAACCAGTTGATCGTGATCACCGGGCTTTCGGGGTCGGGCAAGTCGTCGCTCGCGTTCGACACGCTGTATGCGGAGGGGCAGCGGCGCTACGTGGAATCGCTGTCGGCGTATGCCCGGCAATTCCTGCAACTGATGGAAAAACCCGACGTTGACCTGATCGAAGGTCTGTCGCCGGCCATTTCCATCGAGCAGAAGGCAACGAGCCACAACCCACGCTCCACAGTCGGCACCGTTACCGAGATCCACGACTACCTGCGCCTGCTGTATGCGCGCGCCGGTACGCCTTACTGCCCCGATCACGGACAGCCGCTGGAAGCGCAAAGCGTGTCGCAAATGGTGGATGCCGTGCTGGCGTTGCCGGCGGACACCAAGCTGATGATCCTGGCGCCGGTGGTGGCCAACCGCAAAGGCGAGCACGTCGACCTGTTTGAAGCGATGCAGGCACAGGGTTTCGTGCGCTTTCGCATCCGCTCGGGCGGCGGTACCGCGCACGAGGCCGAAGCAAAAGTCTACGAAGTCGACAACCTGCCCAAGCTCAAGAAGAACGACAAACATTCGATCGAGGTCGTCGTCGACCGCGTGAAGGTCAACCCCGAACTCAAGCAGCGCTTGGCCGAGTCGTTCGAAACTGCGCTGCGCCTGGCCGACGGCCGCGCCATCGCGCTGGAAATGGACACGGGCAAAGAACACGGCTTCAGCTCCAAGTTCGCCTGCCCGATCTGCTCGTATTCGCTGCAGGAGCTGGAGCCGCGGCTGTTCTCGTTCAACAACCCGATGGGCGCCTGCCCCCACTGCGACGGCCTGGGCCAGATCACCTTCTTCGATCCGAAGCGCGTGGTGGCCTTTCCGAATCTGTCGCTCGCTTCTGGCGCCATCAAGGGTTGGGATCGCCGCAACCAGTTTTACTTCCAGATGCTGCAGAGCCTGGCGGCGTTCTACGACGTCGACATCGATGTCGCGTTTGAAGACCTGCCGCCTGAGACCCAGCAGGTCGTGTTGCACGGCTCGGGCACGCAACAGATTCCGTTCACGTACATCAACGAGCGCGGCAAGACCACGGTGCGCGAGCACGCGTTCGAGGGGATCATCCCCAACCTGGAGCGGCGCTACAAAGAGACCGACTCCATCGCCGTGCGCGAGGAGCTGGCCAAGTACCAGAACAACCAGCAGTGCCCGGAGTGCCACGGCACCCGCCTGCGCCGCGAAGCGCGCTTCGTCAAGATTGGCGAAGCCGAGCAGGCACGCGGCATCTACGAGATCAACGGCTGGCCGCTGCGCGATGCGCTTACGTATTTCCTGACGCTGAACATGCACGGCGCCAAGCGCGAGATTGCCGACAAGATCGTCAAGGAGATCACCGCGCGGCTGAACTTCCTGAACAACGTCGGGCTCGATTACCTGTCGCTGGAGCGCAGCGCCGATACGCTCTCGGGCGGCGAGGCACAGCGCATCCGGCTGGCGTCGCAGATCGGCTCGGGCCTGACCGGCGTGATGTACGTGCTGGACGAGCCATCCATCGGCCTGCACCAGCGCGACAACGATCGACTGATCGGCACGCTCAAGCACCTGCGCGATCTCGGCAACTCGGTGCTGGTGGTGGAGCATGATGAAGACATGATCCGCGCGTCGGACTACGTGGTCGACATCGGCCCCGGTGCTGGCGTGCACGGCGGCCAGATCATCGCGGAGGGCACGCCCCAGCAAGTCGAGCAATCGCCGGCGTCACTGACGGGCGACTACTTGTCGGGCAAGCGCCGCATCGAGGTGCCCAAGCAGCGCACGGCGCCCGATGAAGAGCGCTGGCTGCGCATCATCAACGCCAGCGGCAACAACTTGAAGAATGTGTCGGCGGACATTCCGGTGGGGCTGCTGACGTGCATCACGGGCGTGTCGGGTTCGGGCAAGTCGACGCTGATCAACGACACGCTTTACCACGCGGTGGCACGCCATCTGTACGGCTCGACGCCGGAGCCCGCAGCGCACGATCGCATCGACGGTCTGGAGCATTTCGACAAGGTCATCAACGTCGACCAATCGCCGATTGGCCGCACGCCCCGCTCGAACCCCGCCACCTACACGGGCCTGTTCACGCCGATCCGCGAGCTGTTTGCCGGCGTGCCGTCGGCCAAGGAGCGCGGGTATGACCCCGGCCGCTTCTCCTTCAACGTCAAGGGCGGCCGCTGTGAAGCGTGCCAGGGCGACGGCGTGCTCAAGGTCGAGATGCACTTCCTGCCCGACGTGTATGTGCCATGCGACGTGTGCCACGGCAAGCGCTACAACCGTGAAACGCTGGAAGTGCTCTACAAGGGCAAGAACATCACCGAAGTGCTGGAGATGACGGTGGAGCAGGCGCACGAGTTCTTCGCGCCGGTGCCCGTGGTGCGCCGCAAGCTGCAGACGCTGCTGGATGTGGGCCTGGGCTACATCCGGCTGGGGCAATCGGCGACCACGCTGTCGGGCGGCGAGGCGCAGCGCGTGAAGCTGTCGCTGGAGCTATCGAAGCGCGACACAGGCCGCACGCTCTACATTCTGGATGAGCCGACCACCGGCCTGCACTTCCACGATATCGAGCTGCTGCTGAAGGTCATTTACAAGCTGCGTGACCACGGCAATACGATCGTGATCATCGAGCACAACCTCGACGTGATCAAAACGGCGGACTGGCTGCTCGATCTCGGGCCCGAAGGCGGTGCCGGCGGTGGGCAGATCATCGCCAAGGGCACCCCCGAGGATGTGGCGAAGAGCAAGGCGAGCTTTACCGGCAAATACCTCGCGCCGCTGCTCAAGCGGAAGTGAGCGCGGTCATCCGGCAACAAAAAAGCGCAGCTTCGGCTGCGCTTTTTTTTAGCATGCGGGCGTCAGTGGCCGGCAGGCGCTGTCTCGGTCTCCACGTCATCCGCGTCTTTCATGCGACTGCGGTTCAGCGCCCCGGCTTCATCCAGCACGGAATACGCGGCCGCGCAGAACAACGAATTTAACCGCTTGAAATCGCTGATGATGTCCAGATGCAATGAACTGGTCTCGATGCTCTCGGCCGTCTGGGCGGACACCCGTGTGAGGTGACTGCGCGAGTAGCGTTTCTCCAGATCGCGGAAGTGCGCCTTCTCAAGCATCAGCTTCTGCGCGCTGCGCAGGTCGCCCGTCAGGAACACCGATAGCGCCAGCTTCAGGTTCGTGACGAGGCGCGCGTGCATGTCTTCCAACTCTTCCATGCCGGCCTCGGAAAAGGCCAGCTTGTGCGCAATCTTCTTCTCGCGCACGTCCTGCAGCAGCCGGTCGAGAATGTCGCCAGCGTGCTCCAGGTTGATGGTGAGCGAGATGATGTCGGCCCAGCGCTTGCCCTCGCGCGCGTCCAGCGCTTCGTGGCTCAGCTGCGTGAGATAAAGCTTGATGGCAGTGTAAAGCGCATCCACCTCGTCGTCGATGGCGCGGGTGGTTTGCAGCAGGCGTACGTCGTTGGTCTTGAGCACGCGCAGGGTGTTGTCGAGCATGTGCTCAACGCGATCGCCGATGCGCAGTACCTCGCGCGCCGCATTGCCCAACGCCAACGTTGGCGTGGCCAGCGCCGAAGGATCGAGATAACGCGGCGCAACGAGATCGTCGATATGCGCGCCGCCCGGCAGGATGCGCGCACACAGGCGCGCCATCGTATCGGTGAAGCCGATCAGCAGCACCGCCAACGCCACGTTGAACACCACATGAAACGCCACGACCACGTGCTGTGGTGCGACGCCCGCGTGCGGCGCCCACTCCGCCAGCTTGTCCAGAAAGGGCAGCGCCAGCGCGGCACCCAGCATGCGCGAAAGCAAGTTTCCGAGCGTTGCGCGGCGTGCGGCCTGGCTCGATGACGGCGTGGTCGCCAATGCGGCCACAGCACTGCCGATATTGGCGCCCAGCACAATCGCAAACGCCACCTTGACCGACACCGCCGCGGACGTCGCCAGCGTCGCGCAGAACAGCACCACCGCCAGGCTCGAATAGCACAGCAGCGCGAGCACTGCGCCGATCAGCATGTTCAGGCCGGTGTCTGACGAGAAGGAACTCAGCAGCACGCGCAGCGCATTGGCTTCCACCATCGGGCTCGACGCGACCGAGATCAGCTCCAGCGCCATCATGATCAGGCCCAGGCCGATCAGCACCCGCCCAAAGTGCCCCACCGCACTGCCCTTGCGCGACAGATGGAGGATCACGCCAAAAAAGATCAGCAGCGGCGACAGCCACGACAAGTCCAGCGCAAATATCTGCGCCATGATGGCGGTGCCCACGTTGGCACCCAGCAGGATTGCCAGCGCCGACGACACGCCCATCAGCCCTTGCGCAACAAACGCCCCGACGATGGTGGCCGTGGCGTTACTGCTCTGCACCAGGCATGTCACGCCAATGCCGGCCAGCAGTGCAGAGAATCGGTTCGATACGCTGCGCGACAACAGGCGGCGCAAGTCTGCGCCGTACAGGCGCAACATGCCGACCTTGACGGTTTGCGTGCCCCATACCAACAGGGCGACGCCGGAAAGCAGCTTAAGCAGGGTGATCATTGATGCCGCGCAGTCTTGCTTATTTGGTCAGGGCAACCCGCAGCCCCAGCCCGATGAAAATACAGCCGCTCACCCGGTCGAGCCACAGCGAGGCACGCGGCGTGCGGCGCATCCAGCCGCCCAGCGCGGCCGCGCACCAACCGTAGAGGCTGAACACGACGATGGTCTGCGCCATGAACACGCCGCCCAGCAGCAACATCTGCAACGCAGCATGACCGGCCTGCGCATCGACGAACTGCGGCAGGAACACCACGAAGAACAGCGTCACCTTCGGGTTGAGCAAATTGGCAAAGACGCTCTGGCGATACACCTGCCAGAGGTCTGGGGCCGCCTGCGCTTCAGCATGATTCGCGCCGATGCTGCCCTTGCTGCGCAGGGCCTGGATGCCCAGCCAGATCAGATACGCCGCACCCAGCCAGCGGATCGCCTGGAACGCCACAGGGGACGATTGCAGCACTGCGGCCAGCCCGAGCGCCGCCAGCGTCGTATGAAAGAGGCAGCCCGACGCGAACCCCGCCGCCGCAGACAAACCCGCCTTACGGCCCTGGCTTGCGCCGCGCGCGATCACTTGCAGGTTGTCCGGCCCGGGCATCACCGTGATGGCAATCGAGGACAGCAGGAACAGCAATACGTGGGGCATCGACGTCTCCCGGGGCGCAGGGGAAATGGAAAGGATCATGCTACTGCGCGCGGCAGTAGAACGTCATATTTTTGTCACATGAGCCTATGCGGCTGGCGCATCACGCAAAGGCAGCGGGTGCCTGCTCAGTGCCCATCAAAGCGGCAGACCGTGAAGAGCGGCAGCCCGCCGTCGATCAGCAGTTGCGAGCCGCCCAATTCGGGCAGGTCGACAATCGCCGCGCCCTCTACCACCGTCGCGCCCAGCCGTTCAAGCAGGCGCTTGCCGGCCATCATGGTGCCGCCGGTGGCGATCAGGTCGTCGATCAACAGGACGCGATCTCCGGGCTCGCAGGCATCGGCGTGGATTTCCACCGTCGCGCTGCCGTATTCGAGCATGTACTCCTCGGCCACGGTGTTGAACGGCAGCTTGCCTTTCTTGCGGATCGGCACAAAGCCGAGGTTCAGCTCATACGCCACGATCGAGCCGAGGATGAATCCACGCGCATCGATGCCCGCCACCAGATTCAGCCCCTGCCCCATGTAGCGATGGACGAATACGTCCACCAGCACGCGCAGGCTCTTTGGGTCCTGCAGCAGCGGCGTGATATCGCGAAACATCACCCCGGCCTGCGGCCAGTCCGGCACCGTGCGGATGCGGTCGCGCAGGTAGCGCGATACATCGCCCAATTCGGTAGAAGCGGGAATGGACGACGGTGTGAGCAGCGCCGCCTGGTGAGGGGGAACTTGGTTCATGGCAAAAACGGAAAGCAGGAAACGTGGTCTGCGGTAATGGGTTACCACCCGGGCCGAATGGCGCCGAACCACAATGGGCAAACCCCAACCATACAGGAGACACGGCAATGGCAAAGAAAATTCTGATGCTGGTCGGCGACTATGTGGAGGACTACGAAGTCATGGTCCCCTTCCAGGCGCTGCAGATGGTCGGCCACACGGTGCACGCCGTCTGTCCGGACAAGCGCGCTGGCGATTCCGTCGCGACCGCCATTCACGATTTCGAAGGCGCGCAGACGTACTCCGAAAAACCCGGCCATCGTTTCACCGTCAACGCCACCTTCGCCGACATCGACCCGGCAACGTATGACGCACTTGTCGTGCCCGGCGGCCGCGCGCCCGAATACCTGCGACTGAACGCCCGCGTGCTTGATGTCGTGCGGCACTTTGCCCATGCGGACAAACCCATCGCGGCCATCTGCCACGGTGCGCAGTTGCTGTCGGCGGCGGGCGTGCTGGAAGGCAAGGCGTGCTCGGCCTATCCGGCATGTGGCCCGGAAGTCACGGCGGCAGGCGGCACCTTCAAGGACATCCCCGTGGACCAGGCCCACACCGACGGCAAGCTGGTCACGGCGCCCGCCTGGCCGGCACATCCGGCGTGGTTGGCACAGTTTCTTGAAGTCCTGGGCACGCGGGTTCTACACTGATCCGGTTGCCCGCACGCCGGGCGCCCCAGGAGCCCCCGGCCATGTGCGAAATCTTCATCCGCGCCAATCCCCATTCCTACGATAGCCTCGCGCGTTCGCTACGCCTGCACGGCGTGGCGACCAGCGTGCGGCTGGAGTGCCTGTTCTGGGAGGTGCTCGAAGAGATTGGCCAGCGCGACGGCCTGACGGTCAACCAACTCATCAGCAAGCTCTATGACGAGTTGTTCGAGCGTCGCGGCGAGGTGGCGAACTTCGCGTCGTTCCTGCGCGTCTGCTGCCTGCGCTATCTCATGCTGAAGCAGGAGGGGCGCATTCCGGCCGATACGCGGGTGTCGATCAGTTCGCTCGATGCCACGGCGGTGCTGGATGGCCTGCCGGCCAACATGGCTGATGCCCCGCCGCCGCGCCGCTCACGCGGGCCGCTGCTGGAAGCGTTCATCAAGTAAGCGCTGGCATCAACGCGGCGAGAGCCGCTCCTCGGCCATCTGCAGCCCTTCGGGGGTGCCGCGCAGCACAACGATATCGCCCAGCTCCAGCACCGTGTCTGGATCGGGATCGAGTGCGCGAATGCCCTGGCGCCGGATCGCCGTGACCGACGTCTTGAACGTCTCCAGCCCCATCGTGCCAAGCTTATGGCCGATGGCCGGCGAGCCCTTTGCCAGCGGCACAGAATGCAGGCGCACGGCGTCGCGCTCGAGCATGTCTTCCTCGTCATCCTGGCCATGGAAGTAGCCGCGCAGCAGGCTGTAACGTGCGTCACGCATCTCCTGCGCACGCCGCACCACGCGGCGCAGCGGCACGCCCAGCAGCACCAGCGCGTGCGAGGCCAGCATCAGGCTCCCTTCGATGATTTCGGGGACGACCTCGGTGGCGCCAGCCTGCTGCAGCCGATCCAGGTCGGCATCGTCGATGGTGCGCACGATCACGGGCAGGGTCGGCTCCAGCGCCTGCACGTGGTGCAGCACCTTCAATGCGGACGCCGTATCGGCATACGTAACGGCGACCGCCGCTGCGCGGTGGATACCGGCGGCCACCAGTGATTCGCGCCGCGCCGCATCGCCGTAGACGACATGCTCGCCCGCGGCTGCAGCCTCGCGCACGCGGTCGGGGTCCAGGTCGAGCGCGACATAGCCGATGCCCTCCTGCTCCACCATGTGCGCCAGGTTCTGGCCGCTGCGCCCGTAGCCGCAGATGATGACGTGGCGCTCGGTGGCGATGCTCTGCGCGGCAATCTTGGTCATGGCCAGCGATTGCATCAGCCAGTCCGTGCGCGACAGCCGCATGGCGATCACGTCGCTGTACTGGATCAGGAATGGCGCGAGCAGCATCGACAGCAGCATCGCTGCCAGGATCGCTTGGCCGAGCAGCGGGTCAATCAGTCTCATGCCGTCAATCTGGTTGAGCAGCACGAAACCGAACTCACCGGCCTGCGCCAGCCCGAGCGCCGTGCGGATCGCCGCGCCGCCTCCCGAACCAAAGGCACGTGCCAGCAACGCAATCAGCACAAACTTGAACAGCACCGGCGCCATCACCAAGCCCAGCACCAGCGCCCAATGCTCGAAGACCACGCGCGGGTCCAGCAGCATGCCGACCGTCACGAAGAACAGCCCCAGCAGCACATCCCGGAACGGCTTGATGTCTTCTTCCACCTGCAGCTTGTACGGCGTTTCCGACACCAGCATGCCGGCCAGGAACGCGCCCAGCGCCATCGACAAGCCCAGCCGCTCGGTCAACGCGGCCATGCCCAGCGTGACCAGCAGCAGGTTCAGCATGAACAGCTCCTGCGAGCGGCGCGCCGCCACCAGGTGGAACCAGCGCGACAGCAGCTTCTGCCCCAGGAACAGGATCAGCACCAGCGCGACGGTGATCTTGAGCGCGGCAATGGACAGCGCGAGCACGAGGTCCGTCGGGTTCTTACCCAATGACGGCACCACGATCAGCAGCAGCACGACCGCCAGATCCTGGAACAGCAGCACGCTGATGATGTTGCGGCCATGCTCGGTCTCGAGCTGCAGACGCTCGGCCAGCATTTTCGAGACGATGGCCGTGGACGACATGGCCAACGCACCGCCCAGTGCCAGCCCGGCCTGCCAGGACAGCGGGTACCAGTGGGACAGCACCATCGAAACCGGAATCGTGAGCAGGATGGTCAACCCCACCTGCGACGCCCCGAGCCCCAGCACCAGCCGCCGCATCGAACGCAGCTTGGAGAGGTTGAACTCCAGCCCGATCGAGAACATCAGGAAGACCACCCCGAATTCCGCCAGGTAGCGCGTCTGCGCCGTATCGGATTCCAGCCCGGTCGCCTTCGGCCCGATGAGGACGCCCACCACGAGGTACGCCAGCATCGGCGGCAGTTGCAGCATCCGGAACAACACCACGCCGATCACGACGGCGGCCAGCAACACGAGGGTGAGTTCCAGCGGCGAATGCATGCGACGCGAAAAACCAATCGAAAGAGGTTGGACAGGAGGGCCAGATGCCGCGCATCAGGACGGTGCGTGCGCAAGCGAGCACGCAGGCGCTGCAAGACCGATGCCAGGATATAAACGAAGAACGCGATACGCGAGACGCCGCAGAGCAAAAAAATGACGGCGTGGCGACGGGCAGAAAAGTGATTTGAAAGCTGAATGCGGCGGCGCAGCAAAACGGAGCGCCCGCACGCCCCGCGACTCCCCGCAAAGCCAGCCCAAATGCAATGCCAGAACGAACGGCAGCCAATCAGGGCCAGTGTCAATCGTTGTTATACTTCGCCGCCATGATAGCGAATTTCAATCCGGATCGAGCGCTTGCGCTGGCGCAGCAAACCTTCGACATCGAAGCGCAAGCCGTACTCGGCCTCAAAACCCAGGTGTCCGCCGACTTTGCGCGCGCGGTCGAAATGGTGCTTGGCTGCACTGGCCGCGTCGTTGTGTCCGGCATGGGCAAATCCGGCCATGTCGCCCGGAAGATTGCCGCCACGCTGGCCTCAACCGGCACACCAGCCTTCTTTGTGCACCCGGCCGAAGCCAGCCATGGCGATCTCGGCATGGTCACCCGCGACGACGTTTTCATTGGCTTTTCCAATTCCGGCGAAGTGTCGGAGCTGAACGTCATCCTGCCGCTGGTCAAGCGGATGGGCGCCAAGCTGATCGCCGTCACGGGGAACCCGGCGTCCTCGCTCGGCAAGCACGCCGACGTGGTGCTCAACTCGCATGTCGATGTCGAAGCCTGCCCGCTGAACCTCGCTCCCACCGCCAGCACCACTGCGCAGATCGCGCTGGGCGATGCGCTGGCTGTGGCCGTGCTCGACGCACGCGGTTTCGGTGCCGAAGACTTCGCGCGCTCGCATCCGGGCGGCTCGCTCGGCCGCAAGCTGCTGACGCACGTGCGTGACGTCATGCGCGCCGGCGACGCCATCCCCCGCGTGAACCAAGACACGCCGCTGTCGCAAGCGCTGATGGAAATCACCCGCAAGGGCATGGCGATGACCGCCGTGGTCGATGCGCAAGGCCGCGCCGTGGGCGTGTTCACCGACGGAGACCTGCGCCGCCTGCTCGAAACCCCGCGCGACTGGCGCACAGTGCCCATCCACGAGGTCATGCACAGCAACCCGCGCTCGGTCGGCCCCGACCAGCTCGCTGTTGAAGCCGTCGAAGTCATGGAAACGCACCGCATCAACCAGTTGCTGGTGGTCGATGCCGCCGGCCTGCTGGTCGGCGCCCTGCACATCCACGACCTGACGCGGGCCAAGGTCATCTGACCCGCCCACGCTGCTGATGACCACCCCGGCCGATCCAGTCCACAGCAACATCGACGCTCGCTTTCCGCAGGCAATGGAACGCGCCGCGCGCGTGCGTCTGATGGTGTTCGATGTGGATGGCGTGCTGACCGACGGCCGCCTGCTGGTCGGCCCTGAGGGTGAAATCAGCAAGGCGTTCGACACGCTCGACGGCCACGGCATCAAGCTTCTGGCACAGGCCGGCGTCATGCCGGCCATCATTAGCGGACGGCAATCCGAGATCGTGGCCTGGCGCGCCGGGGAACTCGGCATCGAACATCTGTACCAAGGCGTATCCGACAAGCGCGAGGCATTTGCCCATTTGTTGGCCGCCACGCAACTTCAGGCCACCGACGCCGGCTACATGGGCGACGACTGGCCCGACCTTCCGGTGATGACGATGGTGGGCTTTACCGCCTGCCCCGCCCAGGCCCATGCCGAACTGCGCAGCCGCGCCCACTATGTAGCCCAGGCCACGGGCGGACGCGGCGCAGTGCGCGAAGTCGCCGATCTGATCCTCAAGGCCCAAGGCGCCTACGACGACCTGCTTGCGCAACTGCTGCAGGCCCCGCAATCCTTCTGACTCCATGGCCAGCGAACGCTCCCAACGCCTCGTCTCCACCGTGCTGCAGGTCATGCTGCGCGGGCTGCCCATTCTGCTGATGGCGATCGTCTGCGGCGTCACGTTCCTGCTCGTGCAGGTCAATACGCCTCAAACCGACGAAGCCGCCACCCAGCCCAAGCGCCACATCGCCGACTACACGATGGACGGCATCTCGGCCACCGCCCTGGACGAGACCGGCACGACCAAATACCGCTTCACCGGCGTCCACATGAATCACTATGAGGATGACCTGACCTACGACGTCACGTATCCCGCGCTGCGCGTGTATGCGCCCGACCGCCCGCAGGTCACCGCCCGTGCAGACCTCGGCAAGATGAACGGCGACGGCACCATCATCGATCTGTACAACAACGCCAAGGTCATCCGCGCGCAGGGCCCCGACGCCCGCCAGGACCCGCTGATGACGGCCGACTCGACGTACTTCCAGGTGCTGCTCAACGACGACATCGTGCGCACCGACAAGCCGGTCGAGCTGCACCGGGGGCCGTCGATCATGAACGCCAACGGCCTCACCTTCAACAACGTGACGCGCCAAGTACAATTGCTGGGCAATGTGCGCGGCCGAATCGAAGGGCTTGGGGCGCCAAAGCAGTAAACTCTGCCCCCGACACCTGACTACGCCCACCGACCGCGCCCTTCTCCGACGTGATCCCCATGACTGATTCCCTCCGTGCTGCCGGCCTCGCCATCCTCGCTGCGCTGCTGCTCCCGGCCCTGCCCGCGCACGCCGAGCGCGCCGACCGCGACAAGCCGCTCGTGCTCGAAGCCGACAACGCCAGCTACGACGATCTGAAGCAGGTCTACCACTTGACCGGCAACGTAGTGCTGACCAAGGGCACCATGGTGCTGCGCTCAGACGAGGCCGATCTGCGGACCGATCCCGAGGGCTACAACTACGCTGTCGCCACATCCAAGCCCGGCAATCTCGCCTTCATTCGCCAGAAGCGGGACAACGTCGACGAATACATCCAGGGTTGGGGCGAGCGCATCGAATACGACGGCAAGCAAGAGATTTCCAAGCTGATCACCCGCGCACGCATGGAGCGCCTGCAAGGCGCGACGCAGCTCGACGAAATCCGCGGCGCGGTCATCACGTACGACGGTCAGAAGGAGTTCTACACGGCCTCGGGCGGCGCGGAAAACGCCACCTCCGCCAACCCGTCGGGCCGCGTGCGCGCCGTTCTCGCACCGCGCACAAGCACGCCTGCCGCGCCGGCATCCAGCCCGGCCGCCAAGCCCTGATCCGCACCGCCTGTCTTTTCTGTTTCGCTTATGTCTGCCACCACCCTCGCCCCCAAAACTGCAGCGCCGCAGGCCACGACTTCCAGCACGCTGGTCGTCCGCCATCTGAAGAAGCGCTACGGCACGCGCACGGTGGTCAAGGACGTGTCGCTTGACGTTAAAAGTGGCGAAGTGGTCGGCCTACTCGGCCCCAACGGCGCGGGCAAGACGACCTCCTTCTACATGATCGTCGGCCTGGTAGCGCTGGACGCCGGCGACATCGTGCTCGACGGCGAACACATCAGCCGCTTGCCAATCCACCAGCGTGCGCGCATGGGCCTGTCGTATCTACCGCAGGAAGCGTCGGTGTTCCGCAAGCTCAACGTGCAAGAAAACATCCGCGCGGTGCTCGAGCTGCAGGAACAGAACGGCAAGAAGCTCTCGCAAGACGAAGTCAACCGCCGCCTCGATGGCCTGCTCGACGACTTGCAGATCGCCCACCTGCGCGACAACCCTGCGCTGTCGCTCTCGGGTGGTGAACGCCGCCGCGTGGAGATTGCCCGCGCGCTGGCCTCGTCGCCGCGCTTCATCCTGCTCGATGAACCGTTTGCCGGCGTCGATCCGATCGCGGTGGGCGAGATTCAACGCATCGTCAGCTTCCTGAAAGACCGCAATATCGGCGTGCTGATCACCGATCACAACGTGCGAGAAACGCTGGGCATCTGCGATCACGCGTACATCATCAGCGAAGGCACCGTGCTGGCTGCAGGCATGCCGGAACAGATCATCGAAAACGAGGATGTACGCAAGGTGTATCTGGGCGATAACTTCCGAATGTAAGCCACGCTGCACGCTTACGCCTTAAGGACGTGGCAAAGCCGCACCTTAAAGCAAAATCCGTTCCATCGACCGAGTGTTGGGCATAGAATAGCCCGCATGAAACAGTCGCTCCAGCTCCGTCTCTCCCAGCATCTCGCGCTCACGCCGCAGTTGCAGCAATCGATCAGACTGCTGCAGTTATCGACCATCGAACTGCAGCAAGAAGTTGAGCAGGCCCTGACCGAGAACCCGCTGCTGGAGCGGGAAAATGAGTGGCTCGACACCTCCGCGCGCATTGGCGCGGACGGCTCCGTGAACGCACTGCAAAGCAACAGCGCCACGCCCCTACCCACCGAATCGCCCCCGCCCGCACCGAACGGTGCCGACAGCAGCAACAGCTCAGACAGCAGCTACGAGAACGGTCACGACAGCGGCGCCGATTTCGACAGCGATTACGGCTCCGACCGCTCCGACTGGAGCCTTGACGACTTCGCCCGCAAACCGCAATCCGACGAAGACGACCGCGCCCCGCTGCAGTTGCGCGAAGCCGAACAAAGCCTGCGCGAATTCCTCATGGAGCAACTCGCGCCGCTCAAGCTGTCGATGCTCGACAAGGGCCTCGTCATCTTCCTGATCGAATCGCTCGACGACGAAGGTTATCTCTCGGGCACGCTCGATGAAATCCTCGCGGATCTGCCCGCCGAACTCGAAGTCGAACTCGACGAACTGCAAGCCGCCCTGCGCATGCTGCAGAGCTTCGACCCGCCTGGCGTCGGCGCGCGTTCAGCTGCTGAATGCCTGTCACTGCAATTGCATCGGCTCGATTCGCCTGCGAAAGCGCTGGCGCTCATCATCGTCAATCAGCATCTCGAACTGCTGGCCGCGCGCGACTACACGCGTCTGAAGAAGGCACTGTCCGTCGACGAACCCGCACTGAAAGCAGCGCATGAGCTGATTCGTTCACTGACACCGTTCCCGGGTCATGCATTCGGCCGCGCTGAGGCGGATTTCGTAGTGCCTGACGTGATCGTGCGCAAAACGAGCGCTGGCTGGATGGCGCAACTGAACCCCGATGTCATGCCGCGCCTGCGCATCAACGACATGTACGCGCAAATCCTGCGCGGCAGCCGCGGTGAATCGGGGGCCGCCAATCTGCAGCAGAAGCTGCAGGAAGCACGTTGGCTGATCAAGAACATTCAGCAGCGCTTCGATACGATCCTGCGTGTCTCGCAAGCCATTGTCGAGCGTCAAAAGAGCTTCTTCACGCACGGCGAAATCGCCATGCGCCCCTTGGTTTTGCGGGAAATAGCCGATACACTGGGTCTACACGAGTCCACGATCTCCCGTGTGACAACCAACAAATACATGGCGACCCCGATGGGGACGTTCGAGTTGAAGTACTTCTTCGGCAGCCATGTATCGACGGAAACCGGCGGGGCTGCGTCATCCACTGCGATACGCGCGCTCATCAAGCAACTTGTAGGAGCCGAAGACCCGAAGAATCCTCTGTCCGATAGCAGAATTGCCGAGCTGTTAGGTGAACAAGGATTCGTGGTGGCCCGTCGGACGGTGGCCAAATACCGCGAAGCCCTCAAGATCCCTGCAGTGAATTTGCGCAAGTCTTTATAGCCGCATCGCGGGCAGTTCCGGTGCGGCTCATCTTGAGAAGGAGAACCGCTATGAACTTCAAACTCAGTGGACACCACCTGGACATCACGCCCGCTTTGCGTGAGTACGTGGAAACGAAACTGGAGCGTGTGATCAGGCACTTCGATCAGGTGATTGGCGTCAGCGTGTTGCTATCGGTCGATAACCACAAGGAGAAGGATCGGCGTCAGTACGCGGAAATCAACTTGCACCTCAAGGGTAAGGACGTCTTCGTCGAATCACACCATGAAGATCTTTATGCGGCCATCGACCTACTCGTCGATAAACTGGACAGGCAAGTGATCAAGTACAAGGACCGCGTGCAAGGGCACGATCGTGACAGCATGAAGCACCAAGCCCTCCAGGCCGTGCAGATGCAGCAATAGCAGGACGGCACCGCAAAAACCGCGCCCCAAGTTGGCGCGGTTTTTTTATGCCGTGGTGCATTCGTGACGAATCCGATTGCAACGGATTTAAGTCGGGCTAAAATCTGACGAAAGTATGAATGCTGGCGTGGCGCGGTTTTTGGCGCGATGCTGGCAAAAACAGGGTCGATGCCGCGCGCACATTGCCGGCATCGGCTGATCGCAGCCCCTGGGGGATTCGCTTCTCTGCCCTACGCGGTGCGCCGCTGGTGCGCCGCACAAAGCCGCGCGGCACGTGGTCTATAATGACCCCATTGTCCGCGCGCCATCTTGGTGCAGAAGGACGCCGCTCATTTCACGCATTGCACATGAATCGCTTGGCCAAACTGCTGCCGCCCGGGAACATTGCCCTTGACGTCAGCGTAACCAGCAAAAAGCGGGTATTTGAACAGGCCGGCCTGCTGTTCGAGAACAACCACGGCGTGACGCGCGCAGTCGTCACCGACAACCTGTTTGCGCGCGAGTCGCTTGGTTCCACGGGTCTGGGCGCCGGCGTGGCGATCCCGCATGGCCGTATCAAGGGGCTCAAGCAACCGCTGGCTGCATTCATGCGCCTATCGGAGCCGGTGCCTTTTGAGTCACCGGACGGCAAACCCGTCTCGTTGCTGATCTTTTTGCTGGTGCCCGAACAGGCCACCCAGCAGCATCTGGAAATCCTCTCTGAAATCGCCCAGTTGCTGTCCGACCGAGACATGCGCGAAGGCCTCGCCACCCTGCCGTCGCCCGAGGCGATTCACCAGCTACTGACCGACTGGCGGCCCTGATCGCAGCGCAATCGGTGGCAAGCGCAACCGATTGCGAACGCGCTATGCCCCGTCGGCACCACTGTGCCCTGCTATGGAACTGACCGGCGTCATCGCCCAATCGATCTTTGACGACAACGCAGCTGATCTGAAGCTGTCGTGGGTCGCCGGCCTGGAGGGCGCGGACCGCGCGTTCGACGTGGATTTCGCCAAGGAAGCGACATCTGCTGCCGACCTGGTCGGGCACTTGAACCTTATCCACCCGAATCGCATCCAGGTGCTCGGCAAGCCCGAGATCACCTATTACCAGCGCTTGTCGGAAGAAAACCGCAAGCGGCAGATGGGCGAGTTGATCCTGCTTGAGCCGCCCTTCCTGGTCGTGGCCGATGGTGTGGATCCGCCGCCCGATCTGGAACTGCGCTGCACCCGCTCGTCCACGCCACTGTTCACGTCGCCGATTTCGTCGGCCGCGGTCATTGATCATCTGCGTCTGTATCTGTCACGCATCTCGGCACCGCGCGTGACGATGCACGGGGTGTTTCTCGACATCCTCGGCATGGGCGTGCTGATCATGGGCGATTCTGGCCTGGGCAAAAGCGAATTGGGCCTGGAGCTGATCTCGCGCGGTCACGGTCTAGTGGCCGATGACGCAGTCGATTTCGTTCGCCTCGGGCCGGACTTTATCGAAGGCCGCTGCCCGCCGCTGCTGCAGAATCTGCTGGAAGTGCGCGGGCTAGGCCTGCTCGACATCAAGACGATTTTCGGTGAGACGGCGGTGCGCCGGAAGATGAAGATCAAGCTGATCGTCCAGCTCGTGCGCCGCAACGATGGCGAGTTCGAGCGCCTGCCACTGGATTCGCAGTACCTCGATGTGCTCGGCTTGCCGATCCACATGGTGAAGATCCAGGTGGCGGCGGGCCGCAACTTGGCCGTGCTGGTCGAGGCGGCCGTGCGCAACACGATCCTGCGCTTGCGCGGCATCGATACGCTGCGCGACTTCATGGACCGCCAGCGCGCCGCCATGCAGGCCGAAGCTGCCTCGCACTCGCCTCAGGGTCGCCTGCTTTAACAAAGTCGCCACAAAGTTTCGCTATCGGGCCGGTTTTACCCTAGTTTTCGTTACGAAACGTCAACCTGACATGCGACCTCTCCGTTGTGGGAGGGAATGCGCCGAGCACGCACGCGGCGGCGTTCATCGCGAGCGCGGCGGCCGTCTTCGCCCGCTCTTCTGACGGTACCCAAGGAGAACACGACGATGAAACAACTGTTTGCCGCTTGCGCCCTCGCGCTCCCGTTCCTGGCTGGCCAGGTTTTCGCCCAAGGCAGCGCACCGGCAGCCGCGCCGGCCGCACCTGCAACCGCTCCGGCAGCCAAGAATTCGCAGCAAGAAAAGATGAAGCAATGCAACATGGACGCCGCCGGCAAGAAGGGCGACGAGCGCAAGGCTTTCATGAAAGGCTGTCTGTCTGACAAGCCGGCCGCAGCCGCTAAGCCGATGACGCAGCAGGAAAAGATGGCGGCCTGCTCTAAGGCCAACAAGGGCAAGAAGGGCGACGCCTACAAGAACGCCCAGAAAGAGTGCCTCTCGAAGGGCTGAGCATTCCTTTAGCTTCGTAAAAAAAGGCGGCCAGATCGGTCGCCTTTTTTACTGGTCGCTGCTTTGCAATACAGGGATGCTATCCTCGCGGCATGCGGATCATTCTCATCACCGGTATGTCGGGTTCAGGGAAATCGGTCGCCCTGAACGTGCTCGAAGACGCAGGTTACTACTGCGTCGACAACCTGCCCGCGCAGTTCATCCCCGAACTGGCGCGCTATCTGGCGGACCAGGGTTATACGCATCTGGGCGTGGCCACTGACATCCGCAGCCGTGAATCGCTGCGCAAGGTGCCCGAGACGGTCACCGTGCTGCGCAAGGAACACGACGTGCGCATGCTCTTCCTGACAGCAAGCACGAACGCGCTGGTGCAGCGCTATTCCGAGACGCGCCGTCGGCATCCGCTGTCGATCCGTAACGGCCGCCCTGACACCGCCGCAAACGTGCAAGCGGCCGCCAAGGGCCTGGACACCTCGCTCATCGAAGCGATCGAAATGGAACGCGAGCTGCTGAGCCCGCTTGCTGATCCGGCCCATCGCATCGACACCAGCACGCTGCGCACAAACGCCCTGCGCGCGTACATCAAGGAATTCATCAGCGACGAGCCGCATGACATCACGTTGATGTTCGAATCGTTCGGCTTCAAGCATGGCGTGCCGACCGACGCCGATCTCGTCTTCGACGTGCGTTCGCTGCCCAACCCGTACTACGACACGCAACTGCGCCCACTCACCGGGCGCGACCAGCCTGTCATCGATTTCCTGCAAAGCCAGCCGATGGTCCTTGCAATGGCAGAGGATATTCGCGCCTACGTGGAAAAGTGGTTGCCGAGTTTCATCGCCGACAACCGCAGCTACCTGACCGTCGCGATCGGCTGCACGGGCGGCCAGCATCGTTCGGTGTACATCGCAGAACGGCTTGCCACGTACTTCCGCGCGCATGGTAATGTGTTGGTCCGCCACCGCGAATTGGCCGTAGACGGCTGAACTGCGCGCCAGACACACCGAGCGCGTTGGCCAGCCTCATTGGATGCGGCTTCTTGCGCGGCGCCACGCGAAAGTCTTGCCGCCGTCTGCTGAAAGCCCGTCCATGCAAGAAGACATCGCTCTCTCACCGTTCTCGCCGCTGCCACCGCTGCCCACCGAGCTGCCGCTGTTTCCGTTGCACACGGTGCTGTTTCCCGGCGGCCTTCTCCCGCTACGCATTTTCGAAGCCCGCTACATCGACATGGTGCGCACGTGCCTGCGCGACAAGACGCCGTTCGGTGTCTGCCTGATCGAGCGCGGCAACGAAGTTGCCGCCACGGATGGCCCAACCGTACCGGTCGACGTGGGCTGCATCGCCCACATCGTCGAATGCGACATGGAGCAACTCGGCCTGCTCATGATCAAGGTGCGCGGCACGCAGCGCTTCAAGGTGCTTTCGTTCGAGACTACGCCCGACGGCCTCATGCGCGGCACGGTCGAGCCCATCGGCCAGGACGTGGAAGACTGCAAGGGCGAACTTTTCGACGATTGCGTGGGCGCCCTGCGCCGCATCATCACCACGCTCGGATCACGCGAAGATGGCAACGTCCCGATGGCGGAACCCTATGAGTGGACCAGCCCCAGCTGGGTCGCAAATCGACTTTGTGAACTGCTGCCGGTGCCGCTCAAAGCCAAGCAGAAGTTGATGGAACTGATGGATGCCGGCATGCGCATCGAGATCGTCCATCGCTACATGAAGCAGCATCACATTCTGTGATGCCGTATCAGCCAAGCCCGGCCGAACTGGCTAGATCAGGCTTGGCTGCACCAGCGTCTCCAGCGCCAACTTCACCGGCGCAGGCAATCCCACCGAATTGAGTTGCGCGAGCGGTATCCAGCGCCAGTCATCATTGAGCGCGACGGGCATGGTGACGTCCGCGCGCAGCAGGTGCATATGCAGGCGGAAGTGCGTAAAGGTGTGCGTGAGCGCGCCTGCCATTTCCACGGTCGAGACCGCGCCATATGCCTGCGCGGCACGACGCACGGTGCCCGCATCCAACGGATGCGCGTCGAGCGCGTCGTCCATCTCGCCCACCAGCGGCAAAGACCACAATCCACCCCAGATGCCCCGTTGCGGCCGACGCTGCAGCAAGACCGCGTCAGCGTGCAGTGCGATGACGAGCGTCGCGGCCCGTTCGGGTATCGCCTTACGCGGGCGCGGCACGGGCAATTCCATCACGCGATCGGCACTACGCGCTTCGCATAGCGATTCGAGCGGACAGGCGCGTTCGCCGGTCAGGCATGCCGGTTTGCCGCGCGTGCAGACGGTGGCTCCCAGGTCCATCAAACCCTGCGTGTACGGCTGAATGCCTTTGGCTGGCGGCAGCACGGCTTCAGCGATGCGCCACATGGTGTCTTCCACGCGCTTGTCGCCAGGAAAGCCATCGATGCCGAACACACGCGCAAACACGCGCTTGACGTTGCCATCCAGAATGGCCGCGCGCACGCCGTACGAAAACGCTGCGATGGCCGCCGCGGTCGAGCGGCCGATGCCCGGCAGCGTCGCCAACACGTCGGGATCGCGCGGGAAGATGCCGCCGTGCTCCGCCACCACGATCTGCGCGCAGCGATGCAAGTTGCGCGCGCGCGTGTAATAGCCGAGGCCGGCCCACGCAGCCATCACGTCGTCTGCAGGCGCAGCGGCCAGCGCCTGCACGGTCGGGAAGCGCTCGATGAAGCGTGCGTAATAGCCCAGCACCGCGCTCACCTGCGTCTGCTGCAGCATGATCTCTGACAGCCACGTGCGATATGCGTCGCCGGTGTTCTGCCACGGCAAATGGTGGCGGCCATGACGCTGCTGCCATGCGATGACGCGCACGGCAAAATCATCGGGGAGCGAAGGCAATACGGCAGCAGGTTGCGCGGCGCGGCGCGTGCGGCGAGGGGTGGCGGTCATGCGTGTGATGGGGAAGCGGCGAGCAGAAGATGCGCGCTGGCGGCGATCCTACCAGAACAAAAAAGGCGCCCTCAGGCGCCTTCTCCGTGACCAGCGATGCGCGTCAGGCCGCGAATGACTGCCGCTCCAGAATCGTTCCGGCCGCGAGAATGCGATCGGTGTACTGGGCTATCGTGCCGCTGCGCTCATCCAGCGTATTGAGCAGCGCTTCGAGTTCAGTAATGCGCGCTTCCAGCGTATCGGTCGCCTCGTGAATGCGCTCGATCGAATCGACACGCTTGCGCAGTTGCTTCTGGTGATCGCGCACCTGCGCTTCGAGCGGCGTCATGACCGACTTCAGCCAGATCTCGATGTCGCGGTTCATGTCCTGGAAGGTATCCAGCACGCGGCTGGCCACCGTCGAGAACGCACCATGCACGAGTTGCGGCTTCGGACGGGTCAGGAAGCTGAACGCGCCAAAGTGGTTGTGCGCGAGCATCAGCGTTTCTTTCAGATCGGCGTCATAGCGCGTGCCCAGGAAGCGCAGCGGCGGCGACAGCGTGAAGCCGTGCTCGGCGTTGAACTTCTTGTACATGCCATCGACCATCTGGTGCAGTTGGTCGATGCGGTTGGCGGCATCTCGCACCAGGCCCGTCAGGTGGCCGAAGAGCTTGTCCATGTCGTCGCGCAGGCCGCGCGAGAACACGCGCTCCTTCATCTTCTCGCGTGCTTCGCGCATCGTCGAGCGGATCTGCTTGAGTTGCACACTCTTGATGATCTCCGCGCTGTGGCGGCCGAACACCGTACGCAGCGCCTGAAACTTGGCGATGCTCTGCTCGAACTCTTCCTTCTCGCCCTGCACGCGCATCAGCATGTGCTTGACCATCGTGTGGTTCTTGCCGCGCAGGCCGCGCAGCTCGAACAACTGCTCGACGATGTCGCGGCGGCGCATCTGCAGCAGTTGCTGCGCGCCGGTGGCCATGTCCTTCACGGCCAGTTGAACCTGCTCGGTCACGATCTCGCGACGCTGCGGAATCAGCTGATCCGACAGCACCGACTCCAGCTCCGGCAGCCGGCTCTTGGCCAGCAGCTCATGGTCATGACTGACCTTGGCCACCAGACCCTTCTGCGCCGACACCGGATACACGCGCTCGACATCGATATCGAGCACCTGCGCCGTCGTCATGATCTGGCGGCTGACTTCGTTCTCGACTTCCTCTTCGGACTTGAGCGGATCCCACAGGCCATCGACCTTGTTTAGCACCGCGATGCAGCCCTTGCGCTGGCCGCCGCCCACGTGCGAGCGCCACAGCTCCAGGTCGCTCTTGGTCACGCCGGCATCCGCTGCCAGCACGAACACGACGACATGCGCATCGGGAATCAGGCGCAGCGTCAGTTCCGGCTCGGTACCGATGGCGTTCAGGCCCGGCGTATCCAGAATCACCAGCCCCTGCTTGAGCATCGGGTGCGGGAAATTGATGATCGCGTGACGCCACTTCGACACTTCGACCGTGCCTGCGGCATCCACCGAGAACGCGGCGTCAGGATCGGCGTCGTTATAGAGACCCAGTTGTTCAGCTTCTTCCTTGGGCACACGCACGGTTTCCACCACGTGGCGGAACGCTTCGAGCATGCCCTCGGGCGACGACGGATCGAGCGGCACTGACAGCCAGTGGCTGCCCGCATCGCGAAAATCGGCCGTCGATGCATCATGCAGACGCGTCTCGATCGGCAGCAGGCGGATCGACGGCGCGTAGCTGTCGTCGTACATCAGTTCGGTCGGACACATCGTGGTCCGGCCCGCCGACGACGGCAAAATGCGGCGGCCAAAATCCGCAAAGAAGATGGCGTTGATCAGTTCGCTCTTGCCGCGCGAGAACTCGGCAATGAAGGCCACCTTCAGTTTGTCGCTGCGCAGGACGCCGCGGATGCGCTGCGCGCGCATGTCAGCCTGGGCGTCATACAGCTCCTGCGCTTGCAGCCAGTCCTGGAATTCCCCCACCGACTGCAGTACCGAAGCGCGCCAGGCGCTGTACTGCTCGAACTGTGTGCTCAGTGTGTTGTTCATCGTTCTGTCTTATTGTGTGCGCGACCCGACCGCAAAGAAAAATGCGCGCGCCCCTCGACATCGCTGTTCCGCCCAATTACGGCACAGAAATGCACAAATTTAGGTGGAACGATACAGCGAACCGCCAGCTTCCGGGCGAACTTTCCGCAAGGTTCTCCAGCCCGGGCAGACAAGTGTTGCGGGATGCCATCGGCGGCCGGACACCCCACTTCAAAAACCTTGCGAAATGGCGGCCAGATCGCTCCAGCACCACGTTTTCAGGCGGCTTTCGATGCCCTTGGCAGGCCGATCAGCGCTGGCAGGTCGGGCAGTAGAAAGTGGAGCGCTGCCCCTGGACAATCTGGCGGATCGGCGTGCCGCACACGCGGCACGGCAGACCAGCGCGGTCGTAAACGAAGGCTTCGAGCTGGAAGTAGCCGCTCTGTCCGTCTGACCCGACAAAATCGCGCAGCGTGCTGCCGCCCCGTGCGATGGCATCGGCCAGCGTGGCGCGAATGGCCTCGGCCAGCGCCGCATAGCGTGGCCGGCTGATGCGGCCCGCCGCCGTGGTCGGCCGGATACCGGCGCGGAACAGACTCTCCGAACAATAAATATTGCCCACGCCGACCACGATGTCGCCTGCCAACAGCGCCGACTTGATGGCAACCCGGCGCCCCCGCGTGCGGGCAAACATCCAGTCGCCGTCGAATCGCGCATCGAACGGCTCAATGCCGAGATTGCGCAGCAGCGGGTGTTCGGCCAAGCCGGCTTCGTCCCCGGCGTGCCAAAGCACGGCACCAAAGCGGCGCGGGTCTCGATAGCGCAGTGTGATGCGTACGCCAGTTGCGTCGGCAAGCTCGATATCGACGTGATCGTGTGGGCCGGGCAGCACGGGCGCCTCCAGCACGCGCAACGTGCCGGTCATGCCCAGGTGGATCAACAGCCAGCCGCCTGCGGCATCGGCGTGGCTTGCGGATTGGCTTACCGCGGGCATGCATTCGATGAGCAGGTATTTACCCCGGCGCAGCAAGCGCGTGACAGTGAGGCCCGCGAGCAACTCCGGCAACGCCGGATCAATAGGCCAGCGCAAGCCGTGATGGCGCACCACGGCGCGCACAATACGTCGCCCCGTAATATGCGGTAGCAAACCCAGGCGAGTGACCTCGACCTCCGGCAACTCAGGCATCGAACCTCCATCCCATGTGCTGCTCCAACCTTCTTTACGATGCGGGCGATTGTAGCGGTCAGGCTACAATGCCCTGAACCCTTATCCGGAGCTTCGAGACCATGCCTCACGCCCTCTCCCGTTCGCCTGCGATGCAACGCCCGCAGCGATTTCCGCGCAGCCGAACGGCCCTCCTGGCCGCGCTGGTGGCGGGAGGGCTGATGAGCCTGCCGGCCTGGTCGTCGCAGTCGGCTGCCAGTGCACCGCTCATTGCCCAAGTGGCGCAGGAAAGCGGCACAGGCGGCCGCGCAGCCATCCAGATTGAGCGCTCGCGCCCGCGCACTGGTCTACTGAGTTCGGAGCGCACTGATCTGCCGCGCGTCGCGCTCACTGAAGACATCATGTACCGCGTGCTGGCATCTGAAGTGTCGCTGCAGCGCGGGCTGGTCGAACCGGCGTACCGCACCTACCTCTCCCTCGCACAGGAGACGCGCGACCCCCGCTTTGCCCAGCGCGCCACGGAAATCGCATTTCTGACACGCTCCCCCGCGCAAGCGCTGACCGCCGCGCGCCTATGGGTGGAGCTATCACCGACGTCCATGCCGGCACGCCAGGTGCAGCAACTCCTGCTGGTTGCCACGGGCCAGTGGCCGGAAGTCGAACCGCTACTGCAAGCGCAGTTGAACAAGGTCTCGCCCGGCCAGCGTGCCGATGCCCTGCTGCAATTGCAGCAGCAGATGTCCAAGAGCAGCGATCCGGCGGGTGCCGTAGGCGCACTGCAGCGTATCGCCTCGCATGACATGCAGCGCCCCGAAACGCATCTGGCGTTGGCCCGCGCGAAGGTTGCCGCCAAGGATGTCCCCGGCGCGCTGACGGACCTGGACGCCGCGCTCAAGCTGCGCCCCGGTTATGAAGATGCCGCCATCCTCGCTGCCGAACTGCGTGCCGATGGCGACCCCGATGCCGCCATCGCCGGCCTGCGCAGCTTCCTGAAAGCCGCGCCAGCGTCCATCGACGGCCATCTGACGCTCGCCCGCATGTACCTCATGCGCAATCAGCAAGACAAGGCGCGCGCTGAATTCGAAGCGCTCAAGAAGATCGCGCCCAACGATGCGCGCATCACGCTTGCCCTGGGCCTGCTGAACCTGCAGCAGCGTCAATACGACGACGCCGAGCGTTATCTGAAGGAATACGTCGCCGTCACCGCCAAGTCGCCCACGCTGAGCCCCGAACCTGGCTACCAGGGCCTCGCCCAGCTGGCTGAAGAAAAGCACGACTACGCCGCCGCGCTGGGCTGGGTCGACAAGATCACTGGTTCCGCCAACGGCGACGCCGATGGCCAGACCGCACTGGCAGCGGGCATCAAGCGCGGCCAGCTGCTCGGCAAGCTGCGCCGCATCGACGAGGCACAGCAGACCTTCGACGAGCTCGTCGCCGATTCCGAAGACGTGCCCGATGGCCCGCGCCGCCAGGCCCTGATGGACGGCATCCGCCAGGCAGAAATTGGCATGCTGATGGACGCCAAGGCTTACGGCCGCGCCCGCGCCCGCGTCAACGAGCTGCTCAAGAGCGATCCGGACAACGTCGAATACACGTACCAACTGGCGATGCTCGAAGAGCACGACGGGCACTACGACAACATGGAAACGCTGCTGCGCAAGGTGATCGACCTGCGCCCCGGCCAAGCCATCGGCTACAACGCGCTCGGCTACTCGCTGGCCGATCGCAATGTGCGCCTGCAGGAAGCGCAGGAGCTGCTGGAGAAAGCCGTGTCGCTGGCGCCGGATGATCCCTACATTGCCGACAGCCTGGGCTGGGTCAAATACCGTCGCGGCGATCTGCCCGCCGCCACAGATATCCTGCGCAAGGCGTGGGCTGCCGCCCCGCAAGCCGAAATCGGCGCGCACCTGGGCGAAGTGCTGTGGCAATCGGGCAAGCAGGACGACGCGCGCCAGGTCTGGACCGAAGCGTCCAAGCTGGACGTGAACGACACCACGCTGCGCGACACGCTGCGCCGCTTCGGCCAGCCGGTGCCCAATGTTCCCGTGAGCGCAAATTGATGGCGATGCGGTTCACGCGCGCGCTTGGCGCGCTGATGCTCGGCGCTGGCTGCGCGCTGTTCAGCGGCTGTGCAAACTTGCGGCCAGCCAACGATCTTTTCGCCGGCGCGCAAGACGCCGATGCCACCATCACGCGCTATCAGGGTCGCTTTTCAGCCCATTACACGCAGAACAATGCCGAGCAAAGCGCCGTCGGCAGCTTCCTCTGGCGTGAGCGCGGACCCGACGTGCAGCTTGAGCTGATGTCGCCGCTGGGCCAGACGCTGGCCATCGTCAGCCAGAGCAACCAGGGCGCCACGCTCGAACTGCCGAACCAGCCGCCGCGCCGCGCCCCCGAAGTCGACGCGCTGATGCAGGATGCGCTCGGCTTTTCGCTGCCGGTCTCGGGCCTGCGCGACTGGCTGCGCGCCCGCCCCGCTCCCGGCACACCGGCACGCGTGGCACGTGACGCCCAATCGCGCCCCGAAACCATTGAGCAGAATGGCTGGACTGTCCACTACGTCGCTTGGACTGACGACGGCAATAATGCCGACGGCGCCAAGGTCGGCATCCGTCGGCTCGATCTTGACCGCCCGCAGGGCACCAATGGCCCGCTCTCGGTGCGGCTCGTGCTCGACCGGTAACGCCTCGCTTCGTCATGTCTTCCGCACCCGTCGAGCTGCGTGATTGCCCAGCGCCCGCCAAGCTCAACCTCTTCCTGCACGTGGTTGGCCGCCGGCCCGATGGCTATCATCTGCTGCAAACCGTCTTCCAGTTGATCGACTGGTGCGACACGCTGCATTTCGCGCGCCGCACCGACGGCCGTCTCGTGCGCATCACCGATATCCCGGGCGTGCCCGCCGATGACGACCTCGTGATCCGCGCCGCGCGCTTGCTGCAAGCGGAAACGGGCTGCACCTACGGCGTCGATATCGCCATCGAGAAACGCCTGCCGATGGGCGGTGGCATTGGCGGTGGCTCGTCTGATGCCGCCACCACGCTGCTTGCGCTCAATCGCCTCTGGGGCCTTGATCTGCCGCGCACGCAACTGATGGCGATCGGCCTCAAGCTCGGCGCCGACGTACCCTTCTTTGTGTTCGGCCAGAACGCCTTCGCCGAGGGCATCGGCGAAGAACTCACGCCCATCACGCTGCCGCCGGCCGCCTTCGTGGTGATTCACCCACGCGTGCATGTGCCCACCCCCGCAATTTTTTCCGATGAAGGGTTGACACGCGATACGCCACTCACCATAATTACGGACTTTCCTGACCAACAAATTGTTTTCGCTTACGGTCGCAACGACCTGCAAGCAGTGGCGGAAAGGAAATACGGCGAAATCGCCCGAGCACTTGTCTGGCTGCGTCAATTCAGCCCTCTGGCAAGAATGACCGGATCCGGTGCCTGCGTGTTTGCTCCGTTCGAGAACGTCGAGCATGCGCAAGCGGTAGCGGATCAGGTGCCTTCCGAATGGGAAGGTCGGTGTGCGGCAGGTCTGACGCATCACCCGCTCGCAAGATTTGCTGTGTAAGGTTTGCAGTTATCGCTTCTGCAATGGAGGCGGTAACCGATAGGTTGTGTAGGGGCGTCGCCAAGCTGGTTAAGGCACCGGATTTTGATTCCGGCATGCGTAGGTTCGAATCCTTCCGCCCCTGCCATTTTCTTCCTCATGTTCCCAGCAATAGCCCGGTTGGTGCTTTAACTAACCGGCGCGTCTGAAGTCGAAAAACAGGTGCCCCGATGAGCAGCGAAGGCTTGATGGTTTTTACCGGCAACGCCAACCCGAAACTCGCCGAAGCTGTCGTCAAGCACCTAGGCATTCCGCTAGGCAAGGCCCTCGTCGGCCGATTCTCCGATGGTGAAGTCCAAGTCGAGATTCAGGAGAACGTGCGCGGCAAGCACGTGTTCATCCTGCAGTCCACCTGCGCCCCGACCAACGACAACCTGATGGAACTGATGGTGATGGTCGATGCGCTCAAGCGCGCGTCGGCCCGCCGCATCACGGCCGCCATCCCCTACTTCGGCTATGCCCGCCAGGACCGTCGCCCGCGTTCGGCGCGTGTGGCGATCACGGCCAAGGTCGTGGCCAACATGCTGGAGGTCGCCGGCGTCGAGCGCGTGCTGACGATGGACCTCCACGCTGACCAGATCCAAGGTTTCTTCGATATCCCGGTTGACAACATTTACGCGTCGCCGATCCTGCTCGAAGACCTGCGCAAGAAGAACTACGAAGACCTGCTGGTGGTGTCGCCTGACGTCGGTGGCGTGGTGCGCGCACGTGCACTCGCCAAGCAACTCGGCGTGGATCTGGCGATCATCGACAAGCGTCGCCCGAAGGCCAACGTGGCTGAGGTGATGAACATCATCGGTGAAGTCGACGGCCGCAACTGCGTGATCATGGACGACATGATCGACACCGGCGGCACGCTGTGCAAAGCCGCGCAGGTCCTCAAGGAGCGCGGTGCCAAGCAAGTGTTTTCGTATTGCACGCATCCGGTGCTGTCGGGCGGCGCAGCTGCACGCATTGCAGACTCGGCGCTCGACGAAGTGGTCGTGACCGATACCATCCCGCTGCGCGAAGACGCCATCAAGTGCGGCAAGATCCGCCAGCTCTCGACGGCACCGCTGCTGGCCGAAACCTTCACTCGCATCGTGCGCGGTGACTCGATCATGTCGCTGTTTGCGGAATGATTCGGCACTCGAGCGGCTTACTGTTATAATTCAAGGCTTTACTGCAGAAAACGTCGACTAGACGGCACTTCTGCGGTGTCTGCGGGGCACAATATGGCGCCCCGTTCACCAGACGGCTTGGTCGCGAGTCGTCTTTTTCGTTTGGAGCAATCATGAAAGTTGTCGCTTTCGAGCGTAGCGTTCAGGGCACTGGTGCGAGCCGCCGCCTGCGCAATTCCGGCAAGACGCCGGCCATCATTTACGGCGCTGGCGCCGAGCCGAAGCTGATCGAACTCGATCACAACGCGCTGTACCACGCGCTGAAGAAGGAAGCCTTCCACTCGTCGATCCTCGACATCGAAGTGGCTGGCAAGGTGGAAAAGGCGCTGCTGCGTGACTTCCAACTGCACCCGTTCAAGCAACTGGTTCTGCACGTCGACTTCCAGCGCGTGTCGGCCAAGGAAAAGATCCACGTCAAGGTGCCCCTGCACTTCATGAATCAGGAAACTGCTCCTGGCGTGAAGCTGGGCCACGGTATCGTGAACCACATCCTGAACGACGTTGAAGTGTCGTGCCTGCCGGCCGACCTGCCCGAGTTCATCGAAGTGGATCTGGGTACGCTGGAAATCGGCCAGACCCTGCACATCGCTGACCTGAAACTGCCGAAGGGCGTGACCATCCTCACCCACGGTGGCGATGAGAACCCGGCTGTTGCCAACATCAGCGTGCCGGCTGGCGAGAAGTCCGCTGCCGCCGAAGAAGGCGCTGCTGCAGGCGAAGACAAGCCGGCAGCCTAAGTTGCCGCACCTCGCACTTCGGTGCGAGCGAAAGAAGCCCGCCGAGCCTGTCTCGCCGGGCTTTTTTTCTGTCTGGGCGGCGCGCGGCGCACCGCCTCCAGCCTGCGGAAAGCAGCTATGCTTGTACGATCAAGGGGCGCTTCCTGCACCTCAAACTGATACGAATCGCATGATCAAACTCATCGTCGGCCTCGGCAATCCGGGGGCCGAATATGCGGCGACGCGACACAACGCCGGCTTCTGGCTGGTCGACCAACTCGCGCGCATGGGCAACGTGACGCTGCGCAACGAGACGCGCTTTCACGGCTATGCAGCGCGCGCCAACCTTTGGGGCAACGAGGTGTGGCTGCTGCAGCCGCAAACCTTCATGAACCGCTCCGGCCTGGCCACCGTGGCGCTGGCCCGCTTCTACAAAGTGATGCCCGATGAAATCCTGGTCGTGCATGACGAACTGGATTTGCCGCCCGGCGCTGTCAAGCTCAAGCTCGGCGGCGGTTCGGGTGGTCATAACGGCCTGAAGGACATTGCCGCACATCTGACCACGCAACAGTTCTGGCGGCTGCGGCTGGGCATTGGCCACCCGCGCAACCTGTTGCCGCCGGGCACGTCACCGTCCGGTCAGCATGACGTCGCCAACTTCGTGCTCAAAGCGCCTCGCAAGGAAGAGCAGGACCTCATCGACCGCGCCATCGATCAGAGCCTGGACGCGCTGCCCGAACTGATTGCCGGCAACGCTGAGAAGGCCATGATGCGCCTGCACACCGCGCGCTGATCCGCCGACACCGAGGACACCGCCATGACACCGTTCGCCAAACTGACCTCACGCGCCGCCGTGCTGGCGGGGCTGGCGCTCGGCCTGGCGGCTAGTTTGCCGGCGCAAGCGCAGGTGTATCGCTGCAGCGAGAACGGCCAGACGACCTATTCCGACCATCCCTGCGGTACGCGCGCGCAGGCCGTGCCCATGATCGACAACACGCCCAGCGCCGCCGATCAAAAAGCTGCCCGCGAACGCGCCAGCGCCGAAGCCGCCGAAGTGCAGCAGATGGAAAGCGCGCGCCGCAAAGCGCAGGCAGCGGAAGATGCCCGGCAGGCCCAGATGGCCGCGCAGGCGGCGGAACAGGCACGCCGCGAGCAACGGCAGAAAGTGGTGGTTGCGCAGGAAGGCGTTCGCTACTGCCATCGCGTCTACGTGGGGCCGTTGCCGTACCCGGCGCCATATCCGCAACCCTATCCGACGCCGATGCCGGTGATCCGCCAACCTCCCGCGCCGGCTGCGGGCGCGCTACGCCAACCTGGCAATGGCCCGAAGCCGTTCGCGCAAGCGCCGGTGGCGCCCACACCGATCGTGCCGCGCCCGCCGCGTCCGCATTACCCGCACTACCGCATCGTCTGTGAGCCGGGCTATGCGTACGAAGGGCCGGAAGATCTGCTACCGATCCAGTAAGCGTGCTGCCAACGAAACGGTAGGCACCAACGAAAAGAGACGGCCAAAGCCGTCTCTTTTTTGTGTGCTCACGCTGCGCGTGGTGGTGCCGAGGTGAGCTGGGTGTACTTCTGCACCAACTGCTCGTGCGTTTCCTCATGGGCCGGGTCCTTGGGGATGCAATCCACCGGGCAGACCTGCTGACACTGAGGCTCGTCAAAGTGGCCGACGCATTCGGTACATTTGCCCGGGTCGATCACGTAGATCTCCGGGCCCATCGAAATCGCGCCGTTGGGGCACTCAGGCTCGCATACGTCGCAATTGATGCACTCATCGGTAATTATGAGCGCCATGGTGCCTTCCTTGAAATGGCCGGCGAGCCAGCGCTCGCCAAAGCTTCATTTTATTCCGATTTCCCCGACCCTTCCGTCTTGCCGGTCTTTTCCTTGAGCCACTTTTCGACCGACGGGAACACGAACTTGCTCACATCACCGCCAAGCACGGCGATTTCGCGCACGAACGTGCCCGAGATGAACTGGTATTGATCCGACGGTGTGAGGAACATGGTTTCCACGTCCGGCAGCAGGTAGCGGTTCATGCCGGCCATCTGGAATTCGTACTCGAAGTCCGACACGGCACGCAGGCCCCGCACGATCACGCGCGCGTTGTTCTTGCGCACGAAATCCTTGAGCAGGCCGGAAAACCCTTCCACTCGCACGTTCGGGTAGTGGCCGAGCACTTCACGGGCGATCTCAATGCGCTCTTCCAGCGCGAAGAACGGCCGCTTGTTCGGGCTCTGTGCCACCCCGACGATCAGCTCGTCGAAGATATTGGACGCACGCCGCACGAGGTCTTCGTGGCCGCGCGTGAACGGATCGAAAGTGCCGGGATAAACCGCGATCACCATGGTTCCTCCACCAAGGGGAAAAGAGCATCCGCAAGCGTCGGCGTGGGACATTGCCGCGCCGGTACTGCATTCGGACACCATTGCGTTATCGAGCGCAGCAGGTCCCGAGCCTGCCGCCTGGGCCACCGATACCGACCGAGCGCACCCGCGTTGCAGGTGCCGCCCGATGCTCATGCATCGGTTGCGAGCGGCGTAGTTTAACCGTTTTTGCGGAGCAGCAAATGTGCATGCACCGCACCGGCGCGCAGGTGTTTGTGAAGCACCAAATCGGCAGGCAACGCGATGCCGGCGCCCGGCTCGTCGCCATGTGAATCAGTACTCACATCCACCAACGGCTGTGCCGCTTCAACGTAGATCACGCCTCCTGGCTTGACCACTCGGGCTGCGGCTTCCAATGCTCGCAGTGCCCAATCCTGAGCAAACGGCGGATCGATGAACACCGCATCGAGCGCAGCATCGGGCTGGCGGGCGAGCCAGGCAAAGGCGTCGCCGGAGACGATGTCGACCATGCGTGCGCCAAGCTTGTCGCGGATGGCGTGCAAAGCGCGCACGGCCGGGGCGTGGTTTTCGACAAGCGTCACGTGCGTGGCGCCGCGCGAAGCCGCCTCGAAGCCGAGCACGCCGGTGCCCGCAAAGATATCGGCGCAACGCCAGCCGGTCAGGTCCTGACCCAGCCAGTTGAAGACGGTCTCGCGGACGCGGTCACTGGTCGGGCGCAGGCCGTCGGCGTCGACCACAGGGAGCGGCGTGCGCTTGTATTGCCCGCCGATGATGCGAACCTGCTGCGGTGCGCGCGCATGCGACGTGGCGGTCTTGGCCTTGGGGCCTTTGGAGCTGGAGGTACGAGGTGCCATGGGCGGGATTTTAGGGGCTGTTGCTCCATAAAACGAGCGCAAACAAAAACCGGCGGGGGATGCCGCCGGTTTTTCGGATAAAGCCGCCGTGCGTCAGTTCGTGGCGGCCTTGTCCGGACCGCCCACCACGATCGTCGCCATGGTCTGCGGTTGCAGTGCACGCTGGAATGCCGCACGCACCTGGTCACGCGTGACAGCCGCGATGCGCTGCGTCCACGTGTCCAGGTAGTCGAGCGGCAGGTTGTACCAGCCGATGTTGGCCACGTTGTCCAGCAGCTTGCGGTTGCTGTCCAGGCGCAGCGGGAAACCGTTGACGAGGTTGTCCTTGGCCGCCTTCAGTTCCGCGTCGGTCGGGCCATCGGCGACGAACTTGGCAACGGTGTCACGCACCACGCCCAACGCTTCTTCGGTCTGGTCCTTGCGCGTCTGCAGCGCCAACTCGAACGGACCGGGCTGCGCGGCTGGCGCAAAGTAGCTGCCGATGCTGTACGTCAGGCCGCGCTTCTCGCGCACTTCGTTGGTCAGGCGCGCACTGAAACCGCCACCACCCAGCACGTAATTGCCGACCAGCAGCGGGAAGTAATCCTTGTCGCCGCGCGCGATGCCCGGTTGCCCAAGGATGATGGTCGCCTGCTGCGCCGGATGCGGAATGCGGATCGTCTCCGCCTTCGCCAGCGGCATCTTCACGTCGGGCAGCGCCGGCGGCGTGGCACCGTCAGGGGGGAGGCCGCGCGTGATCTGCTCGGCGATGGCCTCGGCTTCCTTACGGCTGATCGCACCGATCAGCGTCACCACTGCGCGCTTGGCCGTGTAGTTGGCCTGGTAGTAGCGCACGATGTCGTCACGCGTGATGCTCTCCACCGTTTCCGGCGAAGCGGTCTGCCCGTACGGATGTGTACCGTAGATGGCCTTGCCGAACGCGCGCTCGGCCAGCACCGACGGCTTGGTCAGCGATTCGCGGATGGCGGCCACCAAGCGCTGCTTATCCCGCGCGAGCACCGTGTCGGGGAAAGTCGGCGCCGAGACAATCTGCGTCATCAGCGCGATGGCCGGGCCGCGCTCGGCAGGGTCGGACAGCGTGCGCAAACGCAGGCTGGTGCGATCGCCGCCCGCACCGCCGCCAAAGCTGGCGCCCACATCGGCAAACGCATCGGCAATCGCCGCTTCATCGCGCGCGGGCGCATTGCCTAGCGCAGCCACGCCCTTGTCGAGCATGCCGGCCGTCAACGAGGCGAGGCCCACCTTCGCGGCTGGCTCATAGCGCGAACCCGCATCCACGTCGAGATTGATGTCGAGCATCGGGATCGACGGGCTCGGCACGAAGAACACGCGCGCGCCGGTCGGGGCTGTCCAGTGTTCGATGGGCAGCGCGGCCAGAGCACTCTGCGCCGCCGCGGCAACAATGGCGACCAGCGCCGTCTTCAGGGTCAGAGACATGGCGCGCATCAACGCAGCCCTCCTTCTTCGCGCATGCCAGGAACAGGCTTGCGCGCCGGTTTGTTGGGATCGATCGGTTGCGGCAGCAGCGTGGCGACGACGAGGTTGTCTTCGCTGAAGTACGTCTGCGCCACGTGCTGGATCTGCGCCGACGTCACGGCCTTGATCTTCTCCAGCTGGCGATCAATGGACCGCCACGACAGGCCGCTCATCTCGTTCATGCCGATCTCCATGCCCTGGCCAAACACCGAGTCGCGCTTGTAGATCTGCGCGGCCACAACCTGCGCCTTGACGCGCTTCAGTTCGGCATCGGTCACGCCCTCCTTGGCGATGCGCTCGATCTGCGCGCGCAGGGCCTGTTCGATCTCGGCGGTGGTGTGGCCGTCGGCGGGCGTGCCGTCCATCAGGAAGATCGACGGACCGCGGTTCAGGCCGTCGTAGCCGGCGTTGACATCGTCGGCGATACGCTTTTCGCCCTTGACGAGCTGGCTCGAGAGGCGCGCGTTGTCATAGCCATCCAGCACGGCCGACAGGACTTCCAGCGCGTACGGATCGACGTCTTTTTCCACATCGCTCAGGCGCGGCACCTTGTATGCCAGCACAACGTACGGGTTCTCGGCAGGCGCCTTCACCCAGATGCGTTTCACGCCAATCTGCTTGGGCTCTTCCTGTGCATAGCGGCGCGGCAACGCATGCGGCTTGAGCTTGCCGTAGGTGCGCTGCGCAAAGCGAAAGACTTCATCGGGGTTCACGTCGCCCGCGACGATCACGGTGACGTTGTTGGGCGTGTACCAGGCGTGGTACCAGTTCTGCGCGTCCTGCACCGTCATCGTGTCGAGGTCGCCCGGCCAGCCGATGGTCGGGTTTCGGTACGGCGCAGCGTTGAACAGCGTAGCGAGCATCTGCTCGTAGACAGTGGAACGGGCGGAGTCGTCGATGCGCATGCGGCGCTCTTCCTTCACCACATTCATCTCCGGCTTGAATTCCTTGTCGGTCAGCTGGAGATTGGCCATGCGATCGGCTTCAAGTCCCATCACATCGGCCAGGTGCGACTTCTCGATCTGCTGGAAATACATCGTGAAGTCGCGCGTGGTCATGGCGTTTTCACGGCCGCCCAGGGCTGCCACGCGGCGGGAGAACTCGCCGGGGCCGACAGTCTTGGTGCCCTTGAACATCATGTGCTCAAGCATGTGGGCGACACCTGTGGTGCCATTGTGCTCGTCGATGCTGCCGGCGTGATACCAGACCATGTGCGCCACGGTGGGGGCGCGGTGGTCTTCCTTGACGATCAGTTGCAGCCCGTTGGGCAGCTTGTATTCGTGCGTGTCGGACTGGCTGGCGCCCACTTTGGCGCCGCTGGCGGTAGCCACCGGGCGCCCCGGTGCAGCGGCCAGTTCCTGCGCGCCAACATGGCCGGCCAGCAGGCCCGCCGCCAGGGCCGTCGCGGCCAATAGCCAGACTCGCGACCGAGCCCGGTTTGAAACGATTCGCATGGAAGAGCGCATAAGGGCTGTCTGATAAAATTCGACGCTTGATTCTAACGGCGAAATAGACTGCCTTTTACGATGTTTAGTTTCTGGAAGAAGCGCAAGGCAGAGCCCCAACCGGCCGCCGAACCCACGCCCGCAGTGGCGCCCGAAGCCGCGCAGGCACCTGCCCCGGCTGCCATCCCTGCCCCCGCGCCCGTACCCGCCCCGGTTGCAGCCCCCCAGCCCGTCGCTGCACCCGCTCCCGCACCCGTACCTGTTTCACCGCCGGCTCACATTGCCGTGCCGGACGCACCTGCCGTGCAGCCCGCACTCGACGTGCAAGCCGACGATGTCGAGACCGTGCCCACGCCCGCCGTGATCGAACAGGCCCGCAAGGGCTGGATGTCACGCCTGCGCTCCGGCCTGTCGAAGACGAGCAAGGGCCTGACCACGCTGTTCGTTGGCGTGAAGGTGGACGAAGCGCTGTTCGAAGAGCTGGAGACCGCGCTGCTGATGGCCGACGCCGGGGTCGACGCCACCGAATACCTGCTGGGCGAACTGCGCCGCCGCATCAAGGCTCAGCGCATCGAAACCGCCGAAGGGGTGAAGACCGCCCTGCGCGACTTGCTGGTCGAGCTACTGCACCCCCTGGAAAAAACCATGGTGCTTGGCCGCGAACAGCCGATGGTGATCATGATCGCGGGCGTCAACGGCGCCGGCAAGACGACCAGCATCGGCAAGCTATGCAAGCACTTCCAGACCTACGGCCAATCGGTGCTGCTGGCCGCGGGTGACACGTTCCGTGCCGCCGCGCGAGAACAACTCGTGGTCTGGGGTCAGCGCAACAACGTCACGGTGGTGGCGCAGGAATCGGGCGACCCGGCCGCCGTGATCTTCGATGCGGTGAACGCCGCACGCGCACGCGGCATCGACATCGTCATGGCCGACACCGCCGGCCGCCTGCCCACGCAGTTGCACTTGATGGAAGAACTCAAGAAAGTCCGCCGCGTGACCGCCAAGGCGATGGCCACGGCGCCGCACGAAACGTTGCTGGTGATCGACGGCAACACGGGGCAGAACGCCCTCGCGCAGGTCAAAGCCTTTGATGAAGCGCTGGGCCTCACGGGCCTGATCGTCACCAAGCTGGATGGCACCGCCAAGGGCGGCATCCTGGCCGCCATCGCACGGCAGCGGCCGGTGCCGGTGTACTTCATTGGCGTGGGTGAGCAGGTGGAAGACCTGCAGCCGTTCTCTGCGCGGGAATTTGCGGATGCGTTGTTGGGTTGACCACCCTCGCGCGCAACGCTTCAACGTAGAAACGCCCTGACTCGATCAAGGCGTTTTGTCTTGCGCAGTAACGCTGCAGATTACGCGGAAACCGCATCCGGCTGCACCCCAGGCGCAGCCCTCTGAAACGCCTCCTGCGCCATGCAGTGCTCAAAGATGCGCGCAAGCGTCGGGTAATCCTCCACCGCTACATCAAACCGCTTGCCGTTGAACACCTGCGGCACGAGGCACACGTCCGCCAGCGTCGGCGTGTCGCCAACACAGTAGGCGCCTGTGAGCGGTGACGCCGACAAGCGCGCCTCAAGCGCAGCAAACCCCAGCTTCACCCAGTGGCGATACCAGTCGTTGCGCGCCTCTTCTTCCACGTTGAACGTGTTCTTCAAGTACTTGAGCACACGCGGATTGTTCAGCGGATGGATCTCGCACGCGATGGCCAGCGCAATCGCACGGATGTGGGCGCGGTTGCTCGGCGAGCCCGGCAGCAGCGTGGGCTCGGGATGCGTCTCTTCCAGGTACTCGACGATCGCCAAAGACTGGTTCAACACATCGTTGCCGTCGCACAGCACGGGCACCAGCGCATCGGGGTTCAGCTTGACGAAGTCGGGCGCCATCTGCTCGCCCTTGAGCAGGTGCACCGGCGCGTAATCGTACGGCAGCCCCTTGACCTCTAGGGCAATGCGCACACGGAACGACGCCGAGCTTCGGAAGTAGTTGTACAGCTTGATCGACATGGCTTCTGACTCTTCTATCGGGTCTATCAGATGACCTTCACGTGCAGCTCGCCCACGCCGTCGATCTTGCCGACCATCAGGTCGCCGACGACGACCGGGCCGACGCCTTCGGGCGTGCCGGTGTAGATCAGGTCGCCGGGACGCAGTTCGAACAGGCGCGACAGATACGCAATGGTTTCCGGCACCGACCAGATCAGGTCCGACAGGTCACCGCGCTGGTGTTCGCGGCCATTGACCGACAGCGTGACAGCGCCCTTGTCTGCGTGGGCGACATCCTTGGCCGGGACGATCGGTCCGATGGGTGCCGAGCCGTCGAACGCCTTGCCGGTTTCCCATGGACGACCGCCCTTCTTGGCGGCGTTCTGCAGGTCGCGGCGCGTCATGTCCAGGCCGACGGCGTAACCGTAGATGTGGTTGGCAGCGGTTTCCACGGAAATGTCGCGGCCACCCGTGCCGATGGCGACCACCAGTTCGATCTCGTAGTGACAATCCTTGGTTTCGGTCGGGTAGACGAACTGGCCGGTCTCACCGTCGGCAACGTAGCGCACGGCGTCGGCCGGCTTGCAGAAGAAGAACGGCGGTTCGCGGTCGGGGTCGGAGCCCATCTCGCGGGCATGGGCGGCGTAGTTGCGGCCGACGCAATACACGCGGCGCACCGGAAACTGGCCATGCCCGCCACGGACGGGAATGCCATTGACGGCGGGCGGGGTGACGACGAACTCGGTCATGCGGGTCTCCTGAAGCTAAGCTGGATTGGAACAGGTGGGGACACTGCGGCCACCGCCCCCCGGCGACCGACGAGTTTGCGAGAATACACCCGCACCGGCCCGGCGCGGTTCTTGCATGAGTGGCGTGCACCCTGCCCCACTTTGCACCATGCAAACGAAACCACCCGCCCCATCTGCCCCGCCCGCCGCCCTACACCCGGCTGCGCCGATGCGCGTGCTGTTGGTGCGCGATCCGCTCGATGCTGAACAGATCAACCTCGAGCTGATCCGCGCCGGACTGGCCGAGGCTGGCTTTGTGGATGTGGGCCTGGCGGACGCCGACCTGACACTGCCAGAGCGCATTGCCGAGACACAGCCTGACATGGTCATCGTCGCGTCTGAATCGGCCGCGCGGGACACCATCGAGCACGTCTGCGTGGCCACACAGCATGCGCCGCGCCCGATCGTGCTGTTTACCGACAACGACGACGCCACGCGCATCAAGACGGCGTTTGCCGCCGGCATCACGGCTTACATCGTCGACGGCATCAAACCCACGCGCGTCAAGGCCGTGCTGGATGTTGCCTACGCTCGCTTCGAGCACGAGAGTGCACTGCGCGCCGAGCTGGACACCGCCAAGACGCAGCTGGCCGAACGCAAAGTGCTTGAACGCGCCAAGGGCCTCCTGATGAAGCAGATGAACCTGTCGGAAGACGACGCCTTCAAACGCCTGCGCAAGATGGCGATGGACCGCAACATCAAGCTGGTGGAAGCCGCCCAACGCGTGATCGATGTGATGGCCAGTTGAGCGGTCGGGCCACCGCCCAGTTTTGGTGCGCCGCACAACTCCGGCGCTGGAAACGCACCAGTCGCGCGCGGCGTTCGGAATCTCACACGCCGAGTTCCGAACCCCGATCGTCGAGCTAAAAGCCTTACACGCCGAGTTCCGAACCCCAACCGTCGAGCTAAAAGCCTCACGCGCCGAGTTCAGAACCTCAATCGCCGAGCTAAAAGCCTCACACGCCGAGTTCGGAACCTCAACCGCCGAGCTAAAAGCCTCACGCGCCGAGCTCCGAACCCCAACGGCCGAGCTAAAAGCCTCACGCGCCGAGCTCCGAACCTCAACCGCCGAGCTAAAAGCCTCGCGCGTCGAGTTCTGAGCTCCGATTGCCGAGCTAAAAGCCTCGCACGCGGAGCTCTGAGCTCGGGGCGCCGAGAAAAAAGCTCGGCCTGTGGAGCTCCGAACGCGAAACGCCGAGCCCCACCGCTCAACGTTGGCATACCCCTTGCAAGTGTCGCTTCGAAGCCGGTGCCAACGTGGGTATCGGCACGGGACAACGGCGTCCCGATGCACGGCAGCGCGACCCTCTTTGCGGATGGGCGGCAGTCCTGCGTCGGGACGCCTTTTCTTTGGAGCCATGGATGGCCGCGCCAGACAAGACCGACGCCCTCGTCAACCCGATCAACCCCAAGCGCCGCAGCATCATGAAAGCTGCGGCGACGATTGCAGGAGGCAGTGCCGTGGCATTGATCGATCCGCTGGTGCGTGCCGGCGCCTGGGCCGCCGGCTCCGATGCGCCCGAGAAGACCGAGCTGAAGGTCGGCTTCATCCCGCTCACGGACTGCGCCTCGGTGGTCATGGCGTCCACGCTGGGCATCGACAAGAAGTACGGCATCAAGATCACGCCATCGAAAGAAGCCTCGTGGGCCGGTGTGCGCGACAAGCTGGCGTCGGGCGACCTGGATGCGGCGCACGTGCTCTACGGCTTGATCTACGGTGTGCAGCTCGGCATTGGCGGCCCCAAGAAGGACATGGCCGTGCTGATGACGCTCAACAACAACGGCCAGGCGATCACGCTGTCATCCAAGCTCAAGGAAGCAGGCGTCAAGGACGGCACGTCGTTGAAGGCCGTCATGGCGAAGGACAAGCGCGAATATGTGTTCGCGCAGACCTTCCCGACCGGCACGCACGCGATGTGGCTGTACTACTGGCTGGCTGCGCATGGCATCCACCCGCTGCAAGACGCCAAGGCGATTACCGTGCCACCGCCGCAAATGGTGGCCAACATGCGCGTGGGCAATATGGATGGCTTCTGCGTGGGCGAGCCGTGGGGCGCCCGCGCGATTGCCGACAACATCGGCTTTACCGCCGAGACCACACAGGCCATCTGGAAAGACCACCCGGAGAAGGTGCTGGGCACCACGGCAGAGTTCGTGCAGAAGTATCCGAACACGGCGCGTGCGCTCACGGCCGCGGTGCTGGAGGCAAGCAAGTTCATCGATGCGTCGGCATCAAACCGCCGCAAGACGGCCGAGACCATTGCCGCCAAGTCCTACGTCAACACCGACATGGACATCATTCTCGACCGCATGTTGGGCCGCTACTCGAATGGTCTGGGCAAGACCTGGGACGACCCGGACCCGATGCGCTTCTATCACGATGGCGCGGTCAACTTCCCGTACCTGTCGGACGGCATGTGGTTCCTCACGCAGCACAAGCGCTGGGGCCTGCTGAAGGCGCATCCGGATTACCTGGCCGTAGCGAAGCAGATCAACCGCGTCGACATCTACAAGCAGGCCGCAGCCGCCACCGGCACGCCGCTGCCCAAGAGCGACATGCGCACGGCCAAGCTGATCGACGGCGTGGTGTGGGACGCGAAGAACCCCGCCGCGTATGCCGACGGCTTCAAGCTGAAAGCCTGACGCCGCTGCCCTCCTGAATTTCTGATTGCGGTCCCTCACGTCGATGGAGCCCGACATGAACACGCTCGTCAAAACGTTGTCCGGCGTGCAGTCCGACGCCGCCCCTGAACATCGCCGCTTTGCCGTGCGCGACTGGTTTGTCGCCGCCGTGGTACGCGGCTTTCCGCCCGTGTTGGGCTTTGTGCTGTTTGTGCTGGCGTGGCAGGGCATCGCCACCGCCATCCCGGCGCTGCCCACACCGGCGGTGACGTGGAAGGCGGCGGTCGCGCTGTTTGCCGATCCGTTCTATCGCAACGGCCCGAATGATCAAGGTGTGGGCTGGAACGTGCTGGCGTCGCTGGCGCGCGTGGGTGCGGGCTTCGGCATGGCCGCGGTCATCGGCATTCCGGCGGGCTTCATCATCGGGCGCTTTGCGTTTCTGAATGCGATGGCCTCGCCCATCATCAGCCTGCTGCGGCCGGTGTCGCCCCTGGCGTGGCTGCCGATTGGGCTGCTGCTGTTCAAATCGGCCAACCCAGCGGCCATCTGGGCGATCTTCATCTGCTCGATCTGGCCGATGGTCATCAACACCGCCGTGGGCGTGACGCGCGTGCCGCAGGACTACCTGAACGTGGCGCGTGTGCTGAACCTGTCTGAGTGGAAGGTGTTCACGCGCGTGCTGTTTCCCGCTGTGCTGCCGTACATGCTGACGGGCGTGCGGCTGTCCATCGGCACCGCGTGGCTGGTGATCGTCGCGGCAGAGATGCTCACCGGCGGTGTCGGCATCGGCTTCTGGCTATGGGACGAGTGGAACAACCTGAAGGTGGAGCACATCGTCATCGCCATCTTCGTGATTGGGGTGGTGGGCTTGCTGCTGGAGCACGCGCTGCTGGCGATTGCACGGCGCTTCTCGTACGACGCGGTTTGAGGGAAATTGGGGGGATCGCCATGACAGACAAATTCCTGCGCATCGAAAACGTCGGGCAGACGTTCAAGACCAAGAGGGGCCCGTTCGTTGCCCTGCGCGACATCGACCTGACGGTCGCGCGCGGTGAGTGCATCGCATTGATCGGCCACTCAGGCTGCGGCAAATCGACGTTGCTCAATCTCATTGCCGGGCTCACGCGGCCGACCACGGGTGGGTTGATCCTGGCCGAACGCGAGATCGCTGGGCCAGGGCCGGATCGGGCGGTGGTGTTTCAGAACCACTCGCTGCTGCCGTGGCTCACGTGCTTTGACAACGTGTATCTCGCGGTCGAGCGTGTGTTTGGGAAGACCGAGACGAAGGGGCAACTGCGTGAGCGCACGCATGCGGCGCTGGCGTTGGTCGGGCTCACGCATGCCGAGCAGAAGCATCCGCACGAGATCTCTGGCGGGATGAAGCAGCGGGTGGGGATCGCGCGGGCGCTGTCCATGGAGCCGAAGGTGCTGCTGATGGATGAGCCCTTTGGCGCGCTGGACGCACTCACGCGGGCGCATCTGCAGGATGAGCTGCTGAAGATCGTTGCCGCGACCGGCAGCACGGTGGTGATGGTCACGCACGATGTGGATGAAGCGGTGCTGCTGGCGGATCGCATCGTGATGATGACGAATGGGCCGGCTGCGACGATTGGTGAGGTGTTGAGGGTGGATTTGCCGCGGCCTCGGGATCGGATGGCTCTTGCTGATGATCCGGCGTATCACGCTTGTCGGACGGCGGTGTTGGATTTTCTGTATCGGAAGCAGAGGCATCCGGTGGCGGAGGCGGCGTGATTTAGGTGGGGATGTTTTTTGTTGTTTGACCTTGGTGGTCCATCCCCTATTTCATCCCCTGCCGGGGCTGAAACAAGGGATTCACCACCAACAAAAAACATCCCACGTCCCACGCTAGCGCCAGCGCAAACCACAGCGCTATGATCAAACCCACGCAAACACCCCGCCCAGCATCCTGATGCCCGCTCCCCCCATCCTCCCCACCCCCTCCGCTGAAGAAGCTGCGTCCACCGGCCCCTTCCCCGCCGCCCGCTTCATCAAGGAAATCGGTCGCGGCGCAGACGGCGCCCGCGCCCTGGTCAAGCACGACGCCCGGGCGCTCTTCACCGCCATGCTGGAAAATCGCATCTCCGACGTGCAGCTCGGCGCCATCCTGATGGCCTACCGCATCAAAGGGGAGACGCCGGAAGAACTCGACGGCATGCTGGAAGCCACGCATGCGCACTGCCGGCCGCTGCCGGCACCGGATACGCCTGATCGCGCGCTGCCGGTCGTCATCCCCAGCTACAACGGTGCCCGCCGCCAGCCAAACCTCGTGCCGCTGCTGGCCAAGCTGCTGGCGCGCGAAGGGGTGCCGGTGCTGGTGCATGGCATCCGCCGCTTCGACGGCCGCATCACCACGGCCGCGCTGTTCGAAGCGCTTGGCTGGCCGGTCTGCGAACACATGGACGACGCCCGCGAGCGCCTGGAGAGCGATCGGCTGGCGTTCGTGCCAATTGACGTGCTATCGCCAGAGCTGGCGTCGCTGCTGGACAAGCGCGAGATCGTCGGCCTGCGCAATTCGGCCCACACGGTGGTGAAGATGCTGCAGCCCATTGGCGGACACGCCCCGCACGAGGCGCTACGGCTGGTCAGCTACACGCACCCGGAATACCGCGACACGCTCACCGATTACTTCCTGCGCCATCCGGCCAATGTGCTGCTCGCACGCGGCACCGAAGGCGAGGCCGTGGCTGACGCGCGGCGCGGCAGCGCGGTGGAGTGGCTGCACGATGGATCACACGAAACCGTGATTGAAGCGGTGGAAGGGTCAAGCGATGCGCCGCCTGAATTGCCTGCGGGGACGGACGTGGCGGCAACGGCGCGATGGATTGAAGCGGTGCTCGACGGCAAGCAGCCGGTGCCGGAGCCGATCGCCAAGCAGGTCCGCGCGATCGTGCGGTGTGCACGACCGGCGCAGGCTGCCTGATCGATCGCTCGGTCTTACTTGGACGGCAGCGGAATGCGCTCCGTCTCGCCCGGCACGTGGGCGAAGGTGTCGTTCTCCCAGCGCTGCTTGGCGTCTTCAATGTCGGCCTTGTCGCTGGCGACGAAGTTCCAGTAGATGTGGCGGTGGCCGTCGGTCGGGTCACCGCCCAGCAGCATCACGCGTGACGATGCCTGCGCGGTGAGCGTCACGTCGCCGCCGGGTTCCAGCACGGCGAGGTGATGCGGGTCGAGCGCCTCGCCGTCGATGGTGACGGCGCCGTCGACGAGATACAGCCCGCGGTCTGCATGCTCAGGCGGAATCACCAGCGACGCACCGGCCGCCAGTTCCAGCGCCACGTACAACGTGCGCGAACTCACCTTCACGGGCGACGTCAGCCCAAACGCATCCCCCGCAATGACCACGCCCTGCACGCCAGGGCATTCGAGCTTGGGCAGCGTGTCGGCGGCGTGGTGGGCGAAGCTGGCGTCCACCTTTTCCTGATCCTTCGGCAACGCCACCCAGGTCTGGATGCCATGCACGCGCGCGCCTTTTTCACGCCCCTCGGGCGACGAGCGCTCGGAGTGGACGATGCCGTTGCCGGCCGTCATCCAGTTCACGTCGCCGGGCGTGATGGTCTGCACGCTGCCGAGGCTGTCACGGTGGACCATGCTGCCGTCAAACAAATACGTGACGGTGGCCAGCCCAATGTGCGGGTGCGGGCGCACGTCGATGCCTTCGCCGGGGGCGAAATCCACGGGGCCCATGTGATCAAAGAAGATGAACGGCCCGACCGTCTGGCGCGCCGCCGAGGGCAGCACGCGCTTGACCGAGAAACCGCCCAGGTCGCGCACGTGCGGGCCAATGATGTGCTGAATGGAAGTCATGACGGAAGGCTCCTCAGGCGCGCTCGGCAAGTTCGGTGTCGACGCTGATCTCCACCTCGGTCATCAGCTTGTGAACGGGGCACTTGCCGGCCACGCGCAGCAGGTCGGCGCGTTGCTCGTCGCTCAGATCGCCGTGCAGCGTCAGGACGGTGCGCAGCTTGTAGCGGCCCTGGCGCTCCTGGCTGCCGTCGTGCTCGACGGCCACGTCGATCGAATCGAGCGGGTACTTGCGCTGGCGCGCATACAGCGTCACGGTCAGCGCCTTGCAGCTTGCCAATGCCGCATCAAAGTAGGCGTGCGGATCGGGCGCACTGCCCTCGCCCGCCGGCTTGGGCACGTCGGTGTAGGTCACGCCTTCAGGGAAGGTGATCTTGTGACGAAAAAGGCCTTCGGTGTCCTTGCTGACGACGATGGTCATGACGGCTCCTGTAACGGTGTCTGCGATGTCCGGGCAGTGTAGCTAACTTGCGTGACGGCACGCGAGGCGACGCGATGTGCCGAGTGCATCGCATTCATTGGCGCTTCGATCACTCGACATTGCAAACATGGCAATCCAGCCCACCCATTTGGGTGAAAACGCTCAAGCGGCGCGGTTTTCCGCCGATCTTCCGGTTAGAAGACATCCGCCCCGAAACCGCCCCGCTTACGCGTCCCCTACATGGTTCCTCGCCGGCCGCTTGTCGCCATTGCCGGCGGCATCGGCTTTCTCCTCGTCCTTATTGGGCTGACCGTGGTGGTCGGCTGGCTGCAGCATTGGCCATGGGCGGTGAAGCTCGGCACGGACCGCCTGCTGATCGTGTTTGCCACGGGGATCAACCTGACGCTGCTGGGCGCTGGCCTGGGTGCGCTGCTAGTCGGGACGGTTCGACCAAACGCCCGCTGGGCAGATCCGACAGCACGCGGGCTGAGCGGCGCGGTGGCGCTGCTGTCCGCGCTGCGGCTGGCCGAGATGATCACGGGATGGCCGATCGGACTGGACTTTCCTGGCCTGCACGTCTGGCTCGACCGCCAATGGGTGACCGGATGGATTGGCGGCATGCACCCCAGCCACGCCCTGGCGATGGCCGCATCAGCAATCGCACTGAGCCTCGTGCCCACCCTGCGCAAACCGCACCGCGCGCAGTGGTTCTGGGGCTTCATCGGCTTCGCGATGCTGCTCTGCGCAGGCGACCTGCTCGGCCGCGCCATGGCACTCGAATACTTGTACCCGGCGTGGCTGCGATGGCGTGCCCCGGACGCGGCTGCTGTCTGCTCGCTGCTGGTGGTCACGGGCACGCTGTGCGCCGCGGTGGCCCGGCATCCTGGTCTGTTGCGCCTGCGCTTGTCGCCGGAAGACACCATCGTGTGGACCAGCGGCGGCTGTGTGGTGCTGGCGAGCCTGGGGGCCACCATTACGGCGTTCATCATCCAGGTGGATAGCGCCACACTGACTTTCGGCACCACACGGGCGCAAGCCCTGTCCAGCTACGCAGAAGAGTTCGACCGACTGCTGGCCATGCGCGCGGAAAGCCCGCGCCTGGTGGCCGCCGCCACGCACATCCAGGAAGTGCTGCGCCATCCGGCCGACAACGCAGCGCGCCTGCGCAGCGAGAGTGCGTTGCAGGCGTATCGCGAGCAAGGCTACTCGTACCTGCAACTGCGTACGCTCGCAGGCGAGGGCGTCGTCAGCCTGGGCACCCAAACGCTTGAACCGGAGCTGTCGATTCGGGTGCACGCCGGCCTCGCGCCCGAGCGTGTCACGCTGCAATGGGTACACGGTTTTGCCATGCGCACCGAAACGCCCGTCATGGCAGACGGCATGCAGATCGGTTGGCTGGTCGCCGAGCAACCGCTCGCCCATATGACCGGCCGCTACAACAGCCAACGCGGTACGGGGATGACCGAAACGCTGGCGATGTCGGGCTTTGATGCGCGCGGCCGCGCCATGTCGTTTCCGCAGCGCTTCGATGCCTATGTGTTCGAGCTGCCGCCACTTACGGTCGACCACAGGCCGCTCCCGTCGCGCCTGGCGTTGGCGGGCGAGGCTGGCTACGGCCAGTGGCAGGACATCCATGGCATGCCGACGTCGTTCAGCTACACGCCCATCGGCCACACGGGTCTGGCGTTGATCAGCAAGATCGCCAGCGCCGAGCTGTATGCCCCAATGCGGGTGCAGTTCGAGCGGCTTGCGGCCTTCATGCTGTGCCTGATGATCGGCAGCGTGCTGGCCATCCGCTTGACGGTGCGGCCGTTTGCCAACCGGCTGGCCGCGTCCGAACGTGCGCTGCGCACCGCCAACGAAAGCCTCGAACGCCGGCGTGATGCCCTGCGTGCCAGCCGCGAACAACTCCGCCTGGTGGCCGACAACGTGCCCGCGCAGCTCAGCTATGTCGACCCCGACGGCATCGTCCGCTTTGCCAGCCGCACACTGCTCGAAGCCTTCGGCCGCAATGAAGATGAGACGCTCGACCACCATGTGCGCGACATCTACGCCCCCGAGGATTACTGCGCGCTGCTGCCCTACATGACGGAAGTGCAGGCCGGTTACCCGGTGCAATTCGAGATGCAGTCCATGCGCACCGGCGTGCCCCGCTACCTGAGCGGCCACTACTTTCCCGACTACGATGATCGCGGCACGCTGCGCGGCTATTTCTCGGTACTGCAAGATCTGACGGCCCGCACGAGTGCCGAGCTGGCCCTGGGGCGCAGCGAACGCGCACTCAAGCTCGTGCTCGACAACGCGCCGCTGCTGGTGTCGCACATCAACCCCGACCGCGTCTTCACTTTCTGCAACGTCACGCATGCGCGCTGGCTGCAGCGCACGCCCGAGGAGGTCTGCGGCCAAACGCCGGAACGGGTGTTCACGCCGGGCACGTACGCTTTGCTAGCACCGTATCTGGTGCGCGCCCAGCGCGGAGAATCCGTCCAATTCGAGATCACCGCGCCGTGGTACGAAAAGCCGCACGCCAACGGCCCGCGCAGCCGCACCCGGCATTTCCGCGGCCAGCTCGTCCCCGATGCCGGAGAAGCGCGCGACGGCCGCTGCGGTTTCTACGCCTTCGTGCAGGACGTGACCGAAGCCAAACGCAGCGAGATGGAGTTGTCGCGCATGGCCCGCTTTGATGCACTCACCGGCCTGCCAAACCGCTACGAACTCTACGAGCGCCTGCGCGCCGCGCTGGAACGCCGTCAGCGTCTGCCCGCGCCCTTGGGCGTGCTGTATCTGGACGTGGATCACTTCAAGCACATCAACGACACCTACGGCCACGCCGCCGGCGATGCTGTGCTGGTGGAGGTCGCGCACCGCCTGCAACGTGCCGTGCGCCGCACCGACACCGTCGCCCGCCTCGCAGGCGACGAGTTCATCATCCTGCTCGACCCGATTGACGCCCCGGATGATGCGCTGCACACCGCGCAAAAGATCGTCGGAGCGATCCGTCCGCCCATCCACCTGCCGGATGGCACGGTGCTGCACGTCACCACGAGCATTGGCGTCGCCTGCCCGGGCTCGGAAGTACGCGACCCAGACGCCGCCCTGCGCGAAGCCGATCGCGCACTTTATTGGGCTAAGTCACGCGGCCGCAACACGGCGGCATAGTCGAGAACCGATACCGCCCGCCACGGTCTATGACTGCGTATGACACGCTTTTTGTTGCGGCGCAAACATCACACTATTGATGAAGACACCTTGATTTACGGGAACTATTAACCGGACAAAAATGTCCTATTAGCACTCATCCGGTTGGAGTGCTAAGATGCCTCTCCAAACCTCCACTGGATTTCGACAGGAGTCCTGAGTGAACGCAGTCATCCCCGTGAATACCGTTTCCGCAATCGCCACCCAGCCGTCCGGCAACGCCGGTAATGGATGGGCGCTGGCGTTCCCCGGCAACCTGGGCAACATCGACGCCTATATCCAGAGCGTCAACCGTGTGCCGATGCTGTCGGCTGAAGAAGAACAGCGTCTGGCCCGCGAATACCGCGACAACGACAATCTCGATGCCGCCCGCCGTCTGGTGCTCTCGCACCTGCGTCTGGTGGTGTCGATCGCCCGCGGCTATCTCGGTTACGGCCTGCCGCATGCCGACTTGATCCAGGAAGGCAACATCGGTCTGATGAAGGCCGTCAAGCGCTTCGACCCGGATCAGGGCGTGCGTCTCGTCTCGTACGCGATGCACTGGATCAAGGCCGAGATGCACGAGTACATCCTGAAGAACTGGCGCATGGTCAAAGTGGCCACCACCAAGGCCCAGCGCAAGCTGTTCTTCAACCTGCGCAGCCACAAGCAGGACGCGCAGGCGACCTTCACGTCGGATGAGATCGACGCCGTGGCGGCCGAGTTGAACGTCAAGGGCGCTGAAGTGCGCGAGATGGAAACGCGTCTCTCGGGCGGCGACATCGCGCTCGAAGGCCAGATGGACGACGGCGAAGAATCCTTCGCACCGATCGCCTACCTGGCGGACACGCACAACGAGCCGACCCGCGTGATCGAAGCGCGTGGCAACGACCGCATGCAAAGCGAAGGCATCGAAGCCGCCCTCGCCAAGCTGGACGACCGCAGCCGCCGCATCATCGAAGCCCGCTGGCTGAATGTGAACGACGACGGATCGGGCGGCTCGACGCTGCACGAGTTGGCTGACGAGTTTGGTGTGTCGGCCGAGCGCATTCGCCAGATCGAATCGGCCGCAATGAAGAAGATGAAGGGCGCACTGCAGGCTTTCGCCTAAGCTGCCCGCCTCGCCATAAAAAAAGCCCGCCAAACTGGCGGGCTTTTTCTTTGGGCGGCGACCGGAGATCAGTCAGCCAGCAGTTGCTTGATGTCGTGGGCAATCGGCTCGGGGCCCTGACCATGTTTGATGAACAGGCGCAGGTTGCCTTTCGGATCAAACATATAGCTGCCGGCCGTGTGGTCCATGGTGTAGTTGTCGGGCGAGCTGCCTGGCACCTTGCTGTAGAACACCTTGAAATCGGACGCGACCTTCTTCAGTTCGGTCTCGTTGGCCGGACGCAGGCCGATGAAGCGCGGATCGAACGCCGGCACATACTTGGCCAGCAGGTCTTGCGTATCGCGCTCCGGGTCGACGGTGACGAACAGCACCTGGACGCGGTCGGCGTCCTTGCCGAGGGTTTCCATCACGGCGCGCAATTCAGCCAGCGTGGTCGGACAGACATCGGGGCAATGTGTGTAACCGAAGAACATGACGACGACCTTGCCGCGGAAATCTTCGAGCGTGCGGCGCTTGCCGGTGTGGTCCGTCAGCGAGAAATCGGTGCCGAAGCTCTTGGACCCAGTGATGTCGAGGTTCTTGAAGGCGGGCTTGTCGCTGCACGCCGTCAGCGCCAGCACGGCAACCGCCAGCATGGCAAAGAGCGCGGCGCGGAAGTGTCGGAAAGAAAGCATGGTCATCGTGTTGGAAACAGACCGCCTAGCGTAACGCCAACGGCACATGCTTGCTGGCGGCCCTGTGCGTCACAGCGCCGCGCTTTGCATGAGCGCCGGGCCGAACTTGAAGTAGTGGTCCACCAGCAGCGCGGCAAACAGGATCGACAGATAGATGATCGAGTAGCGGAAGGTCTTCTGCGCCAGTGCGTCCGAGTACTTGCGGTACATGCGCCACGCATACGAGAGAAAGCCGAAACCGAGCACCAGCGCCGTCGCCAGGTAGATATAGCCGCTCATGCCGTAGACGAACGGCAGGATGGTCGCGGCGATCATGATGAGCGTGTACAGCAGGATATGCAGCAGCGTGTACTTCTCGCCGTGCGTGATCGGCAGCATCGGCAGGCCGGACTTGGCGTAGTCAGCGCGGCGGTACAGCGCGAGGGCCCAGAAGTGCGGTGGCGTCCAGGTAAAGATGATCAGCACCAGAATCCACGCTTCGGCCGGCACGCTGTTGGCGACGGCCGCCCAGCCCAGCGCCGGCGGCATCGCCCCGGACAGGCCGCCGATCACGATGTTCTGTGGCGTGGCCGGCTTGAGCAGCAGGGTGTAGATGATCGCGTAGCCGATGAAGGTGGCGAACGTCAGCCACATCGTCAGGTCGTTGGCGAACACGTGCAGCGTCCACATGCCCGCACCGCCCAGCACTACCGAGAACACCAGGATCTGTCGCGTGCCCAACTCGCCGCTTGCTGAGGGGCGCCAGGCCGTGCGACGCATCATCGCGTCAATCTTGCGCTCGACCAGGCAGTTGATGGCGAAGGCAGCGCCGGCAAACAGCCAGATGCCGACCGCGCCGCCAATCAGCACCGGCCACGGCACCATGCCCGGGGTGGCCAGGAACATGCCGATCACGGCGCAGAACACGGCAAGCTGCGTGACGCGCGGCTTGGTCAACGCCGCATACTGCGATGCGGTCGTTCGCCAGCCAGGAAGTTGAGTGGAAGTTGTTGGGGTTGCCACGGTATTCATAAAAAACGGTCAGACAGCTTTCAGACGACGGCAGCCGCCACAGGCATCGGCGCCCGCGCTTGTGCGAGCCCGATCAGGTAATGCAGACGCACCATCAGCAACAGCAGCACGGCCGCGCCGCCGTTATGCGCCACGGCAGCCAGCAGCGGCCAGCCCAGCACGATGTTTGAAAGGCCCGTCGCCAATTGCACGGCCAGAACGACAAGCAGCACCGTCGCGACACGGCCGATGCCGCCAATGCGACGTGCGCGCAGGCCGAGCCACGCCAGGTAGCTCAGCACGACGACTGCAAACACGCGGTGCGTCCAATGGATGGCGACCAGCGCATCGTGCGAGATGAAATCGCCGCTTGCCGTCTTGCCGAGCTGGCGCCAGAACGTGAAGCCGTGCGCAAAGTCCATCGGCGGAACCCACTGGCCGTTGCACAGCGGAAAATCGGTACAAGCCAGCACAGCGTAGTTCGTGCTGACCCAGCCGCCCAGCGCAATCTGCACAACGAGCAGCACCAGCCCAATGGCCGCTGCCGCACGTAGCGACGCGCCACGCTCATCCACCACCCGGGGTGCATCGTTCTTGCAGCCGAGCCAGATCAGCGCGGCCAGCAGCGACATGCCCAGTAGCAAGTGCGTCACCACGATGGCAGGCTGCAGCTTGAGCGTGACCGTCCAGGCGCCAAAGGCGCCCTGCACACACACCAGTGCGAGCACGGCCGTCGCATACCACGGGGATTGCTTCAGCTCCTTGCGCTTGACCCACGCGAGCACCACCAGCGTGATGATCAGAACGCCCAACGCAAGCGCGAAGTAGCGATGCGTCATCTCGATCCACGCCTTCATCCACGTGACCGGGCCGCTCGGCATGGCGACCTGCGCGGCATGGATGTCGTCACGTGCGTGAAACGGGTTGGACGTGCCGTAGCAACCTGGCCAATCCGGGCAACCCAGTCCCGAATCGGTCAGACGCGTGAAGCTGCCGAACATGATGAGGTCCAGCGTCAGGAAAGCGGTGATCCACACCAGCCTGCGGTACTTGTTGCGATCCCCTTTGACCAGCACGTAGCACAGTGGGATCAACGCAATCAGGATGCCGATGGAAGCGAGTTGCAGCAGCATGGCTTATCCGATGCGCGAATACTTCAACAGCCGCGTCATGTCTGCGCGCACCTTCTTCGGGTCCGGATCTTTCGGGAACTGCATCATCAGGTTGCCAAGCGGATCGACCAGGAAGAGGTGGTCCGTGGGCGGCGTCTTGCCATCGCCAAGCCAGTTCTTCGGCAGTTCGGGCGCACGCAGGAAGCGCACGGCGCCGTAATCGTCGTTGTAGGCCTTGATCAGGCGCGGGTCGATGTCGCCGCGGTCGGTCACCAGCCAGACGGGGACGATTCGGTCGCGGTCCGGGCCTTGGCCGATGCGCAGTTGGCGCATGGTGAAAAGCTTGCGCGCGCAGTTGTCGTCGCAGGCGCTGCGATCCACCGACACCATCAGCCATTTCCCCTTGAGGCTCGCGAGCGGCACTTCAGCGCCGTGCTCGTCCTGCACCATGAGGCCGGCCGGAATGGGACGCTGCGGATCGACCAGCGCGCCGTACGCGGCCTTGCCGCCGGCCGGAGTGAAGACGTAATACGCAAGGTACGACGCGATCACCGGGGAGGCACACACCAGCAGCAGGAACAGCATCATCAAGCGGCCGCGACGCGTGCGCGCGTCGATGCGCGGGTCTTCGGACGCGCCAAGTGTGCCGGGCGCGCCGGGTGCGGATTCCTGATTCACCATGTGATTCCCAATACATTCAGCTGCGGCACTAAGCCGCAACGCGAGTTCGTGTTCAAGCGGGCTCAGATGTGCCCGCCAAGCGGCGATAACGCCGCACGCTGTAGAAGACCATTAACCCAAGTACCGCCGCCGCCATCGCAAACCACTGGAATGCATAGCCGTAATTGCGGTCGGCGCCGAGGTCTGCGCGCGGCCAATCGCGCAACAGGCCGTCCTGCGCGTCGGATTGCTGCTGCACCACAAACGGTTGGAGCGGCACACTGATTTCGCGCGAGAAAGCGTCGAGGTCGATATTCTGCCTAAGTCGCTGGCCAACTTCATCCGAGCCATCCTTGCGGCCCAGACTGAAGACCCGGCTGGCATGTGGCACCGCCATCCCTTCGACCTGCACTTCGCCCTCTGGCGTGGTGTACGGCGCGATGCGCGTGCGATCGGCCGGATCGCGCGGCAACCAGCCCCGGTTGACCAACACCGCACGCCCGCCCGCCCCTTCCAGCTTGAGCGGGATGAGCACTTCGAACCCGGGGTGCGATACGTCGTTGGTGACGTGTGGGCGATTTTCCAGCAGCACCGTGTGCGCCACATCGAACGTTCCGCGCAGCAGCACCGGTCGGTACATCACTGAATCTGCCGTCACGGGCTGAGCAGTGATGCGCTGGGCGGGCGCATTTTCCAGCGCCACGATGCGGGCCTGCCGCTCGATGCGCTCGTGCGCGCGCGAAAGCTGCCAACGCCCGAGCGAGCACGTGAGCGCGATCAGCGCCACACCCGCCAGCATCGGCACAGGCGCAAACCAACGCCGCATCGGCACGCGCACGGTCATTGCGTAGCCTCGGTGAGATAATGCTTGGCAGCCATTTCCAACCCCTCATCGCCCAACCCGTAACCCTCCATGCGCATCGTCGTTGCCATTGCGTTTCTACTGATCCTCGGCAGCCTTGCCTCCGCACTGTTCTTCCTGATGCGCGATAAAGGCCACAGCAACCGCACCGTTCGCTCTCTGATGTTCCGCGTCGGTTTCTCGATCGCGCTATTCATCTTCATCCTGGTTGCGAACCGGCTGGGGTGGATTCACAGCACCGGCATCCGCTTCGGCCAATAGCCGCCAGCAAATCGCTCACGCCAGAAAAACGAAAACGCCGCAGCGGTGTCCCGTCTGCGGCATTGTCTTCGCCTGTCGTGGCCGGACTGCGGAGCGGCGCAAAGGGCGCCACTCCAATCCCATACTGCCTTACAGCCAGTACACCACCACGTACAGACCCAGCCACACCACGTCCACAAAGTGCCAGTACCACGCGGCGCCTTCGAACGCAAAGTGGTGCTCTGGCGTGAAGTGGCCCTTGATCACGCGGCCCAGCACCACCGACAGCATGATCGCGCCCATCGTCACGTGGAAGCCGTGGAAGCCGGTCAGCAAGAAGAACGTTGAACCATAGATACCCGAGGTCAGCTTCAGGTTCAGTTCGTGATAGGCGTGGATGTACTCGAACGCCTGGAAGCCCATGAACGTGAAGCCCAGGAGGATCGTCAGCAGCAGGCCCTGGATGACTTGGGCGCGCTTGCCTTCACGCAACGCATGGTGCGCCCACGTGAGCGTCACGCCGGAAGTCAGCAGCAGCGCCGTGTTGATGGTCGGGATCGGCCACGGCCCCATCGTCGTGAATGGCGCCACCGTGCCAGCCGGGCCGGCATTCGGCCACAGCGCGTTGAAGTCGGGCCACAGCAGCTTGTTGTTCAGATCGCCGAGCCACGGCATGGCAATCGTGCGGGCATAGAACAGCGCGCCGAAGAACGCCGCGAAGAACATCACTTCCGAGAAGATGAACCAGCTCATCGACCAGCGGAACGAGGCATCCACGCGGTCGCCGTACTTGCCGGTCTCGGATTCGGAGATGGCGTCGGCAAACCACGCACGCAGCACAAAGAGGAACCACAGCAGGCCGATCAGGAACGTCCACGGGGCCCAGGGCTGAGCATTCACCCACGCAGCGGAGCTCAACAGCACGATCAGCAGGCCGAGGCTTGCCGTAATCGGATGCCGCGACGGCCCGGGCACGAAGTAGTACGGAGCGTTTGCTCGATTCGCACTCATCTCTTTTTCTCCAGCTCTATTTTTTTAGGAATCCACTTGATGTTGCCCAGCCCATGCTGCGAGGGCCGTCTCCTCAACCTTCTCAATCCTCAACCGACAACTGCCCGCACGATCAACAGCAGCACAACGATAAACATGACCGCCGCCAGAATGCCCGCGATGATCACGTGCACGGGATTCAACTGCGCCATGTCACGGTCATGATCGCGGCCCTTGCGCACACCGAAGAAGGACCAGAACACCGCCTTCATCGTCTGTGCGAATGATGCGCGTCGCTTGGTTGCTTCCTTCAGTTCGTCCATGTACTCACGTTCCCTTGTTCGGCATCGCCGGCGCAATGGCCGACGGTGCGTGGATTTCAAAGAAAGTGTAGGACAAGGTGATCGTCTTCACGTCCTTGGGAAGATCCGGATCAATCACAAACACCACCGGCATCTCGCGTGATTCGTTGGCCGTCAGCGTCTGCTGCTTGAAACAAAAACACTCAATCTTCTTGAAGAACTCGGTTGCCTGCTTGGGCGCGTAACTCGGGATGGCCTGCGCCTCGACCGTACGCCCCTCCTTGTTCACCACCTCGTAGACGATCTGGTTGATCTCGCCGGGGTGCACATCCATGCTGTTCTTGACGGGGCGGAAGCGGAACGGCCCTTGGCTGTTCGAATCGAATTCCACCGTGATCGTGCGCGTCTTGTCGACCTGCGAGTTGCGCAGCGCGCCGCCATCTTCATCCCGTGAGTTCAACACGTTGATGTTCGTAAGCTCGCAGATCTTCTTGTACAGCGGCACCATCGCGTAGCCGAAGCCGAACATGATCACGACCACAACGGCGAGCTTGCCAAGCATGGACCGGTTCAGGCCGCGCTCGAGGGCTTTGTCGTTTTGGGTCGGATCCGGCTGCGCCGGTGTCTGGCTCATAGGGGTCTCGCGAAATCTCGGTTCGGCGATCAGCGCGTCGCCTGTCGGGCTAGCCGAACACCACGCGCTTGAAAATCACACCCAGAAAGAAAACCAACGCGATCGTGCCGAGGATGAGCCCCAGGCGACGATTGGCGGCGCGTTGCTCGGGTGTTGGGCTTTTTTCTGGATTCGACATCGTTGTCCGGAGGATCGCGGGGCCAGCGCCAGGATCGGCAGCCCGCCCCGCGAAACCTGCATTACTTCACGTGCGGCGGTTCTTCAAAGGTGTGGAACGGCGCCGGCGACGGCACGGTCCACTCCAGGCCTTCCGCGCCATCCCACGGCTTGTCGGCGGCCTTCTCGCCACCGCGGTACGACGGCAGCACCACGAAGAAGAAGAAATACACCTGCATCAGGCCGAAGCCCAGGGCACCGATCGACGCTACGGCATTGAAGTCGGCGAACTGCTGCGGATAGTCGGCATAGCGGCGCGGCATGCCAGCAAGGCCAAGGAAGTGCATCGGGAAGAACGTGAGGTTGAAGGTGATCATCGAACCCCAGAAGTGGATCTTGCCGCGCGTCTCGCTGTACATGTAGCCAGACCACTTCGGACCCCAGTAGTAGAAGCCCGCGAACAGCGCAAACAGCGAACCGGCCACCAGCACGTAGTGGAAGTGCGCCACCACGTAATACGTGTCCTGCAGCTGGATGTCGATCGGGGCCACGGCCAGGATCAGACCCGTGAAGCCGCCCACCGTGAACACGAAGATGAAGCCGATTGCGAACAGCATGGGCGTCTCGAACGTCATCGAGCCGCGCCACATCGTGGCCACCCAGTTGAAGATCTTCACGCCGGTCGGCACCGCAATCAGCATCGTCGCGTACATGAAGAACAGCTGGCCGGTCACGGGCATGCCGGTCGTGAACATGTGGTGGGCCCACACGATGAACGACAGGATGGCGATGGAAGCCGTGGCATACACCATCGAGCTGTAGCCAAACAGCGGCTTGCGTGCGAAGGCCGGCACGATCTGGCTGATGATGCCGAACGCCGGCAAGATCATGATGTACACCTCGGGGTGCCCGAAGAACCAGAAGATGTGCTGGTACATCACCGGGTCACCACCGCCTGCAGCCGAGAAGAAGCTCGTGCCGAAGTGGCGGTCGGTCAGCACCATGGTGATCGCACCCGCGAGCACCGGCATCACGGCAATCAGCAAGTACGCCGTGATCAGCCACGTCCAGCAGAACATCGGCATCTTCATCAGCGTCATGCCGGGCGCGCGCATGTTCAGGATGGTCACGATGATGTTGATCGCACCCATGATCGACGATGCGCCCATGATGTGGATCGCGAAGATCGCCATGTCCATACCCGGGCCCATCTGCACAGACAACGGTGCATAGAGCGTCCAGCCGGCAGCCGTGGCGCCACCCGGTGCGAAGAACGAGCCCACCAGCAGCAGTGCCGCAGGCGGCAGCAGCCAGAAGCTGAAGTTGTTCATCCGCGCAAAGGCCATGTCGGACGCGCCAACCTGCAGCGGAATCATCCAGTTCGCAAAGCCCACGAAGGCCGGCATGATCGCGCCGAACACCATGATCAGGCCGTGCAGCGTGGTGAACTGGTTGAACAGCTCCGGATGGAAGAACTGCAGGCCGGGCTGGAACAGCTCAAGGCGGATCAGCAGGGCCAGCGTGCCGCCCGAGAGCAGCATCGTGAAAGAGAACAGCAGGTACAGCGTACCGATGTCCTTGTGGTTGGTCGCAAACAGCCAACGGCGCCAGCCATGCGGATGGTCGTGCGCATGGTCGTCTCCATGACCGTGCGCGTGATCTTGCGGGTGCGTAACAGCGGTGCTCATCGAGGAACTCCTAGGGTTCGGTTCGTCACGCAGACGATCAATCAGCCAGCGTTGCGGTCTTCGGCCGCGTTCGCTTGTTGGGACGCCACCTTGCCGGCGGATTCAGTTGCGGCGGTCTTGGCGCCACCGCCTTCGGGCATCTTGCCGCCGCGCGCGTCCTTCACTTGCGTCGGCTGCAGCAGGTCACCCGTGTGGTTGCCCCAGTTGTTGCGCTCGTACGTGATGACCGAGGCGATTTCCACATCGTTGAGTGCCGAAGCCCAGGGCGGCATCGCATTCTTGCCATGCAGGACGATATTCACGTGGTCAGCCAGCGGACCATTCGCGATCTTCGAACCATCGAGCGCCGGGAACGGACCGCCGCCCTTGCCGTTGGGCTGGTGGCAGACCGCGCAGTTGGCGGTGTAGACCTTCTCGCCGCGCGACTTCAGCTCTTCCAGCGTGTAGGTCTTGGTCGGGTCATCGGCCTTGGCGGCCATTTCCTTCTTCTTGCCGTCGACCCACTTGGTGTAGTCGTCCTGCGAAAGCACGCGCACCACGATCGGCATGAAGGCATGTTCCTTGCCGCACAGTTCAGCGCACTGGCCGCGATACACGCCGACCTTCTCAGCCTTGAACCATGTGTCGCGCACGAAGCCCGGGATCGCGTCCTGCTTGACGCCAAACGCCGGGATCATCCACGAGTGGATCACGTCGTTGGCGGTGGTGACGATGCGCACCTTGCGATTGACCGGCACGACCAGTTCGTTGTCGACCTCGATCAGGTATGTGTTCGACTTGGGCGCCTGGTTGTTGATCTGGTCACGCGGCGTGGTGAGCGTGGAGAGGAACGAAATGCCCTCGCCTTCGCCCTTCAGGTAGTCGTAACCCCACTTCCACTGGTAACCGGTGGCCTTGATGGTGAGGTCGGAATTGGTGGTGTCCTTCATTGCGACCACGGCCTTGGTGGCCGGCAGCGCCATCCCGATCACGATCAGGAACGGCACGATGGTCCAGATGATTTCAACCGTGGTGCTTTCGTGGAACGTCGCCGGTTTGTGGCCGACCGACTTACGGTGCTTGAAAATGGAGTAGAACATCACCCCGAATACACCGATGAAGATCACGATACAGATGATCAGCATCATCCAGTGCAGCCAATGGATCTCGGCGGCGATCTTGGTGACCGGAGGCGCGAGATTGAGCTGCCGCACTGCGGGGCCGCCCGGCATGTCTTCCACTGCCAGGGCCGTTTGACTGAGGGCGAGGAGAGAGCCTGCCGCCAGCAAACTTGCCAATGTCTTATTCAACATTTTCATTTTTTATCTACCCAATTGACAGATTCCACTCTGCCCCGGTGCGCGGCTCATGAGACCTGGGTTGGTTGCCCGTGTCCCAAACACCGGGAAAGCTCGTCCGCAAGCTTGCGCCGCCTGACGCTCACCTGCTAGATCACGGGCCGGCCATCTCCAGCTTGACTTGCCCATAATCGGAGGCGTGGCGGGCATAGTACAGCAATGCCCATCCGAGAATCGCGACCTCCAGCCCCGCGTCAGGCAACACCAGTCACGCGCTTTGCCGGACAGAAAACCAAGCGATTACGAACGGGGGAATGACGACCAAGGGGGTGGACCAGCCAGTCTGGCGGGTTGAAAGCGAGCAGTTTCGCTTCATGAGCCAGTTCTTGCGCGGCGATTCCGAGATGGTGGACGCGCCGCATGCTGGGTGGAGCGCGGTTTCAATGTCGTGCATTGAACCACTCCTGCCTCGGATGCATACCCGAACGGTTCGCCCGTGGCAAAAAACGGGATAGGCCTTTGGGGGGACTGCTGCGACAAACTGGCGCATTATATGGCCGCGATTGACCCCAAACAAGGTAAAGCGCCTTTATGCAAGTCCCGGCTTGACAAGGTGCAGCCAATGCCGTTCCCGCATTAAAAACGTTTCAGGCGCGCGGTTTGCGGCCGATCTGATCGATTGGAATCATCGCCCTTCCCTCCTCGTCCAGCGCCTGCCGCTGGGTCGGCGCAAGCTTCCAGGCGTGGCCGTAAACGATTTCGAAGGTGAGCGGAATCAGCCCGTCAGGATTGCGTTGCGCATCGAGTGCGTCGAATAGCCGCTGGCGCCAGCGCGGCGTGTGCAGACCGGCGCCGGCGAGGCTGCGGCCCGCCTCATCCGTCAAACCAGCCATGCCGCCAAGCAAGTGCACATCGGCGAGCAGCGCCTGCGGCGTTTCGTAGGTAATCGTGAGCTGCTCCATGTCCATGACGGGCGTGGACCAGCGGCTATGCACCAACATGTCTCCAATATCGTGCATATCGACAAAGCGCAGCGTGTGGACGCCCGCGTCGATGCCAGCCAGGGCGCTGCGCAGCTCGCGCAAGGTGTCGGGGCCGAACAGGCTGAACATCAGCAGCCCGCCCTCCGTGGTGATGCGGTGCCATTCCGGAAAGATCGCGTGCGGTTCCGGGTCCCAGTGCAGCGCCAGATTCGACCACAGCAGATCGAATGAAGCTCCGGCAAACGGCAGCGCGCGGAAGTCCGCCTGGGCAAAATCAAAGACGGGCCGCTTCTTCAGCAGCCGGCCGAGCCACCCCGCGTCGGTGCGCTGTGGGTCGAGTTTCTGCGCCTGCGCCAGCATGGCGGACGACCAGTCGATCCCGCAGATCTGTGCGTCCGGATATTGCGCGCGCAGTACCGCCAAGCCTTGTCCCAGGCCGCAGCCCAAATCCAGCGCACGCGTGGGCGTGGCCTTGATATAGGACAGCCGATCCTGCATGCGACTGCCGACTTCGCGCAGCAGAAAATCCACGTCGGCGAAACGCGCGGCGCGGCGATCGAAGGCGCGCCGCAAGGCGGCAGGACGAACAAGAGCGGGATCAGACATCGACAAGACGGGGCGGAATACTGCGGTTGCCAAGTATACCGGCCCGCAGTTTGAGGCGCCGTCCGATAGCGCAGTGGCCGCAAATCGGCTTGGATAGTGGCTTTTTGTATGCACAAACACGCGTTATCGGCATGGTTTCGCGCCGGCTTGCGCCATCTGTTGCCGTGCGCCTGCGCGCTTTGCGGCGCGGTGCAGGGCGGCTTGGTGTGCAAGGGCTGCATGGGCGATCTGGCCCCGCAGTTGCATAGGCGGCGCTGCATCCAATGCGCCATTGCGCTAGAGGCGCGGCACGCCGCCCGACATTGCCGCGCCTGTTTAGCCGGCACGCCCGACTTTGACGCGACCATCGTTATTGCCGACTACGACTGGCCGCTTGACCACCTTGTCACCGGGTTGAAATTTCGGGCGCAATTGCCGTTGGCGGCATGGTTGGCCGGCCAATTGGGCAACGCGCTCGCCGCTGCGCCGGGCGACTTGCCAGACGTGCTGCTGCCGGTGCCGCTCTCGCCTGCACGCCTGCGCTCGCGCGGCTACAACCAGGCGTGGGAGATTGCCCGCCAGCTGGCGCGCCAGTTGGACATTCCCGCCCATGCCAACGCCCTGCACCGTGTGCGCGACAACCCCGCGCAGGCCACGCTGGACCGTGCCGAGCGGCTGACAAACCTGCACGGTGCATTCGTTGTCGCCGAGCCTGCGCGCATCGCAGGGCGCCATGTCGGCGTCGTTGACGATGTGATGACCACCGGCACGACCCTGGGCGAGATTGCCACGCAACTCAAACGCGCCGGCGCCACCCGCGTCACCAACGTTGTTGCCTTGCGCACGCCCTGATTCCGTGCTTATGCGACATTGTGTCGCGCCACCTGTGCCAAGCTGTGGCGAGGTGACAACCCTTCCCAATGTGGATAAGCTCGCCGCCGAAATGCCTCCTGCCGCCCGATCATGTTCAACGTCGTCCTTGTCGAGCCCGAAATTCCGCCCAATACGGGCAATGTGATCCGCCTGTGCGCCAACACGGGCGCACAGCTGCATCTAATTGAACCGCTGGGTTTTCCGCTTGAAGATGCCCGCATGCGTCGCGCGGGGCTCGACTATCACGAGTACGCGACGATGCGCGTGCACGCTGATTGGGACGCCTTCCTGCGCGATGCGCAGCCCGATCCCGCGCGCATGTTCGCGCTCACCACGCGCGGCTCGACGCCGTTTGCCAGCATGGCGTTCCAGCCAGGCGACTGGTTTGTCTTCGGGTCGGAAACGCGCGGATTGTCGGAAGAGCGGCGCGAGTGGTTTCCCGCTTCCCAGCGGATTCGCCTGCCGATGCGACCGGACAACCGCAGCCTGAATCTATCGAACACCGTGGCGGTGGTGGTGTTCGAAGCGTGGCGGCAAAACGGGTTCGCCGGCGGCGCCTGAGCCGGACGCCCTCCACCTTTATTGAAGTGTGATTAGCGCGCCGATTCGGATTTGGCGTCACGCTGGAGCAGGCGCTCGACAGCTTTCGCAGCGGAGAGCCCTTCGAACAGGACTTCACAGACGGTAAAGGTGATCGGCATGTCCACGCCCTTGGCGCGTGCCAGAGCGGCCACGGCACGCGCACAGCGCACGCCTTCGGCGACGTGACCGAGGCTGTGGAGGATGTCGTCAAGCGAGCGGCCCTGCGCGAGCTGCATCCCGACCGTGCGGTTGCGTGACAGATCGCCGGTGGCGGTCAGCAGCAGATCGCCCATGCCGGTCAGCCCCATGAATGTTTCCGGCCGACCGCCAAGCGCCAACCCCAGGCGCGTCATCTCGGCCAGCCCGCGCGTAACCAGTGCGGCGCGTGCGTTCAATCCCAGGCCCAGGCCATCCGCGGCGCCTGTCGCAATGGCCAGCACGTTCTTGACGGCACCGCCTACTTCCACGCCGACGAGGTCATTGCTCGCGTACACGCGCATCGCGTGATGGTGAAAGCCGCGCTGCGTGAGCTTGCACAGCGCCTCGCTGGTCGAAGCGACGGTCATGGCGCACGGCAAACCCTGCGCGACTTCCTTGGCGAAACTCGGCCCAGACAACACACCGACAGCGAGGTCGGTACGGCCCGACGCCTTCAACACATCGGCGACGATGGCGTGCGGTAGTGCGCTGGTCTCGGGGTCGAAACCCTTGCATAGCCAGATCAAGTTGCGCACGCCGCCGTGCGCGGCAATCGTGCGCGCCAGGTCAGCCAGCCCGGCGACGGGTGAGGCAATGACGGCAAGTCCGTCGTCGCTCGCCGCATGGTCGAGCGCGGCCTGCAAATCAGCGGAAAAATGCAACGACGCTTGCAGCGTGATGCCCGGCAAATACGGCGCGTTGATGTGCGTGGCGGCCATTTGCGCGACGAGGTTCGCGTCACGCCCCCACAGCACGACATCGTGCGATTGTGCGGCGTGGCTGGCCAGGGCAGTGCCCCAGGCACCGGCACCCAAAACGGAAATTCGCATGCGCGTGTTCAACATCGGTCAGGCAAAGATCGAGCAACAGGTCGGGCAAAAAAAAGCCCGCGCAAGCGTGCGGCTGGCGCGGGCTTCTGGCGCAGTGCGCCTACTGATTAGTGCGTGGCCTGCGAGCCGTCCGGCATCACCAGACCAGCGCCGCCGGCTTGACCTTGCTGCTCCATCGCAGCGGCCAGGCGTTGTTCGTACAGCGCCTGGAAGTTGATCTCGGCCAGGTGGATCGGCTGGAAGCCGGCGCGACCGATGGTGTCGGCAATGTTTGAGCGCAGGTACGGGTACACGATGGTCGGGCAAGCAATGCCCAGCAGCGGGTCCATCTGTTCGGCCGGCACGTTGCGGATATCGAAGATGCCCGCTTGCTTGGCTTCCACCAGGAACGCGACCTTCTCTTGCACCTTGGTCGTCACCGTACCGATGACGGTCACTTCAAACACGCCTTCAGCCAGTTGCGAAGCGGCGACGTCTACCTGCACTTCCACAGACGGCTGTTCCTGCTCGAGGAAGATGTGCGGCGAGTTCGGTTGCTCCAGCGACAGGTCCTTCAGATAGACGCGCTGGATGTTGAAGAACGGCTGGCCATCCTGGCCCGGTTGCTGCTGTTGCTGGTCGCTCATGACTCGCCTTCAAATGGAATGTGGTCAGTGCTTGGCGGAAGCGTCCGCCGCGCAAAACGCGTATGGTACATGACCAAATGGGGCCCGCTATGAGAGCCGGCCCAAAAGTACAACGCCCGGTCAAAGCCGGGCGTTTTTGTATGGTGCGCAGGTCGCCAAACCGGGCCGCCGAATCAGGCAGCCAGCAACGGAACCAAGCCACCTTCGCGGTCCAGCGCAGACAGATCATCGAAGCCGCCGATGTGGCGCTCGTCGATATAAATCTGCGGAACCGTGCGGCGGTTCGTGCGCGTCATCATCTCTTCGCGCTTGCCGGGTTCGCGATCGATCAGGATTTTCTCGATCTGCTCGACACCGCGTTGCTTCAGGAGTCGTTCCGCTGCCACGCAATAGGGGCAGACGGTGGTGCTGTACATGACCACGTGCGCCATAACTTCAACCTCGTATCTTTATTTCACAACCGGAAGGCCCGCTTGCTGCCAAGCGGCCAATCCGCCCTCGAGCGAATACACCTCACTGTAACCGGCTTGCTTCAGGACTGCTTGCGCCCGCCCAGCGCGCTGGCCGGTCTGGCATACGAGGATGATGGGGGTCTCTTTGTTCTTTGCAAGCCCGGAAGCCTTGCCGGCAAGTTCCCCTAGCGGCGCGTGCTTGGCTTGCGGCAAATGGCCGGCTGCGTACTCACCGCTTTCGCGCACATCCACCACCACGGCATTACGGCGATTGATGAGCTGGGTGGCCACCGGAGCACTCACCTTGGCGCCGCCACCGCCCGCGATGCGGCGCTGGATGGGCGCCCAGAGCAGCAGCAGACCAGAAACGATGGCGACGGCAAGCAGTGCGAGGTTGTTGTAATCGGCGAAGAACTTCACGGTATCGGTTTCCTGGGATGGGTCGGGGCAAGTCTAGTGGGCGAACATCAGCCGAACGATTCGGGGGCCCAATGCCCGCGGCATTATAAAATAGTCGGTTTCAGCGGCTGCACGATGACGTACGACACGTCGCCGCAGCTAGCCGCACGCAGGTTTTCTCACTTCTCATCATGGCAGTCATGCACAAGCTCGTCCTCATCCGCCACGGCGAATCGACGTGGAATCTGGAGAACCGCTTCACGGGCTGGGTCGACGTCGACCTGACCGACACCGGCGTCGCCCAGGCCCGCCAAGGCGGCAAACTGCTACGTGAAGCCGGCTTCACGTTCGATCTGGCCTATACCTCAGTGCTCAAGCGCGCGATCCGCACGCTGTGGCATGTGCAGGATGAAATGGATCTGATGTGGATCCCGACCCGTAATGAGTGGCGCCTGAACGAGCGTCACTACGGTGCGCTGTCGGGCCTGAACAAGGCCGAAACCGCCGCGCAATATGGCGACGAGCAAGTCCTGGTATGGCGCCGCAGCTACGACACGCCGCCCCCCGCGCTCGAGCCCGGCGCCGACAACGACGCCTTCGGCAATCCCCGTTACGCAGGTCTTACGCGCGAGCAGGTACCGCTGACCGAATGCCTGAAGGACACCGTCGCCCGCGTGATGCCGCTGTGGGATGAATCGATTGCACCGGCCATCAAGAGCGGCAAGCGCGTGGTGATCGCCGCGCACGGCAACAGCATCCGCGCGCTGGTGAAGTACCTGGACGGCATTTCCGACGCAGACATCGTCGGCCTGAATATCCCCAACGGCACGCCGCTTGTGTATGAGCTGGACGCCAACCTCAAGCCGATCCGCCATTACTACCTGGGCGACCAGGAAGCGATTGCCGCGTCGCTGGCAGCGGTGGCCAGCCAAGGCAAGTCGAAATAATCCGTAACGGACGCTACGGCACTCCAACGCCTTTATACTGTCGAAGCCTGTAGCCCGGGATGTGCGCGAGCCGTCCCGGGCCATGTTTATCTACTGTTCCCACGTCCACGCTCGACACATGCGAACTTCGCTCAAGAACATCAGCCTGATCGCCATCGGCCTCGTCACCGGGGTTCTGGCGACGCTCCAGCTTTCCGCGACTGCGCAAAACGCGACGGTCGGTCCGCTTCCGCTGGAGAAACTCAGGCTCATGGCGGACATCTTTGGCCAGATCAAGCGCGAATATGTCGAGCCGGTGGACGACGACAAGCTGCTGACCGAAGCCATCAAGGGCATGGTCGCCAGCCTCGACCCGCATTCGGCCTACCTGGACAAGAAGGACTTCCAGGAGCTGCAGGAAGGGACCCAGGGCCGCTTCGCCGGTCTGGGTATCGAGATCTCGCAGGAAGAAGGCCTGGTCAAGGTCATCAACCCGATTGAAGACACCCCGGCGTTCCGCGCCGGCGTGCAGCCGGGCGACCTGATCACCCGCATCGACGACAAACCCGTGCGCGGCATGCCGCTGGAGCAAGCCGTCAAGCGCATGCGCGGCGCGCCGGGCACCAAGGTCACGCTCACGATTTACCGCAAGAAGGAAGAGCGCACGTTCCCGCTGACCATCACCCGCGCCGAGATCCAGGTGCAGTCGGTCAAGGCCAAGATGCTGGACAACGGCATCGCGTGGGTGCGCATTACCAGCTTCCAGGAACGCACCGTGCCGGACCTGGCCAAGAAGCTCAATGACCTGGCCAAACAAGACGCCCACCTGAAGGGCCTGATCCTGGACCTGCGCAACAACGGCGGCGGCGTGCTGCAAGCTGCAGTTGGCGTGTCGGCCGCGTTCCTGCCGCCGGACGCGACGGTGGTATCGACCAACGGCCAGGTGCCGGATGCCAAGCGTACGTACAAGGCGACCTTCGCCAATTACCGCCTGAGCAACTTCGATTCCGATCCGCTGGTCGGTCTGGACCCAGAGTTCAAGACCGTGCCGATCATCGTGCTGACCAACGCCTACACGGCGTCGGCCTCCGAAATCGTGGCCGGCGCGCTGCAGGACCATCACCGTGCAAAGACGATGGGCAAGACGACGTTCGGCAAGGGCTCGGTGCAGACGGTGCGTCCGCTGTCGAACGACACCGGCATCAAGCTGACCATCGCGTACTACTACACGCCGTCGGGCAAGTCGATCCAGGCCAAGGGCATCCGCCCGGATATTCCGGTTGACCAGAACCCGGACGGCGACCCGGACGACGCGCTGATCACGCGCGAAATCGACACCGAACGCCACCTGCACAACAAGCAGGAGTCGGAAGAAGCCGAGATGACCGAGCGCGAAAAGCGCCGCATCGAAGAACTGCGTCGCCTGGAAGAAGAAAACGCCAAGAAGACGCCCGAGCAGCGCGAGAAGGAGCGCAACAAGAAGCCGATCGAGTTCGGTTCGGCGGAAGACTTCATGCTGCAACAGGCGGTTGCCGACCTGAAGGGTCAGCCGGTCAAGCGCTCGAAGTCGGTGCTGGAAGCGGCGGCGGCGGTGCCGGACAAGGCAGTGAAATCGCCGGCGACCAAGGAATCGAGCGCCCCGGCCAAGCTGCTCAAGGGCAAGGCGGCTCCGGCTTCCGAGCCGGCTGCACCGAAGCCGAATGTTCCCGCTAGCGGCGTGCAGCCCGCACCGGAGCCCACCGGCGCCCGTTAAGACACCTGCCGGCAAACACTGGCAAACTTACGAGGCCGTGCAATGCACGGCCTTTTTCATTGCACCACCATGAACGACGATCAACTGCTGCGCTACTCGCGCCATATCCTGCTCGACGAAATCGGCATCGAGGGACAGACGCGCCTGCTTGAGGGCCACGCGCTTGTCATCGGTGCGGGCGGGCTGGGCGCTGCGGCCCTGCCCTATCTGGCGGCGGCGGGCGTGGGCACGCTCACCATCGTCGACGACGATACGGTGGACTTGACCAATCTGCAGCGGCAGATCATCCACACAACGGAATCGGTCGGGCAACCGAAGGTGGCATCCGCGCAGGCGGCCATCGCCCGATTGAATCCGGACGTCCGCGTGAATGCCGTGCAGCGCCGACTTGATGCGGATGCGATCGTTGCGCTCCTTGATGGCGTGAGCGTGGTACTGGACTGCTCCGATAACTTCGGCACCCGCCAAGCCACCAACCTTGCCTGCGTGCAGGCTAGGGTGCCGCTGGTATCGGGCGCCGCCATCCGCTTTGACGGACAGATCAGCGTGTTCGACAGCCTTGCCGGCGGCCCCTGCTACGCCTGCCTGTTCCCGCCCGACGAGCCTGCGCCCGAAGTGGCGTGTGCAACGATGGGCGTGTTCTCACCGCTGGTGGGCATGGTTGGTACGGTACAGGCCGCGGAGGCACTCAAGCTGGTTGCCGGCATCGGCCGTTCGCTTGCCGGTCGTCTGCTGATGCTCGACGGTCTATCGATGGAGTGGACGACGATGCGGATCGCTCGCCAGCCGTCATGCCCCGTCTGCGGTGGCACACACTGAAGCGCCCGAAAGCACGCAACAAAAAAGGAGGCCAAGGCCTCCTTCTTTTTTGCCGCCTGACGAGACTTACTCGCCCTCGGGCTCCATCTGCGATTGCAGGTAGTTCTGAATGCCAACCTTGTCGATCAGCTCGAGCTGTGTTTCCAGCCAGTCGATGTGCTCTTCAGTGTCATCCAGAATGTCGACCAGGATTTCGCGGCTGACGTAATCCTTCACCGACTCGCAGTAAGCGATGCCTTCGACCACGGTGCCGTGTGCGGCACGCTCCAGCTTCAGGTCACACTCGATGATCTCTTTCGTGTCTTGGCCAATGAAGATCTTGCCGAGGTCCTGCAGGTTGGGCAGGCCGTCGAGCATCAGGATGCGCTCGATCAGGCGATCGGCATGCTTCATCTCGCCGATCGACTCTTTGTACTCATGGTCCGCAATGCGCTTGAGCCCCCAGTGGCCGTACATGCGCGCGTGGAGAAAATACTGGTTGATGGCGGTCAGCTCGTTCTTGAGCTGGGCGTTCAGATATTGGATGACCTTCTTATCGCCTTTCATTCTTGGGGCTCCAGCAAAGTGCAACTGCGGTGATGGACGCACGCACGCGTCCGTTCAAAGCGAGCCCTGTGCCTAGCTAGAAAGCAACAAATGCCACCGAGGCTCAACGCCAGGGCGGCAATTCGCGGCGACAGAAAAAAGACGGGAAATCAGGCAGCCAATGCACCGGGCACGAGGGCCTGATCATTGGCGACGGGCTCGTCGCGACGTTCGATTATGGCATGCGTGCTTGCACGGCCCAAAATCTGATCGACAGGGACACAGCTCACCGCTTCGGCGAGCACCTGCTTGGCGCAGTCCCGGCATTGTCCGCAGCACGTCCCCACGCCGAGCGTTTCAGCGAGTTCGTCCATCGTTGATACGCCCAGACGGGCGGCGCCATGGATTTCGCGGTCGGTCACTTGGTTGCAGATACAGACGTACACGGGGTTCCTCCGCAGCGCTCAGAACGCGCGCTGTGAAACCAGAATAGCAGAGAATCGAAATGAGAACAATTCTTGTTCTACCCCATTCTGAGCGGAGGGGCATGCAGGTGCAGGCGACCCGTCTTTCCTGAGAAAAACGTGTCATTTCAATCACTTACAGAGAAATTTCGCTCGAGAAAGACGATGCGCCGGCACGACACTCAGTGCAGCCGGCGCTTTGCGAACGCCTGACTCAGGCCCGCGCCAGCGCGCTCAGCGCCTCTTCAATTTCGGCCGGTTCGCAGGCGTGCAGCAGGCGCTCCGCTTCGCGCATCAGGCGGGGGCGGTCCGAGCGCAGGATCTGTTGCTTGACGCTCAGCAACTGCGACGGATGCATCGAAAATTCGGTCAGGCCCATGCCCAGCAGCAGGCGTGTCATGGTGGCGTCCCCCGCCATCTCACCGCACACCGAAACCGGCTTGCCCGCCTGATGCGCTTCGCGAATGGTGCGCGCGATCAATTGCAGTACCGCCGGATGCAGCGGGTCGTACAGATGGGCGACCGCGTTGTCGGCACGGTCAATGGCGAGCGTGTACTGGATCAGGTCGTTCGTGCCGATCGAGAGGAAATCCATGCGACGCAGGAACACCGGCAGGATCAGCACGGCGGCCGGAATCTCAATCATGGCGCCGACCTTGATGGCCGGGTCATAGGCTACGCCATCGGTATCGAGCGAAGCCTTGGCGCGTGCCAGCAATTCGAGCGTCTGGTCGATTTCGCGGGCGTGCGCGAGCATCGGCACAAGAATCTTGATGGGCCCAAACGCAGACGCCCGCAACAGCGCGCGCAACTGCGTCAGGAACATTGCCGGCTCCGAGAGCGACCAGCGGATCGCGCGCAAACCCAGCGCCGGATTGGGCGCAGTCTCGAACACGTCGTCGCGGATATCCAGCGGCTTGTCGGCACCAATGTCGATGGTACGAATCGTGACGGGCAAGCCCATCATCGATTCCACGGCGGTGCGGTACGCGCGAAACTGCTCTTCCTCGTCGGGCAGCGCGCCGCGACGGTTCATGAAGAGGAACTCGGAGCGGAAAAGGCCCACGCCCACGGCACCGGCTTTGACGGCCGCGGCCGCATCTTCCGGCATTTCGATGTTCGCGTGCAGATCGATTTGCGTACCGTCGAGCGTGACGGTGGGCGTATGGCGCAGGCGTTCGAGACGCTTCTTCTGCAATTCGCCTTCGCTGCGGCGGTGGCGGTATTCCTCGAGGATCGACGCGCTCGGGTCGACGATGACGATGCCGTTGTCGCCATCAATGACGACGATGTCGTCCTGGCGAATCAGCGTGCTCGCGTTATGCACTCCCACGGCCGCCGGAATGTCGAGGCTGCGCGCCACGATGGCGGTGTGCGAGGTGCGACCGCCCAGGTCGGTCACGAAGCCAGCGAAGGTCTGGCCACGGAACTGCAGCATGTCGGCCGGCGCAATATCGTGCGCCACGACGATCATGCCAGCATCCGGATCGCAACCGACCGCCACCGGCGCGGGTGCCAACGCGGGCGCGCCGGCCAGCACCTTCAGAATGCGTTCGACCACCTGCTCGATGTCGGCCTTTCGCTCGCGCAGGTATTCGTCTTCGATTTCGCCGAACTGGCGGATCAGTTCTTCAAGTTGCGTTGTGAGCGCCCACTCTGCGTTGTAGCGTCGCTGGCGAATCAACGTCTCCGGTACCTGCGAGAGCAACGCGTCATCCAAAATCATCGCGTGCACATCGAGGAAGGCGCCCATCTCTTCGGGCACATCGGTGGGCAGGTCGCGCTTGAGTGCGGCCAACTCGGCGCGCACGGTGGCGCGGGCACTGCGCAAGCGCTCGACCTCGGCGTCGACCTTGTCTTCGTCGACGAGGTAGTGCGACACATCAAGCGCCGCACGCGCCAGCATGTGGGCGCGGCCAATGGAGATGCCGCGCGAGACCGGAATACCGTGCAGGGTAAAAGGCATAGACGCTGGCCGGAGCGGCGTTGAAGTGGAATGCGGCGGGCGGGTTACTCGCCTTCGCCGAAGCGATCGTTGATGAGCGCGACGAGACCATCCATGGCGTCGTGCTCGTCGGGGCCGTCGATCTCCAGCGTGACGGTGGAACCGATGCCCGCAGCCAGCATCATCACGCCCATGATGCTCTTGGCGTCGACCTGGCGGCCGTTGCGCGACATTTTGATCTGGCTGTCGAACTTGCTGGCGAGCTGCGTGAGTTTGGCGGAGGCGCGGGCATGCAGCCCGAGCTTATTGATGATGGTGATATCCCTCTGCAGCATATTTGTCTGGATGATTGGCAACCTGGTTCTGAACGGCTGTCGAGCCGACCTGCAGTACGCCTTGCGCGCCGCCGGCCAGAGCCTTGGCGGCAAGTTGTTCGAGTTTTTCGGAGCGATAGCAGATGGCGCGCACGAGCATCGGCAGATTCACGCCGGCCAGCACGCGCACGCGGCCCGGATCGGCTAGGCGCGAAGCGATATTGGCGGGCGTGGCCCCGAAGATGTCGGTCAGCACCAGTGCGCCGTTGGCCTCAACGAGTTCGGCGAGCTTGTCGCGCGCCTGAGCCAACACGGCAGCCGGCTCGGCATCGGGCAGGACATCGATTGCGACCAGCCCCTCGGGCGGACCGCAATAGACGTGTGCAGCGCAATCGCGCAGTGCGCTGGCCAGCGGCGCATGAGCGATGATCAGAATCCCTGCCATGATCGAAAAGCGAATCGGTATAACGCTGATTGTATCAGGGCCATTTGGCGCAATTGAGCGGCCGTGTACCGGACCTCCCCCTTGTGGAGGACCCTCGGCGGAGGGGCCATGCCGCCATATCAGGCGGGCTTGCGCGCCAATCCGCTGCTCTTGCCTGCGGCGCGCTCCAGTGCATCGATGAACATTCCGGCCACATTGAAGCCCGTCTGCTGAGTGATTTCCTGGAAGCACGTCGGGCTGGTGACGTTGACCTCGGTGAGGTAATCCCCAATGACGTCCAGGCCGACGAGCAGCAGGCCACGCTGCCAGAGCACGGGCGCAAGTGCATGCGCAATCACCTGATCACGCTCGGACAGCGGCTGCGCCTTGCCCGTGCCACCCGCAGCCAAGTTGCCGCGGACTTCGCCGGCCATCGGCACGCGCGCCAACGAATGCGGCACCGGCGAACCGCCGATCAGGAGAATGCGTTTGTCGCCCTCACGGATCGCAGGAATGTACTGCTGAGCCATGATCGTGCGCGCGCCGTTGTCGGTGAGCGATTCGATGACCGCCCCGAGATTCATGCCATCCGGCCCCACGCGGAAGATGCCCGCACCGCCCATGCCGTCGAGCGGCTTGAAGATGACGTCGCCTTGCTCGGCGTGGAATTCGCGCAGGCGCTTGGCATCGCGCGACACGACGGTCGGCACGGTGAACTCGCGGAACTGCGCGATGGCGAGCTTCTCCGAATGATCACGAATCGCCTGCGGCTTATTGAACACACGAGCGCCCTGACGTTCGGCAATCTCCAGCAGCCACGTGCTGGTGACGTACTCCATGTCGAATGGCGGGTCCTTGCGCATCAGCACTGCGTCAAAGCCAGTGAGCGGCAGCAGGCGCGCATCGCCGGCGCGATACCAGTCGTGCTCGTCGCCGGTCAGGGCGATAGGCGTGGCAACGGTTTCGACCACGTTGTTCGCCAGCGTGAGCTGCGACTGCAGGCACGTGTAGATGGCGTAACCGCGCGTTGCCGCCTCGCGCATCATCGCAAAGGTGGAATCCTTGTAAGTCTTGAACGTCGACAGCGGGTCGGCGATGAACAGGATGCGCATGGCGGTTCCTTCTGCAGCGGGTACGGCCGATCAGATCAGCGGATTCGGGTCGGTTTTCTCAAGCTCGAGCGAGGCGGCCAGCAGCGCCAAGCGCGCCACCACACCGTACATATAGAAGCGGTTCGGCTCGCCGGCGCCCGGCTTGGCATGGCTGTCCGGCAGCGAATTCGACGCAAACGGCAACGGCACGAAATGCATGCCTGGCGCATTGAGATTCTCGTCCACGCCACGACCCGTGTGAACCCGGTAGAAACCGCCCACCACATAGCGGTCGATCATGTAGACGACGGGCTCGGCCACAGCTTCGTTGATCTTCTCGAAGGTGTGCACGCCTTCCTGCACGATCACCTCGGAAACCTCCAGGCCTTCCTTGACCACGCTCATCTTGTTGCGCTCCTTCCGGTTGAGGCCCTTGACCTCGGAAGGATCGCGCACCGTCATCACGCCCATGCCATAGGTGCCGGCGTCGGCCTTGACCACCACGTATGGGGTCTCGGTCACGCCGTATTCCTTGTACTTCTTGGCGGTTTTCTTGAGCACCGTCTCCACGGCGTGAGCCAGTTCTTCCTCGCCGGCACGCTCATGGAAGTCCAGCCCGCTGCACTTGGTGAAGTACGGGTTGACCATCCACGGGTCGATGTCGATCAGCTTGGCGAACTTCTTGGCCACTTCGTCGTAGGCAGCAAAGTGGTTGGTCTTGCGACGCTGCGACCAGCCGGCATGAAGCGGCGGCAGCAGATATTGTTCGTTGATGTTTTCGAGGATGGGCGGCACGCCGGCTGACAGATCGTTGTTCAGCAGGATCGAGCATGGATCGAAATCTTCCATGCCCAAGCGGCGGCCCTTGGTACCGATGCGCTTGAGCGGCTCGACCACCAGGCGTTGCCCATCAGGCAAGTCGATCGGCGTCGGCTCGATGATGTCCTCCGAAAGCGATCCGAGGCGCACATTCAACCCGGCTTGGCGCATGATTTGCGACAGACGCGCCACGTTCTGCAGATAGAACATGTTGCGCGTGTGGCGCTCGGGGATCAGCAGAAGGTTCTTGGCGTCCGGACAGATCTTCTCGATGGCAGCCATGGCGGCCTGCACGGCCAGCGGCAGCATCTCGGGCGCGAGGTTGTTGAAGCCGCCCGGGAACAGGTTCGTGTCGACCGGCGCCAGCTTGAAGCCGGCGTTGCGCAAATCGACGGAACAGTAGAACGGCGGCGTGTGTTCCTGCCATTCTAGGCGGAACCAGCGTTCGATGGCGGGCGTGGCGTCAAGAATCTTCTGCTCGAGCTCGAGCAGCGGCCCGTTCAGCGCGGTGATCAAGTGCGGAACCATACCCTTCCTATTGATGTTATTTATCGCCCACTCCGATTGTAGAGGAACAGGCAATAGCTTGCAGACGACAGCGGGCTATCGATATGCGGTCAGGAGCGGGGATTCGCAAGAGGCGCAGTGCGGCAGTGCAGCAAGCCACACAAAAAAGACGGACAAAAAAAAGCGCGGGGCTGCCGCGCTTGGGGAATAGCCTGACAGATACGGGGAGCGTTCTGCAGGTGGAGGAAACCACGTCTGCAATGTAAGCGTCCGCATAACGAGAGGCAATTGAAGGTTTTTTACATCGGACTTAAGGACGTCCGGCTCGGGGGGCGGCGTAACAAAAAACCCGGCGCGCAGCCGGGTCTTTTGCAGGATGAGACAGATGGTCAGTCTTCGTAGGCGGTTTCGCCGTGCGACGTGATGTCCAGACCCTCGCGCTCCTCTTCTTCCGGCACGCGCAGGCCGACAATGGCATCGACGATCTTGTACGAGATGAACGCCACCACTGCGGACCAGATGACCGTGGTCGCCACGCCCTGGAACTGGATCCACAGTTGGCCGCCGATCGAGTAATCGTCGGCAACCTTGTTGGCGACATAGTCGTAGATGCCGGTGCCGCCGAGGCTCGGTGCCGCGAACACGCCGGTCAGCAGCGCGCCGAGGATACCGCCCACGCCGTGCACACCGAACACGTCCAGCGTGTCGTCCATGCCCAGCATGCGCTTGAGGCCATTCACACCCCACAGGCACAGCAGGCCGGCGATGATGCCGAGCGCGATCGAACCCATCGGGCCGACAAAGCCGGCAGCCGGCGTGATGGCCACAAGGCCAGCCACGGCGCCGGATGCAGCACCCAGCATCGACGGCTTGCTCTTGCCGAACCACTCGCCGAAGCTCCACGACAGCACGGCTGCGGCGGTTGCCAGCAGCGTGTTGACGAAGGCCAGCGCGGCGCTGCCGTTGGCTTCCAGGGCCGAACCGGCGTTGAAGCCGAACCAGCCGAACCACAGCAGCGAAGCACCAACCATCGTCAGCGTCAGGCTGTGCGGCTTGAGCGCCTCACGGCCAAAGCCGATGCGCTTGCCGAACAGGAAGGCACCCACCAGACCCGCCACGGCGGCGTTGATGTGCACCACGGTACCGCCGGCAAAGTCCAGCGCGCCCTTCTGGAACAGCCAGCCCGACTTAGCGGTCATCACCTCGGCCGCCTTGGCGTCGGTAAAGCCGTCCGGACCCGGCCAGAACCAGACCATGTGCGCGATCGGCAGGTAGCTGAAGGTGAACCACAGCACCACAAACAGCAGAACCGCCGAGAACTTCGCACGTTCGGCGAAGGCGCCGATGATCAGCGCGCAGGTAATCGCCGCAAATGCGCCCTGGAAGGCGAAGTACGCGTATTCCGGTACCACCACGCCCTTGCTGAAGGTGGCGGCCACAGAATCCGGCGTCAGGCCCTTCAGGAACAGACGATCGAGCCCGCCGAAGAACGCGTTGCCCTCGGTGAACGCAAAGCTGTAGCCATAGACGGCCCACAGGATGATGATGAGCGAGAAGATGCCCATGCACTGCATCAGCACGGACAGCATGTTCTTCTTGCGCACCAGACCGCCGTAGAACAGCGCCAGACCGGGCAGCGTCATCAGGATGACGAACGCGGTGGAGATCAGCAGCCACGCCGTGTCGCCCTTGTTGGGAACAGGTGTAGCGGCAGCCGGTGCAGCAGGCGCAGCAGCTGCGGCGGCCGGAGCTGCAGCAGCGGCGGGGGCTGCAGCCGGTGCAGCAGCGGCAGGCTCGGAAGCAGCGGAGGCTGCAACCGGCGCCGATGCTTCAGCCGCCGGCTTGTCCTGTGCAACGGCCGGCGCCGACATCACAGCGCCTGCAAGCACGGCAACGACGGCCCCAGCCGTCAGGAATCGTGTGAACCAGGTTTTCATGTTTTGACCTCTTCCTTGGCGGATTGGGGCTTATAGGGCGTCGCCGCCGGTCTCACCGGTGCGGATGCGGATGACTTGTTCGACCTCGGCCACGAAGATCTTGCCGTCGCCGATCTTGCCGGTGCGCGCAGATTTTTCGATGGCCTCGACGGCGCGCTCGACCACGTCGTCGGGCACGGCCACCTCGATCTTTACTTTAGGCAGGAAGTCGACGATGTACTCCGCGCCGCGGTAAAGCTCGGTATGACCCTTCTGGCGTCCGAAGCCTTTGACTTCCGTGACGGTAATGCCTGACACACCCACTTCGGACAACGCCTCGCGGACCTCGTCGAGCTTGAACGGCTTGATGATGGCCATGATGAGTTTCATGCTGGTTCCTCCTCGGTCGGCGGCACCGGAGCACCGCCGCGCATCGTTATTGGAAAGTCTTGGTGATCGACAGCAGGGCCGTGGCCTTGCCCATGTAGTTGCCACGCGTGTTCGTATAGAACGCGCGCGAAGCGTTCGTATCGATGTAGGCCAGCGAAGCCGCCCAGCCGTTGCCGAAGTCTTTCGTCACACCGACCTTCCAGTCGGCATACGAGGCGCGCACGGTCTGATGCGGCACTTGCTGGTAGCCAGCATGCAGGTTCAGCGTCAGGCCCCAGAAGCCGGTGTCGAAGTTGCCCGACAGATCGAAGTACTGGCTGTGATGCGAATCAGGCGTGCCGAACAGGTTCGAAAACGCGTGCGAATACTTGAACGTGACCGGGCCGTAGCCGATCTGGGCATAGCCTTCGGTCGTGTGCGGACGCGTGAAGCCGTCGGGGTAGCTGCCGGGGTAGTAGTACTGGAGCACGCCCACGTCGATCGGCACGTCCTTGATGATCTCGGTCTTGTAGCCGCCGTAGAAGTCCATCTCGATCGGCGCGGAGACGTTCGAGTTCGAATCGCTCAACCAGCTGATCGACGAGTTCCAGTTGCCGATGTAGAAGCCCTCGGGCAACACACCGCCCGGAATGGCGTAGTCAAAGCCGCCCTGAATGGCCGGCTTGTTGTTGGTCTGCATGATGCCGCGATAGCGGTATTGGCTGGCCAGCGTGACGTTGGCCGTGAGCGCAGCAGGCGCCGGCGCGGGCGCGGCGGCCGGTGCGCCAGACGCAGGTGCAGACTGCGCGATGGCGGATTGGCTCACACCGGCAACGGCACCGGTCAGGAGTACAAGGCTGGCTGCGTACGCAAACTTCTTCATAACGGCTCTCCCCCTTTAGAAAGTCGCAACGGCGATGGAAAAAAATTCGCTCCAGTTCTGCAACTGTCATGCCATGTCGATGTCGTCGGATTGGAGGGCGTCTTCGGTTACAGCGTCACGCTGCCGCGGCAGCGGAAAGCGGAAGAAATTGGGGACGGGTCGCACGTGGCGGCAATCGCTGCCCGCCAAAGGTTGCTAGACGCGGCTTTCCGTCATGGTGGCTTACCCCGTCATGGCGCGATGAAAACCATGTGATAGAGTGATTTCAGCCTTATGCAGTGGCCTACACGGCCGGGTGCGGAAACTGCGACCCGTCGTTCTGTCCCCGTTTGTGTGGCGCCGCCAATGCCGCATCGCAGCGAGATTTGACGCAAGGTGTGCCGTTCGAAGCGCTCAGCCGGTACCATCGCGGCCGGCAGCACCGAAACCACGCGCCAAACGCAGGCCTTCGCACCACGGCACAGCAATTTCCTCGCACAGTTGCGGTGCATGCACCGGCTTGGCGCAGACAGCACGACCCACGGAGCAAACAACATGAAACCCACCGATCTCTTTTCCGACTTCCAAAACCGCGTGAGCGAAGCGCTGCGTAACTCGCCGGCGGCCGACATCGAAAAGAATGTCCGCGCAATGATGACGCAGGGCTTTTCCAAGCTCGATCTGGTCACGCGTGAGGAATTCGACGTGCAATCGCAAGTGCTGGCACGTACGCGTGCACGTCTGGAAGAACTCGAAACGCGCGTGGCCGCGCTGGAAGCGCAACTCAAGTCAGCTACCCCGGCTGATCAGTAATCCGCCGGATGTTGCGCCTGGCGCGCATCTGCAAGGCTGCGGTGCCGGCCGCCGCACCCTTGCTGCGGCGCACAGCGAAAAGATCGATGCGCCGCCTTGTTGCGGCTGGCGAACTGATCTAGAACGTCCTTAAGGCGCGCGCGCACCGCGCTTGAGGAGAAGATCATGCAACATCGTCTCTACTTCCTGATGCCGGACGTCGTCAGCGCCCGGCGCGTGATGAACGACCTCCTGCTGGCGCGCATCACCGAGCGCCACATCCACTTCGTCTCCAAGCCCGGCGTCGATCTCACCGGCCTGCACGAAGCCAACATCCTCCAGACTTCGGACATCGTCCACGCCACCCAGAATGGGCTGGTGATCGGCGGGGGTGCTGGCGTGCTGGCGGGCATCGTGGCAGCGATCTTTCCGATCATCGGCGAAGGGCCGCAGTGGGGCATGGTCGGCATTACCACCGTCGTTGGTGCGCTGTTTGGCGCCTGGGCCTCGAGCATGATCGGCAGCTCGGTGCCCAACAGCCGCCTGAAACCGTTCAAGCAGGCAGTGGAGGATGGGCAGATCCTGCTGATGGTCGATGTGCCGCGCTCGCGCGTGAAAGAGGTACGCGCGCTGCTGCAGAAGACGCATCCCGAGGGCCACTTCAGCGGCGAAGACACGGCCATGCCGGCCTTCCCGTGAGTTGATCTGCCGACAACGACGCCGGAGCCCAGTGCTCCGGTTTTTTTTCGCTCGTTTCTCATGCCAACGACGATCGTCAAATTTGGATGCCGGTGAACATGGCGGCGCAACGCGGCTGGCACAGTGGAGGGTTCCGCAACCGCCACGCTCCGTCACGCCATGCACCGATACCACGCCCTCCGCCTTGCCAGTGAATTCCCTCGGAGGGGCGTGCGATGAGCCTCGCCGTACTGCGTTCGCGCGCGCTCTCGGGTATCGATGCGCCAGCCGTCTCGGTGGAGGTCCATCTGGCGAATGGCCTGCCATCGTTCACCATCGTCGGTCTGCCCGACACCGAGGTGAAGGAGAGCAAGGATCGCGTACGGGCGGCGATCCAGAACAGCCGCTTTGAATTTCCGGCACGGCGAATCACCGTTAATCTGGCGCCCGCGGATCTCCCGAAAGAATCGGGCCGGTTCGACTTGGCGATCGCGCTGGGAATCCTCGCCGCCAGCCGCCAGATTCCGCACACGCATCTGGACGCGCACGAGTTTGCGGGCGAGCTTTCGCTGTCCGGCGATCTGCGGCCGATTCGCGGGGCGCTGGCGATGGCGTATGCGCTATCGCGCAACCCCGTCCTCGCCGACGGCGACACACCGCTTGCCCGCGCCTTCGTGCTGCCCACCGAGAACGCCGCCGAAGCCGCGCTCGTAAGCGGCACAAAAGTCCTTCCTGCACGCACGCTCATCGAGGTGTGCGACCACTTGAGCGCACCGGACCGCAAGCTCGCCCCCGCATTGCCTGCGCCGGTCGACGCGGACATCCGCTATCCCGACTTGGCTGACGTGCGCGGGCAGCCGCAAGCGCGGCGCGCGTTGGAAGTGGCCGCCGCCGGCGGTCATTCCATGCTGATGATCGGGCCGCCCGGCACCGGCAAATCGATGCTCGCGCAACGGTTTCCCGGTTTGCTGCCGGACATGAGCGATGACGAAGCGCTTTCTGCCGCCGCCGTGATGAGCCTGACCACGCGCGGCTTCGACGCGCGGCGCTGGAAGGTGCGGCCATTCCGTTCACCACACCACACGGCGTCTGCGGTGGCGATGGTGGGCGGGGGCAATACGCCAAGGCCGGGCGAAATCTCGCTGGCGCATCAGGGCGTGTTATTCCTCGACGAACTTCCAGAGTTCGAGCGCCGCGTGCTCGAAGTCCTGCGTGAGCCGCTGGAGACCGGCCACATCACCATCTCACGCGCCGCGCATCAGACAGACTTTCCTGCCAGCTTCCAACTGATTGCCGCAATGAACCCGTGCCCGTGCGGCTATCGCGGGCATCCGTTGCGGGCGTGCCGCTGCACGCCGGATCAAGTGGAGCGATACCAGGCGCGCATTTCGGGGCCGCTGCTGGATCGCATCGATGTGCAGATCGAAGTGCCGACGCCCTCGCAGGAAGAGTTGCTCGACGGACCGCCTGGCGAACCGACGCTCAACGTGGCCGAGCGGGTTTCTGCCGCGTACGCGCGACAGCTTGCACGGCAAGGCAAACGCAACGCCTTGCTGGGTGGTCACGAAATCGATCTGCATTGCAGCCGCACCGATGCGGCCGATGGCTTGCTGCGCCACGCGATGACGCGCTTTTCGTGGTCTGCACGCGCCTATGCGCGCGTGCTCAAGCTCGCCCGCACGATTGCCGACCTGTCAGGCGACGAGCAGATCGATGCAGCGCATGTGGGCGAGGCAATTCAGTATCGACGCGGGGTGAAGGCGGATTAGCCTTCATCCACGCGCTGCGCCTTCAACCCAGTTGGCGAGTCGCCCCGGGGGGCGGCGTTTGAAACTCAGGCAGTCTGCCGCTTCACGAAAAACAGCGCTGCGCCAATGCTCATCAGCATGCCGCCGAAGAAGCGGCTCTGCCAACGCAGTGCGCGCGGATTGCGGAACAGTCGCTGCGCCCGCGAGGCCAGCAGCGCATAACAGTGCATGACGATCAGGTCGACGAACACCATCGTCGCCGCCAGGATGCCGAGCTGCGAGAGCAGCGGCTTGGCCGGATCGATGAACTGCGGCAGCACGGCCACCATGAACAGGATGCCCTTCGGGTTCGTCAGATTGGTCAGCAACCCCACCAGGAAGCGGCGGCGCGCGCCACTGCCAGACACCTTCACGGGCTCGCCCTCCGCCGGCTTGGCGATTTGAATGGGCGTGCGCCATTGCACGATGCCCAAATAGATCAGGTACATCGCACCGATGATCTTGATGGCCGTAAAGGCGTGCTCCGACGCAATCAGCAGCGCGCCCAGCCCAGCACCCGCAATGAACAGGATCACGACAATGCCCAGTTCCAGCCCCGCAATCGTGACCGACGTGCGGCGCACGCCATGCGTCAGGCCATGGCTCATGCACAGGATGGCGCCCGACCCCGGCGAGATGGCGATCACCCAGGCGGCCAGAAAGAAGGCCAGCCAGACTTGCAACGTCATGATGGTTCCCCGTGATGTGGTTAGTTGTGTTGCGGTAAAGCGGAAGACGACGATTGTGCACCGGCTGCGGCGAGTTCGCTCCAGCGTGCTCAGGTTCTAGTACGGATGGAAGCTGGAGAGAAACTGGTCGACCTGCTCCTGCTGGCGCGCATCGCGTGCGGCATCGCCCGATTCCAGCACGACAGCTTGATATGCGCGCTTGCCGGTGGCCACCACACGCGCGGTCAGCCGGCGCGGCGCGGGATCGTCCCCGCCTGCCCCCTGGGCGATCAATTCCACCGCCGGCAATGACAAAGGCGGCTGTGCAGCGGTCTGCACGGCGATGTCGTGCTCGGTCACGCGGCCCTTCAAGTTGGCGGACAAGCCATTGCGCAGCGCCTCCACCGCGCGCTGGCGCCAGACTGGATCATCCGCGGGCAGTTCCACCACGCCGATGGCGAACAGCGTGCCGTCGATGTTGGCGGCCTGCATGGTCATCGGCATGCGTTGGCCGTTGATGGCGATGGGCCTGGCTTCTGCGGTGGGCTTGGCAGGGTAATCCACGGCGTAGGCGCCCTCGTTGGAATGGACCGTGCGCCAGTCGTATTTGGGGGAGCAGGCCATCAACAGCGCACACGCCGCCGCGCCCAACCCGATCCGCCACCCTGCCGTTGCTGTGACTGCCACGTCGCCTCCTGTGGGTTTTCTGTCCGTTTCCAAGGCGCCTATTATCGGACAGAGACGCCCCCCCTCCGCCCGCCAAGGACCGCGCCATGCCAATCCCGTCCGTCACCTTGCGTGCCCTGCGCGCCGACATCACCACGTTGGACTGCGATGCCATCGTCAATGCGGCGAACAGCTCGCTGCTCGGCGGAGGCGGCGTGGACGGCGCGATCCATCGCGCGGCCGGCCCGGAACTGCTGGAGGCATGCCGCGCGCTCCACGGCTGCCGCACCGGTGAGGCCAAGCTCACCCCCGGTTTTCGATTGCCGGCCCGCTACGTCATTCACACCGTCGGGCCGATCTGGCGCGGCGGCCGGCAAGACGAGGCGGGATTGCTGGCCGCCTGCTACCGCAACAGTCTGGAACTGGCGCGCAGGCACGACGTACGCAGCATCGCATTCCCGTGCATCAGCACCGGCGTGTACGGCTTCCCGCCACAATTGGCGGCGCCGATTGCCGTACGTGCCGCGCGAGAACATGGCATCGGCCTGGATGCGATCACCTTTTGCTGCTTTTCTTCCGCTGACCTGGCCTTGTACGAAGCGGCCCTAGCCAATGGGAAGTGACGCGCAAATCGCCCTATGGACGGATTGCCGCGGTTGACATGCGGCGCTGGCACGACGGGCCTACAATAGACGCTTGATTTTCCTTCCGGACCCGTTGCCGCCATGGCCTCGACCCTGACTTCCTCCGCAACCCCAGCGCCAGCTACCGCCACGTCCGGCGGCCGCCGTTGGCTGCTCCCCGTGATCGTGCTGGTGCTGGCTGTGGCAGGCTGGTTCGGCTGGCGTGCGTTCTCGCCGTCGCAGCAGGTGCCCGCCGCCACCTTCACGCTGCTGGATGGCAAAAAGCTCTCGACGCAAGACCTGAAGGGCAAGGTCTATCTCGTCAACTTCTGGGCCACGAGCTGCGCCACGTGCATCAAGGAAATGCCCAACATGATCCAGACGTACAACAAGTACAAGGGCGAAGGTCTGGAATACGTGGCCGTGGCGATGAGCTACGACGCGCCGATGTACGTGATGAACTTCAGCCAGACACGCCAGTTGCCCTTCAAGGTCGCAATGGACGCCGACGGCTCGGCCGCCAAGGCCTTCGGCGACGTGCAACTCACGCCCACCACCTTCCTGGTCGACCGCGACGGCCGCATCCTCAAGCGCTACGTGGGCGAACCGGAATGGTCGTCGTTCGACGCGCTGCTCAAACAGACGCTGGGCAAGCAGGCCTGAGCGGTCCGCGCCTCCCCGCAGTTCAAACGAAACGCCCGGTCAACGCCGGGCGTTTTTGTTTCTGGGCGAGCCACGTTCCACACTAGGTTCACGCGGGCCTGTTGCAATGGCGGTCCGTCAATCCTAGATTCGATGGAGTTTGCATGGCCAATCACTACTGCATGTTCAAGGGCAAGCTGAAATTCGGCGTGCCCTATCTGGAGGGCTACAACGGTAATCCGCATTACGCGATCGTGGTAGAAACGCCGGATGGTTCGGAGTTCGTGGTGCTCGCCAACGTGAAATCCGACTCGAGCATGCCGGGCGCCGGTGCCGCCGGTTATCACGTGCTGTATCAGTGGACGGCCGATCTGCAGTTGCCGATCACCGCCGACCTGGCTGCGCTGGCCCCCGGGCTGCACGAGAACGGCTTCCCACGTCTGGACTACGTGCGCGACGCCGGGCTGGTCGACTTTCCCAACATGCGGCCGATCGCGCTGGATACTGAGACCGAGCACAACGACATCAACGCGCTCGTCGACGACATGCTGATGCTGGACCGCACCGCCACGCCGATCGATTACGTCTACCACGGCAGCTCCGGCGACGACGACCGCAAAGGCTGGCCACCGCGCACCGGCGTAACGGTCTACGGCTTCGGCTTCCTGTTCGAGCCGCAGCACAATGGCCTGCACGAAACCCACATGAACCAGGGCAACCCGGTCGTGCATACACCGGGGGTGAAGGACCATTCGCGCGAGAACGGCACACAGCAGGATGGCGCTGTCATCGTGGAAATCGACGGCAAGTTTCAGGCATTGCTGATCGCATTCCAAACCCAGCGGATTCCGACAGACGATCGTGGATACCCGGTGGCGGATGCCCATCCGATTCTTGGCTGAGCGCGAAAAGAAAACGCCCGGTCGATGCCGGGCGTTGTTGCATGCGGGCGTACCAAGTCAAAGGCCGTATCGCTTGATCTTGTCATACAGCGTCGCACGGCCAACCTGCAGAATATCCGCCGCCTGGTGCACCGAGCCGCCCGTGCGCGCCAAGGTTTCCGCAATAACCGTGCGTTCGTAGCGTTCGACGCGCTCCTTGAGCGGCATGCCGTCTTCCGATGCATCCGGCACGACCGGCGTGCGGCCGACGCCAAGCACAAGACGATCGGCCGCGTTGCGCAGTTCGCGCACGTTGCCGGGCCAGTTCGATTGCATCAGCTCGTGGCGCTGGCGCTCAGCCAGCATCGGCAGCGGGCGTTGATAGCGCACGGCGGCGTCAAGCAGGAAATGTTCGAACAGCGGGATGATGTCTTCGCGGCGTTCGCGCAGCGGGGGCAAATCGATGACGACAACGTTCAGGCGATAGTACAGATCGCGCCGGAAACCACCCGCCTCAATCAGCGCTTCCATATCGCCCTTGGCAGCCGCAACGATGCGCACGTCGATGCGCACCGAAGCATTCGAGCCCAGCCGCTCCAGCGCACCCTCCTGCAGCACACGCAGCAGCTTGACTTGCAACGCGATCGGCATGCTCTCGATCTCGTCGAGGAACAGCGTACCGCCCGAGGCATGCTCGAGCTTGCCAATACGCCGCTTGCCCGCGCCGGTGAAAGCACCAGCTTCGTGGCCGAACATCTCGCTCTCGAAAATCTGCTCGGGCACGGCGCCACAGTTCAGCGCGATGAACGGCTTGTCGTGACGCGGCGAAAGCGTGTGAAGACTGCGCGCGACCAGCTCCTTGCCCGTGCCGGTCTCGCCGTTGATGAGCACCGGCGCATCGGTGGTCGCAACGTTCTCGATCAACGCGCGCACAGCGCCCATCGCAGGCGAGCGCCCGATGATGCGCGTGCCTGCCGCCGGACCGGCCAGTTCACGGCGCAGTGCGCGGTTTTCCAGCTCCAGCGCGCGACGCTCGACGGCACGGCGCACGGTTTCGGTCAGGCGTTCGGCGGGAAACGGCTTCTCGATGAAATCGAACGCGCCTTCGCGCATCGCCTGCACGGCCATCGTGATGTCGCCGTGGCCTGTGACGAGCACCACGGGAATCCCCGTGCCAAACGACTGGCAGTGCGCGAGCACGTCCAGGCCGCTTGCGCCCGGCAAGCGCAGGTCGCTCACGACCACGCCGGGGAAGTTTGCGTCGATCTTGCCCACGGCTTCTTCGGCGCTGCCGAACGCCTGCACGTTGAAGCCGGCCAACTCCAGGCTCTGCGCGGTGGCCTGGCGCACAGGCGGGTCGTCTTCGATGAAGAGAACGTTCAAGCCTTCGGACATGGTTCGAGTCTGTGTAGAAAACTGATCAGGTGGACGCCGCGGAGGTGACGTCGGCGCGTACCAACGTCAGCGTAAATTGCGCACCGCCACCCGGCATGTTGGCAGCCGACAGCGAGCCACCAAAGTCGCGCGCGATGCTGGTGGAGATCGCCAGCCCAAGGCCGAGCCCCTGGCCGATCTCCTTGGTCGTGAAAAACGGCTCGAACAGGTGCGGCATGGCATCTGGCGGAATGCCAGGGCCATTGTCGCGCACGGCGATGGTCAGTTGGTTCGGTTGCGCCGGCGCGCCCTCGGCGGGACCGATGCTGATGTCGATGCGTCCGGCGCGGGCGGGTTCATTGGCGTTGATCGCATCGAGCGCGTTGCCAATCAGATTGATCAGCACTTGCTCCAGCTTCAGTTCATCCGCGCGAACAACGGCATCTGCTTCCGGGATATGCCAGTGCAGTTCGAGTGCCACGTCGCCCAGGCGCGGACGCAACAGTGCGAGCGTGTGATCGAGCGCCACGCGCACCTGCACATCCACCACCTTGCGCCGCGAGCGCCCTGCAAACAGCTTAAGCTGCGCGGTGATCTTGCCCATGCGCTCGGTCAGGTCGGCAATCGCCTGCAGGTTGTCAGTGGCGGCGCCGTGCTGGCCGCGTTCAAGCAGGATGCGCGTGTTGTCTGAGAACGTGCGCAGCGCGGCCAGCGGCTGGTTGAGTTCGTGCGTGATGCCGGCGGCCATCTGGCCCAAGGCCGCGAGCTTGCTGGCCTGCACGAGTTCGTCCTGCGTGGCGCGCAACTCGGCCTCGGCGCGCGTGCGGTCGACGATCTCGTGTTGCAGTTGTTCGTTGGTGGCCATCAGGTCGGCCGTGCGGTCTTCGACGCGGCGTTCGAGCTGGTCATACGCGGCTTCGAGCAGGCGGCGGCTGCGCACCATCTCCATCATGCGCAGGCGGCGCTGGCGCCAGTAGAAAAGCAGCAGGCACGCAAACGCAAAGGCAAACGCCGCTGCCACGGTGGCGCTGCGGGCGGCGCTCATTACCGGGTCCACCGGCGTGAGGTACATCAGCGTCCAGTCCGGCTCGACGAGGTCACGCGAAACCTGCAGATAGCGCGTGGCGTTCGTGCGCTCGCCAACGCGAATCAGTTCTGCACCTTCCGGCAACCGTCCGGTCAATCGCAGGAAGGCAGGTGCCTCAGGCTGCAACGGCAGTGGCGTGATCTGCTTGCGGTAATACTGGCGCGTCGCTTCCAACTGCGCCTGCAGCTTGGAGGTGAGCGGCTCCACCGTGCGGTACTGCCACGCGGGCACGGACGACAGGAAAATCACACCGTTCTCATCCGCCACCATCACGGGTTCCGACGCATCGTGGCTGGCACGGCCGAACCATTCGAGGTTCAGCTTGACGACCGTCACGCCGATCACGCGACCGTCCTGCATGACCGGCTGCGAGATGTAATAGCCGGGCTCTTCACGTGTGATGCCAATGCCGTAAAAGCGCCCGACGTGACCTTCCGCTGCCTGCTGGAAATACGGCCGGAACAGGTATTCAGCGCCGACGAAGCTGTCAGGCTGGTTGTAGTTGGATGCGGCCAGCGCCTTGCCGCTTGGGGAGATCACGTAGGTCGCAGTGGCGTGCGCCCGATCGTTGACTTCGCGCAGATAGCGGTTCGCGCGGTCGACGTTGGCAGGCGTCGGATTGGCGAGCAGATCGTGGATGAACGGATGCAACGCCACCAGCGCCGGCAGGTATTCGTAGCGATCGAGCGTGCTCTTGAGGTTGGCGGCATAGCGATCGACCCGCCCGCCCGCGGCCTGCTGGGCCTGCGTGAGCCCCCGGTTCCACGCCACCACAAACGTGGTTGCGCACACCATGGCCATCACCACCACGAGCCCGAGCGCCACCAGCCACCAGAAGCCGCGTCGCGAGCCGGAGGCGCTGGTCAGGGAGAAATCGGGATCGGACATCGGCTGGAGGTCGGCGGCAGAGAGTGTTGCCGTGCCTTCCAACGCCGTGCCCGAAGTCGGCATGCCGCCGAGGTGCTTCACGAGGTGCATCCCAAAAAAGAAGCGGGGCCGTCTGGAAGGACAGGCCCCGCAATCATACGCTTTGCGCTTTCAAGCGCTGGCGCCCGCAGGCGCCAGCCACGTTCGATCGATCAAACTGCCGGGGTGGCCGGCACGCGCTCATCGCTACGGTCGCCCGACAGCACGCGAGCCAGCTTGGCGCGATCCAGTTCACGTTCCCAGGCCGAGATCACCACGCAGGCCACGCCGTTGCCGGTGATGTTGGTCAGGGCACGGCATTCGCTCATGAAGCGGTCGATACCGAGAATCAGCACCATGCCCGCCACCGGAATATCCGGCACCACGGCCAGCGTTGCGGCCAGCGTGATGAAGCCCGCACCGGTGATGCCCGATGCGCCCTTCGACGTCAGCATGGCAACGGCCAGGATGGTCAGCTGCTGCGTCCAGGTCAGCTCGATGTTCAGCGCCTGCGAGATGAAGATCACCGCCATCGTCATGTAGATGTTGGTACCGTCCAGGTTGAACGAATAACCGGTCGGAACCACCAGGCCCACCACCGACTTCGAGCAGCCCAGCTTTTCCATCTTTTCCATCAGGTGCGGCAGCGCAGATTCCGACGAGCTCGTGCCCAGCACGATCAGCAGTTCTTCCTTGATGTACGACACAAAGCGGAAGATGTTGAAGCCGACCAGCCGCGCGATGATGCCCAGCACCACCACCACGAAGATGATGGCAGTCAGGTAGAACGTACCGACCAGCTTGAGCAGCGGCACCAGCGAGATCACGCCGTACTTGCCGATGGTGAAGGCCATGGCGCCAAAGGCACCGATCGGGGCCACGCGCGTGATGATGTGCACGATGCGGAAGAACACGTGCGCGACCTGGTCGATGAAGTCCGTGACGATCTGTGCACGATCACCGATGGCCGAAAGCGCACCGCCAAACAGCAACGCGATCAGCAGAATCTGCAGGATGTCGCCCTTGGCAAAGGCGTCGACAACCGTGCTCGGGATGATGTTGAGCAGGAAGTCGACCGTGCTGGCCGAATGCGCCTTGGCGGCGTACTGGGCAACGGCCTTGGCGTCGATGGTGTTCACATCAACGTTGAAGCCCGAGCCCGGGTTGAAGATGTGGCCCGCGGCCAAGCCAATCACCAGCGCGAAGGTCGAGACGATCTCAAAGTAGAGCAGCGCCTTACCGCCCACGCGGCCCACCTTCTTCATGTCGCGCATGCCGGCAACGCCGGAGACGACGGTACAGAAGATGATCGGCCCAATCACCATCTTGATCAGTTGGATGAAGCCATCGCCCAGCGGCTTCATCTTGACGGCAAGTGCGGGCGAAAAATGGCCCAGCAGAACGCCGATGACGATGGCCGCCAGCACCTGTACGTACAGGATTTTATAGAACGGTTTTTTCATGTCTTCCTCGAGTGTCACAGACCGGCCGTGCGCTCAACTGCTCGCCCGGTCCGACCCGCCCTGGTGTGGTCTCTCTCCTGCCTCGATACGCCGATGTGTCCGGCGCCTCCCGCAGCAGGTCGCTCTTTATTGCAAGGGCTATGCCAACGTCAAACTCAAGCACTGGCGGCCCGCCAACCCTTGTCCCACCTCGGTGTGACTACGATGGCACCCGCCTCAGCCGTCGTCAATCCCGGAATCCGCGCACAGAAGGTGTCCAGACATCCGGAAAACGTGTTGCGATGCAGCATCGCGCCGTCGCGTCGCACTCGTATCCAGGAAGGAATGGGGACATCGGGGCCGTATAATGCCGGCTCGTTACGCAAATCCACATGGGTGCGCGACGCCAGGAAGCCATTTGCATCTTGCCGCGCGTGCCGTCACGCAGCCCTCCCAGCCTTCTCGGTCCGCCCATGAGCAGCCATTACAAGCACCACGTTTTCTTCTGCCTGAACGAACGCGAGGACGGCTCGCGCTGCTGCGCCGATTTCGGCGCGAAGGCCATGCAGGAATACGCCAAGAAGCGCTGCAAGGAACTCGGCATCAACGGCGAGGGCCGCGTGCGCATCAACAAGGCCGGCTGCCTGGACCGCTGCGAACTCGGTCCGGTCATGGTGGTCTACCCCGAGGCCGTCTGGTACACCTTTGTCGACAAGGAAGACATCGACGAAATCATCCAGAGCCATCTGGTTGAAGGCAAACCGGTCGAACGGCTGATGGTCGACCGCCCTGCCAACGCGTGAGCCCGGCTTTACTGCATCTGCTTTTCCCTTTTCCATGAACGTTCATACCGAAGAACGCCTGATTCCTGGCCCCGTCGGGCAGATCGACCTGTCGATCGACCAGCCGGACACCGCGCCGCGCGGCCTGGCGCTGATCGGCCATCCGCATCCGCTGTTCGGCGGCACCAAGGACAACAAGGTCGCGCAGACGCTGGCACGCACCTTCGTCGGCCTGGGCTATGTGACGGTGCGCCTGAATTTTCGCGGTGTGGGCAAGACCGAAGGCACGCACGACAACGGCATCGGCGAGCAGGACGACATGCTGGCCGTGCTCGACTGGATGCGCACGCAGACCGAATGGTCCGCCGACGTGGCCACGCTGCCTGTGGCACTGGGCGGTTTCTCATTCGGCAGCTTTGTCGTGTCTCAGGTGGCACGTCGCCTGGCCGAAGCCGGCACGCCTGCCGAGCGTCTGGCGCTGGTCGGCACCGCCACCTCCCGCTGGGATGTCGCGCCAGTGCCGGCCGACACCATCATCATCCACGGCGAACAGGATGACACCGTGCCGCTGATCGACGTGCTCAATTGGGCGCGCCCTCAGGAGCTGCCCGTGATCGTCATCCCGGGCGCCGATCACTTCTTCCACCGCAAGCTGCATCTGATCCGGCAGCTCATTACCGGCGCCTGGGCGCCGCAGCCGTAACACCAAACCCGTTGATTTTCCGGACGCCGCGCCTCCCCCCTTTTTTCTGGCAGGCGGCGCCATTGAACTCCAAGCAGACCGCAGGACCCGACATGCAGACCCGCTTCGCCCATTTCACGCCCCTCGCCCTCCATTCCGCCGCCGCAACCGCTGTAGCAGCCGCCGTGCTGGTCACCGCGCTGCCCGCCATGGCGCAACCGGTACCTGCCCCGCAGGTCGCGGCCCGCTCGTGGATGCTGACTGACGTGACCAGCGGCCAGGTGCTCGGCGGCGCGAACATGGACGAACGCATCGAGCCCGCCTCGCTCACCAAGCTGATGACGGCCTATCTGGTCTTCGAAGCCGTGCGCGACGGCAAGCTCAAGTACGACCAGATGATCACGCCCACCGAGACCGTGCGCTCGGTCAAGACCGACGAATCGCGCATGTTCCTGCAGGCCGGCAAGCCTGTTTCTGTGCGAGAGCTGACGCAAGGTCTGATCATCCAGTCGGGCAACGATGCAGCCCTGGTGCTGGCCGAGGCCGTGGGCGGCACCGAGACCAACTTCGTGATGCTGATGAACCGCGAAGCCGAGCGTCTGGGCATGAAGAACACGCATTTCGCGAACGCCGCGGGCCTGCCCGATCCGAATCACTACTCCACCGCACGTGATCTTTCGATCCTGACTTCGGCGCTGATCAAGGATTTCCCGCAGGACTACAAGTTCTATTCGCAGAAGGATTTCACCTATAACAACATCAAGCAGTCCAACCGGAACCGCCTGCTGTGGCTCGACCCGACGGTCGATGGCGGCAAGACCGGCCACACCAAGTCGGCCGGCTACTGCCTCGTCACCTCGGCCAACCGCCCGCTGCCGGACGTGCCGGGCGCGAATCGTCGCCTGCTGTCGGTCATCGTCGGCACCAAGAGCGACGCTATCCGCACACAGGAGAGCCTGAAAGTCCTGAACTACGGCTATCAGTTCTTTGATACGGTGCGCCTGTACAAGGCCAAGGAAGCGCTGCAGACGCCCGACGTGTACAAGGGCCAGGCCAAAAACGTGAAACTGGGCGTGTCGGAAGACAAGTGGATCACGGTGCCCAAGGGCGCAGGTGCGCGCCTGAAGCCTGTGCTCGAGCGCAAGGACCCGCTGATCGCCCCGATCGCGCAAGGCCAGCAACTGGGCACGGTCAAGGTGATGGACGGCTCGACCGTAGTGTCGGAGTTCCCGGTGGTGGCGCTCGAAGCGGTGCCGGAAGCCGGCTTCGTCGGCCGCACGATCGACGCGGTCAAGCTGTGGTTTAAAAAGAAGTAATCGCCCTCATTTACTTCGACATGACCTCCTCTCACACTCCCCCGCCGGGCCACATTCCGCCCGAACAGTCGCTCATCGAATACCCGAGCGATTTCCCCATCAAGGTGATGGGGCCGATGCATGACGATTTTGCCGCGACCATTGTCGAGGTGGTTCGTCTGCACGACCCGGAGTTCCACGAGGGGCGCCTGGAAAAACGCCCGTCTTCCAGCGGCAACTACCTGGGCCTGACGGTGATCGTGCGTGCGACGAGCCGCGAACAGCTCGACGCGCTGTACCAGACGCTGACAAGCCACCCGATGGTGAAGATCGTGCTGTAACGCACCTCTTCGCCACCAAGCAGAAAGCAAAACGCCCCGGTCATGCCGGGGCGTTTGCTTTGTCAGCGCGTTTTTTTCGATGGCCGGGCTCAGCCCTTCGAGACGTGCCCCAGGCACACCGCGTTGTCGTTCATCAGCCCCGCCAGCTTGAGCTTGAACGCCGCAATCTCCGGCAGCAGCCACGTGCGGAACGCCTGCATCTTCGGCGTCTGCAGCGCGCTGTGCGGGCACACGAAGTAATAGTTCCATGGGCATGGGATCGTCGTCTCGAACAGGCGCACCACGCGACCGGTCAGCAGGTCATTGAAGGCCAACGTCGGGCGGATCAGCGCAATACCCTGCCCCGCTGCCGCGGCCTGCAATAGCAACGACGAATCCTGGAACATCAGCCCGCCGCGTGGCTCGACAAACCCCTCAAGGCCGGCCGCATCGAACCACGGCTTCCATGCCTCACCCTCGCTGCGCAGCAAGGTCATGCTCGCCATCTCGGCCAGCGTGCGTGGCAACCGTCCGCCGTTGAACGCGGGGCTGCAGATCGGGAAGAACACATCGTCGAGCAGCTTTTCCACGTACAGGCCCGGATAGTTGCCCGAACCCATGCGCAATGCCACGTCCACCTCTTCGCGCGCGAAGTCGACCAGCGCGGGGCTGGAGAACAGCTCCACTTCCAACTCGGGATGGCGCTCGATGAAGGTGCCGATGTGCGGCGTCAGCCAACGCGCGGCAAACGACGGCATCGTGCTGATGGCCAGGCGGTTGTCGCGGTTGCCGGCGCGCAGCTGGTGCGTGGCCTGGGCGATCTGGTCGAGCGCCTCGCGCACGCGATCGGCGTATGCACGGCCCGCGTGGGTGAGCATGACGCGCTTGCCGCGCCGCTCGAACAGCGGCACGCCCAGCTCATCCTCCAGGGTGCGCATCTGATGGCTGACGGCGCCGTGCGTAACGAACAGCTCCGTCGCCGCACGCGAAAAACTCTCATAGCGGGCCGCCGCCTCGAACACCCGCAGCGCGCCAAGTGACGGCAAGCGCATCGGTTCGCGGATTTCGGTCATCTTTCCCTCCGGATTTTCGTAGGTCAGCGTGATTTTTATGTGAGCTGCACTATCAAGAAACGCAATATATATCGTTTGGTACAAGGCAACCAAGCACCTAGAATTCCTTCAACGGCAAGGCCCCATCCCACTGCCGTGAAGGAGCCGATCATGAAAGCTGTACTAACAAAAATTGTATTCACTCTGCAGCCCGGCGAAGTGGTGGCATTGCGCATGCCGGCCAACCAGAATCTGCGCGTCGAAGAAGCCTGCGGGCACGACGTATGGATCACACACGAGAACAAAGCCGGCGACGAATGGCTGCACGCGGGCGGCAGTGTTGCCGTAAAACGCGGTGAAGAAATCGTCGTCTCGGTCGACCCGAAAGCCCTCGGCCCAGTCGCGTTGGCCGTGGAAGCCACCGACGGCCACATGCCGCGCCAGCCGTGGCACGTCACGAACGGATGGCGCCACACACTCGCCGCACTCGGCTGGAACGAGCACGCCGACACACCGGTCGTGGCCGCCTGAGCCCGAAACCTGTTCCTAGCCTCCTTTGCGGCATCTGCCGCAAAAGCCGACGCCGGCGCCGATGCCTCCCATCGCGCCGGCATTTTTTTGCTCGACCCTGCAAGCGAAGCGGGCAAAGGCGCGGGGCGCCGTTAGCGGCCCTGCGCTACACTCGCGGGCATGATTCCGATTGACATCGTCGAGCGCGGCTTGCAGGACTACGCCGCCTGCTTCGACGAAATGCAGACATTCACCGCGCAGCGGGGCCCCGATACGCCCGACACGATCTGGTTGGTCGAACACCCGCCGGTGTTCACGCTCGGCTTGGCGGGCGATCCGGCACATCTGTTGGCTCCCGGCAACATCCCGCTGGTGAAAGTTGATCGTGGCGGCCAGATCACCTACCACGGCCCCGGCCAAGTCGTCGCTTACCTTTTGCTGGATTTGCGCCGACGCGGACTATTCGTGAAGGCGCTGGTCGACGCCATCGAGGCGGCCGTCATCGAGACGCTCGCCACGTATAATGTCGCCTCCGAACGCAAGGCTGGCGCCCCCGGCATCTACCTGTCGAGCGGGCCGCATGCGGGCGCCAAGATAGCCGCGCTGGGCCTGAAGATCCGCAACGGCTGCAGCTACCACGGCGTGAGCCTGAACCTAGCGATGGACCTGTCGCCCTTCACGCAGATCAACCCGTGTGGCTATGCCGGCCTGGAAACCGTCGATATGGTGACCGCCGGCGCCCGTGATGCGTCCGGACGCGCCGTCGATGCGAACGACTGGCAACCCGTTTCCCGCGGCCTGGCCAATGCGCTGGTCGCCCAATTGCAGCAACGCGCGCAAGCGCACCCCGCCGAGGCCGCTACCGCATAGCGCCCGGAAATGCACGAGCCGCGAGCCCGTGCGGAGAACACGATGACCGATTCCGCCGCCGGCGCCACTGAAGTCGCCACCCCTGCCACCCCGTCGAACAAGCCGTATGACGCGACGGCCAAGCAGAAGTCGCTCGACAAGACCGCACGCATTCCCATCAAGATCGTGCCGGCCGAGAAGCTCAAAAAGCCGGATTGGATTCGCGTGCGTGCCGCCACCGGCAACTCGCGCTTCTACGAAATCAAGGACATCCTGCGCGCCAACAACCTCGTGACGGTGTGCGAAGAGGCAAGCTGCCCGAACATCGGCGAGTGCTTCGGCAAGGGCACGGCCACGTTCATGATCATGGGCGACAAGTGCACGCGCCGCTGCCCGTTCTGCGACGTCGGGCACGGCCGCCCAGACCCGCTCGACGTGAACGAGCCGGAAAATCTGGCCAAGACGATCGCCGAACTCAAGCTCAACTACGTCGTCATCACGAGCGTCGACCGCGACGACCTGCGTGACGGCGGCGCTCAGCATTACGTCGATTGCATTTCGCGTACGCGCGCCCTGTCGCCGGCCACGCGCATTGAAGTGCTGGTGCCGGACTTCCGCGGCCGCCTGGAAAAGGCGCTGGACATCCTGCAGGAATGCCCGCCCGACGTGATGAATCACAACCTCGAAACGGTGCCCCGCCTGTACAAGCAGGCCCGCCCCGGCGCCGACTACGCGCATTCGCTCAAGCTGCTGAAGGACTTCAAGGCCCGCAACCCGAACGTGCCGACCAAGTCGGGTCTGATGGTCGGCCTGGGCGAGACCGATGAGGAAATCCTCGAAGTCATGCGCGACATGCGCGAGCACGACATCGACATGCTCACGATCGGCCAGTATCTGGCGCCGTCGGGCCACCACCTGCCGGTGCTGCGCTACGTGCACCCGGACACCTTCAAGATGTTCGAAGAGAAGGCGTATGAGATGGGCTTCACGCACGCGGCCGTGGGCGCCATGGTGCGCAGCTCGTACCATGCGGATCAGCAAGCACACGAAGCCGGCGTGGTCTGATCACGAAGCAGCGCCACTGCACAAACAAAAAGGGCCTTGGGTTGCACCCCAAGGCCCTTTTGCTTTGATGCGGTTCGATCAGACGCGCGAAGCGGCATCCTTCGGATACGAGGCATCGCCGTTCCACGACAGATAACCGTAGGTGTCGGCCTGACGATCAGCACCCTGCGTGTAGACGTCGTACTTGGCGGCAGCGCCGTCGGTGTACGGATCGGCCTTGGCGATTGCGCCATCGGTGTATGGGTCAGCCTTGCCGACGGCACCTTGAGTGTACGGATCGAAGCGGTCGTTCTTCCACGACAGATAGCCGTAGGTATCGGCTTGGCGATCGGCACCTTGGGTATAGACGTCGTACTTGGCAGCAGCGCCCTGAGTGTACGGATCAGCCTTGGCGACGGCACCTTGCGTGTACGGATCAGCACTGCTTTGGACAGCAGCGGCGGCCGGCTGAGCCGTCAGAAGAGCGGCGGAAGCCGAAACCGTGGCCACCAGGGCCAGCAAAGCGTTACGGGAGAAAGCGGTTGCGAGACGGGTGTTCATGATGGGCTCCTGATCTGTCTGGATATTCGGTTGCGCTCAGTTCGTTGCGCTTGTGATCAGAATAGATCGTTGCCCTCAATGAATAAATAATCGATCAAGGAAAAGACTGTTCTTTTTTACTCAACAATTATTCGATGGCTTAACCCATTGCATTGATTGAGAGCCTCTTAAATCACATTTCAACGAAGGCCCTCACGCTTTCAAACAAAGAAAAACCGCGCACGTAGACGCGGTTTTTGGCTGGCAGGGCGAACCTACTGCTGCGCCGGGTGCCCCGGGCGCGGCGCGCCAGCGGGTTCCGCTACCGGGCGCCCCGCCTGCTTATTGCGCCACCAACCCATTAGCGTCAACGCCAGCCAGAAGAACTGGGTAAGAAACGACGCAAGATTGAACGAGCCCATCAGCGAAATCAGGATGCAAATCGGTCCAAGCAGGTTGAGGCGAACGGCGAATGCGCCGGTCGGCGGCTTATGCAGGACCTGCACGCCAAAGTGCGCAGAAACATAAGCGGCGACGCCGACCAGACCGACAACGTCGGTAAAACCCAGGGAGGCCATGGTGTGTGCTTTGAAAGCAGAGGTTGAGGAGAAAGGGGTTGCAGGCAGAGCGCCGTCGCCCGCCGCTCAGTACGTGGCCGTCAACTTGAGTGCGACCGTGCGTCGGCCGAGCGTCATGCGATCTGCTCCATTGCGCGCGGAGAGCTGATGCGCATAGGCCGATGCATCCGCGCCAGTCAAAGCAGCAGACAGCGTCAAGAACTTGTTAATGGGCCGCGAGAGTTCAATGCGGTAGTCGGTAAAACTGAATGCGCTGTGGTTGCGCACGTGCTCGTGGCCGACGTGCAGGCCAAGCGTGAAGTCGTTGGGCAAGGGCACGGCCCAGTTGGCTTCGGCGTAGGTGGAACCGCGGCTGCCGCGGTCGATGCCGTCGGCCAGCGAATTACCATCGAAGCCAAAGTAGTTCGACAGCGTGGTCCATAGCTTGACCGACACGCCGCGCCAGCCGGCGCCGACCATCCATTCCGTGTAGTCGTAGCCGGTGGCGGGGCCGCCGCCGACAGCCTTGTCGTAGCGTGCACCGGGGTACCAGTAGCGGTAGAGCCCGGTAGTCAACTCCACGCCGTGCGCAACGGTCGTGGCATAGCCGAGGTAGGTATCAACCTCGGCATGCGCGCCTGCGATGACGTGATCGCTGACTTGGGAGCCCCACACACCGGCATAGAAACCGCTTGGCGCGGTGTAATCAACGCCGGCTTGCAGGGCAGGTTTTCCCCATGTCTGGCGCAGGCCGCGCGACACATATTGCGAAACAACCGATGCATTGGCCGACCAGCGCTTGTCCTCGCTGGCCGGCACGTCATCCGCCAGCGCGGGCAGCACAGCAGCACACGCCGCCGCCCCGCCCACCATCGTCGCGACCTTGCGCCAGCGCATCAGGGCACCACCAGTTCACTGGCGACCAGCGGTTTGGCTGGCGCCTGCAGCGGCGATTTCCCATGCACATAGAACGCCGCATCGGAGCGCGCGAGCGGCGCCACACCGCGAATCCGGTCGGCGATCTTCTCCGCCATCATGATCGTCGGCGCATTCAGGTTGCCGGTAACGATGCGCGGCATGATCGACGCGTCGACCACGCGCAGGCCCTCCAAGCCGTGCACGCGGCCTTCGTTGTCAACCACTGCCATCGGATCGTCTGCTGAACCCATCTTGCAGGTGCAAGACGGATGCAGGGCGGTCTCGGCGTGATGGCGCACGAAGGCATCGATCTCGGCGTCGGTCTGCACGCTCGGGCCGGGGCTGATTTCGCGACCGCGATATTGATCGAAGGCACGCTGCGCGATGATGTCGCGCGTGATCCGCACGCCGGCGCGAAACTCGCGCCAATCCACATCGTGCGCCATGTAGTTGAAGAGGATGCGCGGCTTGTCACGCGGATCGCGCGAAGCGAGCTTCACGTAACCGGTAGACGGAGAACGCATCGAACCCACGTGGCACTGGAACCCATGCATCTTCACCGGGTTGCTGCCGTCGTAGTTCACGGCCAGCGGCAGGAAGTGGTACTGAATGTTCGGCCACTCGAAGCTGTCATCGCTGCGAATGAAGCCGCCCGCCTCGAAGTGGTTGCTGGCGCCGGCGCCGGTGCCGTGCATGTACCACTCCAGCCCAACCTTCGGCTTGTTGTACCAGAGCGTGTTTTCGTAGATCGACACCGGACGTAGGCACTCGTACTGGATGTACATCTCCAGGTGGTCCTGCAGGTTCTCGCCCACGCCCGGCAGGTGCGCGACCGAGTGGATGCCCATCGCACGCAGGTCATCCGCATTGCCCACGCCTGAGCGCTGCAGCAACTGCGGAGAAGCGATGGCGCCACTGGTGACGATCACCTCGCGGCGCGCACGCCATGTTTCGCGGTTGCCATCCATCAGCGCCTCGACGCCCACGGCACGCGTGCCGTCGAAGATCACGCGATCAGCCAGCACGCGCGGCAGCACGGTCAGCGTGGGCCGCTTGCGTGCGTTGTCGAGATAGCACAGCGATGTACTGGCGCGGCGGCCCTTGGCGGTCACGGTGCGGTCCATCGGGCCCAGACCTTCCTGGCGATAGCCGTTCAGATCGTCGGTGGCCGGGATACCGGCTTGCTCGCCGGCTTCGATAAAGGCGTGGAACAGCAGGCTGTTGTCGTGCTTGGGCGTGGTCACCTGCAGCGGGCCGGAATCGCCATGCCAGTCGTTGGCGCCCTTGTCATACGTTTCCGATTTGCGAAAGTACGGCAGGCAGTCGGCATAGGTCCAATCGTCCAACTGAAAATCGCTCGCCCAGCGCTCGTAGTCCATCGCGTTGCCGCGAATGAAACACATGCCGTTGATGAGCGATGAGCCGCCCAGCCCCTTGCCACGGCCTTGCGACATGCGGCGGTTGTTCATGTGCGGCTCGGGCTCGGTTTCGTAGGCCCAGTTGTACGTGGTGCCCTGCAGCGGATACGCCAGCGCCGCGGGCATCTGCGTGCGGAAATCCCAGCGGTGGTCGGGACCGCCTGCTTCGAGCAGCAGCACGGTCACGTCCGGGTCTTCGGTCAGGCGCGCAGCCAGCACGCAGCCAGCCGAGCCGGCGCCCACGATGATGTAGTCATATTCCTGTGCGGTATTCGTGGTCAAAACATGCCCTCCCGTTCTTACTCAGCGTCCGCACCGAACCAGCCCATCGGCTGCGGAGCGAGGTTGATGTAGCTGTGCTTGAGTTCGGTGTATTCGTCCAGACCGCCGCGGCCCAGCTCACGGCCAATGCCGCTGGCCTTGTAGCCGCCCCACGGTGCCTCGGGAAAGTACGGGTGATAGTCGTTGGCCCACACGGTGCCGAAACGCAGTGCGCGGGTCACGCGGTTGGCGCGGTTCAGGTCGGCCGTCCACACAGCGCCTGCCAAACCGAACGGCGTGGCGTTGGCACGGCGCACCGCTTCTTCTTCGGTGGAAAAGCGCTCGACGGTCAGTGCCGGGCCGAAGATTTCTTCGGTGGCGATCTTCATGTCGTCACGCACGTTGGTCAGCACGGTCGGCTCCAGCCAGAAGCCTCGTTGGAATGCCTCGCCTTCCGGTGCCTTGCCGCCACAACGCAGCACCGCGCCTTCCTGCACGCCGGCCTGAATCATGTTGATGATCTTCTGGCGCTGGAAGGCGGATTGCACTGGGCCCATCTCCGTGCCTTCAGCGAAGCCATTGCCCACGCGGATGCGTTTGACGCGCTCGACCAGCGCATCGACAAAGCGGTCGTGGATACCATCCTGCAGCATCAGGCGCGATCCGGCCGAGCACACTTGGCCCGCATGGAAGAACGCCGCGTTGACTGCGTAATCGACGGCGGTATCGAAATCCGCATCGTCAAAAATGATGTTCGGGTTCTTGCCGCCCAACTCCAGGCCGATCTTCTTGAAGTTGCCGATAGCGGCGCTCATGACTGCCGCGCCTGCAACAGCGCCGCCCGTGAACGACACGAGATCCACATCGAGGTTGCGCGACAGCTCGGCACCAGCTTCACCTGCGCCCGTGACGAGGTTGAACACGCCCGCCGGCACGCCAGCTTCAATCAGCAGCTCGGTAAAGCGATGCGTGGTCAGCGGCGTCAGGTTGCTCGGCTTGACGATGACGGTGTTGCCCGCGCCCAGCGCCGGCGCGATCTTCCAAGCGGCTTGCAGCAGCGGGTAGTTCCACGGCGTGATGAGGCCGCACACGCCCACCGGCTCGCGCAGCGTGCGGCTGATGACGGTGTCCGGTGCCTCGTTGATCAGGCCGGATTCCGTGGCGACCAGGCCCGCGAAGTAGCGGAACGTCGCAGCAATGCCGTCCATGTCCCAGCGGCTTTCGATGATGGTCTTGCCGGTGTTGAGCGATTCGAGCGTCGCCAGGTTCTCGGCGTCGGCGTCGATGGCGTCGGCAATGCGATTGAGCAGGCGCGCACGCTCGCGCGTGCCGGTCTGGCGCCACGGGCCTTCGTCGAATGCGCGGCGGGCGGCAGCAATGGCGCGCTGCGCATCGGCCACGGAGGCATCGGCGGCCTGCGTCAGGACGTTTTCGGTGGCGGGATCGACGATGTCGCGGTACACGCCGCCTTCGGGCTGCACCCACTGACCGTCGATGTAGAGATCAAGACGAGGAGCCAGGGTGGCAGAACGGAAATCGGTTGAAAGGGAAGCTTGCGTCATATCGAGTACCCCTATGGATGATGGGGGCGCACAAAGAAGTCGGCGCCCGAAATGCCGGCACCATGGTGTCCTGTCAGACGCCAATCGGATGCGGCGACCCGTAAATTCACTGTTGGTGTTTTTATTTACCTTTGGAGAATTTTGGACTAGTCTAGGAAAAATTAGTTGCTTCAGGCCAATCGTTATGACCTAACAACATCAAATTTGAATAGATTTTTGCTATATTCGGCACGCTATACTGTCGCGAATCACTCCCAGTAAATCCACTCCATGACCGCCGCAGCACTTTCGCCGCCAGACGGCCCGCTCGATGAAGACAGCTTTGCCGGCCGCCTCAAAGGCGTGCTGACGCGTGGCCGCATCCAGCTCAAGCAAGTGGCGGCAGCGCTGGGGGTGTCACCCTCCGCTGTCCACAAATGGACGCGCGGCGGCGAGATCGAATACGCCAATCTGTTGGCGCTGGCCCGCTTCCTGAGCGTGAACTGGCTTTGGCTGCGCTACGGCGACCGCGCCCTGGCCGACCTGGAAGCGAGCCTGACGACCGACGCCCGCGCCCGCGAAGGCCGCCAAAAGCACATCGCCGCAATCATGGAAAGCGAGGCACGCATGACCTTCGCGCAGGAGATTTCCGGCGTGGTCACGTGGGAGTGGAACCTGCTGACGGACGCGGTCGCCTATTCGCCGAATGTCGCGCGCCTGTTTGGCCGGCCGATCCGCACGCTGGAAGATTTTTGGCAGTGCGTCCTCGCCGAAGACGTGCCGGGTGTGCAGGCCGCGGTCTCGCAGAACCTGAGTGCGGGGGGCGTCTACGAGCATGAATTCCGCATTGCCCCCGCGCCCGACGTTGTGCGATGGATCGTCTCACGTGCGACGCTCGTGCGTGACGCGCAGGACCGCCCGGTCAAGATGATCGGCCTGAGCCTGGACACAACCGAGCGCCACACGGCCGAAGCCGCGTTACGTGATTCGGAGGCGCTGCTGGCCAAGGCGCAACAGATCGCACACCTCGGCAGCTGGATCTGGGAGCCCGGCAGCGACGCCTGCCGCTGGACGGATGAGGCTTACCGCATCTTCGGCTGGGCGCCGCAATCCACGCCGGTGACGATGGCGCGCTATCTGGACGCCATCGTTCCCGCGGATCGCGCCCGTGTGCAGGCCGTGCTGGACCGGGCCGTCGCCTCACGGCAGCCGTATCGCGTCGAATACACCATCACCCTGCCCGACGGCTCGCGTCGCCATCTTCGTGAGGAAGGCGAAGCGCAGGACCCTTCCGCAGCCAAGCCTACGATGATCGGCGCGGCGCAGGACATTACCGCTGAAGTGGAAGCACAAGCGGCCTTCCGCGACAGCGAGGCGAAGCTGCGGACGTTGTTCGAGCAGGCGCCGGTCGGTATCGCCCAGGTCAGCCTGGAAGGCCGCTGCCTGCGCGCCAACCCGTGGCTGTGCACGCTGCTGGGCCAGCCTGAAACGGCGCTGCAGCAACGCACGCTGCTGGACCTTACCCACCGCAACGACCTCGCTAGTCATCTGCGTCAATACGGCGAGTTGCTGGCCGGTACGGTGCCCACGTATGCGCTCTCGCTGCAGTTGGTACGCGGCGATGGCTCGGCAGTGCCAGTGCGCATGACCACGTCCTTGGCGCGCGACCCGGCCACCGACGCACCGCTGCACCTGATTAGTGTGGTGGATACGGTGCTGGAGATGGGCACGTCGTAGCCTGGGTCTTGCCTGACGTCCCAGACGTCAACTTCTGACAATCCCGTCAATCATTGCGACTTTTTCCGGCACGCCTGGAGGGCCGGCATAGACTCCAAAGAACTAACAGTTAATTTATTAACCTCCAGTAACTAAGGCGCCACACGTGTTTTCTCTGCACCTGGCGCCTACAGAACAAGGAGATCGTTTTGGCCTCTTCCTCCTCCGCCCGCGCGGCACATCATCGACGCACGCTGCAATGGGGCTACCGCTGGGCGCTATGGGCGGCCATCCTCTGGGGCGCCTGGTATGTGCCGGGCACGGCCGTCTGGCATGAATCTCCGTTTGCCACGATGGACCTTTCCGATCCGCGCGTCTTCCTTGTCTGCGCGGCCGTCATCACGGCGTTCCATAGCGTCATGGTGACGCTCTTCCAGTGGGTGTGGCTCGGCTCCCTCGGCAAGCTGGGCGATTACTTCCGCACCATCGGCCAGTTCCGTAAGATCTCGCGCTGGTACTTCATTGCGGCAGTCGTCGGCGGACTGATGGCCAACTTCGGCTCCTATCTGGCGATGGGCTATGTCGGCGCCGTGTTCGCGGCAGTGGCCGGGCTGCTGTATCCGGTGGTGGGCGCGACGGTCGCCAAGCTTTGGTACAACGAGCGCATCAGCGCGCGGGCGGCGGTGGGCATCGCCATCATCATCCTGGGCGGCGTGGCGATCTACGCGCCGGCACTGATGGCCGAATCGCACAGCGGCGGCAATCAGTGGATCGGCTACCTGGGCGGCGCCATGGCGGCGATCGGCTGGGGCCTGGAAGGCGCGATCGTGGGCCGCGCCATGGACGTGACCGACCCTGACTGCGGGGTCTCCATCCGTTACACCGCCGAAGCTATCTATTGGGTCGTCTTCATCCTGCCGGCCATCGCGCTGTTTGCGCATGTGCCTGTGCCGGTTACGGAGATTGCCTCGGGCATTGTCCACAGCAAGGCGCTGCTGTGGCTGGTAGTGGGCGGCGTCACCTTCTCGTTCTGCGCGGTGGCCTGGTACAAGTCATTCCCGCTGATCGGCGTGGGGCGTGGTCAGGCGCTGGGCGCGTTCTACGCGATGTTCGCCACTCTCTTCACCGCCATTTTCACGCTGCAGTTTCCGGAGTGGTACTTCCTGATTGGGCTGGCGCTGGTGATCTTCGGCGGCTTCGTGATGGTGTCGGAAAGCTCCGAAAACCTGGAAGTGATCCGCGGCGGTCCGGCACCTGCAACCACGGAGACGCACGCATGAAGCTGCACATGAAGGGCTACATTCTGCAACTGCTCGCGGGCAACGACACGCTGTGGGACAGCGAAATCGCCCATCGCACCTGCATTGAATACAGCAAACCCGAAGACGAATACTGGACGGGCAGCATTCGCGCCATCCTCGCGGATCTCTACTCCGGCGGCCTGGTGCAAACGGCTGAAGACACGCTGGACGAAGCCAACGGCAAGGTGCACTTCCGCTACGCCATCACCGAGTTTGGCCGTCAACGCATGGCCGATACCGGCCTGCTCGACATCGAACCGAAGGAGACAACGCAATGACGCAATATTGGGGCTATCCGTTTGCCGATGTGCTGGCGATCGTGGTGATCGTCGGGCTGAGCGCGCTGGCGCTGTATCAAGCACGCACGTACACGAAGCAGCTCTGACGCAGAAGCGTCGGAAAAAAAAGCGGCCCGCCGGCAGACCACGCCGGCGGGCCGTTTTTGCGTGGGTACCGCTTATGCGCTCAGCGCCGGATCAGACGCGCTGACGCGGCCTGTCTCAACGTGACCGGCAAGGCGACGCTCGAAGCCGGCATCGGTGCTGGCCGTGACGGTCAAGTCGTACCAAGCGTGCTGGCTGCGCAGGTCCAGGTACACCGACGCATCGTCACCGCCGCGCACTTCGCGCTGCACGCTCTCGCCCGTGTAAGCGCTTTTGATTGTGAAGACGGTGGGCGCACGGCCGTGGTTGATGAGGCGCAGTTGCAGGTTGCCGTTGGCCACGTCATAACCTTCCTTCACTTCCAACGCATGGCCATGCGGACGCAGCAGGCCCGACAGCGCGAGCTTGCCGGCAAAGCGGCGCAGGAAGCCATTCGGGCCGTGCACCGTGAAGTCGTAGGCGCCGCCCGCGCTCACGGCCAGCTTGTCCGACAAGCGCTTGCCCGCTTCTATTGTGTAAGTGCGCGGCGCCTCGGAGCTGCCGGCGGCGTAGACGAGGAAAGCTGCACCCACGTCCCCGGTGTTCACGAATTCCAGCTGGAACTTGCCGGCGGCTTCATCCTGGCGGCCGCGCACGAACAGTTCGTACGGCAGGGCGCGCGACGGGCGCACACCGGCTTCCTGCTTCGGTACGGCCTGAACCAGCGGCGGCAGCGGCACGTAGCTGGCGTGGCGCAGCTTGTCCTTCGGCACGTAGGCGGCGGTGCTCGGCAATGCGGGTACCACCTCGTTGGGCGTGGCGAAGTTGAACGCGGACGTCAGATCACCGCACACGGCGCGACGCCACTTCGAGATGTTCGGCGACTTCACGCGGTGCGTGCGCTTGAAGCGCTGCTCAATGAAACGAATGATCGACGTGTGGTCGAACGTTTCCGAGCACACGTAGCCGCCCTTTGACCACGGCGACACCACGAGCATCGGCACGCGCTGGCCCAGGCCGTAGCTGCCGGCTCCGTACGTGCTGTTGCCCGGGAAGTATTCGCCCGTGGTGTCGACCGTCGACAGCCCATTGCTGCCCGACGATGCGAACGGCGGGACGAGGTGATCGAAGAAACCGTCGTTCTCGTCGTAGGTGATGAACACCGCGGTCTTGCTCCACACCTCGGGGTTGGAGGTCAGGACCTGCAAGACCTGATCGATGTACCAAGCGCCGTAGTTGGCCGGCCAGTTCGGGTGCTCCGAGAAAGCCTCGGGCGCGGCAATCCATGACACCTGCGGCAACGTGCCGTTCTGCACATCACGCTTGAGGATGTCGAAGTAGCCGTCGCCCGCCGAGGCGTTGGTGCCGGTGCGCGCCTTGTCGTAGAGCGGGTTACCGGGCTGCGCGTTCTGGTATTGCTTGAAGTACAGCAGCGAGTTGTCGCCGTAGTTACCGATGTAGGCGTCGCTCGTCCAGCCCCAGGAGCCTGCGGCGTCGAGCCCGGTGCCGATGTCCTGGTAGATCTTCCACGAGATGCCGGCAGCCTCAAGCACTTCCGGATACGTCGACCAGCCGTAGCCGGCTTCTGCGTTGTCGATCACAGGACCGCCGCCGACGTTGTCGTTGCCGACGTAGCCCGTCCACATGTAGTAGCGGTTCGGGTCGGTCGACGTGGGCGTGGCGCAGTGATAGGCGTCGCAGATGGTGAAGGCATCGGCCAGCGCGTAGTGGAACGGAATGTCCTGGCGCGTGAGATACGCCATCGTCGTGGTGCCCTTGTGCGGGACCCAGCCGTCGTAACGCCCGCCGTTGACGGCAAGGTGCGTGTCGTTCCAGCCGTGCGGCAGGTCTTGCAGGAACTGCAAGCCCAGATCCGGCGCGCTCGGGCGGAACGGCAGCACTTCGCCCACGCCGCCGGCGAGCGGTTGGTGCCACACGCTCTTGCCGGTCGGCAGCGTGACGGTGCGCGTATCGCCGTACCCGCGCACGCCCTTGAGCGTGCCGAAGTAATGGTCGAACGAGCGGTTTTCCTGCATGAGGATCACGATGTGCTGCACGTCTTCGATATTGCGGTGCGCGTTATGAGCGGGAATCGCCAGCGCCTTGCGAATGCCTTCGGGCACCGCGCCCATGGCTGCGGATGCAGCAGCCAACTGGGCAGCGGAACGGAGAAAACCACGGCGACTGTTGGAGGTCATGTTCTCGTCCTGATGTCTGTGTATTTGGGGGGTGGGGGGAACAACACGGGGCAGCGACTGACTGAACGCAACGAACAAAGTCAGTCGACGGTATGAATCACAGGCGGTGCCAAGCCGTTTTGCGAGGCAACCGCGTGCGGCGGCGAGGCGGGCGGCGCGGAAGCCGGCGCGCGCACCACGGCAGGCACATGTGGGTCAGAAGCATCGCAACCGTTCAACACGAGCGCGAACAGCGCGGCAGCACCGGCCACAAACGCAGGCACGCGGCGTGAAGCGCTGGCATTTCGGTTGGCAGACACAGATGACCTCCAGATGACATCGGCGAGTCCGACTGTGCTGCGCGCGCCGTCTACTCACCACGCGCTAAGGTAGAAAGGATTCATGTCGGTTACGTGAAGACGGCACGCGTCGGCTCCGTCACCCGATCTCGCACATTGATGGAATAGTGTTGCAAGTGCGAATCATTCTCATCTACACTGCAGCGCACCAAATGGCGCCACCGCGCAGCCGACCAGGCTGTTTGCGTGGCGCACATACCTAGAAGAACGAGCCTCCCTTGCAGCCCCTCAGGGAGGGCGTTGCATTCCCGCCTGTCTCTGAAGCGGCCCCTACATCTGGACCCCCTGTGTTGCAGGGCCAAGCCCCGCTCGCCTGCACACGCTCATGTCCCGTAGGAGCCCTCGTGCAACGTCGATCCGATACCGCCGCCAAGACCCAAACCGCATCCGCTGCCGCCGCGGCCGGCAACTTCCGTCTTGAATCCATTCCCGCGCTGCTCGAAGTTGGCGTGCAGGCCGAGCATTGGTCAGCGGCACAACAACTGGCACGGCGGCGAGTGCTGTCGCGCCTGCTCCAGGCGCTGTTTCGTGAAGCGCTGCTCAACGCAGACCAGCTCATCGCCGATACCCGCGCCGATGTGACGTTGCTGCCGATCTGGCAGCAGCGCGTGCTGTTGCGCTTCACCGGCTTGCGGCCGGGCGCGCTCGGCAGCTGGACATTGACGGGCGACGTCGCTGTGCTGGCGCACGACCGCCCGCCGACGCCCATTGAACGTCCATCCGCCCTGCTCCACTGGCTCACGCCCATGCTGGACATTGGCGATGCCACCGACGCCCACCGCCTGGCCGCCATCGCCCGGCTCGCGACGGAACTGGACAACAGCCAGGATAACGACACGCTGTGCCAGGCCTATCGACTGGTCTGGGGTGAGCGTCTAGCCGCCGAGCATCGCGTTGCGGCATCGCAGGACGCGCTGGCCCTGCTCTGCGGCGATGGCACGCCGCACGCCCTGGCGCGTACCGAGCAGTGGGGCACCGGTGGCCACCCATGGCATCCGGCCTACAAGACGCGGCTGGGGCTTGCTCCTGAACAGGTCATCGCGCTCTCACCAGAGTTCGAGGCTCAGGTGCCCATCGGCTTGGTGGCCGTCGCGGCGCATCGCCTGCAGGTCACCACGATGGACGGTGTGCAGCCGTACGCCAACTGGTTCGCAGCGACCTTCCCCCAAGCCATGGCGGCGTTTCGCAAAGCCTTGCTGGCACGCCAGCTCGCGCCCGAAGCGTGGCTGCCGCTGCCCGTTCACCCTTGGCAGCGCGACACGACGCTCGGCGAGACCTTCACCGCTGAATTCGCCGCCGGCGAATTGATCAACCTGCCGGACATCAGCATTGCCGCCCGCCCGACAATGTCATTCCGCACCGTGGCCGCGACCGACGCGCCGGGCGGCCCGATGCTCAAGCTGCCGGTCAGCATGCGGCTGACCAGCGTTGAGCGCACCGTATCGCCCAAATCGGCAGTGATGGGGCCGCGCGTGAGCGCCCTGCTGGAACGCATTCTCGCGACCGATGCAGAATTGGCGAGCGTCCTGTCAATCGTGCCGGAGCGCCATGGCATCCACGTGGCTGGCACGGATGACGATCGCGCCCGGCATCTGTCGATGATCGTGCGCGACAACCCCACCACGCGCATTGCCGGCAACGCGCGGCTGCTGCCGGTCGGCGCCCTCTTCACGCCGGACTTCACCGCCGACATGGCGCACGCAGACGCACCCATGCTGCTCGACACCGTGTTGGCGCGCCAAGCCGACGGCACGCGCGCCGAGCGGGCCGCGCGTTTCTTCGACGCGTACCTGCGCATAGCCATTCCGGCCATCGTCGGCCTCTATCTGCGTTACGGCATTGCTCTGGAGGCGCATCAGCAGAACACCTTCGTCGTCATCGACGCGGCCGGCATGCCGGTGCGGCTGGTTGTGCGCGACTTTGGCGACGTGAAGATCGCGCTGCCGACGCTGCAGTCACAAGGCTTCTCGATCGAGCCGTTCCGTGCCGGCCACACCACGTATCCCGATCGGGACATCCCGCGCAAGAAGCTGATCCACGCCTTCCTGCTGTGCCATATCGGTGAACTGGCGCTGGCGCTGTTTCCCGAGCACGGTAGCGTCGTCGGGCTACGCCAGTGGCATGACGCCATGCACGCCGTGTTCGAAGCCAACCGCCCAGCGCTGGATGCCGACACCTGGACGCGCGAGCGCCACGCGCTGCTCGAAGCGCCATGGACGTTCAAGACGTTCGTCCGCATGCGTCTGCGCGACCAGTCTGACGACATGCATGCCGCGCTGCCCAATCCGCTGGCCGCAGCAGCTCGCGCATGAACCCGGCAACGACTGTGGACGCGTGGCGGGGGGCCATCCGGTGGCTCCTCGTCATCCAGGCCCTTTCAATGGGCGCGATGGAAATGACGGGGCCGTTCTGGCCGCTGTTCCTGCGCGAGCTGTCGCCGGTGCCGCATGTGCCGTTCGCGTGGGTGGCGAGCGCAGCGTACTTCGCGCCGATGGCCGCCACGCTCGTCACTGCGCCATGGTGGGGCCGCCTGGCCGACCGCGTCGGGCCCAAGCCGATGATCCTGCGGGCGCTGGTCGCGCTGGCGGCATCACAGCTGTGGTCGGTCTATGCAGACTCGGCGGCCAGCGTGCTGCTGGCGCGCACGGTGCAAGGCGGGCTGGCGGGCTTTCTGGCAGCCGCGCAAATCTACGCCATGCGCGTGGCGCCCGCCGACATGCGCCGGCGCGTCTTCGCCGATCTGCAGACCGTCACGGCGTGCGGCAGCTTCATGGCGCCACCGGTCGGCGCATGGCTTGTGGGGTTGATGGGCTTTCGCATGGCCAACACGGCGGGGGCGGTCGTGATCCTGGCGTGCATTCCGCTGGCGATGTTCTGCCTGCCCGCTATCAAGCCCGCTCCGAGATCCGAGACCGAGCGGAACGCCGATGCTCGCCAGGCACGTCGCGCTCCGCTGGGCGGTTTGGTGATCGGCCTGCTGCTTGGCATGGTGGCAGTGCAGGCCGCGCGCGTCATGCCGCAAGGCTTTCTCGCGCCGTATATCACCGAGACGCTGCATGGGTCGGTGATGCTGGCAGGTCTGGCCTACAGCGCTACGGCCGCGACACTGGCGTTGTCTGCGCGCTGGTGGGCCAAGCGTTTTGCAGGCTTGCCCGTGCACGTCACGCTGGGGCGCGTCTGCGCGTTGACCGCCGTCTGCGGCCTTACTGCGCTCTGGCAGGGCGTTGCGCAAGGGGAAGGCGCGTTCATCGCTGCGCGCCTGGCGTGGGGTCTGTGCCTTGGCGGGCTGCTGCCGGTCCTCAACAGCCTGGTGGCAGAAACCAGCCCGGAAGATCGTCAAGGTTTTGCTTTGGGGTTGTGCAGCAGCGCAGCCAAGGGCGGCGCGCTCATCGGCCTGGGCGTGGCGGGGTTGTCGACCGGTCTGTTTGGGTGGCGTGCAGGCTTTGTCGCCATGGCCGCGGTGTACCTTGCGGCACTGGCGGCGCTGATTGCGGTGCGACGCGTGGCGTCACCAGAGGCGGCATCGGCGACGGCGCGTGCTCAACGCGCCTGACGTCCGGCGCGCCGCTGCAGCTGCGTCTGCTCGGCGCGCCAGGCGAGGTAACCGAGGCCGAGAAACGGCCACAGCCAGCCGATCCATTGCGACAGGCTGTTGAAATGGACGAACCGCCCCAGCCGCCAGCTTTGCGCCGACACCCACGAATAGGGGCTCGGCGGCAGCACGTTGGACAAGATGATCAGCGCGATCAGCAGGGCCATGGCCAGCGCGCCGCGCAGCCAGCGCGGCAGGCGCACCAGCAGCACCAGCACCAGCGAGCCGACGACCAGCCCGAAACGCGCGCCGGATGAGAGCCAATCCCACGCGCCGCCCAGCGGAAACTGCAGCAGTGTCGCCCCCGCCTTCACCAGCAGCGCGCCGGCCAGCAGCGCAGCCAACAGCCGCAGCATGGGCGCCCCCCGGCGCATGGCCACGCTGGCCAGCAGCCCCGTGCCGATCCAGCTGCAAGCGGTGATGAGCGCTTCCAGCAGTTCCTGGCGCTGCAGTGCTTCCGGGTGCGCCGTCAGCTTGTCCTGCCAGTCGAAGAGCTCCGGAAACCAGCCGTTGAGGAAATTGACGACAAACGCATCCGGCGATGGATCGAGCAGGATGCTGCGGATCACCCCGCCCATGCTGAAGAGGAATTCCTGCGGAAAAATCTGTGCAAACGGCCACGCCAGCATCAGCAGGATCGCAAAGGTGGCATGCGGCTCGAACCAGCGGCGGCGCAGGCGGCGCAGCCCGCCGCGGTCGATCAGCCGCGCCGCAAACGGCAGCATGACGATGCCACCCAGCAGCGCGCCCAGCGTATTCGTCGCCAGATCGACGTTGGAGGAAACGCGCGTTGGCAGATAAGTCTGGATCGCTTCCATGGCGCCCGAGAGCAGCAACCCCGCCAGGAGCGCCAGCAACACCGCACGCCAGCCCGTGATGCGCGGATGCAGCGCCAGCACCGTCAGCATGCCCAGTGGCATGTAGCCCCACACGTTGGTGAGCATGTCGAAGCCGGTGTTGTAGCGCGGCAGCGGTGCGCTCAGGAAGGCAAACGGCGAGACGCCGGCGTCTGTCCAGCCGGCAAACGGATACAGGCTTGCGTAGACGACCAACAGCACGAACCACCCCAGCCCGGCGCGTGCAAGCGGCGAGTGGCGATGCGGAGTGGGTACGGCGGGTTGCGAGTGGAAGTCCGTCACCGGAAGAAGCAGCTATCTAGAAGGAGGAGCGGACATGCCCGGAAGAAACCGCCCATGATAGCGTCCGATGCCGCTCATCACGGATGGTTCCTCCATCCGGTGGAGAGGCTGAGGTATCAGCGCCGGCGCGTGCCAAATGCAGCGCCGGGCGTTGCAGGCACGGCAGAGGTTGACGCCGCCAGCGGCAAACCCGCCACCCAGTCGAGCACCTCGCCGATGGCCTTGTCGGACGCCTGCGTGAGCGCCGTCACCCCACCCGCAGCGTCAGGGCTGGGCGCAGGCGCATCGGCCTGCACCACGCGCTGGTCGATCACCCCCCGCGCCAGCGACACCGTTGCCCGCAGGCGCACCACGCCCCGGCTGGTTTCGGGCCTGTCGAACACCTGTGAAAAGTCGACCAGCTCGATACGCAGGCTCGGCACATCGGGCGTGGGATAGCCCACCACATGGCCGCGCGCGGCCGCCGCATTGCGCAAACGCGCGTCGAACAGGCTCACGGGCGATTCCACCCAGCGGCTGTTGGCGTACGCGTCGGTGCGCTGGCTTTGCGCATAGGCGAGGCGGTAGTAGATGGCATTGCCGTCCATCCAGCCGGGGCCGGCCACGTCGGCCACGCGCAAGGCGGTGGGCAGGCGTGCGCCCGCGCTGGCGGCCGGCGCGAGCCCAAAGTCATACAGCGCGGCGGGCGCCACGGGCGCGCTGGAGCAAGCTGCCAGAAGCGACAGCGCCATCAAAGCAGGCAGCACGTGCGAGCGGCGGAACACAGCAGACAACATCGGCATGGAATCTCCTCAGGGCTGGGCCGCAGCGCGGGCGGCGGGCGCGGTGAAGCCGGTCTCGCCGGGGCCGGGCACGCCGGGCGCGGGGCCAAACAGCACGCTCTGCGGCCGGGCGTTGAAGTCCGTCACGGCATGGTCGAAGCCGCGCACGGCCTGGCGAGCCTCACGCGCAAAGCCGTTGAGCTGCGGCAGCGTTTCGTAGGTCAGCACATTGGCGGCGGATTGCATCGATTGCGTAGCCGCCGTCAGATCGGTCCCGGCGCCGGAAAGCGTCGTCATCAACGGCCCCTTCGGGTCGGACAGCGATTGCGTGAGCTTGCGCGTGGCCACCAGCGTGGAATCGAGGTTGTCGGCAATCTTGGGCAGACGGCGCATGGTCGGCTCAGCCTGCTGCGCGAGCGCACTGTAAGCGTCCATCGTCTTCTGGAACGATTGCAGCGACGCCGTGACCTGCTGGCGGTGCTCGTCGTCAAACATGATCGACAGCGAGTTCAGCGTCTGATCGAGCTTGGAGAGCATCTGGTCGCCGCGCTTGTCCAGTTCGTCGAGGAAGCCGGCGTCCATGCGAATGCGAGCGGGGTCCTTCTGGGATGTGGCCAGTCGCACCGGGCTGGGCGCGTGCTGGCTGTTGTCGAAGCCGCGGTCGTCGAGCTGGACGTAGGCCAGACCCGTCACACCTTGGTACGCCAAGCGGCCATACGTCGTGGTGGTGATGGGCGCATCCTTGTCGACCAGCACGCGCACGACGATCTGCCCCGGCACCTTGTCGTCAAAGCGGATGCTGTCGACCTTGCCGACGTCCAGGCCGCGATATTTCACGGAAGCCTGCGGATTCAGCCCGTTGACGGTGGAACGCGTGACCACGTCGTACGGCACGCGAACGGTCTGGTCGCGGTTGAACCACATGACGGCCAGCCCGATGAAGATGACCAGCCCGATCGTGAACAGCCCGGCCAGGAATGCGTGGGCCTTGTTTTCCATCAATCCTCCTGCGTCGAAAGCGAGGCTGCAGCCACCGCCTCCGTCATCTGCGGGCCCAGCGCCATCAGGGCCCGTTTGCCCCGCTCACCCAGGAAGTACTCCTTGATGAACGGATGATCGATCTGAATGATCTGCTCCAGCGGCTTGGCCGCCACCACTTTGCGATCCGCCAGCACGGCAATGCGGTCGGACAGCGCTACCAGGGTGTCGAGATCGTGCGTCACCATCACCACGGTCAGGCCCAGCTCCTGGCGCAACTCGCGGATGAGCGCAACGTAATCGTCCGACGCGCGCGGGTCCAGCCCGGCGGTCGGCTCGTCAAGAAACACCAGTTCCGGCTCCAGAGCCAACGCCCGGGCCAGCGCCACGCGCTTGATCATGCCGCCCGACAGGTCCGACGGCATCTTGTCGGCATCGGTCGATTTGAGCCCCACCATCTGCAGCTTGAGCATCGCCACGCGCTGGACGAACGCGTCGGGCAATGTGCGCAATTCGCGCATCGGCAACGCCACGTTGTCGATCACGGACAGCGCAGAGAACAGCGCGCCGTGCTGGAACTGCATGCCCCAGCGGTTGCGCATCGACTGCAGATCGTTGCCGACCTGGCAGGTCAGCTCTTCGCCAAAGATGTGGATCGTGCCCGAGGTGGGTTTCTCCAGCCCCACCACCTGGCGCAGCAGCGTCGTCTTGCCGCTGCCCGAGCCGCCGACGACGGAAAGCACCTCGCCGCGAAACACGTCCAGATCGATGTTGTCGAGCACGGTCACCTTGCCGTAGCGCTTGGTGACGCTGCGCACCTCGATCACGCGTTCGCGCGCGGGCGTGATCGCCGGCGGCGCCCCGGCGTGCTCGATATGCGGATGGCGGGGGCGCGTCATATCCCGACGTCCTTGAAGAGAATGGCGAACACGGCATCCGCGAGAATGACGATGGTGATCGACACCACCACGGACGTAGTCGTGCCCTCGCCCAGGCTTTGCGTGTTGGGCTGGATGCGCAAACCAAAGTGGCACGCCACCAGCGCAATCAGCATGCCGAACACCACGCCCTTGCCGATGCCGAGCCACAGGTTGGCCACCGGCACCGCATCGGGCAGCGAGGTGATGAAATACGTCGGGCTGATATCGAGCTGGAACTTGGCCGCAAGAATGCCGCCCGCCAGCGCCAGCAGATCCGTCCACGCCACGAGCAGCGGCATGGCAATCGCCAGCGCAATCACCTTGGGCAGAATCAGCCGAAAGCCGTGAGAGATGCCCATCACGCGCATCGCATCCAGCTCTTCGGTCACCCGCATCACGCCGATCTGCGCGGTGATGGCCGAGCCGGATCGCCCTGCCACCAGAATCGCAGCCAGCACAGGCCCAAGCTCGCGAATGATGGCCATCCCCAAAATGTTGACGATGAAGATGCTGGCCCCGAACACGCGTAATTGGTTGGCCGACAGATAGCTCAGCACGATGCCGATCAGGAAGCCTACCAGCGCCGTAATGCCCAGCGCCTTGTAGCCCGTGCTGTAGATGTTGGCGGAGATCTCGCGCCATGGCCCGCGATGTGGTGCGCGCACGAACCTGCCGAAGTCGAACATCAATTGACCGACCATGGCGATGCCGTTACGGGCGTGATCGAAAAAATCGAGCATGCCCTCGCCGAGGATCGCCACCGGGTTCATGCGCGGCGCCAAGCGCTGCCTCCAGCCGCCGGGGTCGAGCTTGGCCACGCGATCGAGCATGCGGCGCTGGTCGGGACGGGCATCCAGATGTTCGGGCCACTGGTTGCCCCAGGCGCGCCAGAGCAGTTGCGCGCCAAAGTGGTCGATACGACCAACTTCGGTCAGGCACCAAGCGTTGGCGTTGTCCAGCCCGGCGCGGATCTGCTGGCGCGCGCTACGCACGCCGGCGCGCTCGGCCAGCGCGAGCGTGGTCCAGTCGCCGGAGAGAAAGGCGACAGAGCGTCCATCGACAACGCGCACCTCAAGCTGCGGTGTACGGCTGGTGATCAAACGGTTCTCCGTAAGCGGTGATGCCGGATATCGGTCGAATTGTAGCCAAGGCGCCGCCAAACGCTGTCACACTGGCTGCCACACTGTGAGGCCTTTTCGTCGCTTGAAGCAAGCGCCGCGCCCCTGTTTGGATGGCCGCTCGTACAATGCGCGCATTTCTTAGCGCGAACTTGATCGCCCGTTTTTTATGTCTCTTGCCGAACCCTCCGCGCGGTGGCGCCTTGCGCGCGAGCGCATCCAGCCCAGTGGCCCGGCTGCCGGCTGGCCTGTCGATGTAGTTGAGACCACCGGCTCCACCAGCGCCGATCTGATGGCCGCGGTGCGTGATGCCGCCTGGCCTGCCAACACGACGATTCCCGCCCCAGCCGGCGCCGCTCCGCTGCTGGGCGCGCGCGTGCTGGCCGCGCAGCGCCAGACCGCCGGGCGCGGTCGCCAAGGCCGCCCGTGGGGTGGCGACCACGGCCTGACCTTCTCCATCGCCTGTGCCTTTGCGGGCGAGCCCGCGCAGCTCGGCGGCCTGAGCCTGGCCGTGGGTGTGGCCGTGGCCGATGCCGTGGCTGGGTACGCGGAAGCCCGGGGCGGGAGCGGACAGGCGCTCGCACTGAAATGGCCCAACGATGTGCAAATTGCCGGGCGCAAGCTGGCCGGCATCCTGGTCGAGACCGTGCGGACAGAGCCGGGCCGGACCTGGGCCGTCATCGGCATCGGCCTGAACCTGGAACGGCCGCGCGTGCTGGAAGCCAGGCTGGGCCGCGGCTTGTCGGGCGTGGAAGAACTGGTGGATGCGCCGGAACCGAATGCCGTGTTTTCGGCGCTGCTCACGTCGCTGGGTGAACACCTGCAGCGCTTCGGCGCACAGGGCTTGGCGCCGTTCGTTGCGCCGTTTGCCGCCCGCGATGCCTTTGCCGGCGAGCGGGTGCGCCTGTGGCAGGACGGCACCATGGTGCTCGAAGGCGTGGCGCATGGCATCGATGCACAAGGCCGCCTGGCGATTGAATCGGGCGGACGTGTGCAGTGGATCCACAGCGGCGAGGTTTCCTTGCGCAGCGCAGAGGCAGAACAGCCATGACGCGCCTGAAGGTCTCTGCCGCGCACGCCGCCCCCGCCCGTCCGCTATTGCTGATCGACGCGGGAAACACGCGCATCAAGTGGGCGTGGATTGCCGGTGGTGCCGATGCCGAACTCGCCCTGCCCGAAGAACCGGGCGGCACGCCCTGGCAGCATGCCGGCGCCCGCGCGCATGATCGATTGGCGGAACTGGTGGAAGACTGGCGCGATTGCCACGCCTCCGGCGTTGCCCCACCCGAGGTGTGGATCAGCGCGGTGGCCGGCCCGGCACTGCGCGATGCACTCACCGCGCGCATCGCCCGCGTGTTCGACGGGGCACGCGTGCGCATTGCGGCATCGGAAGATGCCACCGCCGGCCTGCGCAACGGGTATCGCGACCCCACGCAGCTTGGCACCGACCGATGGGTGGGCGCGGTCGGCGCCCGCCACTTGTGGCCCGACACGGCCCTGCTGCTCGTGACGGCAGGCACCGCCACGACCCTCGACATCGTCACGCCCGATGGCCTGTTTGCCGGCGGCCTGATCCTTCCCGGCCTCACGTTGATGATGCGCGCGCTGTCACGCAACACGGCGCAGTTGCCCGAAGTCGATGTCAGCTACCTGAGTGCCGGCGACGTCGTTGCGCCGCCCTGGGCCGACAATACGCAGGACGCCATCGCGCTGGGCTGTGTTATCGCCCAGGCGGGTGCAATTGCGCAGACGTGGATGGCACTGCAGAAGCAATACCCCGGCCCGGCACGCTGCGTGCTGAGCGGCGGAGCACGCGCCGCGTTGGGGCCGCATCTGCGCATGCCGTTCCAGATGCACGATAATCTCGTGCTGCTCGGCCTTCAGGTGCTGGCGCGCGCGAGCCGGGAAGGCGCCGCGACGTTGGCGTAGCCTCGGTCGGCCGGGCTGCAGTTTTCGTCTGACGTCTTACCGTTGTTGCTGCTGTGTTCCTGCATTCCGAGCCACCATCCGAATCCACGTCCGTTCGCACCATGACGCTTCGCCTCGCCCTGCTGCTCCTGCTGCTCGTCAATGGCGTTCTGCTCGCGGCCAATACCGGCGTATTCGGGCCCGAAGTGTCCAAGGCCTGGTTCGAGAGCGAGCGCGAACCCGATCGCATGCGCCGCCAAATCCGGACCGAAGCAATCCGTATTCTCGAACCGGCACCCGCTTCTGCACCGGCCACCGCCGTACCGAAATCGGCGCCGGACTCGCCGCCGTCGGCTTCCTCGCCCGCCGCATCGGGCCCGCAGGCGAACATCGAGCGTACGGCTCTGACCACCGCTGACAGCGGCGGCACTTGCACCGAACTCGGCGGCCTGACAGAAGCACAGGCCACGCGCGGCATCGATCAGCTCAAGCAACTGGCGGGCGTGCAGGTTGAGCGCATCACGCGTCAGGAAGACAACCGCTGGTGGGTCCACATGCCGGCCCGCGACACGCGCGACGACGCCGATCGCAAGGTCGCCGAACTCAAACGCCGCAACGTGGCGGATTCAGCCATCGTGCAAGAAGGCAATACGTTTGTGGTATCGCTTGGCCTGTTCCGCGACAAGGAGCGCGCGCAGCAGCGTCTGGATGAACTGCGCGCCAAGGACGTGCGCACCGCCGTGGTCACGCAAACGCACCGGCTCGGCGCGCAGACCTCGCTACGCGTGAGCACCACCGCCGATGCGGCTTCGGGCGTCGCAGCCCAACTGGCCGCGCTGAAGAAAACGCTGGGCGCCGAAGACCTGCACGCTTGCGCGGCGGTCACGGCATCGCGCTAAGCGTTCAGGACGACGCGCGCACGCGCTTGAGCAGCGCCGTCGTCGAGCGGTCATGCTCGAACGGAATCGCCAGGGCCGTACCGCCCCAGCTGCGCACGACACGCGTTTCTTCCAGCGCATCGATGTCATAGTCGCCGCCCTTGACGTAGATGTCGGGACGCACGCGCTGGATGAGTTCGACCGGGGTGCGCTCGGCAAACAACACCACCAGACTCACCGCTTCCAGCGCAGCCAGCACGGCTAGGCGATCGTCCTGCGTGTTGAGCGGGCGGTCGTCACCCTTGCCCAGCATCCGTACCGAGGCATCGGTGTTTACGCCCACCACCAGCGAAGCGCCTAGCGCACGTGCCTGCGCCAGATACGTAGCGTGCCCACGATGCAGGATGTCGAACACGCCGTTGGTGAAGACCACTGGGCGCGGCAAGGCGCGCACGCGGGCCTCCACGTCGGCGGAGTCGCAGATCTTCTGTTCAAAGGCGGGCGCAGGCTGGCGAGCGGTCATGGCGAAAGCGAAATCGAGGTGGAAAACAAAACGGCCCATCGAATCGATGGGCCGCTCACTGCCAGTGGCAAGGATCAGGCGGCTTGTTCGGCCGAGCCGAGCAGACGTGCGTTGAGTTCCTTGCGGTAGCGGTTCAGGTCTTGCACGGTTTCGAAGGTACGCTCGAACAGCAGACCCATGTTGTGCAGGATGCGCTCGATGACCTTCTTTTCCCAGCCGGCGTCGAACTTGATCTGCTCGTCCAGCCAGTGCTCCAGCCAGTCCGGGTTCGGCAGGCGCGACTGCACCGTGTCTTGCGGGAACAACGCCTTGTTCACGTGCAGATTGGTCGGGTGAAGCGGCTTTTCGGTGCGGCGCGCCGAAGCCATCAGCACACCGATCTTGGCGAATGCGCTGCGCGCGCTGTCGCCAAACTGGCCCAGGTATTTCTTCATGTAGCGCAGGTAGGCGCCGCCGTGGCGGGCTTCGTCCTGCGACAGATGCTTGTAGATCGCCTTGATGACCGGCTCGGTGTGCCATTCAGAGGCACGGCGATACCAGTGGTTCAGGCGGATCTCGCCGCAGAAGTGCAGCATCAGCGTTTCCAGCGGCGGGGCCGGATCGAACTCGAAGCGCACGTTGTGCAGCTCTTCTTCGGTCGGTACGAGTTCGGGGCGGAAGCGGCGCAGATATTCCATCAGCACCAGCGAGTGCTTCTGCTCTTCAAAGAACCACACGCTCATGAACGCCGAAAAATCGGAATCGTGGCGATTGTCACGCAGGAACATCTCGGTGGCAGGCAGGGCTGACCACTCGGTGATGGCATTCATCTTGATGGTCTGCGCTTGCGCGTCGGTCAACAGCGACGCATCGAACGTATCCCACGGAATATCCTTTTCCATATTCCAGCGGACCGCTTCCAACGACTTGAACAATTCGGGATAGAGCATGGTAAGCCTTTGAATTTGCAGGCGGATTCTAGCAGACATGCTTGACCAACCCCCGATTTTCAGGGTTGCCGGAGCAAAGTTCTGTGTCTGCCCGTTTCCTCGTGACAACAGGCCTGCCGGCGCCACAACCGCAACGTGGCTTGGCGACCCCCTGACGCGCGATGCGGCCGCGCGTTGTCTCGCGGTACACCGCGATGTGATCGACAGCACGCTGGCCGTCGTCTTTTGTGTCGGACCGGGCACCGCCCGGCAAGGTTTCCAGTATAGGAAGCGCTGCAATTCGTGGGGCGAATGGCGCGCAACGCATACCGCACATTTCACTTGGTGCGACCCCGGGGCGTTATACCCTAGACTAAAGACAAACTCCGGCCCGTCGGCAGAGCGTCCGCTTTTGGAGATTCGCCATGTTGTTTTCCGCCACCGTTTCCGGGCGACGCCCGCGCCTGCAACTGCATGCGTCGGGGGTGCTGCGTCGACATCATTTGCTGATGATCGCGATTGCGATTGCCATTGCGGTCATCGCATTGCTGCTGCCGCGCACGGGGCATGCTGCCACTTTGAGCGCCCCAACCACCGCGCAAGCACCGGCTGCCGCAGGCGCCTGCCCCGCCAGCCTGAACTTTCGCGTCAAGCGTTTGCAGGATGATGCGCCGCAAGACCTCTGCCAGTACGCCGGCCGCGTCGTGCTGGTAGTCAACACCGCCAGCTATTGCGGCTACACGCATCAGTACGAAGGGCTCGAAGCGCTGTACGCGAAGTACCGCGACAAGGGGCTGACGGTGCTGGGGTTTCCGTCGAACGACTTTCAGCAAGAACCCGGCAACAGCAAGCAGATCGCCGACTTTTGCTACAACACGTACGGCGTGAAATTCCCGATGTTCTCGAAGACGGCGGTGGTTGGCGCGGGGGCGTCGCCGCTGTATACGTGGCTGGCGACGGAGACGGGCCAGCCGCCCAAGTGGAACTTTCACAAATATCTGCTGGACCGCACCGGCCGCGTGGCGGCGGTGTTCCCGAGCAGCGTCGAGCCGAGCGACCCAGCGCTCATCAAGCGCATCGATGCGCTGTTGGCTGAACCGTCGACACGCTCGTCGCGCTGATCAGGCTGCGCGCATCGTGTCCGGAATCGCGCCGTACAGGAACGCGGCCAGCTCGTCGCGGCGGGCTTCTACATCGCGCTCGCCCAGGTCGATCAGTTCCTGCGTGAACTCCGGTTCAAAGAGCAGATAGCTGGCGAATGCCGCACCGCGCGCCTCGGTGCCGCCCAGCGGCTTGAGCAGCGCGCGCACCGTGCCCGGCAAGCGCTGCACGTGGCGCGACGCAATCAGCTCGATGCGCTCGGACGGCGCCATCACCAGCACTTCGATCTTGCGCCAGCCGTCGCGCGCGTCGGCAATCTCGGGGTTGCGGGCCACCACTGCGTTGACGTGCTGCAGCCGTTCGATATCGGCCGAGAGCCCGTCGAGAAAGATGCTCGCCAGCGCCTGCCCCGCGATCTGGGCGAGCGACGGATAGCCGGACGCCGGCACCGTGTCGTACCAGCCCGGCTGCGAGCGCGACGCGGCGCCCACTACCAGAATACGATTCGCCCCCAAATGAATGGCCGGGCTCAGTGGCGACATCTGGCGCATCGTGCCGTCGCCGAACCATTCGTCATTACCTTCGAGCGGCACAGGCTCGGCGGGGAAGATGAACGGGATGCTCGACGACGCGAGCATGTGCGACACGCCGATCTCGTCTGACACCGCAATCCGCTGCGAACGCCGCCACGGCAGCACCACGTGCGGCGATTGATAGAACGTGACGTGGCGCCCAGTGGTGTATGACAGCGCGGTGATGGCCAGCGCGCGCAGCGCTCCAGCCTCGAATGCGGCTTGCACCTGCTTCCCGTCGTGTTGCGATTCCAGCAGTTCGCGCAGCGGTGTGTTGTCGAACAGCGCGCGCGGCGTGCGGCCGGTCATCCAGCCGAACGCCAGTGCGGTCAGCCACCGGGCGCCGCTGGAGACCACGCGGCCGACGTCCGTGCGATAGACACGATCGGCGTGCAGACTGCCCCAGAGCTGGGTGAGCGCCTCGGTGGCGAGTGTGAAATCCTGCGCACCGCGTGCGAGGCCCAGACTGTTGATCGCTCCCGCCGACGTGCCGCAAATGACGTCGAACGGCGTACGTGCCACACCCGGCGCATACTCCTGCGCCAACCCCGCGATGCCGCGCAGCACACCAACCTGATAGGCGGCCCGCGCGCCGCCGCCCATCATCAAGAGCGCAGTGCAGTCCGGCGACATCGATCAGGGCGTGTCGTTGGCGGGCTTGCGCGGCGCAGATTTCGCCGGCGCTTTCTTGGCAGCCGCTTTCTTGGTGGCTGGCTTGGCCGTGCTGCCCGCAGGCGTCTTGGCGGTCGGCTTCTGCGCCGGCTTGGCGGCAGCACGCTTGGGCTTGGCCGGCACCGTCTTCTCTTCGATGTCTTCCGGCGCCGCATCCAACCCTTCCGCGCCCGGCGCACCGGCAAACCCGGGGAAGCCGCCTGGGAAGCCCGGCATCAAGTTCTGCGGCATCGGCATGGCGGCGGCAGCCGAACTGGCGATCTGGTTGAACTGCTGCTGCAGCATGTTCCACCACGGCGAGGGATCCAGCGCAGCCGCGGCGGCACGTGCAGCAGCTTGCGCCTGCGCGGCGGCCTGGGCCTGAGCCTGTGCATTTTCGGCGCGGGCTTCGGCTTGGTCGTCGTCCGTGTCTTCTTCTGCCTCGGCCTCGGCCTCGTCTTCGGGCGGCGGTTCGTCTTCGGCCGGCTTGGCTGTGGCGGCCGTGTGCGGCCACGCGGGCTTGGATTCTTCGTCAGTGGAAGTCGCACCCGGCGTCAGCCCGTCGAACGCGGACTTCATGGCATCTGGCGACAGCGCGGAGCCGAAGGTCTGCAAGGCCACCAGCGTGGCGCGCTGCACTTCCAGCCCTTGGATTGCCGTGCGCAGCAGGCTGGCATTCAGTTGCAGCCAGCTCTCAACAGCGCGCAGGTCATGGATGCGCTTGTCGATTTCCTCGAGATCCATCGGCGGCGCGGCAAAGCTGGCCATGTTGGGCATGCCGCCACCGGCCATCCCGGCAAAGCCGCCGCCCCACAGCTTGCGCAGAAAATCGAAACCGCCTTCAGCGAAATTGGGCATCTGGGTGAACATGGTGTCTCCTACAAATCGGTCGGGGTCGGGCGTGCGGGCGTGTTTCCCATCAGGCGCCATCAAACGTGGGCGGACGCTTCTGGCGCAGGCTCGCAATGCCCTCGCGCACGTCGGGGCCCGCAAAACCCATGAATTCAAGCGCCAGCGATGTATCAAAACTCGGGCCCGCCATGCGCAACCAGTTATTCAGCGCGTACTTGGTCCAGCGAATGGCCGTCTGCGAACCCGCCGCCAAGCGCTCGGCGATTTCGAATGCGCGGTTGACGAGGTCCGCTTCGGGCACGGCCAGCGAGACGAGCCCAATGCGCTCGGCCTCCTCGCCGGTCATGGACTCGCACAGCAGCAGGTAATACTTGGCCTTGGCCATGCCGCACAACAACGGCCAGACAATCGCTGCATGGTCGCCCGCCGCCACGCCTAGGCGCGTGTGGCCGTCGACGATGCGGGCGTCCTTCGCGGCGATGGAAATATCGGCCAGCAATCCGGCGACCAGCCCTGCCCCCACGGCCGGGCCGTGCATGGCGCTGACAATGGGCTTGTCGCAGTTGATGACGTTGTAGACGAGGTCGCGTGCCTCGTGCCAGACGCGGGTGCGCACGTCGAAGTCTTCGGCCATCTGCTCGACGAGGTGCAGATCGCCGCCGGCCGAGAAGCCCTTGCCCTCGCCGCGGATGAGTGCGACGCGTACCGAGGGCTCGGCGGACACATCGCGCCAGATCTCCGCCAGCTCGCGGTGCAGGCCGGCATCGGCCGTGGACAGCTTGCGGTTGGCCGACTGCGCCGCGCCCATCACGATTTCAAGGATGGGGCCGTGCTGGACGAGCGTCAGCGCCTGGTAGCGGGCAAAGCGGGGAGCGAGCGAGGTCATGGCGTCCGAGGTAATGGATCAAGCATAGCGGATGAGATCGCGCGTGCAACGCGAGATGTGCGCTATCGTCACTTCGCTGTATCGGCCAGGCGCCATTGGCCACTGCGGATCTGCGCCATCACGCGGGCGCGCTGGTCCAGGCCCACGTGGTCTTGCGGGCTCATGTTGACCACGCCGGTGCTGGTGGGCAGGTCACGCACCTGCTCCAGCGCATCGCGCAGCGCCTCGCGAAAGGCCGGCGTGCCCGGCTTGGCCCGCTTGAGCGCGACCGGCACCGCACGCTGCAGCAGCAAGCCGATATCGCCCGTGTAGGCGGCAAAGATCGACACGCTGCCCTTGCCAAAGGCGGCCTCGTAGCGGCGCGCAAAATCCAGCGCCTGCTTCTTGGCGGGGTTGGTGTCGGGCAATTCGGCGGCGACCATCACGGGGCCGGTCGGCACGTAGGCGCCTTCGCAATCCTTGCCGCACAGCCTGACGAAATCGTTGTTGGAAACGCCGTGATTGAAGTAGATCTTGCCGGTGTAGCCTCGCTCGGCGAGCGCGCGGGCCGGCAGCGCTGCGGGCGTGCCGGAGCCGCCAATCACCACGGCGTCCGGCTTGTTGGCCAACAGATGCAGCACCTGCGCCGTCACGCTGTTGTCGGTAGGCGAAAACCGCTCGGTATCGGTGATGCGGATGTGCTTGAGATCGGCAAAGCGCTGCACCTCCGCCAGGAAGGCCTCGCCCAGCGCATTGGCAAAACCGATGTAGGCGATGGTCTTCACGCCGTGCGCGGTGGCGTGCTCGGCAATGAGCGATGCCATGTGCGAATCCGAATGCGGCGTCTTGAAGATCCAGCGCCGCTTCGCATCCATCGGCTCGATCAACCTGGCGGATGAGGCCAGCGAGATCACGGGCGTCTTGCCCTCGGCCGCCGCGTCGATCATCGCCAGCGTATTCGGCGTCGTGGACGAACCCACGATCACGTCCACGTTGGACTCGCTCATCAGCTTGCGCGTGTTGGTGACAGCGCGCGTGGTGTCCGACGCATCGTCAAGGACGATTACGTCGACGCGCTCACCACCGATCTCGCGCGGCCACAGCGTGGTGGCGTTCTTCTCGGGCTGCCCCAGCGAGGCCTGCGGCCCCGTGGCCGACACCGTCACCCCGATGCGGATGTCCGCCAGCGCGGCGGAAGACAGCAAAGCCAAACCGACCAGTACGCCCGCATGTCGCCACTTCGGTCGCTGCATTGGGGGTCTCCTCCCGTGGTTTGGCAAAGAGCGTAGCGGTTTTGCGGCGGTTTGGCGATGCGGAGTCGCCCAGGCTAGACAGGTTCAGGCAGCGAGCGCAGTGATGCCGGCACGGGGCAACGCATCCTCCACCAACGCACGCATCGACTCGAGCACGGCCGATTGCGGCATCAACCCGAAGTTGTGTAGCGCCATCACGTGATCGACGCCCATGTCGGACAGCCGCGCGAGCTTCTCGGCCACCGCGTCGGGCGTGCCGAACAGCGACAGGCCGCTGGTCAGCACATCGTCGTAGGTTTGGCGGCGCGCATAGAGGCGCGTGGCGACGTACAGGTCGAACGCGTTGGCGGCCGTCGCGCGCACGGCGGCTTCGGTCGGGCCCACGTGCGTGTGCAGCGCGACGGCTGCCATGCCACGCGTGTCGGCAATGCCCGCTTCGGCCAAACCGCGCAGGTAATCGTCCATCAACGTGCGGATGTCGTCGAAGCTGTCGACCGACGCGTACGGCACGAACAGCATGCGCCGCCCATGCCGGCCAATGTGATACGCCGCCTCGCGCCGCAGGATCGCCACGTGGATCGGCACGCGGGCCTGCACTGGCAGCACGTTGAGGCGCACGTCGCGCAGCGTGTGGAACTGGCCCGCGTGGTGCACGCGCTCGCCAGCGAGCAAGCGCTCGACGAGCATCAAGGCTTCATCAAAGCGCTCGCGCTTGATGGCGGGGTCGACGTCGTAGCCTTCGAACTCGTGCTTGAGGTAGCCCGAGCCCACGCCCAGCGACAGCCGCCCGCCGGAGAGCGCATCGACCATCGCGTAGTTCTCGGCCACGGTGGCCGGATGGTGGAAGGTAAGGATCGAGATGGCCGTGCCCAGCCGCAGGCGTTGCGTCTGCGCGGCCAGATGCGAGAGAAAGACCGCCGGGTTGGGGACGGCGCCGTACTCGTGAAAATGATGCTCGGCCACCCAGAAGGTGTCGTAGCCGAGCGCTTCGGCATGACGCGCCTGGGCGATGACGTCTGCGTAGAGTTGCGGCAGACTGCGGGGCCGGTCGGGGTAGTGGTCCTGCACGGAAAAGATCGACAGCTTCATAGCGTCTCCCGGGTTCGAGGTCTTTTCCAGCGCGCAGGGGCCGCCGCGCCGGTTGTATCTTTTTACGTAACGCGTATCTTATAAAGCGACACCCGAGACTTCAAGATGCCCATCGACGCTCCCCTGCCGCCGGATACATCGCCTGACGAATTGCCCGCAGACGACGCCGCGCCTGAACGCACCAGCGCTGGCATCCAGTCCGCCGAGATCGCGCTGACCGTGCTTTCGGCGATGGCGCATGCCTGTGGCGCACACGCCGTCTCTGAACTGGGCCGGCAGCTCGGCATGCCGCGCGCAAAGGTCCACCGCTATCTGGTATCGCTGGAACGCATGGGTTTTGTGGAGAAGGATCCCGCCTCCGCCCGCTACCGGCTGGGCGCACAGGCATTGCAGGTCGGGCTGTCGGCGCTGTCCGACGTGGATTTCGTGCGCGAGGGCAGCAACCTGCTACCGAAGCTGGCCGAACGGCTGAACGAAAGCGTGTTTCTGTCGATCTGGACCGCGCGCGGCCCCGTCATCGTGCGCTGGGAAGACAGCGGCCGGCCGGTGGCGGTCAACGTGCGGGTTGGCTCGGTCATGCCGCTGCTGAACTCCGCCACGGGCCAGGCGTGCGCCGCGTGGATGCCGGAAATCCAGATCGTCTCGCTCATCGACCGCGAATTGCGCGGCCCCGGCGCCGGCAAGGCCGGCCTGACCGACTGGCTGAACTGCCGCGCGCGCTGGCAGGCGGTGCGGCAGGAGGGCGTGGCGCGCATCGGCGGCACGTTGGTGCACGGCATTGATTCGGTAGCCGTGCCGGTGCTCGATTCACAAGGCAAGCTGGCGGGGGCGATCACGGCGCTGGGCTTGTCCAGCGTGTTCGATTCCAGCCTGGAAGGTCCCGCCTCGCGGCTGCTGCGCGAAGCCGGGCGGACGCTGTCGCTGCGCCTGGGGTATCACGGGCAGGCGCTGACAACGGGTGCCGCGGCGCCAAAGCGGGGGCGCCGTCCGAAGACGGCACCCGAATCCGCTTAAGCCTTACGCTTGCGTGCCTGGGGCAACGACTTCCTGGTCGATCGCACCGAAAATCGACACGCCATTGGCGTCGAACATCTCGATCTTTACGGTGTCGCCGTAGCGCATGTATTCGGTGACGGGCGCGCCCGATTCGAGGGTTTCGAGCATGCGTTTCTCGGCGATGCACGCGTACCCCTTGCTGCGGTCCACGTTGGAAATCGTGCCCGAGCCGACGATGCTGCCCGCGCGCACGTTGCGTGTCTTGCAGATATGCGCGATCAGCTGGCCGAAGTCGAACACCATGTCGGTGCCGCACTCGGGCTGGCCAACCTTCTTGTTATTCCAGCGCACCGTCATCGGCAGATGCACCTTGCGTTCGCGCCAGGCCCCGCCCAATTCATCGGGCGTGACGGCCACGGGTGAGAACGACGTGGCCGGCTTGCTCTGGAAGAAGCCGAAACCCTTGCTCAGCTCCGTCGGAATCAGATTGCGCAGCGACACATCATTGGCCAGCACGATCAGGCGGATGCCCTCGGCAGCGACGGCCGGCTCGGTGCCCATCGGCACATCGCCGGTGATAACGGCCACCTCTGCCTCGAAATCGATGCCGAACGCTTCGCTGCGGCAGACGATGGGGTCATGCGCGCCAGCCAAGTCATCCGAGCCGCCCTGGTACATCAGCGGGTCGGTCCAGAACTCGGGGGGCATCTCGGCGCCGCGCGCCTTGCGCACCAGTTCAACGTGGTTCACATAGGCCGAGCCATCGGCCCATTGGTACGCGCGCGGCAGCGGCGCCATGCAGTTGCCGGCGTCAAACGCAAACGGGTGGCGCGCACGGCCCGCGTTGAGCTGGTCGTACAGATCCTGCAACTGCGGTGCATGGAAGGCCCAGTCGTCCAGCGCGCGCTGCAGCGTGCCGGCGATGTGCGTGGCGAAGTGAGCGGTCTTCAGGTCGCGCGAGACCACGGCCAGCTGACCGTCGCGCGAGCCATCCTTGAGGGTGGCGAGTTTCATGTGCGTTGTATGAAAAAAGGCTGCGCGGATGGTACACCTTGCATCGGCTAAACTGGCCCGAACCGACCCATCACCCCTCACCATGTCACCGCTGCCCGCCGACACCGATCTCGACCTGGAGTCCGATGCCGATGGCGAGCTGGATGCGCCCGCGCGCTCGGGCATCCAGTCCATCGAAGTCGGCTTCCGGCTGCTGGAAGTGCTCACGCACACCGATGGCCCGATGATGCTGCGCGACCTGGCGCGTGCCGCGCCCATGAACCCCGCCAAAGCGCACCGTTATCTGGTGAGCTTTGCGCGCCTGGGGCTCGTCACGCAAACGCCCGAAGGCCGTTACGACCTGGGCCCGTTCGCGCTGGAAATGGGGTTGGTTAGCCTGAACCGGCAAGATCCGATGCGCCGCGCCCGGCCCGCAGCCGCCGCGCTGCGCGACGAGATCGATCACACCATCGGCCTGGCCGTCTGGGGCAACCAGGGCCCGGCCATCGTTCACTGGGAAGAAGCCAGTCATCCCGTAACGGTCAGCCTGCGCCTGGGCGACGTGATGCCGATGCTGAACTCGGCCACCGGCCGCGTGTTCGGCGCTTACTTGCCGCGTGCGCAAACGCGCTCGTTCATCCAGCGCGAACTGGACCGCATTACGGCAGCAGGGAATACCCCGAGCGCCGAGAACCCCGAGCTGCCGCAAACGCTCGAAGCCTACGACGCCATCTGCGCCGACGTGCGCCTGCATGGCGCCTCGCGCATTCACGGCGGCGTATTGCCGGGCATCAACGCGATGTCGCTACCTGTGTTCGACGCCAACGGCCAATTGTGTCTCGTGCTGATCGCGTTGGGCGCACAAAGCACCTTCGACACCACTTGGAGCAGCCCGCTGGAGCGGCGCTTGCGGCTGGCCGCACAACAGCTTTCCGCCGATCTTGGATACGTTGCACCCATCGCCCCGCAATCCTGACGAACTGAATACCGACAGCATGCAACCCCGCAGGCGTCGCTTCTATCGGCTTGGCCGGTTCGGGCTCGTGCTGCTGGCCGTGCTCGTGCTGCACGTCATTGCCGTCGTGTGGATCGCGCGCAGCCGTCAGGTGACGTGGCCGCCGGCCCCCGAGCAGATCATCCCCGCGCTGTTGCTGCATCCCGAGCCCGTGCAGCCGCCAACGCCCCCGGCTGCGCCCAAGCCCCGCCCGGCGCCGCCCCGTCCGCGTGCTCAGACCCCACCTGCGCCGACACCCACGTCGCCGGCGCCCGATCTGGCAAGCATGGATCCATCCGAATTCACCAGCGCTGGCGCTCAAGCCTCGGGCGATACCGGCGTGGTCAAGGATCTGAGCGGCGAAGGCCCGGGCGGGCCGCCTGCACCGCCGGGCGACGCATTCTCGCTGCCACCATCGACCACGCTGCGGTACGCCACTTACGTCAACGGCGTGCGCAACGAAGATGGCGTGATCCGCTGGGCCACCGATGGCAAAACTTACACGCTCGCCGTGGAAATTCCGTTGCCGCTCTTCTTCGGCAAACTCGCGTTTCGCAGCGCCGGCACCGTCGGCCCGTACGGTCTAACCCCCGCGCGCTACGAAGAAGTGCGCGGGCGCCGACAACCCGACGTGACGACGTTCCACTACGCGACCGACTCCATCCCAGCATCCGGCGCACAGAGCGCGCCCACGGTCACTTTCACCCGCTCGCCGGCCGTGCTTCCGTTGCCCGAAGGCACGCAAGACCGCTTCAGCGTCTTCCTGCAATTGACCGGATTGGCCCGGGGCGGCCCCGCGCGCATTGCCAGCCCGGGCCTTACGCTGGAATTCCCGATCGCCGATACCGACAGCGTGGAAGTGGCCCGCGTCCAGCATGTCGGCGAGGAAACCATCGAGACGCCGAACGGCACGATTCGTGCACAACACTTCATACGACTGCCGCGCCGTGCAGATGACAAACGGCGTGTAGAGATCTGGCTGTCTGCCGATCACGGTTGGCTCCCAGTACGCCTGCGCCAGACCGAGCCCAACGGCATGCAATTCGATCTGGTCTACCAGTCCCAGGAAGGAGGCTGACATGGACGCCAACGCCCTCTCCAACTCCGGCACGGTGCGCGCCAACGGCATCGATATCCACTACCGTACCGACGGTGCAGATGGCCCATGGGTCGTGCTTGCGCACGCGCTGGGCGTGGACCACCAACTGTGGGACAGCATCGCCCAACGCTTGGCCAGCCGCCACCGTGTGCTGCGCTATGACGCACGCGGCCATGGCAAGACCAGCGCGCCGCACGGCGCCTACACGCTGTTCCAATTAGCGGACGATGTGGCCGCCCTGCTTGATGCGCTGTCGATTGAACAGGCGCATTTCGTTGGCCTGTCGATGGGCGGCATGGTCGGGCAAATTTTGGGGGTGCGGCACCCGCAGCGACTGCTCTCGCTCACGCTGTGCGACACCGTGTGCTACACGCCGGTGTCAGCGCACGCCATGTGGGACGAACGCATCGGCCAAGTCGAAGCGCACGGCATGAGCGGCATTGTCGAACCCACGATACAGCGCTGGCTGACCACGCCGTTTCGTGAAGCCCACCCCGACGTTGTTGAACGCATTCGCGAGTTGCTGCGCGCCACGCCACCGCACGGCTATGTCGGTGCATGCCTGGCCATCAAGGCGCTCGACACACGCAGCTCGCTTGCACGCATCGCTTGTCCAACGCTCGTCATGACCGGCGAACAAGACACCGGTGCGCCGGTGGAAGTAGCGCAGGAGATCGCCTCGCACATCCCCGACGCCCGTTTGAAAGTGATTCCCGACGCAGCACACTTGGCCCCTATCGAACAGGAGGAGGCCTTTCTCGCCGATCTGGATGAGTTCTTCGGGCACGCAGGATGCGGGAGCCAATGTGACACGCCATAAGGCCTGCTTGCCTTGTCGATAGTTGCAAGCGCCCCGCACACGGCCCGTCGTCTACCCGCCAAACGGCGGAAGGCCGGTTGCTTCTTTCGGTGCAGGAGCGGAAAGGTCTTGTTACGCGATCACAACGCACGTCACACATTTCGGCTCGCCTTCGCGAACTTTGTGACCGATCATTAAGCCCAAGGAGCAGATGGGGCAGAACGGTCAGGAGGCGGGAGTTGATCGGCCCTTGAAGTCGTGGTCGTGGGCCCCATCTACCCGGTGCAGCAGTAGAGCAGTCCCCACAACAGCAAGACGATTGACGCCTCGGAGGTGCACCATGCAAATGATCTACAACAGCGACAACTACTGTGTTGTTGAGTTCGGTGTAGACGGCCAACACGCCATGCTGGCAGCGGGTGGCTACGAGATCGTGGACAAGAACCTCAAACGTGAAATTTTCCTCGGCGGCGAGCTGGCCGAGCATTTCCGCGAGGATGTGAAAAAGCTGATCGCCAGCGAGCCCACCGTTGAAGAAGTCGACGACTTTCTCGGCAAATTCGACACGGTGATGACGCAGCCGGTGACGATGCACTGACCTATCGCGCGGGCAAGATCGCCCGCCAGACGGATCAACAAAAAACGCCCGGAGCATGGCGCTGCCGGGCGTTTTTTTATGTGTCGATCGACTATCGGTTCGATAGCGTCCTTCTAGCATTGCTCCCACGGCAGGCCCGCATGACGCCAGCCATTCAGCGTGTTGCGATGGCGCGTGCTGTCTAGGTCCCCCTCGAAGCCGTGGCGCACGACATAGACATCACGGAAACCCGCCTCTTCCAGTGCGTGCGCCGCAGCGGCTGAGCGATTGCCGCTCCGGCAGATCAGCACAATGGGACGCTCGACGCCATGGCCGGTCAGTTTGCGCACGGTCGGCACGAACTCGGGGTTCACCTCCCAATGCGGGCCGTCGTTCCATGAAACGTGATGGGCGCCGGCCGGATGACCCACGAACAGGTGTTCCATTTCACTGCGGCAGTCGACAAAAAGCGCGGCGGGCGTGCGTTCCAGGAAGGCGTGGGCGTCTGTGGGATCGAGCAGTTGCATGGCAGGCGGCAGGGCGGGCAAAGGGCGTGATGTGGATTATAGGAGCGCGATTGCCCACAACGGCGGCAAGTCATTGATGCGACTGGTAAAATTCACCTTTGGCCGCAAATTCTGAATATTTGACCGGCCGCAGCACCTCGGAGTCCCTCCCATGACCGCGCCCCTGCCCTACACTCGTGCCGCCAATCTGCCCGCGCTGCTTCGCGAGCGCATCCTGATCCTGGACGGCGCAATGGGCACCATGATCCAGCGCTACAAGCTGACCGAGGCGCAATACCGCGGCGAGCGCTTTGCCGACCACCCGATCGACGTGAAGGGCAACAATGAGCTGCTGGTGCTCACGCGCCCCGACGTCATCCGTGAAATTCACGAGCAATACCTGGCGGCCGGCGCGGACCTGATCGAAACCAATACCTTTGGTGCGACGACCATCGCGCAGGAAGACTACAAGATGGCGGAGCTGGCTTACGAGATGAACGTCGTGGCCGCGCGCCTGGCACGCGAGGCCTGCGATAAATACAGCACGCCGGACAAGCCCCGCTTCGTGGCGGGCGCCTTTGGGCCGACGCCCAAGACCGCCAGCATTTCGCCCGACGTGAACGACCCGGGCGCCCGCAACGTCAGCTTCGACCTGCTGCGCGACGCGTATTACGAGCAGGGCAAAGCGCTGCTCGAAGGCGGCGCGGACGTGTTCCTCGTCGAGACGATTTTCGACACGCTCAACGCCAAGGCGGCGCTGTTCGCCATTGATCAGCTTTTCGAAGACACCGGCGAGTGCGTGCCCGTGATGATCTCCGGCACCGTTACCGACGCCTCCGGCCGCATTCTCTCTGGCCAAACCGTGGAGGCCTTCTGGAACAGCCTGCGCCACGCCAAGCCGATCACCTTTGGCCTGAACTGCGCGCTGGGCGCCGCGCTGATGCGTCCGTACATTGCCGAGCTGGCGAAGATTTGCGACACGGCCGTCTCGTGCTACCCGAATGCCGGCTTGCCCAACCCGATGAGCGACACCGGCTTCGATGAAACGCCTGAGGTCACTTCCAGCCTGGTCGACGAATTTGCGTCGGCCGGCCTGGTGAATCTGGTGGGCGGTTGCTGCGGCACGACGCCAGAGCACATCAAGGCGATTGCCGAGCGCGTGGCGAATCGCAAGCCGCGCGCATGGCCGGGCCAGTACAAGGAAGCCGCTTGAGCTCGGGCATCACTCCCGCCATCGACATGACCGCACGCATCGACAGCACCATTCCCGTACTGGCCTCGCTGGACCTGCAGGAGTCGGCCCGCTTCTATACGGAGCGGCTTGGCTTCTCGCAGGAATTGATTGCAGGCGACTACCTGATCGTCAGCCGCGATGGCGCCGAGATCCATTTTTGGCTGTGCGACGACCGCCGCATTGCCGAGCACACGTCGTGCTACCTGCGTGTACCGAGCACGCAGGCCCTGTTTGAAGAATTCACCGCGCGCGGGCTGGAGCTCGCGCCGCCGGCGGTGCGCGCGTGGGGCATGAAAGAGCTCTACGTGATCGACCCGCACGGCAACTTGCTGAAGCTCGGCGAATACGCCGCCGCCTGACCGAACCCCGCACCATCATGACCGACCACTCCATGCGCCCCATGCGTCTTTCGGGCCTCGAACCGTTCAACATCGGCGAGAGCACGCTCTTCGTCAACGTCGGCGAGCGCACCAACGTCACCGGGTCCAAGGCGTTCGCGCGCATGATCCTGAACAGCCAGTTCGACGAGGCGCTGGCCGTGGCGCGCCAGCAGGTCGAAAACGGCGCGCAGGTCATCGACATCAACATGGACGAGGCGATGCTCGATTCCAAGGCGGCGATGGTTCGCTTCCTGAATCTGATCGCCTCGGAGCCCGATATCGCGCGTGTGCCGATCATGATCGATTCGTCCAAATGGGACGTGATCGAGGCGGGTCTGAAATGCGTGCAGGGCAAGGCGATCGTCAACTCCATCTCGCTCAAGGAAGGCGAAGAACAGTTTGCGCACCATGCCAAGCTGATCAAGCGCTACGGCGCGGCCGCCGTGGTCATGGCTTTCGACGAACAAGGCCAGGCTGACACGTTCGAGCGCAAGACCCAAATCTGCAAACGCAGCTACGAGTTCCTGGTCAACAAGGTCGGCTTCGCCCCGGAAGACATCATCTTCGACCCGAACATCTTCGCTGTGGCCACCGGCATCGAAGAGCACAACAACTACGCTGTCGACTTCATCGAAGCGACGCGCTGGATCAAGCAGAACCTGCCGTACGCAAAGGTGAGCGGCGGCGTGTCGAACGTGTCGTTCTCGTTCCGCGGCAACGACGTGGTGCGCGAGGCGATCCACACCGTGTTCCTGTACTACGCGATTCAGGCGGGCATGGACATGGGCATCGTCAACGCCGGCCAGTTGGGTGTGTACGAGAACCTCGACCCCGAACTGCGCGACCGCGTGGAAGATGTGGTGCTCAACCGCCGCCCCGACGCCACCGACCGCCTGCTGGAGATTGCAGACCGCTACAAGGGTGGTGGCACCAAGCGTGAGGAGAACCTCGCCTGGCGCCAGGAGCCGGTGGAAAAGCGCCTGGCCCACGCGCTCGTGCATGGCATCAACGATTACGTGGTCGAAGACACCGAAGAAGTCCGCGCGAAAATCTTTGCTGCAGGCGGTCGCCCGATTCAGGTAATCGAAGGCCCGCTGATGGACGGCATGAACATCGTCGGCGACCTGTTTGGCGCCGGGAAAATGTTCCTGCCGCAGGTGGTGAAATCCGCCCGCGTCATGAAGCAGGCGGTGGCGCACCTGATTCCATTCATCGAAGAAGAAAAGCGCCAGATTGCAGCGGCCGGCGGCGACGTGCGCTCGCGCGGCAAGATCGTCATCGCCACGGTCAAGGGCGATGTGCACGACATCGGCAAGAACATCGTCACCGTCGTGCTCCAGTGCAACAATTTTGAAGTCGTCAACATGGGCGTGATGGTGCCCTGCAACGAGATTCTGGCGAAGGCGAAGGTGGAAGGCGCGGACATCATCGGGCTGTCGGGCCTGATTACGCCGTCGCTGGAAGAGATGGCCTACGTGGCATCGGAAATGCAGCGCGACGAATACTTCCGCGTGAAGAAGATCCCGCTGCTGATCGGCGGCGCGACGACGAGCCGCGTGCACACCGCCGTGAAGATCGCGCCGAACTACGAAGGCCCGGTCGTCTATGTGCCGGACGCTTCGCGCTCGGTGAGCGTGGCGTCGAGCCTGCTGTCGGACGAAGGCGCCGCGCGCTACGTCGAAGAGCTGCATGCGGATTACGACCGCATTCGCACGCAGCACGCCAACAAGAAGGCCCAGCCGATGGTGTCGCTGGCCGCCGCGCGCGCCAACAAGACGAAAATCGACTGGTCGAACTACACGCCGCCCAAGCCCAAGTTCATCGGCCGCCGCGTGTTCCGCAACTACGACCTGAACGAACTCGCGCAGTACATCGACTGGGGCCCGTTCTTCCAGACGTGGGACCTGGCCGGCAAATTCCCGGACATCCTCAACGACGAAATCGTGGGTGAGTCAGCCCGTCGCGTGTTCTCCGACGGCAAGAGCATGCTCGCGCGGCTGATCGCCGGGCGCTGGCTCACGGCCAACGGCGTGATCGCGCTGTTGCCCGCCAACACCGTCAACGATGACGACATCGAGATCTATACCGACGAATCGCGCTCGGAAGTCGCGCTCACCTGGCGCAACATCCGCCAGCAAAGCGAGCGCCCGATCATCGATGGCGTGATGCGCCCAAACCGCTGCCTGGCCGATTTCATTGCGCCCAAGAGCACCGGCATTGCCGATTACATCGGCCTGTTTGCCGTGACGGGCGGCATTGGGGTGGAAAAGCGCGAGAAGCAGTTCGAAGCCGACAACGACGACTACAGCGCGATCATGCTCAAGGCCCTGGCCGATCGCTTTGCCGAAGCCTTTGCCGAATGCCTGCACGCCCGCGTGCGTCGCGACCTGTGGGGTTATGCGGCGGATGAAACGCTCGACAACGACGCGCTCATTCGCGAGGAGTACAAGGGGATCCGCCCCGCGCCCGGCTACCCGGCCTGCCCGGAGCACACGGTCAAGCGCGACATGTTCCGCGTGCTCGACGCGCAGGAGATCGGCATGAACCTGACCGAAGCGCTGGCGATGACGCCGGCTGCGTCCGTCTCGGGTTTCTACCTGTCGCACCCCGACAGCACGTACTTCACGCTGGGCAAGATCGGACAGGATCAAGTGGACGACATGATCGCCCGCAGCGGTGAAGACCGCGCCTTTGTGGAGCGCGCCCTCGCGCCGAATCTCTGATTCTGTGACAAGACGTTTAAGACATGGCGTGATCCACACTGTGTCTTACGTCCGCAAACCCTTACCGGCATTGGATTCGCCGGGGTTTCAAGAGGGGCGATCCTTACATTACAAAGGCTTACACCCCCTAACAGTCGTAACCGGAAGGGCTCCATAGACTGAACCCATTCACTCAACACACACAGAGTGATGCCGCGACGAATCCTTCGCGTGGCCGTTCAGAACGAAAGGAGTCTCTTCCATGAACAAGCTGCTGATCTCCCTGTCCGCCATCGCCATCGCTGCTGCTTCGGCTTACGCCAACGCGCAAACCCCGTCGGCCGGCGCATCGCTGCAAACCAATGGCACGGCTGCCGTGGCTCCGGTGCAAGGCAATACCGGCGCGGGCTTGAAGGCCGATGCGGGCGCCAAGCTGGACACCGAGTCCGCCAAGAGTCAACTGAACACCAAGGCCGAGCACGGCGCCAAGGCCGCGCACGAACACAAGGCCAAGGCGGAAGCCGGCATCGACAAGACCGCCGGCAAGGTCGGCAAGTCGGTCAGCAAGACGGAAAAGTCGGCAGAGAAGTCGGGCAAGGCTGCCAAGGCTGAGACCACTCCTGGCCTGAGCGCCGACGCCGGCGCAAACGCCACGGCCACTACCCAGACCAAGTAACACGTCACTACGCGGGATAGCTGGGCACGGCCCGGCGCCCCGCTAGCGACCCCGGGGCGGAACTCTTCCGCCCCGTTTTCTTTGGGCGCGCACGCCCAGGCACGTGGATTGCTCAGTGGCAGGCATCGACATGTTGCGATTCATGCACATTCCCGAGGTCTTTTATGGAAACGCTGACAACTCCCCCAGACCGCGCCAGCAAGAGGAGCCCCGTTTCGGCGCAACAGTCCGATACAATTGCTGTCGTATCGAACCAACAAGCGCAGCGCGCAGAGCCGGGCAGCCCGCCCAGCGCGCTCATAAGGAGCAGCATGATTCGCGTCCTGATTGCGGACGACCACGAGATCGTCCGTGCCGGCCTTCGACAGTTCCTGTCCGAAGAGCGGGACATCGAAGTCGCGGGGGAAGCGGCCAGCGGGGAAGAGGTGATGGAGCAACTCCGCACCGGCGCCTTTGACGTCGTGGTGCTCGACATTTCCATGCCCGATCGCAACGGCATCGACACCCTCAAGCTCGCTCGCCAGCGCCATCCCGATCTGCCGGTGCTGATCCTGTCGACCTTCCCGGAAGACCAGTACGCCATCAACCTGATTCGCGCGGGTGCATCGGGCTATCTGACCAAGGAAAGCGCGCCGGATGAGCTGGTGAAGGCCATTCGCACCGTGTCGCAAGGCCGTCGCTATGTGAGCCCGACGGTGGCCGAGCTGCTGATTGGCGGTCTGGAAAAGCCGACCGATCAACCCCTGCACCAGACACTTTCCAAGCGCGAATTCCAGATCTTCTGCAAGCTGGCGCGCGGGCAATCGGTATCGATCATCGCGGAAGAGCTGTTCCTGAGCGTCAAGACGGTGAGCACTTACCGCACGCGGATTCTGGAAAAGATGGGCATGAAATCCAATGCCGATCTGACGTATTACGCCATCAAAAACGGCTTGGTCGAGTAGCACCCGGTTGGGCGCCAAACCGCCTCGGCGCACCGCAAACCCAACTGGCATGTAGGACAACGCCTGATACCACCTCGGCAACCCGCTGGCTAACATCAACCCATGCTGGATCAAGCCGTCACCCTCTCCACCCGTGGCCTGCGTGTCCTCCTGATCGAGGACTCCCCGGTGCTTCGCGGCATGGTGCTGGAATACCTCAAGGCCTCCGCGTTCGTAGCGACGGTCGAGTGGGCAGATACCGAAGACTTGGCGCTGGGCCTTCTCGGGCAAGGCAACTACGACGTCGTGATCGTCGACCTGCAATTGCGGCAGGGCAATGGCTTCAAGGTCCTCCAAACGTTGCGCGATCAAGCGTCGCCCAGCGTGCGCATCGTCTACACCAACCACGCGCAAGTGCCGACCTATCGGCAGCGCTGCTTTGAGGCAGGCGCCAACTATTTCTTCGACAAATCGCTCGAACTCGACAAGGTGTTCGAGGTGATCGAAGAGCGCGCCGGCGTCGGCCGCCCCCGCCAGCAGCCCGCGCAGCACTTTCACCCCTGAGATTCTTCGCGCCCGCCGCGTCGGCTGTCGTGGCGCGCGCCCAACGCCATTTCTCACCCCCAAGGAGCGTTCGATGAAGACCTTGTGTGCCGCACTTGCACTGACGTGTGTATTCCTGGCCGGCTGCAACACCATGGCCGGAGCCGGCAAGGACCTCCAGACCGGTGGTCAGAAGCTGGAGAACTCGGCCGACAACGCCAAGCAGAAGATGTAACGCCGTCAGCTACACCGGCATCAAACAAAAAGCCCCGCGATGGGGCTTTTTGTTTGGGCGTTGACATCACGCGGGGCGACTTACACCGTCGCACCACCGTGGCCCGGCGCGGGCGCAATACCGCCAGTCAGCGCCTGCATGCCAGACGGCTCGTTGGCCGCACCTCGGTCGAATACGGCATCGGTGGGAGGCAGCTCAACGATGATCGTCACACCACCGCCTGGCATTGAATCGATGACGAGCGTGCCGCCCAGCGCAATGGCGCGCTGCTCCATCCCCAGCAGGCCGTGATGGCCGACCATGCGGCGCCGCTCGATATCGGCCGGGAAGCCACGGCCGTTGTCGCGCACGCGCAAACGCACGCCCTGGTCATCCACATCGAGCGCCACCGACACCGTGGTCGCATGCGCGTATTTCGATGCGTTGGTCAGCGATTCCTGCACGATGCGATACAGCGCGATGGCCGCATCGTCGGTCAGCTTGGGCATGTCGTCAGGCAGGCTCACTTCCGTATGCCAGCCGTTGCGCGTGCCGACGTCCTCCGTCAATTGCGAAAGCGCCTCCACCAAACCCAGGTTGAGCAAAATCGTCGGGCGCAGATCTTCGATCAGGCGGCGTTTGATCTGGATGCCCTGATCCACGTGGGCCATCACGCGCGTGATCTTTTCGCTCATGGCCGGCTCGTTGGCGTGAATGCGTGAACGCAGCCAGTGCAGGTCCATCTTGGTGGCGGTGAGGATAGCGCCCAGTTCGTCGTGCAGCTCGCGCGCGAGACGCGTCTTCTCGTCTTCGGTCACGCGCTGCAAGTGGGCGGCCAAGTCGGACAACTGCCGCGTGCGCTCACGCACCATCCGGTCGAGTTTCTGGCTTTCTTCCTCCGCCATGTCGCGCTCGCGCTCCGTCACGGCAAGACGTTTGGCGTGCTGCATGCCCAGCACCACCAGCAGGATGATGTTGACCGCCGTGATGAGCGCAATGCCGTAGCGCGACAGCGCCAGATCGCGCTCGGCGTGTTCTAGGCTGCGGGCCACGGTGGCGATCTCACGCTGACGCAGCCGATCCAGACCCTGCCGCACCGCTTCCATCGATGCCTTGCCGAAATCGGTGCGCACCAGATCGAGCGCCACTTCCAGGTCGCGCTTGCCGTAAATCAGCGTGAGTTCCATCTCGGTAAGCTTGCGGCTCACCTGGAGCGCAGTCTCCGAGAACAGCTTGAGCGCATCCGGATCGTTGGCGTAGTGATCGCGAATTTCTGCCATCAACGCATGAATATGCGGAATGGCCTTGTTGTATGGATCGAGGTATTCGTCCTTGCCCGTGAGCAGGAAACCGCGCTGCCCGGCCTCGGCGTTCACCAGCTCGGCAAGCAGTTCGTTGATGGCGGTTTCAGCCTGCTGCGACTGGATCACCTGCCGATAGCCCTGGCTCAGGCGGATGTTGCCCGTCTCCGAGGCAATCAGCACCCCGAGCGTCAGCAGAATGCCGCCGGCGAGCAGCAGAGTGGAGCGCAAGGATGACCGCATGGCATGCAGACCCATAGGAAACGCGTCAAACCGCCCGACGCGGCGCGCGTTGCGTTTGTGTTTTTTTGGCAATTCGGATGATACCGCGTGGGCGCCCCGGGCGACACTTCGGGCGCACCCCGGTCAGGCACGCGATGTGCGTGGAGTACGCCACAGGGCGCCGGCCTCACGCAATGTGCCGTTGCCCTGCATCCCCATCCATCCGAATCGGAGACGACAACATGCTGAAATGGGCACTCATCTTCGCCATCATTTCCCTGGTGGCCGGCGTGCTGGGCTTTACCGGCGTTGCCGCAGGCGCGGCGAGTATCGCCAAGGTCCTGTTCTTCATCTTCGTGGTGCTGTTCGTGCTGTTTCTGGTGCTGGGCGTCACGGTCTTCAAGGCGGTCGATTAGCGCAGACAGCCCAGGCGCGAGCGCGGCCCGTGTCTTGCTATGCCATTGACATGCGGCCCGCTTTCGCAAGCGCCGAGATTGCACCCGAACCAACCGCGCCGCCCGTGTGTGTTTCCCGCGGCGCCACGATGAGGAGCTTCACCATGTCACTCTTTGCCAGCCAACGCGTCCGAAGCCGAATTGATGACGTCAATGATCGCGCGCACCGCGCCATGAACAGCGCCAGCGACGCCGTGGACCACGCCCGGTACGCTGCTCGCCCCGCCGTGGAAGACGTGCAAAGCCTGCTGCGCTCCCTTGAAAACGCCATCCATACACTGACCGACGAAGGTAGCGCCGAAGCCCGGCGCGCCAGCCGCACGCTGCATGCGCGTGCCGACCAGCTGCGCCAAGCCGCCAACGACCGCGCGCATCAAGCCCGCCAGCGCATGGACTGGGCGCTCGATCGCACCGAAGAAACCATCACTGCGGCGCCATTCAAGTCAGTGGGTGTAGCCGTGGCGATTGGCGCGGCGATCGGGCTGGTTGTGGCGCTGGCCGGCGGCAGCAGCCGGCGCGACGCCAGCGAATAAACCCAACCCGCCAATCACCCCGCAGGAGCAAACACATGAGCCGGACCAACGTCGCCGCCCCCTCGGAAAGCGGCTTCCTCACCGACATCAAAACCTTGCGCGAACGTGCCCGCAAGCACATCGAGGAAGGCGCGGTGACCGAAGACTACAAAGCCGATCGGGAAACCGTGCTGCGGCTGCTGAACGAGGCGCTGGCCACGGAGCTGATCTGCGTGCTGCGCTACCGGCGCCATCACTTCATGGCCAAGGGCATCAACGCCGAACCGATCGCCGCAGAATTTCTCGTGCACGCCAACGAGGAACAAGCGCACGCCGACAGCATCGCCACGCGCATCGTGCAACTGGGCGGCGAGCCCAACTTCAACCCGGAAGGCCTGTCCACGCGCAGCCATTCTGAATACGTGGAAGCCGACGGGTTGGTCGAGATGATCAGGGAGAACCTGGTTGCCGAGCGGATCGCGATCGACAGCTACCTTGAGATGATCCGCTACATCGGGGACCGAGACCCCACCACGCGGCGCGTGCTGGAACAGATTCTGGCCGTTGAGGAGGAACACGCGGACGAACTGTCCGACATGCTCCACGACCAATAACACAAACGCAGCAGGACGAGACACCGGCCAACGCGCCAGCCCCCTCCCCCGCTCCCGGCCCGTGTGGCCGGATGCCCGGACCGCCCCGTTTGGCGGCCGGGCATTTTTTTGGGCCTGCGCCCGAAACTCAGACGCCCCAGAGCACGCTGGACTTCTCGACCAGCGATTCTTCCAGCATGTGCAGCAGCGGATAGGCGCGCTGGCCGAGATGCGGCGGCTCTTCTTCGCCGTCTTCGTCCAGCTCGGGCGCCGAAAGTTCGGCCACCTTGATATGTGCCTGGTGCGTGTCATCCTTGATGGCGCGCTTGAGGCGATCGATGGCGTGGGGCATTTCTTCGGGCGTGATGACACCGCGCTCGCCCAGCGTCTTGCCGATCACGCCGAGCAGCACCATGGCGAGATCCTTCTGCATCGAGAATTTTTGCGAAGCGTGCGAAGTAAAGGTGATCATGATTTCTTGTTTCCCTTGGTTGGGTGGGGGAGCCGCAGATTGCCATGACTGGGGGCGGATACCTCTGAGACCACGGCTCACCTGATAAAATTTCGTACTTTTCCCCGAACAACGCAACTGGCGGCGCCAGAACTGGATTTCAATCCATTTCAGCACTGCCGGCGTCATGGTTTCTTTATGCTGCCCTCCCACAAACAGACGATCGCCCATTTGTTGTCCGACGCCGTCGGCTCCCTGCTGCCCGAGGGCCAAGCCCGACCGGAGATCGTCCTGGAGCGCCCCAAGCAGGCCGCGCACGGCGACATCGCCTGCAACGTCGCGCTGCAGCTCGCCAAGCCGCTGGGCACCAATCCGCGCGAGCTGGCCGGCAAGATCGCCGACGCCATCCGCGCCGATGCCCGCGGCCAACGCCTGGTGTCCGCCGTTGAGATCGCCGGCCCTGGCTTCATCAACCTGCGCCTGTCGGCCGCCGCACGCGCCGACGTGATTGCCGCCGTGTTTGCGGAAGGCGACCGCTACGGCGCCGCCAATACACATGACGGCGCGCCCGTGCTGGTGGAATTCGTCTCCGCCAACCCGACCGGCCCGCTGCACGTCGGCCACGGCCGCCAGGCCGCGCTGGGCGATGCGCTGGCGAGCCTGCTCGACTGGCAAGGCCACAAGGTCCACCGCGAGTTCTACTACAACGACGCCGGCGTGCAGATCCACAACCTGGCCGTCTCCGTGCAGGCCCGCGCGCGCGGCTTCAAACCCGGTGACGCCAACTGGCCCGAAGCCGCCTACAACGGCGACTACATTGCCGACATCGCCGCCGATTACCTCGCCGGCAAGACCGCACGCGCCTCCGATGGCGAACCCGTGACGGGCGAGCGCGATGTGGAAAACATCGAAGCCATCCGCCGCTTTGCCGTCACGTATCTGCGCAACGAGCAGGACATCGACCTGCAAGCCTTTGGCGTGAAGTTCGACCGCTACTACCTGGAATCGTCGCTCTACACCGAAGGCAAGGTGCAGCAGACGGTGGACGCGCTTGTTGCTGCCGGCAAGACGTACGAGCAGGAAGGTGCGCTGTGGCTGCGCACCACCGACGACGGCGACGACAAGGACCGCGTCATGCGCAAGTCCGACGGCGCCTACACCTACTTCGTGCCCGACGTTGCGTACCACACGACCAAGTGGGGCCGCGGCTTCACGCAGGTCATCAACGTCCAGGGCAGCGACCACCACGGCACCATCGCCCGCGTGCGCGCCGGCCTGCAGGGCCTGAACATCGGCATCCCGAAGGGCTATCCGGATTACGTCCTGCACAAGATGGTCACGGTGATGAAGGACGGCGCCGAGGTCAAGATTTCCAAGCGCGCCGGCTCGTATGTGACCGTGCGCGACCTGATCGAATGGTCCAACGGGGATGCCGAGAGCGAAGCTGGCGTCGACACCATCCGCGCTTGTGTGGATGCCGGTGAGCCGAACTGGCCCGCGCGCTTCACGCGTGGCCGCGACGCCGTGCGCTTCTTCCTGCTGTCGCGCAAGGCCGATACCGAGTTCGTCTTCGACGTCGATCTGGCGCTCAAGCAAAGCGACGAGAACCCGGTGTACTACGTGCAGTACGCTCACGCGCGCATCTGCTCGGTGTTCGAACGCGCAGGCGTTGACCCTGCGTCGCTCACCAACGCCGATCTGGCTGCGGTGACGGGCCCGGACGTCAGCCCGCAGGCGACAGCCCTGGTGCAACGCCTGGCCGCATTCCCCGACATGTTGGCCGACGCCGCACGCGAACTGGCCCCGCACGCCGTGGCCTTCTACCTGCGCGACCTCGCTGGCGATTTCCACGCGTTCTACAACGCCGATCGCGTGCTGGTCGACGACGAGGCCGTCAAGCGCGCCCGTCTGGCGCTCCTGGCCGCCACGCGTCAGGTGCTGCGCAACGGGTTGGCGGTGATCGGCGTGTCCGCGCCGCAAAAGATGTAAATGCGCACGATTTGGCATCACACGGCGCTCTTATAATCGGGCGCTTCTAGAAGGATCGACATGGCACGCAATACGCAATCTTCCCGTGCCCGCTCGCAACGGGGCGGCACGTTTCTGGGTCTGGTGCTGGGCTTGATCGTCGGTTTGGCGATCGCCGTGGTGGTGGCGGTGTACATCACCAAGGCCCCGGTACCGTTCGTGTCTCGTGGCGGCGCGCAACCCAAGCCGAGCGAAGCGGGCAACGTGGTCAACACGCTTCCTGCGCCGGCACAACCCGCGCCGCAGGCCAGCGCCCCGCAGGCGGCGGACCCGAACGCGCCGCTGTGGAGCCGCGTGCCGGCCAAGCCGGTCGATCAGACCGCCGAGCAGAACAATCCGCCGCCGGGCATCACCATTCACCCGGCCCAACCGAGCTCGACGCCGCAGATGGCAAGCGCACCGGGCGCCAAGCCGCCCAAGCCGCCTGTCACTGCCTCGAACGAGAAGCCGGTGACGGACCCGATTGCCGAGATTGCTCGCCAGGATGCCGCCAAGACGGGGTATTTCCTGCAAGTTGGCGCTTACAAATCCTCCGAAGACGCTGAGCGCCAGAAGGGCAATCTGGCCATGCAAGGCTTTGAAGCCAAGGTGACGCAGCGCGAGGTGAACGGCGCCACCATGTATCGCGTGCGCCTGGGGCCGTTCAACTCGCTCGACGAGATGACCGCCGTGCGCAGCCGCCTGCAATCGACAGGCGTGGAATCTTCGGTCATCCGCTTCGCCCGCCAGTAACGTGCAGTCCGCGCAGCCCGCTTTGAACCCCGCGGGCTGTGATCGGTCAGAAACCTGAGATTCAGTTACGCTGACACCCGCGTCGAGCGGTTCGGCACTCGATTTCGCTGGTTTTTCCGTTACTTCGTCCAGTTCGTCGTCTAATCCGTCGTCCATTCACCATGAAAAAACTCGCTGCTTTCCTGATCGCCCTCGCCACCGGCGCCGGCTTCCTGATGACCGCACCGGCCAATGCCGCGCCGACCGCCGGCAAGGAATACAAAGTGCTGCAAACGCCGCAGCCCGTGCCCGCAGGCAAGATCGAAGTGACGGAGTTCTTCTGGTACGGCTGCCCGCACTGCTACGACTTTGAAAACACTTGGACGGCGTGGGTCGCCAAGCAAGGCAAGGACGTGGTGATCAAGCGCGTGCCGGTGGCCTTCAATGCCAAGCTGGAGCCGCATACCCGCATCTATTACACGCTGGAAGCGCTGGGCAAGCTCGACGCCAAAGACGCCAGCGGCAAGACGCTGCATGACCGCGTGTTCGACCAGCTGCACAAGAACTACCGCTCGATGTCCGAACTGGATGACATCGCCAAGTTCATGGCCGCAAACGGCGTCGATGAAAAGCAGTTCCGCGACACCTACAACTCGTTCAGTGTGAACGCCAATACCAAACGCGCCGCGCAGCTGGCCGATCAGTACAAGATCGAAGGCGTACCGACCGTGGTCGTGCAGGGCAAGTACACCACCTCGCCGGCAGATGCAGGCAGCAACGTGGGTGCCGCCCAAACGCTCGACTACCTCGTCGACCAGGTGCGCAACCGCAAGATGTGACGGGTTGCCGCGTTTCCGGGCCTCTGCCCGGGCGTGACACCGCCATCGACGCCCGCCCCTGTGCGGGCGTTTTTTGTGCGTCGGCCTTCTTCACATCTTCACACCAACAGGACATCGACATGAGCGAGATCGTCTTCATTACGGGCGCTTCCAGCGGGATCGGGCAGGCACTGGCACGTCAGTACGCAGCGCAGGGCGCTAAGATCGGGCTGGTCGCACGACGTGTCGACGCGCTCCATGAGTTTGTGCAGACGCTGCCTGCCGGTATCCAGAGCCGCTGCCATTGCTACGCGGCCGACGTGCGTAGCGCTGATTCAATGCGCGACGTGGCCAACGCCTTTATCGCCACAGTTGGGCTGCCCGATGTGGTGATCGCCAACGCAGGCATCTCGGTCGGCACAGACTTGCGCGAACCCGGCGACCTGAAAGCCTTTGCCACCGTGATGGACACCAACTGGATGGGCGTGCTCAACACGTTCCAGCCGTTCGTCGGGCCGATGCTGGCACGCGCCAAACCTGGGCAGCCTGGCGGCACGCTGGTCGGCATTGCGAGCGTGGCGGGCGTGCGCGGGCTGCCCGGCGCGGCGGCGTACAGCGCCTCCAAATCGGCGGTGATCAAGCTGATGGAGAGTCTGCGCGTGGAGTTCGGCCCGCTTGGCTTGCGCGTGGTGACGATCGCCCCCGGCTACATCCAGACGCCGATGACCGAACACAATCCGTATCCGATGCCCTTCCTGATGCCGGTGGACCGCTTCGCACAGAAAGCTGTGAATGCGATCCATCGCGGCGTGCGCTTCACAGTGCTGCCATGGCCGATGGGCATCGTCGCCAAGCTGCTGCACGTGCTGCCGCGCGGGCTCTATGACTTTGCGTTTGCGCGCGCCGGGCGCAAACCCCGCAACCCCGAGATTTCGTCATGACTTACACCGATGCGGCTGGCATCGCGCACGCCCCTGTCGACACCACACCGCGCATCGCCAGCCTGGTCCCTTCGATTACCGATTTGCTGTTCTCGCTTGACCTGGGCGATCAACTGGTCGCCCGCACCGGCTTCTGCATCCACCCGCGCGAAGCGGTGCGCAACGTACCGAAGGTCGGCGGCACCAAGACCGTCAAACTCGACAAGTTGCGCGAACTGGCGCCCACGCACGTCATCGTCAACATTGACGAGAACACGCGCCCGACCGTCGACAAGCTGCGCGAATTCATCCCGCACATCATCGTCACGCATCCTTGCTCGCCGGAAGACAACCTCGCGCTATACCAGCTGCTGGGCGGTATCTTTCGCCGCGAAGCGCAGGCGCAGAAGCTGTCGGATGCGCTCAGGCAGGAGTTGGAGGCACTGCGCGGCCGCCACTTTCTGCCGCACCGCGTGCTGTACGCCATCTGGCAAGACCCGTGGATGACGGTGTCGCGCGACACGTACATCTCGCGCATGCTCAAGCTCGTGAACTGCCATACGTGGCCGGACGATCCGGCGCCTGTGCAATGCGGCACCGACAATAGCGGCGATTGCGCCCGCCCCAACCGGCCGGACACGCGCTACCCGACGTTCCGCTGGAGCGATGAGGTGGTGCGCAACATCGACTGCGTGCTGCTCTCCACCGAGCCTTACAGCTTTACCGAAGAGCATGTCGACGCGCTGGAAAAGCAGATCGGCAAACCGGTCTATCTCGTCGATGGCGAAATGGTGTCGTGGTACGGCAGCCGCGCAATCGACGGCGTGCGATACCTGGGGCAGTTTGCGAAGACCCTGCGTTAAGGTTGAATCATCAGGCCGCAGAAAAAAAGAGAACCCGCCGGTTGGCGGGTTTTTTGTTGGCCACAGCGATGCGTTATCGCTCGAACCCATAGTCGTACTCCACCTTTGCAATGCGCAGGTGGTACGACGCGTACCACTGCTCGCGCCCCAGCTTCTGCGCGGCAAGGTGGTCACTCTGGTTCTTCCACTCGCGAATGGCCTCCAGCGACGACCAATACGACACGGTGATGCCCGGTCGCCCCTGGTCGCCGGCCAGTTCATCGCGTACGGATTCGATGCCGAGGAACCCCGGCATACTGCGCCCCAACTCCACCATGCGGTCGGCCATGGCGCCGTAGCCGTTGTCGCCGTCGGTGCGCGTGGAGGAAAAAATCACCGCGTAATACGGCGCAGTCGGCGTTTGTGCGGGAAACGGCAGGACGACGGCGCTGTCGTCGAGAACGTCATGCTGGTCAGCCATGGTCGGCTCCGGTGGAAAGCGGGTTGTGCAGTTTATGCGGTTGCGTGGAATCGAACGATACCGTCCGCGCCAGATTCGCGCACCAGTTCGCCGCGATGCCACAGCGCATGCAGGTGGGCAAGCGCCTCACCCATCGCGAAGGTCATCTGGTGCACATCGAACTGGCGCTTGAAGATGACGTTAACGATGTCGCGTGCCGATTGCGGCGCGGCCTTGCACGCAGCCAACGTTTCAGCCAACCGATCGGCATGGTGGTCGCGTAGTTGCTGGATGCGCGTATGCAGCCCGCGGAACGGCCGCCCGTGCGACGGCAGGATCAGCACGTCGGCCGGCAGCGGCTCGTACTTGCCCAGCGAATCCAGATACAGCGTGAGCGAATCCGCTTCGGGTTCCAGATCGAACACGCTCACGTTGGTGGAGATGCGCGGCAAGACCATGTCGCCGGAAATCAGCACGTTGGCATCTTCACTGTAAAGCGCGACGTGCTCGGGCGCGTGGCCGAAGCCTGTGATGACACGCCACTTGTGCTTGCCGATGGAAACGATATCGCCATCCATCAGGCGACGGTACTGGCTGGGCACGCTAGGCACGAGCGTGCTGTAGTAATCCTTGCGGTTGCGGATGCCTTCGATGGAGGTCGGGTCCGTCAAGCCGTGGCGCTCGAAATGGCGCGCGGCAAATTCGCCGCCGGCGTTCGACGCGCCCGTGCCGCCCACCAGCATGCGCGCGAAGGCGTAGTCGCCCAGGCTCATCCACAGGCGCACGTTCCAGCGTTTTTCGTCGCCGCCTTCGCACAGCCAGTTCGAGAGGCCAACGTGGTCCGGATGGCAGTGCGTGACCAGCACGCGCAGCACCGGCAGGCCGTCGAGGTGGTTCGCGAAGATCGTTTCCCAGTACCCGCGAATTGCTTCGTGGTTGATGCCGCAATCGATGATCGTCCAGCCCTCCTGCCCGTCCTGCCGATCACGCAGCAGCCAGAGGTTGATGTGATCGAGCGCAAAGGGCAGCGGCATGCGCAGCCAGTAGACGCCGGGGGCGACTTCAAACCGCGTGCCGCCTTCGGGAAGCGTGTCGCCAAAGGGATAATCAAGTTGGTGTTCGAGCGCGTTCATGGGGATGTGGTCTCGGTCGCCGCCTTTGGGTGCTTCGGGGCGGTCTTTGCGATTGCGGTTTGGCGCCATTGACGCTAACGTAAACGTCAATTCGCCGCCGGTCATCCATCTTAAGCGAAAACTTAATGTCGCAGCCCGGCGTGCATGTGTCATCACACCTCTGCCGTTACTCCGTTCCCCCGCCGTATGTCTTCCTCTACTCCGTCTGCCGCCGCTGCGCTCGCCGCCGATCTTGAATCGGGCGATGCCGGCGAGCTTGCCGACGCAAGCTTCACCATCACCGACCTTGCCCGCGAGTTCGACATCACGCCGCGCGCCATCCGCTTCTACGAAGACCAGGGCCTGCTGGCGCCGGATCGCCAAGGCCCGGGCGGGCGTCGCCGGGTGTATTCGGCCGGCGAGCGCACGCGCCTGAAGCTGACCCTGCGCGGCAAGCGGCTCGGTCTGTCGCTGGGCGAGATCAAGGAGATCCTGGATCTGTATGAGTCGCCGCGCGATACGGTGCCGCAACTTGAGCGCTTCCTGGCGTCGCTGGCACAACACCGTGCGGCGCTCACGCAGCAACTGGAAGATCTGAACGCGCAACTGGCCGAGATCGACCAGCATGAGCGCCAGTGCCGCCGCTTGCTGGAAGAGGCGCAGGCCGGAACGGGCAAGCCGCCCAAGCGACGCAAGGCCGCCTGATTCCGCAAATCTACGTAACGACCGGTCATTGACGTTTACGTAAACGTCAATACAATACGCAACACCTTAAAGCACCCTTCCGGCACCGGTGCGCCCGCCACAAGCGGCGCACACCGCACAGCGCCGGACCCATTACTCAGAGACACCAGCGGCTTGAGCCGCGCCCAAGGAGACCACCATGATTGATCTGCCCGGCCTGAAATTCGACTTGGGCGAAGACATCGAGATGCTGCGTTCGGCCGTGCGCGATTGGGCGCAGGGCGAGCTGGCACCACGTGCCGGCGAAATCGACCGCACCGACCAGTTCCCGATGGACGCGTGGCGCAAGATGGGTGACCTAGGCGTGCTCGGCATCACGGTGGCCGAGGAGTACGGCGGCGCCAACATGGGCTACCTGGCACACATGATCGCCATGGAAGAAATCAGCCGCGCCTCGGCGTCGGTTGGCCTGTCGTATGGCGCGCACTCGAACCTGTGCGTGAATCAGATCCACCGCAACGGCACGTCGGCCCAGAAGGCCAAGTACTTGCCCAAGCTGGTGTCTGGCGAATGGGTCGGTGCCCTGGCGATGAGCGAGCCGAATGCCGGCTCTGACGTCGTCAGCATGAAGCTGCGCGCGGAGCTGAAAGGCGACCGCTACGTGCTCAACGGCACCAAGATGTGGATCACCAACGGCCCAGACTGCGACGTGCTCGTCGTCTACGCCAAGACCGAGCCCGAACTGGGCGCGCGCGGCATGACGGCGTTCATCGTCGAAAAGGGCATGAAGGGCTTCTCGGTGGCGCAGAAACTGGACAAGCTCGGCATGCGCGGCTCGCACACGGGCGAGCTGGTGTTCGAGAACGTGGAAGTGCCGGTGGAAAACATCCTCGGCCAGGAAAACGGCGGCACCAAGGTGCTGATGAGCGGCCTGGATTACGAGCGCGCGGTGCTCTCCGGCGGTCCGATCGGCATTATGCAGGCCTGCATGGACGTGGTCACGCCGTACATCCACGACCGCAAGCAGTTCGGCCAGAGCATTGGCGAGTTCCAGCTCATCCAGGGCAAGATGGCCGACATGTACACCACGCTGCAGGCATGCCGCGCGTACTTGTACACGGTGGGCAAGAACCTCGACTCGCTGGGCCGCGACCACGTGCGCCAGGTGCGCAAGGACTGCGCCGGTGTGATCCTCTACACGGCCGAGAAGGCTACCTGGATGGCCGGCGAAGCCATCCAGATCCTGGGCGGCAATGGCTACATCAACGAATTCCCGGTCGGCCGCCTGTGGCGCGACGCCAAGCTGTACGAAATTGGCGCCGGCACGTCGGAAATCCGCCGCATGCTGATCGGTCGGGAGCTGTACGCAGAGACGATGTAACGGGCAGGAGCAGGCGGGCTGGTGGCACGGGGCCATCAGCCAAACGGATAAGGAGGCGCAACGGTTTCAGGACGCGAACACGGCACCGAAGACCCTACAATCTAGGTCTGCCTGGTTTGCTGGTTTCGCCGCTTCCCTGCCCCTCCCCGCGCACACGCCATGTCCCATTTCCCCAAGCTCCTCTCGTCGCAGATCGCCTTTGACGTCGCCCGTACGATGCTCGACGGCTTCGACAAGCACTACCGCTTGTTCCGGGAAGTCAGCGTACAGGCCAAGACTGCGTTCGAGACCGGGGACTGGGCCGGCCTGCAGCAACTGCAGCGCGACCGCATCGCCTACTACGACGAGCGCGTGCGCGAAGCGTCCGTCATCCTGGAAGACGAATACGACGCCGAGAACATCGACGACGAGATCTGGCGCCAGATCAAGCTGCATTTCATCGGCCTGCTGACCAACCATCACCAGCCCGAGTGCGCCGAGACTTTCTTCAACTCGGTGTGTACGCGCATCCTGCATCGCTCGTACTTCAACAACGATTTCATCTTCGTGCGCCCGGCCATCTCGACGGAATACATCGAGAACGAAGAGTCGCCCACCAAGCCGACGTACCGCGCCTATTACCCCGGCACGCGCGATGGCCTGGGCCCCTGCTTCGAGCGCATCGTCCACAACTTCCAGCTCAACGCGCCGTTTGAAGATCTCGAGCGCGACATCGGCTACATCGTGCGCGCGGTGGGCGAGCATTTCGGCGACTTCCGCATCGCGCCGAATTTCCAGATCCATGTGCTGTCGTCGCTGTTCTTCCGCAACAAAGCGGCGTACATCATTGGCCGCGTGATCAATGGCGACAAGACGTTCCCGCTGGCCGTGCCAATCCTGCGCAATGCCGCGGGCCAGCTCTCGCTCGACACGGTGCTGCTGCAGCAAGAACAACTGCTGATCCTGTTCTCGTTCACGCACTCGTATTTCATGGTGGACATGGAGATTCCGTCTGCCTACGTGACCTTCCTGCGTGACCTGATGCCGCGCAAGCCGCGCGCCGAGATCTATACCTCGCTCGGCTTGCAGAAGCAGGGCAAGAACCTGTTCTATCGCGACTTCCTGCATCATCTGCAGCACTCGTCGGACAAGTTCATCATCGCGCCCGGCATCAAGGGCTTGGTGATGCTCGTGTTCACGCTGCCCTCGTACCCGTACGTGTTCAAGGTCATCAAGGACTACTTCCCGCCGCCGAAGGAAACCACGCGCGAGCTGATCAAGAGCAAGTACCAGCTTGTGAAGCGCCACGATCGTGTGGGGCGCATGGCCGATACGCTGGAGTATTCCGACGTGGCCTTCCCGCTCTCGCGCTTTGATGAGGACCTCATCAAGGAGTTGGAGAAGCACGCGCCCTCAATGGTCGAATACCAGCGCAGCGAAGACGGCGGCGAAGAGATCGTCATCCGCCACGTCTACATCGAGCGCCGCATGACACCGCTGAACATCTGGCTGCACGAAGGCACCGATGCGCAAGTCGAACACGGCATCATCGAATACGGCAACGCCATCAAGGAACTCATCGCCGCGAACATCTTCCCGGGCGACATGCTGTACAAGAACTTTGGTGTGACGCGCCACGGCCGCGTGGTCTTCTACGACTACGACGAGATCGAATATCTCACCGACTGCAACGTCCGCACCGTTCCCCAGCCGCGCACCGAAGAAGAAGAGATGTCTGGCGAGGTCTGGTACAGCGTCGGCCCGCACGACATTTTTCCAGAGACATACCGCACGTTCCTGCTGGGCGACCCGCGCGTGCGCGAAGCCTTCCTCAAGCACCACGCAGACTTCTTCGAAGCCTCCATGTGGCAGGGGTACAAGGAGCGCCTGCTCTCCGGGCAGATGCACGATTTCTACGCGTATGACGCAGCCGAACGCTTCGTCAATCGCTACGGCGCGAGCGCGCCCGACAACGCAGCCCAAGACAACACGACACTGCAGCGCGCCGCCGCTTAACCCTCTCAACACGACGGGAAACCATGCCACATCGCATTAAAGAGCTGTTTGAGAACAACCGGAAATGGGTCGAGCGCGTCCACGCTGAAGACCCGGATTTTTTCTCCAACCTGGCCAACCAGCAGAACCCGGAATACCTCTGGATCGGCTGCTCGGATTCGCGCGTGCCTGCCAACCAGATCATCGGTCTGCCGCCCGGCGAGGTGTTCGTCCACCGCAATATCGCCAACGTGGTGGTGCACTCGGACCTGAACTGCCTGTCGGTGCTGCAGTTTGCGGTGGAAGTGCTGAAGATCCGGCACATCACGGTGGTGGGCCACTACGGCTGTTCGGGTGTGAAGGCAGCGCTGACGAAGCAACGTTTCGGGCTGGCCGACAACTGGATTCGTCACGTGCGTGACGTGGCCGAGCAACACGAGACGTATCTCGGCACGGTGGTCCGCGAGCAGGATCAGCACGACCGGCTGTGCGAGCTGAACGTGATTCACCAAGTCAACAACGTGTGCCTGACGACGATCGTGCAGGACGCATGGGATCGCGGGCAGCCGCTGACCGTTCACGGTTGGATTTACGGCGTGAAGGATGGGATGTTGCGCAATCTGGGGATGGCGGCGAGCTCCAATGAGGAACTGCATGCTCAGCTTGGTGAAGCTTGGCTGAATTATGGGAAGGAAGGGAGTACGCCTAGTCCGGTGGGGTTCTGATTTTTTGTTTTGGATTTTTGGGTTGTGGTTCACCCCTGTTTCATCCCCTGCCGGGGCTGACTCACTTTCTTTGTCTTGCCATAGAAAGTAAGCAAAGAAAGGCGCGCCCGAGATGGCGGAAGACTCCTTGAATTTATGTCGCAGGGAGGGGAAGGGAAAAACTCGCTTCGCTCAGACAGTTTCCCTTCCTTTTTCCTCCCTGCAACAGAAATTCAAGGCGCCATCTAGGGCATCAACGGCCACACCATCGCAGCACAAACGCAGTAGTGAGTACGCGGCAAGACGCGGAGCGAAGCAAACGGCAACACAGCAACACAGCAACAAACAAGCGCCTGACAGGACATGCGCACCAACGGTTTGGCCGTTGACGTTCCTGCCCTTGATGGCGCCTTGAATTTTCGTAAGCGGGCGGAAGCAAGACGGGGAACTGTCTGAGCGCAGCGAGTTTTTCCTGTCTCCGCACGGTTACGAAAATTCAAGGAAGGGGTCGCCATCTTGGGCGCGCCTTTCTTTGCTTACTTTCTTTGGCAAGACAAAGAAAGTGAGTCGCCCCCGGCAGGGGACGAAACGCAGATGGACCACCAAGGCCCACGCAAAAAGCAAGAGACACACAAACCCTGCACCACAAGTGCAGAACCTGTCCCAAGCACAGTTCCAGGAGATTGCAGAAATGTCCGACCGCATCGTCATCGCCTCCGCCGCCCGTACCCCAATGGGCGCCTTCCAGGGCGAACTCGCCAGCCTCACTGCTCCGCAACTCGGCGCCGCTGCCATCCGCGCGGCAGTCGAGCGTGCGGGTTTGAAACCGGAACAGATTGAAGAAGTCATCATGGGCTGCGTCCTGCCTGCGGGGCAGGGGCAAGCACCGGCACGTCAGGCCGCATTGGGCGCGGGCCTGCCGCTGTCAGTCGGCTGCACCACGGTCAACAAGATGTGCGGTTCGGGCATGCGCGCCGCCATGAACGCGTACGACGCGCTGCTCGCAGGGTCGCTGGACGTTGTGGTTGCGGGCGGTATGGAAAGCATGACCAACGCGCCGTACCTGATCCCGAAAGGCCGCGGCGGTTATCGCATCGGCCACGGCATGATCTACGACCACATGATGCTCGACGGCCTGGAAGATGCCTACGACAAGGGCCGCGCGATGGGCACCTTCGGCGAGGACTGCGCCGAGAAATACGGATTCACGCGCGAGGCCCAGGACCACTTCGCGATGACGTCCGTGCGCCGCGCGCAGGAGGCCACCGAATCCGGCGCGTTCCGCTGGGAAATCACGCCCGTTACGGTGTCGAGCAAAGCCGGCGACACCGTCATCGATACCGATGAAGGCCCGCGCCGCATCAAGGTCGACAAGATCCCCTCGCTCAAGCCTGCCTTCAAGAAAGACGGCACGGTGACGGCCGCGTCGTCTTCGTCGATCAACGATGGCGCGGCTGCGCTGGTGATGATGCGCGAGTCGACTGCCAAGCAACTCGGCATCACGCCGCTGGCGGTGATGCTGGGCCACACCACGCACGCCCAAGCGCCGGGCTGGTTCACCACGGCACCGGTCACGGCCATCGACAAGCTGTTCAAGAAGCTCGACTGGAACTCGGACAACGTTGACCTGTTCGAGATCAACGAGGCGTTTGCCGTGGTGCCGATGGCCGCGATGCACGACCTGCACATCCCGCACGAGAAGGTCAACGTGAACGGCGGCGCGTGTGCACTCGGCCATCCGATCGGCGCGTCGGGCGCACGCTTGATCGCGACGCTGCTGGGCGCCCTGCAACACCGTGGCGGCAAGCGCGGCGTGGCAAGCCTGTGCATCGGCGGCGGCGAAGCCACGGCCGTCGGCATCGAACTCTACTAAGGCACGCGCATGACGAACGCAACGTCCCGCCGCACGCGTACCGCGCTCATCCTGGGCGCGTCGCGCGGCATCGGCCTGGAAACGGTCAAGCAATACCGTGCGGATGGCTGGCGCGTGATTGCCACCGTGCGCACGCAAGAAGCCGCGCAGGCGCTGCAGGCATTGGGCGCGGAAACGCACGTGCTTGATCTGACCGACGCCAATGCCGTTGCCGGCCTGGCATGGAAGCTGGACGGCGAAGCGCTGGACGTGGCGATCTACGTGGCGGGCATCTACGGCCCGCGCACGCAGGGCGCCACGCCCGTCAGCCAGGCGGATTTCGATGCCGTCATGCACACCAACGTGTGGGCGCCGATGGGCGTGCTGCCTGCGGTGCTGCCGATGGTGGAAGCCGGACGCAACGGCTTGGACGAAACCGGCGGCGTGCTCGCCGTCATCTCCAGCCGCATGGGCAGCATTGGGGACATGACAGGCAACGGAGGCTGGCTGTATCGCGCCAGTAAGGCGGCGGTGAATGCCGTGCTGCGCGGGGTGTCGATCGACGCCAAAAACGCCACGTGCCTGACCTTCCACCCCGGCTGGGTACAGACAGACATGGGCGGCGCAGGCGCGGCCATCTCGCCGCAGGAGAGCGTGGCCGGCATCCGCAGCGTCATTGCCGGTGCCACGCGTGCCGACAACGGCGGGTTCCGCAACTACGACGGCAGCGTCATTGAATGGTGAGGCCGGAACGATGCTGCTGACCCAAGAACAAGAGATGATTCGCGACGCCATCCGCACGTTCGTGCGCGAGGCGATCGTGCCGCACGCAGCCGCATGGGACCGTGAAGCGACCTTCCCGAAAGACGTGCACCGCCAGCTGGGCGAGCTGGGCGCTTATGGCGTGGCCGTGCCCGAAGAACTGGGCGGTGCGGGGCTCGACTACCTGTCGCTGGCATTGATCCTGGAAGAAATTGCTGCCGGCGACGGTGGCACCTCCACCGTCATCAGCGTGAACAACTGCCCCGTGTGCAGCATGCTGATGGCGTTTGCGAATGACGCGCAAAAGCAGCGGTGGCTGGTGCCGCTGGCGCGCGGCGAGATGCTTGGCGCGTTCTGCCTGACCGAGCCGCATGTCGGCTCCGATGCATCGGCGCTGCGCACCACGGCCGTGCGAGATGGCGACCACTGGGTCTTGAACGGCGTGAAGCAGTTCATCACCAGCGGCAAGCATGCCGACGTAGCGATCGTCATGGCCGTAACCGACAAGGCAGCAGGCAAGCGCGGCATCAGCGCGTTCCTGGTGCCGACCAACACGCCTGGCTACATCGTCGCGCGGCTCGAAGACAAGCTCGGCCAGCACTCGTCCGACACGGCGCAGATCGTGTTCGAAGACTGCAGCATCCCCGCCGATTGCCTGCTGGGCGAAGAAGGCGCGGGCTACAAAATGGCGCTGTCCGGGCTGGAAGGCGGGCGCATCGGCATTGCCGCGCAGAGCGTGGGCATGGCGCGTGCGGCTTTCGAAGCCGCGCTGGCGTATGCCAAGGAGCGCGAGAGCTTCGGACAGCCGCTGTTCGCGCATCAGGCGGTGCAATTTCGCCTGGCCGAGATGGCCACGCGCGTAGATGTGGCGCGACAGATGGTCTGGCATGCCGCCAGCCTGAAAGACGCCGGGCTGCCGTGCCTGAAAGAGGCGGCCATGGCCAAGCTCAACGCCAGCGAGATGGCCGAGCGCGTCTGCTCCGATGCCATCCAGGTCTTTGGCGGTTACGGCTACGTGAACGACTTCCCGGTGGAGCGTATCTACCGTGACGTGCGCGTGTGCCAGATCTACGAAGGCACGAGCGATATCCAGAAGATCTTGATCGCCCGCGCTCTGGCGTAGGCATTTTCGGGGAAGGCGCAGCACAACAGGGGAGCACATGATGAACGGGGCCATCGATTTCTACTTCGACTTCTCATCGCCGTACGGCTACTTCGCCAGCACGCGCGTGGAGGAACTCGCCCAGCGGTACAACCGGGCGACGGCATGGCACCCGATCCTGCTGGGGGTTGTGTTCAAGACCACCGGCGGCTCCCCGCTGCCGCAGGTGCCGCTCAAGGGCGATTACGCTTGGCGCGACTTCGAGCGCACTGCACGCTTCAACGGCATTGAATACCGCAAGCCGACGCACTTCCCACTGCCCACGCAATACGCGGCGCGCGCCACGCTGTGGGTACATGACCACCACGGCGGTGACCGCGCCATCGACTTTGCGCGTGCGCTCTACCGCGCACTGTTCGTGGACGACATCAACATCGGCGAGCCGGCGGAGGTGATGAAGATTGCCGACGCCATGGGCATCGACGGTGCCGCGCTCAACGCCGGCGCAAGCAGCCAGCAGATCAAGGATCAGCTCAAGGCCGAAATCGACCTGGCCATGTCGCGCGGCGTGTTCGGCTCGCCCTACGTGATCGTCGACGGCGAAGCATTCTGGGGCTTCGACCGCTTTGACCAGATTGAAGCGTTGCTGCGCGACGGACGCATATAAGACGACATCCACGAAGGCGGCGGATGTACCAGCCGCCGCCGACGAACCCTTTACGAAGAACGCATGACTGCAGTGACCTCCTCTGTTTCGAACCACCCGCGCTTTGACGCGATCCTCTTCGATTGCGACGGCGTGCTGGTCGACAGCGAACCCCTCGTCAACCGCCTGATCTGGGAGATGCTGACCGAGCTTGGCATCAGCATCAGCCCGGAAGATTCCATCAAGCGCTTCCTCGGCAAGGCCATTCGCGAAGAACTGGATGCGATTGCCGAGATGCGCGGCGAACCGCTGCCGCCGAACTGGCTGTCCACCTTCCACGCGCGCCGCAACGCGCTGCTCGAAGCCGAGGTGGAAGCCGTGCCGCATATCGCGCACGCCATCGATGTGCTCTCCAGGCTGGGCCTGCCGATGGCGGTGGCCTCGGGCGCCGATCGCACGAAGGTTGAACTGCAGCTCAACCGCACCGGGCTGATCGAGCACTTCCAGCCCACGCACGTGCGCATCTTCTCGGCGACCGAAGTCGCGCGCAGCAAGCCCGCACCCGATGTGTATCTGCTGGCCGCCAGCAGCCTGGGGGTATCGCCGTCGCGTTGCCTGGTGATCGAAGACAGCCCCACGGGTGTCACCGCCGGGCACGCTGCCGGCATGACGGTGCTGGCGTACGCCGGCCGCAATGCGCCGGGCCCGCTGATCGCCGCTGGCGCCACCCGTACGTTCACCGACATGCGCGAACTGCCGGAGTTGCTGGCCTGATGCCTGCCGCACAAACCAAGCCCATCGGCCCAGCCGACGCTTGCCCTTGCGGCAACGGCGCCTATGCGCGCTGCTGCGGCCCTTTCCACGCGGGTGACGCCGTGCCGGCTACGGCTGAGCAGCTCATGCGCTCGCGCTACAGCGCTTATGTGCTGGGCGACACGGCGTACCTGCGCCGCACGTGGCATCCGTCCACCTGCCCTGTCGACCTGGAAACCAGCGAAGCAGAGGCCGCCGCCACACGCTGGCTCGGCCTGGACGTCAAGCGCCACACGCCCCAAGACGCCACGCACGCGACGGTGGAATTCGTCGCGCGCTACAAGGTGGGCGGCCGCGCGCATCGTCTTCACGAAACCAGCCGCTTCGTCCGCCTGGACGCCAGCGGCGCTGAATCCGCCGAAGGCCGTTGGCTGTACGTCGACGGCACCTTCCCTGACTGAACCGCACCGACCTTCTTGCACTGCTGCCATGCCGACGCTAGAAACCAAGCTGAACCCCCGCGCTGAAGACTTCAAGGCCAACGCCGATGCCATGCGCGCGCTCGTCGCCGACTTGCGCGACAAGGTTGCACGCATCACCCAGGGCGGCGGTGAAGACGCCCGCGCCAAGCACCTCGCCCGCGGCAAGCTGCTGCCGCGCGACCGCGTGCAGCAACTGCTCGACCCCGGCACGCCGTTCCTGGAGTTCTCTCAGATGGCGGCGTACGGCATGTACGACGACGCCGCACCTGGCGCCGGCATCATCACCGGCATCGGCCGCATCTCGGGCCAGGAATGCGTGATCGTCTGCAACGACGCCACGGTCAAGGGCGGCACGTATTACCCGATGACGGTGAAGAAGCACCTGCGTGCACAGGAGATTGCCGAGCAGAACCACCTGCCCTGCGTCTACCTCGTCGATTCGGGCGGCGCCAACCTGCCGAACCAGGACGACGTGTTTCCTGATCGCGATCACTTCGGCCGCATCTTCTACAACCAGGCCAACCTGTCATCGAAGGGCATTCCGCAGATTGCAGTGGTGATGGGCTCGTGCACCGCCGGCGGCGCCTATGTGCCGGCGATGAGCGACGAATCGATCATCGTGAAGGAACAGGGCACGATCTTCCTGGCGGGCCCGCCCCTGGTGAAGGCCGCCACGGGTGAAGTCGTCAGTGCCGAAGATCTTGGCGGCGCCGATGTGCACACGCGCCTCTCTGGCGTGGCGGATTACTTCGCCAACAACGATTCGCACGCGCTGGCGCAAGCGCGCAGCATCGTCGCGCACCTGAACCGCCGCAAGCCGGAGCAGGTGCAAATCCACGCGCCGGTCGAGCCGCGCTTCCCCGCCGAAGAACTCTACGGCGTGATCCCGACCGACACGCGCAAGCCGTTCGACGTGCGCGAAGTCATTGCCCGCATCGTCGACGATTCTGCGTTTGACGAATTCAAGGCGCGCTACGGCACGACGCTGGTCTGCGGCTTTGCGCGCATCTGGGGCTACCCGGTCGGCATCATCGCCAACAACGGCATCCTGTTTTCAGAGGCTGCCCTCAAGGGCGCGCACTTCATTGAGCTGTGCTGCCAGCGCAAGATTCCGCTGGTGTTCCTGCAGAACATCACCGGCTTCATGGTCGGCCGCAAGTACGAGAACGAAGGCATCGCCAAGAACGGCGCGAAGATGGTGACGGCGGTGGCCACGGCGCAGGTGCCGAAGTTCACGGTCATCATCGGCGGCTCGTTTGGCGCGGGCAACTACGGGATGTGCGGTCGGGCGTATTCGCCGCGCTTCCTGTGGATGTGGCCGAACGCGCGCATCTCGGTGATGGGCGGCGAACAGGCCGCAAGCGTGCTCGCCACCGTGCGCCGCGACGGCATCGAAGCCAAGGGCGGTCAATGGAGCGCGGATGAAGAAGCGGCCTTCAAGGCACCGATCCGCGACCAGTACGAGCGCCAGGGCCATCCGTACTACGCCAGCGCGCGCCTGTGGGACGACGGCGTGATCGACCCGGCCGACACACGCAGCGCGCTGGGCCTGGGGCTGTCGGCCAGCCTGAACGCGCCGATCGGCGACATGAACTTCGGCGTGTTCCGCATGTAAGCGGGCCGTCCATCGACCAGGGAATTTGCAGTGAACAGCATCACCGCGCGAACGTGGCGCAGCGCCTTGGCAGCCTTCGGCTGCGCGCTGCTGCTCGCGGCCGCGCATGCGAGCGAGACCACGCCGTCCGGCATCAGCGAGACCATCGTGGAGGTGCCCAAGTCTGCGGGCATCTTCACGCTCAAGCTGGAGACGACCATCTACAAGCCGGCCGGCGACGGGCCGTTTCCGCTCATCGTGCTCAACCATGGCAAGGCGCGTGGCAAGGCGGCATTCCAAGCGCGTGCCCGTTACAGCGAGCAGGCTGCGGCGCTGGTCGCACGCGGCTACGTGGTGGCCATTCCGATGCGGCAGGGGTTTTCCAAATCCGGCGGCGCGTACATCGGCAGCGGCTGCAACGTCGAAGCCAACGGCATCATCCAGGCCGAAGACGTGGTGGCCGCCCTCGACTACATGACCGCGCAGCCGTACGTGGACCGCAACCGCATCGTCGTCATGGGCCAGTCGCATGGCGGCCTGACCACGCTGGCCTTCGGCACCATCGCCTACCCCGGCGTGCGTGGGCTGGTGAACTTTGCCGGCGGCCTGCGCAACGACACCTGCGTCGACTGGGAAGGCAACCTCGTGCGCGCCTTCGAGACGTACGGTCGCCAGTCACGCTACCCATCGCTCTGGTTTTACGGCGACAACGACAGCTACTGGCCCAAGCCGATGCCCGACAGAATGTTCGCTGCCTACACCAGTGCCGGCGGCAAAGGCCGGCTGGTGGATTTCGGCAACTTCAAGAGCGACTCGCACGGCATGTTTGCAAGCCATGCAGGGCTCGCCATCTGGCTGCCGCAGGTGGATGCCTTCCTGCGCGAACTCGGCCTGCCGGCAGGCCCGGTGCAAGCGGTGGCACCGGGCAGCAACGCTGAAGCCTCCGGCGCAGACGACCCCAAGTCCGACACCAACAAGGACCCCGAATGAACGCTTTCGAGACCCTCGCCTTCGCGCAGCACGGCGCCGTCGCCACGCTCACGCTGAATCGGCCCGACGTGCGCAACGCCTTCAACGAAACGGTCATCGCCGAACTGACCGGCGCGTTTCGCGCACTGGCCAATGAGCCGAGCGTGCGCGCCATCGTCCTGTCGGGCAACGGCCCTGCGTTCTGCGCGGGTGCCGACCTGAACTGGATGAAGAAGATGGCCGGCTACTCGGATGACGAGAACCGCGCCGACGCGCTGCGCCTGGCCGAAATGCTGCGCGCCATCTACACCTGCCCCAAGCCAGTCATTGCGCGCGTGCAGGGCGACACGTATGCCGGCGGCGTCGGCCTGGTCGCCGCGTGCGACATCGTCGTTGCCGTCGACACGGCCAACTTCTGCCTGTCGGAAGCAAAGCTCGGCTTGATTCCGGCCACCATCAGCCCGTATGTGATTCGCGCCCTGGGCGAGCAGGCGTCGCGCCGCTACTTCATCACCGCAGAACGCTTTTCGGCTGCCGAAGCGCATCGCCTCGGCCTCGTGCATGAACTGGTGAACGCGGATGCCCTCGACGCCAAGGTGGCCGACATCACGGCCGCGCTCGTCGCCAACAGTCCGAACGCCGTGCGCGAGAGCAAGCGGCTCGTGCGCGAGGTGTCTGGTGCTGCGGTCAACGACGCACTGCTGGCTGATACCGCTGAACGCATCGCCGCCATTCGCGCTTCGGAAGAAGGCCGCGAAGGCGTGCAAAGTTTCCTGGGCAAGCGCAAGCCGAACTGGCTGCTGCCGGCCTGATCCGCATAACAACGAAACCACGCATCACTTGAAGGAAGTCCTCATGCAATCCACTCCGCTCAACTTCGTTCCGAACGCCGCCAAGGCGCCCGTCACGCCAGGCCAGGCGCCCGACGCGCGCTGGAGCCGCGAAGCCATCGAAGCGCTGTTCGCGCTGCCGTTCAACGACCTGCTGTTCCAGGCGCAGCAGGTGCACCGCGCCAACTTTGATGCGAATGCGGTGCAACTCTCGACGCTGCTGTCCATCAAGACCGGCGGCTGCCCCGAAGATTGCTCGTACTGCCCGCAATCGGCCCGCTACGACACCGGTGTCGAGGCGGAAAAGCTGATGCCGATCGACGCCGTGCTCGAAGCCGCATCGCGCGCAAAGCAGAACGGTGCGAGCCGCTTCTGCATGGGCGCAGCCTGGCGCAATCCGAAACCGCATCAGCTCGATGCCGTGGCCGACATGGTGCGCGGCGTGAAGGCGATGGGGCTGGAAACGTGCGTAACGCTGGGCATGCTCAAGCAGGAACAGGCCGCGCAACTGAAGGACGCGGGCCTGGATTACTACAACCACAACCTCGACACCGCGCCCGAGTTCTACGGCGAGATCATCACCACGCGCACGTACCAAGACCGGCTCGACACGCTCGAGCACGTACGTGACGCCGGCATCAACGTGTGCTGCGGCGGCATCGTCGGGCTGGGGGAATCGGTGCACGAGCGTGCGGGCCTGATCGCAGAATTGGCGAACATGGAGCCGTATCCGGATTCGGTGCCCATCAACAACCTCGTGAAGGTGGAAGGCACGCCGCTGGCGGGCAATGAAGAACTGGACCCGTTCGATTTCGTTCGCACGATTGCTGTGGCGCGCATCACGATGCCCAAGGCGATGGTGCGGCTGTCCGCTGGCCGCGAGGCGATGGACGATGCCTTGCAGGCGCTGTGCTTCATGGCGGGCGCCAACTCGATCTTCTATGGCGAGAAGCTGCTGACGACGGACAACCCGGAGGCGGATGCGGATCGGAAGCTGTTGGCGCGGCTGGGGATGCGGGTGGAGGCGCAGGATCACATGCATCATGAATCGCATGCGGGGTCGCAGTCTTCGCATTGCCATATCGACATTACGCCTGCCGACTGATGTTTTTGGTGTGGGGATGGTTTTTTTGTTGGTGGTCCATCCCCCTTTCGCGCCCTGCCGGGCCCGACTCACTTTCTTTGTCTTGCCAAAGAAAGTAAGCAAAGAAAGGCGCGCCCGAGATGGCGAAAGATTCCTTGAATTTATGTCGCAGAGAGGGAGAGGAGGCAAACTCGCTTCGCTCAAACAGCCTCCTCTCTTTTTCCTCTCTGCAACAGAAATTCAAGGCGCCATCTAGGGCATCAACGGCCCCACCATCGCAGTGCAAACGCAGTGGTGGGTACGCGGCAAGACGCGGAGCGAAGCAAACGGCAACACAGCAACAAACAAGCGCCTGACAGGACATGCACACCAACGGTTTGGCCGTTGACGTTCCTGCCCTTGATGGCGCCTTGAATTTGTGTAAGCGGGCGGAAAAAAGATGGGGAACTGTCTGAGCGCAGCGAGTTTTCCCCATCTCCGCCCGGTTACACAAATTCAAGGAAGGGGTCGCCATCTTGGGCGCGCCTTTCTTTTGCCTACTTTTCTTTGGCAAGACAAAGAAAAGTAGGTCGTGCCCGGCAGGGTACGAAACAGGGATGCACCACCACCGCCCGCCCCGGCAGGGGATGAAACAAGGGATGCACCACAAGTGCAAAAGATGCAGACAGAAAGCACCGGAGACACACACCAATGATCACCAAGCTCCTCATCGCCAACCGAGGCGAAATCGCCTGCCGAGTCGCCGCCACCTGCCGCAAGCTTGGCATCCGCACAGTCGCCGTCTATTCCGATGCCGACGCCAATGCCCGCCACGTTGCGGCCTGCGACGAAGCCATCCACATCGGTGAGCCCGCCGCCCGCGACAGCTACCTGCGCGCCGACCGCATCCTCGAAGCCGCGCGCGCCACCGGCGCCCAGGCCGTCCACCCCGGCTACGGATTCCTCTCGGAAAACGAAGCTTTCGCCAAGGCCTGCGCAGACGCCGGCATCATCTTCGTCGGCCCGCCGGCCTCGGCCATCGAAGCCATGGGCAGCAAGAGCGCGGCCAAGGCGCTGATGGAAAAGGCCGGCGTGCCGCTCGTCCCTGGCTACCACGGCGACAACCAGGACGCCGAATTCCTGCGCACGCAGGCTGATCGCATTGGCTACCCGGTGCTCATCAAGGCGAGTGCGGGCGGCGGTGGCAAGGGCATGCGCGTGGTGGAATCGAGCGATGCATTTGAAGCCTCGCTGGCCTCCGTCAAGCGCGAAGCCTCCTCCAGCTTTGGCGATGACCGCGTGCTGATCGAGAAGTACCTCACGCGCCCGCGCCACATTGAAATCCAGGTGTTTGCCGACAGCTTCGGCGGCGCCGTCTATCTGTTCGAGCGCGACTGCTCGGTGCAGCGCCGCCACCAGAAGGTGCTGGAAGAAGCCCCCGCCCCCGGCATGACGCTGGACCGTCGCCGCGCGATGGGCGAAGCCGCCGTGGCTGCGGCGCGCGCCGTGGGCTACGTGGGTGCTGGAACGGTCGAGTTCATCGTCGACGAAGACGGCACGTTCTACTTCATGGAGATGAACACGCGCCTGCAGGTCGAGCATCCGGTCACCGAAATGATCACGGGTGAAGACCTCGTCGAATGGCAATTGCGCGTGGCCTCCGGCGAGCCGCTGCCGCGCGCGCAGGACGAACTGCACATCCACGGCCACGCGCTGGAAGCACGTATCTACGCAGAAAACCCCGAGCGCGATTTCCTCCCGTCCATCGGCACGCTGAAGGTGCTGCGCACGCCGGCGGCGGTGGAATTTACCGTGGGCGCGCAGGCCAATGGCGAACCCGCCGCCGTGCGCATCGACGCGGGCGTGCGCGAAGGCGATGCCATCAGCCCTTATTACGATCCGATGATCGCCAAGCTCATCGTCTGGGGCCGTGACCGTGAAGAAGCGCTCGCGCGCATGCTGCAGGCGCTGGGCAGCTTCCACCTGGTGGGGCTGTCGTCCAACGTGGCCTTCCTGCGCCGCCTGGTCGCATCGAAGCCGTTCGCGACCGCCGATCTGGATACCGGCCTGATCGCGCGCAATCACGACACGCTGTTCCCGGCAGCCCCGGCCGTGCCGCAAGACGCCATCGCCCTGGCCGTGGCTGCGCTGCTTGCCCGCGAGGCACGCAGCCTGCGCACGGACACACGCGATCCGCATTCGCCGTGGGCGCGCGGCAGCGGCTGGCGTCTGAACGGCGCGGCTGAGCGCACGCTGCGCTTCTCCCACGGCGAACAGGCCGTCGACGCCACGCTCGTCTACGGCCGCGACGGCTCGCGTCTGAAAGCAAACGGGCATGAAGCGCCCTTCACCTCGCAGCGCCACGCCGAGACCTTCACCACCGCACTGGGCTCGCACAAGGCGACCGGCCAGGTGCATGTCGATGGCGACGTCTTCCACGTCTTCACCGGTGGCGCGCACTGGACGCTGGAGCGCCACGACCCGCTCGCCCATGCAGGCGAAGCCGACGACGAAGGCGGCAAGCTGACCGCGCCGATGCCCGGCAAGGTCATCGCCGTGCTGGCCGCGCCAGGGCAGACCGTCACCAAAGGCGCACCGCTCGTCGTGATGGAAGCCATGAAGATGGAACACACGCTCACCGCACCTGCCGACGGCGTCGTCGAATCCGTGCTCTATGGCGTGGGCGATCAGGTGACGGAAGGCGTGCAGCTGCTGGCGTTCAAGCCGGCGGAGTGACGGCTGAATGACGCGCGAGCGGGCCGCAACGCGCGTTGCCGGCCCCTGCTACACTGCTTGACGTATACGTCAACTACCCGCACTGAAGTCGCCCCACATGCACATCCAGATCTACACGCCCGACGGCAAGCCCCAACCCTGGCTCGACGGTTTTGCGCAGGCACTGCCTGAGGCACGGCTGTCGGTGTGGGAGCAAGGTGCGGCGCAGGACGCTGATTACGCCGTGGTCTGGCAACCGCCCGCCGACATGCTGCGTGATCGCCGCGATTTGCGCGCGGTGTTCAACCTCGGGGCGGGCGTCGATGCCATTCTCGGCCTGCGCGCGCAATCGCCCGATGCCATTCCGGAAGGCCTGCCGATCGTGCGCCTGGACGACGCCGGCATGGCCGCGCAGATGGGCGAATACGTCACGCACGCCGTGCTGCGCTTCTTCCGCCGGCTTGATGAATACGAGCGCCAGCAGCAGGCCAAGATGTGGCGTTTCCTCAAGCCGTTCAACCGCGACGAGTTTGTCGTCGGCGTGCTGGGCCTGGGCGTGCTTGGTACGCACATCGCCAAGACGCTGGCGGGCTTCGGCTTTCCGGTGCGTGGCTGGAGCCGCTCCGCCAAGCACGTCGAGGGCGTCGATTGCCGTGCGGGCAGCGATGCCCTGCCCGGCTTCCTTGCCGGCACGCGCATGCTGGTGAATGTGCTGCCGCTGACCGCCGACACGGAAAACGTGATCGACGCAAAGCTGCTCGGTCAGCTCGCGCCGGGCGCGTTCGTTGTCAACGTGGCGCGCGGCAAGCATCTGGTGGAAGACGACCTGCTGGCCGCCGTGCGCAGCGGCCACATTGCCGGCGCCGCGCTCGACGTATTCCGCACCGAGCCGCTGCCCGCCGACCATCCTTTCTGGACCGAACCGCGCATCCACATCACGCCGCACATTTCGGCGCTGACGCTGCGTGAGGTCAGCATTGCCCAGATCGCGCGCAAGATCCGCGCGCTGGAAGCCGGCGAACCGATTGCCGGCATCGTCGATCTGCAACGAGGTTACTGAGATGAGCTACCCGCATTTCGTGAAAGTGGTCGAGGTCGGCCCGCGCGACGGTCTTCAGAACGAGAAGGCGCCGGTTTCCACCGACACCAAGGTCGAACTGGTGAACCGGCTGTCCGAGGCCGGCTTCGTCAACGTGGAAGCCGCGTCGTTCGTGTCGCCCAAGTGGGTGCCGGCCATGGCCGATGGCGCCGACGTGATGGCGCGCATCCAGCGCCGGCCGGGCACGCTGTATTCGGTGCTCACGCCCAACATGAAGGGTTTCGAAGGCGCTTCTGCAGCAGGCGCGGACGAGATCGTGATCTTCAGCGCCGCCAGCGAGGCCTTCGCGCAGAAGAACATCAACTGCACGATCGCCGAATCGATCGAACGCTTTGCGCCAGTGGCCAAGGCCGCCAAGGATGCAGGCATTCGCGTGCGCGGGTCGATCTCGTGTTCGCTGGGCTGCCCGTATCAGGGCGAAGTGCCGGTGTCGTCGGTGGTGGACGTCATCAAGCGCATGGCCGACCTGGGCTGCGACGAGATCGACATTGCCGACACCATCGGCGTGGGCACCGCCGGGCAGGTGAAAACCGTGATGGAAGCCGCTGCGGCGACGTTCCCGATCGACCGCCTCTCGGGCCACTTCCATGACACGTACGGCCAGGCGCTGGCCAACATCCTCGCCAGCCTGGAAGTCGGCATCGCCATCTTCCACGCATCGGTGGCGGGGCTTGGCGGCTGCCCGTATGCCAAGGGCGCCACCGGCAACGTGGCCACCGAAGACGTGCTGTACCTCCTGCACGGCCTGGGTATCCGCACCGGCATCGACCTGGACAAGGTGGTGCTGGCGGGCGACTTCATCTCGCAAGCCATCGGCCGCCCCACCGCCTCGCGTGCAGGCCGTGCGCTGCTGCTCAAGCTGCAGGACCAGATCGCCCAGGCCTGCATCTGAAACCCAATCAAGAACAACGACGATGACCGCTACCGATACAAACGCCCCGCTGCCTGAATCTGCCCAACGCGTGGCCGACCACCTGCGCACGCTCGGCTACGAAAAAGCCATCGTGATGCTGCCGGCCACCGGAAAAACGTCTGCCGAAGCGGCTGCCGGCCTGGGCTGCTCGGTGGCGGAGATTGCCAAGTCCATCATCTTCCGTCGCGCGGAAGACGATGTGCCGGTGCTGGTGATCGCCAGCGGCACCAATCGTGTCGACGAGGCAAAGGTTTCCGCGCACGTGGGCGCGCTGGCCAAGGCCGATGCGAAGTTCGTCCGCGAGAAGACCGGTTACGCCATCGGTGGCGTGTGTCCGGTGGGGCATGCAGTCAAGCCGGTGATGCTGCTCGACCGCGACCTGTTCCAATACGACAGCGTGTGGGCCGCAGCCGGCCACCCGCACGCCGTGTTCAACCTGACGCCCGCGGAACTGGAAGCCATGACGGGCGCACCTGTGGCCGACATCGCCCAGCGCGACTGATCGAACACGCATGGACACCTGCACCCGCGCGCAACTGAAGCTCTCGCTCGGCAAGCTGCGCAATAGCCGCGCGCAGGCCGAGCGCGCCCAGCCGGTGTCGTCGCCGTGCATCAGCGTGTGCAAGATGGACGAGGCGCACGGCCTGTGCATCGGCTGCATGCGCACCATCGACGAAATTGCCGCCTGGTCGACCATGAACGACACCGCTCGCCTGGCCGTGTGGAAGACCTTGCCCGAGCGCGCCTGCGCCTGGCTCAACGAGACGCCCTGCGCCTGAGCGCCCATCACCATGGCCGAACACGACATCGTCACCTTTCCTGATTCGATGCGCGTGTTCGAGCGCGGCTGGCTGTCGTCCAACAACATCCTTTTCTTCGATGACGAAGCGCATGGCGGCTGCGCGCTGGTGGACTCCGGCTACCTCACGCACGCGCCGCAGACCGTGGCGCTGGTGCAGCACGCGCTGCAAGGCAGGCCACTGCGCCGTTTGCTGAACACGCACCTGCACTCCGACCACTGCGGCGGCAATGCTGCGCTGCAGGCCATCTACGGCAGTCACACGCGCGTGCCTGCGGCGCAGATCGACGACGTGCGCCGCTGGGATACCGACGCCCTCAGCTACGGCCCCACCGGCCAGGAATGCGCACGCTTCTCGTTGCCCGATCGCGATGCCGACGCTGGCCTCGCCGACGGCATGACGTTGCGTCTGGGCGGCCTCGACTGGCAAGTCATCAGTGCACCTGGGCATGACCCGCACGCGGTCATCCTCTTCAACCCCGATACGCGCGTGCTGATCTCTGCCGATGCGTTGTGGGAGCGCGGCTTTGGCGTGATCTTTCCCGAGCTTGAGGGCGAAAGCGGCTTTGCCGAGCAGCAGGCCATTCTTGAGCGCATCGCGCAGCTCGACGCGCGCGTGGTAATTCCCGGACACGGCCGGCCGTTCACCAGCGTCAACGCCGCGATTGACGCATCGCTGGGGCGGCTTGCGTATCTGCGTGCAGACCCGGAACGCAACGCGCTGCACGCCATTCGCGTGCTGGTGAAGTTCAAGCTCCTGGAGCAGCAGGCGCTGTCGCACGACGCGCTGTTTGCGTGGTTCACGCAGACCACGCTGATGCCGCGCTTGCAGGCGCGCTTCTTCGCAAGCCAATCGATGGAAACGTTGGTGGATGCTGCGATCGCGGCGCTGGTCAAGGCAGGCGCCGCCACGGTCGAACACGGCCGCATCCTGAACCGCGATTGACATGCCGCGCGGTGGCGATGCCCCGCTACAATGCAGCGACGCCTCTTCTCTTCGCCTGGGCATGCCGAAACCCGCCACATCCAATCCGCCCGAATCCGCCACTGAAGCCGCCACTGAAGCAGAAGCGCCGCGCCGCAAGCGCGGCCGCCCCGCGCAGGATGCCAACGAGGGCTTGCGCCGCGCGTTGATCGAGCAATCGGCCAGGCTATTCCGCGAGAAGGGCTACGGCAACACCACGGTGCGCGACATTGCCGCCGCCACGGGCGTCCATGCGGGCAGTTGGTTCTACCACTTCAAAACCAAGCAGGACATCCTGCAGGCCGTGATCGAGCACGGCTTGACTGTGGCGCTGGCGGATATCGAAGCCATCGATATCGACGACCTGCCGCCACGCGAGGCGATGCGCCAACTCGTGCGCGCGCACCTCTACACGATCCTTGCGCCCCACCAGGATTTCATTCCGGTGATGCTGTACGAGTGGCGCTCGCTCGATGCGCATGCGCAAGAGCGCATCATCGCGCTCAAGGACCGTTACGAAGACATCTGGACGCGCGTGATCGACCGCCTGCGCGCCTCGGGCGAATGGGCACACCCGACGCCTGTCGACCGCCTGCTGATGTTCGGCGCGCTCAACTGGACAGCGCAGTGGTATCAGGCAGGCGCGGGCATCAGCATTGACGCGCTGGCCGACCAGGCGGTGCTGTTCATCCTGCGCACGCCGCCCCAGCCGGCGGCTTAGCACTCCTAGCGCGCGTCGCCTTCGAACAGTGCCTGGTTGGCGCTGCGCAGCACGTGCTTCTGGATCTTGCCGGTCGCCGTCATGGGCAGCTTGTCAACCACGGCGATGTGCTTAGGCACCTCAAAGCTACCGAGATGCTCTCTGCAATGCGCCTGCAGCGCGGCAGCATCGGCTTGTGCGTCGGGCTTGAGGCAGACGAACGCTGCCACCGCTTCCACCCAGTGCACATGCGGCAAGCCGACCACCGCGGCGTTCGCCACGGCCGGGTGCCGCAGCAACACTTCTTCCACCTTGACCGAGGGCACGTTCTCACCGCCGGTCTTGATCATGTCCTTGATGCGGTCCTTGAACTGGAGCTGGCCGTCGGCATCCCACATGCCGAGATCGCCCGTGTGGTGCCAGCCGAAGCGGCGCGCATTGGCGGTGGCCTGCGGGTCCTTGTAGTAGCCGAGCATGACGTTGGGGCCGCGATGCACGATCTCGCCCAATTGGTTCGGGCCGAGCAGATTGCCTTGATCGTCCATGATCGCCGCCTCGTTCACCATGCAGGGCCGGCCCCAGTAGTTCCCGGTGCGCTGCAGTTGCTGGTCGGGCGCGAAGTACATCGTCATCGGGAAGATTTCGGTCTGACCGGAGCCGAGCGCAAAGTTCGGACACACCTCGGCAATCAGGCGTTCGAGCAGCGGCTTGGCCATCGGGGCCATCGCATACAGGCATAGGCGCAGGCTGGACAGATCTCGCTGCGCACGCAGCGGATGGTGCAGCAGCGCGGCGTACATGAGCGGCAGGCCGAACAGTTGCGTGATGCGCTCGTTGGCAATCGCATCGAGCAGCGCTGCCGGATCAAAGCCGCGCTGTACGACGAGCGTGGCGCCCACCATCATCGCGGACGCGGCGGTCGCAAACTGCGCGCAGTGGAACATCGGCAGCAGGCACGAGAACACGTCGGTCTCGTTCAGATTCAGGCCGGCGATGTTGGACATCAACGCGGCATGCACCGAGCGGTGCGAGTGCATTGCGCCCTTCGGCCGGCCGGTCGTGCCGCTGGTGTACATGATGAGCGCGAGATCGCGATCGTCGATCACCACGGCGGGCAGCGTATCGGCGTGGCCTTGCAGCGCTTGCTCCACGGTTTGCGGGCCATCGGCAACCGGTGCGCCGAAGCATTGGTGCGCGGGTAAAGCAAGCGCCGACAGCGTGTCACGCAGCGCCGGGTACAGCGCCGCGTCGATCACCACGTGCCGCGCCTCGGCATGTTCGAGGATATAGCGCACATCGTCCGAGCCGAGCATCGCGTTGATCGGCACCCACACCAGCCCCGCCTTGAGAATGCCGTACGCGGCCACCAGGAACTGCGCCGAGTTGCCACACACCATCGCCACCTTGTCGCCGGGCGCGAGGCCGCTTGCAAGCAGCGCGTGCGAATAGCGATTGCTGTCTGCGTTGAGTTCGCCATGCGTCATGCGACGCGGGCCATCGACCAGCGCGACCTTCGCGCCGAACTTGCGTGCACTGCGATGCAACGTATCGCCCAGCGTCACCCGGTTCAGCAGGTTGGCTTCAAGCGTGGTGTCTGGCGTGGCTTCGGACATGGGACGTCTCCTATGGACTGCATTGACCGCATGAACTGCACGACGAAACGATGGATCAGGACGGCAGTGCAGCCGTCAGGCCGCGGCAATCTCCATCAGCAACCCGCCGGGCGCAACCTGTGCACCGACTTGGGTGAATAACCCTTTCACCTCGCCTGCGAGCGGCGCGGCAATGCTGTGTTCCATCTTCATCGCCTCGACCACCAGCAGCACCTGACCGGCGCAGACCGCCTCGCCTTGCACCACGTGCACGGCAACCACGCGGCCGTTCATCGGGGCGCTGATCCGGCCGCTGCCGGCTTGCGCGCCGTCACGCTCTGCCTTGGTGTATGTGGCGTCGATGGCGATGTGCTCGACGCCATTCAGCACGAAGTGGCATGCGTCGCCGGTGAAGGCGTAGTCGACCGCGTGGAGCGTGTCGCCCAGCGCAAGCGTGACGCGGTCATTGGCCGCTGACACAAGGGCCACCTGAGTGGCACCGCCGTCCCAAGTCAACTCCCATCGCTGCGCACCGAGCGCACGCACACGCATCTCGATGGCCTCGCCATCAAGCAAGAAGCGGCACAGCGTGGGATACGTGCGGCTGCTGGCCCAGCCGTGCAGTTCTGCGGGATAGCGGCGTGCGGTGTCCTGGCACAGGTGCGTGAGCAGCACGGCAGCCGCTTGGCAAACCGCTGCATCAGGTACGGCCGCATGACGCATCGCCGCGGGGAAATGCCGGTCGATGAACGCGGTCGACACATCGCCGGAAAGGAACGCCGGATGCGCCACGCAATCGCGTAGAAACGCCCGGTTGGTCGGCAGACCCAGCAGCAGGCAATCGTCCAAGGCGTGCGCAAGACGTCGGCATGCATCGGCGCGGTCGGTGCCGTGCGCCACGATCTTGGCAAGCATCGAATCGTAGTACGGCGAGACGACGAGCCCGTCGGCCAATGCATGGTCCGTGCGGACATCCTGCGGCGCACGCCATCGGGCAACAGTGCCGCTTTGCGGCAGGAAATCCTGCTGCGGGTCTTCTGCGCACAGGCGCACTTCGATGGCGTGCCCGCCCTGCGCGCGACGTGCATCGATGGCGTCTTGCGCGAGCGGCAACGGCTCGCCAAGCGCCACACGCAGCTGCCACTCGACCAGATCGACGCCGATCACCGCTTCGGTCACCGCATGCTCCACCTGCAGGCGCGTGTTCATCTCCATGAAGTAAAACGCGCCGTCCGGGGCGAGCAGAAACTCCAGCGTGCCCGCACCCACATAGCCGATCGCGCGCGCCGCCGCCACCGACACCGCGCCCATGCGCGCACGCAACTCGGGCGATACGGCAGGCGATGGCGATTCTTCAATCACCTTCTGATGCCGGCGCTGCACCGAGCAATCACGCTCGCCGAGGTGAACCACGTTGCCATGCGTATCGGCAAACACCTGAATCTCGATATGACGCGGCTCGACGATGGCCTTCTCCAGGATCAACTCGCCCGAGGCAAATGCGTTCTCTGCTTCGGAACGCGCAGACTGCAGCGCCGCCGCAAAATCCTCTGCACCGTCCACGCGGCGCATGCCGCGCCCACCGCCGCCAGCGGCCGCCTTGATCATCACCGGGTAGCCAATGCGTGCGGCTTCCTGCGCCATGCGCTCAGCGGATTGATCTTCGCCCTGATAACCCGGCACGCACGGTACGCCAGCGGCTTCCATCAGGCGCTTGGCGCCGGCCTTGTTGCCCATTGCGCGGATGGCATCCGCAGGCGGCCCGATGAAGACGAGGCCCGCGTCTGCGCAGGCATTGGCAAAGGCGTCGCTCTCCGCAAGGAAGCCGTAGCCGGGGTGTATAGCCTGCGCGCCCGACTTGCGCGCGGCCTCCAGCAATGCCGCAATGTTCAGATAAGACGCTTGCGATTGCGATGCACCAATCGGCAACGCAAGATCAGCCGCGCGGCAGTGCGGGGCATCGCGGTCAGCCTCGGAATACACGGCAATGGTGCGCATGCCAAGGCGGCGCGCCGTGCGCATGATGCGCAGTGCGATCTCGCCCCGGTTGGCGATGAGGATCGAGCGGAATGCGGCATGCGAGGCGGTCATCGCTCAGCCCTTCTTGCCCGGCAGCGTGTTCATGTATTTGCAGATGATGCCGAGCATCACCTCGTCCGCGCCACCGCCAATCGAGCCCAGACGCCCATCGCGGTAATAGCGCGAGACCGGGTTTTCCCACGTGAAACCCATGCCGCCCCAGAACTGCAGGCAGGCATCGGGCACGATGCGCGCAAGGCGCCCGGCCTTGAGCTTGGCCATCGATGCCAGCTCCGTCACGTCCTGCCCCTGGATGTACAGATCGCACGCGCGATACGTGAGCGCGCGCAGCGCTTCCACTTCCGTCTTCAACTCGGCCAGCTTGAAGTGCACCCATTGGTTGTCGAGCAGGCTGGCCCCAAACAGCTTGCGCTCGCGCGCGTACTCGGCGGTGGCCTCGATGCACATCGTCATCGTCGCCAGGCTGCTGGCCGCGGCCCACATGCGCTCTTCCTGGAACTGCAGCATCTGGTACGTGAAGCCCTTGCCTTCCTCACCGATGCGGTAGCGCTGCGGCACGCGCACGTCGTCAAAGTAGATGAGACCGGTGTCCGACGAATTCATGCCGATCTTGCGGATCTTCTTGCCGACTGACACGCCCTTCGTATTCATCGGCACGATGATGAGCGACTTGTTGCGGTGGGCAGGGTCGTCCGACGTGTTGGCCAGCAGGCACATCCAGTCGGCCTGCAGGCTGTTGGTGATCCACATCTTGCTGCCGTTGATGATGTAGTCGTCGCCGTCCTTGCGCGCAGTGGTCTTGATGCTCGCCACATCGGAGCCCGCGCTCGGCTCCGACACGCCCACGCACGCCACCGCATCGCCACTGATGGCGGGCGCCAGGAACTGCGCGCGCAGCGCGTCCGAACCGAAGCGCGCCAATGCGGGCGTCGCCATGTCGGTCTGCACGCCAATCGCCATCGGCACGCCGCCGCAGTGAATGTGGCCAAGCGTCTCGGCCATCGCCATCGCATATGAATAGTCGAGGCCCAGGCCACCAAACTCGGTCGGCTTGGCGATACCGAGAAAACCCAGCTCGCCCATCTTCTTGAAGAGCTGCTTGGCAGGGAACATCTCCGCTGCTTCCCATTCATCGACGTACGGGTTGATGTCGCTGTCGATGAAGCGTTTCAAGTTGCGCTGCAGTTCCTGATGCTCGTGGGTGAAATGCATGGTGTCTCGCTCCGGTTGTCCTGGGCTGTTCGTGTATGGGTTCGGGGTGGCTACGGGCGTGCAACGCCAAACTGGATCGGATGCAGCGTGCGGCGGCGCGCTTCGTCGCAGACTCCAAGCACGCAGGCGAGCACCTTGCGCGTGTCGCGCGGGTCGATCACGCCGTCGTCCAGCAATCGGCCCGAAATGGTGAACGCGTCGGACTGCCGCTCGAACGTGTCGATCACCTTGGCGCGCATCGCTTCGATGGCTTCATGGTCGACGGTCTGTGTCTTGCGTTGCATGCTCGCGGCCATGACCGTCGCCATCGTGCCGGCGGCCTGCTCAGCGCCCATCACGGCCGTCTTGGCGTTGGGCCAGCTGAAGCAGAAATCCGGAAAGAAACCGCGCCCCGACATGCCGTAGTTGCCCGCGCCAAACGACGCACCGCAATGCAAGGTGATACGCGGCACGGTGGCGTTGGCCATGGCCTGGATCATCTTGGAGCCGTGCTTGATCATGCCGGCCTGCTCCGACGCCTTGCCGACGATGAAGCCGGTGGTGTTTTGCAGATACAGCAGCGGCGTGTCGGACTGGCAGCACGCCTGAATGAAATGCACCACCTTGGTGGCGCCCGCCGGGTCCAGCGGCCCGTTGTTCGTGATGACGCCGACGCGCATGCCGCAGATTGCCGCGTGCCCCGTGATCGTCGCAGGGCCGTAGTCTGGTTTGAACTCCAGAAAATCCGATCCATCGGCAATGCGGGCAATCACCTCGCGCATGTCGAGCGGTTTGCGGTGATCGGTCAGCGCGATGCCAAGCAGTTCCTCCGCATCAAAGCGCGGCGGTGCGTAGGGCCGATCCACTGCCGGTACATCGCGGTTCCAGTCGAGCGCTGCAACAAGTTCGCGTGCGATCCGCAGTGCATCGGCATCGTCTTCGGCCAGGTATTCGGCAAGGCCCGACGTGCTGGCGTGCATCTGTGCGCCGCCCAGTTCTTCTTCGGTGGCGATCTCACCCGTGGCCGCTTTCAGCAGCGGCGGACCGGCGAGAAAGGCACGCGCGCGGTCCCGCACCATGACCACGTAGTCCGACAGGCCGGGCATGTATGCGCCGCCCGCAGTGCTCGACCCGTGCACCACGCTGATCACCGGAATGCCCGCCGCCGACAGCCGTGCGAGCCAATAGAAACCGCTGCCACCATGGATGAAAGTCTCCACGCGATAGGTCAACAGGTTGGCGCCGGCCGATTCGACGAGGTGGATGAACGGCAGCTTCTGCTCCAGCGCAATGGCCTGAGCACGCTGGAACTTCTCGATGCCCATCGGCTGCACGGCACCTGCGTCGATGCCCGCATCGTCAACGATGATCATCGCGCGCACGCCGCTCACCCAGCCGATGCCTGCGATGAAGCCGCCGCCAGGAATCGAGCGCGCCGGGTCTGTGTGGTCGAGGCAAAAGCCGGCCAGCGTGGACAGCTCCAGAAAAGGCGCGCCGGCGTCGAGCAGACGACCAAGCCGGTCACGCGGCAGCAGTTGCCCGCGCTGCTCGAAGCGCGCGCGAGAAGCTTCGGACTTGTCGCGTGTGCGGTCTTCCAGCGTGCGCAGCCGGCCGACAAGTTCCATGAGCGCGGCGTGGTTCTGCCGGTACGCGTCGCTCTGCGGCACGATGCGCGATTCAAGCGCCGGCATTGCGGCCCTCCTCGCTTTGCAGCACCTTGGGAGTCACGGCCAGGTGGAAGCCGTTGAACGGCTCGGCGCCATGACGCGGTGCCGGCATGGGCGACCCGGGCCGCACGTTCGGGCGGCCGCCATCCACGCGCAGCGTCGTGCCAGTGATGAACGCCGCGGCTTCCGAAAGCAAATACACGATGGCCGACGACACCTCCGCCTCGGTGGCAAAGCGCCCAAGCGGCACGGTCGAAGGCATGCTGCGGATGGTCTCGGCCATCCACGGCGGATACGCGTCCATGCCCGACGACGCCACGTAGCCGGGCGCCACCGCGTTCACGCGTACGCCGTACTGAGCCCACTCGAACGCGGCCGTCTCCGTAAAGTTGACCATGCCCGCGCGCGCTGCGCCGGAGTGGCCCATGTTCGGCATGCCACCCCACATGTCGGCGACGATGTTGACGATCGCGCCGCCGTGCTGCTGCATCGCCTGGTTCAGGCACTCGCGCGCCATCAGGAAACCGCCGGTCAGGTTCGTCTGCACCACCGCTTCCCAGCCCTTGGCAGAGATGTCCTTGAGCGGCGCCGGAAACTGGCCGCCGGCATTGTTGACCAGCGCATCGATGCGGCCGTGCTCTCCGTAGATTTGCGCAACGGTGGCTTGCGCAGCGGCCTCGTCGCGGATATTGCAAACGTAGGTGTGCGCGGTGCCGCCGGCTTCGACAATCTCCGTGCGCACGGCGGCAAGCTTCTCTGCATTGCGCCCCACCAACGCGACCGCCGCCCCCAGCGACGCCAACTCATGCGCCGTGCACCGGCCGATGCCGCTGCCGCCACCCGTCACCACGGCCACTTGCCCCTGAAACAGCCCCGGTCGAAAGACTGAGCGATACATGGTTCTCTCCCTGAATGCGCGCGTTAGGCCCTTAGGCCCAGCCGAGCTGACGCGCGGCAAGATCGCTGAGGATTTCCTCGGCGCCGCCGCCGATCATGTAGACCTTCACTTCACGATAGATGCGCTCCGACTTCGTGCCGCGCATGAAACCCATGCCGCCAAGCAGTTGCACGGCCGTGTCGGCGCAGAACTGCAGGCCTTGCGTGGCGAAGTTCTTCAGCATGCACAGTTGCGCGACCGGTGAATCGCCGGCCTGCATGCGGTGCATCAGGTCTTCAAGCAATGCGCGGGTGGCTTCGATGCGCGTGGCCATCGCCACCAGCTTCTGCCGCACGACTTGATGCTGCACGAGGCGCTTGCCGAACGTTTCGCGCTGCGTGGCCCATTCCACGGCTTCGGCCAGGCACGTGCGCGCCAAGCCGTAGGCTTGCATCGCCAGCGCCAAGCGTTCGTGGTTGAAGTTGCGCATCACCAGCTCGAAGCCGCGGTTTTCCACGCCGAGCAGGTTGCCGATGGGCACGCGGCAGTTGTCGAAATGCAGCTGCGCCGTGTCGGAGCACCACCAGCCCATTTTTTTGAGCGGCGTGCGCGTCAGGCCCGGCGTATCGCCCTCCACGAGCAGCACAGAAATGCCACCGCCCCCCGCGCCGCCCGTGCGCACGGCCACGGTGATGTAATCCGCGCGCATGCCGGAGGTGGTGAAGATCTTGCTGCCGTTGACGACGTAGTGATCGCCGTCGCGCACCGCACGGGTGGTGAGATTGGCAACGTCCGACCCGCCCGAAGGCTCGGTGATGGCGAGCGCGCTGATCTTCTCGCCCGACAGGATTTGCGGCAGCACACGCGCCTTCAGTTCTGCCGATCCTCCCGCCACGATGGGTGGCGCACCGATCGTGTGGCTGAACAGCGATGCGAGCAAGCCGCCGCTGGCCGCCCGCGTCAGCTCTTCGATCATCGCCAGTTCCAGAAACAAATCACCCTGCGTACCGCCGTGTTCCTCCGGAAAACCGATGCCGAGCAAGCCAAGGTCGGCCGCCTCGCGATACAGCGCACGCGGAAACGTCTCGGCCTCTTCCCATGCATCGATGTTTGGCATCACGGCCTTGTCGACAAAGCGGCGAACGGTCTCACGAAACGTATCGTGGTCGGCATCGAAACGGGCAGACGGCAGCAGGCCGGAGAGCATGATCGCCTCGTCAATCAAGGGTGGTCGGCCGGCACGCGCACCGGCATCGTCAGCAGCACCTGCGCCATGCCCTTGCCGAGCGGGTCGTTGCGCAGCGAGGCCATGCCGCCACCGCCCAACGCCTGTTCGCACACGAAGTTGAGCGCGTGAATGCCGGGCAAGTCGTATCGCGTGACGCGCCCCCTCACGACATGCGCGAGGTACGCCGCGACGGCGTCTTCCGTCAATTGCGCGCGCAGCAACGGCAGGTCTTCAGGCCGACGCGCGATGACGCCGATATTGGAGATGTCGCCCTTATCGCCGCTGCGGGCATAGGCGAGTTCGATGAGGGGAACTTCGCGCGTTGGGCCGGCCGGCAAGGCATCCGATGCAGCTGCCGCGGTGGATGCCTCGAGTGCGGCACCGCCCGTCGGCACGGCAATGTCGAAGCCATCCCCGCCCAGCAATGTCACGCGCGCCTGCACGCGCGCCTTGTCGATCAGGAAGGCGTATTGCTTGATGGCGGGCACCACGCTTGGCCGCCCACCTGCGCCCGTCGTGCCCGGCGCCCACGACGTACCCGCCGGCGCGATCTCGCGCGCGAACAACTCCAGCGCCTGCTTGCTCGGATGCGTCACCGCCAGCCACATCACCGATTCGAAACGGGGCACGTTCGGCTGGTGCGGCCCGAACAGATACGCCGAACCGAGCGTCTCGATATGCGTTGCGCTGTAATCCGGCAGACCAAGCTGGCGGAACAGACCGCGCGTGCGTTCCAGAATCGCCTCGGCCGTGCGGCGCGCCTTGCGATCGGCGTCAATGCCGACGATGGTGAGCTGGCCGGTCGCGCGGTAGCCCTCGGCATACGTTGCGCTCACCTTGTAATCGGGCGTGGGCGCAAGGCCGCGTGCGCCGCGCACTTCCACGCGATGCTCGCCTGCCTGCGCCATCGTCACCTGCGTGAAGTCGCACACCACATCGGGCAACACGTAGCGCGCCGGGTCGCCAATTTCGTAGAGCAGTTGTTCGCCCACGGTAGCGGGCGTCACCAGACCGCCCGTGCCGTCGGGCTTAGTGACAACGAAGCTGCCATCGGCCCGGCATTCGACGATGGGGTAACCGCTGTGCGCCCAGTCGGGCACCGCTTCCCAATCGGTATACAGGCCGCCGGCACCCTGGCAACCGCATTCAAGGATGTGCCCGGCGAGGCTGCCGGCGGCAAGGCGATCGTAATCATCGATTGCCCAGCCGAAGTGATGCATCAGCGCGCCAAGGGTGACGGCGCTGTCGACACATCGCCCTGTGATGACAACCTGCGCGCCCGCGTCGAGCGCCGCCTTGATCGGCAATGCGCCCAGGTACGCGTTGGCGCTCACCATCTTGTCGGGCAAGGGGCGACCGCTCTGCAGTTCGTGCACACCTTCGTCGCGCAGGGCGGGGAGCAGCGGCAAGACGTCGTCGCCTTCCACCACAGCAATGCGCACGCGCACGCCCAGCTCGTCGGCCAACGCCTGCAGCGCGGCGGCGCATCCGCGCGGATTCACGCCGCCCGCGTTGGCGATGATGCGGATGTTCTGCGCCAGCGCATCCTTGAGCACCGCGCGCATCGCCACGCTCACAAAGTCGGTGGCGTAACCCAACTCGGCGTTCTTCATGCGCGCGCTGGCCAGCAGCGACATGGTCAGCTCGGCCAGGTAATCGAAGACGAGGAAGTCGAGGCGGCCCGAGGCGACCAGCTGCATCGGGCCCGTAATGCTGTCGCCCCAGAAGCCGCTGGCGCCACCAATGGAAATGGTGTCCTTGCGCATGTCAGCGGCCCGTCCAGTTGGGGGTGCGCTTTTCACGAAAGGCGGCTTGCCCTTCCTGCGCATCTTCGGTCAGGGCGAACAGGCCGATCTGGCTTTCGGTGAACGCCATGGCTTGCTCGAAGCCGAGCGATTCAACCTGCTTGAGCGTGTACAGCCCGCGCCGGATGGCCGACGGCGATTTGTCCAGCAGCCGCGCAAGCAACGCATCGACCGCTCCATCAAGCGCTTCAGGCTCTGCGACTTCGTTAACGAGGCCCGCGGCGAGTGCGCGTTCTGCGCTCATCGGTTCGCCCGTCAGGCACAGCTCGTTCAGCACGCGGCGCGGCAACTGGTGCTGCAGCACGGCCAACACCTGGGCGGGGAACACGCCGACTTTTACCTCCGGCAAGCCGAACGTGGCGCTACGGCTGGCCACCGCCAGATCGCACATCGCCAGCAAGCCCATGCCGCCCGCCATGCACGCGCCATTCACGCGGGCAATGAGCGGCACGGTGCAGCGGCGTGCCTGGCGAAACAGATCCGCCAGGGCCTGATGCGGCTGGGAATAGTCGAAGCGAAAGGATTGGCCGGTTTGTAGATCGGCGCCGGCACAGAAGGCACGCGTGCCGGTGCCGGTCAACACCACGGCCCGCACGGAGGTGTCGCGGCTGGCGTCGGTCAACGCAGTTGTGAGCGCTTCGAGCACGGCGGCGTTGATCGCGTTGCGGCGGTCTTCGCGCTGAATGGTCAGCCACAGCGCCTGGCCGCGCCGCTCGATGAGGAGTTCCGGGTCCGTGCTCACGCGATGTTCGCCTCGAAAAGGGATTCGGTTGGACAACCTGCCCGACAATACTAAATCATTTGCTTGAAAAAATGGAAGCGTTCGAGTGACATAGCTTTCAACAATTTTCTACAGCAGCGTCGCGGCGCTATAACCCCCTGATTTATATGACGAACCCTGTGCGTTCGTAAGGAATTCGCCAGCCGGTGCGTTGACTCGCTCACATGCAAACGATAACAATTCTCATTTGCAACACACGTGTAAGCAGAACTTTTGGGGAGGGGCAGCACGCCATGTACGCAGCACAGACGGAACGCAAGCGCACCGAACATTCGGTCGTGGGATATCTAACGGGCGCGATGAGCTTTGCCGTGGCTTCAGCGCCAGCGCTGGCCGACACAAAGAAGGACGCCGTATCGGCCACCCTGCCTGAGCAGACCGTGACCGGCAGCAGCGGCTTTAAGACGGATGCCGCGTCCGGCGGCAAATTCACCGCGCCGCTGCTCGATACACCCAAGTCCGTCACAGTCATTCCGGCTGAGGTGCTGCAGAACACCGGCTCCGTCACGCTCACCGAGGCGCTGCGCACGGTGCCGGGCATCGCGTTTGGCGCAGGCGAAGGCGGCAATCCGGTGGGCGATCGCCCGTTCATCCGCGGCTACGACGCGCAGGCCAGCACCTTCCTCGATGGGTTGCGCGACATCGGTGCGCAATCGCGCGAGATGTTCAACGTGGAATCGGTGGAAGTCATCAAGGGGCCGTCGGGCGCGTATGAGGGGCGCGGCGCGGCCGGCGGGGCAATCAACATCGTCACCAAGACGCCCAAGCTGGAGCACTTTACCGAGGGCACGCTGTCGGTCGGCAACGCGGCGTACAAACGTGTCACGGCTGACGGCAATTACCAGATCGGCGAGCACGCCGCCTTCCGCCTGAACGCGATGGCCCACGACGCCGCCGTTGCCGGCCGCGACGTGACGAGCTTGAGCCGCTGGGGCATTGCGCCGTCCATCGCCTTTGGGCTGGGCACGCCCACGCGCGCCACGCTGTCGTACTACCACCTGCAATCGAACGACACGCCCGACACCGGCATTCCGTACAACAACGGCACGTTCAACCGCCGCACCGATGGCCGCCCGCAACTGTTCGGCCCCGGAGACGGCGCGCCCGTGAATGTCGACCGGAGCGTCTATTACGGCTTGTCGCGCGACTTCCGCCGCGACCGCGCCGACATGGGCACGCTCTCTTTGGAGCACGATGTGTCGCGCGCGCTGAAGTTGCGCAGCACCACGCGCATCGCCCGCACAAGCCAGGACACCATCTGGACGCAGCCCGACGACAGCCAGGGCAACATCTATTACGGCATGGTCTGGCGCCGCACCAATTCGCGATATTCGGTGGCCAACACCGTCGCCAACCAGACCGAAGCGACTGGCAAGTTCGACACGGGCGGCCTCAAGCACAGCTATGCGGCGGGCCTGGAGTTCTCGCGCGAGCGCAGCCGCAATGACACATATGCTGTTGCCACCGGCAGCAACCGCTGCCCGAACGGCGTCGGCGCGGCCGGCGGCTACAACTGCACCGATCTCTTCAACCCGAACCCGAACGACCCTTGGGCGGGCAGCATCAGGCTCAACAACAATCCGGCCGAGACGACCGTGCGCACGCAATCGGCCTATGTGTTCGACACCATCGAGCTGTCGCCGCGCTGGCAGGTCAACGGCGGCCTGCGCTTCGACCGCTATTCGGCATCGGCCACCACGTCGGCGAATGCGCAGGGCGTGCGTTCAAGTTTTTCGCGTGACGACAACCTGCTGAACTACCAGCTCGGCCTCGTTTTCAAGCCTGCGCAGAACGGCAGCATCTACGTGGCGTACGGCACGTCTTCCACGCCGTCGGGCTCGGTGGCGGGCCAGGGTGCCGATACAAGCGCGCTGACGCCAGACCGCTCGGGCAATCGCGGCGACGTGCTTGCCCCGGAAAAGAACCGCGCCTACGAACTCGGTACCAAGTGGAACGTGCTCGACAGCAAGCTTGCGCTGACAGCCGCCGTCTTCCGCATTGAAACGACGAATGCGCGCATCGTGCAGCAGGACGGCACCGCCGCCATGGCCGGCAACAAGCGCGTCGACGGTTTCGAGCTGGGCTGGTCGGGCGCGCTGACCAACCGCTGGCAGGTATTCGGCGGATACACGTATCTGAAGAGCGAACTGCGCAACAACGGCGGCGCAGGCGCAGCCTTTGGCGGCACCAACGGAACGGCCTTCCCCAACACGCCGAAGAACAGCTTCAGCTTGTGGACGACGTATCAGCCGATGCCGAAACTCACGCTCGGCGGCGGCGCGTATTACGTCTCGAAGGTGTGGGGCAGCACCAACCCTGCCAACCCGAAGTGGGTGCCGGCGTACTGGCGTTTTGATGCCATGGCCGCGTACCGCATCGACAAGCACACCACCCTGCAGCTGAACGTGCAGAACGTGTTCGACAAGGTGTACTTCAACCAGGCGTATGCATCGCATTACGCATCGCTGGCACCTGGCCGCACGGCCATCCTGACGCTGGGCATCCGCTACTGATGTCGGCACACGCTGCAGCTGCCGCTGCCGATGCGGCGGTGGTCGATGCCATCCACGCCGTGCTGACTGGCCCTGCTGAGCGCGCCGCACGCTGGCTGGCGGCTGCCGCCCGGCGCGGGCACACGGAAGCGCAGGCCATCTTCGGCCAATGGCTGCTCGATGGCCGCGGCGTCGAACGCAGACCGGCCGAAGCGTTGTTCTGGTTCAAGACGGCCGCGCTGTCAGGCCACGCCATGGCCGCCAACATGCTCGGTCGCTGCTACGAGCACGGCTGGGGCGCGCCCGCCTGCGACAAGACCGCCACGCACTGGTACGCGCGCGCCGCCGCTGCCGGCCTCGATTGGGGGCAGTACAACTATGCGACGAGCCTGCAACTCGGCCGAGGCGTCCCGGCTAATCGCACGCGAGCGTTCGCACTTTTCCAGGCTGCGGCCGCACAAGGCCACGCCAAGTCGATCAACGTGCTCGGTGGCTTCTATGAAGACGGCTGGGAAGTCGAGGCTGACACGGCGATGGCCCTGCGCTGCTACCTGCGCGCCGCAGAGGGCGGTGACTTCCGCGGCCAGTTCAATGCCGCGCGCCTACTCGCGCTCGCCAACCGCGCAGATGACGCCCTCGCCTGGATGCGCGCCGTGCCGCACACCGCCACACCGGCCTTCCTCGCGAAGGCGCATGACTTTCTTGTCGGCCATCCCGATGCGCGCCTGCGCGTGCTGGCCGCTGCGCTGGACACCGAACCATCATGTTGCTGAAGATTCCCAACGTCCTGACCAAGGAACAGGTTGCGCAGTGCCGCGCCATCATCGATGCCGCCGAATGGGTGGACGGCAAGGTCACCGCCGGCGCGCAGTCAGGCCAGGTGAAGCACAACATGCAGTTGCCCGAGGGCTCGCAGGCCGCGCGTGAGGTCGGTACCTTCATCCAGGATGCGCTTTCGGCCAATACGCTGTTCTTCTCCGCCGCGTTGCCGCTCAAGGTGTTCCCGCCGCTGTTCAATCGCTACGCGGGCGGCCAGACCTTCGGCAACCACGTCGACAACGCCGTGCGCCACCTGCGCGGCACCGATTTCCGCATCCGCAGCGACCTCTCCTGCACGCTGTTCCTGACCGAGCCCGAAGACTACGAGGGGGGCGAACTCGTGATCGACGACGCCTTCGGCGAGCACCGCGTCAGGCTTGCGGCGGGTGACATGGTGCTTTACCCCAGCAGCAGCCTGCACCGCGTGACGCCGGTTACGCGCGGCGCACGCGTCTGCTCATTCTTTTGGCTGCAAAGCATGGTGCGCAGTGACGCGCATCGCACGCTGCTGTTCCAGATGGATACGGAACTGCAGCGGCTGATGGGGCTGCTGGGGCAGGACGACCCGTCGGTCATCGCGTTGACGGGGACGTATCACAACCTGCTGCGCGAGTGGGCCGACGCCTAGGCGGCTGCCTCAGGCGAAGTACGCCCGCATCTCCTTGAGCAGCGCCTCCGGCGCCTCTTCCGGCACGTAATGCCCGCACGGCACGGTGCCGCCGCTCACGTCGTCCGCCACGGCACTCCACAGTTCCAGCGGCTTGAAGCAGCGTTGGATCACGCCATGCTCACCCCACAGCACACGCAGCGGCACGCTCACGCGCTTGCCGGCGTCGCGGTCGGCGCGATCATGTTCGAGGTCAATGGTGGCGGCGGCGCGGTAGTCCTCGCACATGGCGTGCACGCTGGCGGGCTCCCGCATGGCGGCGGCGTAGGTCGCCATTGCTTCCGGGGCGAACGGTTCGAGCCCAGAGTGGCGCAGGCCCATCAGTTTGCCGATGTAGAAATCGGGCGTGGCGTTGATGAGCGTCTCAGGAAACGGCGACGGCTGGATCAGGAAGAACCAATGCCAGTAGGCGGAGGCAAACGCCATGTCGGTGTGCTCGTACATCGCCAGCGTGGGGGCGATGTCGAGCAGCATGGCGCGCTCGACGTGCAAGGGGTGATCAACACATAGGCGATGCGCCACGCGCGCCCCGCGATCATGCGCGCACAGCCGGAAGCGGCCGAAGCCGAGCGCGCGCATGACCTCCACCTGGTCCTGCGCCATGGTTCGCTTGCTGTATTCGGCGTGCCGGGCACTGCCGGCCGGTTTGGATGAGGCGCCATAGCCGCGCAGATCGGTCGCGACGACGGTGTAATCGTGCGCCAGCTCCTGCGCGACTTTGTGCCAGATCACATGGCTTTGCGGATGGCCATGCAGCAACAGCAGCGGCGGACCGCTGCCGCCGATCACCCCCGCGATCTCCACCCCGTTGACCACCTGGCGGAACGGACGGAAGCCAGGAAACAGCGCGGCGTCTGCAGCAGCGGTGGCGGCATCGATGGAAAGCGGCGTGGTCATGCAAGTCTCCGGTGATCAGTCTTGGGTGAAGTGATGCGTGGCGAATGCTCCGCATGCTAGCGCAGAGCGGGCACGCGCGTTGCGGGACCGTCCACTGCCGTCCCCTCTTTCGATTTCCCCTGACAAGGAGTTCGCCATGACCCCATTGCAAGACTTGCGCATCGCCATCCTCGTCGACGATTTGTTCGAGCAGGCTGAGCTGGCCAGCCCCAAGCAGGCGCTGGAAGCCGCCGGTGCCACGGTCAGCATCGTCGCGCCGAAAGGCCCAAGCGTGACGGGCTTGCACCACGCCACCAAGGGCGACACCTTCAAGGTGGACCTGACGCTGGATCAAGCCAAGGCTGACGACTTCAACGGCCTGGTGCTGCCCGGCGGGGTATTCAACGCCGATGCACTGCGCGTCGTGCCGGCCGCGCAGGCCTTTGTGAAAGCGTTCGAGCGGGCGCAAAAGCCGATCGCCGTGATCTGCCACGGGCCGTGGCTGATGGTGTCTGCGGGCCTGGTGCGCGGGCGCACGCTGACAAGCTGGCCGACGCTGCAGGACGACATCCGCAATGCCGGCGGCATGTGGGTAGACCGCGAAGTGGTGACCGACCGCAACTGGGTCAGCAGCCGCAAACCCGACGACCTGCCCGCCTTCAACCGCGCCTTCATTGAACTGCTGACGCAGCACGCCCATGTCTGAGCCCGGCGGGTAGACCGCGCACGGCGGGGTGCGGGATCGTTCCTATAATCAAACGACGTGTTCTGCCCCTGTCGTGCCGGTTTGCCCAACCAGGAGACGCCATGCCCGCCGCCAAGCACCTGCCGCCCATGCTGCAGCACCTGACGCTGCCCGTGATCGGTTCGCCGATGTTCATCGTCAGCTATCCGGAACTGGTGCTGGCGCAATGCAAGGCCGGCATCGTCGGGGCGTTTCCAGCGCTCAACGCGCGCCCGGCCGAGATGCTGGACGACTGGCTCACGCAGATGAACGAGGAGCTGGCGGCCTACCGCACCGCGCATCCGCACGAAGTGGTGGGACCGATCGCCGTCAATCAAATCGTGCACCACTCAAACGCGCGGCTGGAGCAGGACGTGGCCACCTGCGTCAAACACAAGGTGCCGATCTTCATCACCTCGCTGCGCGCGCCCGTCAAGGAGATCCTGGATGCCGTGCATGGCTACGGCGGCATCGTTCTGCACGACGTGATCAACTTGCGCCATGCCGAAAAGGCGCTGGAAGCCGGCGTCGACGGGCTGATTCTGGTGGCTGCGGGTGCGGGTGGGCATGCCGGCACGCTGTCGCCATTTGCGCTGGTGGGCGAGGTGCGGCGCATCTTCGACGGGCCGATCGCGCTGTCGGGCGCCATTGCCACAGGCGACGCCATCCTTGCCGCGCAGGCCATGGGTGCGGACCTCGCCTACATTGGCACGCGTTTTATCGCCAGCCAGGAGGCCCACGCGGCCGAAAGCTACAAGCAGGCCATCCTGCGCGCGGCCGCGTCGGACATCGTCTACACCAACCTCTTTACGGGTGTGCACGGCAACTACATCCGCGAAAGCATCGAACTCGCGGGACTGGACCCGGCCGCCCTGCCCGAGGCCGACAAATCCAAAATGAACTTTGGCGATGGCAGCTCGCGCGCCAAGGCCTGGAAAGACATCTGGGGCGCGGGGCAAGGGGTGGGGCAGATTGCCGATCTGCCGCCCGCCGCCGAAATCGTGGCGCGCATGAAGGCGGAATATGACGCGGCCAAGTTGCGTCTTGCGCTGCACCTGCGCCTCTAGACTCTGCCCGCCCCACAACTAGGCGTGCATGCCCCACTGCACTTGAATTGACTTGCGCTGGCAGCGCTTCTACATTCCAAAGATTCAAGACACGACATGCGCGGAGCCATGGGATCGGCTACCGCGCAACCGTATGCGCAAGCATCCTTGGGGGGATGTCCGACAGGCGTCTGCTTTCCTGTTGCGCGCACCGACGACGACAAAAGGAGAACAAGATGACGCACTGCCCTGCGCCCGCGCGCCGGCTTACCAAGCTGGCGGCCGTGGCGCTGAGCGTGGCGGCCTCGGCGCTTACCCTGGGCCTGACCGGCTGCTCCACCCAGAACGCCGCGACCACGGCACCGATCGAGCAACGTCTGCCGCAGCCGAACGAAGCGCTCGTGCGCTCGGCCTATGTCTACGCGTTTCCGTTGATGATGACCGACGCGCTGCTGCAGACCACGTCTGCGCTGGCGCCCGCCGGCACGTTCATGCACCAGCGCACGCTGGAAGATGAGACCCTGCCCGCCGGCGTGCGCGCCCGCGTAGACGTACTCGCCAGCAGCGCCTTCGTCGATTTGCGTAACGGCCCGGTCGTCCTGAGCCTGCCCGACGCCGGGCGCCGACACCTCTGGGTGGCGCTGCACGACGGGTGGAACGACGTGTTCGAATCGCTCGGCAACCGCACCACCGGGGCGCGTGCCGCGCACTACGCCATCACGCCGCCGGGTTGGGAGGGCACGCTGCCCACGGGCGTCAAACAGATTGCCGCGCCGACCAGCCTCGTCTGGGTGGTGGCACGGACGCCGGTGGCCGGACCGCGCGACCTGACCGCCGCACGCCGCATACAGGACCGCTACCGCATCACCCCGCTGGAGGCCTTCGGCAAAACCACCCCGCGCGAGGCCGAAGCCGGGGCAAAGGTGAACACGGACAAGGCCACCGACCTAGACGTCAGCCTGGATGCCGCGCGCCGCCGTGTCACCGCGCTGGACGCCAACAGCTACTTCACGCGCTTTGCCGAGCTGCTCAAGGACAATCCGCCGCACGCAGCCGACTCCACGATGCTGCAATCGCTGCGTGATCTGGGCATCGTGCCTGGTGCGCCGTTCGACGCCAAAGCCGTGAGCGCCGCCAACCTGAAGGTGATGGAGGGTGGGGTGGCGGCCGCGCGCGAAACGCTGGCGCTGGCCGTCAAGCAACCGTCCGTCACGCAGAATGGCTGGTTCATCCCGCGCATGATCGGCGCCTACGGGCTGGATTACGCACAGCGCGCCATCGTGGCGTGGAACGGCGGCGGCACCGACCTGCCGCAGGACATGCTCATCGCCACCGCCACGACCGACGCAAACGGCATGGCGCTGGACAGCACGCACCGCTACGTCCTGCATTTCGAGCGCAACCAACTCCCGCCCGAAAATGCCGGCTGGGCCATCGCTGCCCTGTCCGCTGCCGGGCAGCCGCGCCGCGCGATCGAACGCCCGGGCTTGCGCAACGTGCTGAGCGAAGCTGATCGCCCACGCCTGAACCGCGATGGCTCGCTCGACATCCTGATCCAGCGCGCACCGCCCAAGGGCATGCGCAACAATTGGCTGCCACCGCCCACCGGCTCGTTCCTGCTGCGTATGCAACTGACCTGGCCCAAGGAGGCGGCACTCGATGCATCGTGGCTGCCGCCCGCCGTACAGCGACGGGACGCTGCAACCCAATAGCCAAGAGCGGCCGAGCGCGCGGTCAGGCCTCGGCCACCCGCACCACGAGCTTGCCGAAGTTGCGTCCTTCGAGTAGGCCGATGAACGCGGCCGGGGCGTTCTCCCCGCTATCGCCAACGCAATAGCCCCCGCCGTCTGGGCAAGGTACGACCCAGAGCAGGGGCCAATCTGGCTGCGGCCCAAATTCCAGTTTATTAGAGATTAATTTCCATTAAACTGGAAAATATGGACATTCACCAACGCATCGCCCACCGCCTGCGCGAACTGCGCGACGCCCAGGGGCTCTCGCTCGACGCGCTGGCAGAGCGCAGCCAGGTCAGCCGTTCGGCCATCTCCCTCATTGAACGCGGCCAGAGCAGCCCGACCGCTGCGGTGCTGGATCGGCTCAGCTCCGCGCTGGGCGTGACCCTTGCCTCGCTGTTCGAAGACAGTCCCGCGCCAGCCGTGGAACCGTCGCCGGTATCACGGGCGGCAGATCAGCCCGAGTGGACCGACCCTGCCTCTGGCTACGTGCGCCGCAACCTGTCGCCGGCGGCGCGTTCGCCCTTGCAGCTCGTTGAGGTGCACTTTCCGCCCGGCGAGCGCGTGGCCTATGACACCGGCGCGCGCGATGCCGAAATCCACCAGCAAGTGTGGGTGATCGAAGGTTCGATGGAAATGACCGTGGGCGACACACACTGGCGCCTCAATGCAGGCGACTGCCTGACCATGCGGCTGGACCGCCCGATCGTCTATCACAACCCCACGCGGCGGCCGGCCCGTTACCTCGTCGCGCTGACAACCGTGTCCGCTGCCCACTGGAGGCCTTGATGATCGACACCCTGACCATCCGGCGCGTGGGCGCCAACGAGGCAAGCGCGTGTGTGGATGCGTTGGCCGACGTGCTGATCGATTGCGTGGAAGGCGGCGCGTCAGTGAGCTTCATGTGGCCGTTGTCTCGCGACAAGGCGCAAGCGTTCTGGCGCAACGTTGCCGAAGGCGTGGCGCGCAGCGAGCGCGCCTTGTTGATTGCCGAGGATGAAGCGGGCGCCATCCACGGCACCGTGCAACTGGTGCTCGCACAGCCGGAAAACCAGCCGCACCGCGCCGACGTCGCCAAGATGCTCGTGCACCGCCGCGCGCGCCGTCAGGGCGTGGCGCGGCGGTTGATGGCGACGATCGAGGAAGAGGCGCGCACCGAAGGCAAGACGGTGCTCGTGCTCGACACGGTGACGGGCGGCGATGCCGAGCGGCTATACGCACGCGCCGGCTGGCAGCGCGTGGGCGTGGTGCCCAATTACGCGCTGATGCCCGACGGCGCATTCTGCGGGACGACGTTCTTCTGCAAGCAGCTCACACCGTCGGCCCGCGCGGCCTAGTCGACCGATCAAATCGTCAACGTGCCGCGTCCGATTTCGATCACGCGGCCACCCACGTGGATCGTGCCGTCGGCATCCACACGCAGCGTCAGGTGGCAGGGTCGCCTCACTGCGGCGCCCTGCTCGATGCGGTAGCTGGCGGGCAGCGCATGGCCCGTCGCGCGCAGCCAGCCGCCCAGGTTGGCGCACGCCGAACCGGTGCCCGGGTCTTCCCACAGGCCGGTGCCGTATTCGAAGAAGAAGCGCGAAACCACCGGATCGTTACTGCCAGGCGCGGGCATGGTGAAGACGTAGGCGTTGCGCCCATCGTTGCGGCTGCGCGGCCACGCATCGAAGGCTGACGGGTCGGGCCGGGCGCGCTCCACATCGGCGCGCGTCTTGACCGGCACCATCAGTTGCTCGATGCCTGCGTCAACCCACAGCGGCGGGCCCGCCAGCGCATCCGCATCCAGCCCAAGCATCTTGGCGATGGCCGGATCGGCTTCGCGCGTATCCAACGCCCCCGAGCGCGGCGGCACGAGCGACCACCCCTCGTCCTGCGCCGTCAGCGACACGATGCCCGACTGGCAACGCAGCGTCAGTTCATTGCCTGGGCCGTACAGTTCGCGCACCACCTGCGCGGTCCCAAGCGATGGGTGACCGGCAAACGGCATCTCGTAATCGGGCGTGAAGATGCGAAAACGCGCCGTGGCGCCATCCGTGTCGTCGGGGAAGATGAACGTAATCTCGGACAGGTTGAACTGGCGTCCGATGGCCTGCATGGTGGCGTCGTCCAGGCCCCGCCCGTCTTCAAAGACGGCGAGCTGGTTGCCGCCGAACGTGGATTCGGCAAAGACGTTGAGCAGGCGGAAGGCGTAGCGCGGCATGATGGCGTCCGGAGTGTGGGGAAGAAAAAACGGTGTGGCGATACGTCATCATCGACGCATCCCCACACCGCCTCCATGCACACTTGCGGACAGTTCGCGCGAATCCGGCCTGACAGTTGGCGGACAGCGCGCATGCCGTGAAGAATCGCAGCTGACTTACTTGCGATAGTCGTACACGCCGCGGCCGGTCTTGCGGCCAAGGTAGCCGGCGGCCACCATTTCGCGCATCAGCATGGCCGGGCGGTACTTCGGGTCAGCAAACTCGGTGTACAGCACTTCCATCACGGCGAGCATGGTGTCCAGGCCGATCATGTCGGCCAGCGCCAGCGGCCCGATCGGGTGGTTGCAGCCGAGCTTCATGCCCTCGTCGATCTCCTCCGGCGAGGCCAACCCCTCGCCCAGCACGCAGAACGCCTCGTTGATCATCGGGCACAGGATGCGGTTGACGACAAAGCCCGGGCTGTTCTTGACCGTGATCGGCGTCTTGCCCAGTTGCTTGGCCAGCGCTTCCACCGCCGCATGCGTGGCGTCGCTCGTCTGCAGGCCGCGAATGACTTCCACCAGCGCCATCATCGGCACCGGGTTGAAGAAGTGCATGCCGATGAAGCGGCTCGCATCTTGCAGCACGGCGGCCAGCTTGGTGATCGAGATGGACGACGTATTCGACGCCACAATTGCGTGCGGCGCAGCCGCAGCTTCGAGCTGCTTGAGGATCTTCACCTTCAGGTCGAAGTTCTCGGTGGCGGCCTCGATGACGAGGTCGGCGCGCTTGAGATCGTCATAGCTGGTCGAACCGTGGATGCGTGCGAGCGCGGCAGCCTTGTCGGCTTCGGTCAACTTTTCCTTCTTGATGAGGCGGTCCAGACTGCCTGCCACCGTGGCAATGCCTTTCTGCACGGCGGCATCGCTGATGTCCACCATCACCACATCCAGCCCAACCACGGCGCACGCTTGCGCAATGCCGTTGCCCATTGTTCCGGCACCGACGATGCCGACGACTTGAATTGCCATGAACTGCTCCTCGTTTGGTATTGGAATGCGAGATGGAAATGAAACAGATTGCAAAGGATAAACGACGCGGCGATGCGCAGAAAAGCCTTGCTGACGCGCGCGTCACATTCCACCGGATCGCCGTATGATGGCCGGCGTCGCGCCGCTCTTTCAGCTCAGGCGCAAGGACGCTGGAAATGGACCGTTTTCTCAGTATTGAAGCCTTCGTGCGCGTGGCGGAAACGCGCAGCTTTGCCGAGGCCGCGCGCCAGCTGGGCGTGACCAACTCGGTGGTCACCAACCGCGTGCAACAACTGGAGCGCTTTATTGAAGCGCCGCTGTTTCACCGCAGCACGCGGCACGTGCGTCTTTCCGAAGTGGGTGAAACCTACTACAAGCAATGCGCTGAAGCCGTTTGCATGCTGACGGACCTGACCGACCAGATGCGCGGCCTGCGCGCCACGCCCGCCGGCAAGCTGCGCATCCGCATGCTGCCCGGATACGCGCTCAGCCACTTTGCCGAGCCGCTGGCGAGGTTCGGTGCGCAGTACCCCGATATCCAGCTCGACGTGGTGGTGGACGACAGCGTGGTCGATCCGATTGCCGAGGGGTTCGACGTTGTGTTTCAGATCTTTCCGCCGATCAACGATTCGCTGATCGAGCGGCGCCTGTTCCCGCTGCGGCGCATGTTCTGCGCCACGCCCGCGTACGTGGAGGAATACGGCATGCCGCAGCAGCCGGCCGATCTGCTGCAGCATTCGCTGGCGCTCTACTCCGGCTATCCGACTCGCAAGCGCTGGTTGTTCTCGCGCAACGGCGAGGCCGGCCCCGCGATGGACCTGCCCGAGCAGGTGCGCTCGAATTCCGTGCATCTGCTGCGCGACTACGCCCTCACCAGCGCCGGCATTGCCTGCCTGCCCACCCTCGTCATCAGCGACGATCTCGTCGCCGGCCGCCTCGTGCCGGTGCTGGCCGATTACGACCTGACACCGCTGCACTTCTCTGCCGTGTATCCGGCGACGCAGCGTCAGGCTGTCAAGGTGTGCGCACTGATCGATTGCCTGGCCAGCCACCACGCTGGCGAGCCGGCATGGGACACGCCTTTGCTCGAGCGCGGCTGGATCCGCTAACGGCCACGCGCGCCGAATCCCACGACCGGCGCGCGTGTCCAGGGTACCGACGGAATGTTTCGGGAAGTCGCGACGATTGTTCGGCAATCGCAAAAACTGCACTCGCCGATTGAGCGTTGCGCCCGGAACGCGACTTCCTATCATGGATGGGCCGTTGATCGCGCCGCGCCGACGCGGCGTCAGGTCTGCAGCATCCCCCTCGCATCCCCTATCGGAAACTGGATACGGCCATGAATCCCAAGCTGGAAGTCCTCACCCCCCAAAATTGTCAACTGATCTTCATCGACCACCAGCCGCAAATGGCCTTCGGCGTGCAGTCGATCGATCGCCAGGTCCTGAAGAACAACACCGTCGGCCTTGCCAAGGCTGCGAAGATCTTCAACATCCCCACCACCATTACGACCGTCGAGTCGCAGAGCTTCTCGGGCTATACCTACCCGGAACTGCTCGATGTGTTTCCGGATCAGGAACTGCTTGAACGCACCTCGATGAACTCCTGGGACGACCAGAAGGTGCGCGATGCCCTGGCAAAGAACGGCCGCAAGAAGGTGGTCGTCTCCGGCTTGTGGACGGAAGTGTGCAACTGCACCTTCGCGTTGTCGGCCATGCACGATGCCGACTACGAGATCTACATGGTCGCCGACGCCTCGGGCGGCACGTCGAAGGAGGCGCACGACTACGCCATGCAGCGCATGATCCAGGCCGGCGTGGTGCCCGTGACGTGGCAACAGGTGCTGCTGGAATGGCAGCGTGACTGGGCCCACCGCGACACGTATGACGCTGTCATGAAGCTGGTGAAGGAACACTCCGGTGCCTACGGCATGGGCGTGGACTACGCCTACACGATGGTGCACAAGGCCTCGCAACGCACGGCCACCCCGCACGAGGCGCTGGCGCCCGTGGCGGCCAACTGATCGCGCTGCCGACCATAAAAGAAGACGCTGCTCCGGCCGGGCGACGCATGTGCAACCGCATGCGTTGCCCTGTCGTCCATTCAATCAGCTACCACCCTCTCTCTCATTCCCATGCAAACGATTACGACCCAAGACGGTACGCGCATCTTTTACAAGGACTGGGGCAGCGGCAAGCCCGTCGTCTTCTCGCACGGCTGGCCGCTCAATGCCGACGCCTGGGACGCGCAGATGCTCTTCCTCGTGCAGAAGGGTTTTCGTGTCATCGCGCATGACCGGCGCGGCCATGGCCGTTCCGACCAGCCGTCGCAGGGCAACGACATGAACACCTATGCCGACGATCTGGCTGCGCTGCTCGACGCGCTCGACATCCAGGGCGCCACGCTGGTGGGCCATTCCACCGGCGGCGGCGAAGTCGCGCACTACATCGGCCGTCATGGCACCAAGCGCGTCGCCCGCGCGGTGCTGATCGGCGCAGTGCCGCCCATCATGCTCAAGACGGCCACCAATCCGAACGGCTTGCCGATGGACGTGTTCGACGGCATCCGCAAGGGTGTCGCCGACAACCGCTCGCAGTTCTACCGTGATCTCGCCACGCCGTTCTTCGGCTTCAACCGGCCGGGCGCGAAGGTCTCGCAAGGCACCATCGATGCTTTCTGGGCGCAGGGCATGACCGGCGGCATTCACGGGCAGTATCTGTGCATCAAGGAGTTCTCGGAGGTCGACTACACCGAAGACCTGAAGAAGATCGACGTGCCGGTGCTGTTCCTGCATGGCGACGACGACCAGATCGTGCCGATCGACGATTCGGCCAAGCTGGGCGTGGAACTGGTGAAGAACGGCACGCTCAAGGTCTATCCGGGCGGCTCGCACGGCATGTGCGTGACCGAAGCGGACAAGGTCAACGCGGACCTGCTGGCGTTTATCACCGGCTGACCTGCGCGGGCGGCGCACCTTGAGCGCGTCGCCCTTCGCATTCTGGATCTGGAGCCCTCGCTTTGAAGCCCTACCTCATCTCCATTGGCGTCGGCATGCTAGTCGGCGTGATTTATGCGCTGCTGCACGTCCGATCGCCCGCGCCACCGGCAATTGCGCTGGTCGGGCTGCTCGGCATGCTGATCGGCGAACAGGTCGTGCCGGCTGCGCAGCGCCTGCTGGCCGGCGAGCCGATCACCATGGCGTGGTTCCGCCACGAGTGCGTGCCGAAGATCACGGGCGCACCGCCCCAAGTGCCAACCGAGGCGCCACCAACGGACCTTGCCGCCACCGGCGGCACCACGCCGCGCAACCCGAGCTGACGCCATGACACGCCTTTCGCTCGACCCCTCGCACGCTGCGGCCCCTGCCGATACCGCCCTGCACGTTGGCCTGCTGTTCCTGCGCCTGACTGGCAGCGCCCTGCTGATTGCCGTGCACGGGCTGCCCAAGGTGCTGCACTACAGCCAAGAGCTCACGCGCATTGAAGACCCGTTCCACATGGGCGCCGCCCCCACACTGCTGCTGGCGATCCTGTCCGAAACCCTGTGTCCGCTGCTGGTTGCGCTCGGCGTGCTCACGCGCCTGGCGTGTCTGCCCATCGTCGCCACGTTGCTGGTGGCCATGCTGGTGGTGCATCCGGACTGGTCGCTTGCCGAGGGCCAGTTCGGATGGATGCTGTTGATCATCTTCACCACGGTCCTGATTGCCGGACCCGGACGTTTTTCGATCTATCCCAAATACTGACGCAATGACCGCCGACCTCATCCTGCACAACGGCCGCATCCACACGGTCGACCGCGAACGCCCCACCGCCAGCGCCGTTGCCGTGCGTGACGGCCGCTTTGTTGCCGTGGGCGACGACGCCGCCGTGATGGCCCTGCGCGGCGCCTCCACGCAGGTCATCGACCTGCGCGGGCGCACCGTCATCCCCGGCCTGAACGATTCGCACCTGCACCTGATTCGGGGCGGGCTGAACTACAACCTCGAGTTGCGCTGGGAAGGCGTGCCCTCCCTGGCCGACGCGATGCGCATGCTCAAGGAGCAAGCTGCGCGCACGCCGTCGCCGCAATGGGTACGCGTGGTGGGCGGCTGGACGGAATTCCAGTTTGCCGAGCGCCGCATGCCCACGCTCGAAGAGCTGAACCAGGCCGCGCCCGACACGCCCGTGTTCGTGCTGCACCTGTACGACCGCGCGTTGCTCAACCGCGCGGCGCTGCGCCAGGTCGGCTACACCAAGGACACGCCGAACCCGCCGGGCGGCGAGATCCAGCGCGACGCGTCCGGCGAGCCCACCGGCATGCTGATCGCCAAGCCCAACGCGATGATCCTGTACGCGACGCTGGCCAAGGGGCCGAAGCTGCCGCCGGAATACCAGGTCAACTCCACGCGCCAGTTCATGCGAGAGCTGAACCGCCTGGGCGTGACAAGCGCCATCGACGCAGGCGGCGGCTTCCAGAACTATCCGGAAGACTACGAAGTCATCCGCGAGCTATCCGCGCAGAACCAGCTCACCATCCGCATCGCTTACAACCTCTTCACGCAGAAGCCGAAAGAGGAGCTGGCCGACTTCAAGAACTGGACCGGCAGCGTGCAATACCGCCAGGGCGATGATTTCTTCCGCCACAACGGCGCGGGCGAAATGCTCGTCTTCTCGGCGGCCGACTTTGAAGACTTCCTGCAGCCGCGCCCCGACCTGCCCGAGACGATGGAGCAGGAGCTGGAAACCGTGGTGCGCCACCTTGTCGCGCAACGCTGGCCGTTCCGCCTGCACGCAACCTACGACGAATCGATCTCGCGCATGCTCGACGTGTTCGAGCGCGTGAACCGCGACATTCCGTTCAACGGCCTGCCGTGGTTCTTCGACCATGCGGAGACGATTTCGCCGAAGAACATCGAGCGCGTGCGCGCACTGGGCGGCGGCATCGCCATCCAGGATCGCATGGCCTTCCAGGGCGAATACTTTGTCGACCGCTACGGCGCCGCCGCCGCAGAACAAACGCCGCCCATCAAGCGCATGCTGGCCGAAGGCGTGCCGGTGGGCGCAGGCACCGACGCCACGCGCGTGTCGAGTTACAACCCGTGGACGTCGCTGTATTGGCTGGCAAGCGGGCGCACCGTGGGCGGCATGGCGCTGTATCCGGAGGGCCTGCCGCGCGAGGTGGCGCTGGAGCTGTACACGCACGGCAGCGCGTGGTTCTCGGCAGACCAGGGCAACAAGGGGCAGATCAAGGTCGGGCAACTCGCCGACCTGGCAGCGTTGTCGGCGGATTTCTTTAGCGTGCCCGAGGCCGATATCAAGACCATCGAATCGGTGCTGACGGTGGTGGGTGGACGCATCGTCTACGGGGCAGCGGAGTTCTCCGAGTTCGGGCCGCCGCCGATTCCGGTGCTGCCCGAGTGGTCGCCCGTGGCGCGCGTGCCTGGGCACTGGCGGCCGGCGGCGCCGTTGCAGCAGCAGGTGCACCAGTGCGTCGGCTCGTGTTCCGTGCACGGCCATGCGCACCAGAAGGCCCGCACGGCCAACGTGCCCACGACCGACTTCCGCGGCTTCTGGGGCGCCTTCGGGTGTTCGTGCTTTGCCTTCTGAAACTGTGGCAGCCGCAACGGCTACACCAGCGTCAGCGCGTTTCCTGATCGCCCAGGGAACGCTGCTGGCGTTCGTCGCCGGCTATGTGGATGTGGTCGGCTTTGCGGCGTTGTTTGGGCTGTTCACCGCACACGTGACTGGCAACTTCGTGATGATCGGCCTGGAGCTGGCGGGTTCCGGACAAGGCGTGCTGGCCAAGCTGCTGGCGCTGCCCATGTTCGTGCTGGCCGTGGCGGCGACCAAGCTGGCCGTGACGTCGCTCACGCGGCGCGGTGTGGCGCCGCTTCGGCCGCTGCTGCTGGCGCAGGCCGTTCTGCTGCTGGCGTTCATGGTGGCGGGGTTGCTGGCCCTACCGATTCAATCGGCCGATGCACCGGCCACAATTGTTGTCGGGCTGATCGGCGTCGCGGCGATGGGCGTACAGAACGCCAAGGCGCGCATCGTGCTGTCGGAGCATGCACCCACGACGATCATGACCGGCAACACGACGCAGATCGTGATCGACGTAGTGGAACTGCTGTCGCCAAGTGGTACGCAGAAAGATGTTGCGCGCACGCGGTTGCGCAAGATGGTGCCGCCGCTTGCCGGCTTTGCCGTCGGGGCGGTGCTGGGCGCGCTGGCGTTTGCAACGCTGTCGTTCTGGTGTGTGTTGCCGCCCGCGGGCATCCTCGTGGCCCTGGCCGTCATGCAGCGCTAGGCCGGCGCCCGGTCAGACCTTGACGCGGCGAAACAGCTTGGAGAAATCGATCGTCTCCACCTGCCGGGGCTCAAGCTCCAGCGCAGCGATGTACTCGCCCAGGTGTTCGCCCATCAGCCGCGCGGCGCGCTCGCCGTCGCGGCGCTCCACCGCATCGAGAATGGCCAGGTGTTCGTCGTGGCCGCAACTCGGCCGCGCGGGGGATTCATAGAGCCCGATCAGCAGCGAGGTGCGTGCCACCAGCGTGCGCAGCATCGCCGTGATGATGGGGTTGCCGTTCGCCTCGGCCAGTTGGATATGGAAATCGCCCGAGAGGCGGATCCAATCGCGCCAGTTGCCGGATTCACGGCTGGCGTGTTCGGCAGCCGCCAGTGCACGCAGCTCGGTGAGTTGCTCCGCCGTCGCGTGCTGCGCCAGTTCGCGTACCGAGCCGGTTTCCAGAATCAGCCGCGCACCAAAGACCTGGCGCGCTTCCGTCGCGTCATGCACGGCGATCGTCGCGCCGCGGTTGGGCTGCAGCTCGACCACCCCCTCATGTGCCAGCTTCACCAGCACCCGGCGCAATGTCCCCCGTGTAATCCCAAACGCCTTGCATAGCTGCGCCTCGACCAGGCGGGTGCCGGGCGGCAGCTTCTGTTCGAGGATGGCGTCGTACACCGCGTCCGAAATACGGGCGTCGACTTCGGCGTTGTTGCGGCGTGGCTGGGAGGTCGGAGGGGTCGTGGGCTCTGGCATCTCGCCATTCTAATCGAGCAAACACCGCTTGGATTGTGCACAAAACTGATGCTGAACCTGACGGCGTTGGTGCGGCATCCTCAAGAAATCCCCCCATATTTTTGCCGTCCTTGCACCAGAAACAAGCCAAAACCGTCCATTTTGCTTGGCACGGTTACTGCATGTAGACAAGCGTGATTGTGCACAATCAAAACAAAGCTTGTACTCAACATAGAACGCAATGCCGGGAGCGGCCACTGACCTTGAAAAGGCGGTCGCGCCAAATCTTTGAGGGGAATCACCTGTCATGAGCACCACCACCAAGCTGGGCGCTGCCGCCCTGGCATTCGGGCTGTCCGGCGTTGCCGCTGCGCAATCGAGCGTGACGCTGTCAGGCGTCATCGATACCGGCGTGAGCTGGACCAACCATGCCGGCAACGGCTCGCAAAGTCTGACCGGCGTGTCGGACAGCATCCTGGGCGTGTCCAACTTCGGGCTGAGCGGCAAGGAAGACCTGGGCGGCGGTGTGAATGCGCTGTTCAACCTCCAGGCCGGCTTCAACCCGAGCAACGGGCGCATGTCGTCCAACGGCACGCTGTTCTCGCGCAATTCGTATGTCGGGCTGAGTTCGTCGTCGGGCACGCTCACGGCCGGCAAGCAATGGAACTTCAACGACGACTGGCTGGTGGGCAGCATCTTCAAGGGCGGCTACAACTCGGGCTCGATCTTCAAGTTCAGCGAGTTCGACGCCGTGAGCGAGATCTACAACAACACCGTCAAGTACGTGTCGCCCACGCTGGGCGGCGCGCAATTCGGCGCGATGTACGGCTTTGGCGAAGCGGCCGGCTCCATCTCGCAGGGCTCGCTGTTCAACCTGGCGGGGCGCTATAGCGCTGGCCCGCTGTATCTGGCCGCAAGCTACGACCAGGAACGCGACGGCAGCGGCACCGGCTCGCTCTACAAGCTCATCACCGTGGGCGGCAGCTACACCTTTGGCGCGACCAAGCTGCGGCTCGGCGCCGCCCGGGCGGATGTGGGCGGCGCAGGTGCGTTCCAGTCGATCCCGAGCATGTCGGCGCGCAAGGCCTTCGCCGTGGAAGGCGGCGTCGATTACGCATTCACCACAGCCTTTACGGGCTCCGCCGACGTGCTGTACCGCCGTAACTCGACGCTGTCGAACAGCTCGATGGTCTATCGGTTGCTGGGCCTGTACAGCCTGTCCAAGCGCACCACGCTGGTAGCCAACGTGGCGTACCTGAAAAACTCGTCGAGCGCGACGGAAGCGCTGGTCAATACCTCGTCGGGCGCCATCGGCGGCGGTGTGCCGGGCACGAGCCAGACCTCGGTGGCGCTGGGCGTGCGTCATAGCTTCTAACGCACGCGAAGCCGGCCGCGCCACCTGCCCCGGTATGTGGCGCGGCTGCCCGCGCAAGCGGCCTCACGCACCAGAACGACGCATGCCAAGCGCGCTCGCGCCGAAATTGCCGCGCGCAGACAGGCACACCTATTGCACCAACCCGACATGACCCGCGCACCCACCGCCCCCGCCGACTCCCTCGAACTCGTTGCGCTGACCAAGCGTTACGCACAGGATGCCGTGGCCGTCGACGCCATCAACCTGCGCGTGCCGGCCGGCAGCTATTGCTGCTTGCTGGGGCCTTCGGGCTGCGGCAAATCGTCAACGCTGCGCATGATTGCCGGCCACGAACATGTGAGCGACGGCGACATCCTGCTGGGTCATCGCAACATCACCAATCTGCCGGCGGCTTCGCGCGGCACGGCCATGATGTTCCAGAGCTACGCGCTGTTTCCCCACTTGAGCGCGCTCGAGAACGTGGCCTTCAGCCTGAAGATGCGAGGCATCCACACACGCGAACGGCGCCGGCGCGCGCAGGTGCTGCTGGAGCGGGTGGCGATGGGCCACCTGGCGCAGCGTCGGCCGGGCGAGCTGTCGGGCGGCCAGCAGCAACGCGTGGCGCTGGCGCGTGCGCTGATCATGGAGCCGCGCGTGCTGCTGCTGGACGAACCACTCTCTGCGCTTGATCCGTTCCTGCGCACACAGATGCGTGCCGAATTGCGGCGCTGGCAGCAGGAGCTTGGCTTGACCTTCGTGCACGTCACGCACTCGCAGGAAGAAGCGATGGCGCTGGCCGACCAGATGGTCGTGATGAACCACGGCCGCATCGAACAGGCCGGCAGCCCGCGCGAGGTCTACAACCAGCCGGCCACTGCGTTTGTCGCGACCTTCATCGGCGGGCACAACCTGCTGGAAGACGCGCATGGGCCGGTTGCGGTGCGCATCGACCGCATGGCCTTGCATGCCGATGAATCTGCAGCCGGAGATCGCCCCCGAGTGCGCGGCCGCATCTGCGACATCGAATACCAGGGCACCCATGTCCTGGTGAGCGTGGAAGGCGTGGTGCTCTCGCCCTCGCAACGCGTGACGGTGAGCCTGCCCGAGACTGACACCGCCATTGCAAGCCTGGCGCTGCACCAGCCCATCTGGGCGTCGTGGGATGCAGCACAGGCCCACCGCTTACCGGGCACGCCAGCGGCCTGACAAACCGGCTCAACCATTCCAATCCGCAGCCTGACGGCTTCAGGCGCTGCCTTCACCTTCCTATCAGGGGTTGCAACATGTCTGACGATTCCAACGACTTCAAGGCCGGCCGCCGCACCGCACTCAAGGGCATGGCTGCCATTCTGGCCACCGGCGTCGTGCCGGCCGTCCATGCACAAGAGAAACTGACCCTGCGCTACCTCGGTACGGCCGTCAACCAAGACAAGCTGATCGCCGAGAAATTTGAAGCCGACACCGGCATCCGCGTGCAATACGTGGCCGTGACCACTGACGAGATCACCAAGCGCGCCGTGACAGCGCCGAGCAGCTTCGACCTGATCGACACGGAATATTTCTCGCTCAAGAAGATCGTGCCGACGGGCAACCTTCTGGGCATCGATGCACGCCGCATCAAGAACGCCGACAAGATCACGTCGCTGTTCACCAAGGGCGAAGTGGCCGGCAAGAAGGTGGGCGACCAGGGCACCGCGCCCAAGAAGGTCATGTACCTGCCGGGCGCCAATGCGACCACATTTGCGGCCTCGCCTACGCAGTTCATGACGCTGATCCCGACCGTGTACAACGCCGACACGCTGGGCATCCGCCCCGACCTGATCAAGCGCCCCATCAGCTCGTGGGCCGAGTTGCTGAACCCCGAATTCAAGGGGCGTGCGTCGATCCTGAACATCCCTTCCATCGGCATCATGGACGCGGCGATGGTGGTGGAAGCCAAGGGCCTGCACAAGTACGCCGACAAGGGCAACATGACCCGCGCCGAGATCGACCTGACCATCAAGACGCTCATTGAAGCCAAGAAGGCCGGCCAGTTCCGCGCGCTGTGGAAGGACTTCAACGAAAGCGTGAACCTGATGTCCTCGGGCGAGGTGGTGATCCAGTCGATGTGGAGCCCGGCGGTGACGGCCGTGCGCAGCAAGGGCATCGACTGCACGTTCCAGCCGCTCAAGGAAGGCTATCGCGCGTGGGCCGCCGGCTTTGGCATTCCGAAGACGGTGTCGGGCAAGAAGCTCGATGCGGCGTACGAATTCATCAACTGGTTCCTCGACGGCTGGGCCGGTGCTTACCTGAACCGCCAGGGCTACTACAGCGCCGTGCTGGAAACGGCCAAGGCCAAGATGGAGCCGTATGAGTGGGCCTACTGGATGGAAGGCAAACCCGCTGCCAAGGACATCAAGAGCCCGCACGGCGATCTGCTGGCCAAGGCGGGCAGCGTGCGCGACGGCGGCAGCTACGAACAGCGCATGGGCGGCATTGCCTGCTGGAACGCGGTCATGGACGAGAACGAATACATGGTCCGCAAGTGGAACGAGTTCGTCGCCGCCTGACGCCCCTCAGCACGTCGCCATCGTCATGACACCCTCTACGCCGTCTACGCCGTCCACTCCACCCGCCGCCGGCGCCCGACGCTCGCTCGGTCCGGGCTTGCAGGCGCTGCCGTTTGCGGCGGTGTTTGTCGTGTTTTTTCTGATCCCGCTGGGGCTGGTCGCGATGGTCAGCTTCTGGGATTTCAACGAGTACGCGCTGCTGCCGACCTTCACCTTGCGCAACTACGCCAAGCTGTGGGAAGGCTGCGGCCATCTCAATGAATACGGCGATCTGTGCGTGACGGCGTCGACTTACCTGTCGACGCTGCGCTTTGCGCTCGGCACCTGGGCGTTGACGCTGGTGCTGGGCTTTGCGCTGGCGTACTTCCTGGCGTTCCACGTGCGCTCGGCTGCGGTGCAAACGCTGCTGTTCGTGATCTGCACGGTGCCGTTCTGGACCTCCAACGTGATCCGCATGATTTCGTGGATTCCGCTGCTGGGCCGCAATGGCCTCGTCAACCAGACGCTGCAGGCCATGCACCTGATCGAGCAGCCGCAGGACTGGCTGCTGTATTCGAACTTCTCGGTGCTGCTGGCCTACGTGCACCTCTACACCATGTTCATGATCGTGCCGATCTTCAATTCGATGATGCGCATCGACCGCGCGTTGCTCGAAGCCGCGCGCGATGCTGGCGCCAGTGCCTGGCAAACGCTGTGGCACGTGATCGTGCCGCTGTCGCGCAGCGGCATCCTGATCGGTTCCATCTTCATCCTCACCATCGTGATGGGCGATTTCGTTACCGTGGGCGTGATGGGCGGCCAGCAGATCGCCTCGGTCGGCAAGATGATCCAGGTGCAGACGTCGTACCTGCAGTTTCCGCTGGCGGCAGCCAATGCCGTGGTGCTGCTGCTGACGGTGCTGATGATCATCTGGGGCCTGACCCGCGTGGTCGACATCCGCAAGGAGCTTTGACATGCGCGCCCGCTTTCGTGAACCACGCGCCCCCGGCTTCTGGCCGCTGGCGTGCCTCTTCGCGCTGTTTGTGCTGTTTCTGTACGGGCCGATGCTGACGATCTTCGCGCTCAGCTTCCAGGGCCCGGAAGGCGGCCTGACATTTCCGATGAATGGTCTGTCGCTGCATTGGTATCGCCAGCTTGCCGAAGGCCTGGGCGTGGTCGACATCGGCGCGGCATTCCGGCGCTCACTTGCGCTGGGCGCGGTCGTGATGGCGCTGACCATGGGGCTCTCGCTGCTGGCAGCGTTGGCTTTCCGGAAGCGGCTGCGTGGCGGTGGTGCGCTGTTCTACGTCACGGTGGCCAGCCTGATCATGCCGTCGATCGTGGTGTCGCTCGGCATCGGCCTGCAGTTCCGGCTGATCGACACGGGCATCAAGGCGTTGCTCACCGCGTTGGGCATGGCCGATCAGGCCGACAGCTTTGGATCGTCCCTTGGCCTCTGGACATCCGCACTCGGCGCGCACCTCACGTGGACGCTGCCCTTCGGGCTGCTGATCATGTTCGCCGTCTTCAACCGATTTAATCCCGCCTACGAAGAAGCCGCGCGCGACCTCGGGGCCACGCCCTGGCAGACGTTCCGGCACGTCGTACTGCCGTTGATCGCGCCATCGCTCATCGGCGTGGGCATGTTCGGTTTCACGCTGAGCTGGGATGAAATCGCGCGCACCTCGCAGGCAATCGGCGACGTCAACACGCTGCCGCTCGAACTGCAAGGGCTGACCACCACCGTGACGACGCCGTCCATCTACGCGCTGGGCACGCTCACCACCGTCGTGTCGTTCGTGGTGATGGGGCTAACGATGCTGGCCATTGTTCGACTGCGCCGCCGCCAAAGCGCCGGGCGGGTTGACTGAACCATTGACGGAACGCGCGCCAATGACCCTCGCTACGGAATCGGCCGGGCCGCGCCGGCTGCTGCTGATCAACCCGAATACCACGAGCGCACTCACGCAGACCGTCACGCGCTTCATGCAGGCCGCATTGCCCGGCGATGTGATCGTGGAATCCGTCACCGCGCGCTTTGGGGCGCCCTACATCGCAACCGAGGTCGGTTACGCAGTCGCCGCGCACGCCGCGCTCGACGCATGGACGAGGGCGCAGCAGCCCGCACCTGACGCCGCCATCATCGGCTGCTTTGGCGACCCCGGGCTCTTCGCGCTGCGCGAGGTAGCGCCGTGCCCCGTCACCGGCCTGGCGGAAGCCGCGTTGATGGAAGCTGCAACGTACGGCACGTGCGCTGTCATCACGGGTGGCCACGCGTGGGGGCCGATTCTGGAGCGCTTGCTGCCCACGCTTGAAGGCGGCCACACCGTGCGCGATATCCATACCGTCGACCTCGACGGGGCTGCGCTCTACGCCGCGCCGGATGCTGCGGAACAGATCCTGATTGGCGCGTGTATCACCGTCCTGCGCCGCCACGCGGTGAACGCGATCGTGCTGGGCGGCGCCGGGCTGGCCGGCCTTGCACAGAAGCTGCAACCGCACGTTCCCGTACCCCTCATCGACAGCGTGACGGCGGCAGCGCGCCAAGTGTGGCGTGCCCCGCGCGGCGGGCATGGCGTGCCGCCGGCATGGATTGAACCCGCCACGCACGCTTGAGCCCACGCGCGGCGGCTACATGTTGCGTCGATACTGCCCGCCCACCTCGAACAACGCATGCGTAATCTGCCCAAGCGAGCAGACCCGCACCGCGTCCATCAGCACCGCAAACACGTTCTGATCGTCAATCACCGCGCGCTGCAGGCGTTGCAGCATGGCAGGCGCCTCTGCAGCGTGCCGCGCGTGAAAATCCTGCAGCCGCGCGAGTTGGCTCTGCTTCTCTTCCTCGCTTGAGCGCGCCAGCTCAATGTGCGGCGGCACCACGCTCTCGGCATCCGGATTGCGGAACGTATTCACACCGATGATGGGCAGCGAGCCATCGTGCTTGCGCTGCTCATACAGCATCGACTCTTCCTGAATCTTGCCGCGCTGGTAACCGGTTTCCATCGCGCCAAGCACACCGCCGCGCTCGGCAATGCGTTCGAACTCCTGCAGCACGGCTTCTTCCACCAGGTCCGTCAGTTCATCGATGATGAAGCTGCCCTGGTTCGGGTTCTCGCACTTGGCCAGGCCCCATTCGCGGTTGATGATGAGTTGAATGGCCAGCGCACGCCGCACGGACTCGGCCGTCGGTGTGGTGATGGCCTCGTCGTAGGCGTTGGTGTGCAGGCTGTTGCAGTTGTCATAGATGGCGATCAGCGCCTGCAGCGTCGTGCGGATGTCGTTGAAGGCGATCTCCTGCGCGTGCAGGGATCGGCCTGACGTTTGCACGTGGTACTTCAGCTTCTGGCTGCGCTCGTTCGCGCCGTACTTGTCTCGCAGGGTGACCGCCCAGATGCGACGCGCGACGCGGCCGAGCACGCTGTATTCCGGGTCCATGCCGTTGGAGAAGAAGAACGACAGGTTCGGCGCGAAATCGTCGATATGCATGCCGCGCGCGAGGTACGCCTCCACATACGTGAAACCGTTGGCCAGCGTGAACGCAAGTTGCGAGATCGGGTTCGCGCCGGCCTCGGCAATGTGGTACCCGGAGATCGACACCGAGTAGAAATTGTGCACCTGGTGGTGCACGAAATATTCTTGGATATCGCCCATCACCTTGAGCGAAAACTCGGTCGAGAAGATGCAGGTGTTCTGCCCCTGGTCTTCCTTGAGGATGTCGGCCTGCACCGTGCCGCGCACGTTCTGCAGCACCCACGCGCGGATCTTCGCTTCCTCGTCCTGCGTCGGCTCGCGCTGGTTGTCCGCGCGGAACCTGGCGAGGTTCTGGTCGATGGCGGCATTCATGAACATCGCCAGGATCGTCGGCGCCGGCCCGTTGATCGTCATGGAAACCGACGTGGCAGGGCTGGTCAGATCAAAGCCGTCGTACAGCACTTCCATGTCGTCGAGCGTGGCGATGGAGACGCCCGAATTGCCGACCTTGCCGTAGATGTCCGGGCGCAGCGCCGGGTCTTCGCCGTAGAGCGTGACGGAGTCGAATGCGGTGGACAGCCGCTTGGCGTCCATGCCTTCGGAGACGAGCTTGAAGCGCCGGTTGGTGCGGAAGGCATCGCCCTCGCCCGCGAACATGCGCGTCGGGTCTTCGTTCTCGCGCTTGAAGGCGAACACGCCGGCGGTGTACGGAAAGCTGCCCGGCACGTTCTCGCGCATCAGCCAGCGCAGCACTTCACCGTCGTCTTCATAGGGCGGCAGGACGACCTTGCGGATGGTGGTGCCCGAGAGCGTGGTGTGCGTGAGCTGCGTGCGGATTTCCTTGTCGCGGATCTTCACGACGTATTCGTCGCCGGAATATGCACGGCGCAAATCAGGCCACATGGCGAGCAGCTTGCGTTCGGTGGCGCCGAGTTGCGCGTCGCGTTCCGCGGCTTGCTTGTCGAGCGCGGACAGCGTCTGCACCGTGGCACCGGCCTGCTCCAGCATGCGGTGACTGGCGTGCAACTGCTGACGCTCCCGCGCGAGGCGGCTTTGCGCATCCACGCGGCGGTGGTAGCTGCGCACCGTATCGGCCAGCTCCGCCAGATAACGCACACGCGCGGGCGGCACGATGGCGTCGTGGCTGGTGGAGCATTTGCCGGCCGGGCGCGGCAACGTGCGCTCGGCAAGCGCCATGCCGCGCTCGGTCAGCCGATCGGCCAGCGTGTGATACAGCGCCGTCACGCCGTCGTCATTGAAGTGCGAGGCCTGCGTGCCGAACACCGGCATGTCTTCAGGCCGGGCATGCCATTGCTCGCGGTTGCGCTGCACCTGCTTGGCAACGTCGCGCCACGCGTCCTGCGCGCCCTTGCGATCGAACTTGTTGATCGCCACCAGATCGGCAAAATCGAGCATGTCGATCTTCTCCAACTGGCTGGCGGCGCCAAACTCGGGCGTCATCACGTACAGCGACAAATCGACGTGCGGCACGATGGCCGCATCGCCCTGCCCGATGCCGGAGGTCTCGACGATGATGAAATCGAACCCGGCGGCACGGCATGCGGCAATCACATCGGGCAGCGCGTCGGAGATCTCGCGGCTGGCCTCCCGCGTGGCCAGCGAGCGCACGAAGATGCTCGGATGGTTGATCGCGTTCATGCGAATGCGATCGCCCAGCAGGGCGCCGCCCGACTTGCGCCGCGACGGATCGATCGAGATGACGGCAATGCGCAGCGCGTCCTGCTGGTCGAGCCGGAAGCGGCGGATCAGCTCGTCGGTCAGCGACGATTTGCCCGCGCCGCCCGTGCCCGTGATGCCGAGCACCGGCGTCGGCGCAGCCGTCGCAGCCGCGTGCACGGCCTCGCGCAACGCCGGATCGATGCGGCCCGATTCCAGTGCGGTGATCAATTGCGCCAGGGCGCGGCGGTCGCCATTGGCGACGGGCTCCAGTGTGGCCGGCGCGTAGATGGAGAGATCGATATCGCAGCGCTGCACCATGTCGGCAATCATGCCGGCCAGGCCCATGCGCTGGCCGTCTTCGGGGCTGTAGATGCGCGCGACGCCGTAGTCCTGCAGCTCGCGGATCTCCGTCGGCACGATCACCCCGCCCCCGCCGCCGAACACCTGGATGTGCTCGCCGCGGCGTGCGCGCAGCGCGTCGATCATGTACTTGAAGTATTCGACGTGGCCGCCTTGGTAGCTGGACACGGCAATGCCCTGCACATCTTCCTGCAGCGCGGCGTTGACCACCTCGTCCACCGAGCGGTTGTGCCCCAGGTGGATCACCTCGCAGCCCATCGACTGCAGGATGCGCCGCATGATGTTGATCGACGCGTCATGCCCATCGAACAACGATGCGGCCGTCACGAAACGCACCTTGTTGCGCGCCGGCGCAGGCTCGCTGGCAGGCGAGGGATCGGCCGCGCGGGCAGCGGAAAGATCGGTCATGTCTCCACCTTCGAAAAGTGGGCGCCGGCGTTGGATGTGTTGTACGACGCACAAGGCGATGCGAGCCGGTCGGCGGGTCGAACAGACAGTATTTTCGGGGTTGACGCACTCGTCAACCGGCCGCACGGTCGCCGACATTGTTTGCGCAAATGGCGGGGCGGGAACGGTCCGATCTCGGTGCAACACCCATCTTGCACACAATCGATACAAATCGTTAGAGTCGGATTTTGGTCGGAAACGGGTCCGGCCACAGGGGGAACTTCCAATGCCAAGCCGCGCAACGATGCGCTGGTGTCTGACCGCCTTGCTGGCGTGGTCCGGTCACGCCCTGGCGTGGGACTACACGCCCGGCGCCATCCCGGGGCTGATCAGCGTGCTTGGTTTCCTGACCGTGCAGACGCAGGCGCTCGACCGCGCCATCCAGCGCTTTCCCGGTCAGCGTGAAGAGCTGATCCGCGCCCGTACGCAATTCGACAACGCGTTCCCGCAGGCGCTAGCCCGCACGCGCCGCCTGATCGCCGGCATTCCGCTATCCGACGACGAGCGCCAGCTGCTGATCGAGCGCGCACTCGATATCCACCAGCCCAGCGTGATGACCGCCACCCAGACGGCCCAGACCGCCCACGCCCTGGCCGAACGCGTCGTTGAGCGCGCACAGGGCAACCAAGACCGCGCCACGCTGCAGACGCTGCTGGCGGTGGTCTACGACGACCGCCCCGCTGATGAGCTGAGCAGCCGCTTCACCCAGGCCGTGACGTTGTCTGACTGGCCGAATGCGCGCGGTGCGAGCCTCGGCCTGCGGCTGCCGTTCTCCTGGGAGCGCGTGCCGCCCACGCCGCCGCGCAAGCCCGACCCGGCGCGGGTAGCGATCGGCGCGTGGGCCAACCAGGGCGGCTCGGGGCTGTCGCGCATTGAACTGATCGTGCACCCCACCGAAGGGGACCCCGAAACCGTTCCTGACAGCCGCGAGCCTCGCTGGATGCGCGATGCCGTTAAGCAAGCTGTGGCAGCCCCCTGCCGGCTCATTGGCTGGGGCACGCAATCGTTCGGGGGGCGCACCGGCGTGTGGGCCAGCTACATCGGCGAATCGCCCGGCCCGCATATCCCGCGCGCCACGGGCAACACGCTGGTCGGCCGCGTCTTCATGGTGCCGACCGACGGCGCGCTGCTGATGCTCCACATGCAGTCTCCCGCCACATCGCCCGAGCAGGCCAGTGCCGTGCGCTTGCGGTACGAGCCGCTGTGGAACGCCGTGGCGGCATCGTTCAGCGTCTCGGGCGCCACGCCGTAACCTTCCGCGCCAGGACGCACCACCACGGCGCATCAACCGCCTCACATGCACCAATTCAAAGCAATTGCGCACCGATTTCGGGCCAACCCCAACGCGGCGCCCGAGAACGACGGCGCGCGCACGGCCGTGGTGCGCCATGTCACCTTTTTGCACACGGTTGGAACAGCTTTTGCATCTGTCGGCGCTTTTTGCGTCATTTGTGGGCATGCACTGCACCCGGATGGCGCTGACCCTCAACCCGCACGACAACCGCAATGAACTCCATCAAAACCGGGGGCGACGCGCTCTTCATCCTGCTGGGCGCGATCATGGTGCTGGCCATGCATGCCGGCTTCGCGTTCCTTGAGCTGGGCACTGTCCGCAAGAAGAACCAGGTCAATGCGCTGGTCAAGATCCTGGTCGACTTTGCCGTGTCGACCATCGCGTACTTCTTCATCGGCTATTCGATCGCGTACGGCGTCAATTTCTTTACCGGCGCCGATGTGCTCGCGCAGCAGAACGGCTATGAGCTGGTGAAGTTCTTCTTCCTGCTGACCTTCGCGGCGGCCATCCCGGCCATCATCTCGGGCGGCATTGCCGAGCGCTCGCGCTTCGAGCCACAACTGGCGGCAACCTTCGTGCTGGTGGGTTTCGTCTACCCCTTCTTTGAAGGCATCGCCTGGAACGAGCGCTTCGGCATCCAGCACTGGCTGCAGAGCGTGACGGGCGCGGAGTTCCATGACTTTGCCGGCTCGGTGGTTGTCCATGCCGTGGGCGGCTGGATCGCGCTGCCGGCGGTGCTGCTGCTTGGCGCCCGCCACGGCCGCTACAAAGACGACGGCCGCATCGCCGCGCATCCGCCGTCGAACATCCCGTTCCTGGCGGCTGGCGCCTGGGTGCTGGCGGTGGGCTGGTTCGGCTTCAACGTGATGAGCGCGCAGACGCTCGACAAGATGAGCGGCCTCGTCGCCATCAACTCGCTGATGGCCATGGTGGGCGGCACGCTCACCGCGTGGTGGATGGGCAAGAACGACCCGGGCTTCTCGTACAACGGCCCGCTGGCCGGCCTGGTGGCCGTGTGCGCCGGCTCTGACGTGATGCACCCGCTGGGGGCGCTTGCCGTCGGCGGCATTGCGGGCGTGCTGTTTGTCTGGATGTTCACGCGCGTGCAGAACGTCTGGCGCATCGACGACGTGCTCGGCGTATGGCCGCTGCACGGCCTGTGTGGCGCGTGGGGCGGCATCGCGGCCGGCATCTTCGGCCTGAAGGCGCTGGGCGGCCTGGGCGGTGTGTCGTTCTGGGCGCAGGTGGCAGGCACGGCGGGCGGCATTGTCATTGCGCTGATCGGCGGCACGGTGGTGTACGGCACCCTGCGCAAAGTCGTGGGGCTGCGGTTGGACCGCGAGGCCGAATTCATGGGCGCCGACCTGGCGATCCACCGCGTCTCGTCCACGCCGGAATCGGAAACGCACTGGTAAGGAGGGGCGGCGACAGAAGGCGCGCGCGGCGCTTGCTACAGTGAAAGCGTCTTTCCTCGCCCAACTGCAGGAGTGCCGCATGCCAGATATCGATCCGAATCACCCCATTACCGTGGAGTCGAACCCGCGCCGCGTGACAGTGACCCTCAACGGTTTCACCATCGCCAGCACGCATCTGGCGCGCACGCTGCGCGAGGCGTCGTACCCGCCGGTGCAGTACATCCCGCGCGACGATGTACAGATGAACCTGCTGGAGCGCACGCAACATCACACGCATTGCCCATACAAGGGCGCTGCGTCGTACTACACGATCGTGGCCGGCGACGTGCGCGTCGACAACGCCGTCTGGACGTACGAACAGCCCAAACCCGTCGCGCGTGAAGTGGCGGGCTATCTCGCGTTCTATCCGGACAAGGTGACGATCCGGGAGGAATGAGTGCGAAGGCGCGGCTGACATGCCGCTGTCATGCACGCAGCGCACGATATGCCTGTTCCTCTTCTCACGGATCCTCTTTCCGTGAAAGTTCCGAGACCCGGCGCAGCATGATCTGTGGCCGGGTATTTTTTTGGGCGGATGCCGGTGCTATTCTCGGCGGCACCATGCTGGACTTCCGCACTTACGGCCTTGCCGCACCTCCTCACTCGCACGACTTCATGCAGGTCGTGATGCCCGCACGCGGCATCCTGGAGATGGACGTGGACGGCCGCGGCGGCCGCGTCGACACGCACCACGCCGCGCTCATCCCGGCCGGCGCCACGCATGCGTTTGAAGCCACGGGCGCCAACCGCTTCATTGTGTTCGACATTCCCGGGCAAACCGTGGATGCCCCCGGCCTGGGCGGCCTGGCCGATCGCGTGTTCTTTCCGCTCACACCGGGCCTGCGCGCGCTGACGACCTGGCTGCAGGACGCGCCCATCGTCGACACGGTGTTGGCCAATGCGTGGTCGTCACTCGCGCTGGCGACGCTGGCCGCGCATCCGGCCAACCAGTCCACGCAGATACGCGCACGCGCCGATGCACGTGCCGAGCGCGTATGGCACGCCATCGAACACCGCTACGCCGAGCCGCTCACCGTCGACGCGCTCGCCGCAGACGTGGGCGTGAGCGCGCGTCGCCTCGCCACGCTGTTCCGTGCTGCATACGGCACCACGCTGCACGCGCATCTGGCCCAGGTGCGGCTGCGGCATGCGTTGACGCTGCTGGAAACCACCGCCCTGCCCATCGCCGAGATTGCCGCGCGCACCGGCTACTACGACCAAAGCGCCCTCACGCGCCACCTCAAAGCCGCCCACGGCATTACGCCCGCAGCTGTGCGGCGCTAGCCCTGCCATTTCCGTTTTTGCCAAAGCGCAGCCGTCTTCGCCAAGACGCGCGGCGCGCGCACGCGCAGAGTGCCGGTTCGATTGATCTTTCCGGGCAGACGCTCCATGGCTGTTGGCGACACCTCCACTGCAACGCATCTTCCTCACGGTCAGCACGACATACGGCGTGACCACCTGACGGGCATCGGCTACGGCGTCGCGGCCGGGGCGCTGTGGGGCGTCATCTTCGTTGCGCCGAAGATGCTGCCGCAGTTCTCGCCGCTGGCGCTGTCGGCCGCGCGGTATGTGTTGTATGGCGTGTTGTCGCTGGCGCTCGCGTTGCCGGTGTGGCGCACGCTGTGGCGCAAACCGACTCGGCGCGATTGGGTGGCGCTGCTGCTGTTATCGCTGCCAGGCAACATTCTTTACTACCTGTGCGTGGCGGGTGGCGTGCAGCGTGCGGGCGTGGCGCCGGTATCGCTCATCGTCGGGCTGCTGCCGGTGACGGTCACGCTGGCCGGTGCAGCAGAACGGGGCAGCCTGCCCATGCGCCGCCTGGCCCTGCCACTGCTCATGGCCGTGGCGGGTGTGGTGTGCATCTATCTGGATGCGCCCAACGTGCATTCGAGTGCGGGCGGCAGAACCTATTTCATCGGTCTGCTGATGGCAGCGGGCGCGCTGGCGTGCTGGACGGTGTATGCGGTGTGCAATGCGCGGTACCTGCGCGCGCGGCCGCAGTTCTCCAGTCGGGAGTGGTCGCTGTTGACTGGCGTTGCGACGGGGGGGTTGTCATTGGCACTGGCCGTACCGGCGTTTTTCGTGCCCGGCATGGCGACGGCTTCAGCGCAGCCCGCATCGGCATGGGGGATGTTCTGGCTGGTGAATATGGGGGTGGCGCTGGGGGCATCTGTGCTGGGAAACAGCCTGTGGAATGCGGCCAGCCGCAAGTTGCCGCTGACGCTGTCGGGGCAGTTGATTGTGTTTGAGACGGTGTTTGCGCTGTTGTATGGGTTTATCTATGAGGCTCGATGGCCTCATGGGCTTGAGGTGGCGGCTGCGGTTTTGTTGGTGAGTGGGGTGGGGTTGGCGGCGCGGAGGCACGGGTAGGTTTTTTGTTTGGGCTGTTTTGGACGTGGTGGTCCATCCCCCTTTCGTACCCTGCCGGGCACGACTCACTTTTCTTTGTCTTGCCAAAGAAAAGTAAGCAAAAGAAAGGCGCGCCCGAGATGGCGACTTCCCCTTGGATTTGTGTCGCGGGGAGGGAGGGGAGGCAAACTCGCTGCGCTCAGACAGGCCTCCCCTCTTTATCCTCCCCGCAACAAAAATCCAAGGCGCCATCAAGGGCTCAACGTCAAAAGAAAAAGGCCAACCCGTCGCGAGGTTGGCCTTGTCGTTTGGGCTGGCGCTGAGATGGTTTGGCCTTTGACTTTCCTGCCCTAGATGGCGCCTTCAATTTTTGTAAGCGGGCGGAAAAAAGGCGGGGAACTGTCTGAGCGCAGCGAGTTTTCCCCGCCTCCGCCCGGTTACGAAAATTGAAGGAGTCTTTCGCCATCTCGGGCGCGCATTTCTTTGCTTACTTTCTTTGGGCAAGACCAAAGAAAGTGAGTCAGCCCCGGCAGGGGATGAAACAAGGGATGCACCACCAACATCAAAACCAAGAAAAAAGAAAAACACCCCGCCCCATTTGACGCCCCAATTTTTTCATGGATAACTGTGTCCCCCTCCCCCCAACAACACAGCGAGCCACCCCATGACCCTCCAAACCTGGCTGGCCTTCATCGGCGCCAGCATCATCATCCTGCTCATCCCGGGTCCGACCATCCTGTTGGTGATTGGTGATTCGCTGGCCAACCGTGGCCGCTCGGCGTGGAGCACCGTTGCCGGCGTGGCGGCAGGCGACACGACCGCCATGGCCGTTTCCCTTGCCGGTGCGGGCGCGCTGCTCGCCGCTTCAGCCACGGCCTTCACGGCGCTCAAGCTCATCGGTGGTTCGTACCTCGTCTACCTGGGCATCAAATCCATCCTCAGCGCCCGCCGCCTACGCGACGATGCGCCGGAGGCCACCATCCCCGTGCAGCAGAAGTCCGCTGGCCGCCGCTTCCTGTCCGCCTGGACGGTCACCGCGCTGAACCCCAAGAGCATCGTCTTCTTCGTCGCGTTCGTGCCGCAGTTCATGTCGGCCGAGCAGACCTTCCTCTCGCAGAGCGTGATCCTGCTGCCGACCTTCGTCATCCTGGCTGCCGCCAATGCGTCGATGTACGCGCTGGCCGCCAAGCTGCTCGCCAAGCGCCTGACCAGCGTGGCCGCACAGCGCCGCTTCGGCTACACGGGCGGCGCGGTGATGGTGGGCGCAGGCACGCTCACGCTGGGCATGCAGTCGGCCTGATCGCGCTTTAAGCAGCACTGAGGACACCCGATGCCCCGCAGTTACCTCCGCCCCTCGCCCGAAGGGGCACACGGCCACCACCGCGTCACCAACATCGAGCTGTTCTTCGATCTGGTGTTCGTGTTTGCGGTGACGCAGCTCTCGCATCTGCTGATCGGCAACTTCACGCTGCAGGGCGGCGCGCAGGCGCTGCTGCTGATGCTGGCGGTGTGGTGGGTGTGGATCTTCACGTCGTGGGTGACGAACTGGCTCGACCCCGAAAAACTCGCCATCCGCATGCTGATGCTCGTGCTGATGACGGGTGGGCTGCTGCTCTCGGCATCGCTGCCGCAGGCGTTCGGCTCGCGCGGGCTGGCGTTTGCGCTGGCCTATGTGTTCATGCAGTTCGGGCGCACGCTGTTCTTTTTGTGGGCCGTGCGTGGCGAGTCGCTGCCCTTGCGGCGCAACTTCCAGCGTATCGGCACGTGGCTCGGGGTCTCGGCAGTGCTGTGGCTGGCCGGTGGCCTGTCAGAGGATTCCGTGCGCTGGGCATGCTGGATCATCGCGCTGGCCATCGAATGGCTCGGGCCATCGATGGGCTTCTACACGCCGGGCCTGGGCCGCTCCACCACCAACGACTGGAACGTGGAAGGCGGCCACATGGCCGAGCGCTGCTCGCTGTTCATCATCATCGCGCTGGGCGAATCGGTGCTGGTGACGGGCTCCACGTTTGCCGGGCTCGACTGGAACGCAGAAAACATCGCGGCGATGGCGATGTCGTTCATCGGCAGCCTGGCGATGTGGTGGCTGTACTTCGACACGATTGCCGAGCGCGGTGCGCGCACCATCTCGCATTCGGCTGATCCGGGCCGGCTCGCACGCCTGGCCTACACCTACATCCACGTGGTGCTGGTGGCCGGCATCATCGTCGGGGCGGTGGCCGATGAGTTCGTGCTGGCGCATCCGGTGGGCCACGCCCATGCGGGGACGGCGCTGGCGGTGCTGGGCAGTGCGGCGCTATACCTGCTGGGCAACCTGCTGTTCAAGTGGGCGATCTTCGGGCGGCTGCGCCCGGCGCACGTGGTTGGCCTGGTGGTGCTGGGCGGCGCGTGGCTGCCAGCGGTTGAGCTTCCGGCGCTGGCCGTGTCGGCGCTGGCGACGGGCGTGCTGTGTGGCACCGCGGCCTGGGAATGGTACGCACGCTCTTGCGAAACAGCGGAGCCCGCACAGGCGCACGGCCACTGAGTGGTCACCTGAAAATTCCAGTTTTTGGACATTACCAAAGGCCACTCGCCCACATAATCTGTCAACCAACATGACAGAACACGAGGGCCCCGCCATGATCGACCTCTACTACTGCGCCACGCCCAACGGCCTGAAGATGGCGCTGTTCTTTGCCGAAACCGGCTTGCCGCACCGCGTCATCCCCGTCGATATCAGCCGGGGTGACCAGTTCAAGCCTGAGTTCCTGGCCATCTCGCCCAACAACAAGATTCCGGCCATGGTCGATCACGACCCGGCCGAAGGCAGCGAACCCGTGGTGCTGTTCGAATCGGGCGCCATGCTGCTTTACCTGGCCGAGAAGACCGGCCAGCTGATGCCCGCGGACCTGCACGGCCGCATGGAAGTGCTCAAGTGGCTGTTCTGGCAGGTGGGCGGCCTGGGGCCGATGGCCGGGCAGATCGGCCACTTCAACGTGTATGCACCGGAGCGCGTGCCCTACGCCATCGAGCGCTACACCAAGGAAACGAACCGCCTGTACGGCGTGCTCGACCGCCGCCTGGCCGATCGCCCCTACATTGCCGGCAACGACTACACGATCGCCGACATCGCGGCCTATCCGTGGATCGTGCCGCACGCCGGGCACGGCCAGGACCTGAACGACTTTCCGCACCTGCAGCGCTGGTTCGAAGCCGTTGGCGCGCGCCCGGCCACGCAGCGCGCCTATGCCGGGGTCGAGCGCGCCTACTCGCGCCGCCGCGAAGACATCTCCGACGACGAGCGCAACGTGCTGTTGGGCCAGACGGCCAGCTCCACCGCGCGCTGATCCTCGCGGAGCCTCTGCGCTCCGCCTCCATTCCGCTTTCTTCTTCTGACAGGAGCCGACCATGCCGGCATCGCTGTGGTGGTTGTGCCTGGGCGCGTTCGCCATCGGCACTGAAGGGTTCATGATCGCCGGCCTGCTGCCGGTGCTGGCCGCAGACCTGGGCGTGAGCGTGCCGGCGGCCGGGCAGCTCGTCACCGTGTTTGCCGTCACGTACGCCGTGGGCTCGCCCGTGATGGCGACGCTGCTCGGCAATGTGGACCGGCGCCGCGTGCTGATCGGCGCGCTGGCCATCTTTGCGGCGGGCAACCTGCTGGCTGCCACCGCACACGGCTTTGGCCAGTTGATGGCGGCGCGCGTGCTGCTGGCGCTGGCGGCGGGCGTCTTCCTGCCGACAGCCAATGCAGTGGCGACCTCGCTGGTGCCGGCTGGGCGCAGCGGCTCGGCGCTCGCCATCATCACGGGCGGCGGCACGGTCGCGGTGGCGCTCGGTGTGCCGCTGGGCGCGTGGATTGCCGCGCAGGGCGACTGGCGCTCGACGTTCATCGCGTGCGGTGTGCTGTCGGCGCTGGCCACCGCAGGCCTCGCCTTCGGCCTGCCGCGCGCCCTGCCGCACAGCGTGACCACGCTGGCGCAACGCCTGAGCGTGGCACGCCGGCCCGGCATGTTGGGCGCGCTGGCGGTGTCCGCGTTGTGGGCGGCAGGCGGCTTTACGTTCTACACCTACGTCGCACCGTTCTTTGTGCAGGGGCTGGGGTTCGCGCCGCAGCATGTGGGCATCGTGCTGTTCCTGGTCGGCAGCTTTGCGGCGCTGGGCACGGGCCTGGGCGGCCACATGACCGACCGCGCGGGCGTAGCGCGCGTGCTGGCGGTGAGCAGCGCGGGCATCGTGCTGGCGTTCTCGGTGCTCTCGCTGTCGGTGCAAGTGCTGCACGGCACGGTGGCCGGCGCCATCGCCATCGGCGCGGTCGTGCTGTGGGGCATGGCCGGCTGGGGCTTCGGCCCGGCGCAAGCGACTCGGCTGATCCGCCTCGCCCCCGATGTGTCGCCGACCACGCTGTCGCTGCATGCGTCGGCGGTGTATGTGGGGATCGCGCTGGGGTCCACGGTGGGGGCGCTAGCGTTGGCCCACGGCGGGCCGGGCATGCTGGGATGGGCCGCCGCCGCGTGCCATGTGGTGGCGGTGGTGCTGTGGCGGATAAGCGGTCGGCATGGGGCAGCGTCGGCCGATGAACCTGCAGCCACGTCGGTCGCCCACTGAAAGCCGAAGCGCGGAACGCGACGCGCCGGGTTCTGAACCCGGCGATCGGACGTCAGACCCTCGCGTTCCGACCCTGGCCCCCGGCGCTCGAGCCTCAAACCCCCGCGTTCCGACCCTGCCCCCCGGCGCTCGGCCCTCAAACCCTCGCGTTCCGCGCCTGGACCTCGGCGGTCGAGCCTCAAACCTTCGTGCGCCACACTTTGAGCTCGACATTTTCGACCTCAAACACTCGCGCTCCGGGCTTCGAGGTCGACGTTCGGGCCTCAAAGGCTCGGCGTCCGGGCTCCGACCCCTCGCGCTCGGCCCTCTGAGCCCGATTTTTTCGACCTCGAACTGTCATGTTCCGGGCGTTGAGCTTGGTGCACGAGCCTCGGACACTCACGCTCGACTGTCTGAGCCCGGCAATCGAGCCTCAGAGCCTCACGCGCCGCGCTCAGACCGCCGCAGTGGGCGTGTCCCGCTCGCCGGTCGAACGCCGCCCGCCACGCCGATCCAGGTACGGCAGCGCAAACATATAAAGCCCCGTGAACAGCAACAGCGCCAGCGGCAGCAGCGGCGCATAGGTGATCCACGCGGGCGGCTGCGCACCCTTGCCCAGCCCCATGGCGACAAAGTTGGCAATGACCGTGAGCGTGAAGGCCATCGACACCCAGCGATGGAACTGGCGGATTGCGTTGCGGGCGCTCACTTTGCACCCCCAGCGGCCTGGATCATCTTCCAGCCGTTGCCAGCGGGGTCACGAAAGCCGGCATCGACACTGCCGAAGCGCTCGACCGGCTCCTGCGTGAACTCGACGCCGCGCTCGCGCAGTTGTGTGTAGGTCGCCCGGCAATCGGCAACGGTCAGCACCAGCGGCGGCATCGCGCCTTTAGCAACCATGGCGCGCAGCGTCTGCGCGGTGGCCTCGTCGTGAATGGGCGGGCCCGGCTGAAACAGGCCAAGCTGAAACGACGGCTGCTCCGGATGCTGCACCGTCAGCCAACGGTACGGGCCGTTGCGCACATCGGTGTGCACGCGAAACCCGAGCTTGTCGACATAGAACGCCAGCGCCGCGTCCTGATCATCTACATACAGCCCGACGACATTGATCCCTTGGCTCATCACCGCTCCTTGTTGTTGGTGGGTGACGGATTTGTACCGTCCGCCAGCTGGCGGCGCTTCTCCGAAACTGCTGTGACAAGGTCGGGCCGCTGCGCCGCTTTCAGCACACAGGCGGGCACGCGATCAAGTTGCTGCTGCGGCGCGGTGGCCTGGGCGTGGCGGCGCAGGGCGCTCGGGCTCTGCCCGGTGATGTCGCGGAAGATGCGGCCGAAGGTGCCAAGGCTTTCCCAGCCGGTGGCGTAGGCGATTTCGATGATGGGCAGGTCGGTGTCGCGCAGCAGGGTGGCGGCCTGCTCGATGCGGCGCGTGAGCAGGTAGCGGTGCGGCGGAATGCCGAAGGCCTGCTTGAACGAGCGCGCAAAATGCGCCTCCGACACGCCGCTCACTTCGGCCAGCCGCTTGACGGGCCACGCCTCATGCGAGGCGGCGTCCATGCGGTCTTTGGCGCGAAGCAGGCGGCGCAGCAGCGCGGGGTCTTGCTGCGCGTCGGTGTGTGCCGTTGCCACCGCGGCCTGCGCCCGGGGGTCAGCCGAGCTTGAACTCGCCGATAGCGTGCGCGAGCTTGCGCACACCCTCTTCCACCTGTGCCAGCGACGAGGTGGCGTACGACAGACGCAGCGTCGAGCGATCCGGGTCGACCGGGTAGAACGCCGCACCCGGCACGAAGGCCACACCACGCTCGATGGCCACCTTGGCCACATCGCCGGCATTGCGGCCCGGCAAGGCGCACCACAGGAACATGCCGCCGCGCGGGCGGTTGAAGGTCAGTTCGGTTTCCGGCAGCAGCGCGCGCAGGCCGTTGGCCATGGCGTGGGCGCGTTCGGCATAGGCGGCGCGCGTGCGCGGCAGCACGGTGTCCAGCCGATTGCTGCGCAGGTAGGCCGCGGCCGTGGCCTGCGCGAACGTGGAGGTGTGCGCATCGGCAAACTGCTTGACCATCACCGCGTTGCCCAGCACCGGCTGCGAGGCGATCATCCAGCCTACGCGCAGGCCCGGCGCCATCACCTTCGACAGGCTGCCCAGGTAGATCACACGCCCCTGAGCGCCATCGGTCTGCTGCGACAGCGCGTACAGCGACGGCGGCGGGGGTGCATCGAAATACAGATCGCCGTAAGGGTCGTCTTCCACGATCAGCAGGTTGTGGCGCACCGCCACGTCCAGCAGGCGCTTGCGGCGCTCCAGGCTCATCAGCGCGCCGCTCGGGTTGCCGAAGTTGGGAATCACGTAGAGGAATTTGGGTCGCGCGGTGGCGAGCACCTTTTCCAGTGCATCGACATCCAGGCCGTCGCCGTCGGTCGGCACGCCGGCCACCTTGGCGCCGTACAGCTTGAACGCCTGAATGGCGGCGAGGAAGGTGGGGGCTTCGGTCAGCACCGTGTCGCCTTCGCCGATCAGCACCTTGCCCAGCAGATCCAGCCCCTGCTGCGAACCGGTGGTGACGAGGATGTCGGTGTTGGCGACGTTGGCGCCGCGTGCCTTCATCAGCGTGACGATGGCCTCGCGCAGCGGCTCGAAGCCCTCGGTGGCGCCATATTGCAGCGCGCGGGCGGCGTCGGTGGTGAGCGCGCTGTCGGCCGCGGCCTTCAGGCCTTCCACGTCAAACAGGGCCGAGTCAGGAAAACCGCCGGCAAACGAGATCAGGCCCGGTTTGCCGAGCACCTTGAACAGCTCACGGATGGCGGAGGTTTCAACATTTTGCAGGCGGGGTGCCAGCAGCGATTGCAGGAATTCCATGGCGTGCGTGTCTCTGTAGTTCGAGTGCCCGCCACTTTACGTGATGTGCGCCCCGTGCGCATGCCAACACAGCGTCACAGCCGTGACTAGAATGCCGTCACCGAATCGGTAAAAAGGAGCCCCTGCATGGCCGTCCGACGCATCGTCCCCAATCTGCATGCCGCCGACCCGGCAAGCGCCCGCGCGTTCTATGCCGAACTGCTCGATCTGGAAGTGGTGATGGACCACGGCTGGATCATCACCTTTGCCGATACGGCCAGCACGATGACGCCGCAGGTCAGCATCGCCAGCGAAGGCGGAAACGGTACGCCGGTGCCGGCGCTGTCGGTAGAAGTGGACGATGTGGATGCGGTGCATGCGCGGGCCGTATCGCTGGGCCTGGAAATCGTCTATCCGCTCGTTGACGAGCCCTGGGGCGTGCGCCGCTTTTACGTGCGCGATCCGTTCGGCAACGTCGTCAATATCCTGGCGCACCGTTAATACGGCGGCATCGAAGAAAAACGCCCGCATGCCAAAGGCGATGCGGGCGCGGCAGTGCCGGCTAACGGCTACCGGTGATTGCCGTTGTGGGTGCGCTTGTCCTGGTGTGCGTTCGCGTTTTTGTCCTTGTCGACAACGCGGGTGATACCGCCCGTGGCGGGCGGATCACTGGCCGGGAACGTATCTTCCACGGCCTTTTCCACCAGTTCCTCACGCTTTTCTGCGTGCGGATGCTTCTCTTTCTTGCCTTTCTCCATGGCGCCCTCCTGTTTCAAGCGTGACTGACGACACGCAAGCGAACGGCGTGCCCGGGCGCGCTCAATACTCTTCCCAGTAAGGACGCGACCCGTAGTACTCGTGCACGGACTCGGCCCAGGTCGGGTCGGCCATCGTGGGCCAGCTGTCCTTGTCGAAACCGGGAGCGGCCTCCAGGCGGTCCTTGTTAGCGTCGAGCACGAAGCACTTGCGGTCAACGTCGAGCGACATGGCGCTCCACGGCACCGCAAAGAGCTTGTCGCCAATGCCCAGGAAGCCGCCCACCGACATCACCGCGTAGGCGATCCGGCCGCGCTGCACGTCGAGCATGATGTCGGTGATCTTGCCGAGGTCTTCTCCGTTGAGATTGACGACGCGATTGCCCTCCAGCGTATCGGCGGCCATCAGTTCCGGGCCCGGGCCGGCCGAATCCGTATCGGCACGCCCAATGATGCGCATGCGTACGCCCGCGGTGGTTCCTACACCGGTGCCAGTGCCGGTGCCCAGCGTGGTGCCGGTTGTCGTGGTTTGCATAGCAGTTACCTCCCATCAATCAGTTGACGTTCAGGATGATGTGCGGCGGCCACGCATCTGCGCGGCGTCTGTCGCACGCAATCACCTGTGTCAGCACGAAGCTTGCCTGCGGTACGTCGCCCGCAAAGGCGCGCGTGCGGCATGGCGCTTGCTCGACGGTTCGGCGTATCAAAACAGACCCCCCTACCGGAGAGCCCCATGAACAAAGCTGAAATCCCTGTGGCGCAGCGCGCCGTGCTGTCGATGCTGCTGGACGATCACCGTGAGGTGAAAAAACTGTTCAAGACGTTCCAGCAAGAGAAAGACAAAGCCACCTGCGAGCAAATCGTGCGCGAAGCATGTGAAAAGTTGACCGTGCACACGCAGCTTGAAGAAGAGGTGTTCTACCCGTTCGTGCGCGACAACGGCGGCGAAGCGTTCAAGGATCTCGTCGACGAAGCCGTGGTGGAGCACGCCACCGCGAAGGACCTGATCAAGCAGTTGAGCGGCATGCACGCAGGCGACGATCTGTTCGCGGCCAAATTCACGGTGCTGGCCGAGTACGTTTCACACCACGTGGAGGAAGAAGAGACCGAACTCTTTCCCAAGCTGGTCCGTCAGCACGTCGACCTGACGCCGCTGCAGGAGCCCATGACCGCGCGCAAGGAAGCGCTGCTCGCCGAGACCACGAGCTGACGACCCACCATCTGATACTGGACAGAAACCATGCAAGCCACCGTCAGCGACTTCCTCGTCGCCCGCCTGTATGACTGGGGCGTGCGGCGCATCTTTGGCTACCCTGGAGACGGCATCAACGGCATGTTCGGTGCGCTGCAGCGGGCCGGCGGCAAGATCGAATTCGTGCAGGTGCGGCATGAAGAAATGGCGGCCTTCATGGCCTCTGCACATGCCAAGTTCACGGGTGAGCTGGGCGTGTGCATGGCAACGTCCGGGCCGGGGGCGACGCACCTCATCACGGGGCTGTACGACGCGCGGCTCGACCACATGCCGGTGCTGGCGATCACCGGGCAGCAGGCGCGCACGGCAGTCGGTGGGCATTACCAGCAGGAGGTCGATCTGGCGGCGATGTTCCGCGACGTGGCCGGCGCGTTTGTCCACCAGGCCAGCATGCCGGCGCAGGTGCGGCATCTGCTGGATCGCGCGGTGCGCATCGCCATCGGGCAACGCCGGGTGACGGCGCTCGTGCTGCCGAATGATCTGCAGGAAATGCCCTACACCGAACCGCCGCGTGCGCACGGCACGGTGCACTCGGGCGTGGGCTACAGCGCGCCGAGCGTGATCCCGCAAGCCGCCGATCTGGAACGCGCCGCGGACATGCTCAACAGCGGCCGCCGGGTGGCGATGCTCGTAGGCGCGGGCGCACTCGGGGCCAGTGCAGAAGTGGCAGCGGTGGCGGAAACGCTGGGCGCGGGCGTGGCCAAGGCGCTTCTTGGCAAGGCCGTCCTGCCCGACGAATTGCCCTATGTGACAGGCGCCATCGGGCTGCTGGGCACCGAGCCGAGTTGGGAACTGATGAACCACTGCGACACGCTGCTAATGGTCGGCTCCGGCTTTCCCTATGCAGAATTCCTGCCCAAGGAAGGCCAAGCGCGCGGCGTGCAGATCGACCTCGACCCCGGCATGCTCGGGTTGCGCTATCCGATGGAAGTCAACCTCGTGGGCGACAGCGCACAAACGCTGCGAGCACTGCTGCCGCTGCTCCAGCGCAAGACCGATCGCTATTGGCCTGAACGCATTGCCCGCTGGAATGAAAGCTGGTGGAAGACGCTGGAAGACCGCGCGCTGCAACCGGCCTACCCCGTCAACCCGCAGCGCGTGTTCTGGGAGCTGTCACCCAAGCTGCCGGACAACGTGATCGTCACCAGCGACTCTGGCACGTGTGCCAACTGGTATGCGCGCGATCTCAAGTTCAAGCCCGGCATGATGGGCTCGCTGTCGGGCGGGTTGGCATCGATGGGGGCAGCCGTGCCGTATGCAATTGCCGCCAAGTTTGCGCACCCAGAGAGACCCGTCATTGCATTCGTAGGCGACGGCGCCATGCAGATGAACAACATGGCCGAACTCATCACCGTGTCGAAATATTGGAAGCGCTGGAAGTCTCCCAAGTGGATCTGCATGGTGCTCAACAACCAGGATCTGAACGAAGTCACGTGGGAGCAGCGCGTGATGGAAGGGGACCCGAAATTTCCGGCCTCACAGGACATCCCAGATGTGCCGTATCACCGGTTTGCAGAGTTGATCGGCCTGAAGGGCATCTACGTCGACGACCCCGACCAACTGGCCGGCGCGTGGGACGAAGCGCTCAACGCAGACCGGCCCGTGGTGCTGGAAGTGAAGACCGACCCCGATGTGCCGCCGCTGCCGCCGCACGTCACGCTGCAGCAGGCACGCAACTTTGCGACGGCACTGGCGTATGGCGACCCGGATGCGAGCGGCGTGCTACGCGGGACGGCGCGTCAGGTGTTGTCGGCGTTGTTTCCGGTGCATAAGGAGAAGGAGTGAGCCGGGAGGTGCCGGGCTCAAGCCACCTTGATGTGGATGGTGCCTATGTGGCTGTCAGAAGAGGCAAAGAAGAAGCGTCACGACGATTCGCTGATCTTCTTGTCTTGCGTGTCTCAATCGGTGGTGCTTGCAGCGAGCACACACAGCGTGCGGCATCGCGGGTTGTCTGCGGTCAGGCACCCGAGGTCCAACGCTCACGCTGAAATTGCTCTGCCCTACTTTGCCTTGCCGTGTCGCCCCGTTGCCTTTTGCCGTGGCATCAAACCTGGGCACTGCAACTAGCCTGGGTCGCGTCGTGATGGTGCTCACGCAGCGCGCCCGGTATGCCTGTGCCCGCCAGACCGTCGGCTGCCAGCCATGCCGCAGTGGCGGCAGCGGCGCGGTCGATGAGTTCTCCACAGCGGGCGTAGTCGTAGGGCGACACATCGAGGGGGCACAGCGGTGGCACCACGGCAATGGGCACCTGCCCGGCCCAGCGCTCCAGGTCTTGCACAAGCTGACGCGCAACCAGCAGTGACAAGGCGTTCAGCGCGTGCTCGATGGCGCTGCGCGGGGCGCGACGGTCGGCACAGGCAAACCCCGCTGGCAATACGACGACACGTGTGGCGCCCAGCCGGATGGCGGCGGAGATTGGCGTGTTGTTGGCGACGCCCCCGTCGATCAACAGGCGATCACCAATGCGCACCGGCGGAAACACGCCCGGAATGGCGGCGCTGGCAAGCACCGCTGGCACGATGGCTCCGGAAGACAGCACCACCTCGGCGCCAGTTTGCATGTCGGTGGCCACAACGTGCAGGGGGAGCGTGGCCGCCTCCAGCAGGGTCTGCCCGAAATGCCGCGTCAGCAGGCGCTGCAGGCCGGATGCATCGACTAGGTGCTCCCGTTGCCCACCCAGGAGCCCGAGCATGCTGAACATTGCCCGCCAGGACCATGGCATCACGTCGGCGCGCCGCACACCGCGCCACAGCGCCTCGAGCTGGGCCGTGCCCGCCGCGTGCGGATTGCACGCAAAAAAAGCGGCGTTGATGGCGCCCGCCGAGGCGCCCACCACCATATCCGGGACCACGCCCGAGGCCACCAGCTCGCGCAGCATGCCGGCCTCGATGGCGCCGAGGCTGCCGCCGCCAGCAAAGACAAACGCCGTTCGTTCCACTCTGTCCATGATCAATGCTGCGTTGCAGCAAATAAGTCCAATCGAGTCAATCAGGAGACGACTGCAACTAGAGTAGGTCTGCGCTGCCGTTGCGGCTAGTCAGGCCGATTGGCGCCGATCAGCGAGCTTGCCGTGCAGCGTCTGCCATCGGCTTCCAGTGCAGAAAGCCGAACAGCAACGTCAGCAACACGCTGTCGAGCAACGGGCCCTTGTGCAGCGACACCTTCCGGAAGCAAAACACCACCTCCAACGCATGCGCGGCCAGCAACACCAAGGCCGCGACGCGCAACCAGCCGATGGCATCGGCGGACAGCGGCAGCGGCGTGGCATAGCTGGCCAGCGCAACGCCATACACGGCGAGCAGGACGAGCTTGCTGAGGACGGTGAACATGCAGGTCTCCAAAGAGTCGGTGATTGAGTTGCCATGCAGCATACCGGGCACCCCAATCACGCCAGCCGCTTCAAACACCTGGATAGACGCCGTCCTCCAGCCGGCCGTGTCGGCAGCCGGGCATTTGTCAGGCCACGGCCTGGCGGGGCAGCGCCTCGCTCAGATCCGCCAGCGTGGGCGCGTTGTCGGTGCCGAGTTGTCGCTCCGTCAGCACCACGCGCGCACAGACGACAACCTCGGCAGCAGGGCCCTCCTATCGATTGAGATGGTGAATCGCGAAGCAAGGCTTTCTAAGCTGTCGTAAGCGCCGTAGCTGTACGCGTCTAACACGCCAATGCAAGAGCATGGCGCTTGATGCTAGCTGCGCTCGTAAATTGGTACTTCCGTCGCGTAGAGGAAGAAGGACTGGGCCGGACGGTAGAACGTGGTGGTGGCGTTAGCGTTGATCGCGAGCAGCGCGCGTTCATAGGCGCGGAATGCGCCAACGGACGACACATCATCGAACCAGAGACTGGCAACACCTTCGTAGGCGGGCACATCCGTGGCACTGAAGTAGGCCAGCATGGCATTGAATTCCGGAACCTGTCTGTTATGTACGCAGCGTCGCAATGCGGCTGCGGCAAGCGGCTCGGCGGCCAAGGCCAGCTCGTGCGCCCGCGACCATCGATCAAAGAACTCGGGTAGTGACAATCCTTCCGCTGCCCGCAGGTAGTGCAGAACCTTGGCCCCACATGCGCGTTTCGGCGTCACAACCGGCTGCTCCGCTTCCACCGCCACCAAACTGAGCGAAACGCTGGCGTCTGCGAAGTTGGCGGCATCAGGTCCAACGTTTGTACGCACGTGCTCATGGGCAAAGGTGGCGGACATGTCCTGCGCATTGTCCCAATACAGTTCCGTTACCGAATCCCGTGCAACCGTCATCGAATGCTCGGGTTCGGCGGTCGATCCGAACGCCGCATCGAAGACGTGGTTCTGTACATAGCGCCGCAGGGTGACGGGGTTCTCATTCGAGATCGCGCCATGCACGTGCTGTACATAGGCCACGTATTCGGCATGCGTCATACCAGGGCGGCGGCAGACCGCAGCGATCATCTTGATCATCGTTGTCCTTTGTGAGTTGAGGTTGGGCTATCCATCAGGCTCAAGCGGCGTCGAGGCCGTCCCAGCACAGATATTTGACCTCCAGGAACTCGTCGATACCGAGGTGCGAACCTTCGCGCCCCAGGCCGCTTTGCTTCACACCACCGAATGGCGCGACTTCGGTCGAGATCAGGCCGGTGTTGATTCCGACCATGCCCGACTCGATGCGGGCAGCGTTGCGCCAGATGCGGGCAGCGTCGCGGCTGTACAAATACGCGGCAAGTCCGTATTCGGTGTCGTTGGCCATGGCGATGGCGTCATCGTCGGTATCGAAGCGGAATAGAGGCGCCACGGGGCCGAAGGTCTCCTCGCGGGCAATCAGCATATCGTGCGTGACGTCAACCAGCACGGTCGGCTCGAAGAAGTTGCCACCGAGCGCATGCCGGTTGCCACCGTGCAGAAGCCGCGCGCCTTTGTCTAGGGCATCGACCACGTGCTCTTCAACTTTTCGCACGGCCGCCGTGTCGATCAGCGGGCCAAGCTGCACGTCTGCTTCCAGGCCGTTACCCGTACGCAGGCGGGCTACGCGTTCGGCCACGCGTTCGGCAAGCGCATCGTAAATGCTGGACTGCACCAGCACGCGATTTGCGCTGATACACGCCTGCCCCGTGTTGCGGAACTTGGCTGCGACTACGCCATCGGCTGCGGCATCAAGATCGGCGTCGTCAAAGATAATGAATGGTGCGTTGCCGCCGAGTTCCATCGAGCATTTCTTCACTGTCTGTGCGGCTTGGGCCAGCAAGACACGACCGACTTCGGTCGAGCCCGTGAAGGTGAGCTTGCGGATCAGCGGGTTGGCCGTCAGCTCACCGCCGATCGCTCGCGTGTCGTTGCCCGTCACTACGCTGAAGGCACCGGCCGGAACACCCGCACGCTGTGCCAGTTCGGCAAGTGCCAACGCGGTCATCGGTGTCTGGCTGGCGGGCTTGAGCACCATCGTGCAGCCGGCGGCAAGCGCCGGCCCCGCCTTGCGCGTGATCATTGCGGCGGGAAAATTCCACGGCGTGATGGCTGCGCATACGCCGATCGGTTCGCGCAGCGCGACAACGCGCTGCGCTTCCTTGGCGCCTGGAATCACATCACCGCGCACGCGCGTTGCCTCTTCGGCAAACCAGCGCAGGAACGATGCGGCGTAGTCGATTTCGCCACGGGCTTCAGCCAGCGGCTTGCCTTCTTCCAGCGTGATGAGCGTTGCGAGATCTTCACGATGCGCCAACGTCAATTCGTACCACCGGCGCAGAACTTCACCACGATGCTTGGCGGTGGTACGGCGCCAGGTGGTAAAGGCGCTATGCGCCGCATCGATGGCGCGGCGTACTTCCTCCTCGCGGCAGCGCGGCAGTTCTACGAGCAACGATTGATCGGCCGGGTTGTGCAGCGCATAACGACCGTGCGGTGTGCTTTCCACCCATTCGCCGGCGATGAAAGCGGCTTCGCGCCACAGCGTGGGATCTTTCAGAAGGTGCTTCATGGTTGTGCTCCTTCAGCAGGGGAAGCGGCCAACCATGAAGGCTTCATCCGGGTCCGACGTGACGGGCAGGCCCGACGCCACCAGACCTTGGCGCAGCATCTTCATCAGGCGATCCGGCACGCGCATGGCTGGCGCGCGCAGGGGGCCACCGTTAAAGCCGGCGAGCCAGTCCTGATACTTCCACATGGTGCGGTTGAGCACGCCGGTGCCGCCCGCGTAGGTTTGCGCGGCCGCGCCGTTGGCGCTGCGTGCCGGATTGACCTTCCAGTACATCGCCATGGCCTCTTCCCACCGGCCGGTGCGTGCCAGTTCAAACGCCTTCGGGTAGTAGTCACCCATCCACGCGGTGTTGCTGGTGCCGGAGAACTGCAGCTCCATCAGACTCATCAGCGGAATCGCATCGCCTTCGATCGGGCAACTGATGACGACCTCGTTGCGGAAGTGGTGGTACATCTCGCAGATGCCAGCCGGCAGCGGGAATCCTTGCTCGGATTTGATCGCAACGATGTTGGGGCAATCGTCGAGCAGCCGGCGCACCAGGCTGACCGGCATGCCCGCCGGATGTACACGCTCGAAGCCCCACAGCGGGATCGGGAACAGCATCACCGCAAGGTCGGTCGCGTCACAGAAGGTCTTCGTGTAGTTGTAGATTTCTTCCTCGCTCGTTGGCCAGAACTGGGGCGGGTAAGACAGCAGGACGATGTCGGCGCCAGCTTTCTCGGCCAGCTTTACGGCCTCAATGTTTTCGGCCAGCGTGCCAAACGCCGCATGGAAGAAGAGGCCAAGCCGGTTGCCTGCGGTCTCGCGTGCCCAGGCTGTGAACTGGGCGTTTTCTTCGGGCGTGATGGCAACTTCGCTGCACAGCAACGTGTAGCTGAACCCAAGCTTGGTTGCCAATTCAATGTCGTGGCGGATGCCGTGTTCGTTCAGGCGCTTCAAGTCGGCGCTGTAGCTGGGTATCGTGACGGCCGAGCAGCCGATCAGGTGTTCGCGCGCCCAGGCGCGGGCGTCGGATTTCTTGTAGGTGGCCATCGTTGGCGTCTCCTTGGGAATGTGGGGGTGATTTATTTGGCGATCGGAACAATGCTGGCCGGCAGGGGCACGCCGCGCCCTTGCTCCTTGGCATGTGCAAAGAGCATCTCGGCAATGACGATGTCCTGAAGCGCGGACCCGACAGACTTGTAGAGCACGATGTCGCTGTCAGCCTGGCGGGGCTTGATCTCTCCCGCAGCGAGCGCCGAGAGCGGCACCAGCTTGCTGGCGATGGGCACGCCTGCACGCGAGGCGGCGATGGCATCGCCAGTATCGTGGGCGACTTCCTGTGGCATGTCGGCCACGATGCAGGCGGCGCGCGCCATCGTTTCCTCGTCGACTTCGCGCTGTTCCGGCAGCGTGGAACCCAGCGAGACCACCGTAGCGCCCGGCGACAGCCACGCGCCGCGCAGGACGGGTGACTCGTCCCGACTGCGCGCGGCACAGATGACGATATCCGCACCCTCCACAGCCGCTTCAGGCGACTCCGATGCGGCGATGTCCAGTGCAGTGCGAAACGATTCGGCAAAGCGCTCGCGGCTCGCAGGCGTGGGGCTGTATACGCGCACGGATTGCAGTGTGCGCACCGCACGCAGGCAATCGAGTGCATTGCGTGCTTCAAAGCCAGAGCCGATGATCGCCACGTGCAGCGGCCGATTGGGTGCTAGCAGGTCCACCGCCAACGCCACGGTCGCTGCCGTACGCAGGCCGGTGACCCTGTTGCCATCGACCAATGCACTCAGGGCCATGGTCTTCTGATCGAACAACGAGATCAGGTAACTTGCCCGGCGCGCACGCGGGGATGCCGCGATCAGCTTGCAGCCCATGTGGCCGCCGGCCGGCGACACGGCGGTCAGGCTGCGCAGCCAGATGCCGTCACCACGTGCCATCGAGCGCGGCGGCACCATGGCGTCGGACGTGGGTTTAGCGTAGGCCTTGGCGAGGGCAGCGACGGCCGAAGGCCAGTCGGCAAGCGATGCGACATCGGCATCGCTCAGGAACAACGTGGGGGCGAGCAGTTCGCTCGGTTGCAGGTCGGACATGGCGCTGGGCGTGGAAGTCAACGGCCAGCCGACTATAGAAGGCCGCACCTGCGCGAGGTACTGCCTGACAGCGAAAGCAGCTATGCACCAGATCGATAGCTGCGGAAGATGCCGCTCAGGTGATGTGAGACTCCGCTACGCGATGGATCAGGCGGCGCACTTCCAGCGTGGCCCGCGTGTGGGGTCGGAGCGGGGATTCCGCCAAGACCACGAAGCGCTCAAGCAGAGGCTGGACGATCTGCGACGACGCCAGCCGCGCATCCAGCATGCCGGGCTGCACGGATGCGATAGCGTAGCCGCCGCCGGCTGCGGCAATCTCGTATTGCAGGCGGACGGAGTCGGCCTCTACCGCCACTTGCAGTGGCAAGGCGTGGTCTGTGGCCAGACGATCCAGCCGCGCACGCAACAGATGAGGGCGACTGGGTACGACAAGAGGAACACCGGCCAGCGCGGTCAGCGCGACATCGCTCTTGCTGACAAGGGCATCCCCACGTCGGCCAACCAGATGCAGAGGTACGCGCGCAAGCACGTGTGCGTCACCAATGCTCGCCTCGTCTTCCCGCAGAACAATGCCCATGTCGAGCCGGCCGTCCCGCAATTGCTCTTCAAGCTGCGCGCTGGCACCTTCCACCAGGTGTAGCCGCACGCCGGGCAGCTGCTCGCGCACGGCGGCGAACAGCGGCGCTGCAAATTGCCCGACCGCCGAAGGCAGCAAGCCGACCAGCACCTCCCCAACGGGTTGGCCGCGCGCATTGCGAATGTCATCGGCAAGAGCGTCGGCCTCATCCACAAGACGGGCGACACGCGGCAGTGTCTGCTCACCAAACTCTGTGAGCACGACACCGCGACCGGTTCTGCGAAACAGGCGCTGCCCACACTGCTGCTCAAGCTGTGCAATGTTGCGGCTGACCATGGACTGCGGCATATCGAGCATCGCGGCGGCCTTGCTCAGGCTTCCTGATGCGGCAACGCGTACAAACAGCAGCCAGCGTGGGTCGATGATCGGTAGCGTGCTGAGCATGTCCGGCATGACCACCTTGCCGGGCTTTGGCGAGGGTGTCGGCTTCATGGCTGCGGTGCGGACGGTGATACCGGCGGCGATGCACCAGGCGCGGCAGCGTCCATGGCCGCCGCCGCTTCCTTGATAAGCGCACGCAGCCAGCGCAGGCCAAGATCGGCGCTGCGGTGCTTGTGCCACTGCATGGATTGCTCCATGCGAGGAATGGGCACCGGCACCGGGCGAATCGTGATGGGCAGGCTGCGGACGGCCTGCGCGGCGAGCCGCTTGTGCATGGTGGCAATCCGGTCGGTGCCGATCAACAGGTGCGCGGGTGCCACAAAGCTGAATGTGGTGGTCTCTATCCGTCGGACGATGCCCAGCTTGTGCATGAACCATTGCTCCAGCGCGGAGTGTTCGTCCCCCGGCTGCACGACGATGTGGCCGGCGCCCATGTAGCGCTCGGCGGTCAGTTCGCCCCTGGCCAGCGGGCTTTGGTCCCACAGCACGCAACAAAAGGTTTCCTCAAACACGACCTCGGCTGGGTGCTCGGCCGGGCAGTAGTCCTTGGGGATGATAAGCAGGTCGACTTCACCGCGCTCCAGCGCACGCTCGGGGTATGCGACCTGCGGGCGCAGTTCAAAGCGGACGCCCGGTGCCTGGTGGTATGCGAGCCGCAGCAGATGCGGCATCAGGGTCATCGTCGTGTAGTCCGAGACCAGGAGGCGGAAGATCCGATCCGATTGGCGTGGCAGGAAGGCCGGTTGTGCGGCGACGGTGGCATCGATCCGCACAAGGATGTCGCGCACGGGGTCTTTCAGGCCTTCTGCCCGTGCCGTCAGTTCCATCTTGCGGCCGACTTGGACCAGCAGCTCGTCGTCAAAGTACTCGCGCAGCCGCGCCAGCGCATTGCTCATTGCGGCCTGGCTCAGATGGACCTTCTCTGCGGCGCGGCTGATGTTCTGTTCGGTCAGGAGAGCGTCGAGGGCGACGAGCAGATTTAGGTTGAGCTTGTTAAAGCGCATGGGCGCCGTCTCCGTTGAAGGTCTTCTCCCGAAGCGATTGGGGCAACCCCCGCAGCGTGGTCTTGTGGTCTCGCGCTAGGGTTTCCCCTGAAAGTATTCAGGGCGCCAATACAGCGGATGGAAACAATCAATTTGAGCCATTCGCGAGGGCATCTTAATCTAAACCCGTCCTGGCACACACGCGAATTGCGGTGCACAACCCAGGATGATGTGCGCCCCAAATAGACGGCAGCAGCGGCTTGGTTGCGCGCATTCAACGACAAGACAGACACCCGACACGAGGTGTCGAAAAGTGAGGAGACAACATGAGCAAACGACTAGCCGCGGCGTGCACTGCCGCAGGCTGCATGACGCTGGCCGCGCTGGCGTCGAACACCGCGAATGCATTTGAAGGGGGCGTTTCGCCGTATCCAGCCGGTGCTGCGGGCACCAGCATCGCAGCCATGCCGCCGATCCCTGGGTTGTTCGTGCTGGAGCAATTCAGTTACAGCCACTCCAACGGGTTATACGACAACAGCGGCAACAAACTGCCGATTCCGTTCAGTATCTCTGCGCCGTCGATGACGACGCGCTTGCTGGCGGCGTATCCGGTCACCGTGCTGGGTGCGGGTCTGTATTCCCAACTGGTTGTGCCGGTGGTCTCGCTGCATACGGACATTGTCGGGCAGAGCCAACGCCATAACGGCTTGTCGAATATCACGGTATCGCCTGCCATCTTGAAGTGGTCGGTCACGCGCAACCTCGCCATCGTCACGGGCTTTGATATCGCGCTCGCCAACGGTGCATACAACCAGGACCGCCCAAGCGTGGCAGTGGGCTACACGTCATGGCAGCCGGTCTTCTCGTTTCGTTACAACGTGCCCAACGGCATTGACGTTGGCATGACCAACCGCTTGCTCATCAACCGGGAAAACGGCGACACCGGATACCGCTCGGGTTCGGCCTATGTGGCGGATTTCACGGCGGGGTGGAACTTCGGCAAATGGAAAGTCGGCGTAGTGGGCGGCTATCTGAACCAGTTCACCGACGACAAGCTCAATGGCGCGACCGTCGCCAACAACCGTGCCCGCAGCTTGGCACTGGGGCCATCCATTGCGTACGACGCGGGCGCCTTCAATATCAACATCAACTATCAGCAAGGGGTGTATGCAGCCAACACATCCAAGAGCAGCGCAGTGTGGCTGAACATCGCCATCCCGCTGTGGGCGAAGCCGCCTGGCCCGGGCAACGGCATCTGAAAACGCATTAAAGGAATCGGGATGTTCCGCTATTTCCCTACGAACTACGTCTGGAATCTGTCCGTCGATCTTGCCATCGAAATGGGGGCTCGCATCGGCGAAATTGAGGCGATGTGCGCTCCATTGCAGGAGGCCGCCAAGCAGCCTGATGCCGCCGGTACGCGCGCGTTTCGCGAAACGTGGTCGCGCATGGCCGACAAGCTGTGCGAGCTGGCCGCGGAGGACGAAGCGCGAGGGCGCACGCTGTCCGCCGGCGACAAGTACAACCGTGCCGCCACGTACTACCTCACCGGCGAGCGCTTGCAAGCGCACGGCGCGGAAGGCCGTCTTGAGCTGTACAAGCGCTTTCTGGAGGTGTTTGCCAAGGGCATTGCCGCGACGGGCGAAAACTGCGAACGCGTGGAGATCCCGTATGGCGATGCGCATCTCTCTGCGCTCTATGTCCGTGCGGAGGGCGTGACCGGGCGGGCCCCGATTCTCGTGCAGATCAACGGGCTGGACTCGACCAAGGAGATGAAGTACCGCGTCGGGCTGCCGCAGTGGCTGGCGCGGCGTGGGGTGTCGTCGCTCGTGGTTGATCAGCCTGGTACGGGCGAGGCCTTGCGCCTGCACGACATGCATGCGGTCTACAACACCGAAGTGTGGGCCAGCAAGATCGTCGACTGGCTGGAAACGCGCGATGACATCGACCCGAAACGCATCGGCCTGGAAGGCGTTTCACTCGGCGGCTACTACTGTCCGCGCGCGGTGGCTTTCGAGCCGCGCTTTGCATGCGGCGTGGTGTGGGGCGCCAACCATGACTGGCGCGACGTGCAGAAAAAGCGCCTGGCGCGCGAGGGAAGCTTTCCCGTGCCGCACTACTGGGAACACGTGCGCTGGGTGTGGGGCGCGCCCGACATGGACACCTTCATGCGCATTGCCGAAAACGTGCATCTGGATGGCGTGCTTGACCGCATTCGTGTTCCGTTTCTCGTCACCCATGGCGAGAAGGACTCGCAAATTCCCGTGCACTGGGCCCACCGCACGTATGAGCAACTCGTCAACAGCCCCAAGCGCGAGCTGAAGATCTTTACCGACCGCGAAGGCGGCGTGCAGCACAGCAGTTTCGATAACTCGGCCAACGCTGGTGCCTACATCGCCGACTGGGTCGCAGAAACACTGGGCGGCCGGACGGCCCCCTGATCATCAACCCATGACCGATAGGACTTCCATGAACATCATCGGACCCGATGCACTGCTGTTTGGCGTCGACGACGTTGCCGCGTGCGCGCAATATCTGACCGACTACGGCCTGAAGCCGGTTGGCGTGACCGCCGCCGGAGGCCGCTTCGAGGCGCTGGACGGCACGTTCATCCGCATTGCGCACAAGGACGATGCGACCTTGCCGCCCTCGCTCGGCACCGCGAGCTTCCTACGCCAGACCATCTACGGCGTGGCCGACCAGCAGACGCTGGAGGCGATTGCCGCAGAGCTGCAGAAAGACCGCCCCGTCGAACGCCATGCGGATGGCTCCATCCACGCTGTGGACGATGCGGGCTTTGCACTGGCGTTTCAGGTGACGGTTCGCCGCCCGCTGGAGTTACCGGCGGAGCGTGTCAACGCACCGGGCGCACCTGCGCAGCGGCCGGCGAACGTTGTAGGCGTGGACGGCGATGCCGTGGTGCAGGCCCGCACGCTCTCGCACGTTGTCTACTTCGTGCCGGATGCCGCGAAGGCGGAGGCGTTCTACGTCAAGCGCCTGGGCTTTGTCTGCACCGATCGCTTTGTCGGCGTGGGGCCTTTCTTGCGCCCTGCCGGCACGCTCGACCACCACACGCTTTTCATGATCGAGACGCCGCCATTCATGAAGGGCTGTGAACATTTCACGTTCCATCTGGGCGGCCCGACCGAGGTGATGCAGGCCGGGGCGCGACTGGTCGAGAAGGGCTATCAATCGTTCTGGGGCCCGGGGCGCCATCGCTTCGGCTCCAACTGGTTCTGGTACTTCAATAGCCCGCTCGGCTGCCATGTGGAATACGACGCCGACATGGACTTGCACGATACCGACTGGATCGCACGCGAAGCACCCATGGGGGCGGACACCTCGCAACTGTTCCTGTTCCAGCATCGCGAGAACTGGGCACCGGGCGGTCCGCCGGCAACCGATGCGGCGCACGCCGCATCCTGAGGGATCTGAACTCAGCCATGTCGACATCCAACCGCGTACCGCTATGCCAGTTGCATGAGTTGATCGATGGCCATTCGCGTGGATTTGACCCGCGCGGTATCGGCCAGGACACGGTCTTCGTGGTGCGGCGAGGCGAGGCACTTCATGCCTACCGTGATGCCTGCCCACATCAGGGCGGAACGCCGATGGCATGGCGCAAAGATGCCTACCTCAATGGCGACGGCACCCGCATCGTCTGCCATGCGCATGGCGCGCAATTCGATATCGGCTCCGGCGTTTGCGTTCTTGGCCCCTGCCTGGGACAAGCGCTGGAGCCCATCAAGATCGAGGTGGCCGAAAACGGCACCGTGTTCTTGATGCCAGACAACAAGGAGACACCACAATGACATCCCCAGTGCAGAAGATCCTCGTGATTGGCGGCGGCTTTTCCGGCATGGCCGCAGCCATCCAATGCGCCAAGCTCGGCATGCAGATCGACATGGTCGAGATTGACGCGAAATGGCGGGCCTATGGCGCCGGCATCAGCATCGGTGGCCCAACGCTGCGCGCCTTGAAAACTATTGGCGTACTCGATGCATTCCGAGAGCGCGGCTATTGTGGCGATGGCGTCAATCTTTTCACATCGAGCGGCCAGGCGCTGGGGCAGCTACCCACGCCGCGTGTGGCCGGACCAGATGTGCCGGGCGGCGGCGCAATCATGCGCCCGGCGCTGGCTGACATCCTGGCCAAGGCGACAGTCGCTGCGGGCGTGAAGGTGCGCCTGGGCTGCACATTCACGGCGATTGAGCAACGCGCCGACGGGGTGGACGTTGCCTTTACCGATGGCACGCAAGGTCGCTACGACCTCGTGATCGGCGCCGATGGGTTGTACTCGAAGGTGCGCGAGGCAGCGTTTCCCAATGCACCCACGCCGCAGTACACCGGCCAGGGTGTCTGGCGTGCCGTGGTTCCTCGCCCCGCAGACATTACGTGCGCGACGATGTGGCTCGGGCAGAAGGTCAAGACAGGCGTCAACCCCGTATCGCAAGACGAGATGTACCTGTTCGTGACCGAAGACCGTGAGGCGAACGAGTACATCGACCCGCAACGTTGGCCGCAGATGCTGTCGGATCTGCTCGCACCGTTCAGCGCGCCGTTGATGCAAACCATCCGCGCGCAGATCTCCGCACAGTCGCTCATCAACTATCGCCCACTGGAAAGCCTATTGATGCCGCGCCCGTGGTTCAGCGGCCGCATCGTGCTGATCGGAGATACGGTCCACGCCACCACACCGCACATGGCGGCCGGTGCCGGTATCGGCCTGGAAGACGCCATCGTGCTAGCAGAGGAATTGGAGCGCGCTGCCACGCTCGATGCCGCACTGCAAGCCTTCCAAGGTCGCCGCTGGGACCGTTGCCGCATGGTGGTGGAAAACTCCGGCCGCCTGGGCGAGATCGAGATTGCCGGCGGTGACAAGGCCGAGCACGCCCGCATCATGCGCGACACGCTCATGAGCTTGGCACAGGCCATCTGACACGGCGGAGACCTCCATGGAATCGAATCTTGAGACCGGCGGCGCAGCGCGATTGGGCGGCCGGGGCACGTTCGCGCTACTGGCTGCGCATTGCGCCGGCATGGTCGACATGGTCGCCTTGCCGGTGTGGGTTGGCACCCTGATCGGAAGCTATCACCTCGACCCGCAAGAGGCGGGCGGCTTGGTAACGTTGTTTTTAGCGGCGGCGGTGGCAAGCAGCGTAGTCTTCGCGCCACGATTGAATCGTCTGCCGGCCCGTGCTTCTGTATCTGCCGGCTTTGGGGTGGCCATGCTGGCGTTTCTCAGCATGGCAGCCGTGGGCGACAGTTATGCGGCCATGGCAGGTTTGCATGCTGTTGCGGGTTTCGCCGTGGGATGCAGCCTGAGCTTTACGCACGGCACGATCGGGCGCAGTCGCAATCCGCATCGGTTGTTTGCTGCGGCGGGCTTGGCGCTGGGCTGCTTTGCCATCGCTTTTCTGGGTGTGACACCGGGCTTGGTCGCATTGCACGGTGGACCGATCCTCTTCCGCGTCTTCGCGGGTGTCATGGCGATTGCCGCCGTGCTGTGTGCGGCGGCGTTTCCGGCCCTTGAGGCGCCGCGCCTTGAGATGTCCGCTGCCGAGCCGAGCTTTTCGCCAGCCGTATGGAGCGGCATGCTGGGCGTGGCCTGCATGGCAGTGACCCAGGCAATGGTGTTCAGCTTTGTCGAACGCATTGGCGTGGATCGAGGTTTCGGCCTGGCCGCCGTCACCTCCGTATTGATCGCAACGGGGTTGGTGAACCTGCTGCCAGCGCCACTGGCGGGGTTCCTGGAGTTGCATGTGCCGGCCCGGCGGGTTGTGCTGGGTGGGCCGCTCGTGCAGGCAACACTTGCGCTCGTCATCACGCAGAGTTCAGCGCTGGCCCCGTATGCGGCGGCTGGCGCGGTGTTCGTTGCCGTCATGATCTTCACGCACACCTTCGCGTTTGGCGTGCTGGCCCGGATGGACGTCACCGGCCGCGCCGTGGCCGCCACGCCCGCCATGCTGATGACTGGCGCCGCCGTCGGGCCGATCCTTGGCGGCACGCTGGTCAAGTTTCTTGGCTACGGCAGCCTTGGCATCGCCGCTGTTTTGATGGCCATTGCCGCCATGCTGTGTTTCTCACGTCTTGAACGCCGCGCTGTGCCCGCAGGAGCCTCCGCATGAAGCCAACCCGACGCTTTGTCGATCTCTCCATCTATCTGGAGAACGACGTGCTCTCCGACCCGCCGCCGCTGGCACCGAAGATCACCTACCAGAAGCATGCCGATACCTTGCCCGAGTTCATGGCCATGCTGCCCGGCACGAAGCCCGAGGACTACCCCGACGGCGAAGCCGCTGCGGCCGAGTGGGTCACGCTCACCACGCACAGCGGCACGCATCTCGATGCGCCCTGGCACTTCCATTCGACCATGGACGCCACCCTTGGCGAGGCCAAACCGTCGATCACCATCGACGAAGTTCCGCTGGAATGGTGCTTCCAGCCCGGCGTGAAACTCGACTTCCGGCACTTCCCCGACGGCTACGTGGTGACGGCCGCCGATGTGGAGGCAGAGCTTGCACGCATCGGCCACACGCTGCAGCCGCTCGACATCGTCGTGGTCAACACGCGGGCGGGCGCGCGCTATGGGCACAACGACTACGTCAACGCAGGCTGCGGCATGGGCTACGAGGCGACGATGTACCTGCTCGAACGCGGCGTGCGCCTGACCGGAACCGATGCATGGAGCTGGGATGCACCGTTCTCCTACACCGCCAAGAAGATCGCCGAGACGGGCGATACCTCACTGATCTGGGAAGGGCACAAGGCCGGTCGCGACATTGGCTACTGCCATCTGGAGAAGCTGCACAACCTCGAGGCCCTGCCTCCGCATGGATTTGTCATCAGTTGCTTTCCGCACAAGATTCGCGGGGCATCCGCAGGGTGGACGCGCGCGGTCGCCATCTTTAACGCTGAACGGGACATTGCATGAGCTTTCCAACAATTCAACGTATCGTGACGGGCAACGACGCCGACGGGCGCGCGGTGATCGTCTCGCAAGGGCCATTGCCGACCGTGGTGGAAATTGCGGCCATTCCCGGCACGGTGTTCCACGAAGTGTGGAGCACGTCGGGCAACCCGGTGCCGATCGACAACGGTGCGGATCCCACCGTGGGCGCGCTGATGTTGCCGCCGCCAAAGCAAGGCACGCGCTTCCGATTTGTCGATATTCCGCCCGATACCTCGGAGTTCCTGGCGCGTGGCGCGACCCGGATGCAGGAAGCGTTCACCCAGGTGGGCGATGCACATGCATCTACCGTGCGCGCCGATTCGCCGCATCCGCTGATGCATCGCACGGAATCGATCGACTACGGCGTGGTGATCGATGGCGAGATGACGCTGGTGCTCGATGATTCCGAGGTGGCGCTTGCACCGGGAAGCGTGGTCATTCAACGCGGCACCAATCACGCCTGGGCCAACCGCTCCAGCCGGCCATGCAGGATGCTCTTCGTGCTGATCGACGGCGTGTACGACCCGGCCATCGCCGAGGCATTGCAGGCCCGGACGCAACGGGAGGCGCAATGAAGTTCGCCACATTGCCCGGCGAGGGAACCGATGGTCGCCTTGTGTTGGTGTCGCGCGATCTTCAGCGCGCTGTCGATGCCACCCCAATTGCCGCCACGTTGATCGATGCACTGGAGCGTTGGGAGCATGTTGCGCCCAAGCTGCAGGCGCGCTACGACGATCTCAATGCGGGGCGTATTGCTGATGCACGTGCATTTGATGCTGCCGCTTGCCTGGCACCGCTGCCGCGTAGTCCGCAATGGTGCGATGGCTCGGCGTTTCTCAACCACGGTCGACTGATGGAGCGCGCATTCAATACGCCGCCGATTCCAGATTTCGCCACCATCCCCGTGATGTACCAGGGTGCGAGCGACGACTTTCTCAGCCCGACGCAGGATGTGCCGTTGCCCAGTGAGGCCGACGGTATCGATTTCGAAGGCGAGTTTGGTGTGGTCGTCGGTCGTATACCGATGGGCGTCTCTGCCACGCAGGCCTTGGAGCACATCCGCCTGCTCGTGCAGATCAACGATTGGAGCCTGCGCGCATTTGGGCCGCGCGAGATGAAGACAGGTTTTGGGTTTCTACAGGCCAAACCGTCGACCAGCTTTGCGCCGGTCGCCATCACGCCCGACGAGTTGGGCGGAAATTGGCGCGACGGCCGCGTGCAACTGCGTCTGCATATCGAATGGAATGGTCACTGGTTTGGTCATCCATGTGGCAGCGAAATGAATTTCAGCTTTGGCGACCTCATTGCACATGCCGCGCGTACACGCCAACTGTCCGCTGGAACCATCATCGGCTCCGGCACGGTATCGAATGTGAGCCGCACAGCTGGATCGGCATGTATTGCAGAGCGGCGTGTGATCGAGATCATCGACGAAGGCGAAGCCAAGACTGGCTTCATGCGCTTCGGCGATCGGGTCAGGATGATGGCGCACGACGCAGAAGGTGAGATGCCGTTCGGCATCATTGAGCAGCGTGTTGTTCAAGCGGGTGCCGCTAGCGCAAAAGAGGAACACCGATGAGAGCCTTGGTGACGGGTGCCAATGGTTTCGTAGGATCAGCGTTGGTTCGCCGGTTATTGCGCGATGGGGTCGCTACCACAGGCGATGTCACAGAGTTGCTGCTTGTGGACCAACAGATCGACGCCATCCCCGCGGATGCGCGCGTTACTGTCATCAACGGAGACTTTGGCACGCCGCACACACTTGATGCTGTGCTGTCAAAGCCCGTGGATCTCGTCTTTCACTTGGCGAGTGTGCCGGGCGCACAGGCCGAAGCCAATCGGGATCTGGGCGACCGTATTAATTTGCATGGCACCCTGGCGTTGTTCGAATGCCTCGCAAAACAGCCGAGCGTTCATGGGACCGTGCCGCGAGTCGTCTTTGCCAGCAGTGTCGCGGTTTATGGAGTCCCTCTGCCGTCGCACATGGACGAGCATTCGGCGGTACACCCCACCATCAGTTACGGCGTGCACAAGTTAGTTGGCGAGCAATTGTTGGCCGATTGGACGCGTCGCGGCTCGGTCGATGGCCGCTCGTTGCGCTTGCCGGGCATCGTGGCGCGGCCCGGATTGTCCCTAGGACACGGCTCCGCCTTCATGAGTGCGATCTTTCGCGTCGCTCAGCACGGGCAACCCTATGTATGTCCTGTCTCGCCATCGGCAACAGCATGGTGGATGTCGCGTGCCTGCTGCGTCGACAACTTGGTACATGCTGCGCGGCTGTCTTCGGACGGTCTACACGCGGAGCGCGTCTGGACACCCCCCGTGCTGCGATTGGAGGTTGGTGCGCTCGTCGACGCGCTGACGCATAGGTTCGGCCCGATGCAAATCAGCTATGCCCCCGAGGATGGGATCGAGCGATTGTTTGGCCGCCAGCCACCGCTGATCGATCGTCGCGCTGTCGCGGCTGGCTTTCAACACGACGGCACTGTCGAGGCGTTGATCGAACGGGCGCTGATGGAGGGCTGAAATGGTTCAGCCAGCCCACATGGCCGCCTTCGGCGACATATTTTTAATAGAGCATCGGTGAGCATCGACGCATCATCCATGCGGGTCAGAAGCGTTCCAGATTGTTGACGCGCCTCGCTATGGAAGGGCACACGTGAGCGATCGACCTACTTGACACATGAGAGCTGGCGACTGTCATTGACCCCGTTCGGCGCGTGGGAGAACCGCATGAAATCGCAGGTGTCGCCGTCATGCTTGCTAGCCCAGCGGATGGTTTATGACGGGTCAACACATCGTCGTGGACGGAGGGACGACTATTAGCGATGGAAGTTGACGCACGTCGATGATTTGCAGCCGGCGCCCGTTGAGGTCATTCTGGCGTACACATCACGAAACGCGAGATGTATTGCTCCACTACTGAAGGGAGCGCACGTGCCACATAACATTCTCGCGAGCGGAGGAAAAACCAGGGTGCTAAGCGGGGGTAAAAAGCACCGCGCCAAGCTGGCGCGCCCGCAAACATTACGTAGTGCTTAAAGCCTTGCAGTACAGCGGTTTCTGGAGGGGCTCGCCCCCCAGAATCCAAACTTTTCAGCGAGTTTGAAACGCTTTCATTTCCTCGCCACATTCTATTTCTGCGCCTGCCGAAACTTATTCGACAGTCACCGATTTCGCCAGGTTGCGCGGCTTGTCGACGTCCGTACCGCGCGCCAGTGCGGTGTGATACGCCAGCAATTGCAGCGGCACCACGTGCAGGATCGGCGAGAGCTGACCGTAGTGCTCAGGCATACGGATCACCTGGATGCCGTCGCTCGACTGGATCTGCGTATCTGCGTCGGCAAACACGTACAGCTTGCCGCCGCGCGCACGCACTTCCTGGATGTTCGACTTGAGCTTTTCGAGCAGCGCGTCGTTCGGGGCGACGGTCACGACCGGCATCTGCTCGGTCACCAGCGCCAGCGGGCCATGCTTGAGTTCACCGGCGGGGTAGGCCTCGGCGTGGATGTACGAGATTTCCTTGAGCTTGAGCGCGCCTTCCAGGGCGATCGGGTAATGCAGACCGCGACCGAGGAACAGCGCGTTCTCACGGCGGGCAAACTCTTCTGACCACGCGATGATCTGCGGCTCCAGCGCCAGCACGGCGTTCAGCGCCGACGGCAGGTGGCGCAGATGGCGCAGCGCATCTTCTTCCTGCTCCGCATTCAGATGGCCGCGCAGCTTGGCAAACGTCAGTGCCAGCATGTACAGCGCTGCCAGCTGCGTGGTGAACGCCTTGGTGGACGCCACGCCAATCTCGGTGCCCGCGCGCGTGAGGAACTTGAGCTGCGTCTCGCGCACCATGGCGCTGGTCGCCACGTTGCAGATCGCCAGCGTGTGCGTGTGGCCCAGTTCGCGTGCGTGGCGCAGCGCGGCCAACGTGTCGGCGGTTTCGCCCGATTGCGAAATCACGACGACAAGCGCGTTCGGATTGGGCACCGTCTCGCGGTAGCGGTATTCGCTGGCGACTTCCACCTGCGTCGGGATCTTGGCGATCGATTCGAGCCAGTACTTGGCCGTGCAGCCCGAGTAGTAGCTCGTGCCGCAGGCCAGGATCAGCACGCTGTCGACCTTGGGCAGCACCTGGGCCGCCTCGGGGCCAAACAGGTCGGGGCCAAACCCTTGCACGCCTTCCAGCGTGTCGCCCAGGGCGCGCGGCTGCTCGAAGATTTCCTTCTGCATGAAGTGGCGGAAGGGGCCGAGTTCCACGGCGGCGGCATAGGTGCCGACTTCCTTCACTTCCCGCTCGACGATCTTGTCGTGGGCATCGGCCACGGTGAAGCCGTCGCGGGTGATTTCCACCACGTCGCCTTCTTCCAGGTAGGCCATGCGGCTGGCGGTGCCGGCCACGGCCAGCGCGTCCGACGCCAGGAACGATTCGTTCTCGCCAATCGCCACCACGAGCGGCGAGCCGGCGCGCGCGCCCACCACCACGTCGGGGTTGTCACGGGCAAACACGGCAATCGCATAGGCACCGTGCAAGCGCTTGACCGACGCACGCACCGAGGCGAACAGGTCGCCGCGCGTGGCGCTGCTCGGGTACGTGTAGGCCTGGTGGATCAGGTGCGCCACGACTTCGGTATCCGTCTGCGATTCAAAGCCGTAGCCGACGGCCTTGAGTTCTTCGCGCAGCGCTTCGTAGTTTTCGATGATGCCGTTGTGCACCAGGGCGATGGTGTCGCCCGAGAAGTGCGGGTGGGCGTTGACGGTATCCGGCCGGCCGTGCGTGGCCCAGCGCGTGTGGGCGATGCCGATGGCGCCGTCCAGGTGGCTCGTCTGTGCCTGGGCATCCAGATCGGCCACGCGCGAGACGGTGCGCGCGCGCTGTAGCTGGCCATCACGCTGAACGGCAACGCCGCAGGAGTCGTAGCCGCGATATTCCAGGCGGCGCAGGCCTTCGATCAGGACGGGAACGATATTGCGCGTGGAAACCGCGCCAACGATACCGCACATGTTGATTTCTCCAGTTGGGGTGCGGCAGCACGTTGAATGTGCGCCGCACTCGGTAATTCAGTATCGATGCTCGTGCGCCGAAGCGGCATCCGCTGTTCGGCGCAGGAGAAACCCTGTCAGCCTTCCTTCTTCTGCTTGACCGGGCGCTGCCAGCTGTCGATGGTGACCTGGCGCGCCCGCGAGACCGTCAGCTTGCCCTCGGGCGCGTCCTTGGTCAGCGTGGTGCCGGCACCCAGCGTCGCGCCCTTGCCCACGCGCACCGGCGCCACGAGCTGCGTATCGGAACCGATGAAGGCGTCGTCTTCGATGATGGTGCGGAATTTGTTCGCGCCATCGTAATTGCACGTGATGGTGCCCGCGCCGATGTTGACGCGCGAGCCCACCGTCGCATCGCCCACGTAGGCAAGGTGGTTGGCCTTGCTGTGCGCCGCGATCTGGCTGTTCTTCACTTCGACAAAGTTGCCGATGTGCACGTCTTCGGCCAGCTCGGTGCCCGGGCGCAGGCGCGCGTACGGGCCGATGCGCGAGTCGGCGCCAACCTTGGCACTCTCGATGTGGCAGAACGGCAGGATCTCGGCGCCGGCCTCGATGGTCGCATCGCGGATCACCGCATTGGCGCCGATGCGCACGCCATCAGCCAGCGTGACGTTGCCCTCGAAGATGCAGTTGACGTCGATCACCACGTCGCGGCCGCACGTAAGCTTGCCGCGCACGTCGATGCGCGCCGGGTCAATCAGCGTCACGCCGTCTTCCAGCAATTGCTGCGCGAGGTTGCTCTGGTGAATGCGCTCAAGCTCCGCCAGCTGCACCTTGCTGTTCACGCCCAGCGTTTCCCACTCGGCCAGCGGATGCGCGGAGGTGATGGGCACGCCTTCGCTGGCGGCGCGCTCGATCACATCGGTCAGGTAATACTCGCCTTGCGCGTTGTCATTCGACAGCGTAGCCAGCCAGTTCTTGAGCTTGGCCGTCGGGCACACCAAGATCCCGGTGTTCACCTCATGGATGGCGAGCTGCGTTTCGTTGGCGTCTTTCTGCTCGACGATGCGCGTGATGCGGCCGGCGGCGTCACGCACGATGCGGCCGTAGCCGGTCGGGTCGCCCAGGTGCACGGTCAGCACGCCCAGGTGGTCATTGCCGGCGGCGCCCACCAGGGCGCTCAGTGTTTCGGCGCGGGTGAGCGGCACATCACCGTAGAGCACCAGGGTGGGCACGCTCTCGTCGAGCTGGTCCACGGCCTGCATGACGGCGTGGCCCGTGCCAAGCTGCTTGTCTTGCGTGGCGAAGGCGATGTCGGACGCGCCGACCATCTCGCGCACCCGATCCCCGCCGTGGCCCACCACCACCACCAGCCGCGTCGGCGACATGGTGCGGGCGGTTTCAATGACGTGCGCCAGCAACGGTTTGCCGGCCAGGGGGTGCAGCACTTTCGGCAGGGCGGAGCGCATGCGTTTGCCCATGCCTGCAGCCAGGATGACGATATTCACAAGGAGGTTCCTAGAGTGACTCGAAGCGATAGCCTGCGACGGGTTGCCGGCGCCGGAAACGGCTGCCTGAAACCCACCGCCCGCCACCTCCCCTCAGGATGGCCGGACCGCCTGCAAACCCTTCTGCGGGGCGCTTTTGCGGCGTATAAGACACAGATGCAAAAATTCTAGCATGGGGCCCACCCTCCCCCTGAACCGGTCAAACGGTGGAATTGTTGCAACCGCGCCATTACCGAGACGGTTAGCCCGCCCGCCGGTCAGGCGGATGGCGGACACCCGGCGTGGCGCGCCGGAGCGAATTTGGGCAGCGTACGCCGCCCATGTGACGGGGGACGCGCTCAGCCTGCGGCCACCTCGCCGGGCAGGGCTTGGTCGGCGGCCTTGTCGCCCGGCTTGCGCTCAAACCGCACGAACTCGATGCGATCGTCATGCGAGCCGGCAAACACCAGCGGGGCCTGGTCGTAGGCGGTCTGGCCAAACAGCGCGTCTTCACCGATCTTCGCCAAGCCCGTGGTCAGGCCGTTGAAGTCGAACAGATCGGTATCAGCCAGGTGCGACGGCACCACGTTTTGCAGTGAAGCGAAGATGTTGTCGATGCGGCCCGGCGTCTGGCGCTCCCACTCCAGCAGCATCTCCTTGACCTTCTTGCGTTGCAGGTTTTCCTGCGAGCCGCAGAGGTTGCACGGGATGATCGGGAATTCCATTGCGCGGGCGTAGGAGGCGATCTCCTTCTCTGCGCAGTAGGCCAGCGGGCGGATGACGATGTGCTCGCCGTTGTCCGTGGCCAGCTTGGGCGGCATCGCCTTCATCTTGCCGCCGAAGAACATGTTCAGGAAGAACGTGTTGACGATGTCGTCGCGGTGGTGGCCCAACGCGATCTTGTTGGCACCCAGTTCCTTGGCCGTGCGGTAAATCACACCGCGGCGCAGGCGCGAGCACAGTGAGCACGTGGTCTTGCCCTCGGGCACCTTCTCCTTGACGATCGAATACGTGTCCGCCTCGACGATCACATACTCCACGCCCACCTTCTTCAAGTAGTTGGGCAGCACCTCTTCCGGAAAGCCCGGCTGCTTCTGATCAAGGTTCATCGCAATCAGCTTGAAGTCGACCGGCGCACGCTTCTGCAGCGCCATCAGGACCGACAGCATCGTGTATGAATCCTTGCCGCCAGACAGGCACACGAGGATGGTGTCGCCGTCTTCGATCATCTTGAAGTCGCCGATGGCGCGGCCGACCTGCGACTGCAGACGGGTTTCGAGGCGGTGGAAATTATTGGAAAACGTCATGGCATCTCGACCCCGCCAGCGCTGAATAATGGCCGGGCGGGCGTCAAATCGTGAGGAAAATCAGCATTTTAGCGCGCGCGGAGCGCCGTCTGCAGGGTCGGGCGAACAGGCCTAGAATCGTTTGCCTATCTTCTGCTCGATGGAAACGAACCCAATGACGACAGCAATGCGGATTCTGGTGCTTGGCGCCGGCGGCACCGGCGGCTATTTCGGCGGCCGGCTCGCCCAGGCGGGCGCAGACGTGACCTTCCTGGTGCGGCCGGCACGCGCGGCGCGGTTGCGCGAACATGGTCTCGTGATTCGCAGCCCGCACGGCGATGCGCAATTGCCCGTGCGGACCATCACCGCAGACCAAACTGCGGCTTGGGGCCGTGCCGATCTGGTGCTGCTGAGCTGCAAGGCCTATGACCTGGAAGACGCCATCACGGCAATCCGCCCCGTGGTGGGCGAGCGCACGGTGGTGCTGCCGGTGCTGAACGGGCTGGCGCATCTGGAACGCCTAGATGCCGCGTTTGGTGAATCGCGCGTGCTTGGTGGGCTGTGCCACATCAGTGCGACGAGCGCGCCGGACGGGGCGGTGCTGCACCTGAGCAATGGCCAGGGCCCTGCCGTGCACTCCATCACCTTTGGCGAGCGCACGCCGCATGCGCCGCGCGAGCGCACCGAGGCAATCCGCGACGTGTTTGCCACGGCCAATTTTGATTCCGTGCTGGCCGAAAACGTCATGCAAGACATGTGGGAGAAATTCACCTTCCTCACTTCGCTGGCGGCGATGACTTGCCTGATGCGGGCGACGGTGGGCGAGATTGTCGCCACGGATGAGGGCGCTGCGTTGAACGAGGCGATGTTCATGGCGTGCGAGCGCGTGGCTGCGGCCTCGGGGTATCCGAATCGGCAGGCTGCGCGCGAACGCGGGCTCAATGTGCTGACGCAGGCTGGGTCGCCGCTGACGGCATCGATGCTGCGGGACCTGGAGAGTGGTGCGCGGGTTGAAGCGGATCACATCGTGGGGGACATGCTGCGCCGCGGGCGGGCGTTGGGGACGGATGTTTCGTTGCTGCGGGTGGCGTTTGCGCATTTGCAGGCTTATCAGCAGCGATTGTTGCGGGCGGCTGTTTGATTGTTTTGCGTTTGTGGTTCATTCCCGGTTTCATCCCCTGCAGGGGCTGACTCACTTTCTTTGTCTTGCCAAAGAAAGTAAGCAAAGAAAGGCGCGCCCGAGATGGCGAAAGACTCCTTGAATTTGTGTGACCGTGCGGGGAAGGAGGCAAACTCGCTGCGCTCAAACAGGCCTCCTTCCTTTATCCGCCCGCTCACACAAATTCAAGGCGCCATCTAGGGCAGGGAACAGCCAAACCGGTTGAATGCTTGCGTGGCCGATTTGGTTTGCTTTGTGGTTTGCCTATTGCCAGCCGCCGCCCAATGCCTGCATGAGCGCGGCGGAGTCGAGCAGCCTGTCAGCTTGGCTCTGCACCTGCTGAAGCGTGGCCTGATCGACCTGGCGTTGGGCGTCCAGCAACGTCAGGGTGCTGATGCCGCCTGCGGCGTGGCGGGCTTCGGCGGCGCGCAGGGTCTGCTGCGCCTGGTCGGTTGCCAGCGCTCTGGCCTGCAGCGTTTGGGCGTCGTTGTGCACGGCGTGCAGGGCGTCGGCCACTTCCTGCAAGCCTTGCAATACGGCTTGCTTGTAGGCGGCGCCGGCTGCATCGTAGGCGGCTTCGGCTTCGCGCTTTTTGGCGCGCAGGGTGCCGCCGTGGAAGATCGGTTGCGTGAGCCCGGCGCCAAGGTTCCAGATGCTTGATCCGGCGCCAAGGAGGTTTCGGAAGCTGGTGGTTTCCGATCCCAGCCCTGCGGACAGGGTGATGCGCGGGAACAGGTTGGCCGTGGCCACGCCCACGTTGGCGCTGGCTTCGTGCCACATCGCTTCGGCGGCGCGGATGTCGGGGCGCCGTTGCGCGAGCGTGGATGGCAGCGACACCGGCAGTGGGTCGGGCAGATGCAGCGCATCGAGCGACGGCAGGTCCGGCAACCCCGCACCGGGTTCGCGGCCCAGCAATACCGATAGACGATGCCGCTGCTGCGCAGCCTGCTGCATGAGCGGCGGCAGCGTGGCATCGGTCTGCGCGACGAGCGTGCGCTGCGAGAACGCATCGACCTGCGCGACGCCCCCAAGGTTGAGGCGGCGCTCGGTGATCTCCAACTGCCTGCGCTGCTCGGCCGCCAATCGCTGCGTGGCCGCAATCTGCGCATCCAGTGCGGCAATCCGCACCGTGGCCGTCACCACATTGCCGGCCAGCGACAGGCGCGCCGCCTCCATTTCATAACGCTGCGTATCGAGCTGCGCGCGCGATGCCTCAAGCGCACGTCGCACGCCGCCAAAAATATCCAGCGCATACGACACCGACAGCGACGCCGAATACAGCGTGAACGGCCCCGGCTTGGGCGTATTGAACCCAAACGCCTCCGGGTTAATCTGCTGACGCACCGCTGACACGGTGCCATCCACCGACGGCAATGCGTAGCCGAACTGCGCTTCGGCTTCAGCCTGCGCCTGACGCAAGCGCGCCTCCGCCTGCGCGACGGACGGGCTCGCGCGCAACGCCTCGTCCACCAGCGCATCCAGCGCGGGCGATCGAAACAGGTGCCACCAATCGGCCGGCACGTTGGCATCGACAAGATGCTGCGCCTCGCCGCCAACAGCGGGCGCTGATGCGGTTTCCCGCGACAAGGGCTGTGCGGAATAGCCGGCGGCCGCAGGCCCGCCTGGCGTCTTGAAGTCGGGACCGACAGCACAGCCGCTCACGGTCAGCGCGGCGATCAACACTGCCCCAGCCGCCCCCTCACCACCCACCAACGCACGCCCCAACGCCAGCAAACGCCGCCAGACGGTTTGGCCGTACCTTGCCCTAGATGGCGCCTTGAATTTTTGTAAGCGGGCGGAAAAAAGAACGGGAACTGTCTGAGCGAAGCGAGTTTTCCCGTTCTCCGCCCGGTTATGAAAATTCAAGGGGAAGTCGCCATCTCGGGCGCGCCTTTCTTTGCTTACCTTTCTTTGGCAAGACAAAGAAAGTAAGTCGGCCCCGGCAGGGGACGAAACAAGGGGTGCACCACCAACATCACTGCCCTCGTCCCACAGAATCCGCAGCATCCACATAGCCACCTCAATCCAACGTCTTGCGATAAAACCGCAACGCCACCCCCAGCACCACCACCGTAAACACCATCAGCGGCCAAATGCTGGGCCACAGCTCAAACCAGCCATTGCCTTTGAGCAGGATGCCGCGCGTGAGCCGGTTGAAGTACGTCATCGGCAGCAGGTTGCCGATCGCCTGCGCCCACTTGGGCATGCCCACGAACGGAAACATGAAACCCGAGAGCAGGATGTTCGGCAGGAAGTAAAAGAAGGTCAGCTGCGTCGCCTGCAGTTGGTTCTGCGCGAGCGACGAGAGCGTGATCCCCACCGTCAGGCTCGCCACGATAAACAGCAGCGCCGACACGTAGACCATCCACACGCTGCCGACAAACGGCACGTGGAAAACGAAGACCGCCATCAGCAGGATGATGGTCACCTGCACCAGCCCGATGAAGATGTACGGAACGATCTTGCCCGTCATCACCTCCAGCGGGTGCACCGGCGTGGCGAGCAGGTTTTCCATCGTGCCGCGCTCACGCTCCCGCGTCATGGCCAGGCCCGTCATCATCACCATGGTCATCGTCAGGATGGTGCCCATCAGGCCGGGGATGATGTTGTACTGCGTGATGCCCTCCGGGTTGTAGAGCTTGTGGATGCGCACATCGAATGGCGATGCTGCACCTGCGGAGCCGCCCGCGCCACCTGCCAGCGGTGACAGCGCGCCCTTCATATCCTTGCTGACGACACCCTGCACCAGTTGCGAGAGTGAGGCGACGGCCAGGCCGGTCGCGGCGGGGTCCGTGGCATCCGCCTCCACGAGCAGCGAGGGCTTCTCGCCGCGCACGAGCTTGCGCGTGAAGTCCGGCGGGATCGATACGACAAACTGAAGTTGGCCCTTGGCCAAGGCCTCGCGCCCGGCGGTTTCGTCTGTCAGCGTGGTCGCCAAATCGAAGTAGTCGGAGTTGCGCATGCTGGCCAGGAAGCTGCGCGTGAACTCGCTCTGGTCTGTGGCAATCACGCCAGTCAGCAGATGCTTCGGGTCAGCGTTGATGGCAAAGCCGAAGAGGAACAGTTGCATGATCGGAATGCCGATCATCATGGCGAACGTCACGCGGTCGCGGCGCAGCTGCAGAAACTCCTTGAGCACCACGCTCCACCAGCGCACCAGCGAAAATTGATTGCCGTCTGGCTTCATGGCTGCGCCCCGTAATTGTCGGAGGAGCGCTTCATCATGTGGATGAACACGTCTTCGAGGCCGGTGTCGATCGGCTCGGCGCGCATGCCGGATTCCCCCGCGAGCTTGCGCAACGTGCCCTCCAGTGCGTGCGCATCCGCGCCGGTCACGTGCAGCACCGAGCCAAACGCGACGGTCTGATCCACGCCGGGCTGCCCTTCCAGCTTGCGGCCCAGCTCCACCAGATTGCCGCCTGAGATCGACCACGTCGACAGGTGCTGCCCGGCGATCACCTCATCGGCAGTGCCTTGCGCGAGCAGCTCGCCATACGCGATGTAAGCGAGCTTGTGGCAGCGCTCGGCCTCATCCATGTAGTGCGTGCTGACGAGCACCGAGATGCCCTCCGCCGCCAGACGGTGCAACTCTTCCCAGAAATCGCGGCGGGCTTTCGGGTCGACGCCGGCGGTGGGTTCATCGAGCAGCAGCAGTTCGGGCTTGTGGAGCATGCACGCGGCCAACGCCAAACGTTGCTTCCAGCCGCCCGACAGCGAGCCCGCCAGTTGCTTGGCGCGCGATGCCAGCCCGAGGTTCTCGAGCGCGTGGTCAACCGCCTCGCGTCGATTGGGCATCTCGTACAGGCGTGCGACGAAGTCCAGGTTCTCGCGAATGGAAAGATCATCCCAGTACGAAAACCGCTGCGTCATGTAGCCAACGCGCCGCTTGATCTGCGCCGACTGCTTGAGGATGTCGTAACCCAGGCACGAGCCACTGCCGCTGTCGGGCGTCAGCAGCCCGCACATCATGCGGATCGACGTGGTCTTGCCGCTGCCGTTGGGGCCCAGGAAGCCGAAGATCTCGCCACGCGCAACCTGCATGGAGAGATCTTTCACAACGTGCTTGTCGCCGAAGTGCTTGTTCAGGCCATGCACGTCGATGGCGTAGTCGCCGTTGTGTGTGTGCGGCTGGCTGTCGTGGCTGGCATCGCTCATGGCAGCATCACCTCCACGGGCTGGCCTGGGCGCAGCTTCGGGCCATCGGCCGCGGCAGGCCGGGCTTCTACCATGAAGACCAACTTGTCGCGCGTCGTGTTGCTGTAGATGACGGGCGGCGTGTATTCGGCTTCGGTTGCGATGTACGTGACCGTGGCGTTGATGTCGGCCGCGCAGCCATCGCAGTGCAGGCGCGCAGTTTGCCCGGGCTTGAGTGCGCCCACCACGCCTTGCGGCACGAAGAAGCGCACCTTCACATTGCCCGGCGGCAGCATGCGCACCACGGGGCTACCGGCGCCAACCCACTCGCCTTCGCGATACAGCGTGTCGAACACGAGGCCGCCCTGCGTAGCCTTCTGCGCTTTCTGATCGAGCCGCCATTGCGCTTGCGCCACTGCGGCGCGCGCCGCTTCCACCTGCGCGGATTGCGCGCGAATCTGGTCATTGCGCGCCGGCAACTGGGCAATGCGCAGCTGGTTGGTCAATTCACGCACGCGCTGCGCGTTCGACTGCGCGGTCGAGCGGCTTGCATCGAGCTGCGATTGCGCAATGCCACCAGCGCGGAACTGCGCCTCGTCTCGCACCAGCTGCGTCGACGAGAGCTTGTCCGCCGCCACGGCTTGCGCCAGTTGCGCGCGCACCGCATCCACCTCCGGTACACGTTTGCCGACATTCAGATCGGCGAGTTGGGCTTCGGCGCCTTGCAGTTGCGCGGCTGCCTGCTGGCGGACCGCCGTCTCATCCACCGATTCCAGCGCGAAGAGTGACGCACCCGCGTTGACGGTCTGCCCACGCTGCACGCCAAGATGTTCGAGCCGCCCACCCACAGGCGATGCCACGTAGACGAACTCGCCCTCCACATAGCCCTGGTAGGTGTGGTTGTCTTGTTTGGCGCAACCCGCCAGGGCCATCGCTGCGGCCGATGCCACCGCAAACCACCCTGCCCTGCCGATGCACAACGCTTTCCGCATACCGCCCTCCGCGGGATTCGATTGATGCGATTGATTCGATTGCCTGCCGTGTTCGCCTACTTGCTCCCCTTGCTCTTTGGCTTGGGCTTCGGCTTCGCTTTCTTGCCTGCGCCGTCTTCAGGCGCCGCGACGGGGCCGATGCCGTGCAGCAGCAGCGCGGCAACGTGCCGGCCGATGTCCTCGTCGCTCACCCGATCCGCCAGGGGCAGGCGGCCCCAAAGCGCGCGCGTCGCCAGCGGCAGCATCGCCAGGCCGATCACCGACACCATCACCAGCGGCGGCTGCAGTGCTGCGTTCACCGCGCCCGCCGCTTGTGCGCGGGCAATGCGATCAACCAGCAACGTGGCGCGCTCCAGCGCGATGCGCGCGAACACGCGCTCGCGCAACTGGCCACCCTCGCTCGCGATCTCGCGAATCCACAGCGTTGGAAACCACGGCGTGGCCGTCGCCACCGCCACCATGCGCTGCGCCACGCCGGCCACGGTTTGCGCAAGGTCCGGCAAATGCGCGTCGTCGGCGATGATCGCCAGCGCCGGGCCCGTCACCTGGTCGATCAGCGGGCGGATGCGCCCCTCGACCACGGCATCGAGCAATTGATCGCGCGTCTTGAAGTGGTAATGCACCATCGGCGCCGTCACCCCGGCTTCGCGTGCGATGGCGGCAAGCGTGGTCGGGCCAACGCCGTCTCGCGCAAACAACGTGACGGCAATGTCGAGCAGGCGGTCACGAAGGTCGTCCTGCGTTGCGCCATCCGGGCGACGGGGGCGACCTGGGCCGCGAGAGGAAGGTTTACCGGTTGCCATGCCGCAAATATTAATTGTCGAATTAATTAATTTCAAGGCAGCAGTTTGGGCTTTGCAGATCGCCCCCCCCCAAGATTGCAACCGCGCGGCTAAGCGCGCGCTGCCGCTTCAAGCTGCGCCAGCCGCACAAGCAAGCGGTCTTGCGCTTCGCTCGGAAAGCTCGATGTGCGGCGCACGGCGAACACGGTATTCAGGCAGCGCCGCGCCACGATCGGGCGCACGACCTGCAGGCGCCCTCGCTCCACGGCATCCTGAATGGCATGCAGCGGCAGCACCGACCAGCCCATGCCGGCCTCCACCAACGTGCTGACCTCTTCCAGGTCGGACACGTGATGTGCGCTGACGGTCGTCTCCGGCATGCGCCGGAACAGCGCCTTGAACCACAGCCCGTAGACCGCATCGGATTCGTCATAGGTGACGAAGGGCAGCGCCGCGCAATCGGCCAGCGTGCGCGGCGCACTCTGCTCACGCAAAGCGCGGGCGCTGCACGCGAGCACGAATTCTTCGGTGTAGACAGCGTGGTGTTCAAACAGGCGTGACGTGCGCGGCGTGTAGACAAAGCCGAGATCGGCGCGGCCCGACTCGACATGGCTGAAGACTTCTTCGTCGCTGCCGAAGGCGAGTTCGAGGCGCACGTCGTCGAGAAGCGGCGCATCGGATTCGGGCGATGGCTTCAGCAATGCCGGCATCAGCACATAGCGCCCGAAGCTGGAGCCGCTCGCCAGCTTGAGCGACACGCGCTCTATCTCGCCGCTGTGCAATGCGGCGCGCAGTTCATCCAAGCCGGCAAACGCATCGCGGCACCACGCCCGCACCGACGTGCCGGCACGCGTGAGCACGAGCTTGCGCCCCGAGCGCTCGAACAAAGGCACGCCGAGCCACTGCTCCAACTGCCGCATCTGGTACGACAGGGCCGGCTGCGACACAGCCAGGCGGTCTGCCGCGCGCACGAAGCTGCCTTCGTTGGCGACGGTCAGGAAGCTATGCAGATAGCGCAACGGCGAGTGCGACATGGCAGAACGAAGTTGCCTTTATCTATCAAATTTTTGGATCGAAAAACGAAAAACATTCGATTTGATTTCAAGTCTGTCAGATCGCACAATCCGCCGCAAGTGAACGACCGATCCAGGCAGGAGGCCATCATGACGACCGCAATGCAACATCCGAGCTATGCATTGGAAGACCGTTACGGCGCACGCAACTACGCGCCCTTGCCGGTCATGCTGGAACGCGGCGAAGGCGTGTGGCTGTTCGATACCGACGGCCGACGCTACCTCGACATGATGTCGGCGTATTCGGCCGTCAGCTTCGGGCATTCGCATCCGAAACTCGTTGCCGCGCTGACGGAGCAGGCCGGCCGGCTGACGCTCACGTCGCGCGCATTCCACAATACGGAGCTCGGCCCCTTCCTGGCCGACGTCTGCCGCATCACGCGCATGGACCGCGCGCTGCCGATGAACACTGGCGCCGAAGCCGTCGAAACCGCCATCAAGGCTGCGCGCAAGTGGGCGCGCGACGTGAAGGGCCTGGCGCCCGAGGCGGCCGAAATCATCGTCTTCGAAAACAACTTCCACGGCCGCACGACGACCATCGTCGGGTTTTCCTCGCACGATCAATATCGCTACGGATTCGGCCCGTTCGCGGCCGGCTTCCGGCGCATTCCGTTTGGTGACGCCGATGCGCTGCGTGCGGCCATCGGCCCCAACACGGGCGCCATCCTGATGGAGCCGGTGCAAGGCGAAGGCGGCATCGTCGAGCCTCCTGCCGGCTACCTCAAACTCGCGCGCGAACTCGCCACCCAGCACAACGTGTTGCTCGTCTGCGACGAGGTTCAAACAGGCCTGGGCAGAACCGGCGATGTGCTGGCGAGCTGGCATGAAGGCGTTGACGCCGATCTGGTGGTGCTGGGCAAGGCGCTCGGGGGCGGCATGATGCCGGTGTCGGCCATCGCGGGGCGCGAGGCGGTCATGGGCGTGTTTCAGCCGGGCGACCACGGCTCCACGTTTGGCGGCAACCCGCTCGCAGCGCACATCGGACGCGCGGCACTCGCCTTGCTGATCGAAGAACAACTGCCACAGCGTGCCGCCCGCGTGGGCGCGGCGTTCATCAACGAACTGAAGGCGCTCGTCGGCCACGGCGTGCGGCAGGTGCGCGGGCGCGGCTTGATGATCGGCCTGCAACTCGATGCCGACATCGATGCGCACGACTTCGCGTTCGCGGTGGCCGAGCGCGGCGTGCTGACCAAGGACACCTACGGCAACGTGGTCCGTCTCACACCGCCGCTGGTGATTGGCGAGGCCGAGCTGGCGCTGGCGTTGGAAGCCATCCGCCAGACGCTGGCTGGCTGGCCGCGCCGCAAGGCGGCTTGAGGAAGAACTCGCAAGGGGAGTGACATGACCATCATTGATCTGATCGGCGCGGCCATCGGCTGCGGCGCGCAAGACGACGGCTGCAAGGACGGCCCGCGAGCGCTGCTGGAAGCCGGCGCGCTGGCGCGATTGCAGACGCCGGACACGCAAGCCGCGCTCGTGCACGACATCGAATTGGCGATGTCGGCGGGGCACAGCCGTTCAGCACGCTTGGCGGCGCTGCCGGGCGTGGCCGGTTTCTCGCGCGCGCTCGCCGATGCGACAGCGCACAGCGTCCACCAGGGGCATGTGCCGGTCGTCATCGGCGGAGATCATTCCTGCGCGATCGGCACGTGGTCGGGTGTAGCAAACGCCTTGCGGCAGAAGGGCCCACTTGGCCTGATCTGGATCGACGCCCACCTCGACAGCCACACGCCGCAGACGAGCGATTCCGGCGCCATCCACGGGATGCCGCTGGCGGCGCTGCTCGGCCACGGCGCCGCGACCCTCACGCAAGTTCGCGATGCCGCGCCGAAGGTATCGCCAGAACACGTCGTGGTGATCGGCGCGCGCAGTTATGAGCCCGCCGAGCGCGCGTTGCTCGACTTGCTGGGGGTGCGCGTGATCGACGCAGCCGAAGTGGCGCGCAACGGCCTGCGCGCCGTCATGGCCGACGCCATCCGCCAGGTCAAATCGGACACGGCGGCCTTTGGCGTAACGCTGGATCTGGATGCCTTCGACCCCGCAGTCGCGCCCGGCGTCGGCACGCCCGAAACAGACGGGCTCACCGCGCAAGGCATGGCACAGGCACTCGCCGCTTGCGCCCGCGATGCACGTTTCGCCGCATTCGAACTGGTGGAATACAACCCGCGCCACGACAAGGGCGGGATCACAGCACATCTGGCCCTGGACCTGCTGGCCAGCGTCGCGGGCGCGTTGCACGCCCAACGCCGCGAATACGCGACGGCGGCATAAGCCGCAATCAAAAAATCGAACCGCCAACCCCTGCGCACAGACGGTGTGGCTTTACCCTGCCCTAGATGGCGCCTTGAACTTCTGTTGCAGGGAGGAAAAAGAAGGGAGGCCTGTCTGAGCGAAGCGAGTTTGCCTCCCTTCCCTCCCTGCGACATAAATTCAAGGAATAGGTCGCCATCTCGGGCGCGCCTTTCTTGGCCTACTTTCTTTGGCAAGACAAAGAAAGTAGGTCAGCCCCGGCAGGGGATGAAACAGGGGATGCACGAACAACAAAGAACAAGCGCTTACGCCTGATCCTTAATCCGAAACACCTCCACCCCCACCGACTCACAATCCGGATACACATCCGGCTTCTCCGTCGACACCCGCGCAGCCAGCACATGCGGGTGCTTGAGCATCGCCGTCAGCACGTCATCGCACAGCGTCTCCTGCAAGTGAATATGGCCTTGCGCCATGCGGCGCGCCACGGTCTCACGCATGAAGTCGTAATCCACCACTTCGTGCAGCTTGTCTTCCGTGGGCGACGAATGCTCCAGTGGCACGTACAGCTCGATGTTGATCAGGACGCGCTGCTCGCCCTTCTTCTCGAATTCGTGCACGCCGATGTTGATCTGCACTTCGTAGTTGCGCAGGAACATGCGGCGGCAGTGCGACAGGCGCGGGTGGGATAGCAGGGAAAGCATGGGAGCGTCCGGGGGAAGAATTATTCAGTGAGGAACATCACATCGCGGGCCAGCGGCATCAGGTGCTGGCCTCCGTCGACGAACAGCGTGGTGCCGGTGACGGCGCGTGCGGTGGCCAGGTAGCACACCGCTTCGGCGATGTCTTCCGGTGTGGACGACTGGCCCAGCGGCGTCATCTGGTGCGCGCGTGCAAACCCGCCTTGCGACTGGTCGCCCGACACCATCGTGATGCCCGGCGCCACCCCCACCACGCGCAGCGCGGGCGCCAGGGCCTGCGCAAGCTGCATCGTGGCGGTCGACAGCGCCGCCTTCGACAACGTGTAAGAGAGGAAGTCCGGGTTCAGGTTATCGAGCTTCTGGTCGAGCAGATTGATGACAACGCCGCGGCCCTCAGCGCCATCGGCTGTCAGCGCACGGTGCAGCTCGCGCGAGAGCAGCAGCGGCGCCGCCACGTTGGTGCGCATGTGCGTATCGAGCGATGCGTAGCTGAAGCTGGTCGCCACGTCGTACTGGAACAGCGACGCGTTGTTGACCAGGCAGGTGGGCGTACCCAGTGCAGCGATGCAGTCGGCGATCAGGCGGCCGGCGGCGGCTTCGTCCGAGAGGTCGGCCTGCAGCACGGCGGCGCGGCGCCCCATGGCGGTGATCTCGGCGGCCACGGCATCGGCCTCGGTGCGCGAGCGGTGGCAATGCACCGCCACATCCCAGCCGTGGCGGGCCAGGGCCAGGGCAATGACGCGGCCCACGCGGCGGCCTGCGCCTGTGACGAGGGCAATGCGCCGCTGTGTAGCGGATTCTGCGGTCGATTCCGCAGTTGACTGGATGGGCGTCTGCGCCATTGTTTACAATTCGCCGATGAGCAAAACCGTGAGTTTACCGCTTCCCAACGAGGCGGCGCAGGCGCAGTCCGCGCAACTGTTCGCCGTGATCGCCGACGCCATTGCGGCCGCCGGCGGCTGGCTCCCGTTCGACCGCTACATGGAACTGGCGCTCTACGCGCCCGGCCTGGGCTATTACAGCGGCGGCGCGGCCAAGTTCGGCCGCCGCGTGGAAGACGGCGGCGATTTCATCACCGCCCCCGAACTGACGCCGTTCTTCGGCCGCACCGTGGCGCACCAGATCGCGCAGGTGCTGCACGCATTACCCGAAGGCCAGCGCCACGTGCTGGAGTTTGGCGCCGGCACCGGCAAGCTGGCTGCCGACATCCTCACCGAACTCGATGCGGTGGGCGTGCGCCCCGACAGCTACGGCATCGTCGAACTCTCCGGCGAGCTGCGCCAGCGCCAGCAGGAACGCCTGACCGCGCTCGGCCCCGAGCTGGGCGCCCTCGCGCAGTGGCACGACACGTTGCCCGCGCCGTTCACCGGCGTGATGATCGGCAACGAAGTGCTCGATGCGATGCCCGTGTCGCTTTGGGCGCGGCGAAGCGGCGTGTGGCACCAGCGCGGCGTGACGCTCGACGCCGAAAACGGCTTGCAATGGGAAGACCGGCTCGTTGATCCGTCGGAGGTGCCTGCCAAGCTGGCTGCCCTGCCGGGCGCCGATGATCTCGTCACCGAATCACACGAAGCCGCCGAGGGCTTCATCCGCAGCGTTGCCACAGCGCTGGAGCGCGGCCTGCTGCTGCTGATCGACTACGGTTTCCCGGCTGCCGAGTACTACCACGCGCACCGCGCCAACGGCACGCTCATGTGCCACTACCGCCAGCACGCGCATGACGATCCGTTCTGGCTGCCGGGCCTGCAGGACATCACCGCACACGTCGATTTTTCGGGGATTGCCCAGGCGGGCCAAGAGGCCGGACTGGACCTGCTCGGCTATACGAGCCAGGCGCGCTTTCTGTTGAGCGCCGGGGTGGGCGAGCTGCTGATGACGCTAGATCCGTCCGACCCGATGCAGTTTCTGCCGGCGGCCAACGCCGTGCAGAAGCTGCTGTCGGAAGCCGAGATGGGCGAGTTGTTCAAGGCCATTGCGCTGGGCAAAGACATCGATGCGGCGCTGCCACTGGCCGGCTTTGCCGATGCCGACCGCTCGAACCGCTTGGGTTAGTCAATCAGGCTGACGCGGCTTTGGCCGCCAAGGCGCGTTCGTTCTGCTCGGCCTCATAGCGGCCGATCGTGCCGCGCATCCACCACAGCAGCACCAGGCCCGGGAAGGCAAACGCCACGGTCATCAAATAGAAGGCCGGCCAGCCATAGGCTTCCACGAGGTAGCCCGAGGTTGGCCCAACGTACACGCGGCCGATGGATGCCAGCGCTGACAGCAACGCATACTGCGTCGCCGAGAACGACCGGTTGCACAGCGCCATCAGCAACGCCACAAAGGCCGCCGTGCCCATGCCGCCGCAGATGTTTTCGATGCCGATAGCCACCGCCATCGTCCACAAATGCTGCGGCGTGACGGCCAGCACCCAGTAGCCCAGGTTGGACACCGCCTGCAGCACGCCAAAGAGCAGCAGCGCGCGCACCAGCCCCAGCCGCACCATTAGCGTGCCGCCATACAGCGCGCCGACGATCGTGGCGGCCAAGCCGAGCGTCTTGTTGACGATGCCAACCTCGCCAGCGGAAAACCCGACGCCGCGGATCAGGAACGTGGTCGACAGGCTGCCTGCAAACGCGTCGCCCAGCTTGTAGAGCACGATCAGCGCCAGCAGCGCCCAGGCGCCCCGGCGTGAGAAAAAGTCCCGCAGTGGGCCGACCACGGCTTCCTGCAGACTGCGCGGCGGGCGTGCCGACACCTCCGGCTCCGGCGACCACAGCGTCGCGATGATGCCCAGCGCCATCAGCCCGGCCATCAGCAGGTACATGTTGCTCCAGCCCATCACGCGATCGGCCAGATACAACGCCAGGCCGCCCGACACCAGCATCGCCAGCCGGTAGCCGAGCACCTTCACGGCCGCACCGACACCCCGCTCGCTCGTATGCAGCACATCGGTGCTGTAGGCATCGAAAACGATGTCCTGCGACGCTGATAAAAACGCCACCAACACTGCCAGCCCAGCCAGCGCCCAGAGCGCGGCATGCGGCGGCGTGAAGGCCATGGCGGCAATCGACGCCACCAGCCCGGCCTGCGTCAGCACCAGCCAGCCGCGCCGCCGGCCCATCAGTGGCGGCGTAAACCGGTCCATCAACGGCGCCCACAGGAACTTGAAGATGTACGCCTGCCCCACCAGCGAGAACAACCCGATGGTGCGGATGTCGAGTCCTTCCACCGTCATCCACGCCTGCAGCGTGCCCGAGGTGAGCGCCAGCGGCAGGCCGGAGGCAAAGCCCAGCAACAGCATCGCGCCGATGCGGCGGTTGCGGAAAATATCGAGGTAATCGTGGAAGGTCATGCGGCGGGCCGGAGGGGAAGGCGAATGCGGGTTGCCACGTAGCGTGGCGCGGTGCGTTGGCCGATATTATGTCGCACGGATTCGGCCCCTCACCCATATGCCCCGCGTAACACGCTCCCTGCTGACCGCTATCGGCCTCGCGCTATCTGCGTGGGCAACCGCCATGGACGGCCCGCTGCCGGTGCCCGCCGACGGCGTGAAGCTGGAAGCGGCGACCACCACGTCGCCCAACATCCGGCTCGTCATTCCGGCTGAGGAAATCGACAAGCGCGCGCTGGCCGAATACCAGGGCATCATCGACAACGCGGCCCACGAGGGCGCGCTTGCGCCCGCCAACGTGCCGGATCTGATCCGCATTCGCAGCATCGTCAGGCGCCTCACACCGCAAGCGCCGCGCTGGAACCCCGACGCCGCGCACTGGCAGTGGGAGGTCAACCTGATCGGCTCGTCGCAGGTGAATGCGTTCTGCATGCCCGGCGGCAAGATCGCCGTGTTCTCGGGGCTGCTCGAACAGTTCAAGCTGACGGACGACGAACTCGCCATGGCACTCGGCCACGAGATCGCCCACGCCCTGCGCGAACACGCCCGCGCCCGCGCCGGCCAGCGCGAGATCACCAACCTGGGCGCCAACGTCATCTCGCAATTGTTTGGCTTCGGCAACCGGGGCGACACAGACCTGGGCGAAGGCGCCAAGATGCACCTGCTGGCGTTCTCGCGTGCGGAGGAAACCGAGGCTGACCTGGTCGGCATGGACATCGCCTCACGCGCCGGCTACGACCCGCGCGCCGCGCTCACGCTGTGGCAAAAGATGGGGTCGATCGGCGGGACGGAGCAAAAGCAGTTTCTGTCGACACACCCGTCGGGGCGCACGCGTATGGCCGTGCTGTCGCGCCATTTGCCTGAAACGCTCACGCTGTTTGCCGATGCCCGCCATATGACAATGGCGAAACTGCCGGAATATCGGTCGAACATGCAATATCTGGGCGCCGCGCCTATTGATAATGGCGATGAGGCGCCCATGCGGCCGATGGTGCGGCGGCAATAATCAGCAGTGGATTACCGCGACCCAGCCCAGATAAGCCATCCGATTGCATCGCGATGCGCTCGAAACTCACATTGGTAGCCGTTCTTGCGCGTAGCAAGCTCTGCTCATGCGCAAATCCCACCGATTTGCGGCGAGTTTTGCTTTCGCGATCGCCTTAATCGCCAGCACGCCCACCATTTAGTGGGGAGTCACCCCACCTTAAGCAAATCCTAAGAAAACAAATTTGCCCGGCTTGTACGCTGCGCCCCGCGGCATTTCTGCGCACAGATTTTCACAAAAATCACAGATACAGGGATACGTACAAAAATGAAGGCATGGGGCAAGGGATTTACGGGAATTGCATTGGCTTGCGCATTGAGCGCCTGCGGTGGCGGTGGCGATAGCAGCAGCGGTAGCTTTGCGGATCCGAACAGCTTTTCGGTCAGCGCAACCGTTGGCGGTACCAAGGTGCAATCGTTTAGCGCGGTCAGCGGTCAAAATGCCACGCTGACGGTCAAGTCGGGGCAAGACCTACGTCTGGACAGCAGCAGCGACGTCAACTGGAAGTCTGGCGATGCGACCAGCAATACTGTGGTCTCCGTCAAAGGCGCGAGCACGCAGAGCTGGACGGCTGGCCTGAAGAGCCCGCCGGGCGGCACGTTCACGGTTACCGTGACGTCTGCCAAGGACGCGAGCAAGTCGGCGAAGGTGACGGTGACGGTGACGCCGCATGAGTACACGGCTGGCACGCCAAAAGTCGGTCGTGTCATCACCCAGACGGAGACAAACTCGCGCCTGAACGGCACGACGGATGTGCATGAGCGTGTCAGCACCACCGTCAACGTCGATACCACCGCAGGCGTGACCTCAACCACTTCGACCCTGGATGGTGCGGCCGATGAGAGCTATACGTCCGACCTTGATGCCAACCGCCTGTCGCGCACCTACCAAAACGGCAACGTCTGCCGCTACACCCCGAAGCGCTCCCTGGTGAACTTCCCGCTGTTCGTGGGCAAGACATGGTCCGCCTCATGGCAATACGGGTGTGTGGCCGGCTACCAGGAACAATCCAGCATCACCTCGACCGTAGAAGCCTATGAACCGTTGGTCACACCAATGGGCACGCTCAATACATTGCGCATCCACCACGTAATTGCGACCACCAACTCCAACGACAACCAATTGCAAGGCGGCTCGACCGGAACGGCGGCCTATGACTTAGACGAACGTTGCTGGTGGGATGTAGATGGTCAACGTACGGTCAAGTGCGAAATCAACTACGCGTACAAAGGCACGGCGCCGACCACGTACCTGAAGAGCTTCTCGTACATCACGAAGTCGGTCCAGTAAGCACCGCGCATAACCTCAACGTTCAACCAGCCCCGCAGCCTTCCCCGGCCTCGCGGGGCTTGTTGTTTGCGCGGCCACCTTCGCCCGCCGCGACAACGCCATCCCCGCCACCGTGGCGCCCAGGATCAGCACCGCGCCGCCTGTCTGCATCGGGCTGAACCACTCGCCCAGGACCAGCGCGCCAAGCACCGTTGCGGTCAGCGGGCTGAGCAGCGAAAGGAACGTGACGTCCGCGCCGAGCACGCCAATGCCGCGCACCCAGAGCCAGTAACCCAACGCCGTGCCAATGACGATGAGGTACGCAAAGCCGAGCGCACTGCGCACGGTGAGTGCGGGCGGGAGCCCCTCGACGAACAACGCCACGGGCAGCAAGACCAGTCCGCCGAGCGCGAGCTGCCATGCCGCAACGGCCAGCGGCGTGCCGATACGGCCCCAGCGTTCGATGAGCACAGTCCCCGTCGCCATCGATAGCGCGGCGGCCAGCGCCGCCACCACGCCAATTGCGTCGAGCTGAGCCGCCGGGCCGAGAATCAGCAGCCCCACCCCCACCGACCCGGCCAGCGCGGCCGCCAATTGCGCCGGGCGCGGCTTGCGTGCGAGCAACGGCCACGCCAACAGCGCGACCACCAGCGGCTGTGCAGACATGATCGTCGCTGCCACGCCACCCGGCAGACGCTGCGCTGCCACGAACAACAGCGCGAAAAACACGCCGATGTTGGCCAGGCCAAGCGCCAGCAGGCGCAGCAACTTGTCTCGCGGCGGCAGCCCAGGGCCCAGCAGCATCAGCAGCACGCCTGCCGGCAGCGCACGTAGCGCGCCGACCAGCAACGGGTGGCCGACAGGAAGCGTCTGCGTAAAGACGAGATACGTGGTGCCCCACAGCATGGGCGCCAACGCGGTGGCCAACATCGCAGCCAGACGATTAAACGGCATGAGAAATCTCCACGTAACGTAATTTGATATCGAAGTAATCACCTGAAAAAAGAGCTGGGAATACGCAGCCGTACGCTGACCGATTGCTGGGGGCCCGCAAACCCGGTACGATTTTTAAAATTCGATATCAAGTAGTTTGACGTCGAAATACTAGGATGAGGTGTTCGATGGGTCAAGGCAATTTAGCGCCGGCACAAGGCGGGCCGATGGACGGCATTCTCGCGCAGTGGCGTCGGGAGCGTCCGGACATCGACCCAAGTCCGATGGCGGTCTGCGGTGAAATCTGGCGCGCGGGCGAACGTCTGCGGCAGGCGGTCGTCGCCAACGTGGCCGAGGCAGAGCTCGACATGGCCGGCTTTGACGTGCTGCTCACCCTGCGCCGCAATGGCCGCGAAGAGGCGCTGTCGCCGTCAGCGCTGGCCAAGGACATGATGTTGTCGACCTCGGCCATGACCAATCGGCTTGACCGGCTGGAAACACGTGGTCTCATTGTCCGCAGGACCGATCCCGAAGACCGGCGCGGCCTGCAGATCGCCCTCACCGATGCAGGCTTTGAGCTGATTGACGGGCTCGTTGCCTCGCATGTCGAGACGGAGGAGCGCATGCTTGCGGCGCTTGGCCCGGCCGAGCGGTCGATGTTGCGTGCGTTGCTCGGGAAGATTGGCGCGGCGGAGTGAAAGGCACATCCGATTGCTGCCTTCAGCCAATCCGCAGCCTGCCGCAACAACCCCGTAAGCAGACGGGTCGCGCAACCGTTCATTCCTCTTTACGATGGCGCCTCGCGTGCGCGCGTGCCGCGCCAACCTGGAGGAACCTGTGAGCCTGACCATCCTATGTGTGCTAGTGATCGTGGCAACGGTGTGTGCAGCCCGCGGCCGACGTCGTGCTGCGCGCGGGCTGGCGGTATTCACGGGTGTGCTGGTGATGGCGATCGGCTGCGGGCCAGTGCCGGCGTGGCTGCTGGATTCGCTGGAAAAGCCCTTCGAGAACGAGCCGCACATCCAATGGGGCGCGCGCAACGCAATCGTGCTGCTGGGCGCGGGCACGTTTCGCGTGGGCGACGCAGTCGAGCCCGGGCTGTTCTCGTATCCGCGCATGGTGGAAGCGGCGCAGTTGTATCAGGCCTGCCGCAAGGCCGACGGCGATTGCAAGATTCTGGTCAGCGGTGGCGATGCCCGCCACCACGGCGAGCCGGAAGCCACGGTATATGGCCGTGAACTCGTTGCCCTCGGCGTCGACCAGGCCGACGTACTGATGGAGCCCAAGAGCATGAATACGTGGCAGAACGCCCAGTTCTCACGCACGGTGCTTGCGCAATACGCGGCTGATCGCACGGTGCTCGTATCGTCGGCTATCCACCTACGACGCAGCCTGCTGTATTTCACGCACTTCGGCATGGCGCCGGTTCCCGTGCGCGCCGACGATCTGCAGGCCGCGGCATCGCCCTTGCCGATGGCGTACAACTTCGCGCTGACGGACTTCGCGCTGCACGAGTGGATCGGCATTGCGCGCTATCACGTGTACAACGCGTTGGGCTGGAACCCCGCACGCATCAACCCCGGCGACGCCTGATTCGGCGCCAAAACGCCCGCGCATTCGAAGCCGCGCTCTAGTGCTTCCGGAGGGGAGCAAAAATCGGGCGCCGCCCTATACTTTGTGCATCGCAACATCCGGGCATCGCAATGCGCCACCTCGGTCGTATTGAAGCTCACCGCCTCATCACCATTGGCAAGCTTGCTTGCCACCCCGCCCACCGGGCGCGGCCATCCCTGACGGGAATCGCTGACGATTCCTGCGCCAGCAAGCGGGCCTCTGCGTAAGCAGCGCGCCTGCCCCGCCAGCCACACCTCAGAAGCAAACCAACAAGCAAGGGGAACCCTTATGCCTCAAGTCACGGCAAGCAAGCTGCCGGTCAAACTGCTCGCGCTCGTCTTCGGCGCCGTTGCGGCGCTGGCCATCGGGCGGACTTTCCTGCTGAACTGGCAAATCATTCCGCCCGGCTACACGGGCATCAAGATCAACCGACTCGTCGATCGCGGCATCACGCATGAAAACGTCGTCACCGGGTTCGTGTTCTACAACCCCGTGCAAACGGCGATCATCCAATACCCGACCTACGTGCAGCGCGTGATCTGGACGCAAGATGTGAATGAGGGCCACGCGCTCAACGAAGAGCTGACGTTCAACACCAAGGACGCCGTACCTGTGAATGTGGACGTGGCTGTTTCGTACCAGCTCGACCGCGACAAGGTGCCGGCGTTCTACACCAACTTCCGCGCCGATCGCATCGAGACCTTCACGCACGGCTACCTGCGCGACACGGCGCGCAACGTCATCGTCGCCATCGGCTCGGAATACAACTTTGACGACGTGAACGGCGGCAAGAAGGAAGAGTTCGTCGCGCGGCTGACCAACGAGCTGGACGCGCGGCTTGCACCGCTGGGCGTGTCGATCAAGCAGTTCGGCATTGTCGGCTCGCTGCGCCCGCCACGCTCGTTGCTCGATGCGGTGAGCGCCAAGACCAAGGCCATTCAGGATGCGATCCGCACCGAGAACGAAGTGCGTTCCGCTCAGGCTGAAGCCAAGAAGAAGGTGGCGATTGCTGAAGGCGAAGCTGCGGCCAACCGCGCGCTCGCCTCATCGCTGGATGACCGCCTGCTGGCGTGGGAACGCCTGAAGCTCGAACGTGCCGCCATCGAGAAATGGAACGGTGTGACGCCGAGCGTGATGGCGGGCGGCAACGGCGGCGGCATGCTGTTCAACATTCCGGCAGGCGCGCAAAGTAGGTAAGTCGCAACACCAAAGAAAAACGCGCCCGAAGGCGCGTTTTTCGTTTCAACCCAGGCGGTAATCGATCAGCTCGCAAAACCCGGAGCGGCCTCGCGCACAGCGTGCTCGGCGCCGGCTGCAGGAATCGGTGCTTCCACGTGCAGGCTGGTCGCCTCATCCACGCCCAGATGCACGTTCATGCATTGCACCGCGGCGCCGGCCGCGCCCTTGCCCAGGTTGTCCAGGCGCGCGGTGACGACCATGCGCTCGTCCGAGCCGAACACGAACAGGTCGGCGCGGTTGGTGTCGTTGGCACCCTGCACGTCGAAGAAGCCGTTATCGAGCGTCGCAACATTGTCAGCCGGCGCCACGCGGATGAACTGCTCACCCTGGTAGTAATCGGCAAACACCTTGGCGATGTCTGCCGGACTCACCTTGCGTGCCAGATGCTGCGGGTGCAGGCCGATCGTCACGGCCAGGCCCTTGAGGAAGTTGCCGACCACCGGCGTGAAGATCGGCGCGAGCGACAGCTTGCTCTGCACGCGCATCTCCGGCAGGTGCTTGTGTGCCAGTGCCAGCGCGTACGGGCGCGGGCTGTCCAGCTTCGGATTATTGGCGGCGAGGTAGTCGGCAATCATCGCCTTGCCACCGCCGCTGTAGCCCGTGAGCGAGAACGCGGTGACCGGGTAGTCGGCCGGCACGATGCCCGCCTCCACCAGCGGGCGCATCAGCAGCACGAAAGCACTGGCGTGGCAGCCCGGCACGGCGATGCGCTTGGTGTTGCGCAGGCGCTCGCGCTGGCCCTTGTTCAACTCGGGCAGGCCGTAGACCCAATCATCCGACGTGCGGAACGCGGTGCTGGCGTCGATGATGCAGGTGTTCGGATTGTTGACCAGCGAGACGGCCTCGCGCGAGGCGACGTCCGGCAGGCACAGGAATGCGACATCGGCGGCATTCAGGAATTTGGCGCGCTCGGCTGAATCCTTGCGCTTGTCTTCGGCGATGCGCAGCAGCTCGATATCGTCGCGCTGCGACAGATAGTCGAGCAAGCGAAGGCCAGTGGTGCCTTCCTGACCGTCGACGAAAACCTTGAATGCCATGGCGATCTCGCTAAAAACAGAGGAGCAAAAAGCACAACGCCGACCCCATGCCGGCGCGTGAGTTTTGCATTGTAGCGGCTGACGAAGAAATTTCTGCGGCAGCGCAATAAAGTGCCTACCAGTGCACCTTGGTGTCGTAATCGATCGTCAGCGGCGCGTGGTCGCTGAACTTGATGTCCTTGAAGATCGACGTGCGGCGCGCGGTGGCGGCAATGCCCGGCGTGGCGATCTGGTAATCGATCCGCCACCCGACGTTCTTTGCGTAAGCCTGGCCGCGGTTGCTCCACCACGTGTACTGCTCGGGGCGGTCGTCCAGCGTGCGGAAAACATCCACGTAGCCGACTTCGTCAAACAGCTTGGTCAGCCACGCGCGCTCTTCGGGCAGGCAGCCGGAGTTCTTCTGGTTGCCCTTCCAGTTCTTGATGTCGATTTCCTTGTGGACGATGTTGACGTCGCCGCACAACACGACCTCGCGCCCTTTTTCGTGGCGCAGGTCTTTGAGGTGCTCCATGAACAGGTCCATGAAGCGGAACTTGGCCTGCTGGCGCTCTTCGCCGCTGGAGCCCGACGGCACGTAGACCGAGATGATCGACAGCTTGCCGTAGCGGGCCTCGACATAGCGGCCTTCGGCGTCGAACTCGCCGTTATCGAAACCGACGATGACTTCATCCGGCTTGTGGCGCGTGTACAGGCCTGCGCCGCTGTAGCCTTTCTTCACCGCGTGCTGGAACACGCCGTGGTAGCCGTGCGGCGCCAGGAATTCGGGCGTCATGTCGTCTTGCGCGCATTTCAGTTCCTGCACACAGACGAAATCGGCGTCCTGCTTGCCCATCCATTCGAAAAAGCCTTTGCTGGCAGCGGAGCGAACGCCGTTGAGGTTGGCGGAAATGATGCGTAACATGGCGGGACTTTTTTGCAGACCAGAGAAAAAAGATGAGCCAAAACAGCGAGTTGCGCCAATCCTTCATCCGCTTTGCGGTGGAAGCCGGCGTGCTGTCGTTCGGGGAATTCGTGACCAAGGCGGGGCGGACGTCGCCCTATTTCTTCAACGCCGGCAAGTTCGCAGACGGCGCGCTGCTGGGCCAAGTCGCGCAATTCTATGCGAAAACCCTGCTGGACTCGGGTGTCGAGTTCGACATGCTGTTCGGGCCGGCCTACAAGGGGATCACGCTGGCGTCGGCCACCGCCGTCGCGCTCGCAGGCCTGGGCCGCAATGTGGGCTTTGCGTACAACCGCAAGGAAGCCAAGGACCACGGCGAAGGCGGCAGCCTGGTCGGCGCGAAGCTGCAGGGGCGCGTGGTGATCGTCGATGACGTGATTTCCGCCGGCACCTCGGTGCGCGAGTCGGTTGAGCTGATTCGCGCCGCTGGCGCGACGCCGGCTGCCGTGCTGATCCTGATGGATCGGATGGAGCGCAGCGGCAATGCTGTGGATATCGGCGAGCGCTCTGCGGTGCAGGATGTGCAGGCGCAGTATGGGATGCCGGTGGTGTCGATTGCCAACCTGGATGACTTGCTGGGATATCTGGATGGGGCTGGCGATCCTGCGCTGGCTGGCTACCGTGAAAAGGCCGCGGCCTACCGGGACAAATACGGCGTTAGCGCGATCTGACGCTTTTCGCTGTACTGTTGGGAAACCCCGGTTGATGGACTTCGCCGGGGTTTTGTTTTTTGTGGTTCATCAACCCACAACCCAACGCCCTACTCGATCTTCAACCCCGAATACGCCGGATTCCCCGCCGGATACTCCGGCTTCAACCGCTCCATCACCGCCAGCAGAATCTCCGCCACCATCAGGCTGCGGTGCGACTTGGAATTCGCCGGAATAATGTGCCAGGGCGCGTGCGGGGTGGCCGTGGCATTGATGGCGTCTTCGTAGGCGGCCATGTAGTCGTCCCAGAGCTTGCGGTCTTCAAGGTCCGCCATCCCGAGCTTCCAGTGCTTTTGCGGATCGTCGATACGCTCCTGCAGCCGGTCGCGCTGCTCGTCCTTGGAGATATGCAAAAAGCACTTGATGATGGTGGTGCCAGTCTCGGCCAGCATCTGCTCGAACGCGTTGATGTGAGCGTAGCGGCGCTTGCACTCGGCGGCGTCGATATCGCCATGCACGCGAGTGACGAGCACATCTTCGTAATGGCTGCGATTGAAGATGGCGATCTCGCCAGCGGCTGGCACCTGTGCGTGTATGCGCCAGAGGAAGTCGTGCGCCAGCTCCAGGGGCGTCGGCACCTTGAAACCCTCCACGCGCAGGCCAAGTGGGTCGAGCGCACGGAACACGGTGCGTACCGTGCCATCCTTGCCCGCGGTATCCATGCCCTGCAGCACGACCAGCAGCTTGCGCCGGTGCTCAGCATAGAAAATGTCCTGGAGTGCCTCTATGCGCGCAGAGAGTTCGGCCAGCCGTACCTGGTCGCCTGCCTTACTACCCGTGGTGCACGGCTTGGCGGCAGGATCGAACTTGGCAATCTTGAACTTGCTGCTGCCGTCGAAATACCAGGAGTCAATCGGGTTCTTGCCGCTGGATGCCACGGTATCTCCTTGTTGGCTTGTTGCTCTGACGTAGGCGGCAGGCCGCCGTGCGGTATCCGCAATATCAATGCGCGGCGGCGGTCAGCTTGAGCGCATCCAGGTCCAGCGTGCCTTCAAAGACGGTCGTGGCGGGGCCCGTCATCATGACCGGTTGGCCAACGCCCGCCCAGGCGATGGTCAGATCGCCGCCATGTGTGGCCACCTTGACGGGCGAATCGATCAGGCCACGACGGATGCCGGCCACCACCGCTGCGCATGCGCCAGTGCCACAGGCGAGCGTCTCGCCCGCGCCGCGCTCGTACACGCGCAGACGCACGGAATGACGATCGACGATCTGCATGAATCCCGCATTCACGCGACGAGGAAACACGGCATGTGATTCGATCAGCGGGCCGTCTTCCAGCACGGGAAAAGCCTCCGTGTCGTCGACAATCTGCACCGCGTGCGGATTGCCCATCGACACGGTCGAGATCCATTCAGTGCGGCCGTTGATTTGCAGCGCATGCTGCGTGTCTTCGCCTTCGACGCGGGTGGGCAGACCTTCGGGCAGGAACGGCAGGCGCGCCGCCTCGAATACCGGTGCCCCCATGTCAACGGTCACTTGGCCATCGTCCTGCATTGTCAGCGTGGCGATGCCGTTCATGACTTCCACGCGTACGGTGCGCTTATCGGTCAAACCCCGGTCGGTGACGAACTTGACGAAGCAGCGGGCGCCATTGCCGCAGTGCTCCACCTCACCGCCGTCGTGGTTGAAGATGCGGTAGCGGAAATCGACATCGGGCCGTGTCGAACGCTCGACCAGCAGGAGTTGATCTGCCCCCACGCCAAAGTGGCGGTCGGCAATGGCAGCCCATTGCTCGGGCGTGAAGTCGATCGGGGTCTGGATGCCGTCGAGCACGACAAAGTCGTTGCCCGCGCCATGCATCTTGGTGAAGTGCAGTTTCATGGCTGGCCGCACAGATGCGGCAATGAGCGTTCGGAAAACGCCCATTCTAAAGCGAGCCGGCCCCGGTTGCCCCGGCCGGCTCCCGGCATCAGTAAATGCCCGGCATGCCCTCGGGGCGGTGCTTGAAGCGCTTGTGCACCCAGTAATACTCGGTGATGCGCGGGCGGATGGCGTCTTCAAAGAAGGCATTCATCCGGCGCGTGTCGGCGGTCAGGTCTCCGGTGGGGTAGTTCTCCCACGCGGGCAGGATGCGCAGCGCATAGCCCTCGTAGTTGGGCAGGATCTCGGTGTACATCGGGATCACCTTGGCGCCAGTCATCGATGCCATGCGCGGAATGGCATTGAGCGTGAGCGCCGGCACGCCGAAGAACGGCACGAACTCCGAGTCGCGCTCGCCGAAATCCATGTCGGAAATGAGCTGCAGCGCCTCGCCGCGCTTGATGGTGCGCATGATCTGGCGGATGTTTTCGTTGCGCGACACCATGGTCGCGCCAAAGCGGCTGCGCAGCGCCTTGATGGCGTCATCGAGCACCGGGTTGGCCATGCGCGTGTACAGCGAGCAGCCCGCGTTGCCGACGTGCGTGCGCAAGTAGTCCGTCAGCGCCAGCGCACCGATCTCCACACCTGACAGATGCAGCGTGACGAGAATGTGCGGCTGGCCGTGGAGCGCCGGCAGATTGGCCTGGTCGTCGATCTTCACCACGCGCATCAGGCGCTTTTCCGATGCGAACCACGCAAACGAGCGCTCGGCAAAGCTGCGGAAGACCTTGCGGAAGACATCGTGCGCCATGGCTTCGCGCTCGGCCTCGGACTTCTCGGGAAAGCACGCACGCAGGTTGGCCAGCACCACGCGGCGGCGGCCATTGGGAATGCGGTACAGCAGCCCGCCCAGGCCTTCGCCAAAACGCGCGACAAAACCGTACGGCAAGAAGGACAGCAGCCATAGAAAGCCGAGTCCGAGTTTGGCAGAGAAACGTTCCATAAAGGCAGAGTGTCAGGCAGCGGGCGGAGCGTCCGCGCCCTTGGGATGCTTGTAGCGGTTATAGCCCCAGAGATATTGCGTCGGCGCCACGGCAATCAACTGTTCGATGGCGGCATTGATGAGGGTCGCAGCTTGCGTGGCGTCTTCGGGTAGATCGCCGAGCTCATGCATGTGCAAGCGGTAGCCGGCGCCGCGCGGCAGCCGTTCGGCAAACAGTGCCACGACGGGCGCACCTGTCAGCCGATGCAAACGGTGCACCAGCGTCATCGTATAGGCAGGCTTGCCGAAGAACGGCGCCCATACACCTTCGCCGCCGGTGGGCGTCTGGTCGGGCAGGATGCCAACGGCCTCGCCGCGCTTGAGTGCACGCACCAGCATGCGCACGCCGCGCGGGTCCGCCGGGGCCATGTGCATGTTAGGCCCCTTGCGCATGTTCTCGATCCAGGTGCGCAGGCTCTCCTTGCGCGGCGGCTTGAACAGCGACGTGACCGGATGCTCGCGCGCGTAGGCCTGCGGCAAGACCTCGAAGCAGCCCAGATGCGGCGTGAGGAAGATCAGGCCGCGCCCATCTGCAAGCGCGCGCTCAACAGCTTCTCGGCAAACGTCGAACAGGTGCGGAGCAACGTCCGCCCCGTTCTTGCGCACCCAGAAGTACGGCATCTCGAACACCATCCGGCCGGCAGAGCGCCCCGCCTCTTTGAGCATGGCGGGCGTGACGTCGGGATAGGCGTGGCGGAAGTTGGCGATGAGCCGGTCGCGATAGCGGCCGGGCACCTTGGCGGCCAACGCTCCCAGCCAGCCGCCCAGCGCCTGCAGCACTGGCAGGGGCAGGCGAGAAAACAGCCAGTAGAGGAAGGTCATGCGTGCGTACGCTGCAATGTGTTGGTCGCAGTCGACAGGGGAGCAGGGTCTTGACAGGCCTTGCTGCGGCCCCGAAAAGTGCCGCGTATAATAGCGCGATTCGCCGAGTTAACTGACAACTTGCGGGGCGAATCCTTGCTTGGCCACAAACCTCGGCAAGGTTGCTAAATACCGCTAAAGCGTCGCCGGCCGTGGCTTAACGGATTGGCAACGTGATAGCCAATCTGGAGCTAACAGCCGTGTCCAACGACTTCCTCTTCACCTCGGAGTCGGTCTCCGAGGGCCATCCCGACAAGGTCGCCGACCAGATTTCCGACGCCATCCTGGACGCTATCCTCGCTCAGGACAAATATGCGCGCGTCGCAGCAGAAACGCTGTGCAACACCGGCCTGGTGGTGCTCGCGGGTGAAATCACCACGACGGCCAACGTCGACTACATCCACGTAGCGCGCGAAACCATCAAGCGCATCGGCTACGACAACACCGAATACGGCATCGACTACAAGGGCTGTGCCGTCCTCGTCGCTTACGACAAGCAATCGCCCGACATTGCCCAGGGCGTCGACCGCGCATCGGACGACTACCTGAACCAGGGCGCCGGCGACCAGGGCCTGATGTTCGGCTACGCGTGCGATGAAACGCCCGAGCTGATGCCTTTCCCGATCTACTACGCACACCGTCTGGTCGAGCGCCAGTCGCAACTGCGCCGCGACGGCCGCCTGCCCTGGCTGCGCCCGGACGCCAAGTCCCAAGTGACGGTGCGTTATGTGGATGGCAAGCCGCACAGCGTGGATACCGTGGTGCTGTCTACCCAGCACGCGCCGGAGATGTCGCAAGAGGCCATCCGCGAAGCGGTGATCGAAGAGATCATCAAGCCGGTGCTGCCCTCGCACATGCTGGCTGACACCAAATACCTGGTGAACCCGACCGGCCGCTTCGTCATCGGCGGCCCGCAAGGCGACTGCGGCCTGACCGGCCGCAAGATCATCGTCGATACGTATGGCGGCGCAGCCCCGCACGGCGGCGGCGCGTTCTCGGGCAAGGACCCGTCGAAGGTCGACCGTTCGGCCGCCTATGCCGCGCGCTACGTCGCCAAGAACGTGGTGGCCGCCGGCCTGGCGCGCCAGTGCCAGGTGCAGGTGAGCTACGCGATTGGCGTGGCACGCCCGATCAACATCACGGTGTACACGGAAGGCACGGGCGTGATCCCGGACGAGCAGATCGCCAAGCTCGTGCAGGAGCATTTCGACCTGCGCCCGAAGGGCATCGTGCAGATGCTGGACCTGCTGCGCCCGGTCTACGAAAAGACCGCCGCGTACGGCCACTTCGGCCGCGAAGAGCCGGAGTTCAGCTGGGAAGCCACCGACAAGGCCCTGCTGCTGCGCGAAGCAGCTGGCCTGGCAGGTGAGCCGGCCAAGGCGTTTGCCTGAAGCCACGCTGACGCACAGAAGAAACCGCCTCTCGGGGCGGTTTTTTTATGGCATCGAGCAATTGCGATCAGGCACGCGAAGGAGCACACCGCTACCGTGTTGCTACCCAGGAGCCCCATGTTGACCACCGCCACCGACCGCTACCTCGCCCGCTTCCGCGCCGTGCTCGCACACATCGACGCGCATCTGGAAGGCACGCTCGACGTGGACGGGCTAGCCGAGGTCGCCGCGTTTTCCAGCTACCACTTCCACCGCCAGTTCTCGTTGCTGTTCGGCATGAACGTCGGCCGCTATGTGCAGTTGCTGCGCCTGAAGCGCGCCGCACATCAACTCGCCTATCGCGACGATGCGCGTATCACCGACATCGCGCTAGCGTGCGGATACGAAGGGCCGGAAGCATTTGCGCGGGCGTTCCGCAGGCAAACGGGGCAATCGCCGTCAGCATTTCGGGCGGCGCCGCAGTGGGCGCCCTGGGCCACTGATCTACAGGCGCTGCGCGCCCTCAGGAGCCAACACATGCCCGCACGACCGCAATCCCATTCCGTCGAGATCGTCGAGCGCGAAGCCGTGCCCGTCGCGGCTATCGAGCACCGCGGTGACCCAGCACGCCTGGGCGAGACCATCCGCACGTTCATCGCCTGGCGCCGCGAGCATCGGCTGCACCCAAGCGTTTCGGCCACGTACAACGTCGTCTACGACAACCCCGACGATGTGCCGCCCGAGGCGTTCCGCATGGATATCTGCGCGGCCACGCCCGCACCGGTCGCACCTAATGCTGCGGGCGTAGCGAGCAAAACGCTGGCAGGCGGCCGCTACGCCGTGCTGCGTCACACGGGCTCCGACGATACGCTCGGCCAGAGCGTTGCGTACCTGTATGCCGATTGGCTGCCCGCCAGCGGCGAGGAATTGCGCGACGCGCCGTTGCTGTTCCAGCGCGTGCGCTTCTACCCCGACGTGCCCGAACACGAAGCCGTGACGGACGTGCTGCTACCGCTCAGGTAAGCGATCAGGGCGATCAGGCGTCCAGGTGGATCTGGATGCCGGTAGCCGTGTAGATGGCCGTGGCCTTGAAGCCGTCAACGACCACCGACGAGAACTGGCGGTTGCTGCCCGCGCCATCCACCACGGCGATGGTGTCGCCCACCTTGGGCGCGTAGCCGTTCACGAACTTCACGTGCAGCGTGCCGCCGGCAATCGTGGTGAGGCCAGCCACGCTCAGCTTGCCCTGACCGTTCGGGCCGATGGCCAGATCCAGCGTGGTGCCCTGCAGTTGCGTGAACTTGCCCGCAATGGCCACCGCTGCCGGCGCCTGGACGGCCAGCGTGCCGGCGCCCACATACACATCGCCCGCGCCGAACGCGTTGGCCGAATCGGCTTCCAGCACACCACCTGCGACCTGCGTGCCGCCGGTGTAGGTGTTGGCGCCAGCCAGACGCAACGTGCCGCTGCCTTGCAGCGTAAGCTTGCCCGCGCCGGAGATGGCGTTGCGCCACGTGTCGGCCGCGTTGAAGCCGCCCTGCGTTGCGTCCATCGACACGATCACGTTGCCATTGAACGCGCCGTAGCCGTCCGCCGCAGCGAACAGGTTGAGGCGGCCCCAACCTTCGGCGTCGTCGAGCACCGGGTAGCCGGAAGCCAGCTCCGTGGTCTTGAGCACCACGCGGCGCTGGTCAGCACTCAGATACGGGAAGCGCGTTTCCAGCAGCACCTCGGCGCCCTTGGGCACCACCGGCACCAGCGTCGTGGCGCCGATCTGCGTGAAGCCGAAGGTCATGCGACGCGTGAAGTTGGTCTGGTTGGTGGCGTAGTCGGCAAAGCGGTCGGTGGCGAGCGTGCCGGACTGCGCAAGCGCCGGGAAGCTGGTGGCATCCGTGCCCGTCTGCGCCATCAGGGCGGTGTGCGCTTGCGAGAAGGCCGCCACCTTGAGCGTGGCGTTGGCCGGGTCCGCCAGGTTGGCCGCGGCCGCAGCAATGCCGATCATGCGGCCGGACATCACGTCCAGCGGCGAATGCATGCCCGCCAGGATGCGGTTCTCGCCCAGTTCCATCCCGCGCGCCACGATCTGCTGGAAGCGTTCAGGCACCAGATACGCCATCGCCACGGTATCGCGCACGGCTTCGGCCGAGTGGCCGCTGATGAAGCCGCCATCGGTCGTGGGCGTTGGGCTCTCGGCCGGCACCAGCGTCGGCACGACGACCACGCTGCTGCTCCAGCGGTATGGCCGCGCATATTTGTAGAAACGCTTGGACGGCTCGGTGGATGCGTTGTTGCCCACCGTGTTGATCAGGTCGACGACCTTGCCGAAGGCGGTATTGCCGCCCGAGGTGCCCACGCCGGTGTTGTTGCCGCTGTCGTTGTAGAGCACGGTGGTCGCATCGGCCGGCACGGTGGTGATGGACGTGGTCTGCTGCGCCAGCGTGCGCCACGCGGTGGTCAGCGGCCCCATGCCGTCGCTCACGCTGTAGCCCTTGCCGCGGCGGTCGTCAAAGTACGCTGCGTCGGCCTGGGCCTGCGTGCGGTTGGTGGTCGCATTCACCACGTATTGAACGTTTGCGTTCAAGACCGGCAGGTTGAGCTGCGTGCCGCCGGCCGTGCCATCGTTGGGCAGGCCCGTCCACGTGGACGCGACCACCGCCGGGAACGAGCCATTGGCCGGCGCGCTCACCCCCGCATCCACGATTTCCGTGAGCGGCTGCCACAGGTCGAGAAAGCGCGTGAACAGGCGCACACCGGCGTTGGTGCCGAGCGTGGCGTAGCGCGCATCGCCGCGCTGGTTGGTGGCGATGTTGTCGACGAACGCCGGTACGCCAGTGGCCACCGCCGCCGTGTCGACAAAGCCCGGGTCTGCCGGCGGCGCGGGAATGGCTTGCGTGGTGGCTACCGGCGCCGTGGTGGTGTCGCCGCCGCCTCCGCACGCGGTAAGCGCGAGGGCGCCGAACAGCGCAACGAAACTGGAGCAAAGACGCGGGTGAGAGAACGCGGGGCGAACAGTAAAGGACATGGTGCGACGGGCTTGCAACCCGAAGAGAGCGCTGGAAAGCCCAGCAGTCTCGGCACGCGCCGTGAAAAAACGGTGACGTTTCGTTGACAAATCTGCGTGATCTGCGCCCTACATTGGGGCATTCCGCGCCATGACAGCGCTGACAGTGCTTTATGTCACAGGGTGATACAATCGCCGGCTGCGTTTTTTGACTTTGGTGAAGCCTCGTCCGGGCAATCGCCGTCCCGTCGACCATGTCCGCTTCACCTCTGCATCCCGCCCTGCGTCGCTGGCTCCACAGCTTTATTCCTGCACCCGTGACGGTGCGCTGGAGCGAGCGCGTCCGTTCCGCCGTTGGCGCGCTCGTCGGCATCCTCTTTACCGGCACGATGATGAAGATGGTGCCGGGCGCTGCCACGCTGATCCCGCTGCTGGTCGCGCCAATGGGCGCCTCTGCCGTGCTGCTGTTTGCGGTACCGGCCAGCCCGCTCGCGCAACCGTGGTCGATCATCGGCGGCAACCTGGTGGCGGCCACCGTGGGCGTGACCTTCGCACTGCTGGTGGACGACCCGGTGATTGCGTCTGCGCTGGCCATCTCGGCGGCCATTGCGGGCATGTTTGCGCTGCGCTGCGTGCACCCGCCATCGGGGGCGGTAGCGCTCACCGCCGTGATTGGCGGGCCGGCCGTGCATGCGCTGGGCTATCGCTTCGTACTGGAGCCGATCCTGATTCAATCAGCGTTGCTGCTGGTGGGCGCGCTGGTGTACCACGCGGCCACGGGCCACCGGTATCCGCACGCGCAACGCCTGCCCGCGGCTGAACGCCCGCCCACGGCGGCCGGCTTCACCCGCGCCGACATCGTCGCCGCGCTGCGCCGCCAGAGCGAGCTGCTCGACATCGACCCCGAAGACATTGAAGCCGTGCTGCGCGAGATGCAACTGCAGGCCTACACGCGCACGTTCCACGCGCTCGCCTGCGCCGACATCATGACCACGCCGGTGGTCACGGTCTCGGCCAGCACGTCGATCCCGCGCGCACTGCAACTGCTGCGTCAGCATGGCTTCAAGGCACTGCCGGTGGTGGACGAAGGACGGCGCGTGGTGGGCATCGTCACGCGCGTCGACCTGCTCGGCCTGGCGCCGGCAGACATGCGCCAGACGCTGCGCCGCTGGTTCAGCATCGGCACGCTCACGCCGCCGCGCGTGGCCGATCACATGAAAACGCGCGTGCAGACCATCGCTGCCACGGCGCCCATGTCGGATCTGGTGCCGATGTTTGCCAGCGCCGGCCACCACCACATTCCGGTGCTGGATGCCGACGGCCGACTGGCCGGCATCGTTACCGAATCCGACTTGGTGGGCGGGCTGTACCGTCAGGCCAACATCGAGCCGCAGGTGGCCTGAACTGAACTGCCATCAAACCGCATCCATCGGCAACTCACGAAAGACGCCCAGCTGTTCCGCAGCCGCCGAATACGCCACCAGGCGCGGATAATCCGCCGCCGGCACGCGGTCCGGCACCATCAACTGGATAAAGGCCCAGGCCACGGCCACCGTCACGCCGGCCTGCGTCAGCTCACCTGCCTCGACGGGTAGCGGCGCGTCCTTCCACTCCGCTTCCAGCGCTTCCAGCGCCGCCAGCAATTGGCTGTGCACGCGCTCGACCCAGGGCCCGTGCACTTTCTCGGTCGGGCGCAGGTTGTGTTCATAGACGATCTGCACCGCTTTTTCACACGCGGCCAGCGCCAGGCCGATCACGCGCAGCGCGTGCTGGCGTTCGGCAATGGCGGCTGGCATCAGGCTGCGGCCCGCCAGCGCCTCTGCGTAGTCGATGATGAGCGTGGAGTCGATCAGCACGGTGCCGTCGTCGCACACCAGGGTGGGTGCCTTGACGACCGGGTTGATGGCGCGGAACTGGTCGAAATGCCGGAAGACGGACACCGACGCGTGCTCGAACGGCAGCCCGAGCAGCTTGAGCGAAATGGCCGTGCGGCGCACGTACGGGGAATCAAGCATGCCGATCAACTTCATGAAAACTCCTGGCGAGTGTGGGCGTATGGTGGGTAGGAAACTCCGGTGCGAAGCGCGCGACTGCGCGGGCACGGATGCACATGATAGACAGCCAGCGCAAAGCGTGTCGGGCGCCTCGGGCACGTTTTCTGCGTGCGCAACATCGCTTTGAGCCGTCGGATGCCGACGCCGGCCGGCCTCCCCGTTTTCTAGAATGACCGCGACTCGGCCGCATTTGTGCTGCCCGCCACAGAGGAGACTTTATGCCGTTTCTCGCGCATGACCATGATTGCCTGGGGTGGAAGGGTGAGATGGCGCAGCGCGTGCTGGCATTCGATTGGGGCGCTACCCAGTTGGGCCCGATCCAGGGCTGGCCGAGCAGCCTGCACGCCGCGGTGCAAATGGTGCTGGCATCGCCCGTACCGCTGGTCATGATGTGGGAACGCCATGGCTACATGATCTACAACGACGCTTACGCCGTATTTGCCGGCGGGCGTCATCCGTATCTTCTTGGTTGCCCGGTGGAACTCGGCTGGCCCGAAGTGGCCGACTTCAACCGGCACGTCATGGATGTCTGCCTGGGTGGCGGCACGCTGTCGTACCGCGACAAAGAACTCGTCCTGCTGCGCAACGGCCGCCCCGAAGATGTGTGGATGGATCTCTACTACAGCCCGCTGCCCGACGACACCGGCAGCCCAGCCGGCGTACTGGCCATCGTGGTGGAAACCACCGAGCGCGTGCAGACCGAGCGCGAACGGCAGGCCGCCGAACAGGCCCTGCGCCAGTTGACCGAAACGCTGGAGCAACGCGTGGCCGATGCGCTGTCTGCCCGCGCTGAAGTGGAAGCGCAATTGCGCCAGGCTCAAAAGATGGAAGCCATCGGCAACTTGACCGGCGGCGTGGCGCACGACTTCAACAACGTGCTTCAGGTGATTGCCGGCAACCTGCAGTTGCTGTCGGTGGAAGCGCCGGGCAACACACGCGTGCAGCATCGGATTGCCGCCGCCACGCGAGCCGTGCAGCGCGGTGCCACGCTCGCGGCGCAATTGCTCGCCTTTGCGCGGCGCCAGCAGCTCTCGCCTGCGGTCGTCAAACCGACGCGGCTGATCCAAGGCATGAGCGAAATGCTGCACCGTGCGCTGGGCGAAGCCATCAAGGTGGAAACGCGCTTGGCCGACGACCTGTGGAACGTGCAGGCCGACCGCAACCAGCTCGAAAACGCGCTGCTGAACCTCGCCATCAACGCACGCGACGCCATGCGCGGCGGCGGCATACTGACCATTGCGGCCAACAACATCACGCTCGACAGCACAAAAGCACGAGGGCGTGACCAGCCCGCCCACGGCGACTACCTCGTCTTCTCCGTCACCGACACCGGCGTAGGCATGCCGCCCGAAGTGGTCGAACACGTCTTCGAGCCCTTCTTCACCACCAAGCCCGACGGCCACGGCACGGGCCTGGGGCTGAGCATGGTGTTTGGCTTCGTCAAGCAGAGCGGCGGGCATATCGCCATCGACAGCGCGGTCGGACAGGGCACCACGGTGCGGCTGTACTTCCCGCGCTGCACGGAGGCGGCCCCGGACGATGCCGGCGACCCGCACGACACCATCGTCACGCCCATGGGCGGGCGCGAAACCATCCTTGTGGTGGAAGACGATACCGACGTGCGCCTGACCGCCGTCGACATGCTGACCCAGCTCGGTTACCGCGTGCTCACAGCCGCCAACGGCGAGGCCGCACTCGAGCTCATGAACAGCGACACATCCATTGACCTGCTGTTTACCGACGTGATCATGCCGGGCTCCATCAAGGGCGGCGAACTGTCGATACGCGCCGCGCAACGCGTGCCGCCGCTGCCAGTGCTGCTCGTCTCAGGCTACACGCGTGACGAGGTGCTACACGACGGCAGACTGCCGCCCGGCGTGACGCTGCTCGGCAAGCCCTACCGGCGTGACGACCTGGCGCGCATGGTGCGCAACGTGCTCACCGCCAACCGCACCGCGCAATCGGCATCGGCATCGATGGGCCATGCAGTGGCAACCGACGCTTCACAACCGCCTACGTTGCTGCTGGTGGAAGACGACACCGCCTCGCGCGAAGCCATGCAGGAAGTGCTCACCACTTTCGGCCTGCAGTGCGTGGCAGCCGCCACTGCCGAAGACGCCCTTGCACTGGCCCGCACGCGCACCGTGCAGGTACTGCTGACTGATCTCACCCTGCCCGGCCAATCCGGCGCGGACCTCGCCCGCACGCTGCTGCGCCTGCAACCGCACGTGGATGTGCTGCTGATGTCCGGCTATGGCACGGAGGCCGAGATTGGCGAGCCCATTGCCGGCGCACGCCTGCTCGGCAAGCCGATCGACCTGATGACGCTGCAACAGGCGCTGGGGCCGTGGCTCAGGGCAAGCGCCAGTGGGGCTGACGCGCAGCATGTGACGAACGCCGCATAATCGTTAATCACGGCATCCTGTCACAACCGATCGCGCCCGCCCGTCTAGGGAGCATAATCCCTAGACGACACGCACGCCATGACCAAGCCCAGCCCCGACCACACCACCCGCGCCATCCGCACCGACAGCGAAGACACGACCTTCACCGCCGCCCGGCCCCGCCTCTTTGCGATTGCCTATCGCATGCTCGGCAGCCGGGCCGATGCCGAAGACGTGCTGCAGGACGCCTGGATGCGCTGGCACCAGACCGATCAGACCGCGCTGCAATCCGCCGAGGCGTGGCTCGTGACCGTCGTCACGCGCCTGTCGATCGACCGCCTGCGCGCCGCCAAGACCGAGCGCGAAGCGTACGTCGGCTGGTGGTTGCCCGAGCCTCTGGTTGAACCGGAATCTGCCGCGCCCACGCCCGAGGCCGCCGTAGAACTGGCGGGCGACTTGTCGATGGCCCTGCTGTGGGTGCTGGAGCGCCTGTCGCCCGAGGAGCGCGCGGCGTTTCTGATGCGCCAGGTGTTCGACCAGGACTACGCAGAGATTGCCGCCCTGCTGGGCAAGACCGAAGCCGCGTGCCGGCAGATGGTGCACCGCGCATCCGACCGCGTGCAGCAGGAGCGCCCGCGCTTTGATGTTGCGCCCGATGCGCATCGGGACTTGCTGGAGCGCTTTGCTGAGGCCTCACGCACGGGCCAGCGCGACGCCATTCGCGCCCTGCTGGCAGACGACGCGCAACTGGTGGGCGATGGCGGCGGCAAGGTGCCTTCGTTCATGCGCATCATTCAAGACGCCGGCCAGATCACCAAGATCTACTGCGAGCTGGTGCGTGCAATGGGCGAAGTCCGCTACGTGCACGCCCGCGTGAATGGCGAACCCGGCCTGCTGCGCTACGTCAACGGCACGCTGGAATCGGCCCAGTCGTTCGTCATCGAAAACGGCCGCATCGTGGCCATCTACGTGGTGCGCAATCCGGACAAGCTGGCGCACATCGGCACCCGCGCATAAAAGAAGGCGAAACATTTTTTGGCCGGGCTGTCACAAGCCGGCCGCGCGGGGCGTCTTAAAGGTATGGAGCGACGCAGGGCACCAACGCAACGCCTGCCACTGCTCCTGGTGACCAACCCAAACCCTTTAGGAGCCGCTCATGTCGCAAGCCCCCCGCATCGCTTACTTCCAACTCGCACCGAAGGCGTTCAACAACCTGCTGAACCTGTCGAACGGCCTGCGCCGCGACTTGCTGGGCGCCCGGCTGGTCGACCTCGTGCTGCTGCGCGTGTCGCAAATCAACGGTTGCGCCTTCTGCATCGACATGCACTGGAGCGACCTCATCAAGATGGGCGAATACCCGCGCCACCTGAACGCCGTGGCCGGCTGGCGCGAGGCCCCGTTCTTTACCGAGCGCGAGCGCGCCGCATTGCGCTGGGCCGAGCTGGTCACCAACACCCCGCACAGCGATGCCAGCGACGAAGAATTCGCCAAACTGCGCGAGCACTTCAGCGATGAAGAGATCGCCGAGCTGAGCTTTGTGATCGTCACCATCAACAGCTGGAACCTGCTGAACGTGAGCCTGCGCAACCCGGTGCCGCTGAAGGCGCCGTACGTTGCAGCGGCGTAACAACTCCGGCGCCAGTACGACGATCGCTGTACAGCAGCGCCTGCGCACACGCGTAGGCGCTGCACCTACAGGCTTAGCCCTGCAGGAAGCGCACCATCAGCACTTCATCTGCATAGCCCGTGGTGGACTTGAGCGCGCGCGGCTCCACGCCGTAGGTCTCAAACCCGCAGCGCTCGTACAGCGCCAGCGCCGCATCGTTGCCCTGCACCACCGACAAAGTGAGCTGCTGAACCAACCCCGTTGCCGCCGCCACGATGCGCTCCACCAGCGCAACGCCCACGCCGCGCCCTCGCGCTGCCGGCGCCACGTAGAAGCCCCACACAAAGCCCTTGTGCGCGAGCTTTGTCATCGTCTGCTGCTTGAAGCCGACCATGCCGATGATGCGTGCGTCGCCTGCGCCTGCCGCTGCCTCGTAGGCGCCCAGCACAATGGTGGTGGCCAGCCGCTCGGCAAAGGCCTCCATCGAGAGCCCGACTTCAGCGTCGTAGGTTGAACCGAATGCATCTGGCGAATCCTTGAGCGCAGCAAGACGAATGGCGCGGTAGTCCGCCACATCGGCCGCATTTTCGGAAGAGAGCTGGCGGATAACGACGGCGTTGTTGCTCGGGTTGGCGTTGGACATGGCTGGCAGCGCGTGGGGGCAAAAAGCGGGCAAAAAACGGGCAAGAAGCGGGCGAGAGCCGCCAGTATCGCGCCAATCACATGCACGAGACCTACAGCGCCGCCTCCGTCCATGAAGCCGAGGGCGTTGTCCGTCAATTGGCCTATGTCGGCGTGCGAACCCGGGTACCTATGCTTCGAGGAAACGCGAGTCAACAAACCGCGACAACCAGAAACGGGGGAAGCCATGGTCGAGCTTTTGATCGCCCAAGCGCAACGCAGCAGCAGCGCACACGTACAACCCACACCGGCACCGATCCCACCCGATGGTCCACGGCATGCACGCGGCATGCACGGCGCCGCGCTGGTGATGGCTGCCGCGCTGTCGTTGGGCCTCACCGCGTGCGGTGGCGGCGAAGATGCAACCGCCACGACCCCACCGACGAACAACAACACGCCCGCGCCATCGCCTACGCCGTCACCCACACCGGCCCCTGCGCCTGCCCCGGCAACCTACTCCGTGGGCGGCACCGTCACCGGCCTGGCCTCAGGCAAATCCGTCACGCTGCTGAACAACGGCGGCGACGCGGTCACGGTCAGTGCCGACGGAAGCTTCCAATTCGCCACGGCGCTGGCACAGGGCGCACCGTATGCCGCTACGGTTGGCACGCGGCCCTCGGGCGAGAACTGCACCGTTACCAACGGCAGCGGCACCGTGGGCACCAGCAACGTGACCACCATTGCGGTGGCCTGCGCACCGCGGCCGCTGTTCGGCTACGCGGTCAACTCCAACGACGGCACGATCTCCGCCTTCACACTGGACCTGACCACCGGCATGCCAACGGCTATCGGCGCATCGGTGCCCGTGGGGCAAGGGCCGCTTTCACTGACCATCGACCCGGCGGGCAAGTACGTCTACGTGGCCAACGCCAACGACAACACCGTCACCACGCTCGCCATCGACGCGGAAACCGGCCTGCTCACGGTAGTGGGGTCGCCCACGCCCACGGGCATTCAGCCGTACAGCATTGCGCGCACGCCCAACGGCAACTTTGCGTACACCGCCAACTTTGGAGACAACACCCTCTCGGCCTTCTCGGTAGATACCGGCACGGGCGCGCTCACGGCGCTGGCGCCTATCACCGCTGGGGCCAACCCGTACACGGTCACCATCAACAGCGCCGGCACCTTCGCCTACGTGGTGAACGCCGACAGCGGCAACGCCACCGGCACGGCCATGGCGTTCGGCATCAACGGCAGCACGGGCGCACTCACGCAGGTGGGCAGCGTCGTGGCCACGGGCGGCACGCCGCAGTTCATTGCCGTGAACCCAGCAGGCACCTTTGCCTACGTGGCCAACTCGGCAGACAACACGTTGAGCGTGTACAGCATTGATGGCACCGGCGCGCTCGCCGCCTCGGGCTCACCCGTGGCGACCGGCACCAACCCGTTCTACATCGCCATCGCACCGTCGGGTGGATTCCTGTACACGGCCAACGTGCTGGACAACACCGTCAGCGTCTTCAGCATCAACCCCACCAACGGCGCCCTCACACTGGTCGACACCACCCCCACCGGCAACGCACCCGTAACGGTGCTCGTGAACCCCACCGGCACCTTCGCCTATGTGGCCAACGCCGTGGACAACAGCGTCAGCGCGTACAGCATCGACAGCACCACCGGCAAGCTGACCGCCGTGGCAAGCGGGTCTGCGGCCACCGGCAACATCCCGCGGGGGATGGCGATTGTGGCGGTGCCTTGAGGCTGGGCTGAATCGGTTTGCGCGAATGCAAAGCCCCTCGCGATAGCGAGGGGCTTTTTTTGTATTCCGGCGTTCACCCATTGGGCCACTCGATGCCTGAAAACCGCTATCTGTGCGGTTTGTTAACACCTCTTATTCCAGGCCGGTGCGCGATTCCAATACCATCGCCCAGCCTAGGCCGGCGGCACTACTTCCAGGAACACGGCGACACAGCACCATGGATGCGCTTTCCAACCCACCCTCCCGCCAACCCCCGCGCCGGTACAGCGCCGTTGTCGCCCTGCTGCTCATCACCGGTGGTCTGTGCCTCGCACTGGGCCAGTCCAAAAACATCGGCTGGCTGGCGGCGCTGAACTGGCATCTCGGTTATGACGCTGCGGGCACTGCGTTGCTGTGGCTGGGCGGGTTGTTGATGCTGCCGCAACTCGCTTACTCGCTATGGTTGACGCGCGGGCCGGGAGTGCGCGGCGGGATGTATCGGCAGGTTGGTGTTGCGCTTGCTGCCGCAGTGGCGCTGCTGGTGCTGGCCATCGCGCCGGACAACGTGAGCATTGAGCACGTTCACCCGAGAGGCGCCGCAACCAACACGAGCGGCGAGCCGGAGCCGGTTGGCACCACGCAAGAGACTACGTACGCGTTCCACGGATTCCGGGCCCTGCCCGGCCCCCGCATCGAGCGGAATGCGGCTTCCGCACCGGTTGAGTCCGTTGAGGGCAGGCCGAGCCGCGTTGTCTGGCGCGGCGATCACACCGCCCTGCTGGGCACGTTGGACACGTTTGAAGCCTACGCCCCGGACGATGCCCAAGCGCAGGGCTATGAATGCCTGGTACGGACGCAGCGCTACTTCGGCCCGTTTTCGGTACTGCGTCTGTCCAACGTGCGGGACACGGCAGAGGCGGCCGCCCGGCCGGAATGCAACCCGCTCGGGCACGCCCAGTAGCGCCATCCCAGCCGCGGTGGGTGCAGCCACTGGCCGTGGCCTTCTTGTTGCGGGCGCACGCGGCCGCCCGCAACAAGCTCACACGTCGATCGCCGAGGTGGAGTTCACCTTGCGGCGCAGCTCGTACTTCTGGATCTTGCCCGTCGACGTCTTTGGCAGTGGCCCGAAGAACACCGCCTTGGGCACCTTGAAGCCGGCCAGCAACGTCTTGCAATGCGCGATCAGGTCTTCTGCGGTGGCGGTGGCGCCGTCCTTGAGTTCAACGAAGGCACACGGTGTTTCGCCCCACTTGGCATCGGGCTGGGCGACCACGGCTGCGGCCAGCACGGCGGGGTGGCGGTACAGCGCGTCTTCCACCTCGACGCTTGAGATGTTCTCGCCGCCGGAGATGATGATGTCCTTGCTGCGGTCCTTGATCTTGATGTAGCCGTCGGGCATGCAGACGCCCAGGTCGCCGGTGTGGAACCAGCCGCCGGCAAAGGCCTCGCGCGTGGCCTTCTCGTTCTTGAGGTAGCCCTTCATGCAGATGTTGCCGCGGAACATGATCTCGCCAATGGTTTCGCCATCGGCCGGCACGGGTTGCATGGTTTCGGGGTTGAGGACCGCCACCTGCGATTGCAGGTGGTAACGCACGCCCTGGCGCGCCTTCATCGTGGCGCGGTCATGCTCGGGCAGCGTGCGCCATTCGTCCTGCTCGGCACAGACGGCTGCGGGGCCGTACACCTCGGTCAGGCCGTAGACGTGCGTCAGCTCGAAGCCCATGGCTTCCATCTGCGCCAGCACGGCGGCCGGCGGCGGTGCGCCCGCCACCATGCCGCGCACCGGCCCGCGCAGGCCCTCGCGCCAAGACGGCGGCGCGTTCACCAGCGCGGTGTGCACGATGGGCGCTGCGCAGTAATGCGTCACGCCCTCGTCGCGCATGAGGTCGAACACCAGCTTCGGCTCGAACTTGCGCAGGCAGACGTTCACGCCCGCGCGCGCCGCGATCGTCCAGGGGAAGCACCAGCCGTTGCAGTGGAACATCGGCAGCGTCCAGAGGTAGACCGGGTGCTTGGGCAGATCCCACTCCAGGATGTTCGATACCGCGTTGATGGTGGCGCCACGATGGTGATAGACCACGCCCTTCGGGTCGCCCGTGGTGCCCGAGGTGTAGTTGAGCGCAATCGCATCCCACTCATCTGCCGGCATCTGCCAGTCGTAGTGCGGATCGCCCGAGGCCAGGAAGGATTCGTAGTCGGTCTCGCCAAACGGCTCGGCCTGCGGGCCCAGGGCGTCGTTCACGGCAATCACTTTCAGGCCGGGAATCTCCAGCGCCATCTGGCGGGCCACGTCGGCGAACTCGGTGTCGGCCAGCAGCACGCGGGCCTCGCCATGGCGCAGCATGAAGACGAGGTTGGCCGCGTCCAGGCGAATGTTCAGCGCATTGAGCACGCCGCCCGCCATCGGCACCCCGAAATGTGCCTCCACCATGGCAGGCGTGTTCGGCAAGAGCGCCGCCACCGTGTCGCCACGGCCCACACCGGCCAGCGACAGCGCACTGGCCAGGCGCCGCGCGCGCACATAGGTGTCGCGCCAGTTCTGGCGCACGGGGCCGTGCACGATCGCCAGGCGGTCACCATAGACGTCTGCCGCGCGGGCAAGAAACTCGATCGGGGTGAGCGGGACGAAGTTGGCCGCGTTGCGGGCCAGACCGCTATCAAAATCCGTGGGCATTGCTGTGTCTCCGTGCGCCGGGCGCTGTTGCTTTTTGTTGGGCAACGCTATCATCTGCCGGCTCCCGCACTCTGTCACCTGAATGACAAACCGCCCGGAAACCCGCGCCACACCAAGGCTGACGGGTTTCTTACAAAGCGACGGCTGAGCCCCACGCGCCCCCGCCACCCTTTGACCGAGTGCCCACGCCTGCCATGAACGCCACCCGCGCCCCCACGCCTGCCACGCCCGCCACGCAACTGGAAGGCCACGCGTGGTTCACCGCGCTGGCACCCGAACACCAGGCCCTGGCCGCGAGAGAAACCCTGCTGCAGGCATTCGAGCCCGGCGCCTTCATTGCCCGGCGCGGCGAGCCGTCGCGCTACTGGATCGGCGTCGACACCGGCCTCATCAAGCTGGCGGTGTACACCTCCGACGGGCGCGGCTGCACGTTCTCGGGCGTGCCCGCGGGCGGCTGGTGCGGCGAGGGCAGCGTCATCAAGCGCGAAGACCGCCGCTATGACGTGATCGCCATCCGCACCTCGCAAGTGCTGCTGGTGCCCGAACCCGTGTTCAACACGCTGCTTGCGCAGAGCCTGCCGTTTGCCAGCTTTGTGGTGCGGCAGCTCAACGAGCGTATGGGCCAGTTCATTGCCACCGTGCAGAACGACCGCCTGCTGAGCGCCGATGCGCGCGTGGCGCAAGCGATTGCGCAGTTGTTCCACCCGGCGCTGTACCCGCGCACGAGCAGCGTGCTGGAACTGTCGCAGGAAGAGATCGGGCTGCTGACGGGGCTGTCGCGCCAGCGCGTCAACCGCGCGCTGCAACGCCTGGCCGAAGGCGGAATGATCGCGCTGTCATATCAGACCATCCGCGTGACCGACCTTGAGCGGCTGCGGCTCTTCGGCCTGTCGGAGCTGTAAGCGCCACCCGACTCTGTCACCCGAGCGACATTGCCCCTGTTGCACGCAGTCTTAGAATCCTGCGACAGTCGCGCTTCACCCGCCGCCTTATCGGTCAGCCATGCCACTCATCAGCCGTGCCCATGTCCGTCTCTCGCGCCTGCGCTTTCCGTTTGCGGTGCGCGTGCAGGCCGAGCGGGGCAGCGCGTGCCTGCGCGATGCCAACGGGCGGCGTGAAGTGCGCCCGGGTGACCCGTTTGTCGTGCCCGCCTTCGCGCATTTCGGCTGCGAGATACCGGGCACCGTATGGCAGCCATGCGCCATCAGCTTCAAGGCCGTGCCCGACGCGGGCTGCCCGCGCGTGGCCGCCATCCAGCATGACAAGCCCTGGGCGCGCGCACTGGCCACGCTGGTGTTCGAACACCCCGCGCAGGCGTGGAAAGCGGCCTTGCTCAGCGAGTGCTGGCAGGCCTGCCCGCGCCAGGTGCGTGCACGTCTGTTTGCAGAAGGCGAAGCGCTGCATGCCCTGGTGCGCGAGCAACGCGCCGCGTGGGCGCTGTACCAACTGGCGCAGATGCGCTGCAGTGCCGATGCCGAAGCGGAAGCCGAAGTGGACGCCGAAGCGCTGCACGCGGTGGCCCGGCGGGCTGGCCTGCGCAACGTACGCACGCTGAACGACACATGCGCGAGCCTGTTCGGGGTGGAACTGAGCGCCCTGCTGGCGGGCAACGCGGATTCATCTGGCTGTGCGGTGCACGGCAGCGCCACCACGTTGGAGCGGTGGGCGCAGCCGCTGGCGATGGCCCTTTAAACGCTGCGCAGCAACCGCGGCATCAATCGAAGATCACCCCGCGTCGCACACCCGCACGCGGCGGCAGCAGGCTGGGCTCGCCCATGATGTCGCGCACGGCATCTTCAATCGTGTTGGACAGCGCATTGAGCGCGAGGTCGTTGTCTTCCGTGCCGAACGGGTCTTCGAGCTGCGAGGCGATGGCCTCGTGCGCCATGAAGGTGTAGGCCACGAACACCGCAAACACGGGCGTGAAGCTGCCGATGCTTTCCACCAGCCCGAACGGCAGTGCCGCACAGAAGAAGTACACCGTGCGGTGGATCATGACGGAGTACGCAAACGGCAGCGGCGTGCCGGCAATGCGCTCGCACCCGCCAATGCTGTTGGACAGTTCGTTCAGGTTGCGATCGAACGCCAGGGCGGCATACGCATCCAGGGCACCGGCTTGCGCGCGACGCTGCACCCATTCACTCAACCACTGCACGATGGCGATGGGCTGGTAGCGCGAGGCCATCACGCGTTCGAGCAACGGTGCGGGCAGGCGCGCGGCGAGGTCTTCGCGGGCATCGGTATGGCGCAACTGATGGCGCAGCGCGTGCGGCAGCGCACCCAGCACCTGTGCGAACTCGCGCACGTCGGCATCGGCCACGGCACCGTTCGGACCATCACCACGCGGCAACGTCAGTGCCTGGCGCGTGAGTGAGCGCGCCGTGTTGAGCAACTGGCCCCAGAGCTTGCGCGCCTCCCAATAGCGGTCATAGCTGGCGTTGTTTCGAAAACCCAGGAACACCGCCAGCGCGATGCCGATGAGCGAGAACGGCGTGGTGCTCAGGTTGACCGAGATGGGCAGCAGGTGCGCATGCACCGCAATGGCCACCAACGACACACAGAAGATCAGGAACAGGCGCGGCAGAAGCTGCGGCAGCACCGAACCGCGCCATGCCAGAAGCATGCGGAACCAGTGCAGATGGGGGCGGACAACCATGGGACGACGCGAACGCGCGGGGAGATGGGGGTGCGGAATTATCGCAGACACCCCGAGGCGCTTGCCGTATTGCCGCCCTGTTATCGCGCTGTTGCCGCCCTGTTGCTGCCGTATTGCCGCCTGGCTATTGCGTCTGCGCTTGCCGACGCGCAGGCAGGATGGACGGGTCCTGCCGCATCATCGCCACCAGGTTGCGCACCAACTGCTGAGCATCGTCGCCGGCCGCCTGGGCTGCCCGGCGCACGGTCGGGTGCAGCGATGCCGGGCGGGCAGCAATGTCTTGCAGGTGGTCGATGACGTCTTGGGTGTGGATCCCAGTTTCAGCGGTCATGTCTTCTTCTGCTCCCGCAAAGCCGATGAGCATGTCGACCGCGCGGTGCAGCGTCTCACGGCTCACGCCCCGTGGTGCCAGCGCCGGCGGCGGCACCAACGGCGCTGGCGCCTGGGGCGCACCCGGCGGTGGCCGACGCGACGAATACACCGGCGGATTGGCTGTCAGCACCCCCATCAGATTGCGAATCAGTTGCTGCGGGTTGTCACCCGCCTGCCGCACTGCCGCGCGCACCGCAGGGTGCAAGTCATAGCGGGGCAGCAACGCAATGTCTTGCAGATGGTCGATAACGTACAGCGTGTGGCGGCCGGTTTCTGCGGTCATGTCTACGCCGTCCAGACCGTTGAGCATGTCGACAGCATCGGACATCGTCTGCGCGTTGGCGTGGCTGGGGGCCGACGTTCGGAACAGCCGGTTGACTGTGACATAAGCCAGCCGCACGCCCAGCATCAACGCGGCCAGCCGCGCCATGGCCTGCGAATCCGCAAAGGCCAGCATGTCATTGCGTTGCTCCGCGCGATGCATGTTGTAGGTGCTGACGGCAATGACACCAACACCGCCCGCCACCAACGGACTGTGGAGCGCGTATTGCCCCACGGCAGCGCCCGCACGCGCGGCCTGCGCACCCACATTGGCCAACGCCTGACCAGCACCACGCACACGATCAAGCGTGGCAGCAACGCGGCCGCGCGCTGGCACCGCCACGGCAATGCCACCTGCCTGCACGCGAGGTGCATTTGCACGTGGTACCGGCAGATCGGCCAACGCGCCCGTACGCGCTCGCATTGGGCGCGGGTGCAAGTTGACGTCAGGCTGCCGGGTGGCGTGGCTGGCCGATGGCTGGCTTGTGGATGGCGGCACCGCCGAAGAACTGGAACCGTCTACACGCGGCACGGCAACTCCTGAACAGCTGAAAAAAAGGGGGAGCGTGCATTATTGCGATGGCGCGCAGCGCGCAGGGCTGCCCCGCGCGAAAGCATGACCGGACAAACGAACCCACGCCCGGCACGCATACCGTCAATAAGTGCGTTATTTTTATAAACCGATCGATCCAGATTTTAAAAATCTGGCACATTAAAAAAACGCAAATCGGCGCAAAACGAACGCCCTCGCTTTACGCCAACCTGTGCGGAACCCCATTTCAGATTCCGCACGATCAAGCCTGCGGTAAATCAGTTGGTGGCGGTATAGCCGCCCTTGGTCCAGCTGTTGCCGTCCCAGCACCACTCCGTGGTATTGCTGCCGCTGGTTGCATACACGCGGATATGGATAGCGCTGCCGACCAGCCAGCTCGTGACGGAGACGTTATCGCCGGGCTCGTTGAAAGCGCCCGTGTACCACCCCTTCCCGTCATAGCAACGCTCGGTGATCTTGCCACCATTGGCCGTGTACACACGGATCGACGGCACTGTCCCCCACGACGTGGCAGCGGTCTGAACGTTCGACATGTTTTATCTCCAGAATGTGATTTCAATATCAACGCAGCAAATGCGGTGCGATTTTCACGGCATTTACTTCGGCCCAAATTCAGGGCTTCGGTAGCATAAGCAAATAAAATTCCGGCCGCTGCTGAGAGATAAGAAGCACAGATGGAGAGAAAACTTACTGAACAGATTACCGATTTGGCGCCCCTAACCATTATGTTGAGCGCACCAACAAAATAGTCAGAAAGCACCAGGTGGGGTGATGAGAAACTGCCTAATCCTAAATAGCTGCAAGAGGTGGCATAGGCCCCGCTTACTGCACCGCGCCAATGAACGCCGCCAGCTCCGCCGTCTTGGGACTGGCAAACACTTCCTTGGCCGGGCCGCTTTCATGGATCAGCCCTTGGTGCATGAAGACGAGCTGATCACCAACGTCACGCGCAAAGCGCATCTCGTGCGTGACCATGATGAGCGTCATGCCTTCGGCGGCGAGCTGCTTCACCACGGCCAGCACTTCGTTCACCAGTTCAGGGTCCAGCGCGGAGGTGATCTCGTCGCACAGCAGCACCTTCGGCTGCATGGCGAGCGCCCGCGCAATGGCCACGCGCTGCTGCTGGCCGCCACTGAGCTGATCGGGGTACGCATCGAACTTATCGGCCAAGCCCACCTTGATCAGCATCTGCCGGGCGAGGTCTTGGGCGTCTGACTTTTTCATGCCCTTGACCACCACGGGCGACAGCGCCACGTTTTCGCCCGCCGTGAGGTGCGGAAACAGGTTGAACTGCTGAAACACCATGCCCACATTCAGGCGCAGCGCGCGCAGTTGCGCGGGCGTGGCCTGTGAGCCCTTGAGCACCGCGTTGTCGACAACGATCTGGCCGTCGTCGATGGCTTCCAGCCCATTGATGGACCGCAGCAGCGTGCTCTTGCCCGAGCCGCTGCGCCCGATGATGGCGACCACCTGGCCGCTTTCAACGCGCAGGTCCACGCCCTTGAGCACGTGGTTGTTGCCGTAATGCTTGTGTACGGCGCAGAGATCAACGAGCGGCATAGAGCTTCTTTTCCAGATGAGAGGCGTAAAGAGACAGCGGCCAGCACAGCGCGAAGTACGCAACGGCCACCAGCCCGTAGATGAGGAACGGCTGGAAGGTGGCATTGGCCAGCACCGAACCCAGCTTGGACAGGTCTTCAAACCCGATGATGGAGGCCACCGCCGTGCCCTTGACGATCTGCACGGAGAACCCCACGGTGGGCGCAATCGACAGGCGCACCGCCTGCGGCAGCACCACGTGCCGCATCTGCTGGAAGTAGCCCATCGCCAGGCTGGAAGACGCCTCCCACTGCCCGCGCGGAATAGCCTCCACACAGCCGCGCCAGACCTCGGCCAGATAGGCGCTGGTGTACAGCGTCAGGCCGATGGCAGCGGCCGTCCACGGCGACATATCGAACCCCGCCATGGACGCACCAAAGAACACGATGAACATCTGCATGAGCAGCGGCGTGTTCTGGAAGAGTTGGATATATGCCTTGCTCACGCGCCGCAGCGTGGCGTTGCGCCCCACGCGGGCAAACAGCACCACGAGGCCAGCCGTGCCGCCCAGCGCAAAGGCCATGAGCGACAGCATGAGCGTAGCGAGCAGCCCTTCCCCCAGCTTGAGGAGAATGGGCAACAGAGGGATGTCGGAGATCATGCTGCACCTCCGGTGGTGGCTGCGTTGGCGGTGGCAAGCGGAGCGGCCGATGCTGCAGGCGCGCGGCGCCCCACGATAAAGCGCTGCCCGATCCAGGCCAGCAACTGACGCAGCAATAGCGCCAGCGCAAAGTACAGCGCCGTCACCACCAGGTAGGTTTCAAATGCGCGGAAGTTGCGCGACTGGATGAAGTTGGCGGCGAAAGTCAGATCCTGCGCGGCAATCTGGGAGACAACCGACGTGCCCAGCATCACGATCACGATCTGGCTGCTCAGCGCCGGCCACACCTTCTGCAGCGCGGGCCGCAGCACCACATGCCGGAAGATGGCCCAGCGGCTCATCGCCAAGGCATTGGCCGCTTCCAACTGGCCGCGCGGCGTTTCTTGAATGCCTGCACGCACGATCTCGGTGATGTACGCGCCCAGGTTGACCACCGCCGTGAGCAATGCCGCCTGCCATTCGTTGATCTGCAAACCCAGCGAGGGCAAACCGAAGAACACGAACATCAACTGCACCAGGAACGGCGTGTTGCGAATGCCCTCCACATACACCTTGAACAGCGCATTGAACGGGGCGATGCGCCAGGCGCGGCACACACCGCCGGCAATGCCGATAGCGCCACCGAGCACCGCGCCCGCCGCCGTGAGCGCGAGCGTAAAGGCCGCGCCCTGCGCGAGCTGGCCGCTGTAATTGAAGACAGCGCCAAAGTCGAATTGATAAGCCATGGAGGTCATCCGTGGCCCGGCACACCTAAGCGCGCGCCGGGCCTGTGTTGCGAAGGCGTGCGCGGTTCTTACATCTTTGCCGGCAGCGGCATCTTGATCCAGCGCTGCGACAGATCGTTCAGGCGGCCATCCGTCTTCAGCTTGGTGATGATGGCGTTGACCTTGTCCAGCAGCGCGGGCTCGCCCTTGGCAACACCCACGTAGCAAGGCGTGTCTTCCACGGGGAACTTCACATCGAGCTGACGCAGCTTCGTGCGCTCGTTCACCGCGTTGGCAACGATGTTGCCCAGCGTGACCAACTGCACCTGACCGATCAGGTAGCTCTGCGCGGTGGCGTTGTTGTCTTCATAGCGCTTGATGGTGGCCGAGGCCGGGGCCAGCGCCGAGAGCGCCAGATCTTCCGTTGAGCCGCGCGTGACGCCAATCGTCTTGCCGGCCAAGTCAGCCGGCGCCTTGATCGACACATCCTTCGGGCCGTACACGCTCTTGGGGAACGGCGCATACGCCTGCGAGAAGTCGATCACCTTGGCGCGCTCGGCGTTCTTACCCAGGCTGGAGATGACGACATCCACCTTGCCCGTGGTCAGGAACGGAATGCGGTTGGTGCTGGTGACGGGCACCAGTTCTGCCTTAACGCCGAGTTCCTTGGCGATAAGGCCGGCCATGTCGATGTCATAGCCCTGCAGCTTCAGGTCCGGACCGAGCGAGCCGAACGGCGGGAAGTCATTCGGGATTGCCACGCGGATCACGCCGGCTTTCTGGATGTTGGCCAGCGTATCGGCATGGGCCGGGCGGCCCGGCAACAACGCGACGAGCGCGCTGGCGGCCATGACGGCGTGGAAGAAGGTGCGGCGCGAGGTATGACGCGACAGGTGCAGAGCGAGGGTGCGGAACATTCAAAAACTCCTTCAGGAAATTCAGGAAATTCAGGAAATCGAGGCGAGGCGAAAGGAAACGGGTTCGTGCTGCATGGGTTCGGGCGTGGCGGGCGCGGCGCTCAAGTCGATGCCGCTGCGGCGCGCGGCCGACGACAGATGCGCGCGCATGGCCTCTGCGCTGGCGGCGGCATCACCTGCGGCAACGGCCTGCACGATGGCGTCGTGCTCGTGCGCGGGGTGGTCGTCTGCGCCGTTGCGGGCAAAGGGCAGCCGCAGGCTGTGACCAATGGCGTGCTCCAACTGCCCCGCCATCGCCATCAGGCCCGGGTTGCCGGACAACTGCGCGAGCAGCACGTGGAAGTGCAAGTCCGCCTCTGCCGCGCTCAGCAAATCATTGCGCTCCAGCGCGTGGGCCAACTGCTGCTGCAGCCATTGCAGGTGGCGCAGGCCGGCGGCATGCATGCGCGCGGCGGCCAGCGCCGTCCAGCCGGGCTCCAGCACCAGGCGCAGCTCAATCAACTGACGCGGCGACAAGGTGCCCAGCGCCGGCGTGGCAAACGGGCGATGCATGCGCTCGGCACTGGCCCGCTCTGCGCCAAACTTCTGGCCGCGCACCACCACGCCCCGGCTGGGGAGGATGTCGACCAGGCCCAGCGTCTCAAGCACCGTCAGCGCCTCGCGCAACGACGCGCGGCTCACGCCCAGCGTTTCCGCCAGCTCACGCTGCGGCGGCAGGCGGCTGCCACTGGGGTAATCGCCGCTCAGGATGCGTTGCTGCAGCGTTTGTGCGACGGAGGAAGGAATGCTGTGCATGGGCCAACGTTGGAGAAAGACACGGTCGTGGTCTGACCGGTCGCCCACGGCTTATGCGAGTTTTGTGCCATGCAGCACGAAGCGGCGTGTTGAGCCGCGCTGCGGGTGGTTGACTGCCTGGGCGCTGCCCTTGTGCGGGGCGTGCGCTGCCGGATGAGCGCATCACCGCTTGGAGTTGGTGCGGGGCGCACCGATTTGGGATGCCCTGCCCGCGCACCAGTGCCAAGCGCAACAGCACGGGCCGCAAGTCAGATGAATGCGCAGGCCGGGTTGCAGACCGCCAAGGCCGTCTTGCGGGCAGCGCAGGTTTGGTGCGCGTGGCCGGCTTGATCACAACGAGAGGCCATGGAGATGTTCAAGAACTCTCACCAACCCCGCCGTTGCCTTGACGCGCGCCGAGGCGACATGGGATACCGCGTGTGCCCAACGGAGCACCCCACTTTAGTAGGGGGTGACTGCTGCGCGTAACCCATCTAAAAAAAGAGCCAAGACATGTTGTTGACGTTGAGAAGAACGAGCGCGCCGCAAGAGCGGCATCACCCATTCGCGCGGAGCATGGTGATTGGTTTGCTGAGCCTGTGGCTGGCGGCTTGCGGCGGCGGCTCGGCCGATACGCCCGCCGACTCGTCCACTGCCGGGACGACTGCGCCCGTGTCTGCGTCAAGCCCTGGCGCCAGCCCGGCGCCGACACCCGCGCCAACCACGACACCGACACCAACGCCTGCGCCAACACCCACTCCTGCGCCCGGCCCTACGCCTACACCCGCACCAACGCCCACCCCAACGCCAACGATCACCTGGCTCAACCCCGCATCGATTGCATGGGGAACGGCGCTCAGCACCGCGCAGTTGAACGCGACTGCCAACGTGCCCGGCACCTTCGTCTATTCACCCGCGGTTGGCACCAAGCCGGAGGTCGGCACGCAGACGCTGTCGGTGACGTTCACGCCGCAGGACACGACCAGGTACGCCACCACCACCGCCGTGCGAACGCTGACCGTCAACAAGGCCGAGCCGCCGGTGCGGTGGGATCTGCCCGCTGCCGTGCTGCAGGGTTCTGCGCTGACGCCTGCGCAGGTTTCCACCGCGCCCTATGCGCTGTACGGCATTGGGGGCACGGTGGACCCGGCTTCGTACACCACAGCGGATGGCGCACCGCTGAGTGCCGCCACCACCAGCACCGCCGGCAGCGTGACCTTGCAGGCCACGTTCGTGCCGAGGGACAGCGCGCACTACCGGACGGCGATGGTCAGCACGACGCTGAGCATCAAACCCGCCGCCACGGCCGCGGCCATCAACTTTGGCAGTGCGCAACAAACCATCCAGGGGTTCGGAGGCTCGGCGGCCTGGTACTACACCAAGATGGCGGACGACCGCGTGAACGCGCTGTTCGGCACCAGCCTGACCGACAGCCTGGGGCTTTCCATCCTGCGGCTGCGCATTGCGCCCGCCGAGTGGAACACCACGACCCAGACGGCCGACACCACCCAATGGACAGCGGAGCTTGCGAACGGCGCCGCCGCCCAGGCACGCGGCGCCCTCGTCTTTGCATCGCCCTGGACGCCGCCGGCCAGCATGAAGATCGTCAACACAGACCGCACGAACCCGCTCTACAGCGGGCGCCTTGACCCGGCGCGGTACGCCGACTACGCCAAGTACCTGAACAGCTACATCCGGTATGCCGCCACGCGCAACGTGAACCTCTACGCCGTGTCACTGCAGAACGAGCCGGACTGGGACCCGGCGACCTACGAATCCTGCCTGTGGAGCCCCGACGAAATGCGGGCGTGGGCCGCCGGCCATGGCGCCGAGGCCGTTGCCGGCACCACGGCCAAGCTAATGGCACCGGAATCGTTCTACTTTTCTCAGGCGACGGTGGACACACTGCTGGGCGATGCCAATGCGGCCAGCAACATCTCCATCATTGGCGGGCATCTGTACGGCGGCGTGCCCGCCTACCCGGCCTCTGCCCGCAAGCTGGGCAAAGACGTATGGATGACCGAACACTTCCTGGACTCCGTCAACAAGGCCGACAACAAGACGGCCTGGCAGACCAGCATTGACGATGCCATTGCCATTGCGAAGGAGATCCACGACGGCTTTACGCTGGGGCAGTACAACGCGTACGTCTACTGGTGGCTGGTCAACTCCAACGATGCCCAGCCCACCGGCCTGATCGGCTCGGACAACAAGCCCACCTACTTCGGCATTGGCCTGAAGCACTTTGCGTACTTCATCCGCCCCGGCTACGTGCGCTACGACACCACCGCGCTGCCGCAGAAGGGCGTGCGTGTTTCTGCGTTCGGCACGCCCGCAGGTGCGAGCGTCAACAAGGCTGTGGTGGTGCTGGTGAACGAGAACGCCACGGACGTCACCCTGACGACGTCGATCAACTCTGCGGGGCGCACGGTGACCAGCCTGACTCCGTACCGGACGACTGCGACTGCCACGTTTGAGCAGCAGCAGCCGCTAAGCGTGAGCGGGAATGTGTTCACCGTTACGCTGCCGGCTAAAAGCATTACTACGTTGGTGAACTAGGGGGATGAGGGGCGCGGGTTGGGTTGGCGCCCGCTGCCGTTGCCTCACCGTTGGCATGGTTGGCCCCGGCAGTGCCATCACTGGCGCCGGCTTGTTGGCCATCTTCCTCGGTAATAAAAAGGGGCGCCAATGCGCCCCTCCAACCCACAGTTACATCGCTGCAACGCCACCCGATGTCAGATACTGACCGAAGAGGCGCGCGAACTGGCCGCCGTCGGTGTTGATGTTCGTCGAATACGTGCCGCCGCCGCCGAACACAATGGCGAAGGTGTGCATGCCGCCGTACTCCCACGTGTTGCGCAGCATGTAGTCAACGTGGTTGTCTCGGTAGTGCCCGGGCGTGCCGCCAGGGGTGTCGGAAGGCACACCCAACGGCGTTTGCCACCAAAGGATTGGCAGCCCGTTGCCCAGCGCGTCACGATAGGCCGAGTACGAGTTCTGCTGTTGGTGGAAATTGGGCGTGTTGACGTTGTTTTCGTCCAGGTAGAACGGACCACTGCGGCCCATGCATTCCCCAACGGCTGCGGCTTCGAGGCAGCCGGCGTCGCGGTCGCTTGTCTGCGCCACGATGAAATCGGCACGATCCGCGCCAACGAGCTGCATCTGCTTTGCGAAGACGTCTGGCGTGGCATTCCAGAATGCCGGGGGAAAGCCAATCAGCGCTTTGGGCGCATGCCAACGCGCCATCGACACCAGACAGCTGCCGATGTTGGCGGCGGTGTTCGCCATCCAACTGCATTCCGGCTGGTTATTGAGCACGGCAGGCATTTGCGTCATGTCGTGGTTGGGCGCCTGCGCATAGACGTACGGCCAAAAGTCCGGCTCGAGGTTGACCAGCACCGCGGTGTCGAGCTCGTTGATGCGGTCATACATCGTCCGCACTTGCGACCAGTAGTCATTCATGAAGCTCGCATCGCTGATGCCGCTCAGATTACTGTCGCCCCGCTGGGCCATCTGGTAGAGCGTGAACATCGGGGTCGCGCCATAGCTGATGGCGTTTTTGGCCTGATAGGTCACGTATGCGCCGGTGGGGCTGTTCCACGAAGTCCAGGCGCCTGACCCAACACCTACGAGGTAGACGTCGACAATGTCAGGACGAATGCCCTGGGCCTGCATATCGGCGATCGACTGGCCCGAACCCAATCCGATCTGCACACGCCCCGTTCTGCCCATCTTGCTGAGAATCGCGGCGGAAGCGTTGGTGTCCGTACCCATGACCCGCTTAACGTCGCCAGCGCCAGCGCCGGTGCCCGTTTGTGCCGAGCCTGGTGCGCTGCCACTGCTGCTTTGCGTTGTCGTGCCGCTGGTGGATGCATCATCGCTTCCGCCGCCGCAGCCGAATAGGGCAAGTGCCATCAAAGCTGCCGCCACATGCCGATGAGAGAACAGACTGCGATTTACGCGCGCGTGCATTTCTTGCCGACGCGTGTCCGCTGCCACACTACCGTTTGTCATTTCCCGACCTCGTCAATTTTCATGCTTATTTGAGAAAGCACCCGACTCAGCGGCACCTTCGCGCTGAGGGGCATCGCGGCCCGGCAAAGCAATCTGCTTGGGCCGGCGCCTTTTGCCTACATGCGTGCTATCACGCTGAATCAAATTAGCATCCGTGCGCGCGCTTAAAGATGACCATGAGGAAAGTTGAAGGTCGGAATCGCGCCTCTTACGGGCCGTTCGAATGGGCCAGCGTGAAGTGAATCGACCCGCCATTTGATGAGGCCTGTTGGGGCCAGTCGCTCTGCGTTGCGACTGGGCAGGTATGGAGAACCTCTTGCTTCGCACACGACTACGTTGCTTCGCCAGCGGGCGGGGCGAGCGTCTTGCCTGCGTGGCAGCATCGGCTGCCAATCATGCTTTGCGAACCCCGTATGGACACCAAGTTCAACCATGTGCCGCATGATCCAGCTGCATACGCAGAGCTGCATAAGAGAGTCAGCGGCCTTCAGCTGGGACAGGACGCGACTGCCGCAAGGCAGCCTGCCTCAACGGATTCACCGCAGCGCTCTACGCGCGTGCTGCAGCGCCCCGACGGCATGCCGGCTGCGCGGCGCGCGGGAACCAGTTCACACGCCGATGGGCCCATGCGCCGCCGGGCACCCTTGCCGAGACGCCCGATCAGCGCCACGGCGCCGAGCAGCAGCCGTGCGACCGTTGGCGAAGCATCGTCGTCACGGCAGAGCCCGCCCGACTCTCCGGCGGTGCCAGAAGGGCCACATCGGTCGGTGTATCCGGCTGCTGAGTTCTCGCACTTCAGGGGTATCTCGACGGTGGTCGGGGCCATGTATGAGCGCCCGCCCGCTGCCTATGGCATTCCGCCCGATATCAAATACGCGCCGATGGCGGAGCCCATGGTCCGTTGCAGCGATGGTGGCGTCCGGCGGTTCCCGCGCGCGGAGGGTGACAACGACCGCTACTTCTCGCAGTTGGGGAATGGGCAGATCTACGACATTCCGGCCAAATACGTCACCAATCGCATTGGGGGCATCAACCTGGCCGCCGATGCCAAGCACGCAGCGTTTGAGGTGAACGGCAATACAGTCAGCCCCATTCAAGTCGGCTGGCAATTCAAGGCCTATCCGCTTGGGAACGGCAAGGTGATGGTGCCGCAGCCGGGTTTTCGGGATTGCACGGGCGCCTGCGAACTGATGATGATGTTTGACCACGGGCACATCAACCGCGATACCGCCCACGGTTACGAAGCAGCCCTTGGCAAAACCCGTGAAACCGCCAACCTGATGGCTTCGCTACACCACCAGACTGGATGGACCCCGATCTTGGTGGAGCACGACCTCAACTACAAGACGGGCCTGTTTGGCGCCGCGCACCCGAGCCGCAAACAGGCGTGGCGGGATCTTGCGAGCAAGATCAATGACATGGGGCCATGCATCCTCCGAAAGAACGGGCACATGGTGATGCTGGACGGCATTCGGGAAGCGAACGGACAGTTTCATCTATCGATTCGCGACCCGTTTCACGGCACGGCCGTTGAGTTTCGCGACACGGCCAAGTTCTTTACCGATCAGTTCGGTACGCCGGACCGCGCGCATATTGAAGCCGTATTTTTGAAGCGGCCGACGTGAACGCACGGGCCGCAGAAGCGGTCAGGAAAACCAACCCGCAAGTCGGGTGCGTTGAACTGTTGAAGAGGCGGAGGCTGGCTTGGCGCGAGCGCGCCTGAAGCGCTGCTTCTGTTGGCATTCCCGCCCGTCTCGGGAATGCGTCAATCTGTTGTTATTGGCTGTAGCCCCGCCGCTCTATGGCGGCTAAAACATCCCACGTTTGCGGATCGACATCGCGTCCCCCGAGCGACATCGATACGTAAGCATCAATCGCATCCACGAAGCCTTTGATGAAGGCCGGCGGGAAGGCGTGTGCCGAAAACTGCTGAAGCTGCTCCCGCAGCATGCCCGGCCGGCATTGGCCGTGCGTGCACATGGCGGTGCGTGTGCGCTTGAGATACGCCTGCGCTGCGATTGCGCCGTTCAGGTAGGTGCGGTTCTTGGTGAGCCTGCCTGTGTCGGAGGACGTGGGCGGTGGGGGGTGCGATGTTGGCGGAGATGGATACGACGCGGGGCGGTTCCCGCTTTGAGAACTTGGCATGAAGCCTCCACAGGGATTGAAGAGGCCTGCCGCTCATCGCCAGATGAGGGGTGGCGGGCCTGGCGGCGGGGCTGGCGAACCGGCTCCCTGTGGCGCCGGCAGACCCGAAGGTCTCCCCGCCCGGCCCGCCATGAACTGGCTTGCGCGAGCGAACGCAGCACGTCGCGCAAGGCGACATGCATTCACAGGAAGTACTTCAGACGGATCGCCAGACCCGGCTGCCGTTGGTGCGGCAGCGCTGGGGATTATACGAAAGCGAAGTCCAAAAGCAGCCCCTTATTTCCCGCACGAAATGTGACGGCGGCTTGAGGCCGCAGGGCTTGAGCAACTGAGAGCACCACTCTGTGCGGACTAGCGTGACATAAAATGGGCACAAAAATTTACAGCCAATCCGGGGGGATTGCATGCTGCCCAATGAGGATGAAGACACCGTTCAGCAGACGGCTGCAACGGCAATGGAGATTCCCGAGTTCGTCATCGGGAAGGCCTACAACCGCAGAAAAGAGATCACGGGAAAGTTCGGGGGCAGCGGCCAAAGCGGCATAGCACCCTCCCGACTGTCACCCGCCGTCTTTCTTTTTACGGGGACAGGCGAACAGCACGGCTACAAGGACGAGTTCGACGAGTTCGGTCACCTGCTTTACGTTGGCGAGGGACAGCTCGGCGATATGAAGATGACGAAGGGCAACCTTGCCATCGCCTCGCACGCAGAAGACGGGCGGGCGCTGCATGTCTTTCAGATGACGGGCAAGGGCAAGCCGTGCGTGTACGTTGGCGAGTTCGCGTGCGATTCGCACTTTTTCAAACGAGACGCGGACCGCAATGGAGACGAACGCGATGTGGTCGTGTTTCGACTGATGCCGGTATCGAACACGTTGCGCCGCGAACTGGACGATCTGTCCGATCAAGACAACGAAGGCGTGACAAAAGCCGATAACCAGCCGGCTGACTTGTCGACGCTGAGGCAAGCGGCGATTGCTGCATGTCAGCCCGGCGGCCCGATCGCAGACCCGAAAGAGACTGTCCGGATCGCATACCAGCGCAGTGCCCGCGTTAAGCGATATGTCTTGGCGCGGGCGCAGGGCCACTGCGAACTTTGCGAGGCGCCGGCACCGTTCAATCGTAAAAGCGACGGCACGCCGTATCTGGAACCGCACCACATCAACAGGCTTTCCGATGGCGGGCTAGACCACCCGAAGTACGTCGGTGCGATCTGCCCGACGTGCCACCGCCTCATTCACTTTGGCGAGAACGGCCAACACCGAAACGACGAGCTGCGCGCCCGCATCGCGGCAAAGGAAGCGCCGTTCGCGGGCGGAAACGGTCAATAGCTTTCCGTCAACGCCGCGTCATCGACTGTCTGACGCTAGCGCTCCGCCATCAGACGGTGGAGCGCCACACTCTAAGAGTCGCACTTGAGCCTAAAACGGTGAAGTCCGACCCTCTGACGGTCGAGCTTCACCCTCAAACACTGAAGTCTCACTGTCTGAGGGTGGCGGTTATCACCCTCGAACACTGAAACGCCAGTGTTTGAGCTTCGCGCTTCACCGTTAGACACTGAAACGTCACGCTTTGAGAGTCAGGCTCGACTCTTAAACACTCGAACTCGACCGTCCAAGGGTCGAGCGTCACTGTCCAACACTGAAACGAAACGGGCGGAATCCGTACGGTTTCCTTCGAGGCACGCCGGTCCAATTGTCAAATGTCGCTGCTTGCATTGCTACCGAGGCAGCGGCACGCCAATCTCGCGCGGTTGTGCCAACCGGCATAACGTTGCCAACCAATAAGGATTGCAATGTCACAAAACCTGATTTCGTTTCAGCCAAGTGCCGCTGACCTGACCGCCGTCGACGCCGCGCTGAAGACACTGGAAGAGAAGCTTGCTGGTCTGATCGATTTGTCGATCGAGCAACGCAGCACGCTCATGAAGATGGGCGACAAGTCGGAAGCGTTTTGCCGTAAGGCCGTGGAAGTGCTGGGTAATAACCCTGGCGTGTTGCCGGCCAACTTCAGCCTTGCGGAACTGCGGCGAGACCTCGCCGGATTTGACACGCTGCGGCCTCGCTTGGTCCGTTTTGAAAAACTCTACGAAAAGATGCGCGATTCGCAGCTGGCGCTGGGTAGCGATCTGATGACGGGTTCGCTGGAGGGGTATGCCTTCCTGAAGGTTGCCGGTAAGGGAGAAGGGCTGGATACGGCTCGGCAGGCGTTGTCGGCTCGGTTTAGCCGGGGGCGTAGGAAGAAGGTAGAGGAGGCTGCGGAGTGAGGTGATGGGTTGTTGATGGTTTGAAGGAAGCCGCCCGTTGGGGCGGCTTTGTTCATTCTGTGCTCCATGAGCCTAACGTCAAGAACCAAGCTGATCGCGTGGCGCGCGCTCGACTGCATAGGCCTCTGCATGGTCGAGAACGAGGAGGAGGCGTTCAATGGTTTGAACTGCTCCCAATATCCTGATCGCGCCAAGGTAAAACAGCAGCAAAACAAGTGCTCCAATTACCCAGTTCACGGCGAACGGACTGCTCTCATACATTTTGGCGAGGGCAACAAGCGTGGACGCCGTTAGGGGAAGAATGCCAACTTTCTCTAGTGCCCCCACCCCCATGCCGATGCGATATCTGAGGCCTTGGCAACTGTCTTTGAGGTATACCCTCGCAAAAGCGATCTGCTTTGCATCAAACTCGCCACCGATACGTTCAGCCAACCTGTGGCGTTCTCGAATCCGTGGCTCTGCGAGTTTCAGCGCGTCGACCTCGAATCGCTTCAGCCCGAGCCAGATCTCCTTGGTTCCGAGGAAGGCGAAAATTGCCGAGCTCGCTATCCCGCCGCCTACTGCTCCTAACGACACCGTCGCGAGTGACGACACCTTCCAATAATTTTCGTTCAGCAGATAGATACCAAGCCCTAACACCGCCAAAAGAAAGCCGAGTCCGCCAGACCACAGCTGACCTCGAGAAAATGCATCTTCCTCCGTGTTTTCCGCTTCTTTCAGCGATGTGATGAGGCGTGTAACGGGGGTATGGACTGGAAGCGTGCTCGGAGAATGAAGAAGCGGACTTTTCATATAGACCACGATCAAAAGGTGGCTGACAAATACCCCGTCTGGGTGGGGTGGAAGATAAAGCGGTTGGGGTAGCATTCTCTCCCATTGATTACCACCCAGCAATTGCGGTCAACATGCCTATTCACACAGCTTTGTGGACGGTAAATGCACAGCCAAAACAGCTCGTGCAATCACGCCTAGATAGCGAAAAATTGCTCGAGGACATGATCCTCGCCTCGCCACGCATTTTGTCTGATGAATGGATGCTAATCGGGCAGCAGGAAGATACGGGATACGGCGGCCGGATCGATCTACTCGCGATTGCGCCGGACGGAAGTCTTGTCCTTATTGAGCTAAAGCGAGACCGCACACCGCGAGAGGTCGTGGCGCAAGCACTCGACTATGCCAGCTGGGTGATGGACCTGACGGCAGACCAGATCAACGCGATCTATCGGCGCTTCAAGCCGGGACAAGATTTGGGCGAGGATTTTCGCTCGCGATTTGGTGCCGCGCTCGACGAGGACATGCTGAACCAGTCGCACCAGATCGTGATCGTTGCCGCATCGCTGGATGCAAGTACTGAGCGCATCGTGTCTTACCTGAACGGACGGCAAATCCCGATCAACGTGCTTTGCTTCCAAGTGTTCGGGCACAACAGCGAACAGTTCTTGAGCCGCGCGTGGCTACTCGACCCGATCCAGACGCAATCGAATGCATCGACAGAAGCTACCCAGCAGCAGGAGCCCTGGAACGGAGAGTTCTATTGCTCGTTTGGCGACGGCGTTTCGCGCTCCTGGGAAGACGCAGTGCAGTTCGGGTTCATCTGCGGAGGCGGAGGAAGTTGGTACAGCAAGACGCTTCAGTTGCTCAACCCTGGCGATCGGGTCTGGATCAACATTCCGGGCAGCGGCTATGTCGGTGTGGGCTACGTAACTGGCCATGCGCTACCGGCCAGCGATTTCACGGTGCCCACGCCTGAGGGTGACAAGCCCGTGTTGGAAGTGGCGAAGCGCGGGAGCTACCACGTGGAGTACCTCGATGACCCTGAGAAGGGCGAGTACTTTGTGCCGATGAAGTGGCTGCAGACTGTGCCGGCTGGCCAAGCAGTACGCGAGATCGGCTTCTTCGGTAATCAGAACACGATCTGCAAGCCGGTGGCGGCGAAGTGGCGTGCCACGGTTGATCGACTGAAGGCACGGTTTCCGGGGTTCGACCGCTGAATCCCAGCCGGTCCCGCGCCGGGAGGACGGATAATAGCGCCCTATCGCACAGGTCCAACCCGAGTGGACATCACACTGGAATAAGCATGGCTCAAAACAGCACCAATAACGGCAGTAGCTTGGGTTTCGAAGCTGAACTTTTTAAAGCAGCGGACAAACTGCGCGGCAACATGGAGCCGTCTGACTACAAGCACGTCGCGCTCGGGCTTATCTTCCTGAAGTACATATCCGACGCCTTCGAGGCCAAGCACAAAGCGCTGCTGGCTGAAGACGAGCACGCGGCCGAAGACAAAGACGAATACCTTGCCGGCAACGTGTTCTGGGTGCCGAAGGAGGCACGGTGGTCGAATCTGCAGGCCAACGCAAAGCTCCCGAGCATTGGCACATTGATCGACGACGCGATGCGCGCCATCGAGAAGGACAACGAGTCTCTCAAAGGCGTGCTCCCCAAAGACTATGCCCGCCCCGCGCTGAACAAGGTGATGCTGGGCGAATTGATCGACTTGATCTCCGGCATCGCACTCAACGAAGAAGGGAACCGTTCCAAGGACATCCTCGGGCGCGTGTACGAGTACTTCCTCGGCCAGTTCGCCGGAGCTGAAGGCAAGCGCGGCGGCGAGTTCTACACTCCCCGTTCCGTTGTGCGCGTGCTGGTCGAAATGCTCGAGCCGTACTCAGGTCGCGTGTATGACCCGTGCTGCGGCTCCGGCGGGATGTTCGTGCAGTCGGAAAAGTTTGTGCGGGAGCACGGCGGCCGCATCGGCGACATTGCGATCTACGGTCAGGAGTCAAACTACACCACGTGGCGGCTGGCCAAGATGAACTTGGCCGTCCGGGGCATCGACTCCGACATCCGCTGGAATAACGAAGGCAGCTTTCACAAAGACGAGCTGCGCGACCTTAAGGCTGACTACGTCCTCGCCAATCCGCCGTTCAACATCTCTGACTGGGGCGGCGACCGCCTGCGTGAAGACGTACGCTGGAAGTTCGGTGTGCCGCCCCTGGGCAACGCCAACTACGCCTGGCTGCAGCACATCCACCACCACCTCGCGCCTAATGGCACAGCGGGCGTGGTGCTGGCCAACGGCTCGATGAGCTCTAACCAGTCCGGCGAAGGCGAGATCCGCAAGGCCATGATTGAAGCCGACACGTTGGATTGCATGGTGGCACTGCCCGGACAGCTCTTCTACTCCACGCAGATTCCCGCTTGCTTGTGGTTCTTAGCCCGCAACAAGAACCCCGGCAAGGGCCTGCGCGACCGGCGCGGGCAAGTGCTGTTCATCGACGCCCGCAAGCTGGGCGTGCTGGTGGATCGCACTCGGCGTGAACTCACGGACGAGGAAGTCCAGAAGGTTGCAGACACGTACCACGCCTGGCGTGGGGAAGATGGCGCGGGTGAATATGCCGACGTGGCGGGCTTCTGCAAGTCCGCCTCGTTAGATGAAATCGGCAAACACGGTCATGTGCTGACGCCGGGGCGGTACGTGGGTGCAGCAGAGCAGGAAGACGATGGCGAGCCGTTTGAGGAAAAGATGGCGCGGCTTTCCGCTAAGTGGCGCGAGCAGCGAGCAACAGCGGCTAAGCTGGACACGGCAATTGACGCCAGCCTGCAGGAGCTTGGGTATGGCGAATGATTGGCGCACGGTTTCGCTAGGCGAAATATTCAAGGTCAAGCACGGATTCGCGTTCAAGGGTGAATACTTCACCGACGAACCGCGGAACACGGTTCTTGTCACACCCGGCAATTTCGCTATTGGCGGAGGCTTTCAAACCGGCAAGCGTAAGTACTACAACGGCCCAGTACCCGAAGATTACGTTCTAAAGCCAGGGCAAGTTGTCGTCACGATGACAGACCTCAGCAAAGAGTCTGACACGCTTGGATACGCAGCAAGCATCCCGGATGACTCAACCATATGGTTGCACAATCAACGCGTCGGTTTGCTCGAATTCAAGCCTGCCATACCAGCGTCGCCACGATTCATTCAGTATCTGTTGCGCACACACGAGTATCGCTCATGGGTGGTGGGCTCCGCTACGGGCACAACGGTAAAGCACACGTCTCCGGGGCGAATCGAGAGCTTTGCAGCGCGTATTCCATCCATTGAAGTGCAGCACGCCATCGCTCATATCCTCGGGACACTGGACGACAAAATCGAACTTAACCGGCGCGCGAACGAAACGTTGGAGACGATGGCCCGAACTCTGTTCAAAGCGTGGTTCGTAGACTTCGAGCCGACGCGTGCCAAGATGGATGGTCGGTGGCCGCGTGGCCAATCGCTAGCCGGCTTGCCCCCCCATCTCAACGACATCTTTCCCGATCGCTTCGTCGAATCTGAGTTTGGGGATATTCCGGAAGGATGGGAGATGCGTTCGTTGGACTCGATTGCGAGCTATCTCAACGGCCTTGCTTTACAGAAATTCCCACCCGAAAGCGAAAACGAGTTCCTACCGGTTATAAAGATTGCACAACTACGTTCCGGAAATACGACTGGAGCAGACAAAGCAAGCGCGCAAATCAAACCGGAATATGTTGTGGTCGATGGGGACATACTGTTCTCGTGGTCAGGGTCGCTCGAGGTCGAAGTGTGGACCGGTGGGCGTGGCGCTTTGAATCAGCACTTGTTCAAGGTTACTTCTGACAAAGTGCCGAAGTGGTTCTACTACTTCGCCACTCGGCATCACTTGCCGAGTTTCCGCGCGATTGCCGCCGACAAGGCTACGACCATGGGCCACATTCAACGCAAGCACCTTACGGAAGCTCGGATCGCTGTTCCGCCACCGGGAAGCATGGAGAGGCTTGACGCCACCATAGCGCCGTTGTTCGAGGAAGCCGTCAGCAATTCGGCGGAGTCTCGCGCACTTGCACAACTTCGCGACACTCTGCTTCCTCAATTACTTACCGGCGAGTTGCAGGTGTCAGTCGCTGAACGCATAACTGGAGTTTGAATGAAACTTCAGCTTGACCCCAATAACTACGACGGTTGTCCGTCGTACAACGACTGGCTAGACGAACAGTATGCAGAGCAATCTGGCCCGCTTGATATTCTCGGCTATCAGCCGAGACCGAGCTTTGTTCTGTTCACTATGAGTCCAGATACTTATGAGGCCACTTTTTCGGACTTCATGCAACAGCGCGAGGAAGAGATAAAAGCCTCGGTGTGCAACTTGTTCCCATCTCCAATTGCATATTATTTCTATCGATTTGAAAACGGTTACGAGAGTGATTTACAGCGCCTGCACCTTCTTCGGGATACCTGGGAGTCTGTCATTGATATCCTACATGCGCTTGCTGTGGCGGAATGTCGCCATCGAAATATTCCGATCATAGATCCGCTGAAATTTAAGGACTTGTTCACCGACAGTGTCGCAAAAAGGCTCGAGAACATCGAAGGGGTCACTAGCCAGTTGAGCGCCGCAGGCATTTTGCCCACCGTCGCAAAAATCTCACCTGCGGCGACACTTGCTGCGATGAAGGAGCTCAACCAGTCCCGAAATGCCTTCTCTCATAGTGCCGCGCAGTCCGAAGCGCAGGCGCGGAGTTGGATTAGCGAATGCTATGTAGACGTAGTGGAAGTTCTTGCAGATCTGGACGGCCTAGAAGGCATCCAGATCGTCCGATATTTGAGTCAGGTTGATGGAACCACGCTGCGATGTGAAATATTCAGAGGACATAGCTCCACAAGAACAATCCAGAACATCAAGATTAACCGTCAGCAAATGCTGGACTCTGCGAAATACTTCCAGCAAGGGCAAATGCTTGTGATCGCTGATGGACTTATTTTTGGCCTTCGCCCGATGATTCACTTTCGAGAGGACGGTGTTGGCCATACAACCCGACTTTGTATTTTCAGGAAAACACGCGGCGAAGCGCCAGACCGGCGGATCGAATACGAAGTCATTGGTGAGGCCGTACGCCACGAAGAAGACCGAAAAAATTTCGCAATGGAAATAAACGAATTGCGCGGGCTGTTCGGGCTTGGGGTGGATTAGAAATGTGCAGATGCAAAGCGGCGGGAGAACAATAATGGCGTTTTTATCAGAGGCTGCCGTGGAGCAAGCGCTGTTGGATCAGCTGCGTGCGCTGAATTACAGCATCGAACGTGAAGAGGACATCGGCCCTGATGGACACCGTCCTGAGCGAGAGAGCCACGATGAGGTCATTCTCAAGAGACGGTTCGAGGACGCCATTGCTCGCCTGAATCCCGGTATGCCATCGGAGGCATGGCACGATGCCATGCGCCGCGTGATGCAGTCAGAACTGCCATCGCTGCCTGAAGAGAACCGTCGGCTCCACAGACTGATGACCGAGGGTGTTGACGTCGAGTACTACGCCGACGACGGCACGCTGACCGCGGGCAAGGTCGCACTCATCGACTTCGAGCGACCGGAGCAGAACGATTGGTTGGCGGTGAACCAGTTCGTCGTGATCAACGGCCAGAGCAACCGGCGGCCCGATGTGGTGGTGTTCGTGAATGGCTTACCGCTGGGCGTGATCGAGCTGAAGGCTCCGGGTAGCGCCGGGGCACATCTACTGGGTGCGTTCAATCAACTGCAAACCTACAAGCAGCAGATTCCGGCGCTGTTCAACACCAATGCTCTGCTAGTGACATCGGACGGCATTGCGGCACGGATGGGGTCGCTGTCGGCTGACCTTGAGCGCTTCATGCCCTGGCGTGCTACCGACGGTACGGACGTTGCACCAAAAGGTGCACCGGAGCTCCCTACGCTGATCGATGGAGTGTTCGAGCATCGCCGCTTACTCGATCTACTTTGCCACTTCACGGTCTTTGGCGAAACCGGATCGGGGCTGGCGAAGATCATCGCGGGGTATCACCAGTTCCACGCGGTACGGCACGCGGTCAACAGCACGGTGACTGCATCCTCTCCGGAGGGCAATCAGCGAGTTGGCGTCATCTGGCACACCCAAGGCTCCGGCAAAAGCCTGCTGATGGCGTTCTACGCCGGGCAACTCGTCAAACACCCGGCAATGGCCAACCCGACGCTGGTGGTGTTGACCGACCGGAACGATCTCGACGACCAGCTCTTCTCGACTTTCTCCATGTGCCGTGACCTTATCCGGCAAACGCCGGTGCAGGCGGAGAGCCGCGAAGAGCTGCGGAAGGTCTTGAGCCGGGCGTCGGGCGGTGTAATTTTCACGACCTTGCAGAAGTTTGGCGAAATCGCGGAGCCGCTCACCACACGACGCAACGTGGTCGTCATCGCGGATGAAGCACACCGCAGTCAGTACGGCTTCAAGGCCAAGGTGGACTCGAAGACCGGTGAAATTTCCTACGGCTTCGCCAAGTACATGCGCGACGCTCTACCGAACGCCTCCTTCATCGGTTTTACCGGCACACCCATCGAGGCGGACGATGTCAATACTCCGGCGGTGTTCGGCAACTACATCGATGTCTACGACATCAGCCGTGCGGTCGAAGACGGTGCGACCGTGCCGATTTACTACGAGTCGCGGCTGGCACGGATCGAACTCAACGAGAACGAGAAGCCGAAGATCGATGCAGAGGTTGACGACCTGACTGAGGAAGATTCCGAGGCGGACCAGGAACGCTTCAAGAAGAAGTGGTCAACCGTCGAAGCCCTGGTCGGCAGTGACAAGCGCCTTGCCCTGGTGGCAAAAGACATGGTCACCCACTTCGAAGACCGCGTGGCAGCCCTGGATGGCAAAGCGATGGTGGTGTGCATGAGCCGCCGCATTTGCGTGAAGCTCTACGACGAGATCGTCAAGCTGCGCCCGGGCTGGCACAGCGCCGATGACAACGCTGGCGCGGTCAAAATCGTGATGACGGGGGCGGCAAGCGATCCGCAGGAATGGCAGCAGCACATCGGCAACAAAGCCCGACGCGATCTGCTGGCCAAGCGTGCTCGCGACCCGAAAGACCCACTCAAACTGGTGATCGTGCGGGATATGTGGCTGACCGGCTTTGACGCACCTTGCATGCACACGATGTACGTGGACAAGCCGATGCAGGGGCATGGCCTGATGCAGGCGATTGCGCGAGTTAACCGTGTGTTCCGCGACAAGCCTGCCGGGCTAATCGTGGACTACATCGGCATCGCGCAAAACCTGAAGTCGGCCCTGCAGCAGTACTCGAAGAACGATCAGGAAAACACCGGCGTCGACGAAGCGCAGACCATCGCAGTGATGATGGAGAAGTACGAAGTGGTACGGGATATCTACCACCGCTTCGATTACGCCTCTGCGCTGAACGGAACACCTCAAGAGCGCCTGGCCATGATGGCTGGAGCCATTGAGTGGATTCTCGATTCCCAACAGCAGCTGGCGGCGAAAGAGACGACCGAGGAAGGCAAGAAGAACGCACATCGCCAATACCCGGACGCCGTACTGGCGCTGTCAAAAGCGTTCGCCCTGGCATCCGCCTCAGACGAGGCTCGACAAATCCGAGAGGAAGTCGGGTTCTTCCAAGCGATTCGTGCCGCGCTGAGCAAGAGTGCGACAGGCTCAGGCGCCACCGAGAAAGAACGCGAACTGGCGATCCAACAAATCGTGAGCCGCGCAGTGGTGTCGACTGAGATCGTCGACATCCTAGCCGCGGCAGGAATCAAGAGCCCCGACATCTCGATCCTTTCCGACGAATTCCTCGCCGAAGTCCAACAGATGGAGCGCAAGAACCTTGCGCTGGAGGCGTTGCGCAAGCTGATCAATGACGGCATCCGCTCGCGGAGCAAGGCCAACGTCGTGCAGACCAAGGCGTTCTCGGAACGCCTGGAGGACGCCGTGGCGCGCTATCACGCCAATGCGATCACGACCGCAGAGGTGCTGCAGGAACTGATCCAACTGGCTAAGGACATCCGCGCGGCCCGTCAGCGCGGCGACGAGTGCGGGTTGTCCGACGAGGAGATCGCCTTCTATGACGCGCTGGCCGAAAACAAAAGCGCTATACAGATGATGGGCGACGACAAGCTGCGGCTCATCGCCCACGAGCTGCTAGTCAGCTTGAGAGAAAACGTGTCCGTAGATTGGGCACATCGCGAGTCAGCTCGGGCCCGGATGCGAGTGCTGGTAAAGCGCATCCTACGCAATTATGGGTATCCGCCTGATCTTCAGGATGCCGCTGTCCAGACGGTGCTACAACAAGCAGAAGCCCTCTCCTCAAATTGGAACCACCATTAACAGTCGCTAGACTGTTTAGCGCAAAGCGGGCTCAAAACAAAACGCCGAGAGATTTTTCTCGGCGTTTTGTTTTTTTGCGCAATTAGCGTCAATCAAACATCAATATTCCGCGCCACCAACGCATTGCTCTCAATGAAGTTGCGGCGCGGTTCCACGTCGTCGCCCATCAGCGTGGTGAAGATCTGGTCCGCGGCAATGGCGTCTTCAATCTGCACGCGCAGCAGGCGGCGCTGGGTGACGTCCATGGTGGTTTCCCACAGCTGCTCGGGGTTCATTTCGCCCAGGCCCTTGTAGCGCTGGCGGCTCACGCCGCGCTCGGCTTCGGTAAGCAGCCACGTCATGGCGGCGTGGAAGTCGGTCACGTGCTGCTCGCGCACCTTGTCGCCGGTGCCGCGGCGCACCTTGGCGCCGTCGCCAATCAGGCCCTGGAAGGTGGCGGCGGTGCCCGACAGGGCGGCGTAGTCTGCGCCGGCCACAAAGTCTGCGTCGATATGGCTGAGGCGCTGGTTGCCGTGCTGGCGGCGCACCACCATGACGCGGTACTTCTCGCTCTTCTCGTCGTACTGCATGAAGGCGTCTGCGGTGGCGCCGCCGTTGGCGTTGCTGGCGTTGCCTTGCATTTCCAGCAGGCGGGCCTTAAGCGTGCGGGCGCTGGCTTCGGCTGCGGCTTCGCTGCTGAGGTCCAGGGCCACGCCTTCGGCAATGGCGCGCAGGGCGTCGGCGTCAATCACGCGAGACAGGCGCTCGATCACGCCGCGGCTGAGCTGGTACTGGCGTGCGAGTTCGGCCAGGGCGTCGCCGGCAATCTCGGTGCCGTCGGCACGCACGAGCACGGCGGTGTCCAGCGCCTGGCGCACGAGGTAGGCGGCCATCTCGACGTCGTCTTTGATGTAGCGCTCTTCCTTGCCGTGCTTGATCTTGTAGAGCGGCGGCTGGGCGATGTACACGTGGCCGCGCTCGATGATCTCGGGCATCTGGCGGTAGAAGAACGTGAGCAGCAGCGTGCGGATGTGCGAGCCGTCTACGTCAGCATCGGTCATGATGATGATGCGGTGGTAGCGCAGCTTGTCGAGGTTGTAGTCGTCTTTGCCAATGCCGGTGCCCATGGCGGTGATGAGCGTGAGCACTTCCTGGCTGGAGAGCATCTTGTCAAAGCGTGCGCGCTCGACGTTCAGGATCTTGCCCTTGAGCGGCAGGATTGCCTGGAACTTGCGGTCGCGGCCTTGCTTGGCAGAGCCGCCTGCGGAGTCACCCTCGACGATGAAGAGTTCTGACAGCGCGGGGTCTTTCTCTTGGCAGTCGGCCAGTTTGCCGGGCAGGCCCATGCCGTCGAGCACGCCCTTGCGGCGGGTCATTTCGCGGGCCTTGCGGGCAGCTTCACGTGCGCGGGCGGCTTCAACGATCTTGCCGCAGATGATCTTGGCGTCTACGGGCGTTTCCAGCAGGAAGTCGCTCAGGGCCTTGGCCACGACTTCTTCCACCGGCAGGCGCACTTCAGACGAGACGAGCTTGTCTTTGGTCTGCGAGCTGAACTTGGGCTCGGGCACCTTGACGGACAGCACGCAGGTCAGGCCTTCGCGCATGTCGTCGCCCGAGGTGTCGACCTTGGCTTTCTTGGCGATCTCGTTGTCGGCGATGTACTTGTTGATGACGCGCGTCATGGCGGCGCGCAGGCCCGTGAGGTGGGTGCCGCCGTCGCGCTGCGGGATGTTGTTGGTGAAGCAGAGCACCTGCTCGTTGTAGGCGTCGTTCCACTGCATCGACACTTCTACGGCCACGCCGTCTTTCTCGCCGGCGGCAAAGAAGATGGTGGGGTGCAGCACGGTCTTGTTCTTGTTGATGTACTCAACAAAGCCCTTCACGCCGCCCGAGAAGGCAAAGTCTTCTTCCTTGCCGGTGCGCTGATCCGTCAGCCTGATGTGCACGCCGTTGTTCAGGAACGAGAGCTCGCGAATGCGCTTGGAGAGGATCTCGTAGTGGTATTCGACGTTGGTGAAGATCTCTTCGTCGGCCAGGAAGTGCACTTCGGTGCCACGCTTGTCGGTGGTGCCCGACACGCGCAGCGGCGAGACTTCGACCATCTGGCCGTCCGGCGCTTGCACCGTTTCGATCAGGCGATTTTGCGGAACGCCCTGTGCAAATTCGATGTAATGCACCTTGCCACCCTGGCGGACGGTGACCTTCATCCACTTCGACAGGCCGTTTACGCAAGACACGCCAACGCCGTGCAGGCCGCCCGACACCTTGTAGCTGTTCTGGTTGAACTTGCCACCGGCGTGCAGCTCGGTCATGGCGATCTCGGTCGCGCTGCGCTTGGGCTCGTGCTTGTCGTCAAACTTGATGCCGGTCGGGATGCCCCGGCCGTTGTCGATCACGGAGATGGAGTTGTCCGTGTGGATGGTGACCTGGATCTCGGTGCAATGACCGGCCAGCGCCTCATCAATGGAGTTGTCCAGCACCTCGAACACGAGGTGGTGCAGGCCGGTGCCATCCGAGGTGTCGCCGATGTACATGCCCGGCCGCTTACGTACCGCCTCCAGGCCTTCCAGGATCTGGATCGAGGCGGCGTCATAGCTGTGGGCCTCGGCGGGGGTGGATTGCGGTTTCTGCTCTTCGGTCATGTCGTTCTGCTCGCAGCCATGGGCGTTTTGCGCACACAGCGGGGTTGCTTAAAAACGGCGAAGGGGCGGATCGTCACGATCCAGCCCCTCGTCTTGCTCTGGGTGCAGCGGTGCGTCAAATGCGCATCGGCATGACGACGTACTTGAAGGTGTCGTCGTCTGGCAGGGTGATGAGCGCGCTCGAGTTGGAGTCGCCCAGGCTCACCTGCACTTTTTCGGCCTTGAGGTTGGCCAGCACGTCCAGCAGGTAGGTGACGTTGAAACCGATATCCAGCGCGTCGCCCTGGTAGTCGATTTCGAGTTCTTCCTGCGCTTCTTCCTGGTCAGCGTTGGTGGAGCTGATCTTCAGGACGTTGGTGTCGAGCATGCAGCGCACGCCCTTGAACTTGTCAGTCGTCAGGATGGCCGTGCGTTGCAGTGCGCTCTGCAGGAACGTGCGGTCGATCGTGAAGCTGTTGCGGTAACCCTTTGGGATCACGCGCTGGAAATCCGGGAACTTGCCTTCGACCAGCTTGGAGATCAGCTCGATATTGCCGAAGGTGAACTTGACCTGGTTCGATGCCAGCTGCACCGAGACGGGATCGTCCACGTCTTCCAGCAGGCGTTGGAGTTCGAGAATGGTCTTGCGCGGGATGATGACTTCCTGGCGGCCGCCGGCGCCTGCCGGTTGCTCGCCGGTTTCAACGCCGCAGTAGGCCAGGCGGTGGCCGTCGGTGGCGACTGCCATGACTTGCTTGCCATCGACCACCAGCAGCATGCCGTTGAGGTAGTAGCGGATATCTTGCTGGGCCATCGCGAAGTGCACCATCGCCAGCAGATGCTTGAGCGTCTTCTGCGGCACCGTGATGCGGGCACCGAAATCGGTTGCCTCTGCGACGGTCGGGAATTCTTCGGCGGCCAGCGTCTGCAGCGCAAAGCGGCTCTTGCCGGATTGCACTGTCATGCGCTTGTCGTTGAGCGTGAGGGCAACTTCGCCGTCGGGCATGGCACGCAGGATGTCGACCAGCTTGCGGGCGGCCACGGTGGTGGCGACATCGCCGGCGCCGGCGCCGCAATCGGCGTGCGTGGTGATCTGGATTTCGATGTCGGTGGACAGGAAGGAAACCCGTTCACCTTGCTTGGTGATGAGCAGATTGGCCAGGATGGGCAGCGTGTGTCGGCGTTCCACGATGCCGCTCACGATTTGCAGCGGACGCAGCAGGTTGTCTCGCGAGGTTTTGACCAATTGCATGAAGGCGATCCTTGGCTTGAGAGGTGACACCGCGCGCGCCCCAGCCTAGGCCACACGGGCCGGTGCCTGCAGGAGCATTCGCGATTAACCCAAAGTTGTTGTAAATCAAGGGGTTAATCACAAATTATACCGCAAATAAGGGGGCGCTGGATAGCGTCACGCGCGCGGCAAATATGTCTATTGTGCATGAAAAGACGCCCGCATTCGAGCGGGCGTCTGTCGAGGCTTGATTCAGGGCGAATGGCGTTGCCATGCGCTCTGCTGACCATCGCGCGGTCAGCCCTTGAGCGTTTGCTCCAGCACGTGCAACTCGTGGTTGAGCTGGGCGTCCTTGGTGCGCTCGTCGGCGATCTTTCGCACGGCGTGCAGCACCGTGGTGTGGTCGCGTCCGCCAAACAATTCGCCAATCTCAGGCAGGCTCTTCTGCGTGAGTTCCTTGGCCAGATACATGGCGATCTGGCGCGGGCGCGCGATGTTGGCCGGCCGCTTCTTGGAGTACATGTCCGCGACCTTGATGTTGTAGAAATCCGCGCAGGTCTTCTGGATGTTTTCCACCGAGATCTGGCGGTTCTGCACGGTCAGCAGGTCTTTCAGGGCCTCGCGCGTGACCTCGATCGTGATCTCTTTGCCGTGGAAGTTCGAGTACGCCAGGATCTTGCGCAGCGCGCCTTCCAGCTCGCGCACGTTCGAGCGCAGGTGCTTGGCCACGAAGAAAGCCACCTCTTCCGGCACGATCACATTCTCGGCCTGCGCCTTCTTCATCAGAATCGCGACGCGCATCTCCAGCTCGGGCGGCTCGATGGCCACGGTCAGGCCGGAGTCAAAGCGCGAGATCAGGCGGTCATCGATCCCGGTGATCTCTTTCGGATACGTGTCGCTGGTGATGATGACCTGCGCGCGGTTGGCGATCAGCGCCTCGAACGCGTAGAAGAACTCTTCCTGCGTGCGGTTCTTGCCCGAGAAGAATTGGATGTCATCGATCAGCAGCAGGTCGAGCGAGTGGTAGTACCGTTTGAAATCGTCAAACGCCTTGCGCTGATATGCCTTCACCACATCGGACACGTATTGCTCTGCGTGGATGTAGCGGATGCGCGCGCGCGGGTTCTCCATCAGCATGAAGTTGCCAATGGCATGGATCAAGTGCGTCTTGCCCAGGCCCACGCCGCCGTACAGGTACAGCGGGTTGTACGACTTGCCCGGGTTGTTGGCGACCTGGATAGCCGCAGCGCGTGCCAACTGGTTTGCCTTACCGGTGACGAAGTTGTCGAACGTCAGGATCTGATTCAGCCGAGAGCGCTCGTGCACGGAATCATCCACCGGCGCTTGCGGCGGCGCGGCCTGGCTGGTGACCACGGCGGGCGCCTGCGGCATGCGGTACGACTGGGCCCTGACCTCGGTGGCATCCATCACGGGCATGTCGATATCGGCGGCAGCATGGCCGGCCGTTGCAAGCGAGGCTTCGCGATACACGGCCGGCGCGGCGCGCAGATTACCCGCGTCATGCGCGGCACCGTTGCCGGCCGACATGGCCTGCCGCGGTTGAATCTGCTGCGCGCCCAAAGGTTGCATCGGCACCGGCGCGAGCGACGGCTGCAAGGCCGCCTGGCGCTGGCCGGCGGTCGGGTCGAGCACGAACTGCACGTCGACCGTCGCCTCCCAGTAGTCGCACGCAAGCGACTGGATGCGGCCAGAGAACTGGCTCTTGACCCAGTCGAGCTTGAAGCGGTTGGGCGCGGCAATCCGCAGCGTGCACGCCTGCTCGTCAAACGACAGCGGCGTCAGCGGCTTGATCCACGTCTTGAATTGTTGCGGCGTCAGCTCACTCTCGAGCTGAGCGGACGCCGCATGCCAGAAATCCTGCATCGTTATCGTTAGGTGTTTGACCGGCGCCACACGCGTCTGTTGACGTCCCCGGGAGGGCCGGCCGCCGGGCTCCTGGCGCAGGCCAGAAACCGGGTGGCTTTCGTTATTGGAACGGGATTGTACCCCCGGCGGAAAGTTATCCACAAAGGATAAGTCTGTGGATAACCTGTGGACCTGCTGTGAGTAGCGGTGGACAACCGATTTTATTGACTCGCCGCAAACCCAGTTCCGACAAGGCTTTGCGCAGAGCACACCAAGCCGCACAAGGCGATGGGGACAACTCATCGCAGGGTGAATTTCGGGCCCCGAGCGCACGTTATCCCCAGTCAGAAAGGCTTGACAGATGCGGAAAATGCCGTTTAAATGCCGGGTTCTGCGATGCGCAGCAGGGGAGCGCACGCTTGTTCGTGTCAGATGCGGGGCGAGAACCACTTCGTCGCGACTGATCCGGCTTAGGCCCGATGCTCTCGGTGCCCGATGTTCCGGTGACACCCTAGACCTGAACAACATAGCGCACGGCAGTCTGCGTGGGCGATTTCTCTGACTGAATCGACACCAGGCCGCGGCGGTAGCCCTAGGCCCGGCGCGTGCGGCAATGTCCGCACCACCCATTAACAAGAGAGTGCATCATGAAGCGTACCTATCAACCTTCCGTTACCCGTCGCAAGCGCACCCACGGTTTCCGTGTCCGCATGAAGACCCGCGGTGGCCGTGCCGTGCTGAACGCACGCCGCGCCAAGGGTCGTAAGCGCCTGGCCATCTAAAGACGGCCGCGCCGAGGGTGGCGGCTCATAGCCGTTACCTGTGGCTTTGCGGCACGCTGGCGATGGGCCTGCACGCCTACCCCAAGGCCGCGAGGCTGACAAAAACGGATGAGTTTTCATCCGTTTTTGCTTTGCGGCCTGTCCGGCGTAGTCGTCACTTCGTGCTGTATGTGCGCGCCAACGGCGCCCCCCAAGCGCGCCTGGGCGTGGTAATCGGCAAGAAATTCGCCAAGCGCGCTGTCGAGCGCAACCTCATCAAACGGCAGTGCCGCGAGTTGTTCCGCCTGCGGCAGCCTTTGCTGGGCGGGCGTGACGTGCTGATCCGTCTGCAGGCCAAGTTTCCGCGCCAGGACGTGCCCACCGTGGCCGCCTTCAAGCGCATCTGCCGCGAAGAGCTGGTGCATCTCTTTGAGATTGCCACGCGCCCGCTGCCGGCGCCCCCTGCCGCCGCACCCTCCCAGCCCACCGCTGGGAGCACGCCATGACGCGCGTGCTGCTGTTTCTGCTGCGCATCTACAAAGTGGCATTCAGCCCGTTTGTGGGCGCGCAATGCCGTTTCCTCCCGACCTGTTCTGACTACGCGCGCGACGCCGTGCTCACTCACGGGCCGGGTTACGGCAGTTATCTTGCGGCAAAACGTCTATGCCGCTGCCATCCGTTCGCACAAGGCGGGTATGATCCTGTGCCGCCCGCCGCTGGCGACGCTGTGCCCCGCTCCAACGATCCCGCATCGACCGACGCGACCGCAGCTGACTCCCAGCCTGCGCGGCCGTCGATTCACCTTCCCAGACCGTAATCCGACATGGATATCAAACGCACCATTCTCTGGGTGATCTTCTCGCTGGCGGTTGTCCTGCTGTTCGACAACTGGCAACGCGCGAATGGCCACCAGTCGATGTTCTTCCCGACGCCGCAAACGGCCACGACCACGGCCGCCGCGCCGGGCAGCGCGCCAGCAGGCGACGTGCCGAACAGCGCCTCCACGACGGCGGCCGCCGGCTCCCAAGCCGCCCCGGCCACGGGCGCCGCTTCGCAGGCACCGGCTTCGGAAAAGATCGTCATCTCGACCGACCTGCTGCGCGCCACCATCGACACCGACGGCGCCATCGTCACCAAGCTCGAACTGCTTGATCAGAAGGACCACGACGGCAACCCGATGGTGCTGTTCGACCGCAGCATCGAGCGTACCTATCTGGCGCGCTCGGGCTTGATCGGCGGCGACTTCCCGAACCACACGACGGTGTTCACGGCATCGGCCGGCCCGCGTGACCTCGGCACGGGCAACGATGTGTCGATCACGCTGACGGCCGACAAGGGCGGCGCCAAGCTGGCCAAGACGTATGTCTTCAAGCGCGGCAGCTACGTGATCGACACGCGTTTCGACGTGACCAACGACGGCACAGCGCCGATCAACCCGACGCTGTACCTGGAACTGGCCCGTGACGGCGGCGCTGTGGAGCAATCGCGCTTCTACAGCACGTTCACCGGCCCGGCCGTGTACACCGACGGCGACAAGTTCCACAAGATCACCTTTGCCGACATCGACAAGGGCAAGGCGCACGTGCCGGCCCCGACCGACAGCGGCTGGGTGGCGATGGTGCAGCATTACTTTGCATCGGCGTGGATTCCTGCGGACAACGTCAAGCGCGAGTACTACGTCAACCGCGTCGACACCAACTTCTACCGCATCGGACTCCAGGAGCCGCTGGGCACGGTCGCGCCGGGCGCCAGTGTGTCGGCCACGGCACGCCTGTTTGCCGGCCCGCAGCAAGCACGCATGCTTGAGGCCATCACCCCGGGCCTGGATCTGGTGAAGGACTATGGCTGGCTGACCATCGTGGCCAAGCCGCTGTTCTGGCTGCTCGAGAAGATCCACGCGATGCTGGGCAACTGGGGCTGGTCGATCGTCGCGCTCACGGTGCTGATCAAGCTGGTGTTCTTCCCGCTGTCGGCCACGAGCTACCGCTCGATGGCCAAGATGAAGGACCTGCAGCCGCGCATGACGGCCATCCGCGAGCGCCACAAGGGCGATCCACAGAAGATGAACCAGGAGATGATGACGCTGTACCGCACCGAGAAGGTCAATCCGCTCGGCGGCTGCCTGCCGATCGTGATCCAGATTCCGGTGTTCATGGCGTTGTACTGGGCGCTGCTGTCGTCGGTTGAAATGCGCGGCGCGCCTTGGATCGGCTGGGTGCACGATCTGTCCACGCCTGATCCGTTCTACATCCTGCCGGTGCTGATGGCCGTGTCGATGTTCGTGCAGACCAGGCTGAACCCGACCCCACCGGACCCGGTGCAGGCCAAGGTCATGATGTTCATGCCGATCGCGTTCTCGGTGATGTTCTTCTTCTTCCCGGCCGGCCTGGTGCTGTACTGGGTGGTGAACAACTGCCTGTCGATCGCGCAGCAATGGTCGATCAACCGCATGCTGGGTACCAACAAGAAGGCGGCACCCGCCAAGTAAGGCGAATGCGCTTCAGTAAAAAGGGCACCTCCGGGTGCCCTTTTTTTACGCCTGTCTGAAACGCTTCAAGCGCTTCAAACGGGAGCGTGGCAGACGGCCTCGATGTTGTGGCCATCCGGGTCGCGCACGAAAGCGCCGTAGTAGTTCGGGTGATAGTGCGCACGCACGCCGGGGGTGCCATTGTCAGTGCCGCCTGCGGCCATTGCCGCAGCGTAGAACGCCTCCACCTCGGCACGCGTGTCAACGCGGAAGGCCACGTGCAGCGGCGGCTTGTTCGGCCCCTCCCTGCCCAGCCATCGCCGCAGAAATCCAGAACTCCGCCTTGCCGGGTGGGCCAAAGCCCGCCACATCGGTGTGGCCGGTGACGGCCGCTGGAAACTCCAGCACCTTGGCCAAGCCAATAGCGCCGAGCGCCTGTTCGTAGAATCGCTTGCTGGCCTCGAAGTCGCTGACGACGACGCCGGTGTGATCGATCATCCGAATCTCCTGGGTTGGAAACTGGCGCGCAACTGCGCGGCTGCCGCACAATACCGCCCATGACCGCTGCTGACCACCCCACCGCCTTGCCGAACGCTTCCGCCGCGCCGCGCGCCCCCATCCTCACGATCCCCATCGCGGCGATTGCCACCGCGCCCGGGCGGGGGGGCATTGGCGTGGTGCGCGTGTCGGGGCCTGACGTACGCACCGTCATGCAAGCCGTGTGCGGACGCCTGCTGACGCCGCGCCAGGCAACCTACCTGCCCTTCCTCGACGCCGACGGTAACGCCATCGACCGCGGCATCGCGCTGTGGTTTCCCGCGCCGCATTCGTACACGGGCGAAGACGTGCTGGAGCTGCAGGGCCACGGCGGCCCCGTCGTGATGCAACTGCTGCTGCAGCGTTGCCTGGCCGCCGGTCGCGAGATCGGCCTGCGCGTGGCGGAGCCCGGCGAGTTCACGCGCCGGGCCTTTCTCAACGACAAGATGGATCTGGCGCAGGCCGAGGCCGTCGCCGACCTGATCGAGGCCAGCACCGAAGCTGCCGCACGTTCGGCGGCACGTTCGCTCGATGGCGCGTTTTCGCAGGCGGTACATGCGCTGGTCGAGCGCGTGATCCATCTGCGCATGCTGGTGGAGGCAACGCTGGATTTTCCTGAGGAGGAGATCGACTTCCTGGAAGCCTCCGACGCACGCGGCCAGCTCGCCGGCATCCGCGCGGCCGTCGATGGCGTGCTGGCGCAGGCGCGCCAGGGCGCGCTGCTGCGCGAAGGCCTGCATGTGGTGCTGGCGGGGCAGCCGAACGTGGGCAAGTCATCGCTGCTCAATGCGCTGGCCGGCGCGGAGCTGGCCATCGTCACGCCCATCGCCGGCACCACGCGCGACAAGGTGCAGCAGACCATCCAGATCGAAGGCATCCCGCTGAACATCGTCGACACGGCAGGCCTGCGTGACACGGAAGACGAAGTCGAGCGCATCGGTATCGAGCGCACCTGGGCCGCCATCGCCCGCGCCGATGTCGTCCTGCATCTGCTGGACGCAGCGGACTATCGCGCCAACGGCCTCTCGCCCGAAGACGCCGCCATCGACGCCCGCATCGCCGAGCACGTGCCCGCCGGCGTGCCGACCCTGCGCGTCGTCAACAAGATCGACCTCTCGGGCGTGGCCGTACCGGGCCGCGTGGATTCAGAGACGCCCGAGGTATGGCTCTCGGCGCGCGAGGGCCTGGGCGTTGAATTGCTGCGCGCGGCGTTACTGGAGATTGCCGGCTGGCAGGGCGGCGGTGAGGGGCTTTACCTTGCGCGCGAGCGTCATCTAGCGGCGCTGCGCACGGCCCGCGAACATCTGGTCACGGCCGCAGAGCACGCAGATCAGCAAGCGCAGTCGCTGGACTTGTTTGCCGAAGAACTGCGGCTTGCGCAGGAGGCGCTGAACAGCATCACGGGGGCGTTTTCGAGTGATGATTTGCTGGGGGTTATTTTTAGTCGGTTTTGCATCGGCAAGTGAGCGCCATGTCCGCCTACCCCGTCTCCATCAAGGGCGTCCTGCACGCGCCCACCGGCGAGATCGTCCTGCTGATCAATGAGCGCGAAGAATGGGAGCTGCCCGGCGGCCGTATTGAACTCGGCGAATCCCCTGCAGAATGTCTGGCACGTGAGATTGCCGAAGAGCTGAACCTGCAGGTGGAGGTGCGCGCTCCGATCGACACGTATCTGTTCGAAGTCGTGCCGGGCAAGCATGTGTTCGTTGCCACGTATGCGCGCGCGCTGGTGGGCCCGTTTGAACCCATCGTCAGTCATGAGCACAAGCGCCTTGGGCTGTTTGCGCCTGATACGTTGCCGGTGAATTTGCCGAAGGGCTATCGGGCATCGATTGCGGCGACGCTGGAGGCGTCGGTTTAGCCCGATGCGTGTGCTCTTCATCTGCAGCCGCAATCGGCTGCGCAGCCCGACGGCGGAAGTGGTCTTCGCCAGGTGGCCAAACGTCGAGACAGATTCGGCGGGCTTGGCTCCCGACGCAGACGTGCAGCTCGACGCCGATCAGCTCGACTGGGCTGAGGTGATTTTCGTCATGGAACGCAGCCACCAGCGGCGCCTGTCGCAGCAGTTTGGTCCGCGGTTACGCGGCAAGCGCGTGGTGTGTCTGCATATTCCCGACGACTACGTGTTCATGCAGCCCGAACTCGTCGCCTTGCTGGAGAAACGGGTCGGTCCGTATCTGCGCAGTTGATTGGCAAGTAAACCGCTCAGTCCCGCCCCCAACGCCAGCGCGGCGGCTCGCCCTTCCACCAGCAAACCAGCACCAGCAGCGCTGTCACGCCCAGCACGTACAACGCAAAGCTCGACTGCGTTCGCCCTGGGTGCAACCCGACGATGCCCGCCGCCAGCAGTACGGCATAGATGGTGAGCACCACCCAGCCCTGCCAACGCGAAGGCAAGCCCCATCCCCAGCCGTAGCGCTTGGCCGGAAACCAGTACTCGTTGGAATTGGTAGGCATCGTTGTCTGAGAGCGCGCGTGCAAAGGACGCACGCCACTGTACTCTCACGCAGAATCGGCGCAACAAACGCCAACAGCCAGCCGGTCAATTACCGCTGGCGGAAGTCGTTTGAAACAGGAAGGGCACGCGCTGAGCGCACCGAAGCGGCGGACAATGGCGCACAGGCCATCAACCGCATCTTGCTAGCTTCTGTATCGGGGAGTGGAGCGTTGGTTGAGTCCGGAAAGGCTTCCGGTGCGCGCAAGGCGCTACAAACCAAGCTCGGCGGAACGGAGGTCAATTGACTTCACACCGCCAGCGGCAGCACCCGATTGGTGCTATCGAAACAATCGCGCGATCTTAGTAGAGCTTCTTCGGCAGCATTTGCGAGCGCAGGCGTTTACGCGTACGCGACACGGCAGCAGCCTTCTTGCGCTTGCGCTCGGTCGTCGGCTTTTCGTAAGCGGTGCGGGCGCGCAGTTCCTTGATCAGGCCAGTGCGCTCGATTTCACGGCGGAAGCGGCGCAGCGCAACTTCGACCGGCTCGTTTTCTTTCAGACGGATGGTGGTCATCGGGTCCCTTGCTCAATATTCGGGTGGACGGCGAAACAGCGGATTATATACCGCCCAGAGGGCGTGCAGTGTAGTTGAATCTGTTTACCGATGCAAGGCACTTCCGATTGTGGCGGAAAGGCCATTTCCTGCCGCAATTTTGTGCAGATGCGTGGCCTCGATACTACGCCATGGGCCGGCCAACCACCGGAATGCGCGCGGAAAAGGAACGCCGCTTGCTCAGGGCGAGCATCTCTCCTGATCTCTATCGTGGAACGCGTTCCCAAGTCTGCGCCTGCGTTGTTTGCCACGAGCGCACCGCCCGCTGCCGAAGCGCTGCCCGAACGGCTGCGCTATGTGGACGACACGCGCCCGGGCTACACCCGGCGCCGGCTGCGCGGCCGCTTCGTCTATTTCGATACGCGCGGCGAGCGCATCCGCGATCCCGCCGTCATTGCGCGCATCAACAAACTGGCAATTCCGCCAGCCTATACCGACGTATGGATCTGCCCGCACGCAGGCGGCCATCTACAAGCGACAGGTCGCGACGCACGCGGGCGCAAACAGTATCGCTATCACGCCGACTGGCGCGTCTTTCGTGATGCCGACAAATACGGGCGGCTGCTGTCCTTCGGGGCAGCGCTGCCACGCGTGCGTGAGGCGATCACCGCCCACTTGGCGGCGCCCGGCCTGTCGCGCGAGAAGATGCTGGCGACGGTGGTCTTTCTGCTGGACGTGACGCTCGTGCGTGTAGGCAACGTTGCGTATGCACGCGACAACCGCTCCTATGGGCTCACGACGCTGCGCAATCGCCACGTGGAGGTGCACGGCAACACGGTGCGCTTTCAGTTTCGCGGTAAGAGTGGCGTGGAGCACGACGTGTCGGTATCGGACCCGCGCCTGGCTCGCATCATTCGGCGCTGCGTCGATCTCCCGGGGCAGGAGTTGTTCCAGTACATCGACGAAGCGGGTGAACGCCGCGTGGTTGATTCCACAGATGTGAATACATACTTACAAGCGATTACCGGCGCGGATTTCACGGCAAAGGACTACCGCACCTGGGCCGGCAGCGTGCTCGCGCTGGATCTGCTGCGCGGGCACACGTCGGCGAACGTTACCGAGGCGCGCCGGCAGGTGGTGGAAGCTGTTGCTGCCGTGGCCCAACGCCTGGGGAACACGCCGGCCGTCTGCCGCAAGTGCTATGTGCATCCGGCCGTGGTGGACGCGTTCCTCGCAGGCGAGCTGGAAGCACTGCCCCCGACCCGCGCACGCAAGGGCCTGCGACGCGAAGAAGTGGCTCTGCTTCGATTTCTTGAACACACCGCCGGCGCAAAGGCAAAGGGCACAGGCGAAAAAAAGCCCGCCTGAACAAGGCGGGCTTTCGAGCGAACTGACGCGAACTTACTTCGATTGCTGCGGCGTCATGTCCGGCGTGGCGGGCGCAACGCCCGGCGCAGCCGTCGGCTGAGCCTGCTGTGCGGCCACGGTGGTGCTGTGTTCCTGCAGACCGCCGCCCAGCGCCGTGTACAGATCAATGGCGTTGGTCAGGCGAGCCAGGCGCGTCTGCACCAGCGTCTGGTCGGCGCTGAACAGATCGCGCTGCGCGTCGAGCACATCGAGGAAGCTCGACACGCCGTTGCGATAGCGCTGGTCAGACAGCGTCAGGCGATCAGCCGTGGCATCGCGGAAGCGCTTCTGCGCTGCCACCTGCTCTTCCAGCGTGCCGCGCGCCACGAGGGCGTCGGACACCTCGCGGAACGCGGTCTGGATCGTCTTCTCGTAGTTGGCAACCGCGATCTTCTGGTTGGTCTTGGTCAAGTCCAGGTTGAAGATGTTGGTGCCCCAGTTGAAGATCGGCAGCGTCAGGTTCGGCACGAACGACCACAGCCCCGTTCCGCTCTTGAAAAGATCATGCAGCGCGCCGCTTGCCGTCCCCACGTTGGACGTCAGCCCGATGCTCGGAAAGAACGCCGCACGCGCCACGCCAATGTTGGCGTTGGCGGCAATCAGCTTCTGCTCGGCCTGACGAATATCGGGGCGCTGCTCCAGCAGCTCGGACGGCACACCCGGAGGAATGTCAGCGACGATCTTTTCCGACGACACCGTGGTCGGCGCAGGCAGGTCGGCCGGCAACGGGGCCCCGACCAGCAGCACCAGGGCGTTGGTCGCCTGCGCGTACTGACGCGTGAGCTGAGCCACCGACACGCGGGCCGATTCCACCAGCGTCTCTGTCTGGCGCAGGTCCAGCGCTGACGAAGCGCCCACGTCAAACCGCTGCTTGGCGAGCTTGTAGTAATCCTCGCGGCCCTTCAGGGTCTGCTGCGCCAGGTCTAGCTGCTCGGCATAGGCGCGCTCGTTCAGGTAGGCCTTAGCCACCTGCGAGATCAGGCTGATTTGCGCGGCGCGCCGCCCCTCGTCCGTCGCCAGATAGCTCGCACGCGCAGACGACGTCACGTCGCCCACGCTGAACAGGTTCACCTGGTAGTTGCTGATGCCCACGCCAAGCTGGTACTGCTTGGTGTAGATGTCGCCGCCGGTTGTCGAGATCGACGGCGGCGTATGGCTGCGCGTGTACGTGGCAGACGCATTGACCGGCGGCAGCAGGTCGGCGATCTGCAGGCGGTACTGCGCACGCGCCGCCTCGACGTTGAGCATGGCCACGCGCAGGTCGCGGTTGTTCTCAAGCGCAAGGCCAATCAGCTTTTGCAAGCGCGCATCGGGGAAGAACTCGCGCCAGCCCAGTTCGGTCGCGCGGGGCGCGTTCTCGCCGGGCTTGGCGGAGTCTGCCGGCACGGCATAGCCAGCCGGTGCCTGCGGATAGGCGCTCGTTACCGGAGCATCCGGGCGCTCATACGTCGGCGCCAGCGAGCAGCCGGACAGCACGCCCGCAGCCAGCAGGAGCGCCGGTAGCAGCGCAGGGGTTCGAAAGGTCATCGTTTTCTGCATATTCAGATTTCCTCGTCCAGCGGACGGTGCGCAGCATCCAGGCGGCGTTGACGCTCGCTGCCCTTGAAGATGCGGCGGACCACCACGAAGAACACGGGCACCAGCACCACGGCCAGCACCGTCGCGGTGATCATCCCGCCCATCACGCCGGTACCGATGGCGCGTTGGCTGGCAGAGCTGGCGCCGGTGGCAATCGCCAGCGGCAGCACGCCCAGGATGAAGGCGAACGACGTCATGATGATCGGGCGGAACCGCAGGTGCACGGCTTCCAGCGTCGCGTCGATCAGGCTCTTGCCTTGCGCCTGCAAGTCCTTCGCAAACTCGATGATCAGAATTGCGTTCTTGGCGGACAAGCCCACCACGGCAATCAGGCCGACCTTGAAGTACACGTCATCGGGCATCGCGCGCAGGGTCACGCCCAGCAGTGCGCCGAGCACGCCCAGCGGCACCACCAGAATCACCGCCGCCGGGATCGACCAGCTTTCATACAGCGCCGCCAGCACCAGGAACACCGCCAGCAGCGACAGCGCATACAGCGCCGGCGCCTGCGAGCCCGAGGCCTTTTCCTGCAGCGACTGGCCCGTCCACTCGTAGCCGATACCAGCCGGCAGCTTGGCGGCCAGACGTTCCATCTCGGCCATGGCGTCGCCCGAGCTGGCACCCGGCGCGGCTGCACCCGAAAGGCGAACAGCCGGATAGCCGTTGTAGCGCACGAGCTGCACCGGGCCGACGATCCAATGGCCCTTGGCGAACGTCGACATCGGCACCATGTTGCCCTGCGCGTTGCGCACGTACAGGTTCATGATGTCTTCGGGCTGCATGCGGTTGATCTTGTCCGCTTGCACGATCACACGCTGCTGACGACCGTAGTTCGGGAAGTCGTTGGCGTACGCCGAACCCAGCGCCGTCGACAGCACAGCGTTGATGTCGGTGAACGACACACCCAGCGCATTGGCCTTCTCGCGATCGATATCCACTTGGTACTGCGGCGAATCTTCCAGACCTTCCGGGCGCATGCCAGTAATGATCTTGCTTTTCGCCGCCATCCCCATCAGTTGATTGCGAGCTGCAATCAGGGCGTCATGCCCCAGGCCAGCACGATCTTGCAGACGGAAGGTAAAGCCAGTGGCGTTGCCCAGTTCCGGAATCGGCGGCGGGTTCAGCGGGAACACGATCGCATCGCGAATACCACCGAACAGCGCACCAAAGGCACGGCCAGCCACGGCATCAGCGGTTTGATCCTTGCCCTTACGTTCGCTCCAGTCCTTGAACGGGGTGAATACGATACCGGCGTTCGGCCCGTTGCCCGAGAAGCTGAAACCCTGCACGGCCACGATGTTCTCGACCGCCTTTTCATGCTTGTAGTAGTTCTCGACCTGCTTGATCACTTCCAGCGTGCGGTTGGCCGATGCACCCGGCGGCAACTGAATGTTGGTCACGATGTAGCCCTGGTCTTCGGTCGGCAGGAACGAAGACGGCAGACGCAGGAACAGGAACACCACCGCAACGATCAGCGCAACGTAGATGACCATGTAGCGGAAGGTCTTCTTGAGCATGCGCTCCACGAAGCTTTGGTAGCGGTTCGTGGTGGTACTGAACATGCGGTTGAACCAGCCGAAGAAGCCCTTCTTCTCGTGGTGCGAACCCTTCTCGATCGGCTTGAGCAGCGTCGAGCACAGTGCCGGCGTGAGCGTCAGCGCCATGAGTGCCGAGAAGAAGATCGACGACACCATCGACAACGAGAACTGGCGATAGATCGCGCCCACCGAGCCCGAGAAGAACGCCATCGGGATGAACACGGCCATCAGCACCAGCGTAATACCGATGATGGCGCCCGTGATCTGGCCCATGGCCTTGCGAGTGGCTTCGCGCGGCGGCAGGCCTTCTTCGGCCATGATCCGCTCGACGTTTTCAACCACCACGATCGCATCGTCAACAAGGATACCGATCGCCAGCACGAGGCCGAACATCGTTAGCACGTTGATCGAGAAACCCATCGCGTTCATGGTGGCGAACGCGCCCAAGAGCGAGATCGGCACCACGATCGACGGCACCAGCGTGTAGCGGATGTTCTGCAGGAACAGCAGCATCACCAGGAACACCAGCGCCATGGCTTCGAACAGCGTCTTGACCACTTCCTCGATCGAGATCTGGACGAACTTGGAGGTGTCGTACGGCACCTTGTATTCCACGCCCGCCGGGAAGTACTTCGAGAGTTCTTCCAACTTGGCCTTCACGGCCTTGGCCGTACCCAGCGCGTTACCCGTGGGCGAGAGCTGCACACCAATGGCCGAAATCGGCTGGCCGTTGATGCGCGCAGACGTCGAGTAGGTCTGGCCACCCAATTCAAGGCGTGCAACGTCCTTCACGCGCACCAGCGAGCCATCAGGCTTGGACACCAGCACGATGTTGCCGAACTGCTCGGTGGTCGTGAGCTGGCCTTCCACCACGACCGTTGCCGCGAGCGGCTGATCGGAGACAGACGGCAGATCGCCGATCGTGCCTGCCGAGACCAGCGCGTTCTGGGCGCGGATGGCGTTGTAGACGTCCGTGGGCGTCAGCTTGTAGCCGACCAGCTTGGCCGGATCGACCCAGACGCGCATGGCGCGTTCCGTACCGAACAGGATGGCCTGGCCCACACCCGGCACGCGCTTGATTTCATTCAGCACGTTGCGCGAGATGTAATCACCCAGTGCGACCGGGTCCATCTTGCCGTCGGTGGATGCCAGCGTGGCAAACAGCAGGAAGTTCGAGCGGGCCTTGTCGACCTGCACACCCTGCTGCGTCACAGCAGACGGCAACCGCGCTTCCACGCGCTTCAAGCGGTTCTGCACGTCCACCTGCGCCAGCGCCGGATCGGTACCGGCCTTGAACGTCACGGTAATCTGCGCCTGGCCGTTACCGCCCTGGCTGACCGACTCCATATAGAGCAGGCCGTCCGCGCCGTTCATTTCCTGCTCGATGATGCTGGTGACGGATTCGTCCAGCGTCTTCGCGTTTGCGCCCGGGTACGTGGCCGTAATGATGACGGACGGCGGCGCGATGGTCGGGTACTGCGAGATCGGCAGCTGGGTGATCGAGATCGCCCCAGCAAGGATGATGAACAGCGCGAGCACCCAGGCAAAGACCGGGCGATCGATAAAAAACTTTGCCATGCGATGGCTCCTTGTTTACTGCTTGGCTGCCGGTGCGCTGGCAGCGGGAGTGCTTGCAGCAGGGGCGCTGGCCGCCGGTGCGGGTGCAGCGCCGCCACCCTGGCCGCCCTGACCTTGCGGGCCCTTGCCCTGGCCTGCCGCCATCGGCTGCCACGGCACAGCCTTGACCGGTGCTCCAGGATGGACCTTCTGCAGACCGTCGACGATCACCTTGTCGCCTGCCTTCAGGCCGCTGGAAACGATCCATTCCGTACCGGTTGAGCGATCGGCCTGGACTTGGCGCACAGCTGCCATGCCCTTTTCGTCGACCACCATGACCGAGGCGCCGTCCGGGCTACGCGTCACCGCTTGTTGCGGCACCGTGATCGCCTGCTCGTCCACGGCCTGCTCCAGGCGGGCACGCACGTACATGCCCGGCAGCAGCGTGCGGTCGGCGTTCGGAACAATCGCGCGCAGCGTGATCGTGCCCGTGGCCGGGTCCACCGTCAGGTCGGAGAAATACAGCTTGCCCGGTTGGGCATAGGCGCGGCCGTCTTCCGTCACGAGCGTGACCTTGGCGGCGTCACCACCGGCCTTGGCCAGCTTGCCGTCCTTAAGCGCTTGCTGCAGACGCAGCACTTCGGTGCTCGACTGGGTGAAGGTCAGATAGATCGGGTCGATTTGTTGCACGGTCGTCAGCAGCGTCGCCTCGCCCTGGCCCACCAGTGCGCCTTCGGTGACCTGCGCCAGCCCGGCACGGCCGGAAATGGGCGAGGTCACGCTGGCGTAGCCGACGTTCAGCTTGGCGGTTTCCACGGCAGCGCGGGCGGCGGCCACGTCAGCGGTGGCTTGCTTGGCGGCGGCGGTGGCGTCGTCGTAGTCCTGCTTGCTGATGGCGTTCGTGGCAACCAGCGGTTTGTAGCGCTCAGCCTTCAGTTGCGCCTGCGTTTGCGTGGCTTCTGAACGCGCCAGCTGCGCCTTGGCGCTGTCGAGCGACGCCTTGTACTGCGCCGGATCGATTTGGAACAACTGCTGGCCGGCCTTCACGTCACTGCCTTCAGCGTAGGTGCGCTTGAGTACGATGCCCGCGACCCGTGCTCGCACCTGTGCCACACGCGTGGCCTCCAAGCGGCCCGGCAACTCGCTGGTCAGACCAACGGAGTGCGGCTGCACGGTCACAACACCGACTTCGGTCGGAGGCATGCCGGCGCCGCCCGGCCCTTGTGCCTGCTTGTTGCCGCAGGCTGCAAGTGCCACCACCATGAATGCGGCGGCAGCGAGTTGGTGATAACGGCGGGTGTTCGTCATAGATGACCCCATGTGGCGATAAGCGGAATGCCGGGTGCCGCCACGCCGCGCAAACGAGTGCGACGCCGGCAAACCGTCAGCGAAACCAAAAAAACACAAAACGAAAACGTCCGATGCTAGCTGCATCTCGCGGCATGCGATATGGCCTTTGCGACGAACTCGCAACAACTCGGACCAGAATGCTAAGACGCGGGAGCGATCGGCAGTCGATCTCCGACCTGGCCACCGACAGACGCAAAGTCGGCCCCAGACCACGTGCCCGGGATGGATGTGGCGCATACGGCCATGGGCAAGCGACGGAGTGCGCGCTATTATAGATACGTTCGCGTATGTATGTAAGTCACGCCATTGAACAATAGGGACTCCGTTGACACCTTTCCGGAGTTCGTAGCAATGACGTCGATCAAACGAACATGCAGGAGATAGCGCGCTGCGACAAGCATTGTCAGCCAACAAGCCCGCTGCCGCGTTGTGCGAAGCGCAATGGTGCGTTGCCGGAAATTGTGCATTGCACAAAAGCCAATCGAAAGAACGCCGTTTGAGGTGACACGGCGTTCCTCTGGAAGATCATGGTTAGACGAACGAAGGAAGAAGCACTGGAAACACGTAACCGCATCCTGGATGCGGCGGAAGACGTGTTCTATGCGCGCGGCGTGGCACGCACATCGTTATCGGATATCGCGCAAGCCGCGGGCGTGACGCGCGGCGCCATCTACTGGCACTTCCGCAACAAGACCGACGTATTTGCCGCCATGTGCGAGCGCGTGAAACTGCCCATGGAGACCATGTGCACCCCGCTCGGGGTGGAAGCCGATGATCCGCTGGGCGAATTGCGCACGGTGGGCAACTTCCTGCTGCGGCAACTCGTGGAAGATGCGCACTGGCGCAAGGTCTTCGAGATCATGTTCAACAAGTGCGAGTTCGTGGAGGACACGAGCCCCATCCTCAAGCGCCAACAAGAATCGTTTGAAGAAGGCATGACCCACCTGACGAGCATCATCGAGCAGGCGACGCGACGCGGGCAGTTGCCGGCCGACCTCGACATCCCGCTGGCCGTGGCGCATTTCCATGCCACCTTCAACGGCATCATGGGCGATTACCTTTTCTACCCGGACGCCTCCAGCCTCGCCACCAAGCGCGAGCGCCTGCTGGATGCGTGCATTGACACCCTCAAATACGCGCCGTCGCTGCGGCTGGAGCCGGCGCCGCCCACTGCGGCCCACGCCGGGGCCTCGGCATGAACATGCCCGAGTTCGACCAGATGGTCTTTGCCGGCGGCGGCAACCGATGCTGGTGGCAGGCTGGATGGTGGGACGTCGTGCAGCCTGAACTGGGCTTGGCGCCACGCGTGATTGCCGGCATCTCGGCCGGCGCATCGACGGCGTGCATGCTGCATGCATGGAATTCAGCCGAGCTGATGGATTACTACGGCGAAGCCCTGCGCCAGAACACCCGCAACGCCCATTGGGGCAACCTGCTGCGCGGCGAGCGCGTGTTTCCGCATTACGGCATGTACCGCACGGCGCTGCTGACGGTGTTCGGCGAGGGCCGCTTCGGGCGGCTGGCGCAGGCGCCCGAGATCCGCATCGGCGTGGCGCATATCCCGCGCTGGCTGGGCGCACGGTCGGCGGTGGCGGCGGGGCTGATTGCCTACAACATCGAAAAGCACGTCCGCAAGACGCTGCACCCGACGCTGGGCAAACGCCTGGGCTTCACGCCGGAAATCGTGCGCGCACAGGATTGCGCCACACCTGAGGAACTTGCAGATCTTCTGCTGCAATCGGCCTCCACCCCGCCGTTCACGCCGGTGCTGCGGCGCGCGGGGCGGCCGGTGCTCGATGGCGGCATGGTCGACAACGTGCCCGTTCACGCGCTGGACGCCACGCCCGGCGACGCGCTGGTGCTGGTCACGCGCCTGTACCCGCGGCCAACGTATTTCCGCATGGATGTGCCCGTGGCCGGCGGCGTGCAGCGCCGCTTTTACGTGCAGCCTTCCCGCAAGGTTCCCATTTCAAGCTGGGATTACACCCGCCCGGGCGCCATGCGCGACGCCTATGCGCTCGGCCGTCATGACGGCGAAACCTTCCTGCGCGAACTTCCACGCGGGTTTGCCACGGCGATGGCTGCGTAGCCACCTCCTCTAAAACAGGCGGCGGGCGCGCCGCTTGCTGCACACGGCACGCCCGCCGGCGTGCCACCAAGGTCGTCCGGCCGATGCTTCTTCGACGGACACCTCATGCCCGCAAACCCTGCACATGCGTTTGACCTGATCGTAATCGGCGCCGGTTCGGCCGGGCTCGCGGCTGCGCGCCGGTCTGCGCAACTGGGGGCGCGAACGCTGCTGATCGACCGCGCGCAAGTGGGCGGCACCTGCGTCAACCGCGGATGCGTGCCCAAGAAACTGCTCGGCTACGGCGCCGCTTGGTCGCAGACGATGGTTCGGTGTTTGCGCGCCGCGCATGCCGCGGATGCCTGGGCCGACGCCATCGCCCGCACGCGTGCCGAAGTCGCGCGGCTGCACGAAGCGCATTTCGCCCACTTGGCCGAGGCGGGCGTGCAATGGCTGAGCGGCGCCGCATCCCTGCGCGGCCGCGGCATCGTGCGGCTGCAAACCGATACCGGCAAGACTACGCTGCGCGCGCGCCAAATCGTGCTGGCTGCCGGCGCCCGCCCCACGCCGCTTCCCACACCCGGCGCGGACCTGGCTTGCACCTCCGACGACGTATTCGGCTGGGACACGCTGCCCGCATCGCTCATCATCGTGGGCGGCGGCGTCATCGCGGTGGAAATGGCGTCCACGCTGGCGCGCTTCGGCGTGCGGGTGACCGTGCTGACGCGCGATGCGCGCGTGCTGCCTGAATTTGATGCCACGGTGGCCGAGGCCGCCGCGCAGTCGCTGGCCGGCTGCGGCGTCGAGCTGATCCCGAACGCCGATGTTGTCCGCGTCGAACGCGATGCCGTGAATGGCGGCGGCGTGGCCGTCTACGCGAGCATCGACGGCAGCGACGTTCCCCGCGCGCTACGCGCCCAGCGAGTGTTAAGCGCCATCGGCCGAACGCCGAACATCGCGGGCCTTGGCCTGGACGCGGCCGGAGTCACGCTCGATACGCACGGACGCATTGCGGTCGACCGCCATTTCCGCACGCGCGCACGCGGCGTGCATGCCGTGGGCGACATCTGCGGCGCCAGCCGTCTGCAATTGACGCCCGTGGCCGCCGCGCAAGGCCGCTACGTGGCCGAACGCTTATTCGGCAAAGGCGCCAAGCTGCCCGACATGGACACCGTGCCAATGGCTGTGTTTTGCGATCCGGCCATCGCAAGCGTGGGCCTGACCGAAGCCGAGGCGCGCACGCGCTGGCCCGAACTGGGCAAACGCGGGCCGGACACCGACAAACGCGCCTTGGCAGATCGCATCGACGTGGTGGTCCGCCGCTTCGTCTCGCTGGAGCAGCGTTTTGCGGGCTCGGGCATGGAATCGCTGATCAAGCTGGTGTGCAATGCGCGCAGCGGACGCGTGCTGGGCGCTCACATCGTCGACAACGCCGCGCCGGAGATCATCCAGGCGCTGGCGGTGGCCGTGCGCATGGGCGTCCGGCTCAAGCACCTGCATACGACCGTCGGCCTGCACCCAACGGTGGCAGAGGAATTGCTGAGCATGTAAGCGCACTCGTTCAATTTTCCTGATCCCGGTCTGCAAATCCATGCACGTTACTGGTGCTGGGTCGGCGCAGAATAGGAAATATATTCTTCAGGAAATTTGACATGCTCCCCGTGCTTTATCTGTCCCATGGGTCGCCCATGCTGGCGGCCGATCCGGGCCCTGTCGGCAAGATGCTGGCGGCGCTCGGGCAAGAAATGGCCGCCCTCAAGCCGCGCGCCATCGTTGTGGTTTCGCCGCATTGGATGACTCGCCGGCCGACCGTCACCGCCCGCGCCCAGCAGGAAGCGTGGCACGACTTCGGCGGTTTCCCGCCGCAACTGTACGCCCTGGAATACGCGCCGCCGGGGGCGCCAGACTTGGCCGAGCGCATCCGTGCGCTGATCGACGGCAACATCGTCCCCGGGCTGGAGGAACAGGCCTCCACCGTGCTGGACCCGCGCCAGCCGCTGGACCACGGCGCCTGGATGCCCCTGATGCTGATGTTTCCCGAGGCGAAGATTCCCGTGGTGCAGGTGTCGTTGATGCCGGGCCTGTCACCGGCTTGCCAGATGGCAATGGGGCGCACGCTCGCGCCGCTGCGCGACGAAGGCGTGCTGATCGTCGGTTCCGGCAGCTTCACGCACAACTTGCGCGCGCTGATGCGCGGCCCCGGCATGGCGCAGCATGGCGTGCCGGCCGAGCCTTGGGTGACGGCGTTCCGTGAGTGGATGATCGAGTCAATGACCGAGGGCATCCGCAGCGGTGATTTCACCCAGTTCTGCGATTACCGCGCGCAAGCCCCGAACGCCGCCCACGCCCACCCGACCGACGAACACCTCATGCCGCTGTACGTGGCACTGGGCGCCGCGATGGGCCAGCCGGGCCAAGCCACGCCGGGCGGCGTGCAGGCTCAGCACGTGGTCGATACGGTGACGTACGGGGCACTGGCGATGGACAGCTTCCGGTTTGACGGCGCCGGCGCCAACCAACCGCAGCTGCGTGCCGCGGCTTGATTGACGAAAAACGGCGGACAGAACGCCGGCGTTAGGCGCGGATCAGCGCTGGCGCCAGCGCCGTCGGATTGACCACGCTGTCGACGTTACCCTGCAGGACATCGAGGATGTTCTGGAACGCGATGCTGAAGTACAGCTCGTAACCTTCGCGTTCGACGTAGCCGATGTGCGGCGTGCAGATGCAGTTCTCCATGCGCAGCAGGGTGTGGCCCTGCAGGATGGGTTCCGTTTCAAACACGTCGATGGCAGCCATGCCCGGACGCCCGCGATTGAGCGACGTCACCAAGCCGTTTTCTTCCACCAATTCAGCGCGACTCGTGTTGACGAAGAGGGCGGTCGGCTTCATTCGCGTGAGGTCGGCCACCGTCACGATGCCGCGCGTTTCGTCGTTCAGCCGCAGGTGGACGGACAGCACGTCGGACTGCTCGAACAGCGCATCCTTCGATTCCGCTACGGCAAAGCCATCGGCGCGTGCGCGTTCCTGTGAGCCCTCGCGCCCCCACACCAGCACATTCATGCCGAAGGCGCGGCCGTAGCCAGCCACGAGCTGACCGATCTTGCCGTAGCCGAAGATTCCCAGCGTCTGGCCCTTCAGGACGCGGCCAATGCCAAAGTTGGGCGGCATCGTGGTGGATTTCAGCCCCGACTGTTGCCACGCGCCGTGCTTCAGGCTCGCAACGTATTGCGGAATGCGACGCTGAGCAGCCATCACCAGCGCCCAGGTCAGTTCAGCCGGCGCCACCGGCGAGCCCTTGCCCTCCAGCACCACAACGCCCTTGTCGGTACAGGCATCCAGATCAATATGGCTGCCCGAATCGCGCGACACCCGGCCAGTCTGGCTGATGATCTTGAGTTTGGGCAGGCGGTCGAGCAGCTGACGCGTTATGCGTGTGCGCTCCCGGATCAGCACGATGGCTTCAACGTCCGCCACGCGTGCGGCCAATTGCCCCACACCCTTGACGGTATTGTTGAACACTTTGACTTCGTGGTCCTGCATCAGGCTGAAGCAATCCAGCTTGCGAACAGCGTCTTGGTAGTCGTCCAGTACGGCAATCTTCATCGACATCTCACTTCGAACAATGGTGCGCAGCAAAAAACAGCGATCCCTCGCGGTGGTATTCTTCCCATCCCTCGTCGCACGACAATCTGTGTCGACGTTTGGAATTGCCCGCCGCGGGCACGCAATTTGCGCTGCCCCGCTGGTGACGAGTCCTTGTTCTATGGTCTGTTGACCTCGGTCCCGCCACTTTAGCGCACGCGGCCCCCGCTGCCCGGAAAAACCCACGTTCCGCCAGCGCACCGCTTTGTAACTGAATGTGAAACCAGCACGGCTACCGTCCCTCCGCCTGCCTCACCTCCCCCTCTGGAAATCGCTGATCCGGCCTGCTCATGATGCGCCGTCGATCGCTTTCCAACCCGCCGCTGGGCGTGGCCACCGTGCTGATCCGCCACCGATTTCTTTCTCACTTTCATTGGAGTTTTGGTCATGAATCAACCCGTGATGCAGGGCGTGCCTGCATTGAACGTGCCCGATTACGTGAAACATCCGCGCCTCGTCGCGTGGGTGGGCGAGGTGGCAGCACTCACCAAGCCGGAGCGCATTGTTTGGTGCGATGGTTCGCAAGAGGAATACGACCGCCTGTGCGCCGAAATGGTGGCCGCCGGCACGATGAAGCAGCTCAACCCGGCCAAGCGCAAGAACTCTTACCTGGCACTGTCGGACCCTTCGGACGTGGCGCGCGTGGAAGACCGCACCTTCATCTGCTCGCAGAAGAAGGAAGATGCCGGCCCCACCAACAACTGGACGGCCCCGGCCGAGATGCGCCAGACGCTGAACGGCCTGTTTGACGGCAGCATGCGCGGCCGCACGCTGTACGTCGTGCCGTTCTCGATGGGCCCGCTGGGCTCGCCGATCGCGCACATCGGCGTGGAGCTGTCGGACAGCCCGTACGTGGCCGTCAACATGCGCATCATGACCCGCATGGGTCGCGCGGTGTACGACGTGCTTGGCACCGACGGCGATTTCGTGCCGTGCGTGCACACCGTCGGCAAGCCGCTCGCCGCCGGCGAGAAGGACGTGCCGTGGCCGTGCAACCCGACCAAGTACATCGTGCATTTCCCGGAAACGCGCGAAATCTGGTCGTTCGGCTCGGGCTACGGCGGCAACGCGCTGCTGGGCAAGAAATGCTTCGCCCTGCGGATCGCCTCGACCATGGGCCGCGACCAGGGCTGGCTGGCCGAGCACATGCTGATCCTGGGCGTGACCTCGCCGGAAGGCAAGACGTATCACGTGGCGGCGGCTTTCCCGTCTGCCTGCGGCAAGACCAACTTTGCGATGCTGATTCCGCCCGCAGGGCTGAACGGCTGGAAGGTGACGACCATCGGCGACGACATCGCCTGGATCAAGCCCCGCAAGGACGCCGCCGGCAAGACCCGCCTGTACGCCATCAACCCGGAAGCCGGCTACTTTGGCGTGGCCCCGGGCACCAGCGAGAAGACCAACTTCAACGCGATGGCCACGCTCAAAGAGAACGTCATCTTCACCAACGTTGCGCTCACGGACGACGGCGATGTGTGGTGGGAAGGCATGACCGACACGCCGCCCGCCCACCTGATCGACTGGCAAGGCCAGGACTGGACACCCGAGACCGCCAAGGAAACCGGCCGCAAGGCAGCGCATCCGAACGCGCGTTTCACCGCGCCGGCAGCACAATGCCCCTCGATTGATCCGGAATGGGACAACCCGGCAGGCGTACCCATTGATGCGTTCATCTTCGGCGGGCGCCGCTCGACCACGGTGCCGCTCGTGACCGAAGCGCGCGACTGGACCGAAGGCGTTTACATGGCTGCCACGATGGGCTCGGAAACCACTGCCGCCGCTGCAGGCCAGCAAGGCGTGGTGCGCCGCGACCCATTCGCCATGCTGCCGTTCTGCGGCTACAACATGGCCGACTACTTTGCGCACTGGCTGAACCTGGGCGAGAAGCTGGCCGAAAGTGGCGCCACGCTGCCGAAGATCTTCTGCGTGAACTGGTTCCGCAAGGACGAGAACGGCAAGTTCGTCTGGCCGGGCTTTGGCGAAAACATGCGGGTGCTCAAGTGGATGATCGATCGCATCGAAGGCCGAGCACAGGGCGATGAGCACGTCTTTGGTGTGTCGCCGCGCTACGAAGAGTTGAGCTGGGACGGGCTGGACTTCACGGCCGAGCAGTTCGCCAAGGTGATCTCGCTGGACGCGGACGCCTGGACGCAGGAACTGGCCCTGCACGACGAATTGTTCACGAAACTGGCACACGGTCTGCCGCAAGCGCTGCCCGATGCTAAGACCCGCCTGGAAGAACGCCTGCAGGGCTAACGCCCGCCACCGCCTCGACACCAGGACAAGAAGCCCGCCTCGCGCGGGCTTTTTTGTGTCTGCCCGAAGAAGGTTGCTCAAACAACGAGCAGTAATCCTAAAGTTTTAAATCGCGCGAATTACCCCTGCCAACAAAACAGATCAATTGATTTTTAGGAAATCGAATTGCTTTGTAAAAAATACCGGTCCACACATGGGATTGGTGATTATGCCGGCGCGAGCATAATCGTCATGCATTTATGCCAAGCTTGAATCATTACACGCATGGTATCGGCCAAGAACGTTGCCTGGCATAGCTTTATGAAGAATGCATGTCAACCGCGCCACCCCAATGCGTGTCGAATTGAATGAATTTCCAAATTTTAAAATTCCTGCGTGACGAATCCCTACGGGATTCTTATAATCCGGCAAAACGGAATCCCTTTTCTCTGAGCCAGAAGGGGGGTTCATGACTAGAGGAAACGGGAGAGGGCTAACAAGCCTTATGCCAACGGAGGTGGGGGATCCCTACTTCACCGGCGCTCGGGGGGGCGCCGGCTCGGATTGCGCGCACGCAACGCCGCAAACTGTGCAAACGATTGCATGGTTCGGCACGCTGCGGCAGGCACCGAGGGGCTTGCAGACCTTTCTCAGGACCACCCTGGACACCACACCCAGGAGGCTCCGCTGGCGATCGTCGACGGGAATAGCAACATGACGATCCGCACAAGGCCGACGGCCGGACAACAGCGCCCGCAAGAAATGACATGCGAGCACACGCGCAATTGCCCGCATGGCACTCATAACAACGCGCACCGCAGACAGCAGAGCGCAGCCGCGAGGCTGCTCGCCGGAGTGTGTCGGCTGGTTAGACGGGAGGTATCACAAAGTGGGTATTCAGATCTTGCTGGTCGAACAAGACCAGGCAGAGGGGGAGCGTCTGTCGTTTTCCCTGCGTGATGGTGGACACGACGTTCAACGGGTCAGCCATCCGGGCCAGGCGCAGGCAGCCATCCTGGCCGCCATGCCTGAGTTGCTCCTGATGGAGTGGACATGGCCCGAGCGCGAGTCGATCGACATGCTGCTGGCGTTGCGCGCCAACATGCAGACGCGCGGCCTGCCGGTCATCGTGCTGTCCCGTCATGGCGATGCGCGTGCCAAGATTGCCGCGCTCGACGCCGGTGCCGACGACTACGTCGTCAAACCGTGCGACACGGGCGAGCTGCATGCCCGCATTCGCGCCGTACTGCGCCGCCGCGCGCCGCATCAGCACGGCGACGACATCCTGCAGGTCAACGGCCTGCGCCTCGATCCGCTCACGCTGGGCGTGACTGCGCAAACCGACACCGGCCCGCGCGCCATTCCGCTCAGTCCGCTGGAATTCCGCCTGCTGCACTTTCTCGTCGCGCATCCGCAACGCGTGCACTCGCGCACGCAACTGCTGGACCGCGTATGGGGCAACCATGTATTCGTAGGTGAGCGCACGGTGGATGTGCACGTGCGCAAGCTGCGCGTGGCGCTGGCCGGCACGCCCTGCGATGGCCTGATCCAGACCGTGCGCGGCGGCGGCTATCGCCTCGTGGTCGGCACCAGCGGCGCAACGGCCGCATATGCTGCCGACGCGATCGGCATGCAATTGGAAGCCGCAAGCCGCAAGGCTGAACTGCCGGCATACGGCCGCGTCCCCACGACGCGCTCGCTCGGCCCAGCTCAGTTGGGCGCCTAACGAGCCTGTCCGCCAGAGCAGACCGCCGCTTGCGCATTGCGCAGCGGCGGTTTTCTTTTGCGTCAGCGCATGGTCATGCGCGCCGTAACCTGGACAGATTGGCGCAGTTCCTTCTTGTGCTGCTGCGTCAGCGTTGGCCTTCGCGCCAGCGTTTGAGCCAGCCGAGCCCTTCGCTCGTACCGGCACGCGGCCGGTATTCACAGCCGACCCAGCCGTCATAGCCGAGCGCGTCCAGCAATGCAAAGAGGTGCGGATAGTTCAGCTCGCCTTCGTCCGGTTCGTGGCGATCGGGCACGCCGGCAATCTGCACGTGACCCACACCATCGACGTACTGCTTGAGCTTGACCGACAGATCGCCCTCCATGATCTGCGCGTGATACAGATCGAACTGCACCTTGACGTTGGTCGCGCCGACTTCCTTGCACACCGCATGTGCCTGCGCCTGGTGCGTGAGGAAAAAGCCCGGCATGTCGCGCGTGTTGATCGGTTCCAGCACGATGGTGACCGCCGCGCCGGCAGCCTCGCGCGCAGCGTAGGCGACGTTGCTCACGTAGGTGGCATGGTGGCGTGTGCGGTCTGCACCCGGGGGCAGCAGCCCGGCCATCACGTGCAGGCGCGTATTGCCCAGCACCTGCGCATACTCCAGCGCTGTCGCAATGCCGCGCTTGAATTCCTCTTCGCGACCGGGCAGCGAGGCGATGCCGCGCTCGCCGCCAGCCCAGTCGCCCGGCGGAGCATTGAACAGTGCTTGCGTGAGGCCAGCGTCGTCAAGACGGGCGCGGATATCCGCCTTGTCGAAGTCGTAGGGAAATAGGAACTCCACGCCCTCGAAGCCATCCTTTGCCGCAGCGGCAAAGCGGTCGAGGAACGCGTGCTCCTGGTACATCATGGACAGGTTGGCGGCAAAGCGCGGCATGGCAGACCTCTGAATACGATTGCTTATTTATTGACCAACTTCGACGGCGTGCGCAACACGGCAATGCAGCCGAGCACCAGCACGCCCGCCAACGCATACATGCCGGCGGATGTGCTGCCCGTCATGTCCTTGAGCGCACCGATCATATAGGGGCTCACAAAGCCGGCCAAGTTGCCGACCGAGTTGATGGCGGCAATGCCGGCAGCGGCAGCCGTGCCTTGCAGGAAGGCCGTCGGCAGGGACCAGAACAGCGGCGCGCACGTCAGCACACCCGCAGCGGCCAATGACAGGAACACGATCGACAGGGCCACGTTGTGCCCAGCCGTGGCGACCACAGCAAAACCGACTGCGCCCATCAGCGCCGGCACAACCAGGTGCCAGCGACGCTCGCGGCGTGCATCGGCGCTGCGACCGATCAGCACCATGGTGATCGCCGCACATACGTACGGGATGGCGGAGAGCACGCCCACCATGAAGGTGTCTTTCACACCGGCGTCCTTCACCAGCGTCGGCATCCAGAACGTCAGCCCGTACTGGCCCATGACGAAAGTGAAGTAGATCAGGCTCATCATCCACACGCGCGGATCGGAGAACACCTTGCCGATGCCGTGGTGCTCGATCTTGCCTTTGTTGTCTGCAGCAATGTTGGCTTCGAGAATCTGCTTCTCGTCTTCCGACAACCACTTGGCTTTGCGGATGCTGTCATCGAACTTCCACAGCACCAGCAAGCCGACCAGCACGGCAGGAATGGCTTCGATCACGAACATCCACTGCCAGCCCTGCCAGCCGCCGCCGACGCCCGTCCCGTGGAACGCGCTCATGATCCAGCCCGACAGCGGATTGCCGAAGATGCCCGAGATGGGGATGGCCGCCATGAACATCGCCACAATGCGCGCGCGGCGATGCGACGGATACCAGTACGTCAGATACAGGATGACGCCGGGGTAGAAGCCCGCTTCGGCCAAACCCAGCAGGAACCGCATCACGTAGAACTGGGTGGGCGTCTGCACGAATGCGAATGCGCCCGAAATCAAACCCCACGTGATCATGATCCGCGCGATCCAAATACGCGCGCCGATCTTGTTCATCAGCAGGTTGCTCGGCACCTCGAAGAGGAAGTAACCGATGAAGAAGATGCCGGCTCCCAGCCCGTAGACCGTCTCGGAAAAATTCAGCGCCTGCGACATCTGCAGCTTCGCAAAGCCGACGTTCACACGGTCGAGGTACGCGACCACGTAGCAGAGCATGATGAGCGGGACGATGCGGCGCGACACGCGCGCATAAACGCTGTCCTCTTTTGAAACGGCGTGCGAAGGCAACGCCGCCGTGGTGGCGGTCGAGGTGTTCATGTGGTCTCCGGTGTAGGTTTTATGTGGGCCGTGCTGTGGGCGCTACCGATTTGCTATCGGTCGCTACCAACGAGCCCCGAACGTCTGGCGCAGTTCGTCGATCTGCGCGTCGGACAGCGGTGCAGGCTTGGGTTCGGTCATCAACCAAAGCCGTGCGGTTTCTTCCAGTTCTTCCAGCGCGTAGGCTGCGTTCGACACCGAGCCGTGCCATACCACGGGCCCCAGTCGATCGAGCAGCACGGCGCGCACGTCATTGGCCAGCGCAGCAATCTGCGAAGCCACATCCGGATGCCCCGGACGCTGATACGTGATGAGCGGCACGTGGCCGACCTTCATCACGTAGTACGGCGTGATGGGCGGCAGCACATCGGCTTCGTTCCAGACGCCGGCAAGCGTGAGCGCCACCAGATGCGTCGAATGCGTGTGCACCACGGCATGCGCGTCGGCATTGCGGTCGTAGATGCCGCGATGCAGAGCGAGCGTTTTCGAAGGCTTGTCGCCGCCAACCCACTCGCCCGTCGCCAGCACCTTGGCGATACGCGCCGGGTCCAGCGTGCCAAGGCAGGCATCGGTGGGCGTGATGAGCCAGCCGTCCGGCAGGCGTGCGCTGATGTTGCCTGCCGTGCCGACGGTGTAACCGCGCGCATACAGGCTCTGCCCGACACGGGCGATCTCTTCACGCAGTGCAGTTTCAGTGGACGCGCTCATACCGCCGCCTCCGCTGTGGCCTGCGCCAGTTGCGCAAGCGCCTTCTCGAAGAAATCCACCGTCCCGAAGTTGCCGGACTTCAATGCCAGCGCAACCGGATCGGTGTCGATGGTGGCTGTCCAGGGCACGCCTGGGTCGATCTGCGGGCCGATGCGCAGCGCGCGCACGTCGAGCGCCTGCACCACCGCGCCCGATGTTTCACCACCGGCTACCACGAAGCGGCGCACGCCATCGGCATGCAGCGTGCGAGCGATGCGGCCCAGTGCATCTTCAACCAGCTTGCCGGCGCGCTCCACACCCAGCGTTTGCTGCACGTGACCCACTTGCTCGGGCGCGCTGGTGGCGTAAACCAGCACCGTCTGACCGGCATGGCGGTGCACGAAATCGAGCGCGTCGACCACCACCGATTTGCCTTCGGCCAGCGCCAGCGGATCAATCTGGAAGGCGGGGCGCGATGCACGCCAGTGCGCCACCTGCGCGTTCGTCGCTCGCGAACAGCTGCCCGACAACACGATCGCCGAATCGGCTACCGCCGGCAGTTGCGCCGCGTTGCCATGTTCGATGATCAACCCCGCCCGGCGGTATTGCGCAGGCAAGCCAAGCGCCAGGCCCGAGCCGCCCGTGAGCAGCGGCAGGTCGGCAAACGCCTCGCCCAGCACGATCAGGTCATCGTTGGAAATGGCATCGGCAATCACCAGCTTCACGCCGTCGGCGCGCAGTTGCTGGGCCTGATCACGAGCGGCCTGGGCGCCGCGCATGATGGCGTCGTAACGCAGCAGGCCGACCTTGCCCGCGCTCTGGCGCGCGAGCACCGGCACGAGGTTCGGATCGCGCATCGGCGTCAGCGGATGGTGCTCCATGCCCGACGCGTTGAGCAGCACGTCGCCCACGAACAGATGGCCGCGGAAGATCGTTCGGCCGTTCTCGGGAAATGCAGGGCAGGCCAATGTGAAATCGGTGCCCAGTTCGGCCATCAACGCCTCGGCCACGGGGCCGATGTTGCCCTCGTCCGTGGAATCAAAGGTCGAGCAGTATTTGAAGAAGAAGCGCGAGCAGCCTTGCGCGCGCAGCCAGCGCAGTGCGCTCAACGACTGCGCCACGGCGTCGGCCGCCGCAATCGTGCGCGATTTGAGGGCCACGACAATGGCATCGGCATCCGCAGCGATGGCTTCCTCACCTGCCGGCGGCACACCGATGGTCTGCACGGTGCGCATGCCGGCACGCACGAGCATGTTGGCAAGGTCGGTCGCACCGGTGAAGTCATCGGCGATGCAGCCGAGGACCGGGCGGGACGTGGGCGCTGCGCTCATTTCGACTGGCCCTCCGGCAGCGTGATCCCCGGGAAGATCTTGATCACGGCGGAATCATCTTCCCGGGCGTAGCCGGCGGTCGACGCCTGCATGAACATCTGATGGGCAGTAGCCGCCAGCGGCAGCGGGAACTTGGTCGCGCGCGCGGTATCGAGCACGAGCCCCAGGTCCTTGACGAAGATGTCGACGGCGGACAGCGGCGTGTAGTCGCCGGCCAGCACGTGGGCCATGCGGTTTTCGAACATCCAGCTGTTGCCCGCGCTATGGGTGATGACTTCATACAGCGCATCCGCCGCCACACCTTCGCGCAGGCCCAGGGCCATGGCTTCCGCAGCCGCTGCAATGTGCACGCCGGCCAGCAACTGATTGATGATCTTGACCTTGCTGCCCGCGCCGGCCTTGTCGCCAAGGCGATAGACCTTGCCGGCCATGGCGTCGAGCACATGGCCCGCCGCCGCATACGCCTCGGGCGTGGCCGAGGTCATCATGGTCATCTGGCCCGACGCGGCCTTGGCAGCGCCACCCGAGATCGGGCCATCCACATACAGGATGCCCTGCTGCGCGAGGCGTGCCTCCAGCGCGATGGACCAGTTCGGATCCACCGTCGAGCACATGACGAAGGTGCCGCCCGGCCGCATGGCGCCCGCTGCGCCGGTCTCGCCGAACAGCACGGCCTCGGTCTGCGCGGCGTTGACCACCACCGAGACCACCACATCCACACCCGCCGCAACGTCAGCGGGCGTTGCGCAGGCCACACCGCCTTCCTTGGCGAAATCCGCAGCGGCACCCGGGCGCGCGTCGCAGGCATGCACGGTGTAGCCGTGATTGCGCAGGGTCTTGGCAATGCCCAAGCCCATGGCGCCGAGTCCGATCACGCCAACCTTACGGTCAGCCGCCGTTTGCGTCATGAATTGCTCCTGAAATCAGTCTTGCGCCGTATCGCGGCCCTCGGCCAGGCGACGTGCGGCATTGAACATGTGGGTCTGCGCGGCATTGCGCGCAGCAAGTGCGTCGCGGTGGCGAATGGCCTCGACCATCGCGCGGTGTTCGTCGCGGACCTGGCGTGCAAAGTCTTCGCGGCGCGCTTCGTTGCTGCGCGTCACGCCAATCGCTTCTTCCAGGTATTGGCTGAAAAAGCCGAGTGCCTGCACCAGAAACGGATTGCCGCTGGCGGCGGCGATGGCGTGGTGAAAGCGCAGGTCTTCGGTCACGCCGTCACCGCCCGCTGCCACTGCGGCGTCGATGCTGTCGAGTGCGGCGTCGATCTCGATCATCTCGGCATCCGTGCGACGCTGGGCGGCCAGCGCCGCGCCTTCCGCTTCCAGCGCGCGGCGCAGCTCGATGATGTGCAGCACGGCATCGATCGAACCGGCCTGGGCCGCGTCGATACGCAAGGGCTTGAGGCCGGCCTGCTGCGTGACGTACACGCCGCTGCCCTGGCGCGCCTCGACCACGCCTTCGTGGCGCAGACGTGAGATGGCTTCGCGGATCACGGTGCGGCTCACGCCGAATTCCTGGCCGAGCACGGTTTCGGACGGCATGCGTTCGCCGCGGCGCAGTTCGCCCGCGTCGATCTTGTCCATGAGGGTCTGGGCCACGCGGTCGGACAGGGAAGGCGTGGCGTCGAGTCGTTCAAACATGGTGGCAGGGATGTCTTGGCAAGCGTAAATTCGTCGTGTCATCATACAAGTTGAGTCGCAGAGCTTCATCCCTGTTTACCCTAGGCATCGACAAAACGCCGGGCGCTTACGCCAGGCAACAAGGAGACACCATGAACATCGTCATCACCGGCGGCGCCGGTTTCCTCGGCCAGCGCGTGCTGGCGGCACTGCTCCAGCAACCCGGTCTACCCGGCGCGGACGGCGCGGTGCAGCCGGTCGAGACCTTCATCGTGCTGGACCAGGTGGCCGGCCAGATTTCCGATGCGCGCGTGCGCTACGTAACCGGCGACGCTTCCGACCCGGCCCTCATCGCCCAGGTGATCGAGGAAAACGTGGGCGGCGTGTTCCATCTGGCCGCCGTGGTGAGCGGCACCGCCGAGGCTGATTTCGACCTTGGCATGCGCGTGAACCTGGACGGCACGCGCGCATTGCTTGATGCGCTACGCGCGCAGCACGCCAAGACCGGCCGGGCGCCGCGCGTGCTGTTCGCCAGCTCTGTGGCGGTGTTCGGCGGTCAGTTGCCGGCCATCGTCACCGATGACACGGCGGCCACGCCGCAGGCTTCGTATGGCGTGCAAAAGCTGATGGGCGAATTCCTGGTGGGCGAGTATTCGCGCAAGGGCTACGTTGATGGCCGCGCGGTGCGCATCCCGACGGTGTCGGTGCGCCCGGGCAAGCCAAATGGCGCGGCATCGAGCTTTGCCAGCGGCATCATCCGCGAGCCGCTGTCGGGCGAAGACGCCATCTGCCCGGTCGAAGCCGAGACCGAACTGTGGCTCGCGTCGCCGCGCCAGGTGGTGGCCTCGCTGCTGCACGCGTATACGCTGCCGGCGTCGGCATGGGGCAATCGCCGCTCATTGAATCTGCCGGGCATTACGGTCCGTGTGGGCGAGATGGTGGAAGCGCTGCGCAGGGTGGCGGGCGATGCGCCGGTATCGCGCATCCGCTGGGAGCCGGACGCACGGATCAAGGCCATCGTGCAAAGCTGGCCGGCGCGCTTCGATACCGCTCGCGCCGATACGATGGGCTTTGGCCGCGACACCTCGTTCGAGGCGATGGTGCGCGATTACGTGGAAGGCACGAAGGGCGTCTAACGGCCCTTTCCCAACTCCACCGCAAACTTCACCAGCTCCGCCTGCCCCTCGATGCCGAGTTTGCGCTTGAGGTTCAGGCGGTGCGATTCCACCGTACGCACGGATAGGCCCAGCTCGTCGGCGATGCGTTTGTTGGCATAGCCCTTGGCGATGCCGTCAAGAATGTCGCGCTCGCGCGGCGTGAGCGCCTCGACCGGCGTGGGCATGACGGCCTGCTCGGCCATGCGCATCGCCAGCTGCGCGCTGTAGAACGGCCGGCCGGCCAGCACGGCGTCGATGGCCTCGACCAGTTCGCTGGCGGGCGCGTCCTTGAGCACGTAGCCACGCGCGCCGGCGCGGATCACCTGCCGCACGTACTCCAGGTTGTCGTGCATCGACAGGACGAGCACGGCAATCTCGGGAAATTCCTCGGCAAACTTCTCGGTCAACGCAATGCCGTTCATGCCACGCATGCCGATGTCCATCAGTGCCAGATCGGGGGACAAGGTGCGCGCGGCCCGCAAGGCGGCATCGGCGTCACCGGCTTCACCCACCACTTCGAAATGCGGCACGGCTTCCAGCCGCATGCGCACACCATCGCGCACGAGCGGGTGGTCGTCGACGAGGAGCAGTTTGACGGGCGCGGGTGATCGCATATTCATACGAGGGAAGAAGAGGGAGCAGAAGCCAGTTGAGCGATGACGATATGCGGCAGCACAGCGCACACCTCGGTGCCGTGCGGGCCCGAGGCAACGGTACATGTACCGCCCAGCGCGGCCATGCGTTCACGCATGTTGCGCAAGCCGATGCCGTGCTGCGGGTCCACCTGCACGGATTCCACATCAAAGCCGGGCCCGTTGTCGCGAACGGACAAGCGCACGGCATCAAGATCGTTTTCAAGCAGTACGCCGACGCGCGTGGCTTGCGTGGCATGGCGCTCGATGTTCGAGACAGCCTCCTGCGCGATGCGGAACAGCGCGGTGTTGCACGCGTCCGGTAGCTGCACGGGCGGCCCGACCACTTCGAGCGCAATCGCAAACCCCGGCTGGCTGTCTTCGTGCGCTTCGCGCGTTTCGCGCACGAGCAACTCCAGCGCAGCCGCCAAACCGAGATCATCCAGCAGCGCGGGACGCAGGTTGTGCGACACGCGCCGCACCTCGCCTAGCGCGCTGTTCAACCGATCAAGCGCGCGACGCAACATGCTGTCCGCCCGTTCGATCGACGGCGGCGATGCAGGTGACGCTTCGAGATGACCATGCGCGGTTTCGAGCAGCAGCTTGGTCGAGACCAACACCTGGCTGATGCCGTCGTGCAACTCGCGCGAGACGCGCGCGCGTTCGTCTTCCTGAGACTTCACCACTTGCTGAGCGAGCTGTCGCAGCTTGGCGTCGGCCTGGCGGTGATCGCTCACGTTCAGCGCCAAACCGCTGCCGGCTACCAGCAGGATGCTGATCGCGGCAATGCCAACGACCCACGCCAGCGTCTGGTCGATGTTGGCCTGCGCGCGCTGGTCAATCTCTCGCAGGGTCTGCTCGATGTCATCCAGATACAGGCCGGTGCCCACCATCCAGCCCCACTGCGGAATCGGCTCGACATAACCGAGCTTGGGCACGCTCTGGTGCGTCGATGGCTTGTCCCACATGTAGCGCACGAAACCGCCACCGGCCTGCGCGGCAGCCACCAGTTTCTGGATGGTCGGTTGGCCGCCAGAGTCCGTCAGGTCCCACAAGTCGCGCCCGACAAGTTCGGGCTGGCGCGGGTGCATCAGGTTGCGGCCACGCAAGTCGTAGAGGAAAAAGTAGCCATCGGTGCCGAAGTCGAGGCGGGCGAGGGTACGCATGGCTTCGTCGCGCGTGGCTTCGTCCCGGGCGGGGTCGCCACTTTGGCCGGACGCAAGCAACGGGGCGATGGCACTCTGCGCAAGCTTGACGTAAGACCGCAGCTCGGTCTCCTTGGCCTGCAGGTACGCCGATTCCACCAACTGCCGCTCATGCCGCGCCAGCGCAATCGACTGATGTCGCACGGTCAGCATGATCGCCAGCATGGCGATGGTCAGCGGTGCGACGGCGAGGAGCAGGATCTTCTGGCGGAGCTTCATGGCAAAACGCGGCGTGCGTTGCGGCATTGCAAGGTGGCGGAGCAGCCCCGCTCAGATGTGGGGCTGCGTAGAACTACGGACGTGTGCTGCGTAGTCCTCCGCTTGTGGCGCGGGGTGAGGCTGGCAAATACTACACGCCCCTGTCACGGGGTAGGACTTACTGCAGGGATGAACCCACATCCCGCGTTCAGCAAATAACTTCGACCAAGGTTCGAGGAGACCGACATGAGCTTCGTCAGGCAACACCTGATCTGGCTGGTCGTTGCCATTCTTGGCGCGTCTGCCTTTGCCACCGTTGCGCTTGCGCGCGGCGAGGCAGTCAGCGCGCTATGGGTGGTGGTGGCCGCCGTATGCATCTATCTGATCGCGTATCGCTATTACAGCCGCTTCATTGCCGACAAGGTGCTCGGCCTGGACGGCACCCGCAAGACACCCGCTTGGCGCTACAACGACGGGCTCGACTACGTTCCCACCAACAAGCACGTGCTGTTCGGCCACCACTTTGCGGCCATTGCCGGCGCTGGCCCGCTGGTCGGCCCCGTGCTGGCCGCGCAGATGGGCTATCTGCCTGGCATGCTCTGGATTCTGGCCGGCGTGGTGTTTGCCGGCGCGGTGCAGGATTTCATCGTGCTGTTCATCTCCACGCGCCGCGACGGCCGCTCGCTGGGCGACCTGGTGAAGAGTGAGATGGGTACGGTGCCCGGCGTGATCGCGCTGTTTGGCGCGTTCCTCATCATGATCATCATCCTGGCCGTGCTGGCGCTGATCGTGGTGAAGGCGCTGGTCGGCTCGCCGTGGGGCACCTTCACGGTGGCCGCGACGATTCCCATCGCGCTGTTCATGGGCATCTACGTGCGCTATATCCGTCCGGGCCGCATCGGCGAGATCTCCATCATCGGCTTCGTGCTGCTGATGCTGGCCATCATCGGCGGTCAGGCGGTGCACGAAAACGCCGCGCTGGCGCCGCTGTTCACATTCGACGGCAAGGCCCTCACGTGGATGCTGATCGGCTACGGCTTTGTCGCCTCGGTGCTGCCAGTGTGGCTGCTGCTTGCCCCGCGTGATTACCTGTCGACGTTCCTGAAGATCGGCACGATCATGGCACTGGCCATCGGCATCCTGATCGTCGCGCCGCAGATGCAGATGCCCTCGCTCACGCAGTTTGCAGGCGGCGGTGGCCCCGTGTGGTCGGGCAACATGTTCCCGTTCCTGTTCATCACCATTGCGTGCGGTGCGGTGTCGGGCTTCCACTCGCTCATCTCGTCGGGCACCACACCCAAGTTGCTGGAGAACGAACGCCAAGCACGCTTCATCGGCTACGGCGCGATGCTGATGGAATCGTTCGTCGCCATCATGGCGCTGGTGGCTGCTTCGGTCATCGACCCGGGCGTCTACTTCGCGATGAATAGCCCGGCAGCGCTGGTGGGCGCTACGCCCGATACGGTGGCACACACGCTGTCCACCTGGGGCTTCGTCATTACCCCTGACGTGCTGATCCAGACCGCCAAGGACGTCGGCGAAAACACAATCCTCGCCCGCGCAGGCGGCGCACCGACGCTGGCCGTGGGCATGGCGCACATCCTGCACCAGGTGGTGGGCGGCCAGGCCATGATGGCCTTCTGGTACCACTTTGCGATCCTGTTCGAGGCGCTGTTCATCCTCACCGCCGTGGACGCAGGTACGCGCGCCGGGCGCTTCATGCTGCAGGATCTGTTGGGCACCTTTGTGCCGGCACTCAAGCGCACGGATTCGCTCGTCGCCAACCTCATTGCCACGGCTGCAACCGTCGCACTGTGGGGCTACTTCCTGTACCAAGGGGTGATCGATCCGCTGGGTGGCATCAATACGCTGTGGCCGCTGTTCGGCATCTCCAACCAGATGCTGGCCGCGATTGCGCTCACGCTGGGCACCTGCGTGCTGGTCAAGATGAAGCGCGACCGCTACGTGTGGGTGACGCTGCTGCCAACCATCTGGCTGCTGATCTGCACGCTCACCGCCGGCTGGCAGAAGCTGTTCGATCCGGACCCGAAGATCGGCTTCCTGGCGCACGCCAACAAGTACGCCAGCGCGATTGCCGAAGGCAAGCTGCTGGCTCCGGCCAAGTCGATGGCGCAGATGCAGCAGGTTGTGCTGAACGACCGCATCGACGCATTCCTGTGCGGTCTGTTCATTCTCGTGGTGGTGAGCATCGCTTGGTATGGCCTGCGCACGGTACTCAAGGCGCGCGCGGCAAGTCGCCCGACTGCCAACGAAACGCCGTACGAAGCGCTGGGCGCATGAGCACGGGCATGCGCGAAGAACTCGAAAACTTCGGCCGCTACCTGGGCCAGACGCTGCGCCTGATGGTTGGCGTGCCGGACTACGACACCTACGTGCGCCACATGCAGGAGACCCATCCGGGCCAGGCCGTCATGACGTACGAAGACTTCTTCCGCGAACGCCAGGACGCGCGCTACGCCGGACGCGTGGGCCGTTGCTGTTGATGGACGATTGAACGCGCTCCAAAGCAAAGACCGCCGGTGCATGCTGCCATGCCCGGCGGTTTTTGCTTGCGTGCGCTACATGGACTGACGCGCCGTTGTGGGCGGGTCGCCGTGCTTGGCGCGATAGGTTTTCTCCACCAGTTCGCGCAGCTTGCCGAGCGCCCCCACATCCCCTTGCGCAGCCGCCCGGCCGTACCACTTCTTGGCCAGCTCGATATCCTGCGCCACTACGCCGGGTTCCCCACGCTCGTAATAGCTGCCGACAATGTACTGCGAGGGCCCATCGCCTCCCTCGGCTGCCTTCTTGTACCAGCTAAACGCGCGCCCGTAGTCGCGCTGCACACCGCGTCCGGTGAAGTAGTTGGTGGCCAGCGCGCGCTGCGCCTCGACATGCCCGCCCGCCGCGGCGCGTTCGTACCATTTGTTGGCTTCTTCCAGGGAGCGCGGTACCAGCTCGCCGCGCTCAAACAATTCGCCGTAGGCAAACTGCGCGTGGGTCATCTGGTTGTCGGCGGCGCGGCGCAGCCATTTGACCGCCTCTTCTGGGCGGGCGACGGTGCCTTCGCCGCGCATCAGCATCATCGCGTAGTTGAATTGCGCGAGCCGGTTGCCGCGCTGTGCCGCCTCGGCAAATTCGTCGAAAGCGTGGCCGAAATCGTTCTTCTCGTAATGCGCGATGGCGATCTGGGTGAGGGCGGCGGCATCGCCCTGTGTGTCGGCAGGCGACGTTGCAGCGGCTGCCAATGACATCGCCGTACTCATCGCCACCACCAACACCGCCTGCAGCATGCGCGGACTTCTGCGCCGGACCTGTCTGCTCATCGCGCGCTCCTCAACGGAAGATGGCCCAGTGTAACGCGCCATCCTGCTACGTGCGGGTGCGCACAAACCAGCACACCAGAGGCGCCCGCAGCGGCCGAGGCAATCAGCCCGCGCGCACCCGGTACACCGCCACGCTGCCGCGCCAGTTGGCCCCCCAGCGCACCACGCTGCCTTCGTGCAGCACAACGCGATCGAGAATCACCAGCCCCACCTTGGGCGCCAGCGCTTCAAAGTCGCGGATGGTCAGCACGCGCACGTTGGGCGTGTTGTACCACTCGTACGGCAGCGACTTGGACACCGGCATGCGCCCGCGGAAGATCGAAAGCCGATGCGGCCAGTAGCCGAAGTTCGGGAACGACACGATGCACTCGCGGCCCACGCGCAGCATCTCGCGCAGCACCTGCGCCGTGTTGTGGATGGTCTGCAGCGTTTGCGAAAGGATGACCGTATCGAAGCTCTTGTCTTCGAACAGTGCCAGCCCACCTTCCATGTTCTGCTGGATCACGTGCACGCCCTTTTTCGCGGAGGCCAGCACGCCCGCATCGTCGATCTCGATGCCGTAGGCCAGCACGTCGAGCTCATCCTGCAGCACGCGCAACAAGCTGCCGTCGCCGCAGCCAAGGTCGAGCACGGTGGAGTTTGGCTCGATCCAGCGGGCGATGGCACGGAAGTCCGCGCGGTCGGTCAGGATGTTCGGCACTGCGGACGGCGCAGCGGGGTTCAGCGTTTGCGTTGTCATGCGCCGATCTCCTGCGCGATGCGTTCGTAATAGGCGCGGACCAGCGCGTGGTAGCGCGCGTCTTCCAGAAGGAAAGCGTCGTGACCGTGTGGCGCGTCGATCTCGCCGTAGGTGACGGGATGCTTGTTGTCGAGCAGCGCCTTGACCAGCTCGCGGCTGCGCGCGGGGGCGAATCGCCAATCGGTCATGAAGCTGACGACGAGGTAGCTCGCCTTGGTATGCGCAACGGCCTTGGTAAGGCTCCCGCCGTAGGCCAGTGCGGGGTCGAAGTAGTCGAGCGCGCGCGTGATCAGCAGATATGTATTCGCATCGAAGTACTCGGCAAACTTGTCGCCCTGGTAGCGCAGGTAGCTCTCGACCTGGAACTCGACGTCGAACGAGAAACGGATGTCGTCCGCCTTCAGCTCGCGGCCGAATTTCGCGGCCATGTCTTCGTCCGACAGGTACGTGATGTGGCCGATCATCCGGGCCACGCGCAGGCCGCGCTTGGGCTTGACGTTGTGCGCGTAGTAATCGCCGCCGTGGAAATCGGGGTCGGACAGGATCGCGCTGCGTGCCACCTCGTTGAAGGCGATGTTCTGCGCCGACAGCTTGGGCGTGGACGCCACCACCACGCAGTGCCGCAGCCGGTCCGGATACATCAGGCTCCAAGCCAGCGCCTGCATGCCGCCGAGACTGCCGCCCATCACTGCCGCAAATTGCTGGATACCGAAGCGGTCGGCCACGCGTGCCTGGGCGTTCACCCAGTCTTCCACCGTCACCACGGGAAAGCGCGCGCCGTAGGGCAGGCCGGTTTCCGGATGCGGGCTCATGGGGCCCGTCGAGCCAAAACACGAGCCCAGGTTATTCACCCCGATGACGAAGAACCGGTTGGTGTCGACCGGCTTGCCGGGGCCGACCATGTTGTCCCACCAGCCGACTTCGCCCTCGGCGTGCACGCCCGCCACGTGGTGCGAAGCGTTGAGCGCGTGGCAGATGAGCACGGCGTTGGAACGGTCGGCATTGAGCGTGCCGTAGGTTTCGACCATCAGGTCGTAGCCGCTGATCTGCGAGCCGTTGCGCAGTTGCAGCGGCTCGGCAAAATGCATGCGCTCGGGCACGACCAGGCCGATGGCGTTGGCCGGCTTGCCCTGATGTGCCTTCGGAGAGGATGGATCGGCCTGCGCCGCATCGGCTGCGGTGACCGCGGTGTCAGCCTGGATGTCTGTCATGGCACCAAAGAAAAAACCCGACCGGCAACGCTGTTCACGCAACCAATCGGGTTCTCATGTGGCGCACGTGGGGCGCTTGCTTTCACCGCCCCCGCTCTGACCGAACCTCTTTAGCCGCATTTGTAATGAGAGCCCAGGGCCACATCCGTGGATATCTGAACTCCCGCGCGCCCGCAAGCCAGTCGTCAAATCGGCGCGCCAGAGGAAGGTGATTATAGAGCAAGCGGCGGCGGACGCATCATCGCATCGTGATGCGTCCGATCCCCGGCCATATGCTGGGTCAAAGGCCGGCCATATTGATGTACTTGATCTCCAGGTATTCGTCGATGCCGTATTTCGAGCCTTCGCGGCCGAGCCCCGATTGCTTGACGCCGCCAAACGGCGCTTCGGCCGTCGAGATCAGCCCCGTATTGACGCCGACCATGCCGGACTCCAGCGCGTCCGAAACGCGCCACGCGCGGCCCAGATCGCGCGTGTAGAAATACGCAGCCAGGCCGAACTCGGTGTCGTTGGCAGCCGCCACGGCTTCGTCTTCCGTGTCGAAGGGAATGAGCGCAGCCAGCGGGCCGAACGTTTCTTCATGCGCGACCAGCATGCCCGGCTTCGCATCGACCACGACGGTCGGCTCGAAGAACGCACCGCCCTGTGCGGACAGCGCATGCGGCTTGCCGCCCACCAGGACGCGCGCACCTTGGCGCACGGCGTCGTCCAGATGCTGTTGCACCTTATCCATCGCGCGCATGTGGATCAGCGGGCCCTGCTGCACGCCGGGCTCCGTGCCGTTGCCGACGCGCAGCGCACGCACGGCGTCAGCCAGCTTGGCAGCAAACGTGTCGTAGATGCCGCGTTGCACGTAAAAGCGATTCGCGCACACGCAGGTCTGGCCTGCGTTGCGGTACTTGGCGATCATCGCGCCTTCCACCGCCGCATCGACGTCGGCATCGTCAAACACGATGAACGGCGCGTTGCCGCCCAGTTCGAGCGACAGCTTCTTGATGTCGTCGGCGCACTGGCGCATCAGCAAGCGGCCGACCGCAGTGGAGCCCGTGAAGCTGAGCTTGCGCACGATCGGGTTGGATGTCAGCTCGCCACCAATCGCCTGCGAATCGCCCGTGACGATGGACAGCAGGCCCGCCGGCACGCCAGCGCGCACGGCCAGCTCGGCAAATGCGAGCGCAGAGTAGGGCGTTTCCAGCGCGGGCTTCACGACCATCGAGCAACCGGCTGCAAGCGCCGGGCCGACCTTGCGCGTCATCATCGCGATGGGGAAATTCCATGGCGTGATGGCCGCGCTCACGCCGATCGGCTCCTTCTGCACGACGATGCGGCGATCGCCCTGCGGCGAGGGAATCGTGTCGCCATAAATCCGGCGTGCTTCTTCCGCAAACCATTCGATGAACGAAGCAGCGTAGGCAATTTCGCCGGCGGCTTCCGGAAGCGGCTTGCCTTGCTCGGCCGTGAGGATGGCGGCGAGATCCTGCTGGTGCTCCATCATCAAATCGGCCAGCTTGCGCAGGATCCTGGCGCGATCGCGTGCGCTCACCTTGCGCCAGGCGCGTTGCGCAACCTGTGCGGCATCGATGGCTCGGCGCGTTTCGGCGGCGCCCATGCCGGGCACGGTGCCAATCTTGCGGCCGGTGGCGGGGTCGGTCACGTCGCGCGTGGCGCCGTCATCGGCATCGGCCCAGGTGCCGGCGAGAAACGCCTGCGTGCGCCACAGGCCGGGGTCTTTCAGTGCGATCGGTGGCGTAACCGGCGCGCTCGGCAGATCGGTGCGGGTCATAGTGTCAGCCCTCCAGTGCGCGTTGCAGGATGGCAAGACCCTCTTCGAACACCGCGTCTTCAATCGTGAGCGGGAACAGGAAGCGGATCACGTTGCCGTACACGCCGCACGACAGGAGGAGCAGGCCGGCTTCGAGCGCCCGCTGCTGCACGAGCTTGGTGAAATCGGCGTCCGGTTTGCCGTCCGGCGTATTGAATTCGACAGCAACCATCGCGCCCACGCCACGCACTTCGGCAATGCGCGACTGCTTGGCCTTGGCAGCATTCAGTGCGTCAACCAGACGTGCGCCGAGCGCGGCGGAGCGCTCGCAGAGTTTCTCGTCAGCAATGATGTCGAGCACCGCATGTGCGGACGCCACCGCCAGCGGGTTGCCGGCGTAGGTGCCCCCGAGCCCGCCCGGAGCCGGCGCGTCCATGATTTCTGCGCGGCCCGTGACGGCAGACAGCGGCAGGCCGCCGGCCAGGCCCTTGGCCATCGTCGTGATGTCCGGCAGCACACCGGTGTGCTCCATGGCAAACAGCTTGCCGGTGCGAGCAAAGCCGGTTTGCACTTCGTCGGCGATCATCACGATGCCGTGTTCATCGCACAGCGCACGCACGGCGCGCACGAAATCGGCGGGCATCTGGTAGAAGCCGCCCTCGCCCTGCACCGGCTCGAAGATGATGGCTGCCACCTGGCGCGGATCGATATCGGCCTTGAACAGGCGCTGAATGGCGTCAAGCGCATCCTGCGTGCTCACGCCATGCAGCGCGACGGGCGCCGGCACGTGATAGATGCTGCCCGGGAACGGTCCGAAGCCCGTCTTGTACGGCACCACCTTGCCCGTCAGCGACATGCCCATGAACGTACGGCCGTGGAACGCGCCCGTGAGTGCGATCACACCCGGGCGGCCCGTGTGCGCCCGTGCAATCTTGATGGCGTTTTCCACGGCCTCGGCGCCGGTGGTGAAGAAAGCGGTCTTCTTGACGTGCGTGCCCGGCGTGATCGCGTTCAGGCGCTCGGCCAGCTCGACGTACGAACCGTACGGCACGATCTGGAAAGCAGTGTGCGTGAAGTGATCCAGCTGCTCGCGCACGGCCTGCACCAGACGCGGGTGGCGATGGCCCGTGTTGACCACGGCAATGCCGGCCGCGAAGTCAATGTAGCGGCGGCCTTCCACGTCCCAGAACAGGGCGTTCTCGGCGCGCTCGGCGTAGCGGTCGGTCATCACACCAACGCCGCGCGGCGTAGCTGCCAGGCGGCGGGCATTCCATTGGGCGTTCTGTTGCGGGTCTCGGGCGTTCATGGCGGTCGTGTGCGTTGGGTCAAGAAAGAGGCGATGCGAGCCAGTGTGTCCTCATTGGCTCTGTACAATAAGACCCAATCAGGTTTTTCTTTTGGAACCACTTTGGCTCCATCGCGCACCATGGCCGACCACTCACCCACCCACCGCGCCAGCATGCTGGTCGACTACCTGCAACGCCGCTTCGACCGTGCAGAGCCGGGCGGCGAGCCCGACCACCGCCGCCTGTACCGCGTGTTGCAGGAAGGCATCCTGCGCGACGAGCTGCAGCCGGGCACGCGTCTGCCGTCATCGCGGCAGTTGGCTACCGAGCTGGGCATTGCGCGCAACACCGTCATTCACGTCTATGAGCAACTCAGCGTGGAAGGCTACGTGTCGGCAGGCGTGGGCAGTGGCACCTTCGTCGCCGATACCGCGCCAGACCGGTTGGACGCCGCCCCCGCACCGGCCGCAGCGGTTGCCGCAGTGGCGCCCGCGCCGATCACCGAAGCAGTCACGCCGTCTGCGCCGATGCTTTCTACGCGCGGCCGGGCGCTGGTGCGCGATGCGGGCGCCAGCTCGCGCCAATGGGGCGCCTTCATGCCGGGCGTGCCGGAAGTGCGGATGTTTCCGGCGCGGATCTGGTCGCGCTTGCATAACCGGCTGCTGCGCAAGCCTTCACCCGCGCTGCTGACGTATCCCGTTGGCGCGGGCTACCTGCCGCTGCGCACCGCGCTGGCCGATTACCTGCGCACCGCGCGTGGCGTGCGCTGCGAGCCCGAGCAGATCATCGTCACTGCAGGCATCCATCCGTCGCTCCAACTCATCGCGCAACTGCTGTGCGACGCCGGCGACAGCGCATGGATCGAAGACCCCGGCTACTGGGGCGTGCGCAGCGTACTCACCGCTGCGGGCGTGCGCACCGTGCCACTGCCGGTGGACGATGAAGGCATGCGCTTTGACATCCCCACGCGCGGGCGCCTTCGCAGCAAGCCGCCGAAGCTCATGGTGGTCTCGCCCTCGCACCAATACCCGCTCGGTTCGGTGATGAGCCTGGCGCGGCGCCGCGCGCTGCTGGCTACGGCCCACGCCACCGATGCATGGATCGTCGAAGACGACTACGACAGCGAATTCCGCTACGGCAGCCGCCCGCTGCCCTCACTGCAAGGGCTGGATGAAGGCGGGCGCGTGCTCTACATGGGCACGTTCTCGAAGGTGCTGTTCCCCAGTTTGCGGATCGGCTATCTGGTCGTGCCGCCCGCGCTGGCCGATGCGTTTACGACGGGGCTGTCGGAGATGTTCCGCGGCGGCCAGATTCTCACGCAGGCCGTGCTGGCAGATTTCATTGCAGAGGGGCATTTCGTCTCTCACATCCGGCGCATGCGTGGTGTGTATGCCGAACGGCGCGAGACGCTGCTGGCGTCCATCGCCCACGAGTTCGGCGACGCGCTGCCCGTGCATGACGGCGCGTCGGGCCTGCATCTCGTGCTGGGCTTGCCGGCCGGCACCAACGACGTGGCCGTTGCTGATCTGGCACTGGCCAATGACGTCGTCACGCGCCCGCTCTCACGTTATTACCAGGACGATGCGCGCCGCCTGCCTGGGCTGCTGCTTGGCTATGGCCATGTGGAAACCGAGCAGATTGCGGCGCGGTTTCATACGTTGGCGGAGGCAGTGCGCACCGTCGGCTGACCAACGCTGCACGCAACAAAAAAGCCCCGCATTGCGGGGCTTTTGCTCGGGCCGAAACGCACTCAGGCCAACAGCACCCGCAACTGCGCATCCGCGCCTTCCACCGGAGACTTTCGGAAGCCGCTCTTGGCGTACCGATGCCAGCGCCCCAGCACCGCACACACAACCAAGTTGGCGCGCGAAGCGATGTCGGCATCCGCCGGCCAGGCCCCCTGCGTGACCGCCATGCGCAGACTCTGCTTGAGCGACGCCTCGATGCGATCCAGACACTGCGCCATGCGCTCGGGCAGGCGCTCGTCTTCGCCGACCAGCGCGTCGCCCACCAGCACGCGTGTCATGCCCGGATTCTTGTCGGCAAACGACAGCAGCATGTGCGCGATGGCATGCGCCTGACGCAGGCCGTGTTCTTCACGCAAGGTGATCTGGTTGATGAGGCCGAAGACGGTCTGCTCGATGAATTCGATCAGCCCTTCGAACATCTGCGCCTTGCTGGCGAAGTGGCGGTACAGCGCCGCTTCGGAGACATCTAGCCGTGCAGCCAAGCCCGCGGTTGTGATCTTTTCGCCACGCGGATGCTCGAGCATGCCGGCAAGCGTCTGCAGAATCTGCACGCGGCGCTCGCCCGGGCGGGGGCGTTTGCGTACCGGCGGTGCTTCTATGGCGACGTCCGCGACCGGCTCGGCGGTCGGAAACCCCGTTTGCGCGTTGCTCATGACTTCCTGGCCCCTCTCCCGTTCCGAGCGCGGAGTTACCACTGCCTAGCCGCGTCGAACAAGCCTTCGTTTTAGTTGAAGCACCGATTTTACTTTCACGCTCACATAGCCGGGCCGGTTGGCGAACAAAATCGGTGTGGCAGCCGGTTGATGTGGTGAATTTGCACGCGCGCCCATCGCCTCAGCTTGCATTGGGTGCAATGCATCTGCAGCGGAAGTCGGCTGCACGCCGAGCGGCACGCGCCGCAAATAGCCCGTCACCCATACCGTGCGAATCCCCAGGCGCCGATAGCGTTTGAGGTGAGAAAGCGTATCTTCGACGAGGATGGCGCGCGATGGCGCAATGCGTTCGCGTGCGAGCAACCGGCGCAGCATCAGCGGGTCAGGTTTCGGGCGCAGGCGGCGGTGCACCCACATGTGTTCGACAGCAATTTCGCGTAGGAACGCGCGCTTCAGGCCGATGAGCCGCAGCACCTCGCGCGCGTAGGCGGCCGGCGCGTTGGTCAGCAAAATCTTGCGCCCCGGCAGGGCACGCAGCAGTTGGGCGAGGCCGCGCTCCGCGCGCACCATGGCGCGAAGGTCTTCAAAGCGGTGGGCCTCGGCAAGGAAATCAGCGGGGTCGACGCCGTGATGGCGGACCATGCCCAGAATCGTGGCGCCATAGCGGCGCCAATAATCCACGCGCACCTGGCTGGCGGTGGCGTCGTCCGTGCCGAGCACGCGCGCCACGTACGCGGTCATCAGCCGGTTGATCTGCGGAAAGATCGCGTGCGATGCGTGGTGAAGTGTGTTGTCGAGGTCGAACAGCCAGACCGGCTGCCGGGCGGGTGGGGAGCCCGCCGGCACCTCGCGCGGGAAGGCGCGCGCAGCATGGCGCACCCGCACCGCCCGAGTGGTTCGCATCAGTGCGAGCGGATCATCGTGCCGAACGCCTGTTCGGTCAGGATTTCCAGCAGCAGCGAGTGCTCGATACGGCCATCGACGATGTGCACCGAGTTCACACCGCTCTTGGCAGCATCCAGCGCCGACGAAATCTTCGGCAGCATGCCGCCCGAGATCGTGCCGTCGGCAAACAGCTCGTCGATCTCGCGTGCCGACAGGTCGGTCAGCAGGTTGCCCTGCTTGTCCATCACGCCGGGAATGTTGGTCATCATGACCAGCTTCTCAGCCTTCAGAATCTCGGCCATCTTGCCTGCCACGACGTCGGCATTGATGTTGTAGGCCTGGCCTTCGTCAGAGAAGCCGATGGGCGAAATGACCGGAATGAATGCGTCGTCCTGCAGCGCCTTGACCACGGCCGGGTTGATCGTCTCGATATCGCCCACGAAGCCGATATCGATGAACTCCCCCGGGCGCTCGCGATCCGGCATCTTCAGCTTCTTGGCGCGGATCAGGCCACCGTCCTTGCCGGTCAGGCCGACGGCTTGGCCGCCGTACTGGTTGATCAGCATGACGATGTCCTGCTGGACTTCGCCGCCGAGCACCCATTCGACCACTTCCATGGTCTCTTCATCGGTCACGCGCATGCCCTGGATGAAGGTGCCTTGCTTGCCGACCTTCTTCAGTGCTTCGTCGATTTGCGGGCCGCCGCCGTGCACCACCACCGGGTTCATGCCGACCAGCTTGAGCAGGATCACGTCGCGCGCGAAGCCGTGCTTGAGCTTTTCCTCCGTCATGGCGTTGCCGCCGTACTTGACGACGATGGTTTTGCCGTGAAACTTGCGAATGTAAGGCAGGGCCTGCGCGAGAATTTCAGCCTTCAACGCCGGCGCAACGTGCGCGAGTTCGGGGGCGAGGCCAGCAGGGTCGGGGGCAGCAGAAGCGGTCATGACGGTGACATCCGGTTGGGCGGGTATGATGGAACGCCGAATGTCGCGTGCTACAAAAACGAAGCAGCCCATTTTCGGCAGGCGCGATTTTACAAGAAAAGGCGCTACGGTCTGATGGCGCACCTTGCGTGCCTGGCATACCGTTGCCACGAAAGAACACCCTGGGGAAACATGGCCATCGCACCCGACCAACTCGACGCGCTGCGCCCTCACCTGCTGCGCTTTGCGCAACTTCAATTGCGTGACACGGCCCTGGCTGAAGACACGGTGGCTGACACCATCCTGGCGGTGCTCGAACACCCGGAGCGGTTTGCCGGCAACGCCTCGCTCAAGACGTACGTGATTGGCATCCTCAAGCACAAGATCATCGACGCGATCCGCTCAGGACGGCGCGAAGTGCGCGTCTCGCTGCTTGCGGGCGGTGAATCCGACGAGGCTGGCATGCGTTCCGACGAGGACGTCTTCAATAGCCTCTTCGCCGCCGACGGCCATTACAACAGCCCGCCGTCCGACTGGGGGGACCCAGATGCCGCGCTGTCGCGGCGGGAGTTCTTCGACGTGCTGCAGATGTGCGTCGATCGCCTGCCGCCGCGCGTTGGCCGCGTCTTCATGATGCGCGAATGGCTGGAGCTGGAAACCGACGAAATCTGTCAGGAATTGCAGATCACGGCGACCAATGCCTGGGCGCTGCTCTACCGTGCCCGCATGCGCCTGCGCGAGTGCCTTGACCTGCACTGGTTTGGCAATCAGCCCGCCGCCGCCTGAATCGCACATAGGCGCACCTGAGCCGCATCACAGAGAACAACCATGCCGAACCGCTGGGGACTGCCCACCTGCAAAGAAGCCCACCGCATGCTGGTGTCGAAAATGGACCGCGACCTGTCCACGGGCGAGCGGCTACGCCTGCGCGTGCATCTGTTTGCCTGCGATGCGTGTACGCGGTTCTCGCACCAGATGGGGTTTCTGCGCCAGGCGATGCACAAGCTCGGGCAAGACGACGACGGGAGCAGCCAAGCGTGACCTCGTCGGCCGCCAACGCCGTCTGTGCAATTTGCGGCGCGCAGATGCGCTGCGGAGCCATCGGCGACGGCAAGCAGCCCGACACAACATGCTGGTGCACGACCGAAGAAACGCTGCCTGCCAGCGCGCGGCGCCCGGGACAGGGCTGCCGCTGCCAGCGTTGCCTGCGCGAAGCGATTGCGCAGGCAAGGGCAGCGTCTGAATCCAACTGAGCGATCAGCCCTTGTCTTTGCTGTCGTCGTCGAGCGTGCGCAGTGCGCGACGGACGTCGGCTCGGCCGCGCTGGCGTTCAGCGTGGCCGCCTTCGGTATGGGCGCCGGATTTACGGCCGCGGGCGAGCGGCACGAGAAAGTTGCGCGGTCGCGCAGTGCCAGCCTTCGTTGATGGCTCGATGCGAAACGTCAGTTTCTGGCGAGTGCCCAGTGTCTTGTTAGCCATGGGAATGCTCCCTTGCGTGGCTTGAAGCGACACTCGCCGCAAGCCATCAATGTTTGTGTTCGCCGCCGTGGTTCATGGCGGGCATGTTGCCGGCGGTCAGGTCGCGCACGCGGGCATCCACCTTCTGCTCGACGACGCGCTTGTCGGCCAACTCCACCTTGAGTGTGATGGGCACGGTGGTGTCCTTCACCAGCGGCTGCTTCAAGTTCATCAACATCACGTGGTAGCCGCCCGGCTTGAGCTGCACGGTCTGGCCCTTTGGCAGATCCAGCGAGGGCATCGCGCGCATGCGCATCACGTCGCCTTCCATCTTCATCTCGTGGATCTCGGCCGTGCCGGCCACGGGCGTCGATACGCCAACCACCTTGGCACCGTCGGCCGATTGCAGCGTCATGAACGCCCCGCTGGACGTCTGACCCGGCACGGTGCCGCGCACCCAGGCGTCCTGCACCGTAACCTGTGCGAAAGCGGCGGCGCTTGCGAGCAAGCCTGCCGTGAGCACAGCCAGGCAAGCGGAAGAACGGATCGATCGGGACGTCATCATCAAGGGCTCCTGTCGGGGACAAACGTGCTGCGCATTAAAGCACAGCGTCTGTGGGGAGATAGGTTGGGTGCACAATTGTGCGGCTGATTGACGCATCGCCGCGCGGAAAACCGCGCGGTGCGCACGTTTACACTTGTCCACCATGCTTTTCACCCTGTCTCTTGCCGCGCCACTGCTGGACGCATCCAGTTTACGCCGCCTCTTCTGGCTGCGATGGAGTCTGCTGGCCACTCAACTGGTCCTGATGCTGCTCGCGCCGCTGGTATTTGGCGTGCAACTGCCGGTGGTGCCGCTGCTGAGCGTGATGGGCCTGCATGCGCTGTTCAACCTGCTCACCGGATGGCGGGTGCGGCGCAACCGGCCCGTGCAGCATATTGAGATCACCATTCAACTTCTGGTGGACCTGACCGCACTGTCCGCCCTGCTGTATTTCACAGGTGGCGCGACCAATCCGTTCGTCTCGTTCTACCTGCCGGCACTGGCAATTGCGGCGGCCATGCTGCCGATCGCACACGTGGTTGGCCTGACGCTCTACGCGCTGGCCGCCTACAGCATGATGCTCGGCAACTACATCCCGCTGAAGCTGGCGAACCAGGCCGATGCGGTGGCATATCACCTGGCGGGCATGTGGATCGATTTCGTGGCCAGCAGCGCGATGATCGCCGGATTTACGGCGCGCCTGTCCGCCGCGCTGCGCGAAAGCGATGCGCAACTGACCGAAGCGCGCGAGCGACTGCTGCGCGAGCAACGCATCGAAGCCCTGATGTCGCAAGGCGCGAGCGTAGCGCACGAGATGGGCACACCGCTGTCTACCGTAGCAGTCATCACCGGCGAGCTGCAGCACGACGCGAAGCAGCCCGATTCCCCGCTTGGCCCGTATCGCGAAGACCTGCGCGCCATCGAGCAGCAACTCGAACTGTGCCGCGCCGCCCTGGCGCGCCTGCAGCGCAAACCCAACGACGGCGCGCCCGAGCCACTCGGCCAATGGTTGCCCGATTTCACGCAGACGTGGCAGCTGCGGCATCCGGACATCCGCCTCCACACGGAGACGTCGCCCGCGGCGCAAGCGGTGGAATTGGACGCAGTGAATGTCGGCCAGATCCTCACCATCCTGCTGGACAACGCAGCCCGCAGCCAGCACCACGCCGGGCGCGACCTAGTGCCGCTGCTGCTGACCGCCAAGATCGACGCCAATCCGGATGTGCTCCGCGATATGCCGCCGCAGATCGTGTTGTCCATCGTCGATACGGGGTTGGGCTTGCCGGAAGACCTGCGGACGTCGCTCGGCCGCACGCCGGTGCCAAGCCGGCACGGCGGTCACGGCATCGGGCTGTATCTGGCCTCCACCACGGCGCGCCGCCTGGGTGGTACCGTGGTGCTTCGTCCGAACCCACCCCAAGGCGCCATTGCCGAACTCCGACTGCCGGTTGGCGGTCCGATGGAACACGCGGCCGCCCCCATCATTGGCGCACCCACCCTCTTCACATAACGAGACGGCCTGACGCAGCCCCGTGCACGTACGGCCCCGGAGAACACCATGCAGCAGCCCGCCCCCTTTCTGATCCTCGATGACGACGACGTCTTTGCGCAGACGCTGGCGCGCGCGCTCACGCGTCGCGGCTTTGCTCCGCAGATCGCGCACACCGGCGGCGAAGCGTTGGCCCTGGCGCGCCAGACACGCTTTTCGTATGTCACTGTCGATCTGCACTTGGCCGCGAGCGACAAGGGCCTGATGCCCCATGGCGGGACGGATTCCGGTCTGCACTGGATTGCCCCATTGCGCCAGGCCCTGCCCGACGCGCGCATGCTGATCCTCACGGGCTACGCAAGCATTGCCACCGCCGTGCAGGCGGTCAAACTGGGGGCCGACGAATACCTGGCCAAGCCGGCCAATGTCGATTCGATTCTGTTGGCGCTGCAGGTGGGCGTATCTGAAGCCGTGGCCGAACAGACGATGGAGAACCCGGCGCCGCTGTCGGTCGCGCGACTGGAGTGGGAACACATCCAGCGCGTGCTGGCCGAGCACGGCGGCAACATCTCCGCCACCGCGCGGGCACTCAACATGCACCGGCGCACGCTGCAACGCAAGCTGGGCAAACGGCCGGTCGCCAAATAAACGCCGGCCGCGTGAGGCTACCTCAGCGCTGCATCACCAGCGGGTATCGCGCTCCCACGCCTTGAGTTCGTCTTCGGCGCGCTCCTTCGTATAGCCGTAGCGTTCCTGGATTTTGCCGGCAAGCTGGTCGCGCTTGCCGCGGATCACGGTGAGGTCATCGTCGGTGAGCTGGCCCCACTTTTCCTTGACCTTGCCCTTGGCCTGATCCCATTTACCTTCGATCTGGTCCCAGTTCATACGTCCTCCGTTGCGATTTGCGAGATTGAGACAAAGCAGGGGCGACCCGCAGGCCGCCCGTGTAGAGACTTCCGTACGGCTTACTTCTTGAACTTGGCGGCCACGTCGTTCTGGCACTTTGTCTTGGCATCGCCCGACATCGCATCGCAGCGTTCCTTGGCGGCCTTGTAGTTGGCGTCGTTGGTGTCCTTGACGGCATCGCGACGCGCCTCGCTGACGTCCTTGGCAGTGCCCGTCGCCTTCGCGTGGCTCACCTCGTCGCCACTCTTGGCGCGCGTGTAGGCAGCCTTGGCATCCTTCACGCAGGTGTCTTTGTCGTTGCCCTTCATGGCATCGCATTTGGTCTTGGCGACGTCGTAGTCGGCTTCGGCCTTTTCCTTGGCGGCGCGGTTGCGGGCGGCTTCAGTGCCGTCGCGCTCGACCATCGCATTGGCCTTGGCGACGTTGTAATCGCCCTTGGCCTGCGCACGGCAGACGTCGCGGTCATTGCCCTTCATCGCATCGCACTTGTCCTTGGCGGCTTTGTAATTGGCATCGGCTTGCTTGACGGCACTGTCGTAAGCAGCGCGCTTGGCATCGTTCGGTGCGGAAGTACCGGCGGGTCCGGTTGGTGCGGGCGTGAGCTGGGCGTGGGCGATGCCCAGGGGGGCGCAGGCAAGCACGCAACACAGGGCCAGGCGTTGGATCGGTTTCATACGCTTCTCTCCTTGTCGTGGTGGGAATCGCGCACGCCAGGTGCGCGGCGCGCATTGTCTGTGCGGCACCACCTTCTTCAGCAGATAACGGACCTGACCACGCACGATCCTGAGCAAACCCTTGCCAGGCCTGGCTTGGCGGGCACCCAAACAAAACGGGCCGCATCGTCTCCGATGCGGCCCGCAGGGCATATTGAATGCGTTGCTTACACGCTTACAGCACGTAGCGCGACAGATCTTCGTTGCCCGACAGCTCACTCAAACGTTCGTCGACGTACGCGGCGTCGATGGTCACGGTCTCGCCCGACGATTTGTGTGCGTGGAAGGACAGGTCTTCAAGCAGTCGCTCCATCACCGTGTACAAACGGCGTGCGCCAATGTTCTCGACCTTCTCGTTGACCGAACATGCGATCTCGGCCAGGCGGCGAATACCGTCTTCGGCAAACACGAGGTCGACACCTTCGGTCTTCAGCAGCGCCTGATATTGCTTGGTGAGGCTCGCGTCGGTCTGCGTGAGAATCGCGCAGAAATCCTCCACCGACAGCGAATCCAGCTCCACGCGAATCGGGAAACGGCCCTGCAGTTCGGGAATCAGGTCGCTCGGCTTGGACAGATGGAACGCGCCCGACGCGATGAACAGGATGTGATCGGTCTTGATCATCCCGTACTTGGTGTTGACGGTCGTGCCTTCCACCAGCGGCAGCAAGTCGCGCTGCACGCCCTGGCGCGACACCTCGCCGCCGCCGTATTCGCTGCGGCTGGCGATCTTGTCGATCTCGTCCAGGAACACGATGCCGTTCTGCTCGACGTTGGCCACCGCTTTCTGCTTCAGCTCGTCTTCGTTCACGAGCTTCGCAGCCTCTTCGTCGATCAGCAGCTTGAAGGCTTCCTTGACCTTCATCTTGCGGCGGTTCTTCTTGCCCTGACCCAAGCCCGCGAACATCGAACGGATCTGCTCGGTCATGTCTTCCATGCCGGGCGGGCCCATGATGTCCATGCTCGGCGTGCCGGCCGACACTTCCAGTTCGATTTCCTTGTCATCCAGCTGGCCTTCGCGCAGCTTCTTGCGGAAGGTCTGGCGCGCGGTCGAGTCCTTCTCTTCCGGCTGCGCAAAACCGATGTCGCGCGGCGGCGGGATCAGGACGTCGAGAATGCGATCTTCGGCCGCATCTTCAGCCTTGGCGCGCACCTTCTTCATCTCGGATTCGCGCGTCTGCTTGACGGCCATCTCGGCCAGATCGCGCACGATGGTGTCGACATCGCGGCCGACGTAGCCCACCTCGGTGAACTTGGTCGCCTCGATCTTGATGAACGGTGCGTCAGCCAGCTTGGCCAGGCGGCGGGCGATCTCGGTCTTGCCCACGCCGGTCGGTCCGATCATCAGGATGTTCTTGGGCGTGATTTCCTGGCGCAGCGGGTCTCCCACCTGCTGGCGGCGCCAACGGTTACGCAGCGCCACGGCAACGGCCTTTTTGGCCTTGTGCTGGCCGATGATGTGCTTGTCGAGTTCGGAAACGATTTCCGACGGCGTCATGGTTTCAGACATGGGAATCCTGTTGATGAGGGCGCTCGTTACTCGAGCGTCTCGATCACGAAATTGGTGTTGGTATAGATGCAGAGCTCGCCGGCGATGCGCAGCGATTTTTCCACCACATCGCGCGGAGCGAGGTCGGTGTTCTCCATCAGCGCCTTGGCTGCCGATTGCGCATACGAGCCGCCCGAGCCGATGGCAGCAATACCGCCTTCCGGGTCGAGCACGTCACCGTTGCCGGTGATGATGAGCGTGGCTTCGCGGTCGGCGACGATCAGCATCGCTTCAAGGTGACGCAGGGCGCGATCGGTGCGCCAGTCCTTGGCCAGGTCGACGGCGGAGCGCAGCAGGTTGCCCTGGTGCTTTTGCAGCTTGGCTTCAAAACGGTCGAGCAGGGAGAAGGCGTCGGCGGTGGCGCCGGCAAAACCGACCAGCACCTTGCCATCGTGGATGGCGCGCACTTTGCGGGCCGAGCCTTTCATCACGATATTGCCCAGCGTGACCTGGCCGTCGCCGCCGAGCGCGACTTGGTTGCCGCGACGCACGCTGACGATGGTGGTGCCGTGATACTGTTCCATGCGCTTGTTCCTAGGGGGTCCGGCTTGGCGCGGCCCCCAGCGGGCCGGCCAAAGAACTTCATACTTGACGCCAGCCCCGAGGATTTCAAGCCTGATTTCCGTCACAACGCACATTTTTTGTGCGCCGGAAATCGCTTCTTGCTTGGCTCCCGGCTATTTCAGTGCGTCACGTCGAACGCGTAAGTGCGCTCATCCAGACGAGGCACCATCGTGTAGCCCTTACGCGCCGCCCACACGTTGATATTGAAGTAGAGCGGAATCACGCCGAAATCGCGCATGCCGATTTCCGTAGCTTCCTGCAGCAGCCTCTCGCGCTTGCTGTCGTCCAGGGTCTGCAGAGCTTCAGCCAGCTTGGCATCAAGCGCCGGGTTCGAATAGCGCCCGCGATTGGACGCGCCCCAACCGCGCGCCGGATCATAGGTCGCCAGCAGTGCCTTCAGGCTCGAACCGGCTTCGCCGGTATCCGCGCCCCAGCCAGCTTGCAGAAACGAAAAGTCCAGCTTGTTTGCCCGCGTGAAGAACGACGCTGACGGCAGCGTCTCGACCTTGGTGGCAATGCCCACCCGCGAAAGCATCGAAGCGATCACCTGCGCGACGCGGTCATCGTTCGGGTAACGGTTGTTGGTGGCGTGCAGCGTGATGGCAAAACCATCGGGGTAGCCGGCCTGGGCTAGCAGTTTCTTCGCTGCGGCCGGGTCCGCCACAGGTGCCTTCAGGCCCGGCACGTGGCCGAACAGCGCGCTGTTGACGAGTTGGCCAGTGGGCTCGGCAGCGCCTTCCATCACGCGATCGACGATGGCTTGGCGTGAAATCGCCAGCGAAATCGCCTCGCGCACGCGTGCATCCTTGAGCGGGTTCTTCGGCAGCGGCTTGCCGGCCTTGTCTGTCACGAACGGCGACACATCGCGGTTCGAATCCATGTGCAGATACATCATGCGGAACACCGGCATCTTGAACACCGTCACCGCCGGGTTGGTCGACAGCTTTTTGATGTCCGAGCTCGGCACGTTCTCGATGACCTGCACGTCGCCCGCCAGCAGCGCCGCCACGCGCGGCGCGTCGGCCGTCAGGATGCGCAGCGTCACGTGCTGCCATTGCGGCTTCTTGCCCCAATAGCCATCAAAGCGCGTGAGTTCCACACGATCGCCGCGGTTGAAGGAGACGAATTTGTACGGCCCGGTTCCGATCATGGCGCGGCCATTGTTGAAATCGTCCGCGCCAGCTTTTTCGACAGCCTTCTTCGACACCATGTAGATGGTCGACAAATCGTTCGGCACCAGCGGGTACGGGCCGTTCGTGGTGATGCGCACGGTCAGCTTGTCGACTGCCGTCACGTCCTTGAAGCCACGCGTGTAGATCGTGAACGGCGACGGGCTGTTCTTGATGGTGGCCGGGCGCGCCAGCGAATAGACGACGTCGGCCGAGGTGAATTCGCTGCCGTCATGAAAATGCACGCCAGGGCGCAGCTTGACCTCCCATACCGTGTCGCTCAGGGCTTTCCACGACGTGGCGAGGCCTGGCTTGAGACGCATCCTCTCGTCCTTGGCGATCAGCGCCTCGAACATATGCTCGGCCACGTTCGAATTGGGCGTGACGTTATGGAAGTGCGGATCGAGCGAAGTGATGTCGCCCGACAGCCCAATGACCAGCGTGGATGCCAGCTGGGCGTGCGCCGCAATCGGTGTGAGCGCCGAGAGCGCCGTGGCAAAAGACAGCGCAGCGACCAGGTTCGCGGCGCGCAGCAGACGCAGGACCGGCATGACGACTCCCCGATGGTTTATGACGAAAGCAAAACGTTCGGGGATTGTCAGGACCGGACGACGCCGGTGTCAACGTCGATGAAGCGGGGGGTCTGCGTGCTCAGTGATGGTGCCCGCAGTCGCAGTCGTCACCGTGTTGGTGATCGTGGTCGTCGTCCCAGTCGGCGTCGTCGTGATCGTCATAGGCCCAGGCGGGGAAGGGATCGGCCAGCGCCGCCCAAGCTTCTGGGCCAGCAGCCATCTCGGCGTCGGTCAGCAGGCAGGCATCGAGCTGCGCAATCAGCGCGGCTTCATCCAGATCCGTGCCGATGAAAACCAGTTCCTGGCGACGGTCGCCCCAGCGCGCGGGCGCACCGTTGTCGTGCATCTTGTCGGAAATGTCTGCGCGGGCTTCTTCCTCGTCGGGCCATTCGGCTTCATCCACCGCAGCCCACCACGCTCCGGCACCGCCATGGCGCATCACGCCGCCAGCCTGGCCCCAGCTGCCCGCCGTCTCCATGCGCGAGGCCAGCCAGAAATAGCCTTTCGAACGCAGCACGCGGCCGTGTTCGCGCAGCCATTCGGTATGCATCAAATCCCACAGACGCTGCGGGTGGAACGGCACGCGGCGGCGATAGACAAAGCTGCGAATGCCGAGCGCTTCGGTCTCGGGAACGTGTTCGCCGCGCAGCTCCGCCAGCCACGCCGGCGCGGCGGATGCAGCATCGAAATCGAAACGATGCGTGTTGAGGATCTCGTCCAGCGGCACCTTGCCGAACGATGCCGGCACGATGCGCGCGCGCGGATTCAGCGAGTGCAGGATGCCGGCCAAGCGCTCGCGCTCGGCATCGCTCACGAGGTCGATCTTGTTAAGCACGATCACGTCGCAGAACTCGACCTGTTCGATCAGCAAGTCGACGACGGTGCGGTCGTCATCTTCGTCCCGCGCCTGGCCGCGATCCGACAGGAAATCGGCGGCATCGTAATCGGCCAGGAAGTGCTGGGCATCGACCACGGTGACCATCGTGTCGAGGCGCGCAAGGTCGGACAGCACTTCGCCTTCAGCGTCTTCAAACGTGAACGTCTCGGCAATCGGCAGCGGCTCGGCCACGCCCGTCGACTCGATCAGCAGATAGTCGAAGCGGTCCTCACGGGCCAGGCGCGCGATCTCGTCGAGCAGGTCTTCGCGCAGCGTGCAGCAGATGCAGCCGTTGGACAGCTCCACCATGCGCTCGTCGGTGCGCGAGAGCTGCGCACTGGTAGCCGTGCCGTCGCCCACGAGCTGCGCGTCGATGTTGACGTCCGACAGGTCGTTGACGATCACGGCCACACGCTTGCCCTCGCGGTTGGCGAGCACGTGATTGAGCAGCGTGGTCTTACCGGCGCCCAGGAAGCCAGACAGCACGGTAACGGGAAGCGGACGGGACATGATCAGTGGCCTCAGTTTGTGGCCCAACAAAGCAAACAGCCCGGTGAGTTACCGGGCTGCGAAATTCAAACGAATGCGTCAACCAAATGCGACGCGTACGTCAGTCACCCATCAACTTCTGGCGCTTTTCGCGGCGCTCTTGCGCCTCCAGCGTCAGCGTGGCCGTCGGGCGAGCAAGCAAGCGCGGAATGCCGATCGGCTCGCCGGTTTCGTCGCAGTAGCCGTAGTCGTTGGCATCGATGCGGGCGATCGACTGTTCGACCTTCTTGAGCAGCTTGCGCTCACGATCGCGCGTGCGCAGCTCCAGCGCGTGCTCTTCCTCGATGGTGGCACGGTCAGCCGGGTCCGGCACGATCACAGTCTCGCGCAGGTGCTCGGTGGTCTGGTTGGCGTTCGCGAGAATTTCATCGCGCATTTTTACAAGCCGGTCCTTGAAGAAGGCGAGCTGCGCCTCGTTCATGTAATCCTTGTCGCTCATCTTCAGGATTTCGGCTTCGGTGAGTAGTTTCTTGCTGCTCATGGTTGCTGCAGATGATCCTGGTAAATCGCGCGCCGTCTCGGCTATCGCGTCGTCCTTGCGCGGGGATGCGTCGGACTTGTTCTGGCTGGCGGCGGACTTGCCGCCCCGCGCGCCTCCTTTTGCCTCTCCCGCAGCGGCGCCCCCTGCCGCTTTTCTACGGGTGGCTGGCGCAGCCTGGGCTGCAGCCGACTCCATTACGGACCGCCCGGCACCACCGTTGGCGCCGCGTCCTTCCTTGGTCTTAGTCACCATCGCCTGCTCTCCTACCGGACGTGCTTCGGACGACGTGCTTCTAAATCGACCTATTGTAGCTGAACGATATTAACTGAACTATCGGAGAAACACGGACAGGAAATCCGGCCCGGATTCTGCCTGAAAGCGCGCGGCGGGGCCACCCAAAAGGAGGGGGAAAGCGCCCGAATCAGGCCAGGCAGTTCTCCAATCCTTTCAGAATCGTTTCTCGCGGCAGGTCCACGCCGATGAACACCATCCGGTTGGAAGGGGTCTCGCCGTCCCATTTGCCCCCCACGTCGCTGCCCATGAGCTGGTGCACGCCCTGAAACACGACCTTGCGGTCGACGCCTTCCATATACAGCACGCCCTTGTAGCGCAGCAGCTTCTCGCCGTAGATATTCAGCACGCCCGAGAGGAATTCCTCCAGCTTGGTGTAATTGAACGGCCGTTCGCTGCGGAAGACGAACGAGGCGATGCGGTCCGTGTGGTGCGCATGGCCGTGGTGATGGTGGTGACCGTGACCATGTTGATGACCATGATCGTGATCGTGGTCGCAGTCGGCCGAGCAAGCGTGGTCGTGATCATGCTCGTGGTTATGGTCATGATCGTCTTCGCGCAGGAAGTCGGGATCGATCTCCAGCTTGGCGTTCAGGTTGAAGCCGCGCAGGTCGAAAATCGTGTCGATCGGCGTCTCACCAAAATTGGCGGTGCGGATCGGAGCGCGCGGGTTCATATGCAGCAGGCGGTGGCGCAGTGCGTCCACATCGTCGGCGGAAACCAGATCGCTCTTGGTGATGAAGATGGCGTCAGCAAAGCCCACCTGGCGCTGCGCTTCTTCCTGCTTGTCGAGCTGCATGTTGCCGTGCTTGGCGTCGACCAGCGTGATGACGGCATCCAGCAGGTAGCGGCTAGCGATCTCATCGTCCATGAAGAACGTCTGTGCGACCGGGCCGGGGTTGGCCACGCCCGTGGTCTCGATGACTACGCGGTCAAACTGGATCTGGCCGTTGTCGCGGCGCGTCAGCAGGTCGGACAAGCCCTGCACCAGGTCGCCGCGGATCGTGCAGCAAATGCAGCCGTTGCTCATCTGCACGATCTGCTCGTTGCCGTCCTGCACGAGGATGTCGTTGTCGATGTTTTCTTCACCGAACTCGTTTTCGATCACGGCGATCTTCATGCCGTGCTGTTCGGTCAGGATGCGCTTGAGCAGCGTGGTTTTTCCGCTACCGAGAAAGCCCGTCAGGATGGTGACCGGGATCATTTTGGACATGGTGCGTTTCCTGTCTTGTGATGGGCCGCCAGATGCGCGCAATCCGCGCAAGCGCCCTTGATGGTGAGTTCAGCATGGTCGGCCGCGAAGCCGGCGGGCAGGCCGGCCTTCGGCATGGCCGGCGGCTCGGCGCCCTCCAGGCAAAAGTCCCGCCCGCATTGCGTGCAGTGAAAGTGGCTGTGCGAGCGGTGCGCCGCTTCGCGCGCGGCGTCGTGCTCGGCCAGGCTGAAGCGGAAGACACGATCCGCCCCTGCCGTCTTGTGGACGATGCCGCCGGCCACGAGCCAGTCGAGCACGCGGTAGACCGTCACGCGATCGATGCCCGAATCGTCCGGCAGCGCGTCGCACACGGCTTGGTGCGAGAGCGGATCGGCGCCCTGCATCAGCACGGCCAGCACGCGCACGCGGGGCTCGGTCACACGGCTACCCAGGCCGCGCAGGCGTGCGCGGGCAGCCTCTTCAGGCGAATGGGATTGCGAAGTGGCGAGATCGTCGCGCGGGGCCGGGGTGTTCATGCGCTGGATTGTCCCACGGGGCGCAGGTTGCTGCAATTGAGTTGCAATTGGGCGGCCTTGCGCCGCCCTGGGTTTCTTTTCGCGCTTCGTTGCCGCTTACGCCGCAAACACCAGACACACGGGCGTCGGCACCTTCGCCACCACCGTGGGCTGGTCCAGCTTGCCGGTCTGCCCGTCGATGCGCAGCCGCAGGATGGTGTCGCCCTTCTGGTTGAGCACGTAGACGTAGCGGCCGTCGGGCGCCATCGTCATCGCGCGCGGGAAGTGCACACCTTCGCTCCAGTACTGAAGGGGCACGAGCTTGCCGGAGGCGTCAATGCTGAATGCGGCCACGCTGTCGGCCAGCGGGTGATCGGACTTCAGTTTCCGGTTGCTGGCGTAGAGGAAGCGCCCCGACGGATGCATCAACAGCTCGGCGCCGCTCTTCTGGCCGGTGTAGTCGGCAGGCGTGGTGGAGATGCGCTGGCGCTCTTCCAGCACGTGGCCGGTGGCGGGGTCATAACCGTGGCAGGCGATCGAGCCCTCAAGTTCGTTGATGACGTAGAGCAGCTTGCCTTGCGGATGCAGCGCCAGGTGCCGCGGGCCGCTGCCGGGCTTGAGCTGCGCGCGGTCGCGCGGGGCGAGCTTGCCGCCTTCGATGGCGAACACGTTGATGCGATCGGTGCCCAGGTCGGTGCCGATCACGTGCTGGCCGGTGGTATCGAACAACATCATGTGCGCGTGCGGCGCTTCCTGTTCGGGGCGGGGGCCGGAGCCGGTGTCCTTGAAGATGCCGGAAACCGTGCCGAGCTTGCCGTCCTCGCCGATCGGCAGGAGGTTGTACGCGCCACCGCTGTAGATGGACACGCACAGATGCTTGCCGTCCGGCGACACGACCACATGCGCAGGGTTGGTACCCGACAAAGACAGCGGCTGGCGGTTGAGCAGCGTCAGCTTTCCGTCGTGCGGATCAATCGCATAGGCCTCGGCGCTGCCGTTCGGGCGGCCCTCGTAGACCTCCAGTTCATTGATGGCGTAAAGGAATCGCTGATTCGGGTGCACGGCCAAGAACGACGGATTGGCACTTTCGACCACCTGCACCTGCGTCCACGCATCGCCGCGCGGCGCCAGCACGTAGATGCCGCGAGCAGCCGGGCCGCCGGCAGTGCCGCCCGGTGCGTTGAACGTGTAGGTACCGACATAGGCGAAACGGGGAGGGCGCGCATTGCCCGCAGGCTGCACACCCGACGCAGCCGGTTGCTCGCCCGCCTGGGCCATGACGGTTTTGGGAAGAGCGCCCAGCAAAGGCAAGCTACCAGTCCACTGCATGAAAGTTCGACGAAGACGATTGGTCATGGGATGGCTCCATCAAACACGCACGGACATCGCGTGGTGGAAGATGTTGTTCGGATCATACCGGTGCTTCACATCCTGCAGAAACGCGTACAGGTCGCCGCTGCCGTAGTAGAGCTGAGGCCAGAACGGGTAGGCGAGCATGTCGACGTCGGGGTAGTTGATGTAGCAGCCCTCGTACCGGTCGCCGGGGTATGGCGTGCCGCTGTGCGGCGCGGGCACGTCCGGCGCACCGTAGACGTCGCGGTAGAAATCGCTGATCCAGCGCAGGTGGCCGGCATCGTCGGCGGCAGACGTCCAATACGTCTGGTATTGCAGCTTCATGATCGACGCCCGCTGCGGCACAGCCGTATCGCCAATGCGCTCGGCCTTGTTGATGGCGCCCCCGTACGAATCGACCTGCAGCAGCGACTGGCTCAGGTCTACGCCCGGCATCGTCCGCGTGAGATGCGTGTAGATGCGCTGCGCCTCACGCGCCGTGAAGCCGCGTTTCATATAGGCCGACTTGTACTTGCCGCGCTGATTGGCACCCGAGCCGTTCAGGTACTGCGTGGCCGTCAGCCAGTCGTACTGCACGATGGTGTGCGGCTTGGAGCAGAGCATCTGCCCCACGCCCTGCTTGTGCGCGGGGCCGTAGCCGGGCGGGCGCCCTTTGACCGGCGTGGGCGCGCAGGCCTGGAAGCGGTTCAGAAAATCATTGAGGACAGAGAGATCGCGGCACGTGCCGTCGGGGTTGCAGAACTGCGTGAGCAGGACGATCTGCCCCGACGATTTGTGCGTGAGCTTGAGCAGCGAAAACATGCCCCACGTGTCCGGGTCCTTGCCGCGCGTCTCCCAGTATTCGCCGTAGATGCGCAGCAGTTCGGCAAAGCGCTGCGGCGTCATGGTGGCCCAGTCAAAGGCCACGGTGGCGAGTGCGACTTCCTGCGGCGCCGCGGGCAGCTTGGCGAACGTGTAGCCGGTGATGACGCCGAAGTTGCCGCCGCCAGCGCCGCGGCAGGCACGGAACAGATCGGGATCGTGCGCTGCATCCACCGTGCGGGCAGCCGCCTTGCCGGTCTTGTCTACGGTGACGATGTCAACGGCCGAGAGCCAATCCACCGTCAGCCCTTGCAGCCGCGAGAGCAGCCCATAACCGCCGCCGCAAATATGTCCGCCCGCGCCCACCGAATAGCACGAGCCGCCGGGCAGCGTCACGTTGTGGCGTTTGTACAGTTCCAGGTAGCCGTTCCAGTTCTGCGTACCGGCCGGAATGCGCACCGAGCCGTCGGCGTGCACCTCGGGCGTAGCGAGCAAGCTCAGATCGACGATCGTGCCGTCTGGGTTGTTGGAGGCGAAATCCTCATAGCAATGCCCGCCGCTGCGCACTGTCGGGCGCTGGCCCGCGTTGATGATGCGCTGCACGGCGGCCGCCACATCGTCGGGCTTTTCAATGAGGGCGATGCGGCTGGCGGCCTGCGCATCCGTCGCCGGCCAGCGCAGGTTGAAGCCATGTTTGAGCGTGTTGTAGCGAGGGTCTTGGCGCGTCACATCCAGTGTCATCGACGACTCCCGGTGAGGGCGTTTGCGCAAGCGTTGCGCAAACGAAGTTGGCTTCGGACGCGTGGCGTCCGGCGGTTCCAACTTAGTCGTTCGCGAGCCCGGCTTCCATCAGACAATACCGCGACAACGGGCTCATCGCGCCTGGTGGGCGAGCCATCCAACCACCCGGGTTGCCGTCGCGGCCCACAGCGGCCGCACCAGCCAGCATGCCGCGGCCCAGGCCAGGATCACCACGATCAGATCGCAGCGGCCGCTCTTCCATAAGTTCAGGGAATGGCGCCCCCAGATCCAGGGCACGCCCAACGGATTGGGCCAGTCTGCCAGCAAGTGCATCAGCCCGCCGCAGGCGAAGCCGAACAGCAGCGGTGCCCACAGATGGCCCTGGCCCAGCGCCTGGTATGACAAAACAAGCACCGCCACCCAGCCAATCCCCCAGTGGGTGGCGGTGCGGTGCGTGATCCAGAGGCGGCGAGCACGGGACCACCAGGCAACCTCCATCCAGTCAGGCGCGGTGCTACCGGCAACGGCCGCGCAAAACGCCAGGATGCTGCCGAGATGTTCGAGAGACGTATGGGAAGCCTGTGCGACGGCGGCGGCGGCAATCAGACCGGCCGCCCAACCCGTCGCATGATGGGCTGCATTGGATGCCATCGACGTGATGCGGAAAACGAAGGACCGCATCTTCGCAATGGAGGCTTGCCGGGACAAGCCAAAAATTGCGACAAATTGCTAGCCGATCTGGAGCAGCAGCCCCTTGAGGTATTCGCCTTCCGGGAAGCTTGTCAGCAGCGGGTGGTCCACGCCGCCAGCCAGCCTGCGCTGGATGCGCGCCGTGACCTTGGCATCGGCGGCCGCGCCCGCGACGATCTTTTGAAACAAGTCTGCATCGATTGCACCCGAGCACGAATACGTAAACAGCAGACCGCCCGGGCGCAGCAACTGCATGCCGACCAGGTTGATCTCCTTGTACGCCCGTGCCGCACGATCGACTTGCTGCGCCGACGCCGCAAATTTGGGCGGGTCCAGCACGATCAGGTCGAATTGACGACCTTCTGCGCGGAAGTTGCGCAGCGACTTGAAAACGTCCGCATCCAACCACTCGGCGCGCGCCGGATCGAAACCGTTGAGCGCAACGTTGCGCTCGGCCACCGCCAGCGCCTCGCCCGACGAGTCGATCGACACCACCGAGCGCGCCCCGCCTTTGAGCGCCGCCAGCGAAAAACCACCGGTGTAGCAGAAGCAGTTGAGCACATCGCGGTCGCGCGCCAGGGCCCCGACGAGCGCACGGTTGTCACGCTGATCAATGTAGAAGCCGGTCTTGTGGCCTTCGCGCACGTCGACGTAATAGCGCACGCCGTGCTCGGTGGCAGACAGATCTGCGGCGGGCTCCGCACCGGCCAGCACGCCAGTCATCTGCTCCAGGCCTTCGCGCTCGCGCACGCTCACGTCGGAACGTTCGTACACGTTCGGGCAGCCCGTCTCTTTGATGAGCGCGGCGACGATCGCTTGCTTCCAGTGCTCCACGCCCGCCGCGCTGAACTGGCAGACGAGCTGGCTCCCCTTACCATCCTCGCCCGTGCCGTATTGGTCGACGATCAAGCCAGGCAGGCCGTCGGCTTCGCCCATGACGAGGCGCACGGCGTCGGTGTCGTGCACCCACGCGCGGCGGTACGCCACGGCGGCGGCAATGCGGCGTTTGAAGAACGCGTGGTCGACGGGCTCGGCTTCATCAAAGCTCCACACGCGGGCGCGAATCTGCGAGACGGGGCTGAACGCCGCGCGCGCCAGAAACTGGCCGTTATGCGCACGCACGATGACGGTCGCGCCGGAGGCGGGCTTGCCCTCCACGCGATCGATGGCGTTGGCGAAAATCCACGGGTGCCGGCGCAGCAGCGAGCGCTCCTTGCCGGGCTTGAGAATCAGGGTTTGCATACGACTGGGATGGTTCGCCCGGCAAAGCGGGCAGCGCTACTTCTTCTTCGCGCGGGGATGCGCCTGATCGTAGATCTTGGCCAGGTGCTGAAAATCGAGCGAAGTATAAACCTGCGTGCTGGCAATGCTGGCGTGGCCGAGCAGTTCCTGCACCGCACGCAAATCGCCCGACGACTGCAGCATGTGCGTGGCAAACGAATGCCGCAGCACATGCGGGTGCACATCCGCCGGCACACCTGCCGCGATGGCGTTGCGCTTCATGCGCAATTGAATCTGCCGCTGCGCCAACCGCTTGCCGCGCGGCGAGAGAAACAGCGCGTGCGCGTCTTCAGGCGCCGCGTCCGGCTTGGCCAGCTGCTCGCGCACCGCCAGCCATGCGGCCAGCGCCTGGGCCGCCTTGGTGCCCACCGGCACGGTGCGCCGCTTGCTGCCCTTGCCAAGCACCTGCACCTCGCGCGCTTCTAGGTCGAGCCAGCTCGAAGATTCATACTCGCCGGCCTTCACGTGCCGCATATCCAGGCTGACCAGTTCGGAGAGCCGCAGCCCGCACGAATAGAACAGCTCGTTGACGGCGCGATCGCGAACCGTCTCGACATCGTCGCCAGGCAGTTGTTCCATCAGCGCGACAGCCTGCTCGACGGACAACGCTTTCGGCAACCGCTTCGGGCTCTTGGGCGCACGCACGCCATCGACCGGGTTGGCGGTGACAGCGGCATCGCGCAGCGCCATCCATTTGAACCAGCCGCGCCACGCCGACAGCGCCCGCGCAATGCTTCGGCCCGACAGGCCGTCGCCATGCAGTTGCGCCATCATGCGGCGAATGTGGTGCGACTGCAGCTGCGTCAAGTCGACATTGGCGGCGTGCTGCGCACCCAAGCGCTGCAGCACGGCCAGCTCGCGGGTGTAGCTCTCGAGCGTGTGCGGGGAGAGCTGCCGCTCGAACTTCAGCGCGTCAAGGTACGCCGCAATCTGCGGATGCGGCGCCTGAGCGCCATGGTCATCGGCGGGTGCAGATTGCGGCATGCGGCGCTCAGTCGCGCAGGCGGTTGAGCGTGGCAGCGGCCAGTTCGCCGATCTGCGCGAGGTAGGTCGTGCCCATGCCGTCATGGAAGCGGCGGGCGTCCGGCGAGCCGAGCACCAGCAGACCGAATGCCGGCGCAGCGCTGGCATCGGCGTCGCCACGCACGGGCACGCGCAGCGTCACGATGGCGAGCGATTCGATGGGCTCGCCGCTGTCCGACGTATCGAGCCAGCCGGCTGCCTCAAAACCGGCGTTGGCGCCGCAATACGGCGCACGCAGGCCTGCCGCAAACAGGCGCACTTCTTCGCTTACGCCCTGCGCGACTTCCAGGTGCGCGAATTCTTCGCCCACCTGCCACACGCGCAGCGCGACGGCCGGCACGTCGAAGATTTCACGCAGGCCATCCTGCACGGCATACGGCAACGCATGCGTGTCGGCCTCGCCCAGCAGGCGCGTCGTCCAGGCGTGCACGCGCTGCTGCGTGCGGTCGTTCTCGTTGCCGTGGCGCATCAGGTCCGACAGCTTGAGCTCGAGGTGCTTGTTCTTGTCGCGCAGGATTTCCATCTGGCGCTCCTGCAGCGACACAGCGCGGTGGCTGTGCGGGCTGGTGAGCTGAATGGCAGCCAGCAGCTCGGCATGCTCTTCAAAAAAGGCCGGATGCGCCTGCAGGTAGTTGGCGACGTCTTGTGCGTTCATGGTCATTACCATCTTTGTCTTTTAGAGACCGTTGCAAAAGGAAGCGAAGCGGTTCTGACGGTTCAACGCCGACGCAGACAGTACAAGTCGTACGGCAAGGAGGGGTTGGGCCGTCAGAATCATTTTTCAACGGTCTCAGGCGCCCAGTTTCTTCTTCAGCAAATCATTCACTTGCGCGGGGTTGGCCTTGCCGCGCGTGGCCTTCATGGCCTGGCCGACCAGCGCGTTGAACGCCTTCTCCTTGCCGGCGCGGAATTCTTCGACCGACTTGGCATTAGCCGCCAGCACGTCGTCGATGATCTTCTCCAGCTCGCCCGAATCCGACATCTGCTTCAGGCCCTTCTCGGCGATGATCGCGTCGGCATCGCCGCCGTGCTCGCCGGCCCACATGGCGGGGAAGACGTCTTTCTTGGCGGTGTTGTTGCTGATCGTGCCGTCGGCAATGCGGGCAAGCAGCTTGGCGAGCTGCGCGGGCTTGACCGGTGCGGCGTCGATGTCCAGGTCGGCACGGTTCAGGTTCGAGGCGACCTCGCCCATGATCCAGTTGGCGGCAGCCTTGGCGTTCGCGGCACCGGCATCGGCCACAACCGCTTCAAAGTACGCAGCCGTCGCCTTGGTGGCGGTGAGGATGCTGGCGTCGTACTTCGGCAGGCCGTAGGCAGACTCGAAGCGTGCAGCCATGGCAGCCGGCAGTTCGGGCAGCGTGGCGCGCACGCGCTCGACCCAGTCATCGCCGATCACCAGCGGCAGCAGGTCGGGATCAGGGAAGTAGCGGTAATCCTGCGCGTCTTCCTTGCTGCGCATCGAGCGCGTTTCCTTGCGGTCCGGATCGTACAGGCGGGTTTCCTGCACCACGGTGCCGCCGTCTTCGATCAGCTCGATCTGGCGGCGCACTTCGTAGTTGATCGCCTCTTCCAGGAAGCGGAACGAGTTGAGGTTCTTGATTTCGCAACGCGTGCCGAACGGCGCATCCGGGCCCCGGCGCACCGACACGTTCGCGTCACAGCGGAAGCTGCCTTCCTGCATGTTGCCGTCGCAGATGCCCAGCCACATCACCAGCGCATGCAGCGCCTTGGCATAGGCCACGGCCTCGGCGGCGCTGCGCATGTCGGGCTCGGTCACGATTTCCAGCAGCGGCGTGCCGGCGCGGTTCAGGTCGATGCCGGTCATGCCGGCAAAGTCTTCGTGCAGCGATTTGCCCGCATCTTCTTCCAGGTGCGCGCGCGTGAGCTGCACGGTCTTCTCATAGCCGGGCTGGCCGTTCTTGCCTTCCACCTGGATGGTCAGCGTGCCGCCCTGCACCACCGGAATTTCGTACTGGCTGATCTGGTAGCCCTTGGGCAGATCGGGGTAGAAGTAATTCTTGCGCGCGAAGATGCTCTTGGGCGCGATCTTGGCGCCAATGGCCAGACCGAACACGATGGCGCGCTCAACGGCGCCCTTGTTCAGCACCGGCAGCACACCCGGCAGCGCCAGGTCAACCGGCGCCGCTTGCGTGTTGGGCGCCGCGCCGAAGGCGGTGGAGGCGCCAGAGAAAATCTTCGAGACCGTCGAGAGCTGCGTGTGCGTCTCGAGGCCGATCACCACTTCCCATTGCATGTTGCGTGTGTCCTGTCGATTGTTGTGGTGTGAATGTCTAGGTACTCAGGTATTCAGGTGTTCTTGCGTTGCTGCGATCAGGGGTGCGGCGCATCGAGCCACGCCGCGAGCTTCGCAAACGCCGCTTCGCGCGCCGCCGGATCGCCACCGACGGTGACCGTTCCATAGCGACGTCCTTTCGGGATGCCGTTGCGCTCCTTGACCGGCGCCGTGCCGTCAAAGCCGTGATACGCACCGCCAAACATGTCCAGCTCGAAATGCGCCTGCGGCTGCCGCGCCAGAACGGCCGTCTGCAACGCCTGGCAGTGATCAACCGGGGTCCAGTCGTCGTTGCCGCCGGCCAGCAGCAGCAAAGGCGCGTTCAGCCGATAGTCGGGCCGTTTCTGGGCCGACGCACAGCCCGGGTAGAACGCCACCGCGCGATTGATCGCGGGCGTATCGGCGGGCCAGGCGCGGCTGGCGTCCACGGCCTCCAGCACGGCCTGCGCGCCGTTGGACCAACCCAGCAGAACGATGCGGCGCGCATCCACGCCCGGCTGTCCGGCTACCCAGCGGATCGTCGCCAGCACGTCGGCGCGGCGCACCGCGCCATTGATATCGCGCGTGGCAGTACGTTCGGTGCAGATGCCATGCGGCTTACCGCGCGGGCCGAAACTATCCGGAAACACCACCGCATAGCCTCGCGCGCCCAGCCACTGCGCATACCCGCGATACCGCGAGCCCAGCGCCTTGGCATCGGCCCCGGCCTGCGTATAGAGGCCGCTGCAGCCGTGCAGCGCGATCGCCACCGGCGCGCCGGCCGCAGGTGTCTTGACGGGCGATGCGACCCAGTAGGCGGTCAGCGTTTGCGGCGCATCCTCGGCATCCTTCATGGACGCACGCGGAATCTCCATCGTCTGCACGCCCAGCTCCGCCGACGAGGGCGCACGCGCAGCCGGCATGTCGGGCAAGGCGCCTTCGGCGTCCGGCGTCGGCTGCGCGGCAGCGTGCAGCGCCAAGGCGCTTGCCAGCACCGCCAACACACGAAGCGATGTACGCATCACCGGGCATTCCGGGCGCATTGGCCCGTTTGCGGGTCGAACATCACCGGCCAGGCTTCTTCATAGATGCCGGGCGTGCAATGCGCTTCGCAGTTGGCGTGTGCCAGCGTGACGCGGCGCGGGTCCTGCCAGACCATCAGCGTGCATTTGCCGTAGCGCTCGCGCAGCTCAATGCTGGGGCGGCGCTTGGTCTGCTGGAACGTCGACAGGTCGAACTGACACGAACCGCGCCGGCCGACCCACAACTGCCATTGCATTGCGCTGACGTTGTTGTCGGCCACGGTAAGCGTCGCCTGCTCGCGGAAGCCGTCTTCCTCGGTCTGGTTGCAGTAGCCGTTGATGTCGATGCGGCGGTCGGAGATCGGCGGCGGTTTCGACGGGCGGCTGATGCCCGGAATCGACGGCAGCGGAATCGGCACGCACGCCGCCAGCAGGCCGGCGGCAAGCGCCAGCCCGAGTGCAGTGCGGATGCGGTGGTTCATGCGCGCCTCCTACGTGGAACGGGTACGTCGGAACGGGCCTCAGGCCGCCGGCTGGCGGCTGTGCCAGTCGGTCGCCTGCTGGAACGCATGCGCAATCTGCAGCATGCGTGCCTCTTCAAAATAGTTGCCGATGATCTGCAAGCCAACCGGCAAACCGTTGGCGCCGAAACCAGCCGGCACGCTCATGCCGGGCAGGCCAGCCAGGCTGGTCGACAGGGTGAAGATGTCTTCAAGGTACATCTGCACCGGATCATCGCTCTTCTCGCCGATCTTCCAGGCAACTGTCGGGGCGACGGGGCCCATGATCACGTCGCACTGCGCGAATGCGTTCTGGAAATCCTGCGCGATGATGCGGCGGATCTTCTGCGCCTGCAGGTAATAGGCGTCGTAATACCCGTGGGACAACACATAGGCGCCCACCAGGATGCGGCGCTTGACCTCCCAGCCAAACCCTTCGGCGCGGGACTTGCGATACATGTCCGCGAGATCGCGATATTCCGCCGCGCGGTGGCCGTAACGCACACCGTCAAAGCGCGACAGGTTGGACGACGCCTCGGCCGGGGCGATCACGTAATACGTTGGGATCGACAGTTCGGTCTTCGGCAGGCTGATGTCGACCAGCGTGGCGCCGAGCTTTTCCAGCTCTGCCAGCGCAGCGCGCACCGTGGTGCGCACGTCGTCGGCCAGGCCTTCGCCAAAATACTCCTTGGGCAGACCGATGCGCAGGCCGGCCAGCGGGCGCGCAGCATCGGCGCCTTGCAGCGGCTGGCCGAGCAGGCGGCCGAAATCTTCCACGTCGCCGCCGCGGCCGGGTTCCAGACTGGTGGAATCGCGCGGGTCGAAGCCGGCCATGGCAGACAGCAGCAGCGCGCAATCTTCAGCCGTGCGCGCCATCGGGCCGCCCTGATCCAGCGACGAGGCGAAGGCGATCATGCCGTAGCGCGACACGCGGCCGTACGTCGGCTTGATCCCCGTAATGCCCGAGAACGATGCCGGCTGGCGAATCGAGCCACCCGTGTCCGTTCCCGTTGCAGCGGGCGCCAGATCGGCCGCCACCGCGGCCGCCGAGCCGCCCGACGAGCCGCCCGGCACGTGCTCGACGTTCCAGGGGTTCTTGACCGCGCCGAAGGCCGAGTTCTCATTGGACGAACCCATTGCAAACTCGTCCATGTTGGTCTTGCCCAGCGTCACCATGCCGGCCGCGCCCAGGCGCTCGACGACGGTGGCGTCAAACGGGCTGGTGTAATTGCCGAGCATCTTGGAGCCCGCCGTAGCGCGCCAGCCGCGGGTGACGAACACGTCCTTGTGCGCGATCGGCACGCCGGTCAGCGGCGCCGCGTTACCGGCTGCAATGCGCGCGTCGGCGGCCCGGGCCTGGGCAAGCGTTGCCTCGGCGTCGACGTGGGTAAAGGCGTTGAGGTGCGCCCCGGCCTCGATGCGCGACAGGTAATGGCGCGCCAGTTCTTCCGCCGAAACCTCCTTGGCGGCGAGTTGGGCGGACAGGGCTTTGATCGTGGATGCGGTCATCGAATACGTTCGGATGGGCTGCCGGCAAGCGCCGGCGACGTCGAATGGAGTGGGCTCAAGGCGGGCGCGGGAGCGCCGTTTATGCGGATTACTCGATCACCTTGGGCACGAGGTACAGGCCGGCTTCGGTGGCCGGCGCGCATTGCTGGTAGTCCGCGCGGCGGTCAGCCTCGGTGACGGCATCGTCGCGCAAGCGCTGTGCTTGCGCCTGAACCTGCTCGATCGGGTGGGCCATCGGCTCAATGCCGGTGGTGTCCACGGCCTGCATCTGCTCGACCAGCGAGAAAAACTGGTTGAGCTGGGTGAGGGTCTGCGCCGCCTCGCCTTCGGAGACTTCGATACGGGCAAGGTGGGCGATGCGTTTGACGTCGGAGAGTTCGAGTGCCATCGGAATGGGTCAGTGAGTGCAGCGGCGGGCGGGCAGCGTACGGCAAGCGACGGCTACTGCGCGCGAGGGGCGCCCAGGTTGGGCCCCGACAGCGCCGATTTGCCGCAATTTTGGCGCCAAACGCCCGCCGAATACCCGCAGAATGCCCGAATTATAAGGTATGATTGCCGACTAAATTTCTAAGTCAGCAGGCGACTTCGTGCAGTCACGGACCCTCTGATTAAGTACTCCGGGAACCTCCCGGCAGTCGCACCGTCAGCATCTGGCGACACTTAATCAAAGGTTCCTTGGGGGCCCCCTCTCCGGGCGGCCCAGCCTCGGCAGGATGGCCAGTGCCACGGCACCCCACCGTCGATCACCACGGAGCCCGCGACATTCCCGGGAGCGCAGTAGCAGGATCGGACCGCATGGCATGCCCTTGCGACGTCCGCGCGTTGGTGCAGCCGTTGCGCCGCAATCCTGCTGCTGGGCCGCCCATGACTCGAAAAACAGGATTCATTCGATGTTCGGCTTTTTGCGCAGCTATTTCTCCAACGATCTCGCGATCGACCTCGGCACCGCCAACACCCTGATCTACGTCCGCGACAAGGGCATCGTCCTTGACGAGCCGTCGGTGGTGGCCATTCGCCAGGAAGGTGGCCCGAACGCCAAGAAGACCATCCAGGCTGTCGGTAAGGAAGCCAAGCAGATGCTGGGCAAGGTGCCGGGCAATATCGAGGCGATCCGCCCGATGAAAGACGGCGTGATCGCCGACTTCACCGTCACCGAGCAGATGCTCAAGCAGTTCATCAAGATGGTGCACGACACCAAGCTGCTGCGCCCGAGCCCGCGCATCATCATCTGCGTGCCGTGCGGTTCGACCCAGGTCGAGCGCCGCGCCATCCGTGAATCGGCGCTCGGCGCCGGGGCGTCGCAGGTGTACCTGATTGAAGAGCCGATGGCCGCTGCCATTGGCGCCGGCCTGCCGGTGTCGGAGCCGTCGGGTTCGATGGTGGTGGACATTGGCGGCGGCACCACCGAGGTGGGCATCATCTCGCTGGGCGGCATGGTCTACAAAGGCAGCGTGCGCGTGGGCGGCGACAAGTTCGACGAGGCCATCGTCAACTACATCCGCCGCAACTACGGCATGCTGATCGGCGAACAGACCGCCGAAGCCATCAAGAAGGAAATCGGCTCGGCCTTCCCGGGTTCGGAAGTGCGCGAAATGGAAGTGAAGGGCCGCAACCTGTCGGAAGGCATTCCGCGCGCCTTCACGGTGTCGTCCAACGAAATCCTGGAAGCGCTGACCGACCCGCTGAACCAGATTGTCTCCTCGGTGAAGATCGCCCTGGAACAAACCCCGCCGGAACTGGGCGCTGACATTGCCGAGCGCGGCATGATGCTCACCGGCGGCGGCGCGCTGCTACGCGACCTCGACCGCCTGCTGGCCGAAGAAACCGGCCTGCCCGTGCTGGTGGCCGAAGACCCGCTGACCTGCGTGGTGCGTGGCTCCGGCATGGCGCTCGAACGCATGGACAAGCTCGGCAGCATCTTCTCGTACGAATAACGGGACCATGCACCACGCCGATCCGCGTTCCGCTGTTGCGACCGATTTCGTGACCACCATTGTGGTCACGCCAGCCGCCTTCGCGGACCGCTGAGATGCGTCTCGCGCCGGTGCGCCGTGCTCCGCCCGCCAAGGGCTTGGGCACCGCACCAGCGCCACACCCAATCTGTTGCCGGCAGACCGTTGACCTTGACGTTGACCGTCACGCGTCTGCCGTGCCCATTTGAAGCGTCCGGGTCATGGATTACTCCCCGCCGCCCCTCTTCAAGCAGGGCCCGTCCGCCACCGCGCGGCTGGTCGCTCTGCTCGCGCTCGCGCTTGCGTTGCTGGTGATCGATGCCCGCATGTCCGTGCTGGGCGTGGTCAGGCAAGTCGTGTCGGTCATCTTGTACCCCGTCGAACGCTTGGTGCTGATTCCTCGCGATACGGCACGTGCCGCACTCGAATACACGCAATCGTCCACCAAGCTCGCTGTTGATAACCGCAACCTGCGCGAATCGGCCGTTGCCCAGGCGCAGCAGTCGCTGCGCGCCTCGCAGCTCGAAGCCGAAAACCGCAATCTGCGCACGCTGCTCAATCTGAAGCAGCACGCGGCGGTGCCCACGGTGGCGGCGGAAGTCCTCTACGAGGCGCGTGACCCTTATACACAGCGCATCGTGATTGATCGCGGCTCCAAGGACGGCGTGCGCGCAGGCTACCCGGTCATTGATGACCGCGGCGTGGTCGGCCAGGTGACGCGCGTATCGCTGTTTGAATCGCAAGTCACGCTGCTGACCGACAAGGACCAGGCGATTCCCGTGGAGGTCGTGCGCAACGGCCTGCGCAGCGTGGCCTTTGGCGGTGCCCGGCCGGGCGCGCTGGACCTGCGCTTCATGGCAGCCTCGGCCGATCTGCAACAGGGCGACCTGCTGGTCACGTCGGGGTTGGACGGCGTCTATCCGGCGGGCCTGCCGGTGGCGCGCATATCGCAAATCGAGCGCAAGGCCGACACCGCGTTCTCGCGTGTCGTCTGCGAGCCGGTGGCCGGCATCCGCAGCAACCGGCACCTGCTGATCGTGAAGTACGAATCGGGCTTCCCGCCACCGACGGATCTGTCGCCCGCGCCGGTGCCCAAGGGCAAGAACGCTGCCCGCGACGCACGCGAGGAGAAGGACCGCGCTGCACGCGCCGCCGCCGAGGCCAATGTGCCGGGCCCCACGCCCGCAGCTGAAGACAACGCCCCGCCGCCGCGCCCGACCGACGCCGACGGCAATCCGCTGGACACCGATTCAGCGCAAAAACGCTGAAGCGAGGCCATCGATCATGAACTCGCCCCAATACCTGCTGCGCCCGGTCAACCCCGGCTTCATCGCTTTCAGCTTCGTGCTGGCGTTCCTGTTCAACCTGATGCCGTGGGGCCACATGCAGTGGATTCCCGATCTGGTGGCACTCGTGCTGGTGTTCTGGAACATCCACCAGCCGCGCCGCGTGGGCATGGTGGTGGCCTTCCTGCTGGGTCTGTTGATGGACGTGCACGAGGCGCGCCTGCTTGGCGAACACGCGATGGCCTACACGATGCTGTCGTACTTCGCGATCACGATTCACCGGCGCGTGCTGTGGTTCTCGGTGCTGTCGCAGGCGCTGCATGTGCTGCCGCTGCTGGTGCTGGCTCACGCCGTACCGATCGTCATCCGCCTGCTGATGGGCGCGCACCTGCCGGACTGGCAGGTCATCCTGCCGCCGCTGATCGAAGCCGCCTTGTGGCCGTTCGCAAACGCGTTCCTGCTGGCGCCGCAGCGTCGCCCGGAGAGCGTCGATGAAACTCGGCCCATCTAAGGTGGCCGATCTGATGCACCCCGCCGTTAGCGTTCACCTGGCATGACCGAAATCCGCAACGTCGAACAGGAGCTGTCGCGCTTCCGCCTGCGGCTGGCGGCGGCCGCCCTTTTCGTGCTCGTCTGCTTCGGGCTGCTGCTGGCGCGCTTCTTCTGGCTGCAGGAGGTCAAGCACGAGCAGTATTCCGCCAAGGCGGAAGACAACCGCATCTCGGTGGCACCGATCGAGCCCAATCGCGGCATCATCATGGACCGCAACGGCGTGGTCCTGGCGCGCAACTATTCGGCGTACACGCTGGAGATCACGCCGTCCAAGCTGCAGGACACGCTGGACAACACCATCGACCAGCTCGCCCAGTTGGTCGATATCCAGCCGCGCGACCGCCGCCGCTTCAAGCGCCTGATGGAAGATGCGCGCAGCTTCGAAAGCCTGCCGATCCGCAGTCAGCTGACCGATCAGGAAGTGGCACGCTTCTCGGCGCAGCGCTTCCGCTTTCCGGGCGTGGACGTGCATGCGCGATTGTTCCGCCAATACCCGCTGGGCGAATCGGCGTCGCACGTGATCGGCTACATCGGCCGGATTTCCGAGCGCGACCTGGACCGCATCGACAACATGAGCGATGCCAACAGCCAGCCCGGCGTGGCGTACGACCCGCGCAAGGATTCCAACAACTACAGCGGCACGGAATACATCGGCAAGGTCGGCATTGAACAGAGCTACGAGACTGAGCTGCACGGCCTGACCGGCTACGAAGAGGTGGAAGTGAGCGCGGGCGGGCGGCCAATCCGTACGCTGTCGACCTCGCAAGCTACGCCGGGCAACAACCTGATCCTGTCGCTCGATATCAACCTGCAGCGGCTGGCCGAGCAGCTCTTCGGCAACCGCCGCGGCGCGTTGGTGGCGATCGAGCCAGAGACGGGCGACATCCTCGCGTTCGTCTCCAAGCCGACGTTCGATCCGAACCTGTTTATTGAAGGCATCGACAGCGCGACCTGGAACGAGCTGAACAGCTCGCCGGACAAGCCACTGCTGAACCGCCCGCTGCGCGGCACCTATCCGCCCGGCTCGACTTACAAACCGTTTATGGCGCTGGGCGCGCTCGAGCTTGGCAAGCGCACGCCGCAGTGGGGCATGGCCGATCCGGGTTCGTTCACGCTGGGTAATCACACGTTCCGCGACGACGTGCCGGGCGGCCACGGCTGGGTCGACATGTACCGCTCCATCGTGATGTCGTGCGACACGTATTACTACCGGCTCGCCAACGACATGGGCGTCAACGCCATCCACGATTTCATGAAGCCGTTCGGCTTCGGGCAGGTCACGGGCATCGACATCGAAGGCGAGCGCACGGGCATCCTGCCGTCCACCGACTGGAAGCGCAAAGCCTACAAGCGCCCCGAACAGCAGAAGTGGTACGACGGCGAAACCATCTCGCTGGGCATCGGCCAGGGCTACAACAACTTCACCATCCTGCAGCTCGCGCATGCCATATCGACGCTGGCCAACAACGGTGTGGTGATGAAGCCCCACCTGGTGAAGGCGGTCGAAGATTCGCTGTCCAAGTCGCGCGCGCTGACAGTGCCGACGGAGAGCTACCGGATCCCGCTCAAGCAGGCGAACATCGACGTGATCAAGCGCGCCATGGTGGGCGTGAACCAGGCCGGTACGGCAGCCAAGGCGTTCATCGGTGCGCAATACGTGTCGGCGGGCAAAACGGGGACGGCGCAGGTGTACTCGCTGGGCAAGAACGAAAAGTACAACCACCACGCGATTCCCGAAAACAAGCGCGATCACGCGCTGTTCGAAGCGTTCGCACCGGCGGACCATCCGAAGATCGCGCTGGCAGTCATCGTCGAGAACGCCGGCTTCGGCGCCACGTCGGCCGCGCCAATTGCGCGTGCGGTCATGGACTATTACCTGACGGGCAAATGGCCCGCCGAGCTGGCCGCCACCGCGCCGAAGCCCCAGCAGCAACCGCCAGTGGATACGCCAAGTGTGTTCTCGACCGGCAAGACGGCCACCATCGCCAGCGCGACGGCTGCGCCCCAGGTTGCTGCAGAAGCAGCGTCAGGTGTGGCTGCCGCTTCGGACGTGGCAGCCCCCGCCGCCAGTGCTGTGGCCGCCGCTTCGGCGGTGGCATCAGGCGCCACCCGCAGCGCGCCGCCGCTGTCGCCGGACCTGGTGGCGCCGGCCCTGCGCGAAGCCGGCACCAGCGCCGAAGCTGTCGCCCCGGCTACGCTCGACGCCCAGGTGCTGCAAGCGCTGTCGCATGCGCAACCGGCACCCGAACTGCCACCGCGCGGACGTGGCAACGCTGCCGCACCGGCGGCGGCCCCGTCGACCACACCAAAGGGGGCAAAGGACGCCAAGCCCGGTAACAAGCCGGCGCCAAAGCCCGTGCAGAAACCGGCCTCCAAACCGGCCGCGCCCTGATATTTGCGCTTGAGGATCTCGCCATGAACAAACTGGACAAGCGCCGCATATTCAACATCATCAAGTCGCTCTTCACCGGCTTCGATGGCCCGCTGGCGCTGATCGTCTTCCTGCTGCTCGGCACGGGATTGGTCGCGCTGTATTCGGCCGCCATCGACATGCCGGGCCGGGTGGAAGATCAGGTCCGCAACATCCTGCTGTCGTTCGTGCTGATGTGGATCATCGCCAACCTGCCGCAGCAAACGCTGATGCGCTTTGCGGTGCCGCTCTACACCGTCGGCGTGGCGCTGTTGATTGGCGTGGCGGCGTTCGGACTGATCCGCAAGGGCGCGCGGCGGTGGCTCAATATCGGCGTGGTGGTACAGCCTTCCGAGATCATGAAGATCGCCATGCCGCTCATGCTGGCGTGGTACTTCCAGAAGCGCGAGGGCGTGATCCACTGGTATGACTATCTGGCGGCAACCTTGCTGCTGCTGATTCCTGTGGGATTGATCGCCAAGCAGCCGGACCTGGGCACCGCGCTTCTGGTGCTGGCGGCAGGCATCTACGTGATCTACTTTGCCGGGCTGTCGTGGCGGCTGATCGTGCCGGTGCTGGTGATTGCAGTCACGGCGATCACGCTGGTGGTGTCGTTCGAGTCGCGCATCTGCGCCCCGGGCGTGAACTGGCCGATCCTGCACGACTACCAGCAACACCGCGTGTGTACGCTGCTCGACCCGACCACCGACCCGCTCGGCAAGGGCTTCCACACCATCCAGTCGATCATCGCCATCGGCTCGGGCGGCGTGACAGGCAAGGGATGGCTGAAGGGTACGCAAACCCACCTGGAGTTCATCCCCGAGAAGCACACCGACTTCATCTTCGCGGTGTATTCGGAGGAGTTCGGGCTGGTGGGCAACGGCGTGCTGCTGTTCCTGTATCTGCTGCTGATCTTGCGTGGGCTCTTTATTGCCGCCAACGCGGGTACGCTGTTCGGGCGCCTGCTGGCCGGGTCGATCACGCTGATCTTCTTCACCTACGCCTTCGTCAACATGGGCATGGTGAGCGGCATCCTGCCTGTCGTGGGTGTGCCGCTGCCGCTCATCAGTTACGGGGGGACGGCGCTTGTCACGCTGGGCATGGGCATCGGCATCCTGATGAGCATCGCCCGGCAGAAACGCTTCGTGCAGACCTGACAAAACGGCCGCCAGAATTTGGTGGCCGTTTTGCTTTCAGGCGGCGATGGCTTCTTCGCGCAGCAACCTTCGCAGCACCTTGCCCGTTGCGGTAGCGGGCAGCGCATCATGGAACTTCACGCGCCGCGGCACCTTGTACGGCGCCATGTTGTCGCGCGACCAGGCAATCAGCTCGGCTTCCGAGAGCGTCACGCCGTTCATCGGCACCACGTGCGCGCACACGACTTCGCCTTTCTCAGGATCGGGGATGGGGGTCACGGCCACTTGGCGGATGCCCGGGTGGCGCGACAGCAGCGCCTCGACCTCTTCAGGAAACACGCTGTAGCCCGACACCTTGATCATCTCCTTGATGCGGCCCTGCCATTGCAGGTAGCCGTCGGGCGAGACCTGGCCGATATCCCCAGTGCGCAGAAAGCCGTTGTGCAGGACGGCGCGCGTGGCCTCGTCGCGCTGCCAGTAGCCGCGGAACACGCCGGGGCTGCGGATGGTGATTTCGCCGGCCTGGCCGGGCGGCAGTTCGGCGCCGGTATGCGGGTCGACGATGCGTACCTCAGTCTGCGGGACGATCTTGCCGTGCCAACCCCAGCGCGGGGCATCGGCAGGCGTGATGGCGTCGCAGGTGTGGGTTTCCGACAGGCCATAGGCGGCTTCGTAGATGCGGCACTGGGGGCCGGCAAAGGCACGCCACTGCTCGGCAATCGCTTCGGTCAGCGTGACGCCGAAACTGGTGCACGGGTTGGCCACCAAGGATTCCATGCGGTATTGCGCCGCGTCGGGATGCGCCATGACCGCCAGGTTCATTGGCGTCATGCTGTACCAGCGTGTCACGCGATAGCGGTCGATGGCCTGCAGCACGGCCAGGGGATCGAACCGATAAAGCAGGATGGTCGTCGCGCCGGAATACAGCATCACGTTCATGCCCATCAGCATGCCCGCGATATGCGACAGCGGCGCCACCGCCAGCATCACGTCCGAAGCGTGGATCCCGCTGACCTGCACCGTAACGGCGGTCTTGTACAACGCGTTGCGGTGCGTAAGCATGGCGCCCTTCGGGCGGCCGGTGGTGCCAGATGTGTAGACCATCAGCGCAACGTCGTCCAGGCTCACCTGGATGGCAGCCACGGCGTCGCGCTCGGCCACATCCACGGGCTCGGCCATCAGCTGCATCAGATCAAGTTGCGCGGCGCCCGGCTTGTTCTTGAGCGGCGGTGCAGACGAGGCATCGGCGGCAATCAGTTCGGGCGGCACGGCCAGCGCCTTGCGGCACGCGGGCTGCGAAGGCTGCAGATCGGCATAGCGCGTGGTAATGACGGTCGTGACAGACGTACCCGGCCGCGCGGCCTCGACAATCGGCATCAGGTCGGCCGCCGCCACCAGGATCTTGGCGCCGCAATCGGCCAGTTGGTCGCGCAGTTCGTGCTGACGCGACAGCGGCCCGCACGGTACGACGATGCCGCCCAGCTTGGCCGTGGCCAGATGGGCCACGATGGCTTGCGGACAGTTGTGCAGAAACAGCGCAACGCGATCGCCGCGTGTCACGCCCAGTCGCTGCAACTGCACCGCCAGCCGCGTCGATGCCTGATCCAGCTCGCGCCAGCAGATCGTGCGGCCGTACCACAACAAGGCGATGCGCTCGGGCGTCTGCTGCGCATGGAGGGCGCAATACCGGTGCAGCGGCATCTCGCCCGCCAGATAGTTGACCGGTTCACGGTTCTGGATGGTCATGTGGTGTCTCCTCGGCCGCCGGCATCGCGGGGCGACACATCGGCCGTGATGGCTGCCCTCGTTGCGGGGCGCTCATGCGGGTCAGGGTTCGCGGCATCCATTGTTCGAGTATGGCGAAGCCATCTGGCCACCGCCGCACCGATTTGCGCAAAACCGCGTTCCACCCATGATTTGGGTCAAACATGACCTCGCGCAAGACGAATCCCCAAAAAAATCTACCGCTCGGTATAGAGTCTCGGCGCAAATCCGCTGTTGCGTCAATCGGTGAGAAGTCGGATACGCAGCTCTGGCAATAAAACAGCGCAAACACAACTGGGGCGGGATTCTCACCTGAGCGTGTACTCACATTCAAGGATCGCCCCTAGGCAGTGAATTGCTTGTGCCACTATTAAACATTTGCTGTCACGACAGATTTGTTCTATTTTTGACAACAAATTATGTGAGAGGCTGGAATGGATCGTTTGCAGTCGATGCGGGTGTTTTCCAAGGTGGTGGAGCTTGGCAGCTTTGCCCGGGCGGCCCAGCATCTGTCGATGAGCAATGCCGTCGTCACGCGTTACGTGGCCGACCTTGAGGCGCATCTCGGCACGCGCCTGCTCAACCGCACCACGCGCAGCCTGTCGCTGACCGACGTGGGCGAGACCTACCTGCAGCGCTGTGCGCAGATCCTGCTCGACATTGACGAGGCGGAATCGCTGGCCACCTCGCGCAGCCAGGCGCTGGTCGGTGGCCTGCGCATCGTCGCCCCCGTCATGTTCGGACTGCACGTGCTGCCGATGCTGCTCGCACGCTTTCAGCAGCTCTATCCCGAAGTGACGTTTGACGTGGCGTTGTCCGACCGCCCGATCGACATCGTCGAGGATGGCCGTGACGTCGGCATCATGGTCTCGGAACTTGGCCTCGGTTCGCACCTGGTCGCACGCCGCATGATTTCCGCCGAGATGGTCATGGCGGCCACCCCGGCCTACCTCCGCCAGCATTCCACGCCGCAGCGCGCCGAAGACATTGCCGAGCACCGCGTCATTGCGATGTGGCACCCGCAACTGCGTCACGAGTGGGAGATGAGCACTGCCGACGGTCAGTCGATTTCGGTGCCGGTGCAGCCCTCGCTCGTCACGAGCAATGCCGAACTGATGCACCGCGCCGTGCTCGCCGACATGGGCATCGCGATTCTGTCGTCGTACATGGCCCGGCCGGACCTGGAGTCCGGACGTCTGGTGCGCGTGCTGCCGCAATACAAGCTGCCGCACCGGTCGCTGTCGCTGGTGTACCCGAGCCGCAAGTTCCTGCCGACAAAGGTGCGCACGTTCATCGACTACATGCTGGCCCAGGCGATGGAGGTCAAGCACAGCGAGGCGCGCGCCGGCCGGGGCCTGAGCGAAGCCGCATAAGCCAAACCGCATCGCCATCGCTAAAGCAAAACGGGAGGACAGTGTCCTCCCGTTTGCGTTGGTGCCTGCGAAACCGCGATCAGGTTTCGCTGGTGCTTTCCTCGTCAGCCTCGGTTTCAGTGGCTTTCTTGCGCGCCGGGGCCTTCTTGGCGGCCGTCTTGCTTGCGGTCTTGGCCGGCGCCTTCTTGGCGGCAGGCGTTTTAGCCGCAGCGGTCGTCTTCTTCGCCGCGGTCTTGGCGCCGGGCTTGCCCTTGCCTTCGCCGCGCGGCTCGAATTCGAAGCCGATCTTGCCGTCCGGCTGCTTGACCAGGAACGCCTTGAAGTTACGGCCCGTGCGCGCCGACTTGAAGCCGGTCAGCAGATCGGTCTTGCCCTCGGTCAGCAGCTTGGCCAACTGCTCGCGGCTGATCTCCTGCTGCAGGATGATCTTGCCGGTGGTGAAGTCGCAGGTCTTGGGCTGCGCCACAGCGTTTTCGCAGACGTACTTCAGGCCGTGCTCGTAGACGTTGCCGTTGCACTTCGGGCAGTGGCCGACGCTTTCCTGGCCGGAGAAATCGACCGGCTCGCCATCGTCTTCGTCGTTCTGGCCGAAGTCGAACTCCATCTTCCAATGACCGTCTTCTTGCGCCAGCTTGAGGATGGCCGCAAACGGACGGCCCATCTTGCTGCGGAAGCCCTGCAGCGGGCCGATGGTCTTGTTGGTCAGCAGCTCTTCCACCTCGTCCAGCTCGAACTGGCGGCCACCCGGAATCTTGCTGATCGAGAAGTCGCAGTGGCTGCAAGCGAAGCGGCGGTAGTTTTCCTTGACCACGTGGCCGCATTGCGGGCACGGCGTAGAAAGCGTTGCGTAGTCGCCGGGGATGGTGTCGCTGTCGTATTCCTTGGCGCGTTTGACGATCTGCTGCGTCATCTGCGCGATCTCGCGCATGAATTCGTCGCGCTCCAACTGGCCACGCTCGATGAGGGAAAGCTTGTGCTCCCAGCCGCCGGTCAACTCCGCCTGCGTCAGTTCCTCCACGCCCAGGCCACGCAGTAGCGTCATCAGCTGGAATGCCTTGGCCGTCGGGATCAGTTCGCGGCCTTCGCGCACGAGGTACTTTTCCGTCAGCAGCCCTTCGATGATGGCCGCGCGGGTGGCTGGCGTGCCCAGGCCCTTGCCTGCCATGGCTTCGCGCAACGCATCGTCGTCGACGAGCTTGCCGGCGCCTTCCATGGCGGAGAGCAGCGTCGCTTCGTTATAGCGTGCGGGCGGCTTGGTTGTGAGGCCGACCGGCTCGATCTTGTCCGTCTTGACCTTCTCGTCCTTGGCGACCGGCACGAGGTTGGCATCTTCGCCCTGCGCCTCGCGGCCGTACACGACCAGCCAGCCCGGGTTCACCAGCACCTTGCCTTCGGTCTTGAAGTGATGCCCAGCCACCTCGGTCACGCGAGTGGTGACCTGGTATTCGGCCGCCGGGAAGAACACCGCCAGGAAGCGGCGCACCACCAGGTCGTACAGCTTCTGCTCAGGCTCCGACAGGTTCTTCGGCGCCTGCAGGGTCGGGATGATGGCGAAGTGATCGCTGATCTTGCTGTTGTCGAAGATCCGCTTGTTCGGCTTGACCCACTGGTTGGCCAGGATCTTCTTCGCGTGCGTCAGATAGTTGGGTGAGCTTTCGCCCAGCATGTCCAGCGTCTGCTTGACCGTGCCTAAGTAGTCTTCGGGCAGCGCGCGCGAATCGGTACGCGGATAGGTCAGCACCTTGTGCTTTTCATACAGCGCCTGCGCCAGGCCCAGCGTGTTCTTGGCCGAGAAACCGAAGCGGCCGTTGGCCTCGCGCTGCAGGCTCGTCAGGTCGAACAGCGCCGGCGACATCTGCGTCGACGGCTTCGATTCTTCCGTCACGGTGCCCGGCTTGTCGCGGCACGCAGCCACGATGCTCTTTGCCTCGGCCTCGCTCCACAGGCGCGAGTCGCGTCGTTCGGGGTCGAACTCGTCCTTCTTGAACTTGGGGTCGAACCAACGGCCTTCGTACAGGCCGGCGGCGGCGATGAATTCAGCGCGCACTTCCCAGTAATCGCGCGGGACGAAGCGTTTGATCTTCTCTTCGCGCTCCACCACGATCGACAGCGTGGGCGTTTGCACGCGGCCCACCGTGGTCAGGAAGAAACCGCCGCCCTTGCTGTTGAACGCGGTCATGGCGCGCGTGCCGTTGATACCGACCAGCCAGTCGGCCTCGGAACGGCAGCGGGCGGCATCTGCGAGCGGCATCATGTCTTCGTTGCTGCGCAGCTTGCCAAAGCCATCACGGATCGACTGCGGCGTCATCGACTGCAGCCAAAGCCGCTTCACCGGCAGCTTGGTGTTTGCGTGTTGCGCGATCAGGCGGAAGATCAATTCACCTTCGCGCCCCGCGTCACAGGCGTTGATCAGGCCAGTCACGTCCTTGCGCTTGATCAGGCGTGTCAGCACCTTCAGGCGCGATTCCGACTTGGCGATCGGGCGCAGATCAAAGTGCGGCGGGATCACGGGCAGATGAGCGAAGCTCCATTTGCCGCGCTTGACTTCGTATTCATCGGGCGCAGCAATCTCGACCAGGTGGCCGACCGCCGACGAGAGGACGTAGTCGTCGCTCTCAAAGTACTCGTCGTGCTTGGTGAAGCCACCCAGCGCGCGCGCGATATCAGCGGCGACCGACGGTTTTTCGGCAATGATGAGAGCCTTGGACATGTGAGCGGATCCTGGCGATCGCAAGTAATCGGGTAAAGAAGAAGTCGCTTTTCTATAGCGACCGTTCGCGTGTTTTTTTTAGAGTCTTATGGCAACGCCTGCCGACTTCAAGTGCCGCGGGCGCTTGTCAGCGCGCCCGTTGGGAGGCCATCAATCACCGGTCGGTCCCAAATTTGGCCGCCAATCATAAGCGCGGTTCCTTTTCAGGCGCAATAGAGTGGCGCATGCATCGCTTAGTGTTGTCAAGACCAGCGATCACGCCAATTCCAGCAGCCAGCCTCGCAAGTCCGGGGCCGATGGCACAGCCGGAGCAACGCCCAGATCACGCGAAAGCAATCCCTCAACAACTCCCGCGTGAGGCAAGACTGGGCCGAAAAACAACACATCGTTCCCACGCTGCACCAGCAGGGTCGGAAAGTTTTCGACGTCGTAATCGCCAAGCGCATCGGCGTGGTCTTCCACATCGATCCAGACAAAGCAGCATTCCGGATGCCGCTCGGCGAGTTCGGTGAAGGTCTTGCGATAGCTGCGGCACGTGCCGCACCACTCGGCGCACAGGCACGCCACCAGCAGTTGCCCCAAGCGCATGCGCGCGTGCAGCGTGGTGGCGTCGATGTCAGGCGAGAGCAGTGGCATGAAAAAAGGCGCTAAGCGACCAGCGAGGTGACGAAGGGGTCGCGCTTATTGTAGGCACGCTTTCACGGAAGCCGCAGGAAGCGCCCGCCGGGCTGACGCTCAACGCGGCCATCCAGCTCCAGCGCCAGAAGCTGTGCGGATAGCGGAGCAGCAGCCTGACCGGTGCGCTCGCACAAGGTATCCAGATCGACGGGATCAAAGCCGAGCGCATCTAGCAATGCGGTTTCAGCAACACTTGGCGCCGGGCGCGCCGCAGGGACAACCGGTGCGGTCGGGGACGCCTCGGCCGCTGCCGCGCGCGTCGCACGTTTGGCCGGTGCAGAAGCACGCCCCCAGCCAAGTTCATCGAGGATGTCGGCGGCGGTTTCCACAAGCTTGGCGCCTTGCTTGATCAGCAGATGGCAACCCTTGGCCAGCGGCGAATGGATCGACCCGGGAATCGCAAACACATCGCGCCCCTGCTCGGCCGCCAGGCGCGCGGTGATGAGCGAGCCGGACTGTGCCGCGGCTTCCACCACCAGCAGCCCGCGCGCCAAACCCGAGATCAGGCGATTGCGGCGTGGGAAATTCTCGGCGCGTGCACCCATCCCCAGCGGGTATTCGGAGATGATCACGCCAGCCTCGGCAATGCGATGCGCCAGCGCCCGATTGCGTGCCGGGTAAACAATATCGAGCCCGGTACCCACGACTGCGATGGTGCTCCCCGGGCCTGCGAGCGCGCCTTCATGCGCCGCCGCATCGATGCCGAGCGCCAGGCCTGACACGATCGTCACGCTCGCCGCCGACAGCGCCTGGGAAAACGCCCGCGCGTTGTCGATGCCGGCTGCCGTGGCGCTGCGCGCGCCCACCACGCCCACCGCTGCGGCGCGCAGCAAGGAGGCGTCACCCTTGGTGTACAGCAAGGTCGGCGGGTCCGGCAGTTCGAGCAGGCGGGGCGGGTAGCCGCGATCGGCCAGCGTGAAGATGGCATTGCCGGGCTCGTTCACCCAGGCGACGGTACGCTCGATCAGCGCCGCAAGCGTGTCGTCGGGCTCGGCGAGTACCGCGCGCGCTTGCCGCTCGGGCAGCACCTTGGCGAGCGCAGCATACGGCTGGGCAAAGATGTCTTGCGGCAACCCGAAGGCCGCCAGCAGCTGCCGCGCAGCGACGGGCCCAACGCCGGGGGTTTCAGTCAGACGCAGCCACGCGGCCAGTTCGGCTGGATCGCGCGTACAGGAGAGGGAAGCTGTGGAATCGGCCGCGGCGGGCGCCGCGACCTGGGATGCATCGGTCAAATCAAGGACTGCATTAGTGCGTAGTTCAAGGTTGCGGCGACATCGGGTTGCTGACGCTGTCGCCCACTTCCACGGCGTTCGATGCGTCCGTCACCAGCGCATAGGCCACGTGCGGGAACACCCGGAACACGAAGGCCAGGCCGTAGCGCTCTGCGGGCAGTTGCACAGCCTCGTTGCCGGCCGTCGCGTCCTTCACGACGGCACCAGAACGCGCCAGCGACAGCACGTGGCCCGGCTCAAGCCCCTGCTGGCTGCCGATGTTCAGCACAACCACCTGGTCGGTGCCACCAAAGCGCACGCCGCCGGTGACCTTGGCGACCGCGCCGTGCACGTCGCCTTCCGGCGCATGCGGCACATAGCGCACCGGCACGCGCGGGGGCAGCGGCATCAGTTGCGAGCCGACGCCCATTTCTTCCTTGGACGACAGCACTTCCATCTTGGTGACCGCCTGCGGGCCGGTCGCCGCGCGCACCACGCGCAGCGTGCCAAGGAAGTCTGCTTCATAGCCGAGCACGTTGCCGGTCACCGGGTCCTTGAGCGGCCGGACCGGGCGATACGCTTGCCATTCGGCGCCGGCTTGGCCGCCTTCACCTGCGGGCAAACCGCGGGCGTAGGCGTTTTCGCCCTTGCCCAGATAAACACGGCCCTCGGGCAGCGAGAAGATGCGCGCCGGCGTGGCCAGCGTTTGTTCATCCACCACGATAGGCTGGGTCAGGAAGGGCTCGATGGCGGCGGAAGGAATGCTGGAGATGGCGTCGCCATCCTGTCCCGACACGCGGGTATGCGGCGACAGGCGCACCGTGCTGCCATCCGCCGATGCCGGCGAACTCGACAGCCAAGCACGGCCATTGGCGTGATGCAGATACAGGATCTGGCCCGGATAGATCAGATGCGGATTGCGGATCTGCTCGCGGTTCATGCCCCACAGCTCGGGCCAGCGATAGGGCCGCTTGAGGTACTTGCCCGAGATTGCCCACAGCGTGTCGCCACGGCGCACGGTGTACTGCGCGGGCGCGGTGGCGGACAGTTCGGATTCCGGGATGCCCGCTTGGGCAGCTGTCGCGGCCTGCGCCTGTTGCGCCGGCGTCACAGTGCGCTCGGCGGCGTGGGCGCCGCCCACGCAGAAAAGCGCTGCCGCGGCAACCGCCGACAGGGCGCAAACGTAAGGCTGGCGCGCTTTCGTGGCGGTTTGCATGGCGGGCTGAGAGAGCATCGGTGTGTTACGATGGCGCATTATTCTATGAAGAATCGGCGAGTGGTCCGCGTGCCTGTTCGACGCCTCACCGCCGCAGCTGTACGCAGTTCTGCGTCGCAGCAAGAGGGGTATGACATCCAACATTCGTCAGGCTTTTTCCTAAGCCATGTGGCGGATAGCGCCCCCGATTCTGCATGACATTCCAAGCGATCGCAATTGAAGGCAACCCCTCGTTAGCGTGGCCTTCTGCAACCGTTGTTGCCAAGCATCATGGCCCTACTGAATATCCTGCAATACCCTGATCCGCGGCTGCACAAAGTCGCCAAGCCGGTCGCCGTTGTCGATGACCGCATCCGCAAACTCGTGGCGGACATGGCCGAGACCATGTACGAGGCGCCCGGCGTTGGCCTGGCCGCCACGCAGGTCGACGTGCATGAGCGCGTGATCACCATCGACGTTTCGGAATCGCGTGACGAACTGCGCGTGTTCATCAACCCGGAAATCATCTGGGCAAGTGACGAGCACAAGGTCTGGGACGAAGGCTGCCTGTCGGTGCCCGATATCTATGACAAGGTCGACCGTCCGGCCCGCGTGCGCGTGCGCGCACTGAACGAAAAGGGTGAAGCCTTCGAGCTGGAGGCAGACGACCTGCTGGCGGTGTGCATTCAGCACGAGATGGATCACCTGATGGGCAAGGTCTTCGTCGAATACCTCTCGCCGCTCAAGCAGACGCGCATCCGCTCCAAGCTCAAGAAGCACCAACGCGACGCGGTACCGCAGCGTTGAACGCGCTCCCATGCCTGCCGACGCCGGCGCGCCCCCTCGCTCCATCCCGCTGATGCCGATCGCTCCCGCAGACGCAGGCACGCACGCCAGCCCGCGCCGCCTGTCGGCACTGCTGGTGCGGCATTGGCGTGCCGTCGTCCTGCTGATGTTGTGCGCGTATTTCGTTGCGGGCACGTTCTGGCGCGCACCCTGGAAGGCCGACGAGCCGTATTCCTTCGGCATCGTCATCAACATCATCGAGCGTGGCGACTGGGTCGTCCCCAACGTCGCCTTCGAGCCGTTCGTCGAAAAACCCCCGCTGATGTACTGGACGGGCGCGCTGGCCGCGCTGGCGCTGCCCGACATGCCGCCGCACGAAGCGGTGCGCGTGGCGGTGCTGTTCTGGATGGCGCTGACGTGCTGGGCCGTCTGGCGCACAGCGCGCCTGCTGCGCAGCGAAGCGCGCGACTGGCGCTTGCGCGTCGGCGCAGACCTCGCGCGCGGACGGCCTGGGCTGACCCTGGCTGCACGCCGCGAAGCCGGGCTGGACGCCGGCGGCGCTGCGCTGCGCGACTATGCGTTGGGCGCGCTGCTGCTATTTGCCGGCTGCGTCGGGTTGGTTGAGCACGTCCACAAGTTCATTGCCGATGTCCCGCAACTGGCCGGCACCGCGATCGCCCTGTATGGCCTCGTGCGCTTCGTCAAAGAGAGCGAAGCCGGGGGCGCAAAGGGCGTCGACGTGCTGCGTCCGGCATTGTGGTTCGGCACGGGCATCGGTGTGGCGTTCCTGGGCAAGGGCGTGCTCGTGCCTGGGCTGTTCGCCATCACCCTGCTGGCGGCGATCGCACTGCTGCCGGATTTCCGCAACCGCCAGGCGTGGCGCTTCTATGGCTTTTCGCTGCTGGTTGCGCTGCCATGGCTGGTGATCTGGCCCGCCATCTTCTGGCACGAATCGCCGGACCTGTTCATCGAATGGTTCTGGGTCAACAACCTCGGCCGCTTCTTTGGCTTCTCGCATCTGGGTGGAGAAAAGGGTTCGCTGGCGACGACCATCCGATCGATCTTCCTGACCGGTACGCCCGCGGTGTGGCCAGCGGTGGCTGTGCTGGCCGTGTCGCTATACAAGCTCGCGCGGCAACGCGGGCATGGGGCGCGCACGGCATGGCTGTTGCCGTACCAGGGGCACCTGGTCGTTGCGCTGTTCGTGCTCGCGACGATTGCCGTGGTGCTGCGCTCGGCCGTGCTGCGCGATGTGTACCTGATGCCGCTGCAACCCGCGCTAGCCCTGCTGGGTGCGCCGATGCTGCTGCTGATTACGCCCGCGTGGCGCGCCCGTGCATGGGGCGCGGCCGTGGCGTTGTTTGGCGCGCTGGGGCTGGTGGTATGGGCGGTGTGGGGCGCGCTAGTGACCAGCGGCGGGCAGTTGCTGCCGGCCTGGCTGGCCAAGATGCTGGGCCGCGTGCTGCCGTTGCCGTATGACATGCTGATCCATCCGGTGGCCGTATTGGCCGCCGGGGGCATTACGGCGCTTTGGGCCGCCTGCGTGTGGCTGCGGCCAGCGCGCTCTGGCGTGGTGGCGTGGGCGGCGGGGCTGGGCATGGTGTGGGGCCTGCTCGGCACCCTGCTGATGCCGTGGATTGACGATGCCCGCAGCTACCGCCCGCTGTTCCAGGCGATCAAACCGGTGCTCGAATCTGCGCAAATCTGCGTGGCTACGCGCGGCATGGGCGAAAGCGAGCGCGCGCTGATGCATTACGAAACAGGCGTGCGCCCGGTCAAGTGGCTGCTGGGCCACAGCGGCGCCGGCGACGCTCACCACCCCAACCCGACCGCACGCACCTGCGACCTGATCCTCGTGCTCGAAAAACGCCCGGAACATGCCCGCCGCCGCCCCCACGGCAATAACTGGGAAATGGTGTGGCGCGGCAGCCGCCCGGGCGACACCAACGAAACCTTCTCGCTGTTCCAGCGGCGCAGCAATGGCGTGTCCGAGGCGCTGCCGTCGCCCGAGCCTATCGTGCCGCTGACCGACACCCCGCATCGCGGCCGTCGCTAAGCCCAATGCGCTACGCTGTCGTGTAGCGCGCTTCCCCCTCGTTTTCGGTTCTCCATCCATGACGTCCACCCTTCGCGTAGCGTTTGCCGGCACGCCTGAATTTGCGCAGATTGCCCTGGCGGCGATCCATCAGGCCGGCTTTCCCGTCGTTGCCGTGCTGAGCCAGCCGGATCGCCCTGCAGGGCGCGGCATGCAACTGCAGGCAAGTCCCGTCAAGCAGTACGCCGTGACGCACGGGTTCGAGCCGATCCTCCAGCCGCCGTCGCTGCGTCGCACGGGCAAGTATCCACAGGAAGCCGCACAAGCCATCGATGCCCTGGCCGCCCAGCGCCCTGACGTGATGGTCGTTGCCGCTTACGGCCTGATCCTGCCGCAGGAAGTGCTCGACCTGCCGCGCTTTGGCTGCATCAATATTCACGCGTCGCTGTTGCCGCGCTGGCGGGGCGCCGCGCCCATCCACCGCGCGATCGAAGCGGGCGACGCTGAATCGGGTATCACGCTCATGCAGATGGATGCTGGCCTGGACACCGGCGACATGATCGCCATGGAACGCGTGCCCATCGGCCTGACCGACACGACGGCCACGCTGCACGACACGCTGGCCGCGCTCGGCGGGCGCATGGTGGTAGAAGCGCTCGCTAAGCTGGCGCAAGACGGCAAGCTGGACGCCACGCCGCAGCCCGCCGAAGGCATCACCTACGCCGAAAAAATCGCCAAGGATGAAGCCACGCTGGACTGGTCACACCAGGCCGCCGCGCTGCTGCGCCAGGTGCATGCGTTCAATCCGTTTCCCGGCGCATCGGCCGCGCTGGATGGCGTGACGATCAAGTTCTGGCAAGCGCAAGCGCTAGCCGACCGCCCGGCGGATGCCGAACCCGGCACGGTCCTGGCCGCCAACGCCGAGGGCATCATCATCGCCTGCGGCGCCGGCGCGCTACGCGTGACCCAGTTGCAGAAGCCCGGCGGCAAACGCCTGCCCGCACGCGAATTCCTGCAAGGCCTGGCCATCGAGCCCGGCCAGCGCTTCGCGTCGCGCAGCTAACCGGCCTATCCATATAGAGAAAAGGATTTCGCCATGACCGCGCTGGGCATCGTCAATCTGCCGCTCTTCATGCTGGCCGTGTTTCTGCTGAATGTGACGCCTGGGCCCGACACGGCCTACATCGTCGGGCGCAGCGTTTCGCAAGGACGGGCAGCGGGGCTACTGTCGGCGCTGGGCGTATCGGCGGGTTGCTGCGTGCATGTGCTGGCAGTCGCGTTCGGGCTGACGGCGCTATTGGCGGCTTCCACCGTGGCATTCACAGTCATCAAGGTGGTGGGCGCGGCGTACCTGATCTACCTGGGCGGCCGCATGCTGCTGGCGCCGCCCGAGCGCGACGACGCCCCCGTCGAAGAAGGGGAAACGCCCGCCGCCAAGCGTGCGCGTCCGCTCAAGTCGCTCTTCATGCAGGGTTTTCTCACCAATGTGCTGAATCCGAAGGTCGTGCTGTTCTTCCTGTCGTTCTTCCCGCAGTTTGTCGATCCACACGCCAGCCACAAGGCGCTGGCATTCTTGGCGTTGGGCGCGGTGTTCATTGTCATGTCGACGATCTGGAACAGCCTGGTGGCGTGGGTGGCCGCCAGCGTCACGCGCCGCGTGGCCGGCAAGCCGGGCATCAAGCGCTGGCTCGATCGCGTGGTCGGCACGGCGTTCATTGGGCTAGGCGCGCGGCTGGCGTTCACCACTCGTTGATGAGTCAAGCGACATCTGCGGCGAAATATCGCGCAAGCCTCGCGCAAACCCTTGAATTTTCAGCGATTATCGCGATCTAACAAACTCACAAAACCCTAGACCCACAGGAGCCACGCCCCCATGTTCAACTGGATCAAGACCTTCATGTTGATGGCAGCGATTACCGCGCTGTTCATCGTCATCGGCGGCATGATCGGCGGACGCAGCGGGATGATGCTGGCGCTGCTGTTCGCGCTGGGCATGAATTTCTTCTCGTACTGGTTCTCCGACAAGATGGTCCTGCGCATGTACAACGCGCAGGAAGTCAACGAGACCAGCGCGCCGCAGTTCTATCGGATGGTGCAGGAGCTTGCCGGCCGTGCCGGCCTGCCCATGCCGCGCGTCTATCTCATCGACGAAGCCCAGCCCAACGCCTTCGCCACCGGCCGCAACCCGGAGCACGCCGCCGTTGCCGCCACAACCGGCATCCTCAATATCCTGTCGGAACGCGAGCTGCGCGGCGTGATGGCCCACGAACTGGCGCACGTGCAGCACCGCGACATCCTGATCTCGACCATCTCGGCCACGATGGCCGGGGCGATCTCGGCGCTGGCCAACTTTGCCGTGTTCTTCGGTGGGCGCGACAGCGACGGCCGTCCGGCCAACCCGATCGCCGGGATTGCGGTGGCGATCCTCGCGCCGCTGGCGGCAGCGATGATCCAGATGGCAATTTCCCGCGCGCGCGAGTTCGAAGCCGACCGTGGGGGCGCGACCATCAGCGGCGACCCGCAGGCGCTGGCTTCGGCGCTGGACAAGATCCACCGCTATGCCGCCGGCATTCCGTTTGCCGCTGCTGAAGCCCACCCGGCCACCGCGCAGATGATGATCATGAACCCCCTGCACGGCGGCGGCCTGGCCAACCTGTTCAGCACGCACCCGGCCACGGAAGAACGCATCGCGCGCTTGATGCAGATGGCGCAGACGGGGCAATATCCGGCGTAAAAGCGGCCGCCCGGCCGGGCGCTTCCTTTATACTTCCGCAGTCCGCACGAGCCCGCCCATCGCGGGCTCGTTGCATTTTGTTCGCCTGATTTCCTGCTGCCTGATGCGCCTGCCGCCCGATTCCCTCGCCCACGCCTTGTCGCTTGCCGCTGTTGCACTGGGCAAGCTGCGGCAGGGCATGGCATTGCCCCAGGCCATTGACGCCGTGTGCCAGGGTCAGCCCGCCCCGGTGCGGGGTGCCGTCCAGGATCTCGCATACCGCGCCACGCGCTGGCTCGGCAGCACAGACTGGCTGATCCACACGCTGATCCCGCGCCCGCCCGCTGAAGGCGCCGCCAACCTGCTGCGCGTGGCGCTCGCGCAACTGCTGGACGACCCGCTGCCGTACGCGCCGTTCACCGTGGTCGACCAAACCGTCACGGCCGCCTCGGCCGACCCTAAACTTTCGCACGGCAAGGGCATGGTCAACGGCGTGCTGCGCCGCTTCCTGCGCGAGCAAAATGCGCTGGTCGCAGACATGCAGGCAGATCTGTCGGCCGCCACAAACTACCCAACGTGGTGGATCGACGCCGTACGCAGCGCGTATCCCGACGCGTGGCAAGCCATCTTGGCCGCCGGCAACCGCCGCCCGCCGATGGTGCTGCGCGTGAACCCGCGCCGCATTGCCGTCGACGCGTATCTCGCACGCCTGGCCGAAGCCGGCATCGACGCCGAGCGCATCGGCGAGCAAGCCGTACGCCTTGCGCGCGCCGTCCCCGTTTCCGAACTGCCCGGTTTTGCCGATGGCGATGTCTCGGTGCAGGACGCCGGGGCACAACTGGCCGCAACGCTGCTCGACGTGGCACCCGGCCAACGCGTGCTCGATGCCTGCGCCGCACCCGGCGGCAAGACGGGCCATCTGCTTGAGCTGGCTGACCGCCTGGACGTGACGGCCCTCGAGTCGGATGCCGCGCGCGCCGTGCGTATCAGCGAAAACCTCGCGCGCCTGCACCAGACCGCCACCATTTGCGTCGGCGATGCGGCCAAACCCGACACTTGGTGGGATGGCCGACCGTTCGACCGCATCCTGGCCGATGTGCCGTGCTCGGCCGCCGGCATCGTGCGGCGCCATCCGGACATCCGCTGGCTGCGTCGTCCGGCCGACCTCAAGGCCCTGGCCGGCCTGCAGCGAGACATCGTGCGCGCCCTCTGGGCATGCCTGAAGCCTGGTGGCAAGTTGGTTTATGTCACGTGTTCGATTTTTCCGACGGAAGGCGAAGACCAGGCCCAATGGTTTGAACGCCATCTGGAAGATGCGATACGATTGCACGCGCCCGGCCAGTTGCTGCCGGTCTCGCCCGATGCGGCGCAGGCCAGCGGGTTCGCCCCCGGCGCGTCGCCCTTGCCGCTCGATCACGACGGCTTCTTTTACGCGGTTTTCCAGAAACGGCCCTGATGCACCGACCGTTGTGACTGTCATCCTTCGCCCATCGATCCGGCTGCTGCAATCCCGGTTCCGGCAGATTCTGCAACGGCTGGTCGCGCTGGTCGCACTGGGCATGCTGTTGGTGTGGTGTCCGGTCACGGCATCCGCACAATCCATCGAAATCAACCGAGCCCAGCTCGAATACGCCGACGGCGGCTGGAACCTCTCCGCCGATTTCGATTTCGATCTGCCCAGCAACCTCGAAGACGCGGTGAACAAGGGCATCGCGCTCTACTTCCTGGTTGAATTTGAACTGATTCGCCCCCGTTGGTATTGGTTTGACGACCATGCCATCAGCGCCACGCGCGTGGTGCGGCTGTCGTATCACCCGCTCACGCGCCAGTACCGCGTGTCGACCGGCGGCCTGCAGGTGCCGTTCTCGCGCCTGAAAGACGCCGTCGACTTCATGCAGCACGTGCGCGGCTGGCGCGTATTCGAGCAACGCGCCGTCAAGGCCGGCGAGACCGTGCAGGCCGAAGTGCGCATGCGCCTCGACGTAACGCAGCTCCCCAAGCCGTTCCAGATCAACGCTGTCAACACGCGCGACTGGAATCTCAGTTCCGAATGGAAGCGCTTCAACCTGCTAGTGCCGAATGAGCCGCCGCCGGCCCCGGCGCCCGCGCCTGCTGCGCCACCGGTCAGCGCACCGGCATCTTCCCCGCCGGCTTCCGGCTCGTCGGGCCTGTCGCCCAATCCGGGCTGGGGCATGAGCGCCGGCCCGCCCAGCGCAGGCCCGCTGCTGGCTCCCGCCAAATGATCTTCGATCGCAGCTACAAGCGGCTGCTCTATCAGGTGGTGGCAGGCACCATCGTCTTTCTGGCGATCGTGCTGGTCGGCCTGCTGGCTGCGGCATCGGCCAACACCGAGTTCTTCGACCGGTATTTCACGCTGCTCTACAAGGTCAACCTCGTCATCGGGGTGCTGCTGGTGGTGATCATCGGCGGGCTGATGCTGGCGCTGGCGCTGCGCGCGCGGCGCGGCAAGTTCGGCACGCGGCTGATGACCAAGCTGGCGGTGTTCTTCGGCGTGGTGGGCGTGCTGCCGGGGGTGCTGATCTACCTGGTGTCGCTGCAGTTCGTGTCGCGCAGTATCGAGTCGTGGTTCGACGTGAAGGTCGAATCGGCACTGGAAGCGGGCCTCAACCTCGGCCGCTCGACCATGGACTCGGCGCTGGCCGACCTGCAGAACAAGGGCCGCCTGATCGCGGAGCAAGTGGGCGATGGGTCCGCCTCGGCCACGGCCATCACGCTCAATCGATTGCGCGAGCAGTTCGGCGTGCAGGAGGCGACCATCTTCACGGCCAGTGGGCGCGTGATCGCCACCGCATCAAATACCTACGACACGCTCGTCCCCAACCTGCCCGACCAGGCCGTGCTCGAACAGGCCCGCGCGCCGGGCGGCTATGCCAGCCTGGAAGGCGGCAGCGATAACGAAACCGATAGCGCTTCCGCGCCGGCCGCCTCGGCACCTGCGGCACGCAACAACGGCCGCCGCAGCGATTTGTACCAGCTGCATGTGGTGGTGGCGCTGGGCACGTCGTCCCGCGACGAGCCCGCCCTGGGACTGAACACGCCGGCGCGCAAATGGGCCGGCACCGGTTTGCTGGCAGATCGCCGGCCGGAAGATGGCAGCAGCACGTCGCGCGGCTTCGGCTTGATCGGCGAAAGCGGCCGCGACGAACGCTTCCTGCAGCTCGTGCAGCCGGTGCCGCAGGCGCTCGCCCGCAATGCCGACGCCGTCCAACGCGCCTACCAGGAATACCAGGAGAAAGCGCTCGGCCGCACGGGTCTGCGCAAGATGTACATCGGCACGCTCACGCTCACGCTGTTCCTGGCGGTGTTCATCGCGGTGATGCTCGCGCTGCTGCTGGGCGCGCAGCTGGCACGGCCGCTGCTGATGCTGCTCCAGGGCACGCGCGAAGTGGCCGAAGGCGATCTCTCGCCCAAGCGTGAACTGCATACGCGCGACGAACTAGGTGTACTCACCCAACAGTTCAACCAGATGACGCGGCAGCTTGCCGACGCGCGCCGCGCCGTGGAGCAGAATCGCGCGGCACTCGAGCAATCGAAAGCCTATCTTGAGAGCGTGCTGACCAACCTGACCGCGGGCGTCTTCGTGTTCGACCATCGCTTCGTGCTGCTGACTGCCAACCCGGGTGCCGAACGCATCTTCAAACAGCCCTTCGGCGCGTGGGTCGGTCAGGCGCTGACCAGCATCACACCGGTGGCAGCCTTCGCGCCGGTGGTCGAACAGGCCTTCGCCGAACAAGACGCAAGCACAGCCGCCGGCGGCGCAGTGGCCCACTGGCAGAAGCAGGTCGAAATTCCGCTCGAAGACGAAGACGAACCCCTCACGCTGCTGGTGCGTGGCACGCGCCTGCCCGGCCCGTCGGTGGGCTCGCACGGCACCGAACGCGGCTATGTGGTGGTGTTCGACGATATTTCCGACGTGATTTCGGCGCAGCGCTCGGTGGCGTGGGGCGAGGTTGCGCGGCGCCTCGCACACGAAATCAAGAATCCGCTCACGCCCATCCAGCTCTCGGCTGAGCGCCTGGAGATGAAGCTTTCACCCAAGCTGTCGGACGCCGACGCCGAGGTGTTGCGACGCGGCGCCACCACCATCGTCAACCAAGTGTCGGCGATGAAGCGCATGGTCGATGACTTCCGCGACTACGCCCGCACGCCGCCGGCCATGCTGCAGGAGCTGGACCTCAACGCGCTTGCCGCGGAGGTGCTGCACCTGTACGGCATCGATCACCCTGACCGCCGCGATCACCCCGTCATCGAGGCCAAGCTGGGCGCCAACCTGCCGCTCATCAAGGGCGACCCGACGCAACTGCGCCAGGTCATCCACAACCTGCTGCAGAATGCGCAGGACGCCGTGGCCGAGAATGAAGCGGCCGGGCGAGCTGCTCCGCATGTCATGTTGCAAACTGACACGGTAGAATACGACGACGCCTCGGGCGCGCGGCGGCAAGCTGTGCGGCTTGTAATCGCGGACAACGGCGGCGGGTTCTCTTCCCGCATCCTCAACCGCGCCTTCGAGCCGTACGTCACGACCAAAGCCAAGGGCACAGGATTGGGCTTGGCCATGGTGAAGAAAATCATGGACGAGCACGGAGCGCGAATCGAATTGCGCAACCGCCAATCCAGCACAACATCGGGCACATCGGGTACCGACATCGTCGGCGCCCAGGTTTCCATACTGTTCGTAAAACTCGCGTAGCGCGGACGGCAATCCCGCCGCACATAGAGGAAAAGCATGGCCACCATCCTCGTTGTCGACGACGAAATGGGTATCCGGGAGTTGCTCTCCGAAATCCTCGGAGACGAAGGGCACGTTGTTGAAGTCGCCGAAAACGCTCAGCGCGCGCGCGAATACCGCGCGAACGCAACGCCCGACCTCGTCCTGCTCGATATCTGGATGCCGGATACCGACGGCGTAACGCTGCTCAAGGAATGGGCATCGCAAGGTCTGCTGACCATGCCCGTCATCATGATGTCGGGCCACGCCACCATCGACACCGCCGTCGAGGCGACCAAGATCGGCGCGCTGAATTTCCTGGAGAAGCCCATCGCACTGCAGAAGCTGCTGACGGCGGTGGAGCAGGGCTTGTCGCGCAGCAAGGAAAAGCCGCGCTCTGCGGCACCGGCTGCCGCACCGGTGGCGGGACTCGCAGGCGCCATGCCCAACGCCGCAGCAGCAGGTACACCTACCGCGCTCGATCGCACAGATATCAATGGCGTACCGACCCGCGCAGCCGAGGGCGGCGGCATGCAGTTCTCGTTCGACATGCCGCTGCGCGAAGCGCGCGACCTGTTTGAACGCGCCTACTTCGAATACCACCTGCAGCGCGAGGGCGGCAGCATGACCCGCGTGGCAGAAAAGACCGGTCTTGAGCGCACCCACCTGTACCGCAAGCTCAAGCAGCTGGGTGTCGAACTCTCGCGCAACAAGGGCGAACCGGCCGCGTGATCATCAAAGTGCTCAGAGATGCTTGACGGCTGGGCACAACTCCTGTCATACTTGCCTTTCTTTGCTTGGCCCGGTAGCTCAGTTGGTAGAGCAGCGGATTGAAAATCCGCGTGTCGGTGGTTCGATTCCGCCCCAGGCCACCAAAATTCTTTGCTCTTCAAGATCGATCGATTTTGCGGGGCAACAAAAAAGACCTCCTCGCGAGGTCTTTTTTCATTTCTGCGGTGCCATTCGCCCGCCCCCACCATCTCCCGATTTGCCGCGCCAGTCGTCGATCTGCGGCGCAGTGTCGCACCCACAAAAAATGTACCCACACCTCTTGACGCAGCGCAGCTCAGGGTATACCTAGCGGCGTAAACTGCGCCAAACTGTCGCAGGTCTCGGTATAGTGACTCAACGCTATCAAACGGCAAGCACAAGGAGATTCTCCATGGCACTCGTTGGCACCGGTCACCACCACTTCCATTTCCACGCTTTCGACGGCATCAGCCGCAAGACGCGGCTGACGTGGTTGCGCAATGCCGCAGCGCTGACGTGTTTGATGGCCCTCGTCGCGGCCATGTGGGTTGGCGGCAACCTGTCGGCGTTGATGCATACGCCACTCATGAGCGGAGTTTCGTCCCTGGGCGCGGTGATGATTCTGGCCTGCACGTGCATGGCGCTAAGCCTGCTTGGACTGATTGGAGCCGGTTTCTTCCAGTTCCGCATGGAACAGCTCGACGCCCCGGCAACCTGAAACGCGCGCATCACGCATAGCTAACGGAGGCTTCGGCCTCCGTTTTTGTTTGCCCGCCACGGCCGCACGCCTTGCGTTGCGGCCGTTTCGCTTTCGTGCGCGATCCCAAGGGTGAATCCGATATTGACTCAACTGTTTCAAATTAGTAGTTTACGAAACAGTTGAATCAAATTAATCACCTCATGACGTTCGATGGGCTCATGCAAACGCTGCGCGACCGCGCCAGCGCTCTCTCTCCGCAACTGCAGCGTGCCGCCATGTTGCTTGAGACGCACCAGCACGACATCGCCCTGCTTTCGATGCGGGACCTGGCGCGCCGCTGCGACCTGCCACCGGCCACGTTCTCGCGCCTGGCGCGCGCGCTGGGCTTTGATGACTTTGCCGCGCTGCGCGATATCTGCGTGAACCACCTGCGCCAGCAGGCCGACGGCTTTGCCGGCCGCGCCACCGCGCTGCAGGGCGACGATGCGGCAGGCGCATCAGAGGCCGAGCGCATCGGCATGGCCATCGGGGCTCATGTGCAGGCGGCATTTTCGCCCGCCAACCTGGCCGCGCTGGATATTGTGGCCGCCGTTCTGTGCAAGGCGCGGCGGGTCTATCTGCTGGGCGCGCGCAGTTGCCTGGCGCTAACGCATGCGTTCGGTTATGCCGCCCAGCTTTTCGACGACAAGGTCACGCTGTGCACCGGCAGCGGCAACACGCTGGCCGACCCGCTGCGTTTTTGCGGCGAGGACGACATCGTCGTGGCCGTCACCTTTGATCCGTACACACGCGAAGTCATTGAGGCGATGCAGTATGCGCATGCGCGCGGTGCGCGCCTCGTGTATGTGACCGACAGCGCCATCGCCCCGGGCGCTGAGCTGGCGTGGCAGCAGCTCGTCGCGCCCGTCGCCATTCCGTCGTTCTTCCATTCGCTGGCCGCGCCGATGGCGCTGCTCGATGCGCTGCTGATGACGTGGTTCCGTCACGCCGGCCCAATCGCGCTCGCTCACCTCGCCGACAGCGACGCCCAGCTCAAGCAACAAGCCGCCTACGTGCGCAGCGCCCGCCGCAGTGAAGCGGCTGTCGCCGTGCCGTCCACCAAACGTTGAGCCCTCTCGACCGCCCATGACTCCGTCCACCACCTCCGTCTTCCACCGCGACCCGCGCAAGACGCTGCCCACCGCTGTCGGCGGCGAGGGCATGACCCTCATCGACTCCGACGGCAAGCGCTACCTCGACGCCTGCGGCGGTGCCGCCGTCTCGTGTCTGGGCCACGGCCACCCACGCGTGGTGGACGCCATCTGCAAGCAGGTACGCGCGCTGGCCTATGCGCACACATCGTTCTTCACGACGGATGTGGCGGAAGAACTGGCTGCGCGCCTGACCGCTGCGGCGCCGGGCGATCTTGATCACGTGTATTTCGTCTCTGGCGGTTCCGAAGCGATCGAGGCGGCGCTCAAGCTCGCACGCCAGTACTTTGTCGAGATTGGGCAGCCGCAGCGCCAATACTTCATCGCGCGGCGTCAGAGCTATCACGGCAACACGCTGGGCGCGCTGGCGATCGGCGGTAACGCGTGGCGGCGCGAGCCGTTCCTGCCGCTGCTGGTGCCGGCACACCATGTCTCGCCGTGCTATGCGTATCGCGAGCGCCTGGATGGCGAGAGCGACGCGCAATACGTGCAGCGCCTGGCCGATGAACTGGACGCGAAGATCGTCGAACTCGGCACGGAAAATGTCGCGGCCTTCGTCGCCGAGACGGTGGTGGGCGCCACGGCCGGCGCGGTGCCGCCGGTGGGCGACTACTTCCGCAAGATCCGCACGGTGTGCGATCGCCACGGCGTGCTGCTGTTGCTCGATGAGGTGATGTCCGGCATGGGACGCACCGGCTACCTGTTCGCATGCGAGGAAGATGGCGTGGTGCCGGACATGGTCGCCATTGCCAAGGGCCTGGGCGGCGGGTATCAGCCGATCGGTGCGACGCTGGTGAATCGCCGTATTTACGACGCGATCACGACCGGCAGCGGCTTCTTCCAGCATGGCCACACTTACATTGGCCACGCGACGGCGTGCGCGGCCGCGCTGGAAGTGCAGAAGGTGATCGAAGAAGACAACCTGCTCGCCAACGTGCAGGCGCGCGGCGAACAGCTGCGTGCGGCGCTGCGTGCGCGCTTTGCCGACCACCCGCACGTGGGCGATGTACGCGGGCGCGGCCTGTTTGTTGGCGTGGAGTTGGTGGCCGATCGCGCAACCAAGGCGCCGCTGGCACCTGCATGCAAGACGCACGCTCGCGTGAAGGCCGAAGCGATGCAGCGCGGTCTGATGGTGTATCCGATGGGCGGCACGATCGACGGCCAGCGCGGCGACCACATCCTGCTGGCGCCACCGTTCATCGCCACCGCGCAGGACATCGACGCCATCGTCGAACGCCTGGGCGATGCGGTTGACGCAGCCACGGCCAAGGCCCAGGAGGCTGCATGGTGACCAAACCCATCGCCATCGCCGTGGCGCCCAACGGGGCGCGCAAGACGCACGCCGATCACCCCGCGCTGCCGATCACGCCCGACGAACTGGCCGCCTGCGCGCGCCATTGTGTGGATGCCGGCGCGGCGATGCTGCATCTGCATGTGCGCCGCCCAGACGGCACGCATAGCCTGGAGCCTGGCGACTACCGCCCGGCCATCGCCGCCGTGCAACGCGCCGTGGGCGATGCGCTGGTGATTCAGATCACCACCGAGGCCGTCGGCATCTACACGCCCGAACAGCAGATGGCCTCGGTACGCGCGCTGCAGCCGGAGGCGATTTCCGCTGCGCTGCGCGAGCTAGCGCCCGATTCCGCGAACGAGGCGGAAGCCGCGCGCTTCTTTGGTGAGCTTGCCGCCACGCGCACGGCCATCCAGTACATCCTCTATTCCGCCGACGACGTGGTGCGCTACCGCGACCTGCGTGCGCGCGGCGTGCTGCCCGACACACCGCATTGGGTGCTGTTCGTGCTCGGCCGCTACAGCGCAGGCCAGCGCTCCGATCCGTCGGATCTGTTGCCCTTCCTGCAGGCGTGGGCTGACGGCGGAGACATCACCGCTAACGTGCCATGGGCGATGTGCGCATTCGGACCGCGCGAAGCCGAATGCGCGCTCAGCGCAGCGCTGCTGGGCGGCCACGCGCGCCTGGGGTTCGAAAACAACATGGCGCTGCCCGACGGCAGCACGGCACCCGACAACGCGGCGCTCGTCACCAACCTGCGACGGCATCTCGACGCGCTGCATCGGCCGGTGGCCAGCGCCGCAGAGCTGCGCAGTTGGTTCGGCCGCTAAGACTCTCCGCATTCATCACCACGAAGCCAAAGCACAGACGGCCGCAACACAACAGGCCGCACACCACAACCATTGGAGGAAGTATGCGTTTGACCACCCGCTGTATCCGATCCATCCCGCTAGCGCTGGCCAGCCTGCTCGCGATCAGCGCGCACGCCCAGGCACTGGACGGCACGCTCAAGAAGATTCAGGAGAGCAACACGATCCTGATCGGCGTGCGCGAATCGTCGATTCCGTTTTCTTACCGCGACAGCAAGAACGAGATCGTCGGTTTCTCGGCCGACCTCTGCTCGCGCGTGATCGACGCCGTCAAGAAAAAGACGGGCAAGCCCAACCTGGACATCAAGCAGATTCCGGTGACGTCGCAGAACCGGACATCGCTGGTGCAGAACGGCTCGGTGGATCTGGAGTGCGGGGTCACCACGCACCTGAAATCGCGCGAGCAGCAGACGGCGTTTTCGACCACCTTTTTCATCGCCGGCACGCGTCTGCTGACCAACGTGAAATCGGGCGTGAAGGACTTTCCTGACCTGGCGGGCAAGTCGGTCATCACCAACGCGGGCACGACGTCAGAACGCATCCTGCGCAAGATGAACGACGAGAAGAAGATGAACATGAACGTGATCAGCGGCAAGGATTACGGTGAATCGTTCCTCACGCTGCAAAGCGGCCGCGTGGCGGCGTTCATGATGGACGACGTGCTGCTGGCCGGCGCGCGCACGCTCGCACAAAAGCCTGACGACTGGGTCGTGACCGGCACGCCGCAATCGTTCGAGGCCTACGGCTTCATGCTGCGCAAGGACGATCCGCAGTTCAAGAAACTCGTGGACGACACCATGGTCGGCGTGATGAAGAGCGGCGAGATCAAAACGCTTTACGCCAAGTGGTTCGAAAAGCCGGTGCCGCCCAAGAACCTGAACTTCAACTTCCCGATGAACGATCAGTTGAAGGCGCTGTACGCCAATCCGAGCGACACGCCGTTCGAGTAAGCGGCGACACCGCCGGCTTCTGGGGCCAACCTAGATGCCGGCCTGCGCGACGGCCTCAATGCGGGCCTGATGCACGGCTTGTTTGATGTGCGCCGGGTTGTCGGCGTGGCGCTTGGCGACAGCGCCCGCGTCAATGGATGCTGCGGCCTGGAGCGCGCGCAGCAGGCGTTCCGTCTGCGGATAGCTGCGGTCTTCAAACCCTAGACGACCACGCGCATCTGCCTCGCACGCCTGCAGGGCCTGACGGAAACGATCGGGCTTGCGCAGCGCATCGCAGCGCTCGAGCAGACGCACCAGCGCTGCGGCATCAAAGCCGTCACAGCGATGGATGTTGCCGTGCTCGCGCGCAACCACCAGCGCCAGTTCACGGCACTCGGTCGGCACACGCAGGCGCTGGCACACCGCTTCGATCAGCGGCACGCTGCGCCCTTCATGGCCGATGTGGCGCGGCAGAATGTCCTCAGGCGTCGTGCCCTTGCCGAGGTCGTGCACCAGCGCGGCAAAGCGCACCGGCAGCGACGTCGCCATCGCTGCGGCCGTTTCAATCACCATCATGGTGTGCACGCCGGTATCGACTTCTGGGTGATAGTCGGCGCGCTGCGGCACGCCCCACAGCCGGTCAAGCTCTGGCAGCAGGCGCACCAGCGCACCGCAGTCGCGCAGCACGGCAAACATGCGCTGCGGATGCGCCTCCATCAGGCCGCGGGCAATTTCCTGCCACACACGCTCGGGCACCAGCGCATCGACTTCGCCAGCCTGCACCATGCGCTGCATCAGCGCGTTGGTTTCGGGTGCGACATGAAAGTCGGCAAAGCGCGCAGCAAACCGCGCCAGGCGCAGGATGCGCACCGGGTCTTCCATGAACGCATCGGACACATGCCGGAACGTGCGCGAGGCCAGGTCAGCCTGCCCCCCATACGGATCGACGACGGGGCCAACCAGCGCGCCGTCTTCCGCCACGCGCTGCGCCATCGCGTTGATGGTCAGGTCGCGGCGGATCAGGTCGTCTTCGAGCGTGACGTCCGGCGCGTAGTAGACCGAGAAACCTTTGTAGCCGGCAGCCGTCTTGCGCTCGGTGCGAGCGAGCGCGTATTCGGCATGCGTCTCCGGGTGCAGGAACACCGGGAAATCCTTGCCGACGGCACGAAAACCACGTGCTTCCATGTCTTCGGGCGTGGCCCCGACCACAACGTAGTCCCGGTCCTGCACCGGCAGCCCGAGCAGCGCGTCACGAATGGCGCCGCCGACGGCGTAGACATCCAGTCCGTGCGTGGCCGGATCGACGATGGCCGCGGTCTGTGCTGCGCGTTCCGTCATTGATTGGCGGCGACCAGCGTGTCTTCGTCCGGCGCGGTGCGATACGGCTCGTCGTCGGCCAGGAAGTCATGCTCAGCACGTGCGCCGTCGATCCACTCCTGCATGGCGGGCAGGTTGAGGATGTAATCGGCGTAGGTCTTTGCGGCCTCCGGCAGACGCACGCCGTACGTGGCGAAGCGGCTGACCACCGGCGCGTAGAACGCGTCGGCCACCGTGAAGTGTCCGAACAGGAACGGACCTTCCGCAGCGTATTTCTGGCGCAGCTCGGTCCACATGGCAGCAATGCGGTCGATGTCGCGCTGCACGGCCACGTTCCAGCCCATGCCGGGCAGCACGGCTGTCACGTTCATCGGCATGTTGTTGCGCAGGTTGGTGAAGCCGCTGTGCATTTCCGCGCAGATCGAGCGTGCGTGTGCGCGGGCCTTCGGGTCAGCCGGCCACAGTTGTGCGCGCGGAAAACGCTCGGCCAGCGTCTCGCAGATGGCGAGCGAATCCCACACGTTCATGTCGCCGTCCACCAGCACCGGCACGCGGCCGGCCGGCGAATGACGTGCCACGTCGGCGGCAAAGGTCTCGCTCAGCAGGCGCACGCGGATCTCTTCGAACGGAATGCCAGCCTGCTTGGCGAGCAGCCACGGGCGTAGCGACCACGACGAATAGTTCTTGTTGCCGATGACCAGTTTCATGATTCCCGTCCTTGGAGAGTGCACAGCAATTATTGTGGGAGCCCGCCGGCATCGCGCGGGAATGCCGGGGCGCTCTAGTCTTGTTGTATCGGAAGCGGCGAGCGGCAGCGCGAAGGCGAGCGAACCATTCTAGCCTTGCGCTGCACCGCCACAAAATGAAACGGATTGGCCACGGTTGTGAAGCGGATTCACAAACGGGGCACATACCCCGGGTTTTCGTAGCTTCTAGCGATGCGCCCGTGTGCGTGCAGCACGCAATCCGCGGTCCGGCCCAAAACCGGCCAGCGCGGGCAGCATCACCGCCTCCATGCCGAGCGGGTGGATGCCGAGTTCCGGTGCGACCGGTTCCATGCTGACGTTATCCACGCGCATGGAGTCGAGGTTGTCCCGCGAGATGGGCGCGCCTGGCAGATGCTCAAGCAACGCGGCCTGCATACGACCCAAGCCTTCGGGAAGTGGCACGATCCAGCGCGGGTGGCCGCTGGCACGTCCGGCAAAGCGCATCAGCTCTGCCAGGGTGTAGACGCGCGGCCCGACCAGCGGATAAGCATGCCGGATCGTCGCGGGCTTCTTGAGCGCGTTGATGAACGCGGCGGCCACGTCATCCACGTAGACAGGCTGGAAGCGCGCGTCGGCACAGGCCAGCGGCACAAACGGCGCCATGCGCTGCATGCTCGCGAACAGATTCAGGAAATGATCTTGCGGGCCGAACACCACCGACGGGCGGAACACCGTCCAGTCAAGCTCGCTGTTCATGACGACGCGTTCGCCGTCGCCCTTGCTGCGCAGGTACATCGACGGGCCGGCGGGGTCGGCGCCCAGCGCGCTCATGTGCAGCAGCCGGTTCACGCCATGGCGTCGGCATGCGGCGACGATGCGGCGGGGCAGATCGACATGCACGCGCTGGAAATTCGGCCCGTACGGCATCCCGCGCGCGTCCTGCAGCACGCCAACGAGGTTGATGACGGCACAGTGCTCGCCACCGCGCTCGGTGAGCGCCAGAAACAGCGCGTCGAGGGCATCGTCGGCGTAGATGTCGGCGTCCATCACATCCACACGCGGCAGCAACGTGAGGTTGTGTGCGCGGGCGGACTCAGGATCGCGCGTGGGCACGATCATCCGGCCCTCGGGTAAGCCGGGCGCGGAAAACGTCTCCGTCACCAGCCGTGAGAGCAACTGCGAACCGATAAAACCGGTACCGCCAAAGACGAGCAGATTGGAGGGCTGCATAGAGGCATCTCCAAGACGGGAGGGGGGCAACACCACAATACATCCCGAAGGCGATCGCCCCCAAGATATGTCGATGCGGCGTGCCGCAAGCCACACTTCTGTGCGCCAGCCAGCGCACACACCCAAGAAAAAACGCCCGCGTTGCGGCGGGCGTTTGATGTGACGGCGGGATGACGATAGGGCGCTTATGGCAAGTCGTCCGGCGTCACGGATTCCGGCGCCACCTTGCCCAGGCGATCCTTCAGCGACTGCGGGCGGCCGGTCAGCAACGCGCTGTAGTACGTCGCGTTCGACAGCACGTTTTTCACATACGTGCGGGTCTCGTTGAACGGAATCGTCTCGGCGAAGATCGCGCCCTCCACCGGCCGCGCGAGCGTCGAGCGCCAGCGTTTCGGGCGGCCTGGGCCCGCGTTGTAGCCGGCGGTAGCCAGCGTGAGCGAACTGTCCAGGTTGGTCAGGATCATCGACAGGTAGGCCGTACCCAGCAGCACGTTGGTATCGATGTCGCTCATCTGCGAAACGCGGAACCCTGGCAGGCCGATCTTCTTGGCAATGTGCTTGGCGGTCTCCGGCATCACCTGCATCAGGCCGGAAGCACCCACCGACGACCGCGCATCCATGATGAAGCGCGACTCCTGGCGGATCAGGCCGTAGGCCCAGGCAATGTCCAAGCCCACGGCATCGGCGTTGCGCTGGACCACGCTGAGGTACGGCGTCGGGAAGCGCAGCGAGAAGTCGTGCTCGGTCTTGGTCTTGTCCGCTGAGTTGACGGTGCGATCGAGCAAGCCCAGCTTGCGGCCATATTCGGCTGCGGCGAGCAACTCGCGGTCGCTCATGTTGCGCAGCTCCCAGTTCCACTCGCGGTTGCCTTCGAAGCGCAGATTCAGGTCGTACAGCTTCTTGGCACGCCCAAAGCCCGGGTGGTTACGGCCCATCACGTCGATTTCGGCGTCGGTCACGGCTGTGCGCGGCGGCACGGTGATGCGCTGGCCGAGCTCTTCCTGCGCCAGCTGGCCATAGAAATTGAACTGGCCGGCGATCGACTGGAACTGCTGGCGGGCCTCATCGTTGCGGTTGTCTGCCTTAAGCGCACGGCCGTACCAATACGTCCAGGCGGGATCACGATCACGCAGGCTGGGGCGCATTTTCTCAATGGCCTGGCGCACCATCTTCCAGTCACCCGCGCGCAGGGCGGTGCGCACACGCCACTCCTGCGAATCGTCCGACAGGTAGGCATCGCCGCCGAGCGTCATCTGGCGGCGGTAGGCATCCAGCGCATCGGGCGTCTGCTTCTTGGCGGCGTACTGGCCGATCACGCCCCAACCCGCGCCTTGCTCTTCACGCGACAGGCCGCCGCTTTGCGCCAGCAGATACGCCGTCGCCTGCGACGGATCGTTGCGCGCCATGCGCGTCACGTTGGCCAGCGTGTCGTTGTCTACGCGATCGCCCTCGGGCAGCACCGCCGCAATGCGCGATGCCTGCGTGACAAGGTTCTGCTCCAGCGACAGCCGCGCCGCATAGGCCACATCCGCACGGGTGAACTGCTTGGACTGCGCCAGATAGCCGATCAGGTCGACACAGCCTTCGCCATAGCCCTTGGGATCCGACAGCGTGCTGCGCGCATCGGCGGCCACGTTCTGGCCCTTCATCGCGCGCGAGAGCAGCGCATAGCACTCGACCTGCGTATCGTCCTTCAGCACGAAATTGGGGTACTCGGCATCGAAGGTGGCCCAGTCGCGCTTCTTGCCGAGCACGAGCAGCCAATCGTTGCGCAGCCGGTCGGCAATCGCCTCGCCCTTGTAGCGCTGCAGGAACGAACGGATTTCGTCTTCCGGGGCATCGGTGCGGGCATAGCCGCTGGCATCGAACAGCTGCGGCTTGATGCGGAAATACTGCACGTAAGACTGGATCGGGTAATCGGAGAGGCTGTCCGCCAACTCCCAGCTGCGCGACACATCGTTGCGGCGCGCGGCGTTGCGCAACTCGACAAACGCATCGTCCGGATTGGCCGGAATGCCTTGCGGCGCCTGGCGCTTGGCGGCCATCGCCAGCGGCGTCGGGCCAACCACGCTCATGCCCACCACGCCCGCAAAAGCCAGCGCTACCGCGCGATATACTGCCTTGGCCTTCAATGTCATCTCCTGCCCCATCCAATCACTGTTAGGTCTGCCGAATTATCCCATGTCAGCCTTAGCGCCAATTCACGATCCGACTGCGCGGCCCGATCTTGGCACTGCGATGCTCGCCGTACACGTGTACGACTGCGCTTCTCGCACCAACCTCGGGCCGCTCGCTACGGATCGTGAACCGGCGAGGCGCCACATCCAATGAGTACGCACGATCCGGCCAATCCCACCACGCCAATCGAATCGCGCCGCACGCTGCGCACCATGTTGCTCGATGCACGCGCTGCACAGCCAGACCGCATCGCCCACGATGCCGCGCTGGCGCATCACCTGGCTGGGTTGCTGAACGCACTGCCCGTCAAACGCCTGGCCGCCTACTGGCCAACGCAGGGAGAGTTCGATGCGTTGACCGTGCTGGGCCATTGGCTGGCGGCTGACGCTACGCGCCATGCACTGCTGCCCGTAGTGACTGACAAATTTTCTCCCCTGCAGTTTCGGCGATGGACGCCCGATTGTGAAATGACCCCGGGCGCGTACAACATCCCCATCCCCCGCTCGGGCGAGATGGAAACGCCCGATGCTCTGCTGATCCCTTGCGTGGGCTTTGACGGGCAACGCTATCGCATCGGCTACGGCGGCGGCTTCTACGATCGCACGCTGGCTGCGCTGCATGCCGCCGGGCACCGCCCGCGCACGATTGGCGTGGCATATGAAGTGAACCGCGTGGAATCCATCGCGCCGGAACCGCACGACATCGCGCTGGACTGCATCGTCACCGAGCGCGGCGCGTTTTAACCCCTCACAGAAAGCCCATGTCCCACACGCTGAAAACCGTTGCCGACCTTGAAGCCGTGTATGGCACACCGAACCCGCGCTCGCTGCTCAAGGAGATCGACCACCTGAACGCCGACTACCGCGCGTTCGTAGAGGCGTCGCCGTTCATCGTGCTGTCATCGGTGGGCGCGCAGGGCACGGATGCTTCGCCGAAGGGCGATGCGCCGGGCTTCGTGCGCATCCTCAATGAACGCCTGCTGGCGATTCCCGATCGGCCTGGCAACAATCGCATCGACAACCTGCGCAACATCGTCGAAGACGGGCGCGTGTCGGTACTCTTTATCGTGCCGGGCGTGGGTGAAACGTTGCGCGTGAACGGCACGGCCACCATTTCGGCCGAACCGGAATTGCTCGCGTCGTTTGCGGTGCAGGGCAAACTGCCGCGCAGCGTGATCCTCGTGCAGGTGCAGACGGTGTATTTCCACTGTTCGAAGGCGCTGGTGCGCTCAAAGCTGTGGGCGCACGGCGCGCAAGACACCAAGCCGGCCGTGCCCACCGCAGGCAAGATCCTGCAGCGCATCAGCGGTGGCGCATTTGATGGCGACGCCTATGATCGCGAATTGCCCGAGCGCCTGAAGACAACGCTGTACTGAGCGTTCAGCGCTTGACTGTCTTTTTTGCGGCGACCCTCTTGGTCGCCGTTGTTTTTGTTGCCTTGGGCGCCTTGGCAGTCTTTGCTGCGGCGCGCTTCGGCTTGGCCGCCTTGGCATTCGCGTCACGCAGTGCGGCTTCAATCGCCAGCCGCGCCCAGTCGCGCAACGGCTGCCCGCCGTCGAGCGCCTCTGCCGGCGTGCTCAGGTAGCCGGTCATGCTGATGGTACGGCCGTTGCGTTCGTAACTGAACGGCGTGCATTTTTCAGCGAGAAAACGTTCGCGCGTGAGGTCGTCCACGCGCAGGTAAGACGTGCCGCGCAGCACCAGCGCAAAGACGATGTCGTCGTAATAGAGCGCCGCCCCGCTGAACATCCGGCGGGCGCGGATCTCGCCGATTTGCGCGGCGAGCGGCCGGAGTTCGTCAAGCAACCAGGCGATCAGCGGATCGGGTGCGGCTGCCATGACGATCTCCTCTGCTTTGCTGCTTTCTGCTTACAGGCCCAGACGCTGCCAGATGGCACGCGTGGAGCCGGCGGCGTTGAGCGTGTAGAAATGCAGGCCCGGCGCGCCGCCTTGCAGCAGGCGGTCGCACATGGCCGTCACCACGTCCAGGCCGAAGGCGCGGATCGATTCACGATCGTCGCCAAAGCCTTCGAGGCGCTTGGCGATCCAGCGCGGCACTTCTGCACCGCACATCTCGGAAAAACGCATGAGCTGCGACGAGTTCGTGATCGGCATGATGCCGGGCACGATGGGCACGTCCACGCCGAGCTTGCGTGCGTCGTCCACGAACTGGAAGTACGCGTCCGCGTTGAAGAAATACTGCGTGATGGCGGAATTGGCACCGGCCTTCACCTTGCGGGCGAAGTTCTCCAGATCGTGGCGCGCCGAGCGCGACTGCGGGTGGTATTCCGGATAGGCCGCCACTTCGATGTGGAAAGCCTCGCCGGTTTCCTGGCGGATGAACTCGACCAGCTCGTTGGCGAAGCGGAATTCACCGATCTCGCCCATGCCCGAGGGCATGTCGCCGCGTAGCGCAACGATGCGGCGGATGCCGTGCTCGCGATAGGTGTTGAGGATGTTGCGGATGCTCTCGCGCGACGAACCTACACACGACAGGTGCGGCGCCGCTTCGATGCCTTCGCGCTGGATTTCCACCACGGCGTCGAGCGTGCCTTGCTGCGTGGTGCCGCCCGCGCCAAAGGTCACGGAAATGAAGCGGGGCTTGAGCGGCGAGAGTTGCGCGCGTGTGTTGCGCAGCTTCTCGGCGCCTTCCGCCGTCTTGGGCGGGAAGAATTCGAAACTGAATTGACGATCTTGCATGACAGAAACCTTAAGCCTCGCGCAGCAGCAGGCTCGAGAGCAGCCACGAGATCACGCTGTACAGGATGGAGCCCAGCAGCGCCGCGCCAAAGCTGGCCACCTGAAAGCCCGCCAGCAGGTTGCCGACAAACAGGAACAGCAGCGCGTTGATGATGAAGATGAACAGCCCAAGCGTGAGCAGCGTCACCGGCAGGGTGAGGATCACCAGAATGGGGCGGATCAGCGTGTTGACCAGACCCAGCACGAGCGCCGCGATCAGCGCGGAGCCGAAGCCGTTGACGTGGATGCCTTTGAGCAGATAGGCGACAAGAAGCAACGCCAGCGCGTTGATGACCCAGACAGCGAGCAGTCTCATGGAGCAGTCCTCGGTTGGAGAGCCGGCGGCTGGAAATGCCGCCGGCAGGTACGGCTTAGTAGCGGTAGTGGTCAGCCTTGTACGGGCCTTCCTTGCTCACGCCAATGTACGCGGCTTGCTGGTCGGTCAGCTCGGTCAGTTGCGCATTCAGCTTCTTGAGCTGCAGGCGCGCGACCTTCTCGTCCAGATGCTTGGGCAGCGTGTACACGCCCACCGGGTACTTGTTCGAACCCTTCTGCGCTTCCGTCCACAGCTCGATCTGCGCGATGGTTTGGTTGGCAAACGAGCTGCTCATCACGTACGACGGGTGGCCCGTGGCGCAGCCAAGGTTCACCAGGCGACCCTTGGCCAGGATGATGATCTTCTTGCCGTCGGGGAAGATCACGTGATCGACCTGCGGCTTGATCTCTTCCCACTGGTACTTCTCAACGGATGCAATGTCGATCTCGTTGTCGAAGTGGCCGATGTTGCAGACGATGGCCTGGTCCTTCATCTTGGCCATGTGGTCGTGCGTGATGACGTGGTAGTTGCCGGTGCAAGTCACGAAGATGTCGCCGTGCTCGGCGGCGTAGTCCATCGTGACCACGCGGTAGCCTTCCATGGCGGCCTGCAGCGCGCAGATCGGGTCGATCTCGGTCACCCACACCTGCGCCGACAGCGCGCGCAGCGCCTGTGCCGAGCCCTTGCCCACGTCGCCGTAGCCGGCCACGATCGCCACCTTGCCGGCGATCATCACGTCGGTCGCGCGCTTGATGCCGTCGACCAGCGATTCACGGCAGCCGTACAGGTTATCGAACTTGCTCTTGGTAACCGAGTCGTTCACGTTGATGGCCGGGAAGCGCAGTTCGCCGCGCTGGGCCATCTGGTACAGGCGGTGCACGCCCGTGGTGGTTTCTTCGGTCACGCCCTTGATGGCGTCGAGGTTGCGGCTGTAGAACGTTGCGTCCTTGGACAGCTTTTCCTTGATGGCGGCGAACAAGAAGGTTTCTTCCTCGCTGGTGGGCTTCGAAATGACGGAAGCGTCCTTCTCAGCCTTGGCGCCCAGGTGCAGCAGGATCGTTGCGTCGCCGCCGTCGTCCAGGATCATGTTCGGCGTGCCACCGTCGGCCCATTCGAAGATGCGGTGGGTGAAGTCCCAGTATTCCTTGAGCGACTCGCCCTTGTACGCAAACACCGGCGTGCCCGATACGGCGATCGCCGCGGCAGCGTGGTCCTGCGTCGAGAAGATGTTGCACGAGGCCCAGCGCACGTCGGCGCCGAGTGCCTTGAGCGTCTCGATCAGCACGGCGGTCTGGATGGTCATGTGCAGCGAGCCGGCAATGCGCGCGCCCTTGAGCGGCTGGCTCGCGGCAAACTCGTCGCGAATCGCCATCAGACCGGGCATTTCGGTCTCGGCGATGGCGATTTCCTTGCGGCCCCAGTCGGCCAGCTTGATGTCGGCGACGAGGTAATCGTGTTTCAGTTCGGTGACAGCGTTCATTGGATCACTCCGGAAAAAATGGGTGACCGCACGCAGGGAGATAACCACTGAGACGGGGCCCATGCTGGGGCCCCGGATAGATGCGTTCTCGCCATCGTGTCAGCCACGATACTGCGAGCGCCGTTTGAACTTCCGAGCCTGGCGGCCGCCCCGTCTGAACTTGGGCCGGTCGTTGCAACGCTCCTCGGAATGGGCTGGATTGTAGCGGATTCGGCCGTCCGTCACCACGGCCGTTCATTGCTCCAGCAGCATGTTCAGCATCCGCTGCGGATTGGCCAGAAAGTCCCGCGTGACCTGAAAGTGCTCGGTCTCTTCATAGGCGACGCGCCGAATGCCGTCCCCATCACACTGATAAATCCATGCGTCGGGATAAGCCATCAGGATGGGCGAGTGCGTGGCGATCACAAACTGGCTTTCCGCCTGCACCAGGTCGTGCAGGCGCGTGAGCACGGCCAACTGCCGCTGCGGCGACAGCGCCGCCTCGGGTTCGTCGAGCAGATACAGGCCGTTCGGGCCAAACCGATTCATCAGCAGCGCGAGAAACGATTCCCCATGCGATTGCGCATGCAGCGATCGGCCGCCGTAGGAATCGATCACGCGCCCGCCCAGGCCGGGCTCGTCATCCATCTGCTGGATATTCGTGGCCACATTGAAGAAGCTCTCGGCGCGCAGGAAGAACTCGGTGCGCGGCTTGCGAAAGCCCCGGGCAATGCGCAGATGCGCGTGCAGCTCGGAGTGCGATGCGTGCGTGCTGAAATTGAAGTTGCGCGAGCCGCCCTCGGCGTTGAAGCCAAGCGCCACGGCAATCGCCTCCATGAGCGTGGATTTGCCCGAACCGTTTTCGCCAACGAGGAACGTGACCTTGGGATGCAGCTCCAGCGTCTCGAGCGCGCGCACGGCGGGCAGGCTGAACAGATACGCTTCAAACGCGGCAACGGTGTCGCGCCGCAACGTGACGTGGCTGACGAACTGGCGGGTGAGCATGAGGGGCGCGGAGCAAATCGCAGATGCCGCATCGTATCGCGCCGCATGCTGGCTCGGGACCGGTTGCCTGCTCAGGCAATCGAGCTTCCGTAACGCGCATCACACCGCAGTGTCAATGCGCTGTCACAGGCAAACCTTGCGATCCGGTTAGGAAGTGGCGCACCCGCATCACGGACATGCAACACACGGCCACCAAAGTGCCGGGCATCGTTCAGGGAGCCAACGATGCACAACCATAAACTCACGAAGTACGCCGCCGCCGTGGCAGCCGCGCTCGCCATGGCCGCGTGCGGCAGCGACGGCACGTCCAGCAACGCCGGCAGCGCTGCGCCGGACGCCAACACACCGTCAACCGGACCGACCAAGAACGTCGTGTTCTTCCTCGGCGACGGCATGGGCATGACCACCATGACCGCCGCACGCATCTACAAGGTGGGCGAAGACGGCGAACTGACCATGGACACGCTGCCGGAAACCGGCTTCGTGCGCACCTTCTCGAACAACGCGCAGGTGACCGACTCGGCGCCGTCGATGTCTGCCTACATGACCGGCGTAAAGATGAACAACGAGGTCATCTCGATGTCTGCGGACACGATGGCCTATGACGCGGGCGGCAAGGATTACCTCTCGGGCGCCGACAGCACCTGCCCGAGCGGCAACGGCAAACCCGTGACGACGCTGCTCGAACTGATGAAGGCAGCAGGCTATGGCACGGGCGTGGTCACCACCACGCGCATCACGCACGCCACGCCGGCGGCCACGTATTCGCACATCTGCCACCGCGATGGCGAGAACACCATCGCCGCGCAACTCACGCCGGCGGGCAAGGGCTTCAACGCCGCGCTGGGTGATGGCGTGGACGTCGTCTTTGGCGGCGGGCGCAAGCACTTCCAGCCGAGCACGGCGGGCGGCGCGCGCACCGACGGCCGCGACCTGATCGCTGAACTCAAGGCCGGCGGCTACCGCTATGCCAGCAACAAAGCCGAGTTCGACACGCTGCAAGCCACGGACAGCAAGGTCGTGGGCCTGTTCACCAGTAGCCACATGTCGTACGACCTGGATCGTGACCCGAGCAAGGAACCGAGCCTGGGCGAAATGACCAACAAGGCCATCGACGTGCTCGCCGCCAAGAAGAAGGGCTTCTTCCTGATGGTGGAAGGCGGCCGCATCGACCACGCGCTGCACGAGACCACCGCGCGCAAGGCGCTGCAGGACACCGTGGCGTTCGACTCTGCCATCCGCGGCGCAATCGACAAGCTCAACACGATCGACCCGGGCCTGAAGAACACGCTGATCGTCGTGACGGCGGACCACGACCACACGCTGGTGCTCAACGGTTACGCCAAGCGCACGGGCCCGACCAGCGACAGCAACCCCGGCGTGCTCGGCTTGCTGAAGAACTACGTGACGGGCGCCAACGCCACCGACACGGGGGGCAACCCGTTCACCATCATCGGCTTCGGCACGGGTGAGAACCGCCCGGTCACGCGCGGCGCGCTGACGGATGCTGCCGTGTACGACAAGAGCTATCACCAGGAAGCCGTCATCCCGGTTGCGCCGGGCGGCGAAACGCACGGCGGCACCGATGTCTTCATCGGCGCACGCGGCCTGGGTGCCGAGCGCTTTACCGGCACGATGGACAACACCGAGGTCTTCGGCCTCATCAAGCAGGCCGTGGGTCTGTAAGAGGGAGAGGGCAATCATGAACAAGCAATCGAATCGCATCCCGAATCGCGTCATTCAAGCCGGCCTACTGGCGCTGGCAGCCGGTGCCTGCGCACAAGCGCACGCCGCCGGTGAAGCCAAGAACGTGATCTTCTTCCTGGGCGACGGCATGGGCCCGACCACCGTCACCGCCACGCGCATCTACAAGGTGGGCGAGGCTGGCAAGCTGACGATGGAATCGCTCAAGCGCACGGCGCGCATCAAGACGTATTCCAACGATGCGCAGACCACCGACAGCGCGCCGTCGATGTCGGCGTACATGACCGGCGTGAAGATGAATAACGAAGTCATCTCCATGTCGGCCGACACCAAGGCCAGCGATGCCACCGGCAAGGGCTACGTGAGCGGCGCAGACAGTACGTGCCCCGCCAACAACGGCACGCCGGCCGTGACGCTGCTGGAGCTGGCCAAGGCTGCCGGCAAGTCGGTGGGCGCGGTCACGACCACGCGCGTCACGCATGCCACGCCGGCCGCCACGTACTCGCACATCTGCCACCGCGACGGTGAAAACCAGATCGCTGCGCAGGGCGCGCCCGGCAACGCGCTGTACAACGCCGCGCTCAAGGACGGCCTGGACGTGCTGCTCGGCGGCGGCCGCCGTCACTACCTGCCGCAAGGCACGACGGGCAGCAAGCGCACCGACACGACCGACCTGACCGCCCAGTTCCAGACCGCCGGCTACACCTACGTGACCACCGGCACGGCACTGACCGCCGTCAACCCGGCCACGACGAACAAGCTGCTCGGCCTGTTCAACCTGGACCACATGAACTACGAGCTGGACCGCAAGAAGAACAATGTGGATGAGCCCAGCCTGGCCGACATGACCGAAAAGGCCATGCGCGTGCTGCAAAAGAACGGCAAGGGCTATTTCCTGATGGTGGAAGGCGGCCGCATCGACCACGCGCTGCACGGCACCAATGCCAAGCGCGCACTCGAAGATGCGGGCGCATTCGACGAAGCCATCAAGCGCGCGCTGTCGATTGCGGATCTGTCGAACACGCTGATTGTCGTCACGGCCGACCACGACCACACGATGACGATCAACGGCTACCCCCGCAAGGGCAACCCGATCCTGGGCGTGTCGAACGACATCAAAACCGGCCAGCCGCAATTGGCCGCCGACGGCCTGCCGTACACCACGCTGGTGTTCGGCAACGGCGGCACGCCGCGCAAGGCCACGCGCGACAACGTGGCCTCGGTCGACACGGCTGCAGACGATTACCTGCAGGAAGTGGGCGTGCAGCTCGGCACCCCTGGTTCGGAAACGCACGGCGGCGGGGATGTGATGCTGTTCTCCTCTGGTCCGGGCAGCACACCGCTGAAGGGCACGCTGGACAACACGAAAGTGTTCGGCGTGGTCAAGACGGCCATGGGCCTCTGATTCCTGCGTTTCCATTGATGCGCATGCCGGGTCATCGGCGTGCGCTTTTTTCGTTTCAGCCTGACCGAACTCGTATGACCCGATCTGCCCGCATTCTGTTTTCGTTCGCCTTCGCCGCGCTCGCTGCCACGGCACAGGCCGCCGGCCCGGCTTCGTCCAACTCGCTGACCGCCCTGCGCGTCGAACACCAACTGTCGTCGCTCGGCACTGACGGCATCCAGCGCGACGTCCGCTTTGCCGAGCGCGTCTATCGCCAGGGCGACCGCGTCTGGATCGCCCGCGAACTACCGCCCGCGTCGGCCCACGCCGAGCATGACCACGCCAACGCCCACGCCGGCCACAAACACGCCGACACCGACACCGCCCCACGCTGGATCGAACGCGACGCCAAGGGCGCGCTGACCGTGCGCGTGGTCAGCGAGTCGCAGCAGAAGAACTACGCCGTGGAACCGGCCGAATATTCCAACATCGGCTTCGACGGCTCGTGGGCGACGGCCTATCACCTGCTCGACCCGGCCGCGCTCAAGGGCATGCGCGTCGAAGGCCCGGTACGCAATGGCGTGCAGACTTACCGCTCGACGCAGGGCGAGCGCACCGTCACCGTCGATTGGGACGTGGCCGGCCAATACCCGCGTCGCGTGGAATCGCGCAACGCCACCGGCACGCAACGCAAGCTCACGCGCGTGACGGCATTGCCGGCGCCCGCCGCCGCACCGTGGGAGCGCGCCCAACGCTACGCCGCCGCCGATTACACCGACCTGATGGACTGACGCGCCGCCGTCTGCAGCCGGAGCGCGGGGCAGAAAGCCTCGCGCTCCAGGGTCGGAGAGTCGATCGCCAGCACCCAAGGCCGGTGCTCCGCTCTCCGAGCTTCAAATTTTCGACCTCGGAGGGCGGCCTTCCACGCTCCAACCCTCACGCTCCAGCCTTGGAGGGTGGCGAACGGCGCTCGGAGCCCCACGCGCGGCTCTCCAAGAGCCAACAAAACGGTGCTTTGACAGCGGTGCGCCGCGCTCTGAGCCCCGCGTTCGACCCTCGCGGGGTGACGCTCCACAGTTTGGGCCTCGTGATCGAGGGTCAGGGCGTCGCGCTCCACGGTCTGAGGCTCGCCTTCGGGCCAGAAACGATCGCCCCTTACGGTTTGAGCCTCGCGCCCGAGCCAAAAACCGTCGCGCTCCACGGTTTTCGCTTCGCGCTTGGGCCTGAAACCGTCGCCTTCCAAGGTCAGAGGCCGGCGCGTCGATCCGGCCGCGATAGCGCTATAGTGCGAAACACCCCCCCCAAACATTCGCACCGACATGACGATCACCGACCCGACCCTCGCTGCGTTTGCCGCTCCCGCCTCGCACGTGCCTCGCGTGCTCACCATCGCCGGTTCGGACAGTGGCGGCGGTGCGGGCATCCAGGCTGACCTGAAGACGTTTGCCGCGCTCGGCTGCTACGGCATGTCGGCCATCACGGCCATCACCGCACAGAACACGCTGGGTGTGACGGCGGTGGAATCGCTCACACCCGACATCGTCGCCGCGCAGATCGATGCCGTGGCAAGCGACATTGGCGTCGATGCGGCCAAGACCGGCATGCTGGGCACGCCGCAGGTGGTGGAGGCCATCCTCTCTGCGCTGGACCGCCACCCGATCGCCAACCTCGTCGTCGATCCGGTCATGGTCAGCACCAGCGGCGCGCAGCTCGGCAGCGATGCCACGGCGCAGGCGATGGCGAAGTGGCTGTTCCCCCGCGCGCTGCTCGTCACGCCCAACCTGCCGGAAGCCAGCGCGCTGCTCGGCCGCGAGGTGCTCACCGCCGACGACATGCTGCCCGCCGCGCGCGACCTGCTGGCGCTTGGGCCCCGCGCCGTGCTGCTCAAGGGCGGGCATCTGGCCGGCGCGTCTACCGCCGGCGAAGACGGCGTGCTGCAAGACGTGCTCGTCACCGCCGACGGCACCGAGCGCGTCTACGCCCATACCTACATCGACACGCCGCACACACACGGCACAGGCTGCACGTTGTCCGCCGCCATCGCCGCGCACCTGGCGCGCGGTGACACGCTGGAAGTGGCCATCGAAGCCTCGCTCGACTACCTGCTGCATGCCATCGGCGCGGGTCGGCATCTGGCGCTCGGGCGCGGCGCGGGTCCGTTGAACCACGGGTTCGCACCGCGGCCGCTCGCAGCACCGCGCTCGCTTGAAGTGGATGTCGACGAAGACTGATCAGGGGAGCTGCCATGAAACGCCTGCCGATCATGCTGGTTCGCTGCCTTCCGGTCGCTGCGCTGTGCGCGCTGCTCGGTGCCTGTAACGGCTACATCAGCCTGGGCTCGCCCATCGGCAGCGTTTTCTCGATTGGCGGCACGCTGACCGGGCTGCCCGGCGGCCAGTCGATCGTGTTGCTCAACAACGGCCGCGATTCGCTCACGCTGGCGGCCAACGGGCCGTTCGTGTTTGGCGGGCTGGTGCCATTCGACAATAGCTACGTGGTGACGATCAGCGCGCAGCCCGCATCGGCCAGTTGCGTGGTGACCAATGGCAGCGGCACGGTCAATGGCGATGTGAACAACGTGCAGGTGACGTGCCAGCCGCGCTAGGCCATCAACAAACATGGGCAAAAAAAAGCGCGGCTCTCGTCCGCGCTTTTTCTTTGCCACACCGATATTCACGCCGACGCCGCCGCCTGCTCCTTCGTCCACTTCTCCATGCGCTTGGCCATCTCATCGGGCGCCACGTCTTCCACATGCGTTGAGACCGTCCACACGTGGCCGAACGGGTCTTTGAGCGTGCCCGAACGGTCGCCGTAGAACTGGTCCACCACCGGGCGGACTTCCGTACCGCCGGCCTTCAGGGCATTGGCAAATACGGCGTCCACGTTGGGCACGTAGATCATCATCCCGACCGACGTGCTCTGCAGTGTGTCGGGGCTGGCGCAGGCCATGTTGGGGAATTCATCGGCCAGCATGATCGGTGAATTGCCGATGCGTATTTCAGCGTGCGCGATGGTGCCGTTGGGGCCGTTCATGCGCATGATTTCGGTGGCGCCGAAGGCCTGCTTGTAGAAGTCGATGGCGCGCGCGGCGCCTTTGATGCTCAGGTACGGGGTGACGCTGTGGTAACCCTCGGGGATGGGCTTGACCGTCATGTGTAGTCTCCTGCAGCGTGTTTTGGAAAGCCGCTGCGGCAACGACCGCAGCGGCGCACGAACAGGATAGGTCAGCGAAAAAGCGCTTGCGTGTCGAAACCCGTAGGACGTGCCGCCCGCGATGCTCAGGGGCGTACGTGCGCCGCGAACGTCGCTTGCAGCGCATCGACCGCAGCCGGCACATCGGCCGCCTGGGTGATGGCACGCACCACCGCCACAGAGCCCACGCCGGATTCCAGCACGCGCGGCATCGCTGCCAGATCGATGCCGCCGATGGCCACCAGCGGCGGCGCCGGCACACGCGTGCGCATGGCGGCCGCGTACGCGAACAAGCGGCCGAGACCCTGCGGCACGGTCGGCATGGTCTTGGTGGGCGTGGCAAACACGGCACCCAGCGCAAGGTAGCTCGGGTTCAGCGGTGCGACGCGCAGCATTTCGGCAAAGCCGTGCGTGCTGATGCCAAGGCGCAGACCGGCCGAGCGGATCGCCACCAGGTCAGCCTCGTCGATGTCTTCCTGGCCGAGGTGAATGCCGTAGATGCCGCTGTTGGGTACCTCTGCGTACACATCCAGCGCCACGCGCCAATGGTCGTTGATGAACAGGCGCGTAGCGCTGCCGCGTGCCGCTGCTTCTGCGCGGCGCACCTGGTCGATCACCGCCTGCGGGTCGTCCGACTTGAAGCGCAGCTGCACCGTCGGCACCTTCAGCGCGACGAGGCGCTCGACCCATTCAGCGTCCGGCACGACAGCGTAGATGCCGAGTTGCGTCGGGCACGGCGCAAAGGCGAGGTCCGCTGCGGTCGGGCACGGCAATGCCGGTTCGAGCACGCGGGGCAGGACGTCGAAGCGAGTCGGCCAGGCGAGCGCGTCGGCATTGCCTTCGGCGATCCACGCACGTGCCACGCACAGCGCATCGCGCGGCTCGAATGCCAGCGCAAGTGCTGCACCGAAGATGGCAGCAAAGCGCGCATCGAATGCATTGCCTTGTGCCGCAGACGCGAAGCGGTACGTGCCGAGGCGGTCGTACACGGTGTCGATGCGTTGATCGCCTTCCACTGCCGTCAGCACAACAGCGGCGCCCGCAGAGCGAGCACGTTCGGCTTGCGCCGTATCCGTCGTCAGCAGAACGGTGGCGGGGCTGGTGGCTTCATCGGCGCGGTCGGTCACGCTCCAGGCGTGCGGCGCGCGACCAAACGCTTCCACATGGCGATCGATGATCTGTGCGGCCAATGCAGCCGCTTCCGGCCACGCGGCGGAAAAACGCAAGGCGGATGCACTCATGCCTGCTTCTCTTCCGCATGCCAGAACGGCAACCCAACAACCGGCGTGCTGGCCTGCGCAACATCACGCTCAGGCATCGGGCCAGACAGGCGCGCGAGACGACCAGCCTGCGTGGCCATCGCAAACGCCTGCGCCATCGCCACCGGGTCGCCCGCCTGCGCGACAGCGGTGTTCAGCAGCACGGCGTCGTAGCCCCATTCCATGACTTGCGTGGCGTGAGACGGCACACCCAGGCCCGCATCGACGATGAGCGGCACGTTGGGCAGGCGCTCGCGCAGCAGGCGCAGGCCGTACGGGTTGGTGGGCCCGCGGCCGGTGCCGATGGGTGCGGCCCAGGGCATCAGCGCCTGGCAACCGACGTCGAGCAGGCGGCGGCACAGCACGAGGTCTTCGGTGCAGTACGGCAGCACCTTGAAGCCATCGCGGATGAGGCGTTCGGCGGCGGCGGGCAGGGCGAGCGTGTCCGGCTGCAGCGTGTAGTCATCGCCGATGACTTCGAGCTTGATCCAATCGGTCTCGAACACTTCGCGCGACATCTGCGCGAGCGTGTAAGCCTCGTCGGCGGAATAGCAACCAGCGGTATTCGGCAGCACGGGCACGCCGAGCGCGCGCAGCATCTTCCAGAAGCCAGCGCCGCCCTCGGGCGAGCCGGCGCTCTGGCGGCGCAGCGCGACCGTCAGCATGGCCGGGTTGGACACGCGCACCGCGTCTTCCAGCGATTGCGGCGACGGATAACGCGCCGTGCCGAGCAGCAGGCGCGAGGCGAAGGTCTCGTCGTACAGGCGCAGCGGGTCAGCCACGGTGGAAAGATTGGTTGTCGACATCAGAAACTCCTAGCCGCCCACGACAGGCTGCACGAGTGCAATGCGATCGCCCGCGTTGAGCGCATGCTGCGCATGGCGCGCCTTGGGCACGAAATCGCCATTCACCGATGCGGCAAACGGCGGGGCGATCTGCAGTTGCGGCGCGGCAGCACCAATGGCATCGGCCAGCGTGCTGCCCGCAGGCAGCGCGAGCGACAGGTCGTTGAGGGTGACGTTCAGCGTCATGACAAAACAGGTTCGGGGGATACGGCGCCAGCGAACAGCGCAGGCCATTCGCAGTCGTCCGTATCGAAGGCACAGCCGTCCAGCACGTCGCACGCCGCTGCCACCGCGGCTTGGGTGACGGCTGGCGCGATCATGTAGCCGTGCCGGTACAGGCCGTTGACCGAGAGCGTGCCAGCGCCATCCCAGCGGATGGCCGGACGGTGGTCCGGGAGCGTCGGCCGGCACTGCGTGTTCAGCTCGAGCACGCGCGCCTCGCCAAACGCGGGGTGCACGGCATAGGCCGCAGACAGCAGCTCCAGCGTGGAGCGCACGCTTGCCGGCGACATGTCGTCGGATTCAAGCTCGGTCGCACCAATTACGTAGACGTTGCCCGGCTTGGGCGCGATGTACAGCGGATAGCGCGGATGCAGCATGCGCACCGGCCGCGTGAGCGACACGTCGGGCGCATGGATGCGCGCCACCTCGCCGCGCAGGCCACGCAAGCGCGGCCATTGCGGCTTGGCACCCAGGCCACGGCAATCGAGCACGAGGCGCGCGCCAAGCCCTGCAGCGGCCAGCGCGTCGGGGCTTGGATCGGCAACTTCCGTGTTCCAGCGCAGTTGCACGCCCAGCGCTTCGAGCTCGGTCGCCAGCGCATCCAACACGCCGCGCGGGTCGAGCTGACCTTCGCCCGCCAGATACAGACCTTGCGTGAAGCGTTGCGCGAGCAGCGGCTCGAGCTGGGCAATGCCCGTTGCGTCTACGGCACGCAGATCGGCGGCCACGCGCTCGGGCGGCGCGGCATTGCGCACGTGGTTGGCAAACAGCGATGCCTCTCCACGGTCTGCCGCATGCCACACCACCAGCGTGCCGGCCTCCTGGAAGAAGACCGGCGTGCGTAGCTTGGGCAACCAATCGCGCCACAGCGCCAGGCTCGCCAACCCCAAGTCGACGACGAAACGATCGGCCACGGCAGCTTCGGCCAATGGCGCCAGCATGGCTGCAGCAACATACGCGGCGGCACCGCTGCCGTCGCGCGGGCCGCGCTCCACCACGGCAATGCGCGCGGGGGGCACCCCCGTTTGCGCGAGTTGCCAGGCACACAGGCGGCCAGCGAGGCCGCCACCGAGGATCGTTACGTCGAATGAAGTCGAGGTTGGCATTGCACCGGTTGGTTAGCTGTAGATCTTGCTGCCGCTCTTGCGGAACTCGATCGACTTCTCTTCCATGCCCGCAGTTGGGTTAACTGCTGCGGCAGTGGCGTTGGCGTCGAGCGATGCCGCGTAGTCGCGCACTTCCTGCGTGATCTTCATCGAGCAGAACTTCGGACCGCACATCGAACAGAAATGCGCGATCTTGGCGCCCTCGGCCGGCAGCGTTTCATCGTGGAAGGCGCGTGCCTTCTCCGGATCGAGGCCGAGGTTGAACTGGTCTTCCCAGCGGAATTCGAAGCGAGCCTTCGACAGCGCGTTGTCACGGAGCTGCGCGCCCGGCCAGCCCTTGGCAAGGTCAGCCGCGTGCGCAGCGATCTTGTAGGTGATGATGCCTTCGCGCACGTCTTCCTTGTCCGGCAGGCCCAGGTGTTCCTTGGGCGTGACGTAGCAGAGCATGGCGGTGCCGTACCAGCCGATGTTGGCTGCGCCGATGCCGCTGGTGATGTGGTCATAGCCCGGGGCGATGTCGGTCACCAGCGGGCCCAGCGTGTAGAACGGCGCTTCGAAGCAGTGCTTCAGCTCTTCGTCCATGTTGGCCTGCACGCGTTGCAGCGGCACGTGGCCCGGGCCCTCGATCATGACCTGCACGTCGTGCTCCCACGCCTTCTTGGTGAGTTCACCCAGCGTGTGCAGCTCGCCAAATTGCGCGGCGTCGTTCGAGTCGGCAATGCAACCCGGGCGCAGACCATCGCCCAGGCTGAACGACACGTCGTACGCCTTCATGATTTCGCAGATCTCGTCGAAGTGCGTGTACAGGAAGTTTTCCTTGTGATGCGCCAGGCACCACTTGGCCATGATCGAACCACCGCGCGAGACGATGCCCGTGATGCGGTCGGCCGTGAGCGGCACGTAGCGCAGCAGCACGCCCGCGTGGATGGTGAAATAGTCCACGCCTTGCTCAGCCTGTTCGATCAGCGTGTCGCGGAACATCTCCCACGTCAGGTCTTCGGCCACGCCGCCGGTCTTGTCCAGCGCCTGGTAGATGGGCACCGTGCCGATGGGCACCGGCGAGTTGCGCAGGATCCATTCGCGCGTCTCGTGGATGTGCTTGCCGGTGGACAAGTCCATGATCGTGTCGGCGCCCCAGCGGATTGCCCACACCATCTTTTCCACTTCCTCGGCCAGCGATGACGTCACCGCCGAGTTGCCGAGGTTGCCGTTGATCTTCACGCGGAAGTTGCGGCCGATGGCCATCGGCTCCAGCTCGGTGTGGTTGATGTTGGCGGGGATGATCGCGCGGCCTGCAGCGATTTCCGCACGCACGAATTCCGGCGTGATGTCTTCCGGGCGCTGCGGCAGATTGGCGCCGTACGAGAAGCCCGGATGCTGCTTGAGCAGTTGGCGGTACTCGGGCTTGTCTTGCAGCGCCTGCAGGTTCAGCGATTCACGCAGCGCGACGTATTCCATTTCGGGCGTGATGATGCCGCGACGCGCGTAGTGCATCTGGCTCACGTTGGCGCCGGCCTTGGCGCGGCGCGGGTTCGTCAGTTGTGCAAAGCGCAGGTGGGCCGTGGCCGGATCATTGGCACGCGTGCGGCCGTATTCGGACGACAGGCCCGAGAGGATTTCCGTATCGCCGCGCTCGTCGATCCACTTGGCGCGCAGCGGGGCCAAGCCCGCCTTCAGATCAATGTGCACGTCCGGGTCGGAGTACGGGCCCGAGGTGTCGTACACCGGCACCGGCGGGTTCAGCATCTCGCCCTTGTCGGTGCGCGTGGCGGTCTGCTTGATGGTGCGCATCGGCACGCGGATATCCGGGCGGCTGCCGTTGATGTAGGTCTTGCTGGAGGCCGGATAGGCGAACTTCTGGTCGAGCTCGGACTGCAGCGAGTCGAACGATGCGGCGGGGGCGTTTTTGGCTTGGGGCATGGTCTCGTCCTAGATTCTGTGGCCTGGTGGAGCAGGCAGTGGACGAAACCGGGAGAGGTGGCGTGACCCGAAGAACTGAGGGGTGGCTGCCAGAGACTACGCGGTGTTCTGAAACTTCCCACGCCGGTACGAACCGGATCGGGTGCGAAGGGACTCTCTCAGCCGCACGGCCCATCCGTACGGCACCCCTGTTTCATCCAACGAGGCTGAATTTAAGCACAGGGCTGCCGGCGTTGCCAGCACGAAAACCAATGAGGTGACGGCCGACGGGTCATTTCAGTCCAAACCGCCATGCAATGTGCGGCGGCGCGCACTGACGCAGCCGGCCTTGATCTTGCGCAACCCCGCTGCGTTTCACCTATGCGACGCTCAATCCCTTTTCTATTGCATTGCGGCATTGCCGCTGGGAGTTGTCATGCTGGAGCGTCGGTTCAAACTCGCGGGGCGCAGCCTCGTACCCATCGTGCAGGGCGGGATGGGCGTGGGTATTTCGGCGCACCGGCTGGCCGGCGCCGTGGCGCGCGAAGGCGGCGTCGGCACCATCGCCAGCATCGACTTGCGGCATCACCATGCGGATCTCATCGCCGCGACCGAGAAATCGCGCGACAAGGACGCCATCAACGCCGCCAACCTCGTCGCGCTGGACCGCGAAATCCGCGCCGCGCGTGAAGGCAGCCAGGGCAACGGCATGATCGCCGTGAACGTGATGAAGGCGGTGGAATCGCACCCCGCGCTCGTGCGCCAGGCGTGCGAGAGCGGCGCCGATGCCATCGTCATGGGCGCGGGGCTTCCGCTCGATCTGCCCGAGATGACCGCCGAGCACCCGAGGGTTGCACTGATCCCGATTCTTTCTGACTCACGCGGCGTGGGCGTGGTGCTCAAGCGGTGGATGAAGAAGTCTCGGTTGCCGGATGCGGTGGTGATCGAGCATCCGACGCATGCGGGCGGGCACTTGGGCGCAGCCCGCATTGAGGATTTGCGCGACGAGCGCTTTTCGTTCGCGCGCGTGCTGGACGAATGCCGTGAACTGTTCATCAAGCTGGGGCTGGCTGCGGAACAGATTCCGATCATCCTGGCCGGCGGCATTGATTCGCATGCCAAGGTGAAGCACTGGCTCGACAAGGGCGCCGCTGCGGTGCAGCTCGGCACTGCGTTTGCGGTGACGGAAGAGGGCGATGCGCACGTGCGCTTCAAGCGGGTGCTGACGGGCGCGGAGCAAGGCGATATCGGCGAATTCGTCAGCGTGGCCGGGTTGCCGGCGCGGGCGGTGATGACGCCTTGGCTGTCGCGTTATCTCTCCCGCGAAAGCGCGCTGCAGGCCAAGGCCAAGGTGCGGGATTGCCTGCAGGGGTTCGATTGCTTGCAGACGTGCGGGCTGCGGGATGGGATTGGGAAGGTCGGGCAGTTCTGCATTGACCTGAAGCTTGCGCAGGCGCTGCGCGGGGATGTGGAGCGCGGGCTGTTTTTCCGTGGGGCCGGGAAGTTGCCGTTTGGGCAAGCGATTCGGCCGGTGCGGGAGCTGATGCATTACCTGCTGACTGGGGAAAAGCCGGCGTGATCCTGGACGGTTAGCTGATGCGCTGACATCTCGTCCGAAACAAAAAGCCAGCCCGAAGGCTGGCTTTTTGTTGGGCGCTTACCGCCTATTGGCTCAGAACGGTGCAGCAAACGTCAACCGAATCCCCTGCTGCAAACCACCCATCCCCGCCATCACGCTGTAGTCCAGCCCAAACGTGAGCGGCCCGGTGCGGAACTTCGTTCCCAACCCGATCTGCATGCGATCGCGGCCAAACGGCGTACCCGGCACGTAGTATGCGGGGCCCGCCGATGCCAGATCGGCGTATGCCAACCCCGCGTTGCTCTGCCCATTGAAGTCGTGCTGGTACTCCACCCGAGCGAACGGCAGGAACGTGCCCCACTTGGTCTTCTGCGTGTATTCCGCACGCAGGCCCAGCGTGCCGGATACCGTCGTCACCGTCTGATCGAAATACGTCAGCGCGTTGAGACCGGCGCCCGATTCGGTGAACTGATCCAGCGTCGATTGCGAGACCGCCAGGCGTCCGTAAGGCGAGATCAGCCACGTGCGATCGCGATGCTCATAGCCGGCCGACACGGAGGCGAACACTTGCTTGCCGTTGCGCTTGCCGGTGGCGAAGTCGTTGGAGTCCGTCACCCAGCGGCGCGAGTCGAAACTGAGCGTGCCGAAGCCGGCCACACCATCGACGAACAACGAAGGCAGCGGGCGATAGCTGCCGTAGAGCGCAAGGCTATAGCTGTCGCCCGTGCTCTTGGTGCCCGCGTTGCCGATGTCGGTGGAGTCACGCCCGTAGCCGAAGCCGCCACCAATCGAGAGCTGATCCGACACGCGATAGTCTGCGCCGGCCGTCACACCGCCTGTGGTGAAGCGGAAACCGGAGCGTTGCGTGCCCGCGTTGGCGAAACCAAAGTCCAGCGTACCGGCGCTCCAGAACGCGAGATTCGGGTCAGTGTTGTCCGGGCCAGCGCCGGCTGCATCAGCACCGGGCAGGTCGGGACCCGCATCGGCGTTCGACTTGTCGGTGTTGCCGTTGGCCGCATCGGTGTTGCGCTTGCCGCGCGCGAATGGCCGCACGCCCTGGCCGTCACCGCGCATGCAGGCATCGTGCGCGGCAATGCCGGCGACATCCTGGCAACGCGCTTGCATGTCCACGCGCTGGCCCGGCATGGCGACAGTCAAACCGTTGCCCGACGGTGCCCGGCCAGTGCCATGCAGCGCTTCCAGGCGACGGTTGTAGTTGTCGATCTGCGTGGTGGCAAAGCGGCGCGCAGCCTGGACTTGCGCGTTGATCAGACCTGCCACATCCGGGTCGGCCGAGGGGTCCTTGCGCGGCGCCACGCTCACCTGCACCGTGGCCGGTGCCGAGGTGGCAAACGCGTTGGACAGCGTGTAAGTCAGCACGGCCTGGCCGCTGTAGGTGCCCGACGGCGTGAAGTTCAGCACATAGGTCGATGCCGCCGCAGCCGGGCTCCTCACGCCCGCCGGCGTCTGCACAGCCTTCTGCACGATCGTGGCCGTGCCGGCGTTGGCTGGCACCACCGACACCAGCGTCGCTCCCGTGAAGGGGCCGCCCGTGGCGCCTTCGGTCAAGTCCACGCTCACCGCCTGGCCAGATGACGTGATGGCCTGTTTCTGCGCTACGGCAATGGGCACCGCATTCACGTTGACCGTCACCGGAATCGGCGCGGATGTGCCAGCCGTGTTGATCAGCGCATAGGTGAAGTTGACTGCGCCGGAGGTGGTCGGGGTGGGGGTGTAGACGATGTCCAGACCGTTGACGACGGCAGTGCCGCTGGCAGGCGGACTGACAATCGCAATGGACGAGAACGGACCGCCCGTTGCATTGGCCGTTGCATGCAGCGTGATCGGTGCCGTCGACATGGTGGTGGCCGTGATTGCCGGCGCAGTGCCGATCACCTGGCCCACCGTGATCGTGTAGCTGCGTGTCCCGTTGTACGGGGCGCCGGTGCCTGTGCTGCTGTCAGTGGCCTTCACGGTGAAGGTGCTGCTGCCCAGCGTAGTGGGCGTGCCCGACAGAACGCCTGTGCTGGCGTTCAGGCTGAGGCCCGCGGGCAACGTACCTGTGGACACGGCGTACGTGTAAGGCGCGGTGCCGCCGGCCGCACTGAAGGTCTGGCTGTAGGCCGTGGTGATCTGGGCCGAATTGGCGGCCGCAGGACTCACCGTGACCGTGGGCGCACCGATGGTGACGCTGTAGGCACGGCTGGCCGTGAAGCTATTCGCATCCGTCGCCGTGATGGTGAAGTTGAACGTTCCGCCTGCGGTGGGCGTGCCCGAGAGGACGCCGGTGGTGGTGTTCAAGCTCAGGCCTGCCGGCAACGCACCCGCCGTCACAGCGTAGGTGTACGGCGCGGTGCCATTGGCTGCCGAGATGGTTTGGCTGTACGCCGATGCAATCGCCGGGTTGGGCAGCGTGGCCGGCGATACCGTCACGCTAGGCGCGGCGATGGTGAGCGTATAGACACCGCCTACCGCAAATGGAGCGCCCGTCCCCGTCGAACTGTCGGTCGCGGTGACAGTAAAGCTGACCGTGCCGGCCGTGGTTGGAGTACCTGACAGCGTGCCGGTGGCGCCGTTCCACGTCAGGCCCGCGGGCATGGTGCCGCTGTTGACCACGAGGCCATAGATGTATGGGCTCGTACCACCACTTGCCGTGAAGTTGCGGCTGTACGCCGTGCCTGCCACACCGCTGAGAGAACCCGAGGCCGGTGTGATGGTCAAGGTGGGCGACGCGATCGTCAAGGAGTAGGCACGGCTTCCGGTGTAGGGGCCGGTTCCGGTACTGCTGTCAGTCGCGGTGACGGTGAAGTTGAACACGCCACCCGACGTGGACGTACCCGACAGCGTGCCGTTACTGGACAGCGTCAGCCCCGCCGGCAGCGAACCCGCCGTGACGGCATACGTGTAGGAACCTGTGCCGCCGCTGGCCAAGATGGTCTGGCTGTAAGCCGTAGCGACGGTAGCGCCCGGCAGCGTGCTCGGACTCACCGTGACGGTGGCAGCGCCCACCGTCAGGGTGTACGCACGCGAGCCGGTATAGCTGTTGGCGTCGGTGGCCGTGACGGTGAAGTTGAAGGTGCCGCCCGCCGTGGGCGTGCCAGTGATCGCCCCGGTGCTGCCATTCAAGCTCAGGCCCGCTGGCAGCGCACCCGCAGTCAGTGCGTAGCTATAAGGCGCGGCACCCCCGCTGGCCGTGGCAGTCTGGCTGTAGGCGGCGCCGACAGTTGCCGCACTCAGTGTGGTGGGCGACACAGTAATGGTGGGCGCCGAGGTGGTCAGCGTGTAGGTGCCAGACGTGCTGTACGGCCCCGTGCCAGTTGCGTGGTCGGTGGCAGTCACCGTGAAATTGACCACGCCCGTGGTGGTGGGCGTACCGGACAACACGCCGGTGCCGGTGTTGAACGAGAGACCGGTCGGCATCGTCCCGCTATTGACCGCAAGGCTATAGGTGTATGGCGCCAGACCGCCGCTGCCTGTGAAGGTCTGGCTGTAAGCCACGCCGGCCGAAGCGCTGAGGCTGCCCGATGCCGGTGTGATCGCCAACGTGGGCGCATTGACGACCAGCGAATAGGCGCGGCTGCCCGTATACGGGCCGCTGCCGGTACTGCTATCGGTGGTGGTCACGGTGAAGTTGAACGTGCCGCCTGCCGTGGGCGTCCCCGACAGCACGCCGCCAGAACTGAGCGTGAGGCCGGCCGGCAACGCTCCAGCAGTGATGGCGTAGGTGTAGGCCGCCGTACCGCCGCTGGCCGTTATCGTCTGGCTGTATGCCGTTGCAACGGTGGCATTGCTCAGTGTGGACGGCGAGAGCGTGATCGTCGGTGCGGCGACGGTCAGCGTGAGCGTACCGCTGGTCGCCGTGAACGGGCCGGTGCCTGTGCTGCTGTCGGTGGCCGTGACGGTGAAGTTGAACGTACCGCCCGCCGTGGGCGTGCCCGACAGCGTGCCGTCGCTGGCCAGCGAGATGCCCGCCGGCAGCGCACCCGACGCGATCGTGTAGGTATAAGGCGCCGTGCCGCCACTGGCCGAAGCCAGCGTTTGGCTATAAGCCGTACCCACCGTGCCGGCTGCAGGCGAGGACGGCCCATATGTGACTGTCGGATTCGACACGGTGACGGTCACGGTGGCCGGAGCAGACGTGCCGCCCGCGTTGGTTGCCGTGTACGTGAATGAGTCCGAGCCAGAGTAGGACGCGCTGGGCGTGTAGGTGATCGACGTGCCCGACGCGGTGGCTGTGCCGTGCGCTGCCTGCGTTGCGACGGCCACGCCGGTCGGCGTGCCTCCGGTGATGTTCAGCGTGACGGGGTTGCTTGTACTGCCGTGTGTAACGGTGGTGCTGACCGCGTTCGCAACGGGAGGCGCCACAAAGGTGTATCGGTCGGCGATGCCGGTGGTGCTGGTTCCGCTAGCGTTGGTCACGGTGACGTCAACAGTGCCAGCGGCCCCTGCCGGCGAGGTGGCCGTGATCTGCGTGGCGCTATCAATAGTGAAGCCGGTGGCGTTGGTCGCGCCAAACTTGACCGCCGTTACGCTGGTGAAATTGGTGCCCGTAATGGTGACGGAGGTGCTGCCTGCGGTGGGGCCTGAGCTCGGCGAAATGCTCGTCACCGTCGGCGCAGGGTTGATGACAGTGATGATGACGGTACCGCTCGGTGTGTAGGTGACACCGTCGTCACTGGTATAGAACACGGCCGTGTCAGTGCCGCTGAAGTTGGTGGCCGGGGTATAGACGAAACCACTGATGTTTGGGTCCCCGGCTGGAGGCACAAACCCGTTGTAGACCGCAATGGTGCCGCCCTGTGCGGTGGGCGTCGTTTGCGCGGGCGGGTCCGTATTGTTGCCGTTGCCCGCGCTGTCGAATGCGATGGGGATTATGCCGCCATGCTCGCAGTTAGCTTGATCGGTGGGAGTGAAGGAATAGGCCTTCTTGGTGTTGATTGTCGTTGAGAACGTGACCGTACACGAACTCGCAAACGCCCCCTGCGACAACACCGTCAGCCAAATCGCCAGCACGGCCAGCAGGCCCCGGCGCATCCATTCCCGCCCCTGCGCCTTCAGGCACCTGAACATTGACCATCCGGCGACCCCACGCCGGCCATACGGGCTGCTTTGTTTCAGCACGCGCATTTCTCCCTCGCTCCGCCCGCTCTGTCGCGGGCTTTTCTCTTTGTGTCGTCATGGGAAATTCAGTGCCCGATCCCTATCAGGCACTCCCCGGTAATGAGGGGAAATAGCGCGCAGATTTGAACACCTACAATCCATTGCATAGCGTCTAACCAGGCAATGATTAAGCGTTAACCCTCACAAATACCCCCCGGCAGATCAATGCCCCTTTGTTTCTTTTAAAATGAGCAGGCGTAATGATCCCGACGCGATGCTATGAAAGGTGTCCCGTGTCGTCAATACCAACTTTCGGATGAATTGGCATGATGTGTCGCTTTTGGCACGCTCTTCTGCCTTGACACTGGATTTTCATATGGGCAACGCGAAAATCCCGTCCATTATGTCTGCTGATACGCCATGACCAGACTGGCAATCAAATTGAGACGCAGAGACCATTAATAGAAAAATTTCTGCTTCGAAGCGAAGAATTCAATATCGTGGCGGTGCCACATTACGAGGAGGGGTCGTGGATCAATACCTGGGCGAAATTCGCCTCTGTGGATTTCCTTTTCCACCAAAAGGATGGGCCTTGTGCAATGGCGCACTGCTGCCCATCCAGACGAACACCGCGCTGTTTTCGCTGCTGGGCACCCAGTATGGCGGCAATGGCACGACCAACTTCGCGTTGCCGGACCTGCGCGGCCGCACGCCGCTGCACCGCGACCTCCAGGACTACGTGCAGGGCGAGGTAGGTGGCGCCGAGACCGTCACGCTGTCGACCCCGCAACTGCCGGCGCACAGCCACTCATTCACCGCATCGACGACGCCTGCCACATTGCCGAATACCGGCATCACGCAGAACCATCTTCTAGCCACCAGCAACATTTACAACGCGACGAATCCGGGGCCCCCAAGCGCGGGCACCCTGCTTTACGGCGCCCCGGGCACATTGACGCCACTGTCGAGCGAAGCCTGCGGCTCCAGCAGCGGCGGCAACCAGCCGCACGAGAACATGCAGCCTTCGCTGGCGCTGAACTACATCATCGCGCTGACCGGCGTGTACCCGTCACGCGGCTAGGAGATCACTCATGGCAGAACCATACGTTGGCGAAATCCGCCTGTTCGCTGGCAACTATGCCCCGGTGGGCTGGCTGCTTTGCCAGGGCCAGATCATTGGCATATCCGAGAACGAGGCCCTCTTCACCCTGCTCGGCACCACTTACGGTGGCGATGGCCAGAGCAACTTCGGCTTGCCGGACCTGCAAGGGAAGCTTCCCGTGGGACAAGGGCAGGGCCTAGGGCTCACCAACCGCCTGATCGGTCAGCAGTTCGGCGTCGACAGCGTGACGTTGACGACCGATCAGATTCCGGGGCACAACCACGCCATCAACTGCACCAGTGCGGCCGCCACCACCATCACGCCCGGCCCCAGCACACTGCTGGCGACCGTACCGAACGCGCAGGGCTTCTACGACGCCGGCACGGCAAATCCGCCGGGCAAGGCCGCACTGGCCCCCCAGACGATCGGGCAGGCCGGTGGCAATCAGCCACATACCAATCAAATGCCGACGGCCTCCATCAACTACATCATTGCCACCGCGGGCATCTACCCGTCGCAAGGCTGAGTCGAAAAGGGAATCCCATGTCTGATCAATTCCTCGGAGAAATCCGGGTCTTCGGCTTCAACTTTGCCCCGGTGGATTGGGCAGCCTGCGACGGCGCGATCATGCCGATCTCACAGAACACCGCGCTGTTCTCGATCCTGGGCACCATGTATGGCGGCAACGGCACGAGCACGTTCGGCTTGCCCGACCTGCGGGGGCGGGCAGTAGTAGGCACGGAGCAGAACGGCGTGCCGAACGAGTTGCAAGGCTCGTCGACGGTCACGCTGTTGAGCGAGGAGATGCCCGCTCACACGCACACCGCATACGGTGACAACAGCCGTGCAGCTTCACAAACGGCAGCAGGCCGTCTGCCGTCGCGCTTCCAGGTGACATTCAACCAGGCGTTCATCGCGACGGATTCGTCCCCGGCCCTCACGACCCTGTCCCCGCAGGCAGTCGGCATAGCCGGCGGCAGTCTGCCGCACGAAAACATGCAGCCATACCTGGTGATGAACTACTGCATCGCCCTGCAGGGCGCTTGGCCGACGCGTCCGTAAGCCGAGCCCTCGTGGCGGACCGGCCGCGCATGTCGCACCGGTCCGCCTTTCGGCTCGCCGATTTCCGCATCCGTCTTTTCGTTGCCCCCATGACCCTCTCCGCCGAACTGTTCCAGCCGCATGTCGGCACCGCGTTCTCTGTGCTGCAGGAGCCCGGCCAGATCCCCAATCCGCAGTTCACCCTGCGACTGAACGAAGTGACCACACCCGCGGCACGCCCGGGCCAGCAGGCGTTCTCGCTGTTCTTTACAGGCGATGCCTCGTTCACGCTGCAGCAGGGCACGTACTTCCTGCAGCACGACACGCTGCCCGAACAGGCGATCTTTCTGGTTCCGGTCGAACGCAGTGCCGACGGCTTCCGCTACCAGGCCTGCTTCAATCTCAGCTGAGGCACCGCATGCCCGTCTTCCGCATTGAACGGCACGGCACCGCACTGCGGCCGCTGACCGACTCTGACCAGCCCTTCCTGCTGCACCTCTACGGCACCACCCGCGAAGCCGAGCTGCGGGCGACCGGCTGGACCACCGAACAGAAAGCGCAGTTCGTGCGGATGCAGTTCGATGCCCAGCAACGCGCGTACTTTGCCTACCCTGACGCGGAATTTTTCGTGATCGAACAGGACGGCGTACCCGCCGGGCGGATCTACCTGCAGCATCGACGGGAAGCCCTGCTGATCATCGATATCTCGCTGGTGCCGGAGCAGTGCGGTTCGGGGATCGGCAGTGCGGTGATTTCTGCTGTGTTTGCGCAGGCCCGCGCTTCAGGAAAACGCGTGCAGATCCATGTGGAGCGCTTCAACCCAGCTCAGCGCTTGTATCAGCGGATGGGGTTTCGCCTGGTGGAGGACAAGGGCGTGTATCTGTTTCTCGAGTGGGATGGGGCCGCCAGGCAAGCGGCAACCGTATAGAAATCCTCCTCCACCCACCCCCACCACCGGTGGTCTACCATGGCCCACACAACCAAAGCACCACGCCAGGAGACCCCAAATGCCCACCGAGGCCACCCACCGCGTCTTCAACCAGGTCCCGGACCTGACCGGCTTCAACCCCTTCACGTCCGACACCACGCTGCAAAACGCACTCGAACGTCTGGGCGGCGGCTGGAACGCCAGCGCGTTGCAAGCCTTCGGTGATCAGCTCGGCGCCCCCGAGACGCTGCGGTGGGCCGCCGAGGCCAACACATACCACCCCGAACTCCACACCCACAGCCGCACCGGCGAGCGCATCGACGCCATCCGCTTCGACCCCGCGTGGCATGCGCTGCTCGGTTTGATGCGCAGCCAGGAGCTACAGGCGCTACCCTTCGCCGAGCCGCGCGCGGGCGCATGGGCCGCCCGCACGGCGGGCTATTACATGCAGGCGCAGATCGAATCCGGCACGCTGTGCCCGGCGACGATGACGTTCGCGAGCATCCCCGTTCTGCAGAAAGAGACGGCGCTGTTTGCCGATCTGGGGCCGCGTCTCTACGCCCGCGAACACGACGCACGCGATCTGCCGTGGCGCCAGAAGACCGCCATCCTTGTCGGCATGGGCATGACTGAAAAGCAAGGCGGCTCCGATGTGCGCAGCAACACCACGGTGGCAATGCCCCTGCGCGGCGAGGGCCGCGGCGCCACATACGCGATCACCGGGCACAAGTGGTTCTTCTCTGCGCCGATGTGCGATGCGCACCTGGTGGTCGCGCGCATGGGCGCAGAAGACGGGCCCCTGTCGTGCTTCTTCGTGCCGCGCTTTCGTGACGACGGCAGCAAGAACCCGATCCAAATCCAGCGCCTGAAAGACAAGCTCGGCAACCGGTCCAACGCCAGCAGCGAAGTGGAGTTCCTCGGCGCAGAGGGCATCCTGATTGGCGAAGAAGGGCGCGGCATTCCGACCATCATCGAGATGGCCACGCATACGCGGCTGGATTGCGTGATCGGCAGCGCGGCCATCCTGCGTCACGCGCTGATGCAGGCGCTGCACCACGCGCGCCATCGCATGGCATTCGGCCGCCTGCTGGCCGATCAACCGCTCATGCGCAATGTGCTGGCCGACCTCGCGCTCGAATCGCAGGCGGCAACGTTGCTGATGATGGAACTCGGCAGCGCGTTCGAGCGTGCCGACGTCGATCCGCTGGCCGCGGCGTGGAAGCGCATCGTCACGCCCGCCGCCAAGTTCTGGGTCTGCAAGCGCGCCATTGAGGCGACCGGCGAGGCAATGGAGGTCTGGGGCGGCAACGGCTACGTGGAAGAAGGGCCGATGGCGCGCCTGTACCGCGAATCGCCGGTCAATTCCATTTGGGAGGGCTCGGGCAACGTCATGTGCCTGGACGTGCTGCGCGCCATTGCCCGCACGCCGGACGACGCGCTGCGCCTGGTGCACGACATTGGCGAGCGCGCGCAGGGCCACCGTGCGGTGCGCGCGGAGCTGGCCGCGCTGCAGGCGATGCTGCACCAGCCCGGCGACATTCAGGAGACCTCCGCGCGCCGCATCGCGCAGGGGCTGGCGCTCACGGCACAGGCGGCGCTGATGCTAGCCCACGCGCATCCGGACGACGCCGAGCGCTTCATCGCCAGCCGCTTCCATCATCAGCATGGCCGCGTGTTCGGCACGCTCGACGGACATGCGCAGGAGCTGGGTGCAGTGCTGCAACGCGCGTGGCCTGTATGAAGATTCTGTGAAGAGTAAAGCGGGACAGCCGGCGTGAAAGCGGGATGAAAGATCACATCGCCTAGGGTGGGGGAGCCGCGCGAGCGCGCCGGCACCAGAAAAATAACCAGACAGGAGACATTCCGTGCCGCACCCGACCCGCGCATTGCTCGCGGCCGGCCTGGCGTTGTGCACTTTCCAGGCGTTGGCTGCATCCCCCGTGCTTGACCGCATCCGCGATACCGGCGCCGTCCGGCTGGCGTATCGCGAGAACTCCGTACCGTTCTCCTATGTCGATGGCGGCAAGCCGGTGGGGTATTCGATCGACCTCTGCGCGCGGCTGGTCGACGCGATCAAGGTGGCGGTCAAGCGGCCCGACCTGAAGGTGCAATACGTGGCCGTGACACCCGCCACGCGTATCGCCGCCATCGCCGAGGGCCGCGCAGACCTCGAATGCGGCTCGACCAACAACACGCGCGAGCGGCGTGAGAAGGTAGCGTTCACTATTCCGCATTACATTGCCAGCAGCCGCATGCTGGTGAAGACCAGTTCAGGCATTCACCGCTGGGAAGACCTCAACAACAAGACGGTGGTGTCCACGCGCGGCAGCACGAACGGCGGGCAGATCCGCGCGATGGCCGATGCGCGCGTGCTCAAGGTCAACGTGGTGGAGGCCCGCGACCACGCCGAAGCCTTCGGCATGGTGGCGGCCGGCAAGGCCGATGCGTTTGCGATGGACGATGTGCTGCTCTATGGCTTCCGGGCGACGTCACCCAACCCGGCGGAGTACGCAGTCGTCGGCAGCAACCTGGCTGTGGCGCCGTACGCGATCATGCTCGGCAAGGACGACGCGGAGTTCAAGAAAGTGATCGACCTGGCGATGTCACGCACGATCCTCGATGGCGAGGCGGAAAAGCTCTACAAAAAGTGGTTCCAGCAGCCCATTCCGCCCAATGGCGTGAAGCTGGAAATCCCGATGAGCTTTCTGCTGCGCGACTCGTTCAAGTTCCCGACCGACAAGGTGGCGGATTAGCGCAACGCTGATCAACCATGCACCGAGAAGGTGCTTGAGGGTATACCCGCATTCAGCGCATAATGCGCGCCCATGGCGGCGCGTGACATTGCTTCACGTTTTGGCATTCCCGGGGGGAGTGACGGCGCGCCCCAGCCAATGCTGCGCAGCTGGGCGGATGTCGCCCAGCAATCGATTGCGCGCACGGCCGCGTCGATAGGGCCCCGATGCGGTCGGCTGGCCATTAGAAGCCCGAACCTCTCCTAGGACCTTTGACGATGCCGTTCGCTGCGCGCACGTGGCTGCTGGCCGCGCTTGCCGTTCCCGCTGCTGTTTCCACCGCTGTCTTCCCGTCCACCGCCGTTGCCGCCAACCCGACGCTCGATCGCATCCGCGATTCGGGCACGGTGCACGTGGCGTATCGGGAAGACTCGATTCCGTTTTCGTACCTCGATGGCAACAAGCCGGTCGGCTACACGATCGACATCTGCTCGCGCCTGATCGATTCGATCAAGACCTCGCTCAAGCGCCCGGACCTGAAGGTGCAGTACCTGCCGGTGACAGCCGCCACACGCATGGACGTGGTCGCCTCGGGCAAGGCCGACCTGGAATGCGGCTCAACCAACAACTCGCGCGAGCGCCGTGAGAAGGTCGCCTTCACCATTCCGCACTACATCACCAAGGGCCGCATGCTGGTGAAGGCTGGCTCGCCGATCCAGCAATGGGAAGACCTGAACGGCAAGACCGTGGTGGCCGCACGCGGATCGACCAATGCCGACCTCGCACGCAAGCTCAACGAGACGGGTATGACGATGCACGTGGTGGATGCCAACGACCTGCGCAGCGCCTTCGCCATGCTGGCCGATGGCCGCGCCAATGCATTTGCCGGTGACGACATCCTGCTCTCGGGCATGCGCGCCACGGCCAAGAACCCGGCTGACTACCGCCTGACGGGCAAGACGCAGCTTGTGTCGTCATACGCGATCATGCTCAGCAAGCAGGACCCCGAGTTCAAGAAGCTGATCGACCAATCGATGACGCGGCTGATTGTCGATGGCGAGGTGCCGAAGCTGTACAAGAAGTGGTTTCAGCAGCCGATTCCGCCGAATGGGGTGAATCTGGAGGTGCCGATGAGTTATTTGCTGCGGGATTCGTTTAATACGCCTACGGATAGTGCTGGGAACTGATGTCTGATTTGCTTCGGGGTGCTCGTTGATGTTGTTGGTGCATCCCTGGTTTCATCCCCTGCCGGGGCTGACTCACTTTCTTTGTCTTGCCAAAGAAAGTAAGCAAAGAAAGGCGCGCCCGAGATGGCGACTTCCCCTTGAATTTCCGTGACCGTGCGGGGAAGGAGGCAAACTCGCTGCGCTCAGACAAGCCTCCTTCCTTCATCCGCCCGCTCACACAAATTCAAGGCGCCATCTAGGGCATCAACGGCCACACCGTGGGTGTGCCTGGGTTGGCGCCCAGGTGTGTCTTGCTGTCTTGTTTCTCAGTGCACCTCGGCCGGGGCAGCTTGTGCGGGGATGCTGCTCACCACGTTCAGCGTCGGGCGGCCGCCTTGGCGCATGAGGTCTGCGGCGCGTTCGGCAATCATGATGATGGGGGCGTTGGTGTTGCCGCCGATCAGCGTGGGCATGACCGAGCCATCGATCACGCGCAGGCCCGTGAGGCCGCGCACGCGCAGTTCCGGATCGACCACGGCCATGGCGTCGTCGGCGCTGCCCATCTTGCAGGTGCCGACGGGGTGATAGATGGTGTCGGCATGCTGGCGGATCAGGGCGCGGACGGCTTCGTCGTCGGAGCCATCGCCGCGGATGTTTCCGGAATACAGCTCGCGCCCGCCAAGGTCAGCCAACGGACGCTGCGCGAAGATGCTCTTCACGGCGCGGAAGCCGGCAAGCATGCCGTTCATGTCGTCCGGGTCAGACAGGAAACGTGGATCGATCAGCGGTGCGTCGCGCGTGTCGGCGGAGGCCAGGCGCACTTCGCCGCGGCTTTTCGGGCGCAGCACGCACACGTGGCACGAATAGCCGTGGCCGTAGTTGAACGTGCGGTTGTGGTTGTCGGCCATGGCCACCACGAAGTGCAGTTGCAGATCGGGATCGGCCAGATCGGGCCGGCTCTTGATGAAGCCGCCGGCTTCGGCAAAGTTGGTCGCCAGCATGCCGCGACGCTCGCGCCGGTAGCGCAGGATCTCGCCCAGCATGTGGGCGCTGCCGCGCGCGGAATAGCCGATCAAATCCAGGTTGAAGACTTTCTTGTGCAGGATGATGTCGAGGTGGTCCTGCAGGTTCTGGCCGACGCCGGGCAGGTCGTGCACGACCGGAATGCCGAGCGAGCGCAGATGCTCGGCCGGGCCCACGCCCGAGGCCATCAGCAACTGCGGCGAGCCGAACGCGCCCGATGAGACGATCACCTCGCGACGCGCGCGCAGCGTTTCAGTGCGACCGCCGCGCTCCACCGTCACACCGGCCGCGCGCTTGCCCTCAAAGACGATGCGCAGCGCTTGTGTGTCGGGCATCACCGTGAGTTGGCGGCGGTTGCGGCTGAAGGTGGCGTCTGCCTTGTCCCCGCCATGCAGGTAGGCGCGCGCGGCATTCCAGCGCTCGCCGTTGTACTGCGTGACCTGGTATGAGCCGACGCCTTCCTGATCGGGGCCGTTGAAATCGTTGTTGCGGCGGTAGCCTGCTGCCACGCCGGCATCGACAAAGCGTTGTGCGATCGGGTTGCCGGTGCGCAGGTCGCTTACGTGCAGCGGGCCGGTACCGCCGTGCAGCGCGTCGTCATCGCGACCGGCAAAGCGCTCGTTGCCCTCGGATCGCTTGAAGTACGGCAGCACATCGCCCCACCCCCAGCCGGTGCAGCCAAGCGCCGCCCAGTGGTTGTAGTCGCTGGGCGTGCCACGGATGTAGATCATCGCGTTGAGCGACGAGCTGCCGCCCAGCCCCCGCCCGCGCGGCTGATAGCCCTGGCGCCCGCCCAGCCCCGCTTGCGGCACGGTCTGAAACCCATAGTTGCGCTTGTTCTTGAACGGCAGCGACGCCGCGCACCCGGCTGGCACCCAGACGGAAAGATGATGGTCGTGCGGCCCAGCCTCCAGCAGCGCGACGGTCACGTCCGGGTCTTCGGTCAGCCGGCTGGCAAGCGCGCAACCGGCTGAGCCTGCGCCGACGATGACGTAGTCGAAGGTGAGCGCGGATGTCTGCGATTCGGTGGCCATGGGTGTCTCCGGATGGTTTTCTAATGGGCGAGCGACGCCGCCGGCTTATTGCCGGTCACGAACTCACATCCTAGGCGTGCCGGGTTGTTTCAAACGACCGGGCTTACCCGCATTAGAGGCATCGTTCGATGTCATGCAACAAAACGGCGGGAGGCAGCACCCAAACCCTTGAACTGATGCCAATGGCGAAATATTGCATCGCAGCAATTCGGGGCTGGCACACGGTTGCGCGCGCTCACGCGCGCCGGGCATGCCGCACACGGCGCAGCCGTATCAGGCCGTCGCAACGGCGCCTGGCGACCATACTGCTTTGCAATTGCGCCGATCCGCCAACTTTGCCAGGAGCCCCCATGCAACCTGCCGATCTGCCTGCCCCGCACCTGCTTCGCATGCAGCAGACCTTCGAGGCCATGCGCGCTGCCCACCAGGCCGACATGCTGCCTGCCTGGCCTGTGCGCCGCGACCGCCTGATGCGTCTGATGCGCCTCGTCATGGACAACCGCAACGCCATCGCCCAGGCCGTCAGCGCTGACTTCGGCAACCGCTCTCGGCAAGAGACCGACCTGCTGGAAATCTTCCCGAGCGTGGACGGCATCAAGCATGCGCTCTCGCACGGCAAGCGCTGGATGCGCGTGCAGCGCCGGGGCGTGAGCCTGTGGTTCCGGCCCGCCAGCACGCGGCTGATTCCGCAACCGCTGGGCGTGGCGGGCATCGTCGTGCCCTGGAATTACCCGATCTACCTGACCATCGGGCCGCTGGTGTCTGCGCTGGCGGCGGGCAACCGCGCAATGGTCAAGCTGTCGGAATACACGCCGCGCTTTTCCGCCCTGTTTGCCGACCTGATCGAGCGCAACTTTGCCGCCGATGAAGTGCGCGTTATCAATGGCGATGCGGCAGTGGCCGAGGCGTTCTCGCGGCTGCCGTTCGATCACCTGTTGTTCACGGGCTCCACCAACGTCGGCCACCACGTCATGCGCGCGGCAGCCGACAACCTCACGCCGATCACGCTGGAGCTGGGCGGCAAATCGCCCACGATCATCGGGCCGGATGCGGATTTCGACCGTGCGGTGGAACGCACGCTGGTGGGCAAGCTACTCAACGCAGGGCAGACCTGCGTGGCGCCCGACTACGTATTGCTGCCCGCCGGCACCGAGCAGCGCTTCATCGATGCGGCTCGCAAGCTGGTCAGCAAGATGTACCCCGACATGGCGCGCAACCGAGACTACACCACGCTCATCAGCCCGCGCCACTTCCAGCGCATGGCCAGCCTGGCGGATGAAGCGCGCGAGCAGGGCGCGCAGGTGCTGCCGCTCACCAACGCCGTGCCCGACGAAGGCACGCGCCAGTTTCCGCCCGCGCTCATCACGGGCGGCACCGAGGCAATGCGCGTGATGCAGGAAGAAATCTTCGGCCCGCTGCTGCCGCTGGTGCCGTATCGCACGCTGGACGAAGCGCTGGACTACATCAACGCCCGCCCACGGCCGCTCGCGCTGTACCTGTTCGAGCGCAGCAGCGCCACGGTCGACCGCGTGCTGTCCGGCACCATTGCCGGCGGCGTGTGCATCAACGAGACGCTGCTGCACGTGGCGCAAGACGACCTGCCCTTTGGCGGCGTGGGCGCCAGCGGCATGGGCGCGTACCACGGCATCCACGGGTTCGAGCGGTTCTCGAAGATGAAGCCAGTGTTCCGGCAATCGGCCATCAACGGGCTGGGCCTGTTCCGTGCGCCGTACGGCAAGACGTTTGAGGCGATGATGAAGCTCTTGGTGCGCTGATCGACTGGCACCCGATCACGGCTGCCACATCGGCACGATCGAGACGGCCAGCAGCACGCCCAGCACCGCATTGAGCACACGCCACTGGCGCGGCGTCTTCAACAGCCGCGCCAGCACGATACCGGCCGCGCACCACAGCGACAGCGACGCCAGCGCGGCCAAACCAAAGGTCGCGCCTAGCAGCGCCGCCAGCTGCAGCGGGCCGCTCGCCAGCATTGCGAACGAAGCCGCCGCACCCAATGCCATCGCCCAGCCCTTGGGGTTCAGCCACAGCAGGCAGGCACCGCCCAGCAGCGTGGTCGGCACCGTGGCGGCGGCATTGAGTTTGGGCGGACCGCTGCGCGCCACTTTCCATGCCAGCCACAGCAGATAGGCCGAGCCCGCCGCCTTCATCCCCAGCAGCAGCCCCGGCGCAGCCATTAGCAACCCGGCCAAGCCCGCTGCCGCCCCCGCCGCCAATGAAGCCAGCCCGACGGCAATGCCCACCATGAGCGGAATCGAGCGCCGAAACCCAAATTGCGACCCCGAGGCTGTCGCCAGCGTCGTGGCCCCGCCCGGCGACACGGTAGACACCACGGCAAACAACACCAGCGGCGCGATAGAGGAAAACGCTTCGACGGCCATAAGCGGCACTCTTGGGTTGATGACGGATGGCCCACTGTAGAGCGCTCAAAACCATTAGAAAATCGAAGGTTTTTGATCCAATCCATTAGCATCTAGAATGCTCCGATGGCCAAAAACCTCGACATCACCCTCGTCCGCACCTTCATTGCCGTGGCCGAAAACGCCAGCATGACGGTGGCCGCCAACGCGCTGCACCTCACGCAGGGCGCCATCAGCCAGCAGATCAAGCGGCTCGAAGACGCCTTCGAATGCCGCCTGTTCGAACGCGACGGCCGGCGGCTGGAACTCACCCACGCGGGTGAACGCTTCCTCGGGCGCGCCAAACGCCTGCTCGCGCTCAACGACGAAATCTGGGCCGACATGGCGGCACGCCCGCTGCAGGGTCCGGTGCGCCTGGGCGTGCCTTACGACCTCGTGGGCACCGTTTTCCCGCCGATCTTCAAGGCGTTTACCGAGGCGTGGCCGTCGGTGGAATTGACCATCGTGTGCGGCACGTCGCCCGAGCTGGCGGAGAGCATTGCGCGCGGCGAGCTGGACGTCGCCGTGGTCGAAGCGCCGGTGGATGAAGCCTCGGGCGAATGCCTGTGCGTGGAGCGCTTGGTATGGGTTGGCCCGCGCGGCGGCAACGTGCATGCGAAACGACCGCTGCCGCTGTCCATGGTGGATGAGAGCTGCGCCTTCCGCACCCGTGTGCTCAAAGCGCTGGGCGAGCAGGGCATTGAATGGCGCACGGTGTTCGAGAGCGGCAACATCGAAGCGACCACCGCCACGGTGCGCACCGGGCTTGCCGTTACGGCGTGGCTGACGCCGACGGTGCCGGCGGACCTCGACATCCTCGGACCTGAAGCCGGCCTGCCGGAACTGCCGATGTTTGCAATCAGCCTGCTGCTGCCCGCGCAAGGTGCGAGTGCGGCGGCGCTGGCGTTGGCCCAATGCGTGCGCGACGGGTTCTCTACGCGGCAGCGCGTGGCGGAGCGGCGCGCCGCCTGACCCGTGGCTGGCCGTTACAAGCCGCCGCCTTCGATCTGCACGTGCCCATTCGGCGTATCGAGCACAAGCGTCAATGCCGGCCGCGCCGCCTCGGCCAATTCGACGTATCGGTTCTCCGGTTCAGAAGCATCCCACCCCAGCCCCTGAAGCTTTGCGCGCATGGCCGGCATCTCCGGATGTGCGAGTTGGAAGTGGTTCAGGCGCAGCCCAACCTCCTGCATCCGGTCGACCGGGCTTTGGCCACCCGCCCAGTCGATGAGTGCGGGCCAGCAACCGCCCGCTTCCGCTTCACCGTCCTTGCGGTGGAAGAAATGCCAGCGCAAATCGCCACGCGTCACTTCTAGCAATTCGTGCTGCGGTAATTCGCTTACGTTGCGCGCCAGATCCGGAACGCTCGCGACCCAGCCGAACAGTTGGGGCGCATCTTCTAACGCGCCTTCCCGCGTCAGGCGGTCGAGCGCAAACCAGCGCGTCCTGTTGGGCGGCGGCGCCTCGGGGTCGATGGCGATGAACTCCAGAAAGACGCCGGGCGCGATCCGCGTGACAAGGTTGTGCGTGCCCATCAAGGGATGCTTGCCGCCCGCAGGCAGCGTCACGCCAAACAACCGCGAGGCATAAGCCTGCGCCTGGTCGAGGGATTGCGCGACGAACGCAATGTGATCGAGCTTCAAAATGGCTCCCGCTATATCGGTCTGAAACCGGAGCGCCCAGCATGCCACAGCGCATTCCACGGCGTTGCTGCGTGGTGCCGGCATCCCCGCCCGTCTCGAGGATGTGTCCAACTGTTCTTATGCGGCGGAAACCCGCCGGCGCTCAATGGCGGCCAACACCTCCCACGTGTGCGGGTCCACATCGCTCCCCCCGAGCGACATCGACAGATACGCGTCGATGGCATCGATAAAGCCTTTCACGAATGCCGGTGGATACGCGTGTTCCGAAAAGTACGTGAGCTGCTCGCGCAGCCTGCCGGGGCGGCAATGCCCAGGGTCGAGCATGACGCTGTGCGTGCGGCACAGAAATGCGCGTGCCGAGACGGCGCCATCCAGGTAGAGGCGGTTTTTAGTCAGAGACATGCGGCACCTCCCGGTTGCGTGGGATGCACGCAGCGCCAAGACGGCGGGGAAGGGTAAGACGCGGGGCGATGCCCGCTGAGTGCGGTAGCCATGTGGCCTCCGGGGATAGGTTGATGGAGGCTCGCCGCTCGCTGCTAAACGAGGGTGGCGGGCCTGACGACGGCGTTAGCAGACCGGCCCTATCCCAGCTACCGGCAGACCCGAAGGTCTCACCGCCCGGCCCGCCATAAAACACATAGGCGTGCACAAGCACCGGACACAAAAATGCCGCGCGGAGGCGGCTGTCCGTCTGGGAAAAAGGGGTGGGCTGCTAAACCCAGTCACCGTTGGTGCGGTGACGGTGGGGATTATATGGCCACAGTCTTCCCAAGGAAGCGCTCTGCCCTGGGTTGCGGACAATTCCGATAGCGATGGCTCACATTGCTCGCTAAGTTTGCGCGCTATCCCTCATCCACGAGGCATCTAAATCTATACCACCAAGTGGTATATTTAGTTCTCATCGGAGCAGCATGACGTCCCGCACGCCGCGCATTTTCAAAACCAAGTGGTTCAACAGAGCGGCGAAAGTCGCAGGTATTACCGACGTGGAACTATGCCGCGCGGCAAGACAGTTAATGCAGGGCATGGGCGACGATCTCGGCGGCAATGTATGGAAGAAGCGTCTCGACCAGAACCGCAGGCGCGGCATCGTGGTGAACAAGATTGGCCATTTTTGGTTCTTTGTCTTTCTGTTCGCCAAGAGCGACCGAGAGAACATCAATGACCGTGAACTGAAGGACTTCCGAAAAGTTGCCGCAAATTTGGGCAAACTGCGAGACACAGAGATTGACTCGCTGGTCGAACTGCAAGCACTGGTGGAAATTTGCAATGACTAAGACACGATTCAAGAGCGACGCATCTGAGGCCATTCACAGCCTAGCCTCGGACCTGTATCGCGCCAAGCTCATCGACAAGAAAACCATGCGCGAGTACGACGACCTGTGCATAGAGCCCGTGCCGGAATTCGATGCGAAAGCAATCGCGCGCATCCGTAAATCTGTGAACGTCAGCCAAAGTGTGTTCGCTGCATATCTGAACACCACTGCTTCGACAGTGCGTCAGTGGGAGCAAGGTGACAAAAAACCTAGCGGCATGGCTGCACGCCTCCTGCAACTGGTGCAGAAGCACGGACTCGCCGTGTTCTCCTGAGTCATCAACGCTGTAGACAAAACAAAAACCCCGCCAACCGGCGGGGTCCCCCAAATCCTTTTGAGCCTGCAAGCAAATCAGGCTTGCGGCGCAGCCCCATCTTCAGGAGCTGCTTCGGCGCCTTCGGCCTTGGCTTCGTCCTTCTTTTCGATCATCTCTTCCAGCGCGCCCGCGCCCTTGAAACCGGCGACGGCGGCAACGGCCTTGGTCAGCAGACCGGCATCCGGATCGACTTTCTCGGCGGCTTCAACGGCGGCGACGGCGCCGGCGATCTTGCCCACTTCATCCAACAGTCCCATGGTCACCTCCGCGTGATTGAACGGGAGAGCAATCTTCCCACCGGCAAGCGGCGGAAGTGCAATCAAAGTTAAAAATTTCTGGCGGGCGGTCGTTTGCGTACAGCGCGCGTCACTCCGCTTCTGCGCCAGCAGGGGTGGCGGTGAGCGCGGCAAGGCGCTGACGGGCGCTGTCGGTAATCGGGCTCGATTGGCGGGTGGCAACGTCGATCTGCACAATCACCGATTGCGAGGTGGCGGCGCAGCGGCCATTCTGAAAGATGGCCTGCTCCAGCTTGACCGAGCTGCGCCCGACGCTTGCCACGCGCGTGCCGATCTGCACGGAGCCGGGCCAGAGAATCTCGCTGCGGAAGTCGAGCACGAGCTGCGCGATGACGAACTCGCAGCCGGGCGCGGCCAGCGGGTTGTCGGGGGAGAACAGCATCTCTACGCGGCCCGTCTCCAGATACGTGGCGAAGACGGCGTTGTTGACGTGGCCCTGGCGGTCGGTGTCGCCGTAGCGGAGCTTGTCGGTCGAGTGCAGCGGGTAATCGGAAAGGGATGGCGTGGTCGTCATGAGGGGGCGCGAAGTCTGGGGCAATCTGCGCATTCTGCCTGCCTTCCTGTGCAAACGCTGACCGGGTGACCGCACCACAGCGCTTCCGTTGACTCGTATCAACGCGTGGCTTTCAGCAGCGCTTAAGTTGGAAGCAGACGCCGGCCGCGCACGCGGCGCGGTCGCAAACATGGCAAGGAGGCCACATGAAAACCCTGGTACTGGCGACGGACGGATCGGCCTATTCCGATGCGGCAGCACGCTGCATTGCCGACAAGACCCTCTTCGGCAGCGATGTGACGGTGCACGTCGTGCACTGCATGCCGGATCTCTCGGGCGACATCAAGTCGCTCGTCGGCAAGGCAGAGGTCGACGCTTGGTACGCGGAGGAAAGCACCGGCGCCATGGCATCGGTCTGCGCGATCCTGGGTGCGGCTGGCGTGCCGTTCGAGCAGCATGCTCTGGTGGGCTTTCCGCCCGACCGCATCGTGCATCACGCGCAAAGCGCGGGGGCCGCGGCCATCGTCATGGGCTCGCATGGGCGCGGCGTGTTCGTCGAAGCGCTGATGGGCTCGGTGGCGGGCCGGGTGCTCGCGCATGCCGAATGCCCAGTGGTGTTGGTGAAGGCGCCCAAGGCTTGATGGTGGTGTGCGGCGCGGAGCAGATCAACTCCGCTGCGCGCCACGCTACCCCAGCGCCCGCACCGACGTGCTGATCGCCCGCGCGCATTGCAGCAGCGCGGGGCCCAGCTTCGTTTCCATCTCTTCCGCCGTCCACCGCCCGGTGGGCGCAACAAGATGGATCGCCCCCAGCGGCCGCCCGTTGCTGCTGACGATGGGCGCGGCGATGGTCATATCCCCAAGGAACAGTTCTTCGCAGTTGGTGGCGTAACCGCGCTGGCGCGCCTGGCGCAGCGTTTCCATGATGTCGGCCACCTCGGTGCGCGTGTGCATGGTGTGCGCCACGCGCTGCGACGCCTCCACGATGGCCTGCGCCTCAGGCATCGGTAGAGCGCTCAGGTAGGCCCGGCCAGACGCCGTGCAATACATCGGGATGCGGCTGCCGATGGGCATATGCACCGGCACAAAGTGCGCGCTCACAAAGCGCGCGACGTACACCATCTCGTCCTGATCGGGCTCGGTCAGGCACGAGGTTTCGGTGGTCATCTTGGTGAGTTCGGCCAGGAACGGATTGGCCACGTCGATAAGCGTGTCGGCGGCCAAGTAGTTGAATCCGATCTTCATCACCGCCGGGGTGAGCTGGTAGCGGCGCGTCTGCGGATGCTTGCGCAGGTAGCCGAGCTGCTCGAGCGTGTAGACCATGCGCTGTGCCGAGCTTTTGTTGATGCGAGCGGCAGCGGCCACGTCGGCAATCGTCATGGTGCGGCGCTGCGCGTTGAAGGCACCCAGCACGGCCAGCCCTTTCTCCAGCGACTGGTTGAACAGCAGGTCGGGGGCGTCGGCAGATTCAGCAGGGTCGGTCATGACAAGTGGCGGCTCGGTGGCAGATCAACGGTCAAAGAATCGCATATCGATTTGCATACGTCGATTAGTGGTTTTCCATAGTTATTAATCGATTCGATACGTTCGAATATTGGCACAAGCATTGCATCACGTTGAGCCATTCCCCGTGCATGCGCGTTCGGGGTGCGTCTTTTTTCCGTTGCCTGGAGGATTGCCATGTCTGTTGTCACCACCTTCCGTCGCGCTGCACTGGCCTTGTGCATGCTCGGCACCGCATCGTTTGCCTGGGCGCAGGGCGCGCCAGCCACCTACAACGTGGGTGCCACGGCCACGGGCGTGCCGTTCACGTTTCTGGACGTGAAGACGAATTCCATCCAGGGGATGATGGTCGACACCGTGACTGCCGTGGGCAAGGCGGGCGGCTTCAACGTGAACGTGCAGCAGACGGTGTTCTCGGCGCTCATTCCGTCGCTCACGTCCAACAAGATCGACATCATCTCGGCAGCGATGCTCAAGACACCGGCACGCGCGCAGGTGGTGGATTTTTCCGACCCGGTCTACTCGTACGGCGAGGGCCTGATCGTCAAGGCTGACGACGCCAAGAACTACGCCACGCTTGATGATCTGAAAGGCGAGGTGGTGGGCGCGCAGGTCGGCACGGTGTTCCTCGACATGCTCAACAAGAAGGGCATCTTCAAGGAAGTGCGCAGCTACGACTCGGTGGCCGACATGACGCGCGATTTGGCGCTGGGCCGCATCAAGGCCGGCCTGGGCGATCAGCCCATCATCGCGTACCAGATTCGTCAGCACGCCTTCCAGGGCGTGAAGCTGGCCGCCGGCTACAAACCCGCCAACGTGGGCGATGTGTGCCTGGTGGTGCGCAAGGGCGATACCGAAACGCTCAACCGCATCAACAAGGCCATCGCCAAGATCAAGGCAGACGGCACGCTGGATGCCATCGTCAAAAAGTGGGGCATCTGATTTCGGATCGGTGATGCGCCATGAGTGTTGCAACGTTTCTTGAGAACGCGCAGGACTTCCTGCCGATCCTGCTGAAAGGGGCGGTGGTCACGGTTGAGGTGACCGTGCTGTCGTTCCTGCTCAGCAGCGTGATCGGCCTGGGGCTTGCGCTGATGCGGTTGTCGCCTATCAAGGCCGTGTCTGCGGCTGGGGCGACCATCGTCAACATCATCCGCGGGCTGCCGATCATCGTGCAGCTCTTCTATATCTACTTCGTGCTGCCGGACATCGGCATTCAGCTCACCGCGTTTCAGGCGGGCGTGATCGGGCTGGGCATTGCGTATTCGGCGTATCAGGCCGAGAACTTCCGAGCCGGCATCGAGGCAGTCGACCCCGGCCAGCGCGAAGCCGCCCAGGCGATGGGCATGCGCGGCGCGCTCATCATGCGGCGCGTGATCCTGCCGCAGGCGTTTCGTATTGCGCTGCCGCCATACGGCAACACGCTGGTGATGATGCTCAAGGATTCTTCGCTGGTGTCGACCATCACGGTGGCGGAAATGACGCGCGCGGGGCAGCTCATCGCCTCGTCCACGTTCCAGAACATGACGGTCTACACGCTGGTGGCGCTGCTGTATCTGGTGATGAGCCTGCCGCTGGTGTTTGGCCTGCGCAAGCTTGAACGCCGCATGGGCGCAGGGAGGGCCAAGCCATGATCGAGATTCGCGATCTGCAGAAACACTTTGGCGAGCACCACGTGCTGCGCGGCGTGAGCCTGCATGTGAACAAAGGCGAAGTCGTCTGCCTGATCGGCCCATCGGGCTCAGGCAAATCCACCGTCCTGCGCTGCATCAACGGGCTGGAGGCGTACGACGGCGGCGAGATCCGGGCCTTCGGCGAACGCGTCGATCAGCACAGCAAGACCATCCACACATTGCGCAGCCGCATGGGCATGGTGTTCCAGCGCTTCAACCTGTTTCCGCATCGCAGCGTGCTGGAAAACGTGATGGAAGGCCCGGTCTATGTGAAGGGCGAGCGCCCCGAAGCGGCGCGTGCCAAGGCGATGGCGCTGCTGGAGAAGGTGGGCCTGGCCGCCAAGGCGCAGGCGTATCCAGCGCAGCTCTCCGGTGGCCAGCAGCAGCGCGTAGCAATTGCACGCGCGCTGGCGATGGAGCCCGAGGCGATGCTGTTTGACGAGCCCACATCTGCGCTCGACCCCGAACTTGTCGGCGATGTGCTGGAGGTGATGCGCGCCCTGGCCCGCGAAGGCATGACGATGATCGTCGTCACGCACGAGATGGGTTTTGCGCGCGAGGTGGCCGACCGCGTGTGCTTTTTGCACAGCGGCACCATCGTCGAAGAAGGCCCAGCCGCGCAGGTGCTCGGCGCCCCGCGCCAGCCGCGCACGCAAGACTTCCTGCGCCGCGTGCTGCACAAACCCGCCGATGCTCCTGCCGGAGACCTCGTGCCATGACGCAGCCGCAACTCGATATCGCCCCCGGCACATTCGGCGGGGAGCCGCTGCCGGCATCACTATGGGCCGCCACGGCGCCAGCCGCGCCGCCCACACCTGCGTTGATGGAATCGATCACCACCGATGTGCTCGTCATCGGCGGTGGATACACCGGGCTTTCTACCGCGCTGCATCTGGCCGAGCGCGGCACGAAGGTCACGGTGCTGGAGGCCAACGATCCGGGCTGGGGTGCTTCCGGGCGCAACGGCGGGCAGGTCAACCCAACGCTCAAGCATGACCCCGATGAACTGGTGAGCCTGTTCGGTGCCGCGCGTGCCGAACCGTTGATCGAAGCCGTCTCGCGCTCCGCCGATCTGGTGTTCGATCTGATCGACCGGCATCGCATCGACTGCCAGCCCGTGCGCGCGGGTTGGCTGCAGCTTTCGTATTCGGACAAGGCCGTGCCGGCACTGCATGCGCGCGCACGGCAGTGGGAGAAGCGCGGCGTGCCGGTCGAGATGCTGGACCGCGCCGCTGTCGCGCGCAGGGTGGGCACTGAGGCGTTTGCAGGCGCATGGCTCGACGGCCGCGCAGGCGGCATTCAGCCGCTGGCGTATGCGCGCGGTTTGGTGCGGGCCGCACAGCAAGCGGGTGCCACCGTGCACGGGCAGACCGCCGTGACTGCGCTGGAGCGACAAGGCGCGCAGTGGATCGCCACCACCAGCACCGGCGCCGTGGTGCGTGCACAGCGCGTGGTGATCGCCACCAATGGCTATACCGGCTCGCTGTGGCCTGGCCTGGCGCAGACGGTGCTTTCCGCCAACAGCTTTATCGTCGCAACCAAGCCGCTCAAGACGGCGGATGCACAAGCCATCCTGGCGCGCGGTGAGACAGCTTCCACCTCGCAACGGCTGCTGCTGTATTTCCGCAAAGATGCAGCCGGGCGCCTGCTGATGGGTGGACGCGGCTTCTTTTCCGAGCCGCGCGACGCGCAGGATTTTGCACACCTCGAACGCTCACTGGAGCTGCTCTTTCCGCAACTCGGTCCGCTTGAATACGAGTACCGCTGGGCTGGCCGCATCGCCATCACGCGCGATTTCATGCCGCACATCCACGAGCCCGCGCCTGGCATCACGATGGCGTTGGGCTGCAACGGGCGCGGCATCGCGCTGTGCACCAGTCTTGGCCAGCACATCGCCGCACGGCTTGCGGGCAGTGGAGACGCGTTTCCGTATCCCATGTCGCCCATCACGCCGATCCCGCTGCATGGGTTGCAACGCTTCTACATCGCGGCGGGCGTGGCGTGGTACAGCCTGCTCGACAAGCTGGGTGGCTGAACGCGCATTGCCGCCACAAGCCGATGCGGGATGTTCTAGGATGAAGGCACCTTTTCGTCACATCCTTGGGGGACCCATGTCGCATCGCCGCCGTCTTGCGCTCGCCTTCGCGGGCGCCGCGCTCTTTGCTGCCGCCACGCCTTCGTTCGCCTATTTCCGTAACGTACTGGCCAGCACCATCATCGGCTCGATGAGCCCGACGGAGTTGAAGTCGTTCACCAAGGCCATCGGCGATGTGCTGAAGAGCACCGCCGACAACGCGCCCGCGCAATGGACCTCGCCGGCCAGAGGCAAGCAGCCCGCCATTGACGCGACCATCACGCCGCTGGAATCCAAGACCGACGCCGGGCAATCGTGCCGCCGCCTGCAGAGCGAGCTGGCACGCGGCAGCAGCAAGGAACAGTGGACGGCATGGCTGTGCAAGCAGCCGAGCGGGGAATGGAAGTTGCGGCGGCTGGCGCAGTAAGGCATCGGCCACCGGGCGACTATGGGTCATCTAAGTCTGCCTCGGCAGACTGGTGCGGAATCTCCCTCCCTCTCTCTGGAGAATCCGCATGACTCTCTCCACACATACAAATACGCACGAGCCCGCCGCCTCGCGCAGCAAATTGCCCGAAATCACCCTGGCGTTCTGGATCATGAAGATCAGCGCCACCACGCTGGGGGAAACCGCGGGCGATCTGCTCTCGATGACGCTCAAGATCGGCTATGCCGCCAGCTCGGTGCTGCTGATCGGCGTCTTTCTCATCACGCTGGGTGCGCAACTGCGCAGCAAGACGTATCACCCGCTGCTGTACTGGGCGGTGATCCTTGCCACCAGCACGGCGGGCACCACGCTGTCGGATTTCATGGACCGCACGCTGGGCCTGGGCTACGCCACCGGCGCGGCTATCCTCGCCAGCCTGCTGTGCGCGGTGCTCGTGTACTGGAAGCTGACGCAGAAATCGTTGTCGGTCACGCACGTCCGCAGCAGCGGGCAGGAATTGCTGTACTGGTGCGCCATCCTCGTGTCCAACACGCTGGGCACGGCGCTGGGCGACTTCCTGGCCGATTCGTCGGGGCTCGGTTTTGCGGGCGGTGCACTGCTCATTGCGGGGGCGATTGCGCTGATTGCGGCGGCGTATTATCTGACCGGCATTTCACGCGTGGCGCTGTTCTGGATGGCCTTTGTGCTGACCCGGCCCCTGGGCGCCACGGGCGGCGATTTGCTGACCAAACCCGTCAGCGCGGGCGGGCTGAACCTCGGCACGGCGGGCGCATCGGCCGTGCTGCTGGCGATCCTGCTCATCACGATTGCCATTACGAGTTGGCAGGCGCGGCGTAGCGCGCTGCAATCTGCCTGACCGTTCACCAGACACTGCATGCGAGTGCTCCTCGTTGAAGACGACCCGATGATTGGCGCGGCCGTGCAAGCCGCGCTGCAAGACGCCGCCTATGCGGTGGACTGGGTACGCAACGGCCAGACCGCGCTCGACGTGGCGGCACATCAACACTACGACCTGCTGCTGCTCGATCTCGGCCTGCCAGGAAAGGACGGCCACGCGGTGCTCGGCAGCCTGCGCGCCCGCAACAACGCTGTGCCTGTGCTGATCCTGACCGCGCGCGATGCGGTGGATGAGCGCGTGCGCGGCCTCGACGGTGGCGCGGATGACTACATCCTCAAGCCCTTCGAGATGGTTGAGCTGCTCGCCCGCATGCGCGCCGTCCTGCGACGCAAGGGCGGAGCAGCGAGCCCCATGCTCACCAATGGCGTGCTCACGCTCGACCCCGCCGCACACGAAGCGCGTATGGGCGATGCCGAGCCGATCCGCCTGTCCGCGCGCGAGTTCGCGTTGCTGCAGGCGCTCATGCTGCGGCCTGGCGCCATCCTTTCGCGCACGGAACTGGAAGAGCGCATCTACGGCTGGGGCCATGAGGTGGCGAGCAACGCGGTCGAGTTCCTCATCCACGCACTGCGCAAGAAACTCGGCCCGCAGGCCATCAAGAACGTCAGGGGAGTGGGATGGATGGTGCCCAAGGCGCAATGACAGCGACCGCGTCCACGGCAGCATCCGTGCAGCGGCGGCTGTCGGTGTGGCTGTCGGTGATCATCGTGGCGGTGGCCGTGCTGGCCGGCGGCTTTGCCTTTGCCTCGGCTTTTCGTGAAGCGTATGAATTGCAGGACGACGTCTTGCGCCAGGTGGGGGCGATGTTCGACCCCGCGCATCTGCCGGCCCCCGGCAACCCGGCCGATGCACCCAAGGTCTCGGACAAAGAGGCCCGCGTGATCGTCCAGGTGTTGCCGCCGGCCGGCGTTGCGCCCGCGGCCAGTATGCCCGTGCTGGCCGACGGCATGCAGACCGCACGCCTGGGCAAGCGCGACTACCGCGTGTGGGTCCGCACGCTCGCCAACGGCCAGCGAATCGCCGTGGCGCAGGAGACCGCCGTGCGCGACGAAACCGCCCGCGACAGCGCTCTGCGCACATTGATGCCGTTCCTGATTCTCGTGCCGATACTGCTGCTGGCCGTAGCCCACGTGTTGCGCAAGATGTTCGCGCCCATCAAGCGACTCGCGCATGAGGTGGACCAACGTGACGAGCGGCAACTGCACGCCATCGCGCCCGAAGCCGTGCCCGACGAGGTGCGCCCCTTCGTGGTGGCGATCAACCGACTGCTTGCGCGCGTGCAACAGTCAATGGATGCACAGCACCGCTTTGTCGCCGATGCCGCGCACGAGTTGCGCACGCCGCTGTCTGCACTGTCGCTGCAGGCCGAACGGCTCGGCCAGGCCGCCATGTCGCCCGACGCGCAGGAGCGGCTCGGCACACTGCGCCAGGGCATCGAACGTAGCCGCGGGCTGCTCGAACAACTGCTGGCCCTGGCACGCGCGCAAGAGGCCACTGGTGTGCCGACGGCCACCATCTCCGTCCAGCGCGTGTTCCGCAGCGTGCTCGAAGATCTCATGCCGCTGGCCGACGCCAAGCAGCTCGACGTGGGCGTCACCTCTGAAGCCGATGCGCACGTACATGCCAACGAACTCGATCTCTTCGTCGTGGTACGCAACCTCGTGGACAACGCCATCCGCTACACGCCGGAAGGCGGACGCGTCGACCTGTCGGTAGCCGATGACGCGCGCGTTGTGTCGATTGCCGTGCAGGACACCGGCCCCGGCATCCCCACCGACGAGCACGCGCGCGTGTTTGACCCGTTCTACCGTGTGCTCGGCAACGAGGCGACCGGCTCGGGGCTTGGGTTGTCGATCGTGGGCACCGTGGTGCGACGGCTCGGCGGAGAGGTCGAACTGGGCGAGGCCGATGGTGGTGTCAGCGGGTTGCGGGTGACGGTGCGGTTGCCAACCGCCTAGTGGCAACCGCACACCGATCTACCGCCGCGCCCGAAGCACCACCGCCAACCCCAGCAGAATCATGGCCATTCCCGCCATTGCAACGGGCGCAAGGCGATGCCCCAGCACAAGATCATCCAGCAGCGCCGTGACCACCGGCACGAGGTAGAACAGGCTTGTCACGTTGACGAGATTGCCGCGCTGCATGAGCCGGTAGAACAGCAACTGCGCCCCCACCGACATCACCACGCCCATCCACAACAAGGCCGCGATGCCCGGCAGGCTGGGCGTGAATGTTAGTGATTGCGCGGGCTGCTCGATGGCAAACCCCACGCACAGCACGAGGCTCACCGCGTTCTGCAGCGGCAGCGTATCAATGGGCGACTGGTTCAGCCGCTTCTGGCCGATGGCGCCAACCGTCATGCAGAGAAGCGCGGCCAGCGCATAGCCGAGACCGGCCATCGGCACCTGCTGCGCATCGGCCCCGCCTACCACGAGCGATAGGCCGCCCAGCGCGAGCATCAGACCGGCCATCCGCCGAACAGACCACGTGCGCTCGGTCGCCAGCAGCGTGAGCAGCGGCTGCACGCCGAGCACCGTGGCCAGCAACCCGGGCGTGAGGCCGCGGTCCAGCGCGAGCAGATAACAGATCGAATAGCCGCCGGTCAGCAACGCACCGGTGACCGCCACCTTCAGGCGTGACCCCGGCGCCGGCCACCACCGCCCCCGCCGGAGGCCAAGCCCCGCCAGCACCAAAGACGCGAGCGCAAAGCGCCCAACCAGAAACGCGAACGCCGGGACATGCTGCACCCCGATCTCCGCAAAGATTGCGCCGCTGCTCCACAGCAGCACGAATAGAACCGTCGCGCCGGACCCTGCCAGCGCGGCTTGCATGGAACGCATACCACTCACCTGTCGAAAAGAGATGTCGGATTCCGGCGCGCAGGCGGGCGCCTGCCTCGGGCGTGTGCCCGAGCCTGGTTCAGGTCAACCGGAAACGGAGCGGCTGGAAGTCAGCCGTGTGCGGGCAGATGCGGCGGCGGCGGTGCGCCGACGTCGTAGCCCCAAGACACGACAGGAGGAGGGAAGGGCCCGGGCTGCACGCACACGTCATCCACGCGGGCCCGATGGCCGGCGGCGAGGAGGGTGGCGTGAAGTCGGGACATGAAGACGAAGAATCGAAGAATCAGAATTGGCCGATGGCGTTCGAGCAGCGTATCGGCATCGTGCGCATGGCGCAAGGGCGGCGCGCTACTTCAGGTACGACTTGATCACTTGCATCACCGTGTCGAGATCTTCCTGGCGCTGCGCCTCGGCAGGCTCCTTCACCACGTGATCCGTCAGGTGGCCTTCGATGACCGCCGCCATCAGCCCGTTGACCGCTCCGCGAATGGCCGCAATCTGCTGCAGGATGGCCGTGCAATCGCCCTCGTCGGCGAGTTGTTTTTCCAACGCAGCGGCTTGCCCCTGGATACGCCGCACGCGCGCCAGCAGCTTGGCTTTGTCGCGGATGGTATGGGCCATGGGTCGGATATCGAGGTGGTGTAAATGACGCGGGAGGGTAGCATCACTATACTCGGGGGGAGTATATTTCGCCTACCCGAATTTATCGACTGCCATCCATGACCGCGTTCACCACCCTGCTGCAGCAAGGCAACGCCTGGCTGTTCGTTCCCAGTGCGATCCTGCTGGGTGCGCTTCACGGCCTGGAGCCCGGGCATTCCAAGACGATGATGGCGGCGTTCATCGTCGCCATCCGCGGCACGCTCACGCAGGCGGTCTTGCTGGGGCTGTCGGCCACCGTGTCGCACACGGCGGTGGTGTGGGCGGTGGCCATGGCAGGCCTGTACTTCGGCCGCAACTGGAACGCAGAAACCACCGAGCCGTATTTTCAAGTGGTGTCTGCCGTGCTGATCGTGGCCGTGGCGGCGTGGATGATGTGGCGCACCTGGCGCAGTACCCACGCGGCGCACGACCACGACCACGACCACGACCATCATCACCATGATCACGATCATGGCCATGACGAGGTTCGGCGCATCGACACCGGCCATGGCGTCGTGCAGTTGGCGATTTTCGAAGACGGCGTGCCACCGCGCTTCCGGCTGACGCGCGAGGGCACACGCGGCACCGCATGGTCGGCGGAGCAAGTGCAGGTCGTGACGGAACGCCCCGACGGCAACACGCAAACCTTCCGCTTCGTCCAGCGCGACGGCTTTCTGGAATCGGAGCAAGCCATTCCCGAGCCGCACGCGTTTGTGGCGCGCCTGTCGCTGGGGCACGAACACCATCGGCATGACTATGACGTCACGTTCGCCGGGCATGACCACGACCACGGCGGGCTCGATGTATCGTCGGCCGAACACCAGGACGCCCACGAACGCGCGCACGCCAACGACATCCGCCGCCGCTTCGCCAACCGTGAAGTGACCACGGGCCAAATCATCGTGTTCGGGCTCACCGGCGGGCTGATTCCGTGCCCGGCGTCGATCACCGTGCTGCTGTTGTGCCTGCAGCTCAAGAAGATCACCTTGGGCGCAGCGCTGGTGCTGTGCTTCAGCATCGGGCTGGCGCTCACGCTGGTGGCCTCCGGCGCGCTGGCGGCGCTGAGCGTGAAACACGTCTCCCGCCGCTGGGGTGGCTTTGGTGAGTTTGCGCGCAAGGCGCCGTACCTCTCGGGCGTGCTGATTGCCCTGGTGGGGCTGTACGTGGGCTGGCAGGGCGTGCACGGGCTGATGCAACTGCCGTAGCAGCGTCCACGCTTTTTTCGCAAGGGCTGCATCCAGTGCCGCACGGGCTGCGTATCTGTAGGTACAGGCTGGTGCGGCAATTTTTTCGTCGATGCAGTGTCAGGTTTGCATGCGCACCGCGACCAACCTGTGGGATCCAGGCGGCCACGCTCCGCCGGCGATCCGATTGGGATGCCGCCTCCGGCGGCACGTTCACCGCTCGAGGAGTTCATCATGCACACCCGCCGCATTTCCCTGGCCTTGCTTGCCACGCTTTCCGCTTCTGCCGCACTGTTCATCGCGCAGCCGGCCTTGGCCGCGCAGGCCAAGTACGATCCGTACACGCAAGGCGCCGTCGACAAGACGGACCCGTTCACGCAAGGTGCTGATCGGCAGGCCGATACCTACGGCTATCTGTCGTGGAAGTACGATCGCTTCGATCCGTATGCGCAAGGCGCTGATCGGCAAGCCAGCGCACATGATGTGCTCGCATGGCGCGGCGATACGAGCTACCCCGGCGGCACGGACGGTGCACGCGCGTGAATGGCTGCGCATGGCATGAAAGGGGCCGCTAAGAAACACGGCCCCTTCTGCGCCGGCATCACGTCGAGGGCGCCGCCCCCTCGACGATCCGGTCATATAGCGCACGCGCCGCTGGCGACAGCTGCGCCGCCTTGCGCGTGACGAGCACCAGCGTGCGCGACACTTCCGGCTCGACCAGTTCCACCGTGCGGATCATCGGATACGCATTCTTCTGAATGGCGAGCCGCGGCACCACCGCCGCGCCCAGCCCTTGCGCCACCAGCCCCAGCGCTGTTGAACTGCGCTGCACTTCGTAGAACGAATGCAGCGTCACGCCGCTCGCCTTGAGCGCGCCGTCGAGCAGGCTGCGGTTGCCGCTGACCTCGCCGGCAAAGATGAGCGGGTAGGGCTGCAAGGCTTGCCATCGGATGCGGCGGCGCTTGGCCAACGGATGATCGTCGCGGCAGACAAGGACATACGGATCGCTCGTCAGCGGCACGCTCACCAACTCCGGATGCTGGTCGCCCGCAATGCTGATGCCGAACTCGGCCTCACGCCGCAGCACCGCTTGCAGCACAGACGCCGATGCATGGTCGAGAATCTTCACGCGATCGTGCGGGCGGTGCTCGGAGAACGCGCGCAAGATGCGCGGCAGATATTGCACGCCCACCGTCGGCACGCAGGCGATCGTGATGTCGCCGCGCTGGCTCAGGCCCGTCTCGCGAATCTCCGTGAGCGCATCGGACAGCTCGTTGAGCAGACGCCGCGCCTGCGGCAGAAAACGTTCACCGATTTCCGTCAGCTCGGTCCGGCGCGTGGTGCGCTCCACCAGCGCAACGCCCAGAAACGCCTCCAACTTGCGCAGGCGCTGCGTGATCGCAGTCTGCGTCACGTGCAGCGTTTCAGCGGCTTGCGTAAAGCTGCCGCACTCCGCAATCGCCACAAATGCCTGCACGCCCAGCGTATCGATTTTCATCAGCGTAGTGAATCAATCAGGAAATTGAATTCATTTTACTGATCGATCAGGAAGCCCGACACTCTGCGCATCCGCAAACAACGCAGGAGCGCTTCGTGACGACACACGATTGGTACGCAAAGCAGTACGTGCAATTTGAAGACGAGCGCACGCGACCCGTCCGCGATTTGCTGGCCGCTGTGCCGCCTACGCCTATCCATGTCGCCATCGACATTGGCTGCGGGCCGGGCAATTCGACGGAAGCGCTGATGGCGCGTGCGCCCGCCGCAGCCGTTCGCGGCACCGACGCCTCGGCCGACATGATCCAAGCCGCGCGCAAGCGCCTGCCCGAGGTGCGCTTCGATGTCGCCGACATTGCTGCGTGGGATGAGCCCGGCGCGTACGACTTGATCCTCGCCAATGCGGTGCTGCAATGGCTGCCAGCGCATGAAACGCTGTTTCCGAAGCTCGTGGGCAAGCTTGCTGTGGGTGGCCACCTGGCCGTGCAGATGCCGGACAACCTCGATGAACCGGCGCACCGCTTGATGCGCGAGGTGGCCGCTACGGGGCCGTGGGCCAGCAAGCTCAAGGGTGTGGAGCGCACGGAGCGCTTCGATGCGCGCCGCTATTACGCGCTGCTCTCGCCGTTGTGCTCGCGCGTCGACGTGTGGCGCACCACGTACATGCACCCGCTGCAAGGCGGCGCGGACGCGGTGGTGGAGTGGTTCAAGGGCAGCGCGTTGCGGCCGTTCCTGGCAGCGTTGAGCGAGGACGAGCGCCCCGCGTTCCTATCGCGCTATCGCGACGCGATCGCCCAGGCCTATCCGGCCTTCGACGATGGCACGGTGCTGCTGCCCTTCCCGAGGCTGTTCATCGTGGCCACACGCAAATAGGTGGACCTCCAGAAACAGAAACTCCAGCCATGAAAAAAGCCCGCCGGTACCGCGCGCGGGCTTTTTTGTCCGACCTCTGGTTCGCTTAACGCGACGGGTTCAGCGTCAGGTTCATGTGACGGTTCACATCCTTGTACAGCAGATAACGGAAGCGGCCGGGGCCACCCGAATAACAGGCTTGCGGGCAGAACGCGCGCAGCCACATGAAATCACCGGCTTCCACCTCGACCCAGTCCTGGTTCAGGCGATAGACAGCCTTGCCTTCGAGCACATACAGGCCGTGTTCCATCACGTGGGTTTCGGCAAACGGAATCACGCCGCCCGGCTCGAACGTCACGATGTTCACGTGCATGTCGTGGCGCATGTCGCTCATGTCGACAAAGCGCGTGGTCACCCAGGCGCCGTTGGTGCCCGGCATCGGGATCGGCTCGACCTCCTGTTCATTGGTGACGAAGGCTTCCGGCAGCGGAATGCCATCGACGACCTGGTAATGCTTGCGGATCCAGTGGAAGCGCACCGCGGCATCGCTGACGTTGTGCAGCGTCCAGTCGGCGCCCGGCGGAATGAACGCGTAGCCGCCCGGCGTGAGCGTGTGCTTCGTGCCCTGCAGCGTCAGCTCGGCCTCGCCTTCAACGATGAACAGCACGGCTTCGGCGTTCTTGTCCTGCTCGGGCTTGTCGCTGCCGCCGCCCGGGTTCACTTCGACGATGTACTGCGAGAAGGTCTCGGCAAAACCCGAGAGTGGGCGGGCGATCACCCACAGGCGCGTGTTGGTCCAGAACGGCAGCCAGCTCGTGACGATGTCGCGCATCACCCCCTTGGGGATCACCGCGTACGCCTCGGTGAACATCGCGCGATCGGTCAGCAGATCCGTCTGCGGCGGATGGCCGCCATGCGGCGCGTAATACGTGGTCTTAGACATATTGCATTCAGGCAATGGGTTGGTCCGGCCCCGGGCACAAACAGCATCGGGCAGTTCGTACACGAGCGGCGTTGACGATAGCGAAGTCGCTCACAATCGACCAATTAAATGTGGCGATGACATCCATTCGATTTGCCACTACCCATCGACCGAGCGATACGTAAATCAGTGCGTCAGCATCAAGTCGAGGTTTTGCACCGCCGCGCCTGAGGCGCCCTTGCCAAGGTTGTCGAACACCGCCGTGAGCAAGACTTGATCGTGCTGGTTGGCGAACACACCCAGGCGCATGTCGTTGGTGCCGTTGAGCGCCTGGGGGTCCAGATGCGGCAAGGCCGACGACACCTGCAGCGGCATCACGTCCACATGCTGCGCGCCGGCGTAATGGTCGGCCAGACACGCGTGCAGCGCGGCCGCATCAATGCCAGCGTTGAGCAGGCGCAGTTCCAGCGGCACCGTCAGCACGATGCCCTGGCGATATGCACCGTAGGCCGGGACGAACATCGGCCGCTGCGTGAGCCCCGCGTGCAGCTGGATCTCCGGCGTGTGCTTGTGCGCCAAACCCAGCCCGTACACCTGGAACGGCAAGGCATTTGCTGCATCCGGCCCCTCGTAGGTTTCCACCGCCGCCCGGCCACCACCCGAATAGCCGGACACGGCATGAATGCTGATCGGGTAATCCGCCGGCACGAGGCCGGCCTGCACAAGCGGACGTAGCAGCCCGATCGCGCCGGTCGGGTAGCAGCCGGGATTGGTTACGCGCGACGCCGCGGCAACACCTTGGGCTTGCCCTTCGCTCATCTCCGGAAAGCCGTACACCCAGCCCGGCGTGGTGCGATGCGCGGAGCTGGCGTCGATCACGCGCACACTCGGGTTGACGACGGCCGCGACCGCCTCGCGCGCAGCCGCATCGGGCAGGCATAGGATGGCGATATCGCAGGCGTTGATGACCTCGGCGCGGCGTTGCGCATCTTTGCGCGCGTCGGCGGGAAGCGTGAGCAGTTTCAGGTCCTGCCGCTCCACGTGGTCACGCAGACGCTCGTGAATCTGCAAGCCGGTGGTGCCTTGGTCGCCATCAATGAAGACGAGGGGAGTGGACATGGCGGGGCGCTCCAATAGAAGAAAGAAGAGGGCGGTGAATGCGACCCCCCATCTTCGAGCGCGACCTAGAATATGAAAAGTTGAATTTCCCAACCATCACATTCAGCTTTTCTGAATCATGCGAGAAATCAGCCTGGACCGCCTGCGCACACTCGTGGAAGTGGCCGGCCGCGGATCGTTTGCCGACGCGGCGCGGGCACTGCATCTGGCGGCGCCCACCGTGAGCCTGCACATTGCCGAGCTGGAAGATCGCGTAGGCGCGCAACTTCTCTCTCGCAAGCGCGGGCAGGTGCAGCCCACCGCCATTGGCGAGGTGATGGTGGAACGCGCGCGCAAGCTGCTCGCCGATGCCGAACAGGCGCTGGACGACATCCAGCGGCAGGTGCAAGGCTTGAGCGGACGCGTCCGGCTGGGCGCTTCCACCGGCGCGATCGCACATCTGCTGCCGCAGGCGTTGGACGTGCTGCGGCAAAACCACCCCGGCATCGACGTGCAGGTGGCCGTGCTCACCTCGCAGGAAACGCTGGTGGGGCTTGCCGATGGGGCCTTGGATATTGGCCTGGTGGCGCTGCCGCAATCGCAGGTGGCCGGCCTGGCCATCAAGCCGTGGCGGCGCGACCCGGTCATGGCGTTCCTGCCGGCGCACTGGCAGAGCCCGGAACGCATCACGCCCGCGTGGCTGTCTGCACAACCGCTGATCCTGAACGACGCGACCACACGACTCTCGCGCCAGACGACCGAATGGTTCGCGGCGGGCGGCCATCACCCCGTGCCGCGCATCCAGCTCAACTACAACGACGCCATCAAGAGCTTGGTCGCCGCCGGTTATGGCGCAACGCTGCTGCCGCACGAGGCCTCGGCCGCGCCGTCGGATGCACGTATCACCATGCGGCCGCTCAGGCCCGCCTTGTGGCGAGAGCTTGGCATCGCGCACCGGGCCGGCCACGTTGAGCGATCGACGCAGCATGTGCTCGACGTGCTTTGGATGCTCCGGGCGAAATAGCCCATTGCTCGCCTCGAAACCGTGACGAGGCGGAGAATCCCGCTTGAATAAAGTTTGACTTCTTGTGTCGCGACAACTATCTTAAGATATGTTTTCTGACACAACACGGCGTGCCAGCCGGCCGATTCCGGCTCCAGTCTGCGCGCGCCGCCTTCTCCCTTTCTTCGCTCGCCCTCATGCCTTTACTTGATTCCTCGCGCGAGCGCCGGTTGCTCTGGCTGCTCGCGCTCACGCAGTTCACCGTCATCATGGATTTCATGGTGATGATGCCGCTTGGTCCGCAGATCATGCATACGTTTGGCATCGGTCCGGCGGCGTTCGCCACGGCGGTGTCGGTGTATTCGCTGTGCTCGGGCGCTTCCGGCCTGCTGGCCGCCACCTATGTCGACCGTTTTGACCGGCGCCGCCTGCTGCTGACCGTCTACGGCCTCTTCACGCTGGCCAACCTGGCCTGCGCGCTGTCGGGCAGCTACGGCATGCTGCTGTTTGCCCGCGCATTTGCGGGCGTCACGGGCGGCGTGCTCGGGTCGATCATCATGGCCGTGCTGTCAGACGTGGTACCGCCCGCACGGCGCGGTGCCGCCACTGGTGTAGTGATGTCGTCGTTTGCGCTGGCAGCCATGGCGGGCGTGCCGGTGGGCATTGCCATTGGCGCGCACTTCGGCTGGTCGGCGCCGTTCTTCCTGCTGACGGCGCTTACGGTACTGATCTGGCTGGGCGCACGGCAGACCATTCCGCCGCTGGCCGAACATCTGGCAGGCAAGCGCAGCCAGACGCTGGGCGAGATCCTCTCCGGCCTGTGGCAATTGCTCACCAACCCGCGCCACCTGCGCGCCTTTGTGCTGACCTTCGTGATGATGGGCTCGCACATGATGGTGATTCCGTTCATCTCGCCGGTACTGGTGGCCAATCACGGGGTGTCGCCCGAAAATCTGTCATGGCTGTATGTGGCTGGCGGCGCGGCGTCGTTCTTCAGCTCACGCGCGGTGGGCAAGCTGGCCGACCGTTACGGCCGCCGCCGCGTGTTCGTGGGCGCCGCACTGCTGGCGTTCATCCCGGTGCTGGTGATGACGCATCTGCCTGACTGGCCCTTCATTGGCATGCTGCTGTTCTTCCCGTTCTTCATGGTGATCCTCTCCAGCCGCATGGTGCCGATGCAAGCGCTGATGACGACGGTGCCCGCCCCGCAGGTGCGCGGTGCGTTCCTGTCGGCCAACAGCGCGGTGATGTCGGTGGGTACCGGCGTAGGTGCGTGGGTCGGCGGGCTGCTGCTGTCCGGCGGCGCGGGTGGCCGCATCGAAGGCTATGGCCTCAACGGCTGGCTGGCCGTGGCGGCGGGGTTGTTCTGCGTGTTCTGGGTGAGCCAGGTGAAGGGATCGGATGCGCATGGCGACCCGTCGCTGGCCGCATCTCTGGCCTCTTCCGGAGCGTCCGGTCCGCAAACGGCGCCGCAAGCCCCGCAGGCGGAGAAGGCCTGAGCGGTTACTCGGCTTCCAGCACCATCTTCAGCTTCACCAGGTCACGCTGCACCCATTCGGCATCGGCGTCGAACTGTGCGTCGTCCATGTTCGGTTGCTGAAACAGCGTGAGCGAGACTGTCGTGCCCGCGCCGTTGCGCACCACGCGCAGCGGCACGTAGACGATTGACCCGTCCGGCAGGCGGACCCAGTGATCGGCAATGCCAAATTCATTGGGCGGGCTGAAGCGGATGAACACGCTGCCTTCGTCGCTGTTGGGTGCGGCCTTCGCAATCCACTCGTCGGGGGCCGCGCCCGAACCCTGCGTGCCGGGCGCGAGCCCTTCCGACAGACCGGTCGCCCAGATCGGGAAGTTCAGCGGCTCGGCCAGGAACATGGCCACGTCATCAAAGTGACGCTCGACATTCACGCTTAGGGCGCGGACGTTGTGCAGCATGTGGCCTCCGTGTGCGGCGCGCGCCGTGCGAGGCAGTATATGCGGCGCTCAAGCGGGCAGCTTGCGAAAGCTGATGGCCAGGCGGTTCCACGTGTTGATGGTGCTCACCAGCAGCGTGAGATCGACCAGCTCGGCATCGGAGAATTGCGCCCGCACAGACTGCCAGACGTCATCGGGCACGCGCGTTTGTGCGACGAGGGTGACGGCTTCTGTCCACGCCAGCGCGGCGCGTTCGCGGTCGGTGAAGAACGGCGTCTCATGCCAGACGGACACGGTGGCCAGGCGGCGGTTGTCTTCACCGCCCTTGCGGGCATCGGCGGTGTGCAGGTCGACGCAGTAGGCGCAGCCGTTGATTTGCGAGGCCCGCAGGCGCACGAGTTCAGTCAGCGGTTTTTCCAGCGTGCTTTTGCCCAGCGCTTTTTCCAGGCCCATGACGGCCTGGATGGCGGCGGGATTGCTTTGATAGAAGTCGAGGCGGGGTTCCATGAGATGGCTCCTGTGCTTGAGAACTGGAGCCAGTCTAGGCGCGCAGGTGGCACCTTGAAATCGCCAATCCCAGCGAATATCAGGTAGCCACTCTGACTAGCACTTCCGCCAGCTTGCCAAGGCCCGCGTCGATCTCCGCAACGTTTACATGGCCGTAGCCGATCAGCAATCCGGGCTGCGGCGGCCGCGCCACATGCATCCGGGCTGTGCCGTATAGCCCGACGCCCACACTCTCCGCCAGCTTGACCAACTCGGCTTCCGCCAACGGCGCTTGCAACTGCGCTGCCATGTGAATGCCCGCCGCCGACGGCACGGGCGCCAGCCAAGGTGCCAGCGGGCCACGCAGATGTCGCAGCAGCGCATTGCGTCGTGCAGCGTATTCCTTGTGCATGCGGCGCAGATACTTGCCGAAATCGCCGTCGAGCATGAACTTGGCCAGCGCCGCCTGCATGAGCGATTCACTGTGCCAGTCGGCCACCTGCTTGGCGTGCCGCAGCGGCGCCACCAACGAAGCGGGCGGCACGACGTAGCCGATGCGCAGCTCCGGAAAGATCGTTTTGGAGAACGTGCCCACGTAAGCCACGCAACCGGCAGCGTCCAGGCTCTTGAGCGATTCCATCGGGCGGCCGTCGAAGCGGAATTCGCTGTCGTAATCGTCTTCGATGATCAGCGCGTCATGGCGCTGCGCCCAGTCAAGCAGTTGTGCGCGGCGCGCCAGGCTCATCGGCATGCCCAGCGGAAACTGGTGCGACGGCGTTACGTAGACGAGCTTCGCGTGCTTCGGCAGCGCATCGACGACCAGGCCTTCAGCGTCTACCGGCACCGGCACGACCTTGGCACCCAGCGCCTGCAGCGCAATGCGCGCGGGCGGGTAACCCGGGTCTTCAATCGCCACCGTATCCCCGGGGCGCACGAGCACGCGAGCGATCAGGTCGATGGCCTGCTGCGCGCCCTGCGTGACGACAATATCGGCCCACGCGCACACCACCGCACGGCTGAATGCGAGATAGCGCGAAATGGCCAGACGCAACGCCTGGTCGCCCGCCGGGTCCTGATAGCCGCCGCGCCCGCGCGCCTGCTGCCGCAGCGCATGCGCAACACAACGGCGCCACACGTCGAACGGAAACAGGCGCTTCTCCGTCACGCCACCCACAAAGTCGTAGACGAGATTCGCGCGCGGCAGGGGCAGCACCGCGGGCATGTTGTTCCAGGGCGTGTCGAAGGTGCGTACGGCCGGCCTGGGCGAAGCAAGTTGCGCCGCAGGCGAGACGGCCAGCGTGCGGGCGCGCAACCCTTCGGTGGCTTCGGCCACGAAGGTGCCGGAGCCGGCGCGTGGCTGTAGATAGCCCTCGGCAATGAGGCGTTCGAATACGTCGAGCGTGGTCTTGCGCGACACACCAATCTGCAGCGCCAGGTCGCGCGTGGAGGGCAGACGCTCGCCCGGCACGAGCCGACCATCGAGGATGGCGGTGCGGAGTTGTCGATAGAGCTGGCCGGCAAGGTCGTGCCGGCCGTGGATCGTCAAATGGACATCCATCGTGGGCGCAGTGTGCAAAGGAGCTGCGCCATTCTACGGAAGCCGCCGGGGGCGGAAAGGGCAGGGGAGAAGCTCAGCCTTCCCGGCCGTCAGCGCGCGGCGCCATCAGCCACGGCGTGTAGCGCCACAGGTACGCCACAAACGCCGCCACCCACAGCACGCTCGCGCCACCGATCCACACCTCGCGCGGCAGCAAGGCGGGGCCAGCCACGCGCACGAGTGCAGCCAGCGCGACGGCTGCGTAGGCGAAATTCTCGGCCCGGCCCGTACGCAGCATCCGGCCGGTGTGGCCCAGCGCGGTGCGCGTGATCATCGCGATGATGGCGCCGCCGATGGCTCCTGCCGTGAGCGCATGCAGCGCGGTGGAACGGTCGCCCCAACCGAGCGCTGCGGCAGCCAACATGCCAAAGCCGATGGGCAGGAAGGCATACGCCACATGCAGGATGGAGACGATGGGCGTGCGCAGCGTGCGGCGCGTGTCCCAGCCAGCCCAGCGGACGGCCTGCACGACTGCTGCCGCCGAAAACACGATGGCCGGCACGATGCCTTGAAGGGGCGTCGCCAACATGGCAACGGCGAGCGCAGTCGCCGGCACGATAGCGCGCTCGGCCCACACTACGCGGCGCACGTGCACGCCAGGAACGGCGTTGGACGTAAACATCGGGATGACGCGTCCGCCAATGACCGTGACGAACAGGCAGACCAGCCCAGCGGCCGCATCGAGGCAGCGCAATGCGGCCAACGGCGCGTCCAGAGCCAGCGCCGAATGGAACGCCGCGTTGACGGCACCGAGCACCAGCAGCGCGATCGCCAAGCCGTAGTTGCGGGCGCTTTTTGCGCGCCGGAGGACGCGCAGGAACGCCACGCCGCACGCCGGCAGAAACGCCACATCCGCCGCCACGGCCAGCGCCACGGGGCCCGTCCACATCAGCACACGCGCCGCCAGCCACAGCGCGGCCAGCGCGGCGAGTTGCGCGCCTTGTGGCGTCTGCAGGCCCGTCCAGTTCTTGCCTGCGGTGAAAAGGAAACCGACCACCACCGCCGCAGCAAAGCCGAACACCATCTCGTGCGCATGCCAGAACAGCGGTGCCATGGTGGCAGGGCCCTGCGCCGAGGGCAGCACGCCCAGCAGCAACGCTGCCCACAACGCCATGCCCAAGGCGGCAAAGGCGGCTGCAAGCAGGTAAAAGGGTCGGAAGCCGAGCGCGAAAACAGCCCGCCCCGTGTAAGGCATGCGGCTTGCCGGGTCGGGCTTGCCGATGGTGAGCAACGGGGCTTGGCGGGGCATGGTGATTTCCGTGGTTCAGGTCAGAGGATGTCGTCCAGCAGATCGGGGCCGAACACTTCGCGGTGGATTCGCTCCGACGGCACGCCGCTGGCGAGCAGCGCTGCACGCTGCGCCTGCATGAACGGCAGCGGGCCGCAGAGATAGAAGTCTGCTTCCGTCCCGTGGTCGCGCACGAACGTGTCGACCGTCATGCGGCCGGGCTGGGCCGGGCGCTGCGCGAATTCCGCGTCTTCGCCGGACTCCAGGAATACGTGCGCCTCGAATGCAGGCAGCGCCTGTGCGGCGCGCTCCAGATCATCGGCGTGGGCAACATGCGAGGCCGCGCGACTGGCGTGGCTGAATACGATCTTGCGCGCGCTGTTCTGCTGCGCGAGCGTGTTGAGCGCCGAGATCATGGGCGTGATGCCAACACCGGCCGACATCAGCACGATCGGGTTGTCGGTCGCCAGTTGCGGCACAAAGTCTCCATAGGGTTGGCTGACCAGCAGGACGTCGCCTTCGCGCGCATTGGCGTGCAGCCAGCTCGACACGGTGCCCGCAGGGCGATCAGCATCACCCGCATCGCGCTTGACCGAGATGCGCCAGGTGCGGCCATTGGGCGCGTCCGACAGGCTGTACTGACGCTGCTGCAGCGCGCCCGGGGCCAGCTCCACTTGCACCGAGATGTATTGACCCGGCAGGAAATCGGCCAGCGGCGCATCACCCACGGCTTCGAGCGTGAGCGAGACCACGTCTTCGGCCTGCTGACGGCGGCGGACAATGCGCACCGGCTGACGATGGTCGGGGCCGCTGCCAGTGTGCTGATACAGGCGCGCTTCCGCCGCGATCAGCTCGGCCGCGAGCAGCCAATAGGCTTCGTCCCAGGCGGCAAGCAGGTCGGGCGTGGCGGCGTCGCCCAGCACGTCCGCAATCGCCCCCAACAGGTGACGCGCGACGATTGGGTAATGGCTCGGCTTGATGCCCACAGCGGCGTGCTTGTGCACGATGCGGTTGACCACCGGCGCCAGCGCCGCGTTGTTGCCATGGTTGGCGGCGTACGCAAACACCGCCGAAGCCAGCGACTGCTGCTGCGACCCATTGGCCTGGTTGCCCATGTTGAACACGTTGGTCAGCTCGGGGTGGCTGGCGAACATGTTGCGATAGAAGGTCTGGGTGATGGTCAAGCCATGCTCGCGCAGCACCGGAACGCTGGCATCGATATAGGGCTTGGACTTGTCGGACAGCATGCTGGACTCCAAATATGCGTGAAATATGCAACAAATAAGACGGGGGGCGCCGTCACGCTTTGTTCTGGATGGCCTGGTCCTCAGGCCACCGCTTGCATTGGATTCTATTAAACGTATATTTGTGATGCAACAAATTGACCTGCGGCAAACCGGCGCATCTTGTGGGCAACTTCCCGATAAGATGTTCCTCTTATGAATGTTTTTACCTGCGGCAAACCCGCCCGCCCGCCATGCGACTGACCGACTACACCGACTACGCCCTGCGCACGCTGATCTACGTGGCCGTGCACCCGGACGAACTCGTCACGATCCAGCGCATTGCGGATGCCTTCGACATTCCCAAGAACCACCTCATCAAGATCGTGCAGCAGCTTGGGCAAGACGGCTTCCTGCACACCGTGCGCGGGCGCGCGGGCGGCATCACGCTCGGCCGCCCTGCGGCCGAAATCAACCTCGGCGATGTGGTGCGCGCCACCGAGCCCGACTTCCGCATGGTCGAGTGCTTTCACGGCGACGACAACCACTGCGTCATCACGCGCGTGTGCGGCCTGCGTGGCGTGCTGCACGCGGCGTTGCGGGCGTACTTTGAGGTGCTCGATGGCTACACGCTGGAGGATCTGGTCGACAAGCCGAACGCGGTCAGCAGGGCGTTGGGAGAGGCGTCGCTGCCGATGCCGCGCCCTCGCGCCAAGCTTGCATCGCGCACGTAGCCCGCGCGCCGCTTCTGACCCGCGTTTCTTTTGCCTTCGTCGCACATTTGCGCAGGCATGTTCGCTGCTGCAAAACGGTTGCGGGCCGCGCCATTTCCGGTGACGGCCCAGTCAACCGACCAGCGGAGGTGTCATGAAACCGACTCGCGACAACAGCAAGCACGCGTCGCACTCGAAATCGACGTCCCAAAGCAAGCGCAGCGGCGCATCCGACAAGGAGCGCGGCGCACAGGGCGGCAGCGGGCGTGAACACGCAACGCATTCGCCGATCGGCATTCAAAAGGCCCTGAAGGGCGCGTCTTACCCCGCCAAGAAGCAGGAGTTGGTGAAGACCGCGCAGGCCAACGGTGCAGACGACAGCACGCTCAAGACGCTGCGCGACATGCCCGACGACGAGTACGACACGCCGGCCGCCGTTTCCAAGGCTATCGGCCACGAAATGTGATGCGCACCCGCGCAGGAGGACAACTCATGAACAGATCGACACAGCATATTGGCGCGCGCCGCGTTGCAGCGTTGTTTGTGGCGGGCTTGCTGGGCTTTGGCGGTGCGCTGAGTGTGGCGCGGGCGGCGGCGGACAAGTCCGACACCACCTTCGTCACCAAGGCTGCGGCTGCCGGGATGCTCGAAGTGCAGGCCAGCCAGGTTGCCATTACACGTGCGAGCAACCCGGACGTACGCGCCTTTGCACAGCGCATGGTGAAGGACCACACCACGGTGGGCGACGAACTCAAGGCGCTGGCCGGTAAAAAGGGCATTGCGGTGCCGGACAGCTTGCCTGCGGACGAGCGCGCCAAGGTCGACAAGCTCAGCGCGCTGGAAGGCGCGAAGTTCGACAAGGCCTACGCCGACGAGGTGGGCGTGAAAGCGCACAAGGAGGCGGTCTCACTGTTCGACAAGGCCTCCAAGGATGCGAAGGACCCCGACATCAAGGCGTTCTTCTCACATAACCTGCCTGCGCTGCGCGAGCATCTGCAGATGGCGGAGCAGTTGAAGCCCGCGATGAAATAATTCCGCGCTGCGCCCCCAAGACCCCGCCCTGGCGCCGGGACAAATCGCGATGAACGCGGCCCCTTGTTGGGGCCGTTTTCTTTGCGCGCTGTTTGCGTGCCCAACCGATTCGTTCTGGGCCACACCGCTTCCTGTTTTCATGCGGCTTCGTCACTAAATTTTCATGGTTTCCCGCCAAGATTCGGCCGCGCAAACGTTTTAGTCGTGCAAGAGCCGCCCACATGCATGGGTGGCCGGAGGCGTTTGCCCGACCTCATCGAATCGACAGGAAACCACAATGCTTTCGACCAAGAAAACGCTGCTCGCGATTGCGGTGCCGGCATGCATGACCCTCGGCCTCTACGCCTGCGGCGGCAGTAACGACCCCGCGCCCACGAGCACGGCAGGCACCTCGCCGGCACCGACCACGCCCACCACACCGACACAGCCTGCCAAGCCGCAAGGCATGTGGACGACGGGCGATCTGCACGTGCACACGGCGGAGTCCGTCGATGCCGTCACGCCGTTGTCCACGGTGCTCGACCACGCGTTCGACCTCAACAGCCTCGACTGGATGGCCGTATCGAACCACTTGCGCCCGTCGCCGCGCGACGCCACGGGCGCCACGCTCACGGGCGGCTCCATTGCCGCGTCCGCCGGGATCGCCAAGTACGAGATGCCCGCCATTGCGCAGGCGCAAGCGGCAGGCAAGTACGCGGGCAAGCTGATCTTCTCGGCTGCCGAATGGGACATGCCCACGCACGACCACCTGAACGTCGGTATCTTTGATGGCACCGACAAGCTGCAGACGTCGGCCAAGGGCCTGAACAAGTTCGAATACTTCTTCACGCAGCAGGCCGCATCGCTGTTTGACCCGAACGATGTAACCGCGTGGCAGCAGGAAGGCCCGCGCGCCGGCACCACGCACGCCGACGTGGTCAATGCCTTCAAGTGGCTCAAGACGAATTACCCGAACTCGAGCTACGGCCTGATCAACCATCCGTCGCGCAACCCGGGCAAGTACACGGTGGCGGACTTCCGCGAGTTCAACGACACCGCGCCCGACGTCATGTTCGGCATCGAAGGCATGGTCGGCAACCAGATGGAGCCCGACCGCGGCGGCTATACCAGCGCCTACACCGACGCTAACCTGAAGAACCGCACCTACGGCGGTGTCGACTACGTGGTCGCGCAAGTCGGCGGCATCTGGGATGCGCTGCTCGGCGAAGGCCGCCGCATCTGGAACTTTGCCGATTCTGACCACCACTTTGAAGTGGATGCCACACAGCAGTTCAGCAGCGGCTACTACCCCGGCGAATACGCCAAGACCTACATCTGGCTGCCGGGCACCAGCCCCGACCTGAAGACGCTGCTGGCGGCCATGCGCTCGGGCAAATCGTTCGCCGTGTTTGGCGACCTTATCAACGCGCTGGACTTCAGTGCGGGGACCGCGGCCACGTCAGCCGACATGGGCGGCACGCTCACGGCCAAGGCCGGCGACAAGGTAACGATCACCATCCGCTTCAAGAGCCCCGATCACAACAACTACGAGTACCCGCTGGGCAGCGGCTTCAAGGTCAACATGCGTCCGGTGGTGGATCACGTTGACCTGATTGCGGGTGACGTGACGGGCAAGGCCGCATCGGGCACGCCGGCCTATGCCAAGGACACCAATGACTCCACCAAGGTCATCGCCACGTTCACGAAGGCGGACTGGAAGGTCGACGCCGACGGCTACAACAGCATCACGTACACCTACACAGCGGCCAAGAACCAATACTTCCGCCTGCGCGGCACCAACCTCGGCATGAACGTGTCGGGCGAAACCAGCAACGGCAACCCGCTGCCCGACCAGAAGACCGTGGTGACGGAAAACGCCGCGCGCTTCAACGCCATCAACGATCGCAACTACAACGATCTGTGGTTCTACTCGAACCCGGTGTTTGTGTCGGTGCAATAAATGCCGAAGCAGTAAGGCAGGGGCGGTGACTTACGCTGCGGCGGGCGCACTCGTCCGCCGCAGCCAAACCGTCACCGCCAGCCCGGCGCCGCCCGGCCCGGGCGCCAGCGCAATCTGACCGCCCATGCGATCCACGATCTGACGCACGATCGCCAGACCCAGGCCGCTGCCCTGGGTCTGCGTGCCTTCCAGACGCGTGAAGCGCTCGAACACGCGTGTGTACGCCTCGGGCGGAATGCCGGGCCCGTTGTCGGTCACGGTCAGCATGGCCCAACCGTAGTCCGCCGACACCTGCACCGTCACGCGGCCGCCTTCCTGCGTGTAACGCACGGCATTGTCGACCAGGTTGAAGAGCAGAGCGGCGATCAGCGTGCGGTTGCCTGACGTCCAGACGGGCTGCTCGGCAGGCTCGATCCCCAGATCGATCCGACGGCCGTCGGCCAGCAGCGCGAGGTCCTCCAACACGGTGCGCGCCACTTGCGAGAGGTCGACCGCCTCGCTCGTCGCGGCCGATGCTTCGGCCTGAGACAGCAGCAGCAAGTCGTTGATGAGATCCGCCAGGTTGCGCGTGCTGGTTCGCGCGGCCTTCAGGACTTCGTGCAGCGCGGCATCCGCGTTGGTTTGCGCTGCCACCTGCATCTGCGTATCGAGAATCGCCAGCGGCGTGCGCATCTGGTGCGCAGCATCGGCAATGAAGCGCTTCTGCGTGATCGCGTTGTCGGCAATGCGCTGCAGGTATTGGTTGAACGCCCCGGCAATCGGCTGCAGCTCGTGCTGCAAGCCAGCGGGATCTAGCGGCGCAAGGTCGGTAGGCGCGCGTGCCGACACGTTGCCGGCCAGCCGCAAGATCGGCCGCAGCTCGAGCGTCAGGCCGATGAGGATCATCGCCAGCGCCAGTCCCACCAGCGCGAGCTGGCGCACGGTGCCAGGCCACCACAGCTGGCGGATCATCGCGTCACGACCGTTCATGGTTTGCGCGACGCGCGTGACGACGCGCTCGGTGCGGCCGGCGTCGTACATGGTGCGCACCACTGCGGCCACGTGCACGGGCTGGCCTTCCACGGTATCGGTGTAGGTGCCGGCGTCGGCCAGGCCCGCTGCGTCAAACGCGGGGCGCGTGCCGAAGTCGAGCCGCCCGGCCAGCAGGCGCCCGTGCTCGGTGCTGACTTGGTACGCCACCTGATCGCGCACCGGGGTTTCCGGCGCGGCAAACACGGCCAGCGCAGCCGGCGGCACCGACACACGCAGGCGGCCTTCGTCCCATTCGATCTGGCCGCTGATCATCTGTGCGGCCGTGTCGAGCGCATGGAAGTGCACGAGATCGGCGTTATGACGTGCGGCGGCCAGGTCGAGCCAGCCATCGGCCGCCACATAGACGACCAGCGGCAATGCCAGCCACAACACCAGCCGCGCACGCAGGCTACGCGCCCGCGTTGGGGCGGACTGCGCTGGCGCTTGGTCAGGACTGCGCGGCGGAGGCATCGCGCAGCAGGTAGCCAAGGCCGCGCAGCGTGACGATGGTGGCAGCGGAATGCTCCAGCTTCTTGCGCAGGCGGTGGATGTATATCTCGATGGCCTCGGGGCTGGCTTCGTCGTCCATCCCGAACACGCCGTTCACCAGCGCCGGTTTGGACACCGTGCGCCCAAGCTTCAGCATCAGGATTTCAAGGACGGTGTGCTCACGTGCTGGCAGCACCAGCGGCTGCCCGGCAAGGTTGAAGGTGCGGCTGCCGGTGTGGTAAGTCAGGTCGCCACATTGCAGTTCGACGGACTGATCAGGCGCGCTGCGCCGCACCAGCACCTGGATGCGCGCAATCAGCTCGCGAATCTCGAACGGCTTGACGAGGTAGTCATCGGCGCCGGCACCCAGGCAGGCAACCTTGTCGTCGATCCCGCCGCTGGCCGTGAGAATCAGCACCGGCACCGGGTTGCGCCGGCCGCGCAAACGTTGCAATACACCTTGCCCTGACAACGTGGGCAATTGCAGGTCGAGCAGCACCACATCGTAGTGTTGCGTAAGCAACAGCGTGTCGGCGGATTCGCCATCGGTGGCGTGATCCACGGTGAAATGGGCGCGGCGCAAGGCTTCAGAGAGCCAGTGCGCCAGCGGGGCGTTGTCTTCGATCAGGAGCAGCTTCATGCGAAAACAGCGCGTCCGAAAAATGAAAGCTATTTGTGGGTTGCCGCTTCCTAGAATGGTGGCGGCTGCCTACGCGCGCCGGAGGCGTCATTCACCAGATCCGGACCGCGCGATACTGATATCTACAAAAGAGCCGGAGACAACTCAATGGGTGTTTTTACCTGCAGGAGCGCTCGCGCACGCGGCGTCCGGGGCTGGGTCACGCCGTGGCTCGCTGCCCTTCTGGCCGTGGCAACTTCGCATGCCCTTGCACAAGACCCGGCGCGCCTGACGCTCATGGTCAGCGGCACCGCCAAGATGATCTACCTGCCCGCTACGCTAGCGCAGCGCCTGGGCTATTTCCGTGACGAAGGGCTCGATGTGGAACTGGTCTCGCAGCCCGCCGGCGTCGATGCGGAGAGCGAACTGCTCACCGGCTTTGCGCAAGGCGTGGTCGGCTTTTATGACCACACCATCGACCTGCAGGCCAAGGGCAAGGAAGTGCGCGCCATTGTCGTATTCAGTCAGGTGCCGGGCGAGGCGGAAGTCGTGTCGACACGGTTACCGGCGACGGTGCAGTCCATGCGTGACCTGCGCGGCCGCACGCTGGGCGTGACGGGGCTGGGCGCATCCACCAGCTTTCTCACGCGTTACCTGATGACGCAGCAGGGGCTGTCGGCCGGCGACTACACCATGCTGCCGGTCGGTGCCGAACGCAGCTTCGTCACCGCTCTGCGCAGCGGCCGCATCGATGCCGGCATGACCACCGACCCGACGGTCTCACGCCTCGTGCACAGCGGCGAAGCCCGGGTGCTGCTCGATCTGCGCACGCTGGAGAGCACGCGTGCCGCGCTGGGCGGTTCGTATCCGGCCGCGTGTCTGTACTTGCAGACCGAATGGCTGGAAGCGCATCCGGACGTCGCCGCCAAACTGGCCCGCGCATTCGTGCACACCCTGCGCTACATGCGCACGCACGGTGCTGAAGACATTGCCGCCCGCATGCCGCCTGAATTCCGGCGCGATCATCCAGAGCTGTACACAAAAGCGCTTGCCGCCGCGTTGCCCACTTTCAGCACCGACGGACGCATGCCGGACGACGGCCCACCCACCGTCCTGCGCGTCCTCGCCGCCAGCAATGCCAACGCGCGCGACAAGCACATCGACCTCTCGCGCACCTACACCAACAAGTTTGTCGATCAGGTGCGCGAGCGCCGCTAGCTCAAACCAAACACTCGCTTAGAAGCGCGTGCGCATACCGACACCAAACTCCGTCTGGCTGTTGTGGCCGTTGGTGCCGCCCACGATGTACTGATCCTTGAGCTTCATGTAGTCCGCCGCCACGTAGAACTCCGTGCGCTTGGACACGTGGTAGAACACCGAGCCGTACAGCGTGTTCTTGCGGCCGCTGCCCGCTGCGGTGGCGCCCACCACGCTGGCGTACGCATTGAGCGTGTTGCCATCTGCGCTGAAGGCAGCGTTGTCAGCCTTCATGATCTGGTAGCCGATTTCATAGTCGAACGCGCCTTGCGGAGCGATCTTCAGCGACAGCGTGTAGGCGTCGTCCTTGCGATTGCCCAGCGCGGCTGGCTGCTCGCCGGTGTAGTGGAAGTAACCGGCGTTGACACGGAACATACCCATGATCACGTTGCCGCCCAGCGAGTAGGAACGATCCATGAAGCCGCCCACCTTGGCCTGTTGGGCGAAGCCTGCCAGATGGAAGTTGTCGCCGTTGTAGCCCAGTGCGAGCGACTCGGTGGTGCCTTGCGTGAACTGGCCCGGCACTTCGCCAAACTGATAGCCCAGGGCCGTCAGGAAGCGGCCGCCCCACATCTTCTTCCACACCACGCCGTTGTTCATGCGCGTGCCGGTGGCGCTGCCTGCATAGAAAATCAGCTGCTTGAAGTTGTTGGTGTTGGTGTACCCGCCTTCTTCCAGACCGACTTTCTCGCTGGTGTACGGGTCGCCGTAGATGGCAGAGATATCGCGCGCAATCGCGTTCTGGCGGCCGAAGGTCAGCTTGCCCAGCGATTGGCTCGACAGGCCCACCCAGGCGTCACGATTGAACAGCACGCCCGGGGTGTCCATGTTGCCGGTCGGCGTTTCGTATTCCGATTCCAGTTTGAAGATGGCCGACGTGCCGCCGCCCAGGTCTTCCTTGCCGGTCAGGCCCCAGCGGCTGCCCGAGAACCAGGGAATCTGGAAGCCGGTGGTGCGCGCGCCTGAAGCGTTGGTGTTGTTGACGGTGCTGATAGTGGTGTCGATCAGGCCGTAGAGCGTCACGTTCGACTGGGCATGAGCGGCGCCGGTGGCCAGCGTGGCCGCTGCGGCTGCAGTTGCCGCAAGGGCAAACTTGATGCGGGACATTGAAGTCTCCTTCCTTTGTGGGTGATGGTGTCCGGTCGTGATGCCGGCTTCGGGAAACGCGCAACGGCAGTGGGTCAGACCGCCCGATGCAATCGCTGGGCGAGCGTAGAAGGGGGCACCTTTCTGGAGCCTTTCGCGTCGGTGTGCGCGCAACGCTAGGGTCTACCCGCATTGGGAACATGCGCAGAGGCGGGCGTTGTTGCGCCGTCCAATGCAACGCATTGCAGCCCTGGCAATCGGGCTCGCGGTAGAGTGTCGAGTCACCTCAACGCCACCAGGCTCCTCCCATGCATCCGTCCCAAATGACCGGCCTGCAATTGCTGCAGGCCATGTCGCACGGCACTCTGCCGCGCGCATCCATCAGCGAGACCATCCCAATGACGATGGACCTCATCGAAGCGGGCACGGTGCACTTCGGTGCCCGGGCCGACAAACGCCACCTCAATCCGCTGGGCGGTGTGCATGGCGGCTTTGCGGCGACGGTGCTCGACTCCGTGACGGGCTGCGCCGTGCATTCGATGCTCGAAGCCGGCGTCGGCTACGGCACGGTCGACTTGAACGTAAAGATGGTGAAGGCGGTGCCGGTGGATACGCCGCTGGTGGCCGTTGGACGCGTGCTGCATGTCTCGCGCACGATCGGCGTGTCGGAGGGCACGCTAAAAACGCAGGACGGCACATTGCTGGCGCATGCCACGGCAACGTGTGTCATCCGTCGTCCGTAACCCCGATTCACCTGGAGCACTTGATGTCTGAACCGCTGCAAACCCTGTCCGACTTGTCTGCGAAAAACACCGCGCTGGTGTTGATCGACCTGCAACGCGGCATCCTGCCGTTTGCCCAGGGGCCGCACTCGGCCGAGCAGGTATTGGGCGCCTCTGCCAAGCTCGCCAAGCGCTTTCGCGAGCTGGGTGCACCCGTGGTACTGGTGCGCGTGGGGTGGGCGCCGGACTACGCCGATGCGCCGCGCCAGCCCGTCGACCGCCCCGCGCCCACACAGCCCGGTGGCCTGCCGCCGCAATGGTGGGAACAACCCGCCGAGCTGGAAGTGGCGCCCACCGACATCCAGATCACCAAGCGCCAGTGGGGCGCGTTCTACGGTACCGAACTCGATCTGCAATTGCGCCGTCGCGGCATCACCACCATCGTGCTGGGCGGCATCTCGACACACGTGGGGGTGGAATCGACCGCGCGTGCCGCCTGGGAGCACGGCTACGCGCTGGTGCTGGCCGAAGACGCGATGAGTTCGAACGATGCGGCGATGCATCGATCCTCGGTGGAGAACGTGTTCCCGCGACTGGGCCGCGTGCGCGATACCGGCACGATCCTCGCGGCGCTGACGGCCTGAACGTTCAGGCGCCGTCCTCGACCGGCACGTACAGCACCATACGCAGGCGCGGGTCTTCCATCACCGGCAGGCCGATGTAGTCGTAGCGGACAACCTTGCCGGCGGGCGTGCGGATCAGCTTGTGCTCCGCGCGCTGGGCGCGCACCTCGTGCTGCCGCCACCAGGTATCGAACTCGCGGCTGCTGGTGCGCAACCGGTCGACCAACGCGACGAGCACCGGGTCGTCTGCGTGCGGGTCGTACACCGCGCGAAACTTCGCCAGCATGCGCCGCGCCTCGTTCTCCCACTCGACAAAACGCTCGCGTGCATTCCCGTACAGGAACATGTAGACCAGCGAGTTGCGGTCTTCCTGCGGCATCGTGCCGAAATCCATGAAGAGCTGCGAGGTCGCCTCGTTCCAGCACAGCAGCTCGGTGCGGTAGCTACGCACGTGGGCGGGCAAGACCATGCCGGCGACGGCCCGGCGCAAGACATCGGGCACCGCTTCGGCGGCCGAACGCCCGGTCGCCGCAGCTGCCGTGAAGACCGATTCCGCGCGCGCCAGGCCACGCATGTGCGCGCGCTCATCCGAAGACAGCTTCAGCGCGCGCCCGATCGCCTCGATGGTCGCCACGGAAGGCCGCACGTCGCGCCCCTGCTCGATGCGCACATACCAGTCGATGCTGATGTTGGCGAGCTGTGCGACTTCTTCCCGGCGCAGGCCGGCGGTGCGACGGCGCCCGCTGCCCTCGGGCAGTCCCACGTCCTGCGGACGCAGGTGGCTGCGGCGGCTGCGCAGGAACTCGCCCAGCTCGTTACGGGGCGCCGCAGGGAAGGAGGCAAGGTCGGCGGTGAAATCGTCCATGAGGGGCATTACACACGACAGCGCGTGAAGGTGGGAGGGACAACCCAATCCTAGGTTAATCCTAGCTCTGCATCGAATCGGCTCGCGCACCTACGCTGCGTTCATCCCTCTTTCCGGAGCCGATCGTGACTCACATTTCCTCTGCTTCCTCAGTATCGGAACCTCGCCGCTGGCTCGCCTTCGGTGTGATGGTGACGGCGCAATTCATGTTCATCGTCGACGCGTTCATCGCGAATGTGGCGATCCCGAGCATCCGCACAAGCCTGCACGCCACGCCCGCGCAACTGGAGGCGGTGCTGGCGGTGTACCAGCTTGGCTACGCGATTCTGCTCATCACGGGCGGCCGTCTGGGTGATCTGTTCGGGCGCAGGCGCGTGTTCCTGCTGGGCCTCGTCGCCTTTACCGCCACCTCGGCCGGTTGCGGGCTGGCGGGTAGCGCGGCGGCGCTCATTGCATGGCGTTTCGCGCAGGGCCTGTCGGCCGCGATGATGGTGCCGCAGGTGCTGGCGAGCGTGCAGGCGCTCTTTGCCGGCACCGAGCGTGACCGCGCGCTGTCGATCTTCGGCCTGGTGATGGGCACCGGCGGCGCGGCCGGGCTGCTGGTGGGCGGCGCACTCACCAGCGCAGACATCGCGGGGCTGGGCTGGCGCGCGGCCTTCCTGATCAATGTGCCGGTCGGGCTGACTGCCGCGCTGCTGGGCTGGCGCTGGATTCCGCACCCGGGCGCCAACGCAGCGAAGGTGCATCTCGATACCGCCGGCGTGGCGTGGATGGCCGTGAGCGTGGCGGCCGTGCTGGTGCCGCTGCTGTTCGGCCGCGAACTGCACTGGCCGGTGTGGACCCTGGCACTGCTTGTCGTAGGCGTACTCGGCATGGCCACGTTCCAGCAACTGGAAGCCCGTGTCGATCGTGCCGGCGGTACGCCGCTGCTGCCGCCCACCTTGCTGCAGCATCGCACCTTCATGACGGGCCTGACGGCGTCGGCGCTGCATTACATCGGGATGATGGCGTTCTTCCTGGTGCTGACGCTGTATCTGCAGAACGGGCGGCAGCTTTCTGCGGTGCGCATGGGGGTCGCCATCCTGCCACTGGCCATCACGTTTCTGATCACGTCGCGGGTGGCCAATGCGCTGGTACGGCGCTATGGCGTTCGCGCCCTGCTGGCAGGCCTCGGCCTGATGGCGCTGGGCTTGCTGGCACTGCTGTCGGGTTTCGGTACGGAGTGGGCGCACCCCGCCACGCCGAGCATGATGCGCATCGGCATTGCCGTGGCGCTGTACGGGGCAGGGCAGGGGCTGGTCGTCGTTCCGCTGATCGGCTTGGTGCTGACTGGCGTAGTGCGTACGCAGGCGGGCGCTGCAGCGGGGCTGCTGATTACTGCGCAGCAATTGGCAGGCGCACTGGGCGTCGCCTGCATCGGCGGGCTGTATTTCACCTTTGCCGCAGCCGACGGTGCCAATGGCATGGCGCACGGCACGATGGCGGGATGCATGGCCATGCTGGCAGCGCTTGGCGCAGCGGCCGTCGGCTTTGCGCGGCTGGGTGCACAGCAGCGGCAACTGGCCGCGGCTGGCGCGGCAAGCCCGGCCTGAGCAGCCCCGCATCAATCGCACCATTCGATACTCGGGCGCGCGACACAAGCGCGCCCGTGTGCATTGATCGGCCCCAACGGAGGTTCCAAACTCCCGCGCGATGCGCTTGGCATCGCTCCTCTTCTTTCCTCATGGCCACTGTGTCCCACCTTCGCGCCGCGGCTTCGACCACGTCCGCTGCACCATCCCTGGCGCGCCGCATCGTCGCGGAGGGGCTCGGTACGGCCTTGCTAATTGCGGTGGTGATCGGCACCGGCATCCACGCAAGCCGGCTCTCCGGCGGCGATGCCACGTGGACGCTGCTGGCGCAATCGCTGGCCGGTGGCGCCGGCTTGCTGGCGCTGCTGACGGTGTTCGCGCCGGTGTCGGGTGCGCACCTGAACCCGGCGGTCACCCTGTCGGCGTTGCTGCGGGGCGGTCTGCGTGGGCATGAAGCGCTGGCCTATCTGGCTGCACAGGCCGTGGGCGCCACGCTGGGTGTGGCCGCCGCGCACGTCATGTTTGGCATGCCGGCATGGGCGCCGGGCACGCATGCCGCCACCGGCCTCGCACTGTGGTGGAGCGAAGCACTGGCAACGTTCGGGCTGATCGGCGTGGGCGTCGCATGCGGGCGTCACGCGCCGAAGCAATTGCCGCTCGTGGTGGCTGCCTATATCGCTGCGGGGTATTGGTTCACGTCGTCGTCATCGCTGGCCAACCCGGCGTTGGCCTTTGCCTGCGCACTGACCGACGGCCCCTCCGGCATCCGCCCCGGCGATGTCCCGGGCTACATGCTGGCGCAACTCGCCGGCGCGCTGCTGGCAACGCCGTTGTTCAGTTGGCTGATGGGCGTGGAAGCCGCACCCGCGCAGGCATCCGGCGCCGCCATCGCGCCGGCTCAAGCTGTGCCGATGCACCGTCAGCCAAGCTGAGGGTGGGCGCTCAGCGGAGCGCTGTCAGCCCGCGGGCGCGGGCGTACTGAAAGAGATCGATCTCGCGCGCCAGGCCCAGCTTGCGCAGCGCCACGGCCTTTTGCGTGCTGACGGTCTTCACGCTCGAACCGAGCATGAGCGCTATGTCGGTCACGGCCGTGCCGCCGGCATACAGGCGCAGGACTTCGCGCTCGCGCGCGCTCAGTCGCTCGCAGACATCTCGTTCATTGGAACCAAGGCCCGTCTCTTCCAGGATGCGCGGGCTGTCATACCGCACGCCGCGGGCGGCCGCCATGACAGCGTGCCCGACATGAACGAAGTCATCGCTCTTGCTGACGATGCCGGCCACACCAATCTGCCGCATGGCGCGCAAGAGGGCGGGGTTGCGGACCATCGTGCAGACGACGATGGCGCGCTTCTGGTGCTGCTTGCGCAAGCGCGCCAGCAACTGCATGCCATCGAAGGCGGGTTCGCCACCCAGGTTGTAGTCGGTCACGATGACGTTGCAGTCGATTTGCGTAAGCACTTGCATCAGCTCGCGCCCGTCGTGTGCCTGTGCCACGACCTGCTGCTGTGGAAACTGCGCAATGGCCGCCGCCAGCCCCATAAGAATCACCGGATGATCGTCTGCCATCACGATCGAGAGGACAGAGCACATGCGCACGCCGTCAGGTCAGGTGCGTCGCCAGCGATGAGGTGTCCAGCGTGGCGAGCAGCAGGGTGGAAGGGATCGGAGCCGTCATGGGAGTCAGAAGCGCCGCTGAAAGGAGCCGGTACCTTACTCACCAGATATGCCGCGCGGGATCAGACTTTTCTGACTTTGGCTCCGCGTAACCTTTCGGGGCAGAAGCTGCTTCTATCTGGGTTGAGAAAAACTGAATGGCCCTGCGGTATTCGCGCTTATTCGCGCTTACGCTGCCGCTTGCACATGCGCAAGAAACGCGGTGACAGACAGCGGTGCCGCCCACAGATAGCCCTGCCCGGTCGCACAGCCCAGCGCGCGCAACGTCTGGCGCTGCGCTTCGGTTTCCACGCCTTCGGCAATGCACTCGAGATGCAGCGTGCGCGCCAGCTCGATCATCGTGCGGCAGATCACGCCGCGCTGGCTGGTCTGGTCCACCGCAGCCGTAAACGAGCGATCGATCTTCAGAATGGTGAAGGGCAGGTCGGCCAGCAGCTTGAGCGTGGCAATGCCCACACCAAAATCGTCGATGGCCAGCGGATGGCCCAGCAGGCGCAGGCGGTTGAGTGCGATGGTGAGCTGCGTTGCATCGTGCACGGGCGAATCCTCCGTCAGCTCGATAGCGATGGCGGCTGGCGCTATGCGGGCCTCGCGCACGATGGCTTCGATGCGCTCGATGGTGCCGGCGCGGCTGAGCGTCTGCGCAGACGCATTCACACCGATCGAAACGGGATACGCATGCGCGGCCAGCGCGTGCTGCACGCGCACGCAATGCTCCAGCACATGGAAGAACAGGCCATCAGCCAGCCCGAGCGCTTCCAGGCGCGGCACGAACGCCGCTGGCGACACACGCCCATGCACCGGATGCATCCAGCGGCAGAGCGCCTCGGCGCCGGCGATCTGGTTGGTGGCCAGATCGTGCTGGGGTTGGAATACGACCTCGATCTGTTCTGGCGTTTCCTGAATGAGCGCGACAAGTTCGTCATCGGAGAACTGCGGCAAGACAGCGGCTGCAGCCGATGCCCCGTCCCGCTCCCGCGCGGCGGCTTCCTCCAGCAGCGGCAGCACGTGCGCCGGGCGCAGCGGCTTCTGCACGCCGTGCGTGCGCGTCAAGCCGATCGCATCGGCCAGGCTGATGTGCGACTCGACGATCGGCGCATCCATCGCGCTGACCCACGCCCACACAGGCGCCTGTCGCGGAAAGACGCAGCCGCCGCGCAAGTGCATCTGCTCCATCAGCTCTGGGCCGTTCATGCCGGGCATGTCGATGTCGCACAGCACGAGATCGACGTGGCAGAGCTGGAGAAGGTAGAGCGCCTCGCGGCCGTCGCAGGCGGTCAGGATCTGCTGCACGCCCAGCGTATGGAGCAGTTGCCGGGCGGCGGCCCGTTGCACCGGATGGTCGTCCACCACCAGCACGGCGAGTTGCGCGAAACCTTCCATCGGCCAGTCCTTCTTGTTGTCGGTATCGGGGCGAGGCGCATCCCGTTTGCGCTGTGTGACGCCACCGTCAGCCGCCATTGAAGCACCGGCCGGGGGCGTTGTCAGGTGGAGTCAGCGTGCGGCGCCGGAAAAAACAAAGCCCGCGCAGCTTTTCAACTGCGCGGGCCTTGAGAGATTCCCCCAACCTTTTGAGCTTCCGACGCCGGTGTCGACAGCGTCGGGATGGAAGAAATCGTGCCCGAAAAAAATGAAGCCCGCAACAGGGGCGGGCTCAAAAGGGGGGGAGTGCTCTCTAAAGAGAGAGCAAGGTGAAGTTTAGTGGAGGGGGTGAAGTCAGACTGTCCGGGGTTGGCCGAAAGGCTTGTAGGACAAAAGCTGACGATATTTCGCGATGTTAGCCGCACAAAGCAGGCGGTTGCGCGCACATTCGCTGCGCTAACGTGATTCAAGCAGCGCTTTGGTTATTTCGCGCCGACAGACGTGTAGGTGTTCGAGGGGCGACTCGAAGCGCACGCTTGAAAAATCCTCGCTCGTTGCTATCGGGCAACGCTGCCGAGGAAAACACGTAGAAAAGTTGAGAATTCAGGGTAGCCGGGATCGGCCGAGATGCAAGGCGGCCAGAAGAAGAGCAAAAGCCGCGCGCCAAAGAAAAAAGCCCGAGCACCAGGTGCTCGGGCCACAATCCACCAAGGAGGGTGGAGGAGACAATTCCTACTATAGCGAATCGTTTGTTGCGTTGCAATAACGTAGAACTACTTAATGTAACGAGAAGCTACAAGCGTTGCCGCAGCGCCACGTGTGACGAAAACGATTGCCCTTGTTACACAATGACGCAGCGCAGCAAAACAACGTGGCGTGCTGAAAACCTCCTCCGGTTCCAGGCTCGCGGCGCTTCACTTGCGGGGTCATCCGCGAAAGTAACCGCTGACTTAGCACCCGCTGCTTAAAACGCCGGCAGGATCGCGCCCTTGAACTGCGTGTCGATGAACTTGCGCACGTCTTCCGATTGGTAGGCGCGCACCAGCGTCTTCACCCACGGCTGGTTCTTGTCTTTTTCGCGCACGGCGATCAGGTTGGCGTACGGCCCCTGGCGATCTTCCAGTGCGATGGCGTCCTTGGCCGGCGTCAGGCCATTCTTGACCGCGTAGTCGGTGTTGATCGAAGCGGCGTCCAGATCATCCAGCGAGCGCGGCAGTTGTGCCGAGTCCAGCTCGATCAGCTTGATCTTCTTCGGGTTCTCCACCACGTCACGCGGTGTCGCATTGTTGCCGTTCGTGCCGGCGCCCGCCTTGAGCTTGATCACGCCCGCCTTCTGCAGCAAAAGCAGCGCACGGTTGCCATTGGATGGATCGTTCTGGATACCGACCTTGGCGCCTTCCTTGAGCTGCGCGAGCGATTTGATCTTCTTCGAGTAAAAGCCCATCGGCGCCACATAGGTCAGGCCCACGTTGACGATCTTGTAGCCGCGCGCCTTGATCTGGCCGTCGAGGAAAGGCTGGTGCTGGAAACCGTTGGCGTCCAGGTCGCCCGAATCGAGTGCGGGGTTGGGCTGGGCGTAGTCGTTGAACTCGATGACCTTGACGTCCAGGCCGTCCTTTTTGGCGACCTTCTGCACGACTTCCCAGATTTGCGCGTCGGGGCCGCTCATGGTGCCGAGCTTGATCTGCTTGGTGTCGGCGCTGGCGGCAGTTGCAACGGCAAAGGCGATGGCCGGTACGGCCACGCGCGCAAGGCGGGAGAACAGAGACATGGAGAAACCTCGTGGATCTTGTCGTGAATGAAATCGCCCGCGGGTAGCGGGCGGTGTGACGCAATCGTGTCACGCATGCGCTCACGACAGAACGACATTTTCGGCATGTCCATATGCCCAACAACGGTGCAGCTAGGCGATGGGCTCGCCGTCCTCCACGGGCGGAGGTTCAGCGGCGGGCAGGGCGACGACGAAGCACGCGCCGCCATCAGCCGGCGCCTCCACCCAGATGCGGCCGTGATGCGCGCTCACGATCCCCTCGCACACGGCCAAGCCCAGGCCGACCCCGGTGGTGGCCGATTCCTTCTCACCGCGCGTGAACTTCTCGAAGATGGTCCGCACCGAGCCCGCCGGCACGCCGGGGCCGTGGTCGCGCACACGCAGGCGCAGTTCATCGCCGCGCGCGTCGTCGTGGACGATCTCCCCAGAGATGCGCACCTCGGTGCCGGCCGGCGCAAACTTGCCCGCGTTTTCCAGCAGGTTCGACAGCACGCGCTCCATCAACGGCCCGTCGCAGCGGATAAGGGGCAGGGCTGCGAGGTTATCCACAACCACACGATGATCAGGCAGCGGAATCGCTTGCAGCGCCGCGCCAACAAGCTCTTCCATCGACTGCCACTCCAGCCGCAACTTGACGTCCTGGTTCTGCAGGCGCGCCATGTCGAGCAGGTTGGTGACCATCGTGCGCATGCGCTGCGCCTGCTGGCCGATGGCGGTGGCAGCCTCAGCTTGCAGCGCAGGCAGGGGCGGCTGCGCGCGCAGCAGCGTCTCGGCCATCCCCACCAGGCCCGTGAGAGGCGTCCGTAAATCGTGCGACACGGCGGCCAGCAGTGAATTGCGCAGCCGCTCCGATTCAATGCGCACCAAGGCGTCGCGGGCAACCTCCACGTAATGCACGCGCTCGATGGCGATGGCGATGAGCGTGGCGCAGGCATCGATCTGGCGCCGGTTGTCGGGCTGCGCGAGCACGTGGAAGGTTTCGGACTCCACCGCCAGCACACCGCGAATGGCCATCGGCGCTTTCAGGGGCAGATACAGCACCGAACCCGACGGCAGCGTGTGCGTGCCTGTGCCGGCAGGCTGGCCGTGCTGGTACGTCCAATCGGCCAGCACGCGGTCGAGATTCGGCATGCCCGACGGTGCATCGGTGGTGCCTTCCGGCTTGGCGATTTGCGGTGCGCCAAGCCGCCCATCAAGCCCGACGAAGAAAAACGCGCAGCGCCCGCCAAAGGTGGCGTTGACGAAGCGCCCACCGATGCTGACGATCTGATCCAGCGTGAGCGCGGCGGACAACTCCCGCGCGGCCTCATACAACGCATGCGCGGCGGCCTCGCGCTGCACCGCCACCTCGGCCTGTTCACGCAGGCCTGCCGTCAACTGGCCCACCAGCATGCCCACGGCCAGCATCACCGCAAAGGTCAGCAGGTACTGCACGTCGCTCACGGCGAAGGAATAACGCGGCGGCACGAAAAAGAAATCGAACAGCGCCACCGACAGCACCGACGCCAGCGCCGCCGGGCCGCGCCCATGCCGCATCGCCACCGCCACCACGGCGGCCAGGAACAGCATGACGATGTTGGCCAGATCGAACACCGGCCGCACAAGGCTGGAGAGCGCCGTCGCAATCCCGACGTACACGCACGCGGCCACGTAAGCCGGCTTGAGCCACCCGGCCTGTGCATCGGCGGCGCGCTGGGCTTCGCTGCGCACATCCGCACGGCCGACCTCCGCTGCGCGCGGCGTGAGCTGGATATGCGCCGGGTCGGCCGCGGCGCGAATCACGTCGACCTCGGGACAATGCCGCGCCAGCGCCTCGGCAAAGTCACCGCTGGGCAACCGGCGCTCCAGCCCGATCGCCAGCCGCAGCGCAACCACGATGGCCCGCGCCGACCGCCAGCGCTTCTCGGGCGGGCGCCCGATCACGGCCTTGGTGATGTTGTGGCGGCGGATATAACCGGTGATGGCCTCGACGGCATTGGTGCCGGCCAGCGTTTCCACGCGCGCGCCCGCATCTTCGGCCAGCTTGAGCAACGCGTGCAGGCGTTCGGCGCGCGCATCGGCCGCACGCAAATGCGGCATCACCACGGCCACGGCATGCCAATCGCATTCAAGCTGCGCGGCCAGGCGCGCAGCACTTCGGATCACCTGCTCGCTGTCGCCCTGCGGGTCCAGGCAAGCGACGACGGTTTCGCGCGTGCGCCAGACGTTTTCAATGCGGCGCGCGCGGCGGTAAGCCTGCACGTCGTCGTCCACGCGGTCGGCGGTGCGGCGCAGGGCGAGTTCGCGCAGGGCGATGAGGTTGCCCTTGCGGAAGAAATTGCGCGCCGCATGCTGCGCCTGCTCGGGCATGTAGACCTTGCCCTCGGCCAGGCGGCGCAGCAGCTCATCGGCCGGCAGGTCGACGAGGATGACTTCGTTAGCGGCATCGAACACCGCATCGGGCACGGTTTCCCACACGCGGATGCCGGTGATGCTGCCCACTGCCTCGTTCAGGCTGTCGAGATGCTGGACGTTGACGGTGGTCCAGACGTCGATGCCGGCGGCAAGCAAATCCTGGATGTCCTGCCAGCGCTTGGGGTGGCGCGACCCCGCCACGTTGGAGTGGGCAAGCTCGTCGACGAGGATGAGCGCGGGCTTTCGCGCCAGCGCAGCATCGAGGTCGAACTCGGGCAGCGTCCGGCCCTTGTATTCGATCTGGCGGGTGGGGAGGTGTTCGAGGTCGGCGACCAGCGCGGCGGTTTCGGCGCGGCCGTGGGTTTCAACCAGGCCGATGATGGCGTCGATGCCGGCGGCGCGCGCGGCCTTTGCTGCTGCCAGCATCGCGTAGGTCTTGCCTACGCCGGCTGAGGCGCCGAAGTAGATGCGGAGTTTGCCGCGGGCGGACTGCTCTTGGCCGGATTGGAGTTCGGCTAGGAGTTGGTCTGGGTTCGGGCGTTGGTCTGCTGGCATGGCTTGTATTTTGGGTGCTTTTTGTTCTTGTGGTGCATCCCTTGTTTCATCCCCTGCCGGGGCTGACTCACTTTCTTTGTCTTGCCAAAGAAAGTAAGCAAAGAAAGGCGCGCCCGAGATGGCGACTTCCCCTTGGATTTGTGTCGCGGGGAGGGGAAGGAGCCAAACTCGCTGCGCTCAGACAAGGCTCCTTCCTTTTTCCTCCCCGCAACAAAAATCCAAGGCGCCATCTAGGGCAGGGTACGGCCAGACCATCGAAGCTCAACGCAGCAGTAGGTGCGCGGCAAGACGCGAGGCAAAGCAGTAAAACCAAGTGGAGATAGCGAGCGAAGCAAAGCAGCACACCGCAACAAACGAAACTCCGACAGGCCACACAAACCACCGGTTTGGCCGTTGACGTTCCTGCCCTTGATGGCGCCTTGAATTTTCGTAAGCGGGCGGAAAAAAGGTGGGGAACTGTCTGAGCGCAGCGAGTTTTCCCCACCTCCGCCCGGTTACGCAAATTCAAGGAATCTTTCGCCATCTCGGGCGCGCCTTTCTTTTGCTTACTTTTCTTTGGCAAGACAAAGAAAAGTGAGTCGGTCCCGGCAGGGAACGAAAGGGGGATGGACCACCAACACACAAACCAGTGGTCCACAAAGTTCACCTCAAACCATCCAACGCCAAATTCAACTCCAACACATTCACAGTAGCCTCCCCAAACACCCCAAGAATCGGCCCCTTGGTGTTCTCAGCCACCGCCTTCTTCACCAGCTCAGCCGACAGATGTCGCGCACGCGCCACGCGCTCAACTTGGTACGCCGCAGCAGCCGGACTGATCTGCGGGTCCAGCCCGCTCGCAGACGCCGTCACAAGATCAGCAGGAATCGGCGCGGTGTTCGTCGGGTCCGCTTCCTTGAGCGCAGCAATGCGTGCCTTCGCCGCCTCCGTCAACGCCGGGTTGCTGGGCCCAAAGTTGGAACCACCAGAAGCCTGCGCGTTATACGCGTTCGGCGCAGTCGCCGAGATCCGCCCCCAGAAATACTCCGGCGACTCAAAGTTCTGCCCGATCAGCGATGAGCCGACTGCCTTGCCATTGCGCTCGATGATCGAGCCCCCGGCCTGCGCCGGAAACAGCGCCTTGCCAATGCCCGTCACCACCACCGGATACAGCACCCCGGTAATGAGCGACAGCCCGACGAACACCACCAGCGCCGCACGCAGCAGCCCACCTTGTTGCGGCACATCGGCCTGCACGTTTTGTGTTGTGGTTGCCATGAATGCACTCCTTCCTTAAACCCAGCCCATTGCGGCCAGGAACATGTCGATGATCTTGATGCCGGGGAAGGGCAGCAGCAGGCCGCCCAGGCCGTAGACCAAGAGGTTCCGGCGCAGCAGCGCAGCCGCCCCCAGCGCGCGGTATTTCACGCCCTTGAGCGCCAGCGGAATCAGGAACACGATGATCAGCGCGTTGAAAATCACCGCGCTCATCACGGCCGATGCGGGCGTGGCCAGGTGCATGACGTTCAGTGCGGCAAGCTGCGGGTACGTCGTCGCAAATGCGGCCGGGATGATCGCGAAGTACTTCGCCACGTCATTGGCGATCGAGAACGTGGTGAGTGAGCCGCGCGTCATCAGCATCTGCTTGCCGATCTCGACAATCTGGATCAGCTTGGTCGGGCTGGAATCCAGGTCGACCATGTTGCCGGCCTCCTTGGCGGCCTGCGTGCCGCTGTTCATGGCGACGGCCACGTCGGCCTGTGCCAGCGCGGGCGCATCGTTGGTGCCGTCACCGGTCATGGCAACGAGGCGGCCTTGCGCTTGCTGCTCGCGGATCAGCGCGAGCTTGGTCTCGGGCGTGGCTTCGGCAATGAAGTCGTCAACCCCCGCTTCGGCCGCGATGGAGGCGGCGGTCAGGCGGTTGTCGCCGGTGATCATCACCGTCTTGATGCCCATCTGACGCAGCTCGGCAAAGCGCTCGCGGATGCCGGCCTTCACGATGTCTTTCAGCTCCACCACGCCGAGCACGCGGTCGTTGTCGGACACAACCAGCGGCGTGCCGCCCTGGCGTGCGACGTCGTCGACGGCGGTGGACACGGCGTCGGGAAACTTGCCGGCCAGCAGCGTCACATGCGTGCGAATGGCATCTGCCGCGCCCTTGCGGATCTGACGGGCGTCGCCTGCATACGAGACGTTGATGCCGCTCATACGCGTTTGCGCAGAGAAGGCGACGTACACCGGCTGCGTCTTCGCAAGCGCCGCTTCATCGATGGATGCCTCGCCCAGGTTGCGTGCCAGCGTGACGATGCTGCGGCCTTCCGGCGTTTCATCGGCCAACGACGACAACCATGCGGCCTCGGCCAACTGCTTGGCCGTCACGCCCGGCGCGGGAATGAAGCGCGAAGCCTGGCGGTTGCCGTGCGTGATCGTGCCGGTCTTGTCGAGCAGCAGCACATCCACATCACCGGCAGCCTCCACGGCGCGGCCCGACGTGGCGATCACGTTGGCCTGCATCATGCGGCTCATACCGGCCACGCCAATGGCGGACAGCAGCCCCCCGATGGTGGTCGGGATCAGACACACCAGCAGCGCGACGAGCACGGTAATGGTGATCGGCGAGCCGGCCTTCATCGCGTCCACTGAGAAGATCGAATACGGCAGCAGCGTGACGGTCGCCAGCATCAGGATGATGGTCAGGCTCACCAGCAGGATCGTCAGCGCCAGCTCGTTGGGCGTCTTCTGGCGCTTGGCGCCTTCCACCATCGAGATCATCCGATCAAGGAAGCTCTCGCCGGGGTTGGCGGTGATGCGCACGATGATCCAGTCCGACAGCACGCGCGTGCCGCCCGTCACGGACGAGAAATCCCCGCCCGATTCGCGGATGACCGGTGCCGATTCGCCCGTGATGGCGCTTTCATCCACCGAGGCCACGCCTTCGATGACCTCGCCGTCGCCGGGCACCATGTCGCCGGCTTCGATCAGCACGATGTCACCACGGCGCAGGGCGGTGGCGGCGCGCGCGTCCACGCGCGATTTGGCACCATCGTGGCGGTGCGGGTCTGCCAGCACTTTGGCCTGCACGGTGGTCTTGATGCCGCGCAGCGATGCCGCCTGCTGCTTGCTGCGGCCCTCGGCCAGCGCCTCGGCAAAGTTGGCAAACAACACCGTGAACCACAGCCACACTGATACAGCGAGGATGAAGCCCGCCGGCGCTTCGGCCTGGCCGCGCAGCGCCATCACCCACAGGATGGTGGTGAGGATGCTGCCGATATAGACGACAAACATCACCGGGTTCTTGGCCTGCGCGCGCGGCGACAGCTTGCGGAAGCTATCGACAATGGCGGGCTTGACCAGCGCCGACGAGAACATCGACAGCTTGCGCACATCCTTGGCGGACAGCGTGGTATGCGTCGTATGCGTGCTGCGTGCCTGCGGCTCGGCGGCTGCAGCAGTACCAGTACCGGCGCTCGGCTCAAGCTTGTGCTTGACCGTACGCACAGCCGGTTCGGATTCGGGATAACGGATAGCCATAAGGCACCTGTTGATATTGGGTAGACGACTCGCCTTGCACTTAGCGGGCGAGATGCTCTGCAATGGGGCCGAGCGCGAGCGCCGGGATGTACGTGAGCGCGCCCACCAGCAGCACCGAGCCGATCAGCAGCACCACAAACAGCGGCCCATGCGTGGGCAGCGTGCCGGCCGTCACGGGCAGGCGCTTCTTGGCGGCAAACGTGCCTGCCATCGCCAGCACCGGCACGATGATCCAGAAGCGGCCCAGCCACATCGCAATGCCCAGCGCCACGTTGTAGAACGGCGTGTTGGCAGACAGGCCCGCAAACGCGCTGCCGTTGTTGTTGGCGGCAGAAGAGAAGGCGTACAGCACTTCAGAGAAGCCGTGCGTGCCGGGGTTGAAAATGCCGGCCTTGCCCTGCGTCACCACCACGGCCACGGCCGTGCCCACGAGCACCAGCAACGGCGTGACGAGGATGGCGATGGAGGTCATCTTCATCTCGAACACCTCGATCTTCTTGCCGAGGTATTCCGGCGTGCGGCCGATCATCAAACCGGCAATGAACACAGCCAGGATGGCGTACACCAGCATGCCGTACAGGCCCGAGCCCACACCGCCAAACACCACTTCGCCCAGCTGCATCAGGAACATCGGCACGAAGCCGCCCAGCGCGGTCAACGAGTCATGCATGGCATTGACGGCACCGCACGACGCCGCCGTGGTGATGGTGGCAAACAGCGACGAAGCCACGATGCCAAAGCGCGTTTCCTTGCCTTCCATGTTGCCCATCGCCTGATCGACGCCGAGGTTGGCAAGCATCGGATTGGCATGCAGCTCAGCCCATGCCAGGAACGTAGCAAGCGCCACAAACAACACCGTCATCGCGGCCAGCACGGCCCAGCCCTGGCGGCCATCGCCCACCATGCCGCCAAACGTGAAGCACAGCGCTGCCGGGATGATGAAGATGGCCAGCATCTGCACGAAGTTGGTCAGCGCGTTGGGGTTCTCGTACGGGTGTGCGGAGTTGGCATTGAAGAAGCCGCCACCGTTGGTGCCCAGCATCTTGATCGCCTCTTGCGACGCGACCGGGCCCATAGGCAGGGTCTGCGTTTGCGTGGTGGCTTTTTCGGTAACAGGGTTGCCTTGCGCATCCTTGAGCGGGTTGCCCTGCGCATCCATCTTCGGGTTGTCGTACGTGGTGGCGGTGACGGTGGTCACCTCCTTGTAGCCATCGAAGTTCTGGATCACGCCCTGGCTCACGAAGAACACCGACACCAGAATCGACAGCGGCAGCAGCACGTAGACCGTGGCGCGCGTGAAGTCGACCCAGAAGTTGCCGATGGTGTTGGCCGAATGGCGCGCAAAGCCGCGAATGAGTGCAATCACCACCGCAATGCCGGTCGCCGCAGACAGGAAGTTCTGCACCGCCAGGCCGAGCATCTGCGTGAGATAGCTCATCGTGCTTTCGCCCGAATAGCCTTGCCAGTTGGTGTTGCTCACAAAGCTGATGGCCGTGTTGAAGGACGAATCCGGCGTGATGGCGCCAAAGCCCTGCGGGTTGAGCGGCAGCCACTGCTGCGCGCGCTGCAGCGCATACACCGCCAGCGCGCCCAGCACGTTGACGACGATAACGGCCAGCGCATAGCGCTTCCAGCCCATCTCGGCCTGCGGGTTGACGCCGGCCACGCGATAGAACAGCCGCTCGATGGGGCCGAGCCAATGCGCACGCGAAGGCTTGTCGCCAAACACGCCGGTCATATACGCGCCCAGCGGTTTGGCCAGAACCAGCAGCACGACCAGATAGATCGCCAGCTGGAGGAGGAACGCATTCATGGTGTGCCTCGCAGTGTTGTTAGAAGCGTTCGGGCCACAGCAGGGCCACGAACAGATAGACGAGCAGAACCACCGTGATGGCCCCGGACAGCACATAGAGCCAGGTCATTGCTGTTTCTCCATCGCGTGCGTGGTGGGTTGGTCTTTGGTGGCAAGCCGGCCGGAGAGGGCGAGCAATCCGCCCACTGCCAGGGCCAGCACCGCAAGGCCGGCGAGATAAACGAGGTCCATATGCGCTCCCCTTTCCTTCAGGTCGTGTTGGTCAGAACGTCTTGGTCACCGCCAGCAGCGCGGTGGCCTTGCCCATGTAGTTGCCGCGCGTGTTGGTGTAGGCGGCGCGCGCAGCATTGGTGTCGATGTACGCAAGCGATGCCGTCCAGCCGCTGCCGAAGTCTTTCGTCACGCCCACCTTCCAGTCGGCATACGACGTGCGCACCAGCTGATGCGGCACCTGCTGGTAGCCCACGTGCAGGTTCAGAGTCAGGCCCCAGAAGCCGGTGTCGAAGTTGCCCGACAGGTCGAAGTACTGGCTGTGGTGGCTGTCGGCAAAACCGAACAGGTTGGAGAACGCGTGCGAGTACTTGAACGAGACCGGCCCGTAGCCGATCTGTGCGTAGCCTTCGGTGGTGTGCGGGCGGGTGTAGCCGCTTGGGTAGCTGCCCGGGTAGTAGTACTGCAGCACGCCCACATCAATGGGCACGTCCTTCATCAGCTCGGTCTTGTAGCCGCCGTAGAAATCCATCTCGATGGGGGCGGACACGTTGGGGTTGGAATCCCCCAGCCAACTGATCGACGAGTTCCAGTTGCCCACGTAGAAGCCGTTGGGCAGCGCGTAATCCACACCGCCCTGAATGGCCGGCTTGTTGTTGGTCTGCATGAGACCGCGATAGCGGTACTGGCTGGCCAGCGTGACGTTGGCCGTCAACGGGCTGGCAGGGGCGGCCGGAGTGGCGACAAGTGCCGGCGCAGCGTCAGTGGACTGCGCAAAAGCAGCCGCGCTCGACAGTGCTGCGGCGCAGAAGACAACGCCACCGATGACGGTGGCGTGCAAAGAAACCTTGGCTTGCATGGACCTTTCCCTTGTTGTTTTGGGTGCCGCATGGCCCGGCGCAGGTGCGCGTCAACGGGGCCGGATGCGGCGTGCAGGCAGGCTCCCGTCACAGGGCCTGCGTGCAGTGCAACAGTAGGGAAAGGGGGGTAAAAACGGGGTAAAGGTTGGGGGGAGGGGTGTAAACGCCGTGTAAACGTCTGCCTTGGCAGCCGGCTGCCCGCCAGTCAGTGATCGGTTATCCGCACGCTCAATGTCCAAGACCGCTCTTGGCGATCTGCTGTTCCACGAATTGGGCGAACAGGGCATGCATGCGTGTCGTCGGGTGCAGGTTGTCGGCAAACATGTACGTCTGATCGGCGTTGGCCGTCACGTAGGTCGCCGGCGAGCAGAACAATGCCGTTGCATCGGGCGTTTTGGCTGGGTCGCAGGCCACGCTGGTGTTTGACACGACAAAGCCGTTAGCCTGAAAGCTCGCGACAATCTGGTTCACCCAGGTATAGGCATCGATCTGGATGACCTTGCCCTGGAGGCCATTGCTCTGCAGGGCCGCGTTCAGGCTGTCGTTGAACAGTTGCGACAACTGGGTCAGGTTTGCTCCGCCGTCGCCCGAGGAGAAACCTTTGGGCGAGAGTCCGACGTTCGGCACGTTGACGACCACCACATGCGTGGCGCCGCCCTGGACGATCTGCGCAACGATTTGCGCCAGGGTGGCGGCCGCCGTCTGCACGATCGGCGCCGCGGCGGGCAACGCCCCGGCGCGAAGCACATCATTCGAGCCCGCCCAGACCAGCACCAGTTGATTGGCGTTGAAGCTCCCGTGCGCGGCCAGATAGCTTGAAACCTGCTCATTGACGGGCATCTCGACGTTGCCGATCACGTCGGTCAGAAAGTCGTACAGGTTTGCCGGCGTTGCCACTGTCGCACCGCCCTCCGCGTAGCCGAGCCCGCCTTGCGCGGTCAACGCATGCGTGATGTCGATCGTGAACGCCGCGCTGAGCGTATCGCCGTAGTATTGCGCGACGTTTTGCGTCCACACCGGCCCCGGGTTGGTTGTGAAACGCCCACCTCTCACCACGCTCGCAATGGGCGCGTAGGTGCCGACGTCCGACAGGCTGTCGCCGAACGAGACGACCTGCAGATGAACGCCACCCGGCGGGGTTGCTGAGTCGCTGCCGTTACCCGAGCCCTCACCACCCCCGCATGCGGCAAGCAGCGAGGTCATCACGGCAAGCATGGCCGCACAAACCCTGTGATTGATTCCTTGCATGGCGCCTCCCTTGCCGGTCGGCTGGATCGTTGGAGTCACGTGGCGAGTGGATCGCCAGCCTGCTGATCGCTGTTGCGATGGGCACTTTGGTTCAGCATAGAAGATGCCTGGGTCTACATGCACCCGGCGCTGCGCAAGCTGGTTGGGGAGGTGGATCGAGCCGGACCAATGGCGAAGACACGGACGCCAGCGAGGGATTGGTTGGCCAGGCTGCGGAGGTAAGAGAAAAGCCCGCTGGTGCGGGCTTTGGTGAAGCTAATGGAAGAGAGCGAGAAAGGCGCTGATGATCGACGCAACGTTTGCAGCTTTTGGCAGACCTGCCTGGTTGGCAAGCATTGCTGTTCCTCTATGAACACAGCTTCGCGCTTGCAAGCCGATTCAAGCTGACGCCCTGCTCAGCTGCCTGAATGACGAGGGCGCGGTGCGCTTGCGGCGGGATACGCACCTTGAACTCGCCGCTATACGTGCGATCCGCAATCGGATCAGGCACCTTTTCGCCGCTAGCCTCCATGTCGTGCACGACTTCGACGACGACGCGGCGAATGCCCGCACGAGCGCCTTCTGGCGTCTCATCGAGCCACGAAAGCGACGGAAATTCTGCGCACAGGCCGACGTGTTCCCCATCTTCAGGGGACCACGTCACCCGGTAAGTGAAGTGGTCTTGCGTCATGACTTTTGCTCCTTGAGTCTGTCGATGGCGTCCAGAACCTGCCGTACCTGATAGGAAAAGGGGGGTAACGGGAAATAGGGAGGAGTGTAAAGACGCTGCTGAAACCTAGGCGCCCCCACGCAGCGACGCCCTGGTTTCTCTGCTGGGACGGTTTACCTGTACTCCCAGGTGTCGTCGATTTTGATGATCTTCCAGTGCGCATCCAGTCGCTTCATGAACACCAACACATGCACTGGGTTTTGCGAGCCAAAAGAGACCGGCACAATCGCAACATCGCCCAGCATCAGCGCGCGTTGCACGTGCATATGGGCAAGCCAGTCGCGGCTATCGTAGTCCTGCACCTTGAGGAAGTAGTCCACGCCATTCGGCGGGCCGGCGTGTGCATAGTCGTTGCGCAACCGTGCAACGGTATCTTTGGCGACATAGCGATCAATGTCTGGCTCGCGCAGCGGATACGTTTGATCTGAATCGTGCTGAATGAACCATGTGTAGAACGAGATAGCTGCGGCTTCTGGCGTATTTTTCGAGACGTCCGCCTGTGCAGCGGACGCTGACGAAACCGCGACGGCGCAAACCACAGCAACGAGAAGGGAAAGGAAGCGGGTCATGCGTTTGCCTCAGTGATAACGGTAGATTTTGTAAGCCGGTTGGGCGCTTCTGTAAGCCGGGCCGGGATAGAAACCGTGTAGCTGCTTGAAGTCTGAAATCCAGTGCGAACCATCGTAGATCGCCATGTGTCCGTGAGGATGTTCGGGGGCGGGTTGAATCACGATCACGTCTCCCTTCACCGGCGAGCCTATCGCCTCATGAAATCCGGCGGCTTGCAGTGATGGACCGTAGTCCTTTGCCGAGCGGGTGCGCTGCAAAGAGATGCCGCCCCATTCAATCGCCTTGCGAACATATTCTGCGCAGCGGCCCAGACTATTCGGTTCGATATGGCTTGCTGCATAGTTTGCAGCCGAGATGCGGTCATACATTGCGTGCTCCTGAGAAAGTTGGCAGAGGAGCCTGTTTTCTACAGGGTGCACGTCCGCAAATGCATGAGCCGTTTCTGAAAATCCAGCCGACCTGTCGTCCATCTTGGTGGCCGTTCTGCGATGCTCGGTCACGAACCTTCGCGGCTCGAACGCGGGCCTCCAACAGTCGAGTTCGGACCTCTGAGGGCGGAGCGCGAACCTCAAACACTCGGCTTCCACTGTCGGAGCTCGAAAGTTTCGACCTCTGACACCCGGCTTCGACCCTCGGACGGTGGAGCGTCACCCTCAACGGGGCAACCTCGAGTGTTTGAGGGCCAAGCTCCGGTCTCGGAGGTCCGATGGGTCGGATGTTTTTGGGCCGTGTTCGGGCCTCTGGGGGCCATGCGCCACTGTCTGACGGTGGCGTGTCGGCCTCAGACTGTCGAGATCGAATGTTTGAGATCGACACACGCACCTAAAACTGCGGCACTCGACCGTCTGCAGGAAGACAGCGGGGAGTAGAAGGGCGGATGTGCTCCGCCCAGGGTCAACCGCCGCACGTGTTGGGCCGAATTGCGCAGTGCTCGCGCGGCCATTGAAGCCCAGCGGCCGGAGACACAGAATCGGAAGTTGGACGGAGCCCCCATCGCTATAATCCATCCCGCTGCCGCACCAACGGCAGCCTGGTTTAGCGACCTGAAACACCAAGGCGGACGATTGCTGCATGCAGTCGCACTGCTGCTTCCGTTCGCGCCTACTTTGGCGGGCCGGATGGTGAGACCTTCGGGTCTACCGGTTTCCTTGGGACCGGGTCGCTAACACCATCGTCAGGCCCGCCACCCTCGTTTAGCGCCGAGATGGTGGGGCTCCTTCAATCCCAAGGAGGCTCCATGCCTATTACAGACGAGACGCGCCCAGCGTCGTACCCATCCCCGCCAGCACCGTCGCCTAGTCCACCGCCCACGTCCTCCGACACAGGCAGGCTCACCAAGAACCGCACCTACCTGAACGGCGCCATCGCGGCACAGGCGTACCTCAAGCGGACTCGCACCGCCATGTGCACGCACGGCCAATGCCGGCCGGGCATGCTGCGTGAGCAGCTTCAACACCTCTCTGCACACGCATTCCCGCCAGCGTTCATCAAAGGCTTTGTGGATGCGATTGATGCTTACGTATCGATGTCGCTCGGGGGACGCGAAGTCGATCCGCAAACGCGGGACGTGTTAGCCGCCGTAGAGCGGCGGGGCTACGGCCAATAACAATGGATTGATGCATTCCCGTGACGGGCGGGAATGCCATGGCCGTGTCGTCGCTTCCCTCACCACAATGGCCAAGATCACCCCATCACTCAACGTGCTCTTCAAACTCGTTGAGCCGCTTCATGACTGCTGGATTGGACTTATACCGCCGCTTCAATGCGGCAAGGCGTTTGTCGGTGCCAGCGCAGTAGATGTCTAAGCTGTCGGACAGGAATTCTCTTCGCTTCACCTGTTCCGGGCTGTCTCCCTCGGCTGGTTCTCCACGAAAGTGGTCGCAGATTTTCCGTTCCTCAATGAACGTTCTGACCTCTGATGGGAGGCGCTGCGGGGTGAGCGCGCTTGCGTGTGAACACGCCGCCAGGAGGACGAGGCAACCAGCAAACTTCAATGTGATGTTCATATGGGCATAGATGCGTTGAACAGGTCTTGCGGCGAGCCGCGCGCCTTCAATGCATCATCCGCCGGAGCGCGCTAAACCCAATGACGGCGAACAAAAACAGAAAGGCACCTAGAAACCCGGTCAGTAATCCACCAACCATGGCGCGATTGCGGAACCACGTCGGGCCGAATGCTCGCGTCGACAAGTTGGCTCCGACCTGGCTGCGCCCTTGCGCGATATCGCCAAGGCGTCTGGCAACGGTTTCAAGGTTGGACAAGAAGCGCTCACCGCCTGTGGAGTCTCCGTCGATCGTCCCGGTCCAGGTGTTCACGCGGGCGTGCAGGGACGCATCGCACCATTCGACGGCGAACGCGTAGCGTGTCAAAAGAACGTCCAGCGCAGCGCATAGGTCGCTGTCAGCGGCAACCGCGTGAGCAACGTTGGGCGCTTGTTTGCCATACGCAAAAAGGCCGGGGCGGATTTCCGCTTTCGGAAGCCATGACAGCGGGTTCACGAAGCGCGCCTTCTCCTTTGCGTAGAACCCGACGTCGACTGGCTTGGCGCAATCGATAGAAATCGTCGCAACTTCAAGTCCTTGCAGGCGGGCAATCGAAACATTGCGCTGCCGGGCCATTTCATCAACTGAGTCCATGGTGTGCGGTGTCTGGCGGGGAATCTATTTGCAAACCCTCAAACCTTCTCCACCGGCTTCAACTCCCACATCGGCAAGTAATTCATGATCGGCCGCTCGAACGTGCCGCCCTTGTCGATAAAGGGCTTGCCCGAATCCAGCATCGGGCGAAATGTATCCAGTTGCTTAGCCGCGTCCAGGTCAGTCCATAGGCTCACGTTCGAGAGCGACGACGTCGACTCGTCTTCGCCCACATAAAACGCGACCAACCCGCGCATGGCCTCGATACCGGGCCGGAGTACCGCTTCGAGATCGTTCATCATCTGCCGCATCTCGGCAAACTTGTCCGGCGGACACCGCAGAATCGAAACTCGGACGACTGGCTGCATTGGAGACTCCTTTCGTTGAGCTGCGTTGAAAGACAGATTGATTCGCTCCGTATCCGGTCCTGCGAACAAGCGGCGCCATGGACAGGTGGGCGATATAGCCCCATTCGGCAGACGTATGCGCTCCTATACTGCGATCCGTCCGACGCTGCCCATGATGCTCATGCATATGAGGCCCACAAACAACAAGCCGACGACAGCGTAGGCGATGAAAAAGTGGATCGGTGATTCGGCCCTGAATATGGTCCCACCGCGAGCGTCTACCCTCTCTTCCGTCAGATAGCTCGATATCGTCGCAATCAAACCGGCCGTTGACGCGAACAAGGTTCCGATCCATCCAACGTGGATCGGACTTGTCGGATACACGGCGCATATGCCCCAGAAGAGGGCTGCTGCGGCAAGGAGAGTCCATACAGCTTTGGTCATTCTTGAGCTACTGCGCCAAAAACTTAACCACCGCACCCACCGTAGCCTGCGTCTGCTCCTCCATCAACCAATGCCCCGCATCCGGAATCACCAGCTCCTGCACGTTGGTGGCGGCGTTGCGCATGACGATGGCCTCGTTCTCGCCGAAGGACTTGGCGCCGCCGATGGCCAGCACCGGCATGGGCAGCTTGGTGGCGATGGATTTCTGGTTGTCTTCCGCGTCTTGCGGGATCGACAGGAATTGCGCAAACGCCGAATGCATGGCGCCCGGCTTGGCATAGAGGCGGGCGTAGTGGACGCGCGTGGCTTCGTCGATCTTTGAAGGGTCGCCGGCAAACTCATTCCAGAACCGATCGAGGTAGATGCGCTCGCGGCCTTTGACCAGCCGCTCGGCATCGGGGCCGCCGAACGAGAAGTGCCAGAGCTTGGGCGAGCGGACGATCTGCTCCCACGGCGGTACACCCGGCACGGGCGCGTCCATTACGACCAGCCGCGTGGTCTTGTCCGGATAGCGCGCCGCATAGGCAAACGCCACCATGGTGCCGATGTCGTGGCCGACCACATCGGCCTGGTCGATGTTCAGCTTCGTGAGCACCGCCCGGATGTCGCCGGCCTGGGTACGCTTGTCATAGCCGCCTTCGGGGTGCGACGACAACCCCATGCCGCGCAGATCCGGCACCACTACGGTATGCGTGCGTGCCAGCTCGGCGGCCAAGGGCGCCCACATGTCGCCTGTGTCGCCAAAGCCGTGCAGCAACACCACGGCCGGGCCGCTGCCGCCCACGCGCACAAACAGCGTCGCCCCGTCGGTCTGGATGTTCTGGTGCCGGAAGCCCGGCGGATACGGCTTCACCTGCGCTTGCGCAAAGGGCGTCATGGCAAGCATGAGCGCGACGGCGGCAAACAGTTTTCGCATGGCTGTTCTCTCCGGGGGGTACGGCTGTGGGGCTGAGGGGGCCGGCCCGCTGAGCGGGTCGTTGGGGTACGGGCCGCACGCGCCAGATAACAGCGCGCCACGCAGGCCTCGTAAAGAGTAGTACGCGCCCGGCGCGGCGCAAGCGTGGAGGAGAGGGGTGGCGGCGTGCGCTAGCGCCTCAGGCGTTACGGCTGCTGTGACCGCTCGCCAGACGATTCAATGGGGGAGGGGGTGGCCGCTCGCGGCAGTGCGAACTTTGGCGGTTCGCCGCGAACGACTAGGAGCGCGCTGAACGCTAGATCGAAACGTGTACTGCTAGGTACGGCACTCGTACCAGCCCTTCGACTGGTTCACGATGCGCACAACAAGAAGCATGACCGGCACTTCGATCAGCACGCCGACGACGGTGGCCAGCGCCGCGCCGGAATGAAAACCGAACAGGCTGATCGCCGCCGCAACGGCCAGCTCGAAGAAGTTTGATGCGCCAATCAGGGCGGAGGGGCACGCAATGTTGTGCTTCTCGCCAACGGCCCGGTTAAGCCAGTACGCAAGCGCGGAGTTGAAGAACACCTGAATCAGGATCGGTACCGCCAGCAGGCCGATGACCAGCGGCTGTTTCAGGATCGCTTCGCCCTGGAACGCGAACAGCAACACCAGCGTCGCCAACAGCGCAGCGATAGACCATGGGCCGATCTTCGCCATTGCGGCATCGAACGCCGATTGGCCTTTCGCGAGCAGCGCCTTGCGCCAGATCTGCGCGAGGATCACAGGGATGACGATGTAGAGAGCGACCGAAGTCAGCAGCGTCGCCCACGGCACCGTGATGGCGGACATGCCCAGCAGCAGACCAACCAATGGCGCGAATGCGATGACCATGATGCTGTCGTTCAACGCGACTTGCGACAGCGTGAACAGCGGGTCGCCGCCCGTCAGCCGGCTCCACACGAACACCATCGCCGTGCACGGCGCGGCGGCCAGCAGGATCAGGCCCGCGATGTAGCTGTCGATCTGGTCTGCAGGCAGCATCGGCGCAAACAGGTGACGGATGAAAAGCCAGCCGAGAAGCGCCATAGAGAACGGCTTGACGAGCCAGTTCACGACAAGCGTGACGCCAATACCTTTGACGTGCTGACGCACCTCATGCAACGCACCAAAGTCCACCTTGACCAGCATCGGGATGATCATCACCCAGATCAACAGCCCGACCGGGAGGTTGACCTGTGCGTATTCCATCCGGCCGATCTGCTGGAACAGGCCAGGCAGCACTTGGCCGAGCGCGATGCCGGCAACGATGCAGAGGGCCACCCAGACGGTCAGGTAGCGCTCGAAGAAATTGATGGCGGGCTTGGCAGCGGCCTGTGCCGGCGGCGCTACGTTGGATGCAGTCATTGGACAGGCTTCAGATCAGTTTTGCGAGATGCGTTCCAGCGCGGCCTGCAGCTCGGCATTGCTCATGCCATCGAGCGGCAGTGCCAGCAACTGCAGCATGCGGTAGCCGATGGCCTGGCGTGTCAGCTCAAAGGCTTGCCGCTTGCCCTCGTCACCGCCCGTCGCGTTGGACGGGTCGGCATATCCCCAATGCACCTTCACGGGACTGCCGGGCCAATACGGGCAAGTCTCGGCTGCGGCGCTGTCGCACACGGTAATGACGATGCGCATCTGCGGGGCGCCGTCTGCAACAAACTCGTCCCAACTCTTGCTGCGGTAGCCGGTGGTGTCGATGCCTGCGTTGGTGAGGGCCTCGAGTGCAAACGGGTTGAGGCGGCCGCTCGGTGCGCTGCCGGCGCTGTAGGCGCGCACGTCTTTGCCGAGTTGCTTGGCCCAGTGGTTGAGCATCCCTTCGCTCAGCACGCTGCGCGCGGAGTTGTGGGTGCAGAGGATGAGGATGTTGGTGGTCATGGGTTCGATTCGCTGTCAGCAGCAGGATGAGCCGGCGTCGGATTTCACTGCGATACCGATCGGCTTACCTTTCGGGGCCCGTGGTGCGCAGCAGGCAGAACTTTCCGTCGCGGCTTCTTCCTTCTTGTCTTCGCGGAACACCGGGATGTTGCCGAGCAAATGGAAGTGCTCCCAGGCGATGCCCTGCGGGTCGGTAATCCAGTGCTTGTCGCTGCGGGCATAGCAGCAGGTGGTTTCGCCTTCGTCCAATAGGGCCATGTCTGCGGCTTCGGCGCGGGCCTTCAGCTCGGCCAGCTCGGCAGCGTCATCGACTTGGAAGCCAAGATGGTCCACGCCCGCGACGCTGCCACGCGTCGAGATGGCGAAGTTGATGCGCGGGTCATCCAGCATCCACTTGGCGTAATCGGTCTCCACGCGCGTCGGCTCGGCTGCAAACAGCTTGGAGTAGAAGGCGATGCTCTTGCTCAGGTCGTCAACGTGGACATGGACGTGAAATCGTTTCATGGGATGCTCCTTCAACACTTGCAGGCGGTGGCGTTTGGTTCCAGGCAGGCTTCACCCTGGCAGCAGTTGGCGGTCAGGAAGCCCAGCAGGTCGTTCATGTGGTCATAAGCCGCGCGGTAGATCAGGTTGCGGCCGTCGCGCTCCTGCGTCACCAGGCGCGCGGCTGTCAGTTCCTTGAGGTGGAATGACAACGTGGCGCCCGGCACGTCGAGCTGTTCGGCAATCGCGCCTGGCGTCAGACCTGTCGGCCCGGCAACCACCAGCATGCGGAACACTTGCAGGCGAATGCCATGGGCCAGCGCGGCGAGGGATCGGATAGCGTCGTTTTCTTCCATATTTCTAATATATTCGAAATATAGGGCGGCAGCAAGACGATCAGCCAGTGATGCCGGGAACACATTGGGGAGCACTTGACGCTGTTGTGCGAGAGATTGGGCGGTCGCCTTCGGTGGTCGCTTCACCAATGGCCAGCACTTGCATGCCGCTTTGCCCACAACCCAGCCACGGGCTCGATGCCCGACAGAGGGTTTATAGGTTTACTTCTTTATGTATACAGATAGTAGTAGTAGATAACGGTGGATAAGTTCTGTGGATAAGCACCAAAAGCGCTTTTGCATCAAGGACTTGCAGAACGGACAACCCATCGGACAGCGTGTGCTGTTGCGTGGATGAGTCCGGGGGATCGCGTCTGACCCTGTCGACCCGGTGGGAAGTTGTTCCCGTGCTGTCTGCCCACTGACCCCGGAGAACCAACACGCTTGTCCCTGGAGTTATTCACAGGGGGAGGGGAGGTTATCCACAGCGGCGTTCTTGCAGCCGACTAGTGCGGGTAATACTCCAGCTCGGCAATGCGCGCGCGGATTGCCTCCACGTTCAGCCCTTCGATATCGGGGCTCGCCATTGAGCCGCTGTCTGCGCGCCACGGTGCGTTGTCGGCCGTCCGCTGTGCGTTTCGATAGGCCAGCCATGCACGTTGGGCGTTGCGGATGGCCTGGCGGGAGGCGGGGTCCGTCTTGCTCATGACCGCTTGATACAGCGTATTCATCTGGCGGTCGTACGCCTGGTAAGCGGTGTGCGTGCACTCGGTCATGCCGGCCGTCGTGATGCCTCGCGGGCTCTTCAGGCATTGCTGGAGCGCGTCGTCGACGGGGTCGGCGGCCCATGCAGTCAAGGGGAGCAGCAGAGCTGCCGCAAGGGATAGCGTGCGCACGACTGCACGCACGCGCTGAGGGGCGGGATCGTGTGCCGGGCGGATCAGGCTGATGTGCATCGGAAAGGCCATTGCGTACCTCGTGGTTTTCAGGGCGGGGTGGTTGCCATGGTAGGAAAAGTCTTCCCGTGCCGCACTGGGCGCGGGATGAAAGCGGCCATGTGCGGAGAAGGCACACCACACGGGCCAATTCCCCAGCACAATCGCGCACACGCTCATCTCAGCTTTCCCAGGATTCATCCAATGACGCCAATTCGCGGCATCTCCACCATCGCCTTTGCCATCGCTCTGTTGCCCACGGCTGCGCATGCAGCCAGTTTTGATTGCGCCGCCGCGCGCAGCCCCATCGAGCACGCCATCTGCAATGACGCACAGCTCTCCGCCCTGGATAGCCAACTGGCCGATGTGTACCGCGCTGCGTTGAACAAGCGCGGCGCGGACACCGATGCGTTGAAGGCCGAGCAACGCGAATGGCTGAAGCAGCGTAGGCCGTCGGGCCAGATCGACGTGGCAGCGTTGAGGGAGGCGTACCGCACGCGCATTGACGAGGTGAAATCGCAACCCGTGTTTCCCGATCCGGGCGAGCGCGTGGATGGCCCGGTGTTCCCCCTGAAGGCGATCGCCAAGCAGCACGACTTCGTGCTGCGCATGCTCGAAGCGTGTCCGGCGGAAAGCAGCAACGAGGACACCACCTGCGAAGGGCCCGCCCAGTTGCTCATCCATGACAAGGGCCAACGCGCCGTGCGTCAGGTCATCAACCTGCCGAAGGTGTTTGTCACGCTGCCCAAGGGGAAGAAGGGACCGCTCGTCAACTCGACGCGGCTCTATGACGACCAGGGCGTGATCAACGTTGGCGATTTCAACTTCGATGGCCAGGAAGACTTCGGCATCCAGACCGGCAACGAGGGCAGTTACGGTGGGCCCAGCTATGACGTCTATCTGTTCAATGCGCAGGCGCAGCGCTTCGTACCCAACAGTGAGATGACGGGGCTCATTCTGGAAACGCTCGGGTTCTTTGAAGTGGATGCCAAGAACAAGCGTCTGCGCACGTGGGCGAAGAGCGGTTGCTGCTATCACGAGCACACGACGTACGCCGTCGAACACGATGTACCCGTCGCTGTTGAACGCCGCATTGATGACGCGCAGGGCAGCGGCGACAAGATGAAAGTCACCGTGGAAACACTCGTCAATGGCAAATGGCGCAGCAAGGTGCATTACGAGCCGATGCCGAAGTGAACGCGCTCACCAACAACATCAACAGACATGAAACACGCCCGCCTGACCCCTCTGCTGTGCGCTGCTGGCCTGCTGCTTGCCGCGCAAACCCTCCACGCTGCTGAAGACGCCTGCAGCGCCCAGGTAGACAGCGCGATCAAGCGGGCTTACCCCGCTGCAAAACGTGCAGACCGTGGTTACAAGGTCGGCGACGCGCGCATCCAATTATCGGAGGAGTTCAGCCCGCACGCGGTGGTGTGCCGCACGTGGCCCGCGCATCCGGAACTCACGCTCATGGCCGTGCCGCTCATGCAGCAGGAAGACGCGGACGCCGGCAATGAAGGCGACCTTGAATTGTTCGTGCTCGACACCGGCAACGGCAGCATCCGGCAACGTCTGCGCCTGCCTGCGCGCATGTCGGACGACGCGGTGCGCATCCAGTCCGTCACGTTCGATACCGCGCGCTACGTGGTCGCGCCAGGTCAGATGGCATTTGGGGTGCGCATCGTCAAAGAGGGCAGCTCGCGGCCCAATCCGTTCAATGAGACCGGTCTGTGGCTCTACACCATCCAGGGCAATCAATTGAAACCCGTGTTGAACGGCGTTGTCGTGGAAAGCGGCGGCGGCGAATGGGATACCAACTGCGCCGGCGCGTTCGAGCAAATCAAGCGCACGCTGACCATGACATCAGACACGCACAACGGCTACGCCGATATCGCGGTGTCGGAAACCAAGTCTTCATCCACCAACACGGTCGACAAGGCTGGCGAATGCCAGACGCACGAAGCCAAGCCGCGGCGCACCACCTACCGGCTTGCGTATGACGGCAAGCAATACGTCGTGCCGAAGGCGCTGATGCCGTTGGATTGAGGGGCAAGCGTGGGCGAGTTCGCTACGCCCTCATCCTGGCGTCTACGCCATCTCGCCTAGACAACGGCTGATAACGCAAACGCGGCACCCGTCCTATACCTACGGTGTTCGGCCATGCATGGCCGTGGCGGCTTTGTCGCGGCGCTTGCCCTGGCCATCACCCAGGAGGCAAATCATGCGCATGCTCGTCAACGTGCGGATTCCGCACGAACCCTTCAACACCTACGTGCGCGATGGTTCCATCGCCGAACTGATTCCGCGCGTGATGGCCGAGAGCAAACCCGAGGTTGTCTACTTCACGGAGCAGAACGGCCATCGCGGTGCAGTGCTCATCGTCAATGTGGAATCGGCCTCGCACATTCCCGCGCTGGCGGAGCCGTGGTTTCTGCTGTTCAACGCAGACTGTGAGTTCCGCATCGTGATGAGTGCCGAGGATCTGCAGAAGGCGGGGTTGGCGGAGATCGGCGCCAAGTGGAAATGAGGTGACGCCTCGCGGCGCTCGTCCCCCGCCCATCCCCTTGTGCGGTGCACCTGCGATTGTCGTTACGTTTGGTTGCACTCAAACGCACATCCTCATCTGCGCGTCCCTACAATCGGTGGAACCAAAAACGAGAAGGAGGAAACAGATGACCCGAGCACAATGGATGGCGGCTGCCGCAATGGCCGCGCTGTGCACCGTTTCGCTGTCGGCGCAGGCCAAGGGCGGCAACGCCGGTGGCGGCTCTGCTGCGCATATGAGCAGCCACGGTATGTCCAACACCAACGGCCCGGACAGCCTGGACCGCGATAAAGGTAAGGCGCGTGCGGCAGACCGTGCCCATCAGCATGGCAAATCCACGCAGCACAAGCGCGCGGGCAAGGGCAAGTAAGCACCGCAACGCAGCAAAAAAAAGCCGGTCACGCAGACCGGCTTTTTTGTTGCGCGAGCGCTGAGTCAACAGCTCAGCAATTGCCCTTCTTCGCCTGTCCCGGCGGGCAGAAGCCATTGCCCGGGCCGCCTTGTGGGCGCATGACGGGGCCATCGTCGGGCAGATAGACGCAACCGCCCAGCAGCGATGCGCCCAAAGACAGGATGAGGATGATGTTCTTCATTGTGTAGTGAGGGGCGGGCTCCGCCCCCCTTTCCCTGGTTAGAAACTGAAGTTGACCCCGGTCTGGCTGCCGGCCGAAACGTTGACCGGATTGCTCAGCGTGGTGCCCGATGCACTGGTGGCCTGCACCGAATACTGACCCGCCGATGCCGACACCGCCGACAGCGCGATCGGCAGCGTCGCGCTGTACGTGCCGACCAGCGGCGCGGCTGCGGGCAACGCCAGCGAGTACGCGCCGGTATCGAGGTTGGCATTGGCCGAGGTGATCTCGTACGACACCGAGTTCACCGCCTGCAGCGCGCGCAGCGTAGCCTGCGCCGATGCGGTGGCCGTGCCGGAGGCGGTATTGGTGGTGGAGGCGGGCAGCGTGATCGGCGCGCCGGTGGTGGAAACCGTGGTCGTGGTGCTGGCCGTAACAGGCACGGTGCGGATGATGCCCGTGGCGTGGCCGGTCGGCTGCGCGTTGTCCACGATCACCACGTCATAAGCGCCATTGCTGCTGCTCTGCACCAGCGGCGACAGCACGAACTTGCCCGTGGCGTCCGCCACCGTGCCGCGGATGACCTGGCCGTTCTGCTCGGCATAGACCGTAGCGCCGGCCTGTGCGGTGGGCACGTAGCCGGTAATCGAACCGCTCACGACCGTAGGCGTTGCCGTGACGACAGGCTTGAGGCTGTAGCCGCCATTGCCCTGTTGCACGATCGATTTGCAGGCATTGAAATCCAGCACCAGATCGACCAGCGTGTTGGGCTGCACCGTGAAGGGCTGGATGATCTTGTAGCCGCTCTGCGTGCCGCTTGGAGTGGCCAGCGCCTGCTCGGTTGACGAGCCAGTGACCACCACGGAATTGGCCAGCGTGTTGCCCTGATTGGCAGACAACACCAGACGCAACTGTTGATATTGCCCGGCCGGCAGCGGGGCCGTACCGAGGTCAGTCAGCACGCCGTTGGTGAGGGAGAGCAGATCGACCTTCTGCGGCGTGGCCAACGCGATGTCGGTCCAGCCGGCGTCGGTGTCGGCGGCCGACGCGCTGGCGTTCACGCGCACCTTGTTGACCGTGACGTAGACGTGATCAAAGCCGCAGGACGGTGCGTCCGTCATCGAGACATGGAGGGTGCCCGAGCCGGCAGCCGTACCGCCATCCCCACCGCCGCATGCAGCGATGAGAAACGGCAGGGGCAATGCAAAGAGGATGTTTCGATAAGTTGTCTTCATGGTTGTCTCCTCGCTTGGGGGGGTGCCCGAAGCATAGTCCTGGCCATGGCACGCACTTTGGTCGATTTGAAACCAATCGTAACGCCGCTGGGGTGGGTGTGGTCTCACCCATTTGGGTTGCAAACGCTTGCGGTGCGCCGAAGATATTGCGGCACGCGATAGGGCACCGCCGATCGTGTGTCAGCGATGCAGCAGCGGATACAGCGCCAAGCCAAGCAACGCTGCCCCCGCCACGATCACCGGCTCGGGTAGCTTTTTGAACCTCACCAGCAGCAGGACCGTGGCCACGGCCAGAAGCGCCGTCGGCACATCGACGATGGAGCGCTTGGCCAGGACGATTACCGCGCCGGTAATGGCGCCCACGGCCGCTGCCGTTACGCCATCAACAAAGGCCTGGATGGCGGGCAGCTTGCCGTACTTCTTGAAGTACGGCGCCGGCAGAATGGTGAACAGGTAGCACGGCAGAAACGTGCCAAGCGCAGCCACGCACGCGCCGGGCACGCCCGCCACCAGGTAGCCGATAAAGCCGACGGTGATGACGACCGGGCCGGGCGTGATCATCGCTACGGCCACCGCGTCGACGAACTGCTTTTCGTTGAGCCAATGGTGCCCTGTGACCACGCCGCCGTAGAGAAACGGCACGATGGCGAGCCCCGAGCCAAATACGAACGCCCCAGCCTTGGCGAAGAACGCGCCAAGCTGCGCAAGCAGGGGCCAGTCGATCGTGCCAAGCAAACCGCTGGCCGCTGCGACGGGTGTGACGGCAACCACGTTCATGCGGCCCTGGCGCAGCCACTTGGGCGGCGCACGCCAGAACCACACCAGAACGCCGGCCGCCAGGAAGAGCCACGCCACTTCGGATTCAGTCACCACCGTCACCGCCGCCAGCAACAGGTAGATGGCCCACAGCAGCTTGTCTTTGCCGACGCTCTTGGTGGTGAGCTTGTGCGCGCTGATGGCGATGATGCCGATCACTGCCGCGCCCACGCCATAGAACACCGATTGCATCCACGTCAGCCCACCAAAGTGCACATAGGCCCAGCCCAGCGCCACCACCATCAGGAACGAGGGCAGCACGAAGGCAATGCCGACCAGCGTGGCGCCGACGATGCGGTAGTGCACACAGCCGAGGTAGATGGCCAATTGCGCGGCCAGCGGCCCCGGCGCGAGCTGGGCGAGCGCGAGGCCTTCCTTGTAGTCGGCCTCGGTGATCCACTGGCGTGCCTCCACCAAGTCGCGGCGCATGTAGCCGGCCAGCGCCACGGGGCCGCCAAAGCCCAGTGCGCCAAGCCGGAGGAAATACAGGACCAGCTGCCGCAGCGTATAGGTGGGACGTTCGGAGGCAATGTTCATGGGCTACCTGCGATGGGTGACTGCGGTCATGTTTTCCGGCTGCCGGAAAAATGCACATACAACGAGTCGAGCACGGTGCCGATCTCTGCGAGCAAGGCGTCGTCATCCGTCAGCCGCTTGCGGGCGCCCGCCAAGATGGCCTCGAACCCGCCGGCTTCCGGCGTGGCCGCGCCGCCCACGTCGAGTGCATGCACCATGGCGCCCAGGCGCGCGAGCCCGGCGTCCTCATCGAGCCCAAAGCTGGCGACGAGCACCTCAAACGAAACGCGGTCGCCAACATGCGTGAATGCTGCGCCGTCAAAGTCGAAGCCGAGCGCATCGGTAGGGCAATCGGACGGGCTGTCGAGCCACAGGAACCGCGCGTGCGGATCGATGAAGCGGTGGATGAGCCAGGCGCTGGCAACGCGGTCCACCCATAAGTGCCGGCGTGTTGCCCACAGGCGGCCCTGATATTGGATGGGATCACGGCGCGGAATGCTGCCGGAAGCGGCGCGGGGTTCGCCCGCCGATTGCGTCGCTTCGGCTGCCGCAGCAAAGTCGCGCCATTGCGCATCGGCGCGCACGGTCGCTTCGTTGGAGAAGAAATCGATCTTGCGGATGGCCTCGTAGGCGCGGGCATGGCGGCGCAGAAGCCGGTTGCGCTCGGCGGCGGGCAAGTCGGGGAGCGTCTTGCGCGCTTCAGACAGCTCGGCCAGCCACTCGGCGTAGTCGGGCGTGCGGTCGAACAGGGCGCGGTAGGCCGCGTCTTCCGCCGCATCGCTGGCCTGCACGCGCAGTACCCACGCCTGGCCGTCTTCCTGCAACGTCTCGTCTGCCAGGTCATTGAGTTGCGCTGTGTGTTCGGCACGCGCAGGCAGCAGGTAAACGCCATCGCGCAAGGCCACACAGCCGATGGCCTTGATGGCGCGCCAGATACGCATGCGCGCGGTTGCTCGGGCAGTGGGCAAGCTGACGATCAGCAGCAGCCACGAATCGGGGGAGGCGGTCATGACGGCAGCATAGGCGTGCGTCATAACCGCTGCAATCTTGTAGAGGTTCCTACATCAGCGCGGCAGCAGACCCATGGTTTTCGTCAGGAACGCTTTGACGTCGGCCTCTGCACGCCGGGCTTGCTCCAGGTTGGCGCCCGTGGATACGCCCCGGACGGTGCAGCGCTTGTAGTCCGCCTCCATGGCCTGCAGGCTGGCGTACTTTTCGCCGGTCTGCAGGTGGTAGTACGCATCGTGCTGCACGTCGATCATCGTCTGCGGGCACTCGCGCGCCGTGGTCGCGCCGGGGAAGTACTTGAAGTACGCCCGCGTGTTGTCGAAGTCGTGATACGCGCCGGGGTAGACGTGCACGTCAACGGCCTGCCCGTCACGCTGCATGATCTCCGCCGTATTGCGGCAGAGCTGTGCCGGGGTGTAGTCATCTTTCTCGCCCAGCGCGAGCATCAGCGGGGCGCCTGCCAGCGGTGGCGGCGGCACTTCCCACCAGAACGCCGAGCATCCCGGGTAGAAGCCGATGAGCGCCGCAAACCGCGTGTCGTCATCGATGACGCCTTTGCGGAACGCATCGAGCGTCATGTCGAGTGCCACACCGCCGCCGCGTGAAAAACCGATCTGCCCGATGCGCTTCGGGTCGATACGCGGATCGGTGCTCAGCAGCTTAAGCGCGAACAGCGCATCGGCGTCGTTGGCGGCCGGGTTCAGCTGCGACTGGTTGTCCATCGTGTTGGTGATGCCGCGTGGGCCAAACGAGTCCACCACAAAGGCGGCCATGCCCATCTGGTTGAACAGCCGCACCCACCGGTCGACGTCTTTCTGCTGCGGCCCGGCAGAGCCATGCGAAATCACCATCGCAGGCACGCGGCCCTGCAGGGTCTCGGGCAGATACAACGTGCCCCAGATGGGCGTGGGCATCTTGTCGAACTTGCGATGTTGGGAAGGAACACATTCTCAAATACCGTTGATTTTTACATTCTTTGTACATCGCTATTGATTGGCATTCCTAGAATCACGCCGTCCGCAACACTTTAAAAATAAATGCAGTGGGTCAAGTCGCGCGGACAGGGCTGATGCTCGCAGCGATGAGTTGGTCTGGCATGTGCACCGCTAAAGACGGGGCAGGTTCAGAGACAACCTTAGCGAGATGATCAGCCCACCGGGGAAGTTGGACTTCATCAAACCATCAAAGATAAGAAGGGGAAGTCTGCGCAAATCGCGCTACGTCTGTCCGGGGGGACAGACGTAGCGGCTTCTTTTCGCTGCGCGCGGACGCAAACGTATGTCTACGCCATTGTTCCAGCGCCGCCGCGGGCGGCTTCAGTTTGTCTCCATCGCGCTTGTTGCTTCGCCATTCGCCTTGTTTGGGGCGCTTGCGCATGCAGACTGCACCACCACCGGGCAGACCACCGTCTGCGATACGGCGGCACCCAACCCCGCCACATCCACCGTCGGCACCGGCAACGTGGCGGCAGAAGACAACCGCACGGTGACAGTGCAGAACGGCAGCACGCTGGCGGTGGGTGACACCAGCGCCATTGCCGTGCGCGACAACGCCAACATCACGGTGCAAACCGGCGGCACGGTCAGCGCGAACGCGGTGTCGAACTCCGGCTTTTACGGTACGGGCGGCAACGCGATCGACTTCCGCAACAACAGCACGCTGACGGTGCAGCAAGGCGCGCAGGTGCTGGCCAACGGCACACAGTTGAGCGGAGAGGCCGTCAATCCGGAAGGCACCGGCAACACCATCGTCAACGATGGCCTGATCAAGTCGGCGCACGGCGCGGCGATCTGGTTCCAGAACACCTCGGGCGGCAACACGGTCATCAACAACGCCACGGGGACGATCCAGACGGACGTCGCCAACGGCAACGTGATGGGTGCGTCGGGCAATGGGTCGGTCGATTTCACCAACCGCGGCAAGGTGATCGGCAACCTGATCTTTGCGGGCGGCAATGATGCCTTGCACTTCTATACCGGCTCGTCGGTGAGCGGCAGCATCAGCGGCGGCGGCGGTGCCAACGTCATCACACTCAACGGCACCGACAGCGCGACGCTGGGCACCATCACCAACTTCCAGACCCTGCAAAAGCAGGACAGCGGCACGTGGACGCTGTCCAAGACGCTCGCCAGCATGGGCGTGACCAATGCGGAGGTGCAGCAAGGCACGCTGATCCTGCAAGGCAATAACGGCACCTACACCGGCACGATGCAGGTAGACGCCGGCGGCACGCTGCAAGGCGACGCACTGAGCGTGACGAAGGCCGTGACGAACAACGGCCTGGTGCGCTTCCAGCAGGATGCGGATGGCAGCTATGCCGGCCAGATCGTCGGCGCAGGTGCGCTGGAGAAAACCGGCACCGGCACGCTCACGCTCGGCGCGGGCAATACGTACAGCGGCGGCACGACCATCACGCAGGGCACGCTCGCCATCGGTGCGGACAGCGCATTGGGCGGCGCCACGGGCGCGCTGACATTCAACGGCGGCACGCTGCAACTGACGGGCAATGTGGATGTGGCCGCCACGCGCGCCATCGACATCACCAATGCCAACGGCACGATCGATACGCAGGGCTTTACGTCGACCGTGAGCCAGGGCATTTCGGGCGTGGGGGCACTCACCAAGGCCGGCGGCGGCACGCTGGTGCTGGCGGGCGACAACACGTACCAGGGCGGCACCACTGTCGCCGCGGGGACGCTGCAACTCGGTAACGGTGGTACGTCGGGTTCGATCCTGGGCAATGTGGTGGACAACGGCACGCTGACGTTCAACCGATCGGACGTGTTCACCTTCGGCGGCACCGTCTCTGGCACGGGCGGCATCACGCAGGCCGGCACAGGCACGACCGTGCTGACCGCTAACAACGCGATCCAGGGCGACACGTTGGTCGCCAGCGGGGCGCTGGCCATTGGCGACGCGACACACACCAGTGCCGCGCTCGGCGTGTCGGCCACCAATGCGCCGCAGAGCTTGCGGCCGATGGCGGGCAGCAGCGGCAGCAATGTCCAGATTGCAGCCAACGCCACGCTGGGCGGCTACGGCACCGTGAACGGCGCCGTCACCAACAACGGTACGGTGGCCGTGGCCGACGCACTGGCGGCGTTTGCCAACAGCGGTAGCGGCAGCCTGACGATCAACGGGTCACTGAATAACGCCGGCACGGTGCAGGTTGGTGGCGCAGGCGTCGGTAACAAGCTGGTGGTCAACGGCAACTATGTCGGCAATGGCGGCGTGCTGGCCATCAACACCAAGCTGGGCACCGACAATTCGCCCACCGACAAGCTCGTCATTTCGGGCGGCACGGCGAGCGGCAATACGGCAGTGCGCGTCACCAATGCCGGCGGCGCTGGTGCGCGAACCACGGGTGATGGCATCGAAGTCGTCAGCGCCATCAATGGCGCGACCACGCAGGCCAATGCCTTCGCACTCGCCAACCGTGTGGTCGCTGGCCCGTATGAGTACACGCTGCAACGCGGTGGCTCGGCCAGCGCGGACAGCTGGTATCTGCGCACTCTGCAGACAGTAACCGAGGGCACCGGCGGCGCTGGCACGGGCACCACGCAGCCTGCGCTGCGTCAGGAGGTCTCGCTCTACACCGCCATTCCGTCGCTGACCTTGCTGTACGGTCGTGCGCTGCTCGATACGCTGCACGAACGCGTGGGTGAAGAGAGCAACCAAGCCACCGCACCGGCAGGCACATCCCCCGTGCTGCGCACCGGCTGGGCACGCGTAATCGCGCAGAAGGGCAGCCGCATGTCGGATGGCAACGGTATCTACGGTAACCAGGGCCCGGCGTTCAGCTATGACTTTGGCGGCGTGCAGTTCGGCGCCGATGTCTACCAGCGCCAGCGCGAAGACGGCAGCCACGACCACGCCGGCGGCTACTTCGCCACCGGCCGCATCGCGGCAGACGTGACGCACGCCGATGGCGCAGACGCCGGCCGTGACACCGTCAACGCCAACACGGTCGGCCTTTATTGGACGCACTTCGGCCCGTCAGGCTGGTATCTGGATGGCGTGGTGCAGGGCACGCGCTACGACGCCGATGCCTCGCCGCATGGCGTGAACGGCCTGAAGACGCACGCGCTCGGTTACGCGGCATCGCTTGAGGCGGGCTACCCGATCGCGCTGTCGCAGCAATGGCGTGTCGAGCCGCAAGCGCAGCTCGTGTATCAGCGTGCCGCGTTTGCCGATGCCAACGACGGTGCCGCCGATGTGCGCTTCAACTCGGTGAACTCGATGCTCGGCCGCCTGGGCGTGCGCGTGAGCAAGCGCTGGGGTGAATCGCCGGAACGTCAGCACACCGCGTGGCTGCGTGCGAATGTGTGGCATGAGTTCCGCGGTGAGACGGGCACGCAGATGTCGTCGCCGGACGGTGGCTTCGTGCCGTTCACGTCGCAACTGCCGAGCACGACGCTGGAGCTGACGGGCGGGCTCACGGCGCAGGTGGCGAAGAACGGCGTGTTCTATGCCAGCCTCGGCTACCAGGTCAGCGCGGACCGTCGCCTGCATGGCGTGAACGGCAAGGCTGGGGTGCGCTGGGGTTGGTAATGTGACATCGCTGATCCAGCCTGTGAAATAGAAAGAGCCGCATCAAGCGGCTCTTTTTTCTTAAACAGCAGCGCACGCTTACGCCGCGTTATCCCCACCTTCCTGCGCCTCCCGCTCTTCGCGTTCCTCGCGCTCTTCACGGGGCAGGGTCAGCATGCCGGTGTTGTAGACGTACTCATACACCTCGCCGTAGCGGCCCCATTCAATGCCGATCTTGAGCACGCGTTCGGCTTCTTCGGGCTTGAGGTACGCCTCCAGTTCGCGCAGCACATGTTCTTCGCGGATCTCGCCGTCTTCGTTGGCGTCCAGCTCGGCGCGGATGTGCGCGGCCAGGGCCACGCGCTCCAGCAGCTTCTGGCCGAACAGCACCTTGCGCTCGGGCGGTTCGGTTTCCATGTAGGTCTTGCCGAACGGCGTGACGATGATGTCGCCGCGCTCGATGGTGGCCAGTTGCAGCAGGGCCAGCGCTTCGCACGCGGGCAGCAGGTCGTCGTCGGTCACGCCGGCTTCTTCTGCCAAGTGCGGAAGGTCGGCTCGGCCGTTGAACGGTGCTTCGACCAGCAGGTCGAGAATGGCCTCCATCTGGCCGATTTCGGCATCGGGCAGGCGGTAGGCAAGCTGCTCGGCGGCGGGCTCCACGCCCACATGCACGCCAACACGCTCCGGCGAGGTCATCAGGCCGTACACCTCGTCGATGAGGTTGCGCACGGCGGCCGAATCACGATTGCGCGGGCGCGGGAACGGCACGCGCACCTCGGCGCGAATGCGCCCCGGATCGCTCGACAGGATGACGATGCGGTCCGCCATCATCACCGCCTCTTCGATGTTGTGCGAGACGATGAGGATGCTCTTGATGTTGGTGCGGCGGCCTTCCCACAGGTCGAGCATTTCGTCGCGCAGGTTCTCGCCGGTCAGCACGTCGAGCGCTGAAAACGCTTCATCCATCAGCAGCAGGTCGGGCTCGGTGACGAGCGCGCGCGCAATGCCCACACGCTGGCGCATGCCGCCGGAGAGTTCGCGGGGCAGGGCGCTGTTGAAACCCGACAGGCCGATCAGGTCGATGGCCTGTTCAGCGCGCTCTTCACGCTCGGCCTTGGCCACGCCTTGCGCTTCCAGGCCCAGCTCCACGTTCTGCTGCACGGTCAGCCACGGGAACAGTGCAAACGACTGGAACACCATCGCGATGCCCTGCACGGGGCCGGCGTATTCGCGCCCACGGAACAGCACCTGGCCACGATCGGCGCGCACCAGGCCCGCCATGATGCGCAGCAGCGTCGATTTGCCCGAGCCCGATTTGCCCAGCATGGCGACGATCTCGCCCTGGCGCAGGTTGAGGTCCACGCCTTCGAGCACGGCGCGGTCGGTGTGGTCTGCGGTGCGGAAGATCTTCGAGACGCCGCGCAGCTCCATGACGCTTTCAGCGCTCTGGCTATGGGTGCTGGTGGTAACCATGTGTGTTCTCTGCAAAATAAGGTCGTCTTAGAACGTGCTCAAGATCGGGGTGCGCAGTCGGATCATGAGCCTGTTCTTACAGGCGGGTGCGCTCTTGCGCAATGTCGTACAGGCGGTTCCACAGCAGCCGGTTGAAGCCGACCACGAACAGGCTCATCACGGCAATCCCGAGGGCAATGCGCGGGAAGTCGCCCTTCGATGTCATCTCGGCGATGTAGCTGCCCAGGCCCGTTGCCACCAGCGTGCGGTCGCCCCAGGACACGTATTCGGAGACGATGCTGGCGTTCCACGAACCGCCGGCGGCCGTCACCAGGCCCGTCAGCAGATTGGGGAACACGGCGGGAATGAGGAAGCGCTTCCACAGCAGCCAGCCGCGCAGGCCGAAGTTGCGGGCGGCCAGTTTCAGCTCGGTCGGGATGGCCGACGCGCCGGCAATCACGTTGAAGAGGATGTACCACTGCGTGCCGAAAATCATCAGCGGGCTCAACCAGATTTCGGGGTTGAGCGCGAAGCGCGCGATGAGCATGACCGCCAGCGGGAACATCAGGTTGGCCGGGAACGCCGCCAGGAACTGCGCCACCGGCTGGGCGATGCGTGCAACGTTCGGGTTCAGGCCGATGCGGATGCCGATCGGCACCCACACCAGGGCTGCCAGGGCAATCAGCAGGATCACGCGCACCATGGTCAGGAAGCCGAGCCAGAAGACGTGGCCGACCTCGGCCCAGCCCACCTCGGAACGCACGAATTGCAGCACGTGCGCCACCGCCACCAGCGCGGCCAGGATGATGACGACATCAGCGATGCGGTGCGACCACGGGAAGCGCGGCAGAAATCCGCTGCCGCCGACAGCGGTAGGCCGCGTGCGCTCGGCACCCCAGGACAGCGTGCGTTCGGCCATCGCGGCGGTGCGCTCGAGCAGCGCCTTGACCCACTCGGAGCGGCGCAGCAGGTCGAGCAGCCACGATTGCGGTTCGCGCTCCGACGACATCGTGTCGAAGCGGAAGCGGTCTGCCCAGGCAATCAGCGGGCGGAACAGCAACTGGTCGTACAGGATGATGCCGATCAGCATGGCCAGGATGGCCCAGCCGATGGCCGGCAGGTTCTGTTGCTGGATCGCCAGCGAGATGTACGAACCGATGCCCGGCAGCTTGATGTCGTGGCCCGACACCGAGATGGCTTCCGATGCGACCACGAAGAACCAGCCGCCCGACATCGACATCATCATGTTCCACAGCAGGCCTGGCATGGCGAACGGCACTTCCAGGCGCCAGAAGCGCTGCCACTTGGACAGCCGGAACACCGTGGCGGCCTCTTCCAGGTCGGTCGGGATGGTGCGAAACGATTGGTACAACGAGAACGCCATGTTCCACGCCTGCGACGTGAAGATGGCGAAGATGGCCGCGCATTCCACGCCCACCAGGTTGCCCGGAAACAGCGCAATGAAACCCGTGACCGTGATCGACAGGAAACCTAGCACCGGAATCGATTGCAGGATGTCCAGCGCCGGCACCATCACCTTCTCGGCCGTGCGGTTCTTGGAAGCAATGGCGGCAAACGCAAACGAGAACGCCAGCGACGCGCCCAGCGCCAGGAGCATGCGGATGCTGGTGCGCAACAGGTAATACGGCAGCTCAATGACGTCCAGGCTCACGTCCAGCTGTTCGCCAGGCGTGTAGGGCACGTTCATCTGCTTGGCGGCATAGGCCACGAGCAAGATGGCCGCCAGGATGATCGGCAGCAGGGCCAAGTCAAACCGGTTGGGCGGCGCAGTCAGCAGGTGGCCGAAGTTGACGCCAAAGTTGGTACCGAAGGTGGTACCCAAGCGGCCCCGGATGGTGGTTTCGTTGTCGTTTTGCTGCATCTTGGATAACCGGGACGGAAACCGCGGACGAAATTCGGGCGCCTCAAGGCCTGGGGCCGAGGCGCGATACATGGCGTGCGGGGCGGGGCGCAGTGCTTTGCGCAAGCGTTGCTTGGCACCCGGCGGCAAGCCGCCTAGTTTACCTTGCGTAACGTCAGAGGCCGCCGCGCGGTTGTCAGTCTGACGACGTCACATTCCAGAAATGTGACAGAGATACGACAACGCCGGTTTGTCATGTTTTATCCAACACATCACCTGCCGTGTTGCTCCGGAGGCCGCCATGTCCGTCATTGCGCAAGTGATCGTTACCGTACAGGGCCGCGTGCAAGGCGTCGGCTATCGCGCGGCGTGTGTCGACCGCGCCCGCCTACTCGGTCTGCGTGGCTGGGTGCGCAACCGCCGCGATGGGGCGGTCGAGGCGTTTCTGGCTGGCCCCGAGCCCAATGTGTTGAGTATGCGGGAATGGATGTGGGAGGGGCCAGACAACGCGCTGGTCACGCAGCTGGAGGTGGTCACGGGCGAGCATGAGGTGCTCGTCCACGGCTTCGAGATTCGCCCGACGGTGTAACGCTCGGCACCGCGGTCTCCAAGCAACTGAAGGCGCGCATTGAAACAAAAAGGGCGACCGCGCAGGCCGCCCTTCTTTCGCTGATGGCATTGCTGGCGGATCAATAGACGTTCGGCACGATCATCTCTTCCGGCACCGGGTGGCGAATGTACTCCGCGTGGTGCACGCGCTCGGGCAGCGACACCGGCGAATGCGGCACCGGGTGGTAAGGCACTTGGCCAAGCAAGTGGTGGATGCAATTCAGGCGCGCGCGCTTCTTGTCGTCCGCCAGCACCACCCACCAGGGCGACTCGGGAATGTGCGAGCGCTCGAGCATCGCCTCCTTGGCCTGCGTATAGGCTTCCCAGCGGCGGCGGCTTTCCAAGTCCATCGGGCTCAGCTTCCACTGCTTGAGCGGATCGGCGATACGGCTCTGGAACCGCACTTCCTGCTCTTCGTCCGTCACCGAGAACCAGTATTTGACGATCTGGATGCCCGAGCGCGCGAGCATCTTTTCGAACTCGGGCACGGAGCGGAAGAACTCGTCGTATTCCTCGTCGGTGCAGAAACCCATCACGCGTTCGACGCCGGCGCGGTTGTACCAACTGCGATCGAACAGGACGATCTCGCCGGCGGCGGGCAGGTGCGCCACATAGCGCTGGAAGTACCATTGCGTACGTTCGCGGTTGGTGGGTGCGGGCAGGGCGGCCACGCGGCACACCCGCGGGTTCAGCCGCTGCGTGATGCGCTTGATGGCGCCACCTTTGCCGGCGGCATCGCGCCCTTCGAAGATCACCACCAGCCGGTGGCCAGTCTCGATCACCCAGTCCTGCAGCTTGACGAGCTCGCCTTGCAGGCGGAACAGCTCGCGGAAGTACATGCGTCGCGTTTCGCGCGCTTCGTCGCTGATGCCTTCGCCGCCACCGAGCAGGTGGTCGTCGATTTCCATCTCCAGCTCTTCGTCAAGCGTGTCGAGCAGGTCTTCCTGCAGGCGCGCCTGCCGGGCTGCGTCACGTTCGCTCATGGTGTGTTGCTCCTGCCGATCTTGCGGATATTGCCGAGAGGGGGGCGCTGCGCATGGGCGGCGCAGTGCAAGTCTAAGCCCGACTAGGTAGCACAAGCATGTGGCAGGGGAGTGACACGCGGGCGTCACGCCGCCCGAAGGCTTAACTGGACTCGCCTTCCAGCATGAACTTGGCGCCATCGTCCTGGCCGAGCAGGCGCACCAGCGTGGGCATGGCTTCCTGCAATTGCGCCTTGAGCGTCCAAGGCGGGTTGACGATGAACATGCCGCTGCCGTGCAAGCCCAGGCCACCCTCGACCGGATGCCTGACGGTGAGCGTGACGTGCAGCCAATCCTTGGGGCGCAACTGCTTCAGGCGCGAGGGAAATTGCGCGGCCTCGCGCCGCTGCACGAGCGGATACCAGACCGCAAACATGCCGGTCGCAAAGCGCTGCAGGCTGTCCTGCAGCGAATGCACGGTGCGGGCGTAATCCTGCTTGTCTTCAAACGACGGATCGATCAGCACGAGCGCGCGGCGCGGCGGCGGCGGCAGGATCGCCTTGATGCCGGCAAAGCCATCGCCGTCGTACAGCATGACCTTGCGCCCGGCGCCGCGAAAGTTGTTGGACAGCACCTTGATCTCGGAGCTGTGCAGCTCGAACAGGCGCAAGCGATCGGCGTCGCGCAGCATTTGCCACGCCAGCCACGGCGAGCCTGGGTAGTGCCTCAGTTCACCGTTGGGATTCAGCTCGCGCACCTGGTCGAGGTAGGCATCGAGCAGCTGCGGCAGCGTTTCGCCGGCTTGGGCCGCGCGCCACAGCGGGCCAATGCCGGTATCGAACTCGGCCTTCTTTTGCGCCCATTCGTGGTCCAGCGCGTAGAGGCCAGCGCCGGCGTGCGTGTCGATGTACCAGAACGGCTTGTCCTTCTGCGTGAGGTAATCGAGCATCTGCACAAGCACGGCGTGCTTGAGGACATCGGCGTGATTGCCGGCGTGGAAGGCGTGACGGTAACTGAGCATCGGCGGGCCATGTGCGCCCGGAGTATCAGGCGCGGGCAGAGAAAACGGTAGGCGCGAATGCTACCACCGCGCGGGATGCGTCCCTAGCGGCACGCTGGGCAGCGTCCAGTGCGGCGGCGTATCGGAGAGCTGCCCCGCGTGGCGCAGCGCGGTAAGCGCACCAAAGCCGGAGGGCGACGTTTCCAGGTAAGCACCGATGTCTTCATAGCGCGGGTCGGCCGCATCAAAGCCGTTGACCACGCGGCCGAAGCTGCGCAGCCATTGCGCCGTCTGCGCGAGCGACACACGCACGTGCCAGCTTCCGCCCTCGGTCATGCGGCGCGAAAGAGCAGTCATGGCGCCGGCCGCCATCAGGTAACCCGCGCCGTGGTCCAGCGCCTGTGCGGGTAGCGGGCGCGGCTTGGCATCACCGGCTGCCTGCGCTTCCGCCCAGTTGAACCCGCTGGCGGTCTGCACAAGCGAATCGAAGCCTCGGCGATTGGCCCAGGGGCCGTCATAGCCGTATGCGCACAGGCTCACGTAGACGATGCCCAGGCGCAGCGCCGCAACCTGCTCGGGCCCAAACTGCAACGCCGCCAAGCCACCGGGCCGATAGCCCTGGACGAAGATATCGGCGTCGCGCAGCAGCGTGCGGAGTTGCCCGGCACCCGCCGCATCACGCAAGTCGAGCTGCGCGGAGCGCTTGCCGCGCCCGGTGTCGATCACCAGCGGCGGAACGGCGGGCAGATGCGGCGCCGTGACGAGCAGCACATCTGCCCCATGCGCCGCCAGTGTCCGGCCGCAAACGGGGCCGGCAATCACGCGCGTGAGATCGAGCACGCGCACACCCGAGAGCGGACGGCCATTGGCATGCGCGGGCAGGGGCTGCGGGGGCGCGTCGCCAATGCGTTCGATCGTCATCAGCGGTTGGCGCGCCACGGCCATGCCTTGCGGGTGCGCGTCCCACTCTTCAAACGTGCGCGCGGCGGTCACGACCATGCCCGCCTGCGCTGCTGCCTCTTCAAACGCTTCCGCCTTCCATTGGTTGAGCGCGGCGGCCACGGCGTCCCGGTCATGCGCGCAGCCGAGCAACTTCAGCACGCCGTCACGGTGATGCGGAAAGTTGGTGTGCAGACGCACCCAGCGGCCATCGCCGCAGCGGTAGAGCCCGGCAATCTTGTCCCACGGTTCGGGCGGCAACTGGCCATCGAGACGGAAGTAGCGCTCCGAGCGAAATTCCAACGCGGCGTGATGCATGTCGACCGACACGGTCTGCTGCCGCCCGCTGCGCAACGTGTCGACCTGCGCCGCCGCAAGCGCAGCGGCAGCGATGGTGCTTTGCGCGAGCGTGCCCACGGCAAACGACGACGGCAGCGCCGGCTCCGCGCCCGTGAGCGTTGCACGCGACAGCGCATCCGCCGGCTGGCCGAGCACGCTCCATAACTGGCTGAGTGCGCCGGCGGGGCTGACAGTCTGCGTGGAAGGATCAACCACATCAGCAACGGGTGACGGCATGGCGGGGCTCCGCGGGGAAAGTGCGCCCATTACAGTCCCGCGCCGCCGATAGCGTCAACATTGACTAGACTGATCAACCTCGATTGCCGTCCACCTCATCCGGCCCGATGACCACCTACCTCAATGCCGCCGAAGCCGCCGCGCGACTGCATATCTCGCGCCCCACGCTGTACGCCTATGTGAGCCGCGGGCTGTTGGCGGCGTACCCGTCGCCCGATGGACGCGGCAGCCGCTATCGCGAAGCCGATGTTGCCCGCCTGGCCGATCAGCGTTCCGGCGGACGGCGCCCGCGCCAGGTGGTGCGCCACGCGCTGGACTGGGGCCTGCCGGTCATGGAATCGGCCATCACGCTGATCGATCACGGGCAGTTGTTCTATCGCGGCACGCCTGCTTTGGAATTGGCCGAACGCGCCACGCTGGAGGCCGTTGCGGCGCAACTCTGGCAATGCGAAGAGGCGGCAGCCTTCAACACGCCCGCGCCGATGTTGCCGAAGAGCTGGTATGCGGCGCTCACGTCGTTGGCAGACGCGGACATCCGCCAACGCTGCATGGCGCTGTGCGCGCTTGCTTTGCCGGCGCTGGACGAGGCCGCGTGGCGGCAGGATTCCGCACGCACCGCGCGCGATGCCGGCGCACTCCTGCGCGTGGTGTTTGCCGCCATGCTCGGCCACAATCCCGACACCGCACCCGTGCATCTGCAATGCAAGCAGGCATGGAACGTTGATGCGCACGCCGCCGAGGCCATCCGCGTCGCATTGGTGCTCTGCGCCGATCACGAACTCAATGCCTCAAGCTTTGCGGCACGCGTTGTCGCATCGACGGGCGCCAGCCTGGGCGCCGTGGTGAGCGCCGGCTTGGCTGCGCTCACCGGTGGCCGCCATGGCGGCACCACGGCGCGCGTGGAGGCATTGCTGAGCGAGCTGGAAGGGGAGCGCTCCGTGGCAACGGCACTGCGCCGTCGGCTTGATCGCGGCGATACGCTGCCGGGCTTTGGCCACCCGCTGTATCGCAAGGCCGACCCGCGCGCCGACGCAATCCTGGCGCAGTTGCCGAAGGCGGGCGCGGTACGCAGGCGGCTGCAATCGGTGATTGATGCCGTGGCCGGGCTGACCGGCGATGGGCCATCGGTGGATTTCGCGCTGGTGGCCACCCGGCGTGTGCTCGGGCTACCGGAAGGTTCAGGCTTTGGCCTGTTTGCAGCGGGGCGTACGGCAGGCTGGATTGCGCACGCGCTGGAGCAGCGCGCGGCGGGGCAGTTGATCCGCCCGAGAGCCGCCTATGTGGGGCCGATGCCAGCCGCGCCGGACGCACCGGCGGGCCGCATCATTCGTGTGCGCTGAGGCGCGATCAGGCTTGCGGAATCTCGATCTTCACCTCAAGCACTTCCAGGTTGTCCTGGCGCTCGAGATTGACCTTGATGTCGTCGTTGCCGATCTTCACGTACTTCGAAATTACGGCCACCAGTTCGCGTTGCAGCGCGGGCAGGTAGTCGGCAGGCGCACCGCTGGCGGTACGTTCATGGGCGAGGATGATCTGCAGACGTTCCTTGGCGACGGTCGCAGTCTTCTTCTTCTCACCCAGCAGGAAAGACAGAATCGACATGAATGTGCGTCTCCTTATTTACCGCTGCCGCCGAACAGGCGCTGCAGGAAGCCCGGCTTGTTGTATTCGACGTAGCGCAGTTCTTTCTCTTTGCCCAGGAAGCGGTCGATCACGTCGTGGTAGGCGTTTGCCACGTCGGAGCCTTCGATGTGGATGGCGGGCGTGCCCTGGTTGGAGGCCTGCAGCACGGCTTCGGATTCCGGAATCACGCCGATCAGCTTGATGCGCAGGATTTCCTGAATGTCGGTGAGCGACAGCATTTCGCCTTCGGACACGCGCTTCGGGTTGTAGCGCGTGAGCAGCAGGTGCTCCTTGATCGGTTCCTTGCCTTCCACAGCGCGGCGCGACTTGGACGACAGGATGCCGAGGATGCGATCGGAGTCGCGCACCGAAGACACTTCCGGGTTCGTTACCACGATGGCCTCATCGGCAAAATACATCGCCATCAGCGCGCCCGATTCGATACCGGCCGGCGAATCGCAGACGATGTATTCGAAGCCCATTTCCTTCAGGCCTTCGATCACCTTCTCGACGCCTTCACGCGTGAGCGCATCCTTGTCGCGCGTTTGCGAGGCGGGGAGGATGAACAGGTTCTCGCACTTCTTGTCCTTGATGAGGGCCTGGTTCAGGTTGGCCTCACCGTGGATCACGTTGATCAGGTCATACACGACGCGGCGCTCGCAGCCCATGATGAGGTCGAGGTTGCGCAGGCCGACGTCGAAGTCGATGACGGCGGTCTTGTGGCCGCGCAGCGCCAGGCCGGCAGAGAACGCCGCACTGGTGGTCGTCTTGCCGACGCCGCCCTTGCCGGAGGTGACTACGATGATCTTGGTCATGGCTCGTATATCGAAAAGTTAAATCGCTCGGCGCACGGGGTGCGTCACTTCATCCGCAACGGTTCGAAAACCAGCGTGTTGTCCGCGAGCCGGACCTGCGCAGGCTTGCTGGCGTAGGGCTCCGGCCACGGGGTTTCGCCGGTGCGGTAGATGCCGGCGATGGAAATCAGTTGGGGCTCCAGGCACGTGCAGAAGATGCGCGCGTCCAGGTTGCCTTTCACGCCCGCCAGCGCGCGGCCGCGCAGCGAGGCATAGACATAGATGTTGCCCTCGGCGATCACCTCGGCGCCGTCGCTCACCAAGTCGAGCACGACGAGGTCCCCGCGCGCATAGATGCGCTGGCCGGAACGCAGGGGGCGATCGATGATCATCGTGCCGGGCTGCATGGCCATGGCTTCGACGGGGGGAACAGCAGGGGCGGGGGCCGGCGCTTCGGCAGCCTGGGCGTGCTCGGGGGTGTCCTGGCCTTCGCCGTTGTCCTTGGCGTCTTTCTCGCCGCGCGGACGGCGTCCGTGGCTGTCAAGCAGCGGCAGGCCAAAGGCCTGGGCCCACTCGGCCTGCTCCGGGCTGGCAACCACGCCGATCGCGCGGGCGCGCAGCGAGGTCAGCGTCTCCACCAAACGGTCGATGGGCAGGCGCTCGTCTTCGGCCAGCCGGCGCACATCAATGGCGATCACGTCGTTGGAGAAAAACTCCGGCGTGTCGGCAAAGCGTCGCGTGAGTTCGGCGGCCAGGGCGTCCATGTCGGCGGTGCGCGGCGACAGCAGCAGGGCATCGACGGTGCCGCTGCGGATCTCGAACAGCGGCGCTTTCTTCTGGGACATAGAACGGCTACGCGGAAAAATGGGCTCATTCTAACGTTGTTGACGAAACGCCTTGGATTTTTTGGGCCTGCCGCTCCGCCATCCGGCTGAGACCCGCAGCCGGCGCCGTTCTCCACACTGTCGGCGCCACGCGCAAATGTCATGCGATGGTCACAGCATCGTCATGCACGCTTTTGATACTTCTCCGCTTCTGCGCCCCCCGGCCCAGTCTGTTGTCCTTTCGCGTTGCGCAAACGGTTCCGCCGATTCTGCGTGCGCGTCCGCGCGTCATTCGCTTCATCAGCAATTCGCATTTCGCATTCCGCAGTCCGTAGTTCGCATACCAAAAAATAGACTTCAGGGAGAAGTTCATGCGAGTCCGACCGTTGTGTTCGGCGGCGTTGCCGCTTGCTGTGTTCTTGTCGATGTCGTTGGCTGCCTGCGGTGGCGGCGGCGATAGCCCTTCGAACGGTAGCGCCACGCCCGCTGCCAGCGCCGCCCCCGCAGGCACCAAAGCCACGCTGGCCGTGTTGGAAACCACCGACCTGCACACCAACGTGCTGTCGTACGACTATTTCAAGCTCGCGGCCGACAACTCGCTCGGCTTCGAGCGCGTGGCAACGCTCATCAACCAGGCGCGCACGCAATTCCCGAACACGCTGCTGCTGGATAACGGCGACACCATCCAGGGCACCGCGCTGTCGGACTACCAGGCCATGGTGAGCCCGGTCACGTGCGACCAGACGCTGGCGATCTACAAGGTGATGAACGCTGCGAAGTACGACGGCGGCGGTATCGGAAACCACGAGTTCAATTACGGCCTGCCGTATCTGTCGCAGGTAACGGGCAACACGTTCAACGTCGATGGCCTGCCCGATCCGGCCACGCAGAAGAAATGCGCGGGCCCGAACTTCCCGCAAGTGCTTGCCAACGTGATCAGCGCCAAGACGAATGCGCCGCTGTTCCAGCCGTACACGATCATCACCAAGACGGTGACGGCCACTGCGCCGGATGGCAGCACCGTGAGCGCGCCGGTCAAGGTCGGCATCATCAGCTTTACTCCGCCCACGATCACGAGCTGGGACAAGCGCTGGCTCGACGGCAAGGTCTATACCGTCGGCATCAAGGAAACTGCTGCCAAATACATCCCCGAGATGCGCGCGAAGGGCGCCGACCTTGTGGTCGCGATTTCGCACGGCGGTCTGGATAACTCGACGTATTCGCCGACGATGGAAAACGGCAGTTGGTGGCTTTCCACCGTGCCGGGCATCGATGCCATGCTGATCGGCCATTCGCATCAGCTCTTCCCGGATGCCAAGAGCACGGTCAGCCAGTTCAACCTGCCGGGTGTCGACAAGGTGGCCGGCACCGTGAACGGCGTGCCGACGGTGATGGCGAACTACTGGGGCAAGCACCTGGGTGTGATCAAGCTGGGTCTGACGTTCAACGGCACAAACTGGGCTGTCGACAAGACGCAGACCACGGTGGAAGCGCGCTCGATACAGAACGCCGACAAGACGTACGTGGCAGCCGACCCCACTGTTTCCGCAGCCATCGCCACCGAACACCAGGCGACGATCAACTACGTGAAGACGCCGGTGGGCAGCACCGACTTCAACATGAGCACGTACTTTGCCGATGTGGGTGACCCGGGCGCGATCGAGATCGTCAACCAGGCGCAGGCCGATTACGTGTCGGCGTATGTTCAGGCGAACCTGCCGCATTACGCGTCGCTGCCGGTGCTGTCGGTCAGCGCGCCGTTCAAGAGCGGCTTTGGTGGCGGTACGGATTTCACCGATGTAGCGGCTGGTCCGCTGGCGATCAACAACGCGGCTGACCTGTACCTGTATCCGAACACGATCTACGCCGTGAAAGTGGCAGGCTCCGACATCAAGAACTGGCTGGAGACGGCGGCCAAGCGCTTCAACACCATCGACCCGACGCAAGCGACGGTGCAGAAGCTGGTGAGCACGTTCCCGGGCTACAACTTCGATATGTTCACCACGCCGGACCTGACGTATGAGATTGATGTCACGCAGCCCGTGGGCAGCCGCATCAAGAACCTCATGTACAAGGGCGTGGCGCTCGACCCGGCGGCTCAGTTCATCGTCGCGACCAACAACTATCGTGCAAGCGGCGGTGGCAACTTCCCGGGCCTGGACGGCAGCAAGACGATCTATGCGTCGCCGGATGCCAACCGCGACGTGCTGATCAGCTACATCAAGAAGATCGGCAGCGTGAAACGTGCGACGAACGGCTCGCAGCGCAGCTGGCGCTTTACGAAGCTGGCGACGTCGGCGGCAACGGTGGTGTTCCCGTCGGCGGCGGGCAAGCTGACGGTGGCCGGGGCGGCGGGCATCAACAACGTCACGCTGTATCAGGTCGACGACGGCACCAACAAGGGACTGTCGCTGTACCAGATCGATCTGACGCAGTAAGAGGAACACGCCATGCCTTCTCTTCGTTCCGCATGGGTTGGCGCGCCAGCCTTGGAATCTCCGCGCCAGTCGGTGCCGATGCTCACGGTGGCCGCGGCCCTGGCGATCGTCGTGACGGCGGGCGGTTGGCTGTCGCACGCACGCCAGGCGCCCACCGTGGACGCCACGCAGCTGGAATCGTGGCGCGCGATGGTCGTGCAAGCGATGGAGCCCGAGGCGCTGCAGCAGTTGCGTCAACTCGCACGCAGCGGCTCGGTGCCGGCGCAGTCAGCGTTGGGCGAAGCGTTGCTCAGTGCGCACGACAGCGTCTTACGTAACGAAGGGATGCGCTGGCTGGAAACCGCTGCACCGAGCGATGCGCGTGCGCAGCTGTCGCTGGGCAAAGCGCTTCTGCTCGGCACGGGCGGCGTTGAACGAGACTATCCGCGCGCGCTGCGCCTGCTGCGTCAATCCGCTGACAAGGGCGACGCGGCGGCCGCGTATTACCTGGGCGTGATGTATCGCAGCGGCTACGGCACGGCCATCGACACCGCACAGGCTGCGCACTGGTTCGATCGCGCTGCCCGCCACGAGATTCCGGCTGCGATGTTCATGCTGGCCAACGCGTACCGTGAAGGCGATGGTGTGCCGCGCGATGAAGCCCGCGCGCTGGCGTTGTACCAGGACGCCGCCGAGCACGAATTGCCGGAGGCCGTGCAAGCCTTGGCGATGGCGTATCAGAACGGCGAACTGGGTCTCAAGCGCGACGATGCGGCGTATCACCAGCAGTGGATCGAAACAGCACATGCACTGAAGCATCCTGCGCTGGCGCCGTAATACAGCAGTTCCTTTAGTAAAGCCCTCGGGTCTGGGCATGCAAGCGCACCAGGCCTAGCAGGGCATCAATCTGGGGGGTCGGCACGCCCACATGCTGGCCAATCTCTCGCACCGAGGCCACCAGCGCATCAATCTCCAGCGGGCCGCGCCCGGCCTCCGCATCCTGCAGCATCGACGTTTTGAACGCGCCGAGTTGACGCGTGACGGCGCTGCGTTCTTCGCCGCTTTGTTCGATTGGGCAACCGATGCGTGCACCGATTGCTTTGGCCTCTTCCATGACGCCAAGGCAAAAGGCACTGACCAGCGGATCATCGAGGATGCGATCGCACGTCGCGCCCGTGAGCACCGACACCGGGTTCATCGTCATGTTGCCCCAGAGCTTGAACCAGATGTCGCGTTGGATGGCTTCGCTGCGTTCGATCTGCAAACCAGCGCGTTCAAAGAGCGCACCGAGTGCATCCAAGCGCGGTGAGGTGCCGCCCGCCGGTTCACCAAGAATCAATCGCTTGCCAAAACCATGACGCACGTGTCCTGGTGCCGAGGTTGAGCACGTCAAATGCACCACGCAACCAAGCACGTTCTTCGTTGGAATCGCTTGCGCGATGCGTCCGTGTGGATCCACCGACTGAAGGCGCTGGCCTTCCAGCGGTCCGTGTCGATCAAAGAACCACCACGGCACGCCGTTCATCGCTACCACCACGCAGGTCTCTGGGCCGATGAGCGGGGCAATGCCTTGCGCCACGTTTTCCATGGCGGGAGCTTTCACGGCAACGATCACGACGTCCTGCACACCGAACGCATGCGCGTCGTCACCCGCATGCACTGACACAGATCGTGTGTTGCCCTCTTCGGTCAGACGCAGCCCTTCAGCATGCAATGCCTGAAGCGTCGCCCCCCGTGCCAGTACATTGATCGGTTGATCTGCCAGCGCGAGCTTCGCGCCAAGATAGCCGCCGACAGCGCCGGCGCCCACGATGCAAATACGTGTCATGTGATCAGGTTCGGTAGGAAGGATCGATGCGGTCGATGGTGCGGATCAGCGCCGCGAACACGTCTTCACCTGCGCCAAAGTTCGGGTTGAACTGCAGCGAATCGCGCGTGCAGTTGCGTGCCACCGCTTCGGGAATCTCCAGCACCGGGCCCATCGATGTGGAAGCGAGCTGGATCTCGCACGCGCGGTTGAGCAGCCACAACACCGCAAACGCCCGCGCAATCGAATCGCCCCAGGCCAGCAGCCCGTGGTTACGCAAGATCACCGCGGGCTTGTCGCCGATGTTCTTCACCAGGCGCGGCCCTTCATCGGCATGCACGGTGATGCCCTCGAAGTCGTGATACGCCACCTTGCCGTGCAGTTGCGCCGCGTAGAAGTTGCTGATTGACAGACCATCGCGCGCACATGCCACGGCCATGCCGGCGGTGGTGTGGGTGTGCATTACGCAGTGCGCCCCCGGGATGCCGGCATGAATAGCGGCATGCACGGTAAAGCCCGCCGGGTTGACCGGCCAGTCCGGCTGACCCCTCGCACGCTGCACATTGCCCTGCAGGTCGATCTTCACGAGGTTCGACGCGCAAACCTCGGCGTACGTCAGGCCAAACGGGTTGATCAGAAAGTGCGGACCTTCATCGCCGTCCGCACCGTCTTCTGGCTGCAGGCGCAGCGTGATGTGGTTGTAGATGAGCTCAGTCCAGCCGAGCTGCGCAAAGATGCGATAGCACGCCGCCAGCTTCACACGCGCAACCCACTCGCGTGGGCCGCACCAGTCCGGGCGGTGGGCCTGGGTGCCCGACCCGGAATCGGGTGAAAGCGAAAGCACCGTCATGACCTGTCTCCTGATCGCAGGGGCCATGCGCCGGTCGGGTTGCCGGCGCCAAATTTATTCACATGTTAATGAATTTGTGCCGGACGTCAAACCACGTTACATCCGCTGTCTGCTAGGGCAACTGGTTGCGCAGGATCACCAGCCACTGCATGACCGAATTGGTGTACGGATCAAGCTGGTTGGCATCGTTCAACTCGGTAATGCTCATCGACGCGGATTGCTGCACGTTGCCGCCAATCGATTTCACCTCATGGCGCACCGGATCCACCTCGACGACGAGATCGCAGTGCATGGGGGTTCTGCCGGCCTGGATCTCCGCCGGATCCGCCATGAAGCGATCGGCGCCGCGTGCGGTACAGATGAGGTCGCCCGGGCGCGGCACGGCGGGTGTGCGTTCAAGGACGAAGGCGGGATGCTTGAGCAGATGGTCACGCGCGTCAGTCACGTATTCCGCATGCGTGGCGCCGGTCAGGAACTGATCGTTCTGCAAGCCGGCCTTGCGCATGATCCACGAGATGAACACCGCAGACCACGCCCAGCCGCCGGTGGTCAACTGCTGGCACGTCGGTGTCTTGCCAACGATGCCCCAGTAGCGCTTGGCCAGCATGCAACCCCGTGAGGTGGCTTCACCGCCCGTGCCGTCCGGATAGCGCAGGCAAGGCGCAGGGGGCGGTACCGCAGACGTGGCAGCTGCGTTGGGCAACGGCATGTCGGTACCGCTTTCTTCATCGGACGGGGCAGGGGTGGGGTCGTCGGCCGTCAGCCAACGGCCCTGCGGCTGGTCGGGAAACCCACCGCCTGCCACGCAATACGTATCGTCACGCCCCACGCGCACCACCTGGCGCCCCCACCGATCCCATTCGGTCAGGGCAATCTCGATCATCTTCTCGCGCGGCGTGGCACCTGGCCGGGTCTGCACGACTTCGTTGTCAGGCAGCGGTTCGGCTTGCGGACGCGCAGGCGGCGTCGCGCAACCGGCAAACCAGAGGACCGGTGCGATCAGAACGATCGGCAGAGCAATGCGCAGAGCGAGCGAATTGCGCAGGAAAGGGCGGGACATGGAAGAAGGTGAAGGGATGGCCTGACGGGGAGACAGGCCTTCCGACGTGGTACGCCGATGCTGCGGTCGATTCACGCATGCAATGGCATGCCACGTCGTTGGCGCTAACCAGACCGGCTGGTCACGCCGAGGGTTGTCATTGCCTTAGGCGTTGACAGCGTCCTTGAACTTCTGGCCGGCCTTGAACTTGACCGTCTTGGCCGCTTCGACCTTGATTTCTTCGCCGGTACGCGGGTTGCGGGCCATACGCTCGGCACGCTCGCCTTGGCTGAAGGTACCAAAGCCGATGAGGCTGACCGCATCGCCCTTGCCAACGGATTCCATGATGGCTTGCAGCGTCACGTTCAGTGCCTGCTCGGCCTTGGCCTTGGTCAGACCGTCTACGCCGCTGGCGATGGCGTCGATCAGTTCGGTTTTCGTCATTGCTTGACTCCCTTCAAGAGTAGATAAAACACACAACAGAGCGTCCGGGGGATGGCTCCAAGGGCGACATGATACCGGCATGCGAACAGCGTCGGCACGTGAGCTTTGTAACCGCACCTGGTATTCGGGTTCCGTAAACCCGCACGGGGCCTACGTTGCGCGGCGATCCCATCACATCAATGTTGACACTTGATGTTCTGCTTTGCGGTTGGCTTGTCTGCTCGCTGATAGGTTCGACGCAAGTCGATCAGTTGGTTTACCTTTTTCTTATGTATACAGATAGTAGTAGTAGATAACGGTGGATAGTTTCTGTGGATAAGTGGAAAAAGCGCTTTTTTTTCAAGCACTTGCTGCAAGCAAAACCAGAGGTACCGCGTGTGTCTTCGCGTGGATAGCTTTCTGATTGTTTAGACCCCCCGCCTGGCAACCCCGTAACTTGTGCCCACACCGTCGACAGGGCAGCCACAGACAGCCAACAGCCTTTGCCGGTAGTTATCCACAGCTGCAGGCGGAGTTATCCACACTGGCCGGGCAGCATGGGGTTGCGGCACGTGTCGAGAAGCCATGCTTTTGGTGTAGGCTCACGGCTTCGTTGATCGACGTTCTTGTTTCGCTTTCCTGCGCCTTTTCTCCATGACACGCACGTCCGCTGATGCCACGCCGGCTCTGGCTGAGTCCTCGCCCACGCCGGAAGCTCCGGCCAAACTGCGCCGCCGCGATCGCATCGAGGTGCGCGAATCTGGCGTACACGGACGCGGCGTGTATGCCGTGGCGGCCATTGCACGCGGCAAGAAGATCATCGAATACAAGGGCGAGCACATCACGTGGAAAGAGGCACTGCGCCGCCATCCGCACGACCCGTCCGACCCGAATCACACGTTCTACTTCAGCTTGGAAGACGGCAGCGTGATCGACGCCAAGTTTGGCGGCAACCGCGCGCGCTGGATCAACCACGCCTGCAAGCCGAACTGCGAGGCGCGAGAAGAGGATGGCCGCGTGTTCATTCACGCGCTGCGTGACATCGAACCCGGCGAAGAACTGTTCTACGACTACGGCCTCGTCATCGAAGGCCGCCAGACCAAGGCCCTGAAGGAGCAGTTTGCGTGCCGCTGCGGCGCGAAGAAGTGCCGCGGCACAATGCTGGCGCCGCCCGAGAAGAACAAGAAGAAGTAAGCCGAAGGTCGGTCAGTCAGACCGATTCGCTTGCCAGCGGCAGGCGCAACACGAAGCGCATCACGCGGCTGCCATCACGCGCAGTCGCGTCGTCAATGGCGACGGTGCCGCCATGCAGACGCACGATGTCGTGCACGATGGCCAGGCCCAGGCCGCTCCCTTGCGGTTGTCCGGGGCGGTGGTCCGCATCCCCACGGAAGAATCGCTGGAAGACTTCACCGCGCCGCTCGGATGGAATGCCCGGGCCATTGTCTTCCACGCTCACAACACCCCACCACTGGGATGCCGCGTCGGCCTCCATGCCAGCGCGCAAGGTCACGCGTCCGCCGGCCGGCACGTATTTGATGGCGTTGTCGAGCAGGTTGTTAATGGCCTCGCGCAGCAGCACCACGTTGGCCAGCACCGGTGCCCGCAAGGAACCCGGCGACGTGGCTTCCTGCGGCCAGGCCTCAAAGCCCAGATCCAGCCCCCGCGCAAGCGCGCGCGGAACCCATTCGGCGCCGGTATCGAACGCCAGCGCGACGAGATCGACCCGCATCGGCGGGCCCAGCTGATCGAGCGTCATGCCCGATTCGGCACGCGCCAGCGTCAGCAACTGGTTGGACAGACGCACCGCGCGGTTGGCACCCGATTGCAGCTCCAGCAGTGCAGGGCGGGCCTCGTCCAATGTCTTGGCATCGACAGCGCGATCGGCATGCAGCTTCAACGCGGTAAGCGGCGTGCGCAGTTGATGTGCCGCGTCTGCGATGAAGGTGCGCTGCGCTTCCAGTGCGTCGCGCAGCCGGGCCAGCAGCGCGTTCATCGCATTGATAAGCGGTTGCAGTTCGGCGGGCACGTGTTCCGCTGACTCCGCTGGCAGCGGCGTCACCGATCGTGCGCTCTGCTTGTTGAGTGTGTCGGCCAGCGTCTGCAACGGCTGCAATTCTTCCTTGAGCACGAGCGACAGGATCAGCCCCCCGATGGCCAGCAGCACGATCAGCGGAATCGATACCGACAGCAGCACTTCCTTGGCCGCCGTATCGCGGTGGTCCAGCAGCTCCGCCACTTCCACGACGATGCCGTCTTCGGCCTTCATGGTGTCGGGCGGATTGGATGGGTTGAATGCCGGTGCTGTCTGCGCCTGCGTTGGCGCAAGCGCTGGGCGCGTGACGTCGTCTTCAGGTTCGGGCGGCACTGGCTGGCGCGGCGAGCGTGGTTTAGGCGCCTCCGCACTCACGCCCGGAACGAGCAGATGCACGGCGCGCACCTGTTTGCCGTCGATCCAGCTATAGAACACGCGTGCTTCGCCAATGCGCACCTGGCCCGAGCCGTAGCCCAGCGGCGTGTCGCGCCCGACCAGCGTGCCTGTGGGGCCAGAAATGCGCCAGTAGATGCGGTCTTCGCCGCTGTTCTGTACAAGCGTCTGGGCGGTGAGGGCGATGTCGTAGAGCTTGGCCGCCGGCACGTTCGGGCCAGCAATGCGCAACTGTTCGGCCAGCGTGTTGGCCACCCCCACCAATGCGCGATCGAACACCTGGGCGGTGTAGTGCGCCGCCAGCCAATATGACAGCGCGCCGGTACCCACGATCAAACCAAACAGCGGTGTCGCCAGCGCACGCAACAGATGCAGGCGCAGGCTGATGGCACCGTTGCCAGCCCCCTTGGCTGGAGCTGATGAAGCCGACGACGAGGCAGGGCGGTGGCGCTTGAACATGGGCCGGACTACGCCGGGGAGCGTGACTGCAACAGGTAACCGAAGCCGCGCACCGTGACGATCTCCGCCTCGGAATGCTCGATCTTGCGGCGTACGCGGTGCACATAGACTTCGATGGCCGTATCGCCCACCACATCGTGACTCGCCTCGCCGATGGCATGCCCGAAGCTGGCAAGGTGGTCCTGCAACTGCACCTTGCTGACCACCCGGCCCTGGCGCTGCATCAGCAACTCCAGCACCGCAAATTCACGCGGCGAGAGTTCGAGCGGCGCGGCATCGACAAAGATGCGCCGTTCCACGCCGCTCATGCGCAGCCGTCCGACAAGGATGTCAGGGCGTGCGGCGGGTTCGGTCGAATCGTTGCGACGGCGCAGCAGTGCGCCCACGCGGGCCACGAGTTCGAGCATCTCGAACGGCTTGAGCAGGTAATCGTCTGCACCGGCGTTCAGGCCGTTCACCTTGTCGAGCAGGCCGTCGCGCGCCGTCAGGATCAGCACGGGCGTCACACGATCGCGCGCCCGAAACTGCGACAGCAACGTCATGCCATCGATACCGGGCAACCCAAGATCCAGGATCACCAGATCGTGTGTCTGTCTAGCAAGTTGTTCAGTGGCAAAGACGCCGTCGTGCACGACATGCACGCGATGCCCGGCTTGCGTGAGTCCGGCATGGATGCCGCTGGCGATGGCACGGTCGTCTTCAATCAGCAGGATGCGCATTGACTCGATCCAGAGTGCAGGGCGGAAAAGGCAAAAAGGGGCAATCGGCGTGATTTGGCAGCGCTACAATGCGCGGATGACCGATGCCCTGCTCACCATCACCGATCTGGAGGCCGCCATCAATTTCTGGCGCGCCCGTTCACCCGCCGAAGGCGAGGAACTGCGGCTGTGTGCCGAGGCGTCGGCGCTGGCCAAGCCGTATGCGCTGATGATTGTACAAGGCGCCACCCGCATCGCCCCTGAGCAATTGGGCGACAAGGCGCGGGCAGCTTATGAGGCGTGGCGCGCAGCCTCACAGGGCTGAGCGCCAGCATTGCGGTCGTTACTTTGCGCCGGTGGCGCTGGTGCCTTTCGCGGCCTGCTCGATAAAGCGCGCGAGATCTGCATCACGGTGCGTGAGCCCGTTCGCATCATGTGTGGACAAGGTGATGTCCACGCGATTCCACACGTTGAACCACTCCGGATGGTGATTCATCTGCTCGGCCTTGATCGCCACGCGCGTCATGAAACCGAACGCGGCGTTGAAGTCGGCAAAGGTGAAGGTCTTCTGGATGGCGTCTCGCTCGCTCTGTAGCGTCCAGCCGGGCAGTTCGGCAAAGAGGGCTTTGCGTTGGTCTTCGTTCAGGGTCGGCATCATGATGGGGTGCGAAGTTGGATCTTGAATGCGCGCAGTATAGTCAGCGCTCGACTATCTGCTGTCAGATGTCCGCAGTGTCTGCCCAACCTTCACGGTTGCCGACGTTCAGCACCACATCGCCATCCACCACATCGCCTGCGCCAATAGTGGGCAGCGCGGCCAGTTCTTCATACAGCGGCGTGAAGTCGGGGCGCGTGGCATCGAACAACTGTTCGAAGCTGTCGATGGTGAAGTAGGTCTTCTGGAACGTGTCGATGCGATAGCGCGTGCGCATGATGCGGCGCACGTCAAAGCCGATGCGGTTCGGGCTGGCCGAATCCAGCGCGTACACCGATTCGCTCTTGCTCGACACGATGCCTGCACCGTAGATGCGCAGACCAGCCGGCGTGCGGATCAGCCCGAATTCCACCGTGTACCAGTACAGGCGCGCGAGCATGTCGAGCTGGCCCAGCCGCGCGGCCTTCAGGCCACCCTTGCCGTAGGCTTCCATGTAGTCGGCAAAGATCGGGTTAATCAGCAGCGGCACGTGGCCAAAGATGTCGTGAAAGCAATCCGGCTCTTGCAGGTAATCGAGCTGATCGGGGCGGCGCATCCACCAGCTTGCGGGGAAACGGCGGTTGGCCAGGTGATCGAAGAACACTTCGTCGGGCACCAGGCCCGGTACGGCAACGATCTGCCAGCCCGTGGCGCGCATCAGCGTTTCGTTGAGCTGGTCGAATGACGGCACGGCATCGCGGCTCATGCCCAGCGTTGACAGACCTTGCAGGAATTCATCGCATACACGGCCAGGCAACAGCGCTTCCTGGCGGTCGTACAGCGTGCGCCACGTTGCATGATCAGCGGCGGTGTAACGGTGCACCGGCTGCTGCATGGTGAAGTCGGCGCGCAGCGTCTGGCCATCGAGGCCTTCTGCGAATTGCTCGCGCAGTTTGTCGGTCAGGGTGCCGTTGAAGCCGGCCGGAGCGGCGTTTTGGGCTGCGTCGGGGGCGGTGGTTGCGAGGGCCATTTGTAATGTCGATTTTGTGCAATCAGGGTCCGGCCAGTGTATGGGCGCGCCCACGCGGATTGGCCGCAAAACCGCCACCCATTGCGCAGTGTTTGCGGAATTCATGCAGAATTCAACTTATCAACGCAGGAGATGTGCATGATTTCGCTCGATACCTTCGATCTGGCCCTGCTAGCGGCCCTTCAGCGCGATGGGCGTGCGACGCATCAGCAGCTCTCGGAGCAGGTTCACCTGTCGGCCAGCCAAGTCGGGCGGCGTCTGGCACGGCTTGAATCGGAAGGCGTGATCGAGGGCTACCGGGTGGTGCTTTCGCCGACGGGCCTGGGCTTGGGTGTGACGGTGTTTGCCAGCGTCAAGCTGGCGCACCACGGCGACGCCATCGTCGAACGCTTTCATGAAGAGATCAGCCTGCTCGACGCCGTGCAGGAGTGTTATTCCGTGGCCGGCGACGCCGATTACATGCTGCGTGTGGTGGTGCCCGATCTGCCTGCGTTGTCGGAATTTGTCATGCGCAAGCTGATGCGGGTGCCGGGTGTGGATAACGTGCGTTCCAATATCGTTCTGACGGCCTTGAAGCGGGATGGCGCGTTGCCGCTATCCCACCTTGGTGGGTAGACTCGCGCCTTGCGCCAGGGTGCACGGCGTGTCACGCTGCAAGCCGACAACACTTTGCCGATATGAAACGCCTGTCTTGGGCGGGAGACCACGATGGTTGACGGACACACCACGCATCCGGCGCACGCGCCGGCGCATCTGGCAGGCGGCTACGGCATGTCGGCACGGGTTCGCGCGTGGTGGGTGGCCGCTGCAGTGGCAGGCGTCACCTACGGCGGCATGCTGACCATGGTGGCCGTCGAAGTGCCACCCGGCACCCCGCTGGTGGGCCGCATCGTTGCGCAGCCGCTGTGGAAAATGCTGATGGCGTTGCTGCTGGCGCGCGCCGCCTCGCTGCACGACATTCCGCGCGAGCGGCGCTGGCTGATCGGCGCGATGGTGTTCTCTGCACTCGGCGATCTATGGCTTGCGCTGCCGTGGCTGGCGTTCTCGTTCATGGCTGGGCTGGGCTGTTTCTTGCTGGCGCACGTGTGCTACCTGCGGGTGCTGGTGGGGCTGCGCGGGGCGTCGTCGGCCATCCGCATGATTGGCGTCGGCTTGATGATCGGCGTGGCCATCGGCATGTTGCTTTGGTATTGGCCCGGCCTGGGTGAGTTGAAGGGGCCTGTGATCGTCTACATGCTGGTGCTCTCGGCGATGGTGTGCGCGGCATTGCTGGCGCGCCTGCCTGGGCCGCTGACGGCTTGGGGCGCACTCGCCTTTGCGGCTTCCGACGCCATGATCGGCATCAGCGTGTTTGTCTTTCCGTTCACCGACCATGAACTAGCGATCTGGTGGAGCTACGCTGCTGCCCAGCTCCTCATCAGCGCCGGTTTGCTCACGCGCCGCATGCCGCCCGCGCGCCGCGCCGTGGCATAAGGTCCGTCCGACGTTTCTTCCCCTGCGGGAGCCCCATGCTGCAGACCCTCGACGCTGCCACCACGGCGGCCCGCTTGCCGTATGCCGCGTTGGCCGATGCCATCGCCCAAGTGTTGCGCGATGCGCGTGCGGGCCGGGCCCAGGCGCCCGCGCGGCTTGTGATGCCGGTGGCGGACGGCGGCAGTTTGCTGCTGATGCCCGCGTCCAACGCCGACATCGCCGTCACCAAGATGATCACCGTTCACCCGCACAACCCTGCGCAGGGCTTGCCGGCCATTCACGGCGAGGTGGTGGTGATGGACGCTCGCACCGGCGAGCGCCAACTCATGCTGGATGGCCCCACCGTCACCGCACACCGCACAGCGGCTGTGTCGTTGCTGGCGGCGCGCTTGCTGGCGTCTGAGCCGGCCGGGGATCTGCTGCTGATCGGCGCCGGGGCTCAGGCACGCGCGCATCTGGAAGCCTTCCGCTTCGGGCTAGGCACACGACGCGTCACGATCATCGCGCGCACGGCTGCCAGCGCGGATGGGCTGGCTGGGTACGCCCGCGCGCTCGGCATGGACGCCACGGCGCTGGCGGGTGGCGATGCGGCCGGTGTGGCAGACGCTGCCCGTGCGGTGCTGCCGCAAACACCGGTGGTCATCACCGCCACGCCGTCATCGCAGCCAGTGCTGCCGGATCTGGGTGACCCGAGCCACCCTGCCGGCTATGCGTGGGGCGCGCATCACTTCATTGCCGCCGTTGGCGCGTTCCGGCCCGACATGGCCGAGCTGCCGCCGCGCTTGTGTATGCATGCCGCCGCGGCCGATCGGCTGTACGCCGACACCTTGGTCGACCTGGAAGCCGAAGCTGGTGACCTGCTGCAGGCAGGTGTGCCGTGGTCGCGTGTGCGACCGTTACAACAGTGCGTCGATACGCCGCCAGACACGCTCGCGCAGCCCACGCCGGTGTCGCCAGTGGTATTCAAAAGCGTTGGCAATGCCCTGTGGGATCTGGCCGCGTGCGTGCTCGCGCTGTCCAAGTCCAAGCCTGTTTAAAAACTGAGCATGTGCTGAAGACGCCCGCCACCAGCGGGTTTAGCGCACCGCTTGTAACAGGAAACCTCTAGAAAAAGGGTTCTAGCCAAGGCAATCACACGGGATAATGGCCATCCCTTCCGCCTGGGAGGAGACTTAGAACGCACCGCAAACGTATCAACCCGTCTGCATCGGATGCGTCTGACACAGGAGCACATACAGAGATGGCCTATAAAAAAGCACTGGCGGCCGCCGCCGGGATGATCCTCGCCACCGCCGCGCACGCACAGGCTGCCGGCAGCAATATTGTCAGCCTCGGCTGGTTCCGCGTGATGCCGAACAGTTCGAGCGATCCGCTGTTCATCAACAGCGTTGGCGGCGCACCCATCAACCAATCGGTGCCGAACACCGGCGCGAAGATCAAGGAAGCCGATACCGTTGGTCTCGCCTTTACGCACTTCTTCACCGACAACATCGCCGTGGAACTGGTCGGTGGCATTCCGCCGCGCCACAAGATTGAAGGCACGGGCTCGTTCTCCGGCTATGGCGAAATCGGTTCTGCCAAGCAATGGAGCCCGGCCGTGCTGGCCAAGTGGTACTTCTTCAGCGCGGACAGCAAGTTCCGTCCGTATGTCGGCGCCGGCCTGAACTACACGTGGTTCTCCGACGAGAAGATCACCAACAGCGCTTTCCAGAACCAGGTCCTGGGCCGCGGCACGCCAGGCAGCACGAGCAACGTGACGACCGACAGCTCGCTCAACCCGGTGCTGAACGTGGGCGCCACCTATGCCATCACCAAGGATTGGTTCGTTGGCTTGTCAGTGTCCTATCTGCCGCTGAAGACCACGGCCAAGATCGACACCACGCTGATCAACGGCGTGCACATCCAGAGCGAAGCGAAGATCAAGATCAACCCGGTCGTGACCTTCCTGAGCGTCGGCTACCGCTTCTAAGCGGTTTCCGCGCAAACAAAAAGGCGTGCCACAGCGGCACGCCTTTTTTGTTGCCCGTGCCGGGTTCAGGCGAAGGCTTTGACGGGGTAGCCGGCTTGCTCGATGGCGGCCTTGACCGCATCGGTGCTGGCGCCGCTGGTGACGGCCACGGTCTGCTTGTCCAGATCTACCTTCACATTGGCAGCGGCATCGACTTGTTGCACCGCACGCGTGACGGCCGACACGCAATGGCCGCAGCTCATGCCACTCACGGAAAAGGTCGTGGAAGACGTTGTCATGGTTTGCTCCTGAAAGAGGGGAGAGAGAATCACGGGAGGAGTATGAACCTTCCCATCGTTGGAAGCGCAAGCGTAAAATGTGGGCTTGACCTTGCCAAGATGGGAAGGTCTAGGCTGATGCCATCTTCCTTAGAACGGACGCTTCCATGACCGCCGCCAGCCTTGCCGACGTGACCTCCACCGATCTCGATATCAGCGGGATGACGTGTGCTGCCTGTGCAGGCCGTGTCGAACGTGCCTTGCGCGCCGTGCCTGGGGTGACCGAAGCCAGCGTGAATCTCGCGACCGAGCGCGCCCGCGTGCAGGGTGGCGCCGCCAGCGATGCACTGATCGCCGCTGTGACGGGCGCCGGCTATGAGGCGCGCGTCGCTTCCGACGAAACCGCCGCCCCTGCTGCTGCGGAACCCGACTTCTGGGAAGGTGCCGGCCCCGTGTGGATTGCTGCCGCACTGTCCGTGCCGCTCGTATTGCCGATGATTGCCGGCTGGCTCGGCAGTGACTGGATGTTGCCCGCCTGGGCGCAATGGCTGCTGGCGACGCCGGTGCAGTTCGTGATCGGCGCGCGCTTCTACAAGGCGGGCTGGAAGGCGGTACGCGCGGGTGCCGGCAATATGGATCTGCTGGTCGCGCTCGGCACATCGGCGGCGTATGGGCTGTCGCTGTGGCTGTGGGCGCGCGCGGGAGCGGACGGGATGCACCATGAGCCGCACCTGTACTTCGAAAGCGCGGCCGTGGTCATCACGCTGGTGCGGCTTGGCAAGTGGCTGGAAGTGCGTGCCAAGCGCCAGACCGCGCAGGCCATCCGTGCCCTGCAGGCGCTGCGCTCCGATACCGCTCGTGTGCGCGGCGCCGATGGCGCGCTGCGCGATATCCCCGTGGCCCAGGTGCGCGTGGGCGATGTGGTGTCTGTGCGTGCCGGGGAACGCATCCCCGTAGATGCGGTGGTGCTGGAAGGCGCGAGCCACGTCGATGAATCCATGCTGACCGGTGAAAGCCTGCCCGTGCCCAAGCATGAAGGCGACCGCGTGACCGCCGGCGCGATCGCCACCAATGGCGTGCTGCTCGTGCGCACCACGGCGATCGGCGCAGACACCATGCTCTCGCGCATCATCCGCCTCGTCGAAGACGCGCAGGCCGCCAAGCCGCCGATCCAGCAACTGGTCGACCGCGTAAGCGCCATCTTTGTGCCGGCGGTGCTCGTGGCGGCGTTGCTTACGCTGGCTGGTTGGTTTATCGCTGGTGCGGGGTGGGAGACGGCCATCGTCAACGCCGTGGCCGTGCTGGTGATTGCCTGCCCGTGTGCGCTGGGTCTTGCCACGCCGTCCGCCATCATGGCCGGCACCGGTGCGGGTGCACGGCGCGGCATCCTGATTGCCGATGCGCAGGCGCTGGAGCGCGCACAGCAGGTGGATTTCGTCGTCTTCGACAAAACGGGCACGCTTACCGTCGGCCAGCCGCGCGTGACGGCGGTGGAAGCGGCTTCAGGCATTGACGCCGACACGCTGCTCGATCAGCTTGCTGCGCTGCAGGCCGAGAACACGCATCCGCTTGCGCAGGCCACGCGTGAACATGTGAAAGAGCTGGGCCGCGCAATCACGCCCGCACAATCGCCGGAAGTGTTGGCTGGCCGCGGTACGCGCGGCATCGTGAATGGCGCATTGCTGCAACTCGGCAATGCGCGGTGGATGGATGAACTGGGGCTGGATCGAAGTGCATTGCAAGCGCGCGCCGATGCGCTGGAAGCACAAGGCAATACCGTCTCGTGGCTCGCGCAGGGTGATGGAGGCAGCGCGCAACTGCGGGGCCTGATTGCATTTGGCGACGCACTTAAGCCCGGTGCCCGGGACGCCGTGGCCGCCCTGCAGGCGCGTGGCGTGCGCACCGCGCTCGTGACGGGCGACAACGCCGGCGCCGCGCGCAGCGTGGCCCAGGCATTGGGGATCGACGAAGTGGCTGCGCAAGTGCTGCCGCAAGACAAGGCCGCACGCGTGACGGCGTGGCAGCAGAGCGGCCATGTGGTTGCGATGGTGGGCGATGGCATCAACGATGCGCCTGCGCTGGCGGCGGCCGATGTCGGCATCGCCATGGCCACGGGCACGGATGTGGCGATGCAAGCCGCTGGTATCACCCTCATGCGTGGCGAGCCGCGTCTGGTGAGCGACGCGCTGGACCTGTCGCGCCGCACCGTTGCCAAGATTCGGCAGAACCTGTTCTGGGCCTTCATCTATAACGTGGTGGGCATTCCGCTGGCGGCATTCGGCTTGCTGAACCCCACCTTTGCCGGCGCGGCCATGGCGTTCTCCAGCGTGAGCGTGGTCACCAATGCGCTGATGCTGCGCCGCTGGCGCGCCACCGGAGACAACGCATGACTCGCACGGACCTCAACGAGACCCAAGGCCCCGTCAACATTGGCGAGGCCGCGAAGGCCAGTGGCGTGTCGGCCAAGATGATCCGCTATTACGAAAGCATCGGCCTGCTGCCGCCCAGCCCCCGCACCGAAGGCAACTACCGCATGTACGACGCGCGGGCGGTGCACGTGCTGCGCTTTATCCACAGGTCGCGCTCGCTGGGCTTCTCGCTGGAAGAGATTCGCACGCTGCTTTCGCTATGGAACGACCGCGAACGCGCCAGCGCCGATGTGAAGGCCGTTACCCTGCGCCACGTGGCGGATCTCGACGCGCGCATCAGCGAGCTGCAGAGCATGCGCGACACGCTCATGACACTCGCCAATGCGTGCCACGGTGATGATCGCCCCGACTGCCCGATCCTCCAGAGCGTGGCCGGCGAGGGTGGTGACACCGACGCGTGCTGTCACTGACGGGCCGCTCTACTGACACGGATTGCGACAGGCGGCGTCTATGCCACAATCTGGCAACCCAAGGAGGAGACGCCGATGACGCAAGCCCCCGCTCAGGCCATCGCCCATCAAGCACTGGAAACCCGCCAGCGCATGAAGGACGGCACTGAACTGCTGGTCCGCACCTGGTTGCCCGCGCCCGACAGCGGCGAACCTCGCGGCACCGTCATCCTCGTTCACGGCATGGCCGAACACAGCGGCCGCTATCCACATGTGGCCAAGGTGCTCACCGACCTGGGCCTGCGCGTACGGGCCTTCGACCTGCGCGGCCACGGCAAGAGCGGCGGCCCGCGCATGGCGCTCGACGCGCAGGACAACTACCTCACCGATCTCGCGGAAATCATCGACGCCGCCGTCGCCGAATGGCACGAGATGCCGTTCGTGCTTGGACACAGCATGGGCGGACTGATCGTCGCGCGCTTCACCACCGCGCGCATCCGGCCCGTGCGTGGCGTGCTGCTGTCATCGCCCGCGCTGCGCGTGAAATTGCCGCCCGGGGCGGGCATCGTGCGTGGGGTTCTTTCTGCGCTGGCGCCCAAGCTGGCGGTGCCCAATCCGGTGGACCCGGCCAAGCTGTCGCATGACCCGAGTGTTGCGCCCGCCTATCGAGCAGACCCGCTGGTGCAGGGCACGATCAGCGCATCATTGCTGGAGTTCATGCTCAATGCGATCACGCAGGCACAGCAGGACGCGCCGCGCCTGGAAGCGCCGATGCTGCTGATGGCCGGCGGCGCGGATTCGATTGTCGATCCGTCAGGCAGCCGGGATTTCTATGCGAATGCGCCCGAGGATCTGCGGACCTTGGCGTGGTTCGACAAGGGCTATCACGAGATCTTCAACGAAGCAGAGCCGCTGCGTAGTGAGGTGTTTGGGAAGATGACGGAGTGGCTCCGTAGCCGGATTTGAATTTTTTGAAACCCCATCCGTCTTTCATGTGTGGACGGTGTGGTTTCGCTAGCCAAAGCGACGCATGTTTGAAACGGAGCACGTAAGCGCAACTGCTCTTAGTCGCATGGCTTGTCTCCCGAATACGACTCGACGATTTGCCCCGCTAGATTGTCTTGGGCTCTCGCTTGAGCATGCAGCCGGTCACGGGTATTGAGGTACATCGCGTGAACGTCCTTGGTGGCATCCAGCCATGGGCGTCCGAACTCGCTGCGAGCGCAAGCGAAAGAGCGCCATAGTTCTCGTGCAGCGAGCTGAGCCCGTTCTGGGGTTGTGGCTGTCAGCATGAAGTTCTGCTGGGCTTTTGCGTACTGCATCATTGCTGCCCGTTGTGCCGGATTCGGATACGTTTTCTCGATGTAATGCTCGACGTCGTCGCGTATGCCGTTCTTATTGGCGTCGATGCCGGCGATGGAAGCGTCGAAATCCCTCGATTTCACGCCGGGACGGCCGGCTTGATTTTCGACCGTGCCAACCTGTGGGTTCAGTACGGAACTCTTGTTGGCTTGGACGGCGCTGGATGTTGTTGCGCCGGTCACCTGGTTCCGAGCATCGCCCTCGCTTCGGGATGAGAAAGACCACCAAGCAGCGGCAACTGAGCACACGGCAACCGCGGCCACGATTCTTGCCTTCACGTCTCCCCCTTTTGCGGGGCGTTTGGCTCATTGCCCGCGCTGGACGTTTATTTGAATGCGTTTCTGGAACGTAGGAAAACGGGCAAGCGGGTGCAAGTCGGGCGTGCGAAATTTCGCTGAGCATTGGCTTATATCCGGCAAGGCAAGGCTACCGCATCCAGCTTGCCGTGGGCCTCGCCGTGACGTTGTCCCGCAGGCGCAGTGCGGCGTCCGCCAAGATCCCCCCGACTACGAGGAAGAGTGCAAGGACATCGGAGACGTATTCCAGCGAAAGCTGCTTAAGCGCCCCGCATCGCCTTTGGTGACCAGCCTCAACGCTGTACCGAGACGGTGGCAGGCGAATCCGTGCACAATGGCTTTTCGCCGGTGGGATGGAGCCGCAGCCTTAGCAAACCAACAAGGTGGCCGTTCCTGCAAGATGGCGCTTTTCTTTGCTTACGTTTTTTGGCAAAGATATAGAAAGTAAGTTAGCTCGGCAGGACATGAAACGAGGGTTGCACCACAACAATAAAAACCAATAACACCAAGGAAAAGAAGCACGGAGACATGGAAACCTACGACTACATCATCATCGGTGCAGGCTCCGCAGGCTGCGTCCTCGCCAATCGTTTGACCCGCGACCCCGACGTCTCCGTGCTGCTGCTGGAAGCGGGCGGCAAGGACGATTACCACTGGATCCACATCCCCGTCGGCTATCTCTATTGCATCGGCAATCCACGCACCGACTGGCTCTATCGCACCCGCGAAGAACCTGGCCTGAATGGCCGTTCGCTCGGGTATCCGCGCGGCCGCGTGCTGGGGGGGTGCTCGTCGATCAACGGGATGATCTACATGCGCGGTCAGCGCGAGGATTACGACGGCTGGGCCGCCATTACCGGCGACGATTCATGGAAGTGGGATGCCGTGCTGCCACAGTTCAAGGCCAGCGAGAACCATCACGGCGGCGCGAACGCATGGCACGGCGCGAACGGCGAATGGCGGGTCGAGCCGCAACGTCTGCACTGGCAGGTGCTGGAGACTTTCATCGAGGCGGCCGTGCAGGCGGGCATTCCGCGCACGAGCGATTTCAACCGCGGCGACAACTTCGGCGTCGGGTACTTCGAGGTCAACCAGAAACGCGGCATCCGCTGGAACACGGCCAAGGGTTTTCTGCGCCCAGCATCGCAGCGGCCGAACCTGACGATCGTCACGGGTGCGCAAGTGCGGGCGCTGACGTTTGATGGCAAGCGCTGCACCGGCGTGACGTATCGCGGGGCAGGGCAGGACTACACGGTGGCCGCGCGCGAAGAGGTGATTCTTTCGGCTGGCGCGATCAACTCGCCGCAGTTGCTGGAGCTGGCGGGCATCGGCCAGCCGGAGCGTCTGCAAGCGCTTGGCATTCCGGTGCGCCACGCATTGCCGGGGGTGGGAGAAAACCTGCAGGACCATCTGCAACTGCGCAGCGTGGTCAAGGTGAACGGCGTGCCCACGCTCAACACGCGCGCTTCCAAATGGTGGGGCAAAGCGCTCATCGGCATGCAATACGCGTTCAACCAGAGCGGGCCGATGAGCATGGCGCCGTCACAACTGGGCGTGTTCGCGCGCTCGAATCCGCACGTGTCGCGGCCAGATGTGGAGTACCACGTGCAGCCGCTTTCGCTCGACAAGTTTGGCGATCCGCTACACGCGTTCAATGCGTTTACGGCGAGCGTGTGCAACCTGCGGCCGACCTCGCGCGGCACGGTGCATGTCACATCCGCCGACCCGTTTGCTGCGCCGAGCATCGCGCCGAACTACTTGTCCACAGAGGAAGACCGCAAAGTCGCGGCCGATTCGCTGCGGCTCACGCGCCGTATCGTCGCGCAGCCGGCCTTGGCGCAATACCGGCCGGAGGAGTACCTGCCTGGCGTGGCGTTCCAAACTGACGAGGAACTCGCCCGCGCCGCTGGCGAGATTGGCACGACCATCTTCCACCCGGTCGGCACGTGCCGCATGGGGCGCGCCGATGATGCAAACGCGGTGGTCGACGCGCAATTGCGCGTGCGCGGCATCGAGGGGCTGCGGGTGGTCGACGCGTCCGTCATGCCGACGATTACGTCAGGCAATACCAACTCACCGACGATCATGATTGCGGAGAAGGCGAGCGAGATGATTCGTGCCGCGCGCAAGGCCCGTGCACGCGGTGAGGCCGTACCAGCCTGACGCCGGCTCCGATGCCGATGACACGGGCGTGACACACCGCCCGTGTCATATGAATACACAATCCGCATTGCCCCGATAGGTAACTCTACGTAACGCCCTCCTGTGAGGCGGAAAGCCAATACCGGTGCGGGTTTCCGGGGCGTAAGCGGGGTGTAATCGTCTCGGTAAAAACCCCGATGTTTTGCAACGCAACAGCCGTTGACAATCATCCGCACCATAAAAAGGGCGGGAGACAAGAGGGAATCATGGCGCAGGACATCATTCTCGAAACGCGCGGACTGACCAAGGGCTTCAAAGGCTTTACCGCCGTGTCCGACGTCAACTTGCGCGTGCAGCGTGGGTCCATCCATGCGCTCATCGGCCCGAACGGTGCCGGCAAGACGACCTGTTTCAACCTGCTGACCAAATTTCTGGTGCCCACGCGCGGCACGATTCTGTTCAACGGCGCCGATATCACATCGGAAAAGCCGGCACAGATTGCGCGCCGCGGCGTGATCCGCTCGTTTCAGATCTCCGCCGTGTTTCCGCATCTGACGGTGATGGAAAACGTTCGCGTTGGGTTGCAACGGCAGCTCGGTACGGCGTACGCGTTCTGGCGCAGCGAGCAGTCGCTCAACAGGCTGAACGCGCGTGCGATGGAGCTGCTCGAGCAGGTGGGCCTGACGGAGTTCGCGCACACCGTGACGGTGGAGCTGCCTTACGGCCGCAAGCGCGCGCTGGAAATTGCCACCACGCTGGCGATGGAGCCGGAGCTGATGCTGCTCGACGAGCCCACGCAGGGCATGGGCCACGAAGACGTGGACCGTGTGACGGAGCTGATCAAGCGCGTCGCGCAGGGCCGCACGATCCTGATGGTCGAACACAACATGAACGTGGTCTCGTCCATCGCCGACAAGATCACGGTGCTGCAGCGCGGCCAGATCCTGGCCGAAGGCCCGTACGAAGACGTCTCGAAGAACCCGCAGGTGATGGAGGCCTATATGGGCACCGCCGATGCGGCGCTGGAAGGCCATTGAGGCTATTGAGGCCACTGATCGACGCCGATCGATCACGCGACGCGGCTGCGTGCCGCGTATCAAACGTAAGCGAACGCTAGACCCGAACACACGAGAACACTGAATGAGCACGCCCGCGCTCCAGATCAAGGACCTGCACGCCTGGTACGGCGAATCGCACATCCTGCATGGTGTCGACCTGACCGTGAACCGCGGCGAGGTCGTCACGCTGCTCGGCCGCAATGGCGCGGGTCGTACCACCACGCTGCGCGCCATCATGGGCCTGGTGGGCACGCGCAAGGGCTCCATCGTCGTGCATGACGCAAGCGGGGCGGGCGTAGAAACGATCGACCTGCCCACGCACAAGATCGCCCATTGCGGCATTGGCTACTGCCCAGAAGAGCGCGGCATTTTCTCGAGCCTGTCGTGCGAAGAGAACCTGATGCTGCCGCCGGTATTGAAGGGCCAGGTGGCCAAGACCGGCAATGCCGGCATGAGCATCGACGAGATCTACGAGATGTTCCCGAACCTGGCCGAGCGCCGCCAAAGCCAGGGCACGCGCCTGTCGGGGGGCGAGCAGCAGATGCTGGCGGTTGGGCGCATCCTGCGCACCGGCGCGAACCTGTTGCTGCTCGATGAGATTTCCGAAGGGCTGGCCCCGGTGATCGTGCAGGCGCTGGCTCGCATGATCCTGATGCTCAAGAAGCGCGGCTACACGGTGGTGATGGTGGAGCAGAACTTCCGCTTTGCCGCGCCGCTGGCAGACCGCTTTTATGTGATGGAACATGGCCGCATCGTTGAGCGCTTCGAAGCGGCGCAGTTGCAGGACAAGATGCCGGTGCTGCACGAGCTGCTCGGCGTTTAAGGTGTTTTCCCGATCGATTTGCAAGACCCTTGCGCCAGCGTGATCCGCGGCGCGTACGACACAGGAGACAAGACCATGACACTCAAGAAGCTGGCTGGTGCATTGATGGCGGTGGGGCTGGGCGCGGCAGCATTCGGCGCGCACGCACAGGTAAGCGGCGACAAGGTGAAGATCGGCTACATCACCGATCTCTCGGGTCTGTATGCCGACATCGACGGGCAGGGCGGTGTCGAGGCGGTCAAGATGGCGATCGAGGATGCGGGCGGCAAGGTGCTCGGCAAGCCGATCGAACTGGTGACGGCTGATCACCAGAACAAGGCCGACATTGCCGCTTCGAAGGCGCGCGAGTGGATGGACCAGCAAGGCCTCGACATGCTGCTGGGCGGCACGAACTCGGCCACGGGCCTGGCCATGAACAAGGTGGCTTCCGAGAAGAAGCGCGTGTTCATCGACATCGGTGCCGGCACGGCGCGCCTGACCAACGAAGAGTGCACGCCGTACACGATCCACTATGCGTATGACACCGTGGCGCTGGCCAAGGGCACGGGCAGCGCGGTGGTCAAGCAGGGCGGCAAGTCGTGGTTCTTCCTGACCGCTGATTACGCCTTCGGCCACTCGCTGGAGAACGACACGACGGCCGTGGTCAAGGCCAACGGCGGCACGGTGGTCGGTTCGGTCAAGCACCCGCTGTCGGCGTCGGACTTCTCGTCGTACCTGCTGCAGGCGCAGGCATCCAAGGCGCAGATCCTGGGTCTGGCCAACGCCGGTGGCGACACGATCAACTCGATCAAGGCGGCCAAGGAATTCGGCATCACCAAGACGATGAAGATCGCCGGCCTGCTGATGTTCATCAACGACGTGCACAGCCTGGGCCTGCAGACGGCCGAAGGCCTGCTGATGACCGACAGTTGGTACTGGGACATGAACGACGCCACGCGCAAGTTCGCCAACCGCTACTTCATGAAGATGAAGAAGATGCCGAGCAGCCTGCAGGCAGCGGACTACTCCGCGGTGTCGAACTACATCAAGGCTGTGGCGGCTGCCGGCACGGATGATCCGGACAAGGTCATCGCGCAGCTTAAGAAGACCAAGATCGACGACTTCTACACGAAGGGCTACATCCGCCAGGACGGCCGTGCCATCCACGACATGTACCTGCTGCAGGTGAAGACGCCGGCCGAATCGAAGAAGCCGTGGGACTACCTGAAGGTCGTGGCGACGATCCCGGGCGAACAGGCCTTCACCACGCCGGCCGAGTCGAAGTGCTCGCTGATGAAGAAGTAAAAGCGTAGGCAATCCGGCGCCGCTGTCCGTGTGGATGGCGGCGTCATCAACGTTGTTGGTGTGGTGTTCTCTTCCTGACCGCGATGGAAATTTTCGGCGTTCCGCTACCGGCCATGCTCAGCCAATTGCTGCTGGGTCTGGTCAACGGTTCCTTCTATGCGATGTTGAGCCTCGGCCTTGCGGTCATCTTCGGGCTGCTCAACGTCATCAATTTTGCGCACGGCGCGCTCTTCATGCTGGGCGCGGTGCTCACGTGGATGGGCTTCTCGTACCTGGGCGTGCCGTACTGGGCGATGCTGGTGCTCTCGCCGCTGGTGATCGGCCTGCTGGGCATGGTGATCGAACGCACGCTGCTGCGCTTCATCTACAAACTCGATCATCTCTATGGCCTGCTGCTCACGCTGGGCGTGACGCTCGTCATCGAAGGCGTGTTCCGCGCCATTTACGGCGTGTCGGGCCTGCCGTATGACACGCCCGAATTGCTGCAGGGTGCCACCGATCTCGGCTTCATGATGCTGCCCAACTATCGCGCCTGGGTGGTGGTGGCGTCGCTGGCGGTGTGCTTCGCCACGTGGTTCATGATCGAAAAGACCAAGCTGGGCGCCTACCTGCGCGCCGGCACCGAAAACCCGAAGCTGGTTGAAGCCTTTGGCGTGAACGTGCCGCTGATGGTCACGCTCACCTACGGTTTTGGCGTGGCGCTGGCGGCGTTCGCTGGCGTCTTGGCCGCGCCCGTCATCCAGATATCGCCGCTGATGGGCCAGAGCATGATCATCACCGTGTTTGCGGTGGTGGTGATTGGCGGCATGGGGTCGATTCTCGGTTCGATCATCACCGGTCTGGGCCTGGGTGTGATCGAGGGGCTGACCAAGGTGTTTTATCCACAGGCGTCGGCGACCGTGGTGTTCGTGATCATGGTGCTGGTGCTGCTGGTACGTCCGGCGGGCCTGTTCGGTAAAGAGAAATGAGCGGCGCGGCCAACATGACCAACTCTTCTTCCCTCAAATACGTCCTGTACGGCCTGCTGCTGGTGGCGCTGATTGCCGCACCGCTGGTGGGCGCGTATCCGGTGTTCGTCGCCAAGCTGCTGTGCTTTGCGCTGTTTGCCTCCGCATTCAACCTGCTGCTGGGCTACACGGGGCTGCTGTCGTTCGGGCACGCTGCCTTCTTTGGCGGCGCGGGCTACGTGGCCGGCTACATGATGCGCGACCTGCATGTCACGCCTGAACTGGGGTTGCTGGCCGGCACCGCGGCGGGCGCGTTCATCGGATTGATCGTCGGCCTGCTGGCCATCCGCCGCCAGGGCATCTATTTCGCGATGATCACGCTGGCGCTGGCGCAGATGCTGTACTTCTTCTGCCTGCAGGTGCCGTTCACCGGCGGTGAAGATGGGCTGCAAGGCGTGCCGCGCGGCAAGCTGTTCGGCGTGCTGGATCTGTCGTCCGACCTGACGCTGTATTACGTTGTGCTCGCCATCGTGGCGCTGGCATTTCTGCTGATCGTGCGCACCATCCACTCGCCGTTCGGGCAAATCCTCAAGGCCATCAAAGAGAACGAGCCGCGCGCCACGTCCCTCGGTTACGACACCGATCGTTTCAAGCTGCTGGCCTTCGTGCTGTCGGCGGCGCTCACGGGCCTGGCCGGCTCGCTCAAGACGCTGGTGCTTGGCTTCGAGACGCTCACCGATGTGCACTGGTCGATGTCCGGCTCGGTCATCCTGATGACGCTTGTGGGCGGCCTGGGTATCCTGTCGGGTCCGCTGCTGGGCGCGGCGTTGGTGATTGCGCTGGAAAACAAGCTCGGCGACGTCGGCAGCTTCCTGGCCGGCGCGACCGGCATCGACGGCTTCAATATCCTCGGCGAATCGGTCACTACGGTCACGGGCGCGATCTTCGTGATCTGCGTGCTGACCTTCCGCCGCGGCATCATGGGCGAAATCGCGGCTCGCGTGCCCTGGTTGCGACGTTGACGCCACAATGCGAGAAGATGCCGGCGAGTTTCAGCCAGACGGCTGAACTTGGTGCCTCATGCACCGTAAGGGTTTGCTCTAGTTGCTGCATTGCGGTGCATCTTTTACAGTCGCGTTACGGTTTTCGCACGAGATAAATGAGGCGGGAGCGAGGAGACGACAGCACACACCGCATGTACGGTGGAGATGCAAAATAAATGAAGGCCCTGCCAGGCGATCCCCGGCAGGGCCTTTTAGTTTGTGCGCTCACCTTCCGCGTGGCCGTCAGCCAGCAATGCCCGACCCCGGGCGCTGACCGTCACCAGGTGCAACTCAGGCGGAGATCCGGGCGCGCAGTCCACCAGCCCGTCAGTGCACGCATCTTCCCAGATCGACAAACGCGGACACGACGTCCGCCACGTTTCCAGCACTTCGGCGTAAGGCCTGGGCCGCTCGGCCAGCGACTGCAGCAATTGCAGGGTGAGGGCACGGGTCGGATCGGCCATGGCGGGCTCCGGAGGGTGACGGCTCCATTCTGGTTCGCGCGCGTTCACCAGAGAAATGCATTCGGTGTCGACGCCTATGCGCGCACTGCATGACAATGGCGCCTTCGCCAGAGCTGCCCATGACTCTCTCCACTCGCCTTGCCACGCCTGACGACCGGCCGCGCCTGCTGGCCGCCGTTGCATCGACCGCCTCGCCGCTGCAGTTGGCGCATGCCGTCGATACGCTGCTCGCGCATCCGAGCGTGCATCCTTGCTTCCTGGTGGAAAAAGGGGAGGTGTTGGCCGGCGTGGCGCCGATCACGCTCGTGCCGCATCTGGTGCTGGGCGGCTTGGTGGCGTGGTTGCCCGTTGGCGTGATGGTGCTTTCCGGTGACATGGCTACCCGTGACATCGCCTTGGCCGCCATCAATGAGTACGCCAGAGCACATGGCATACTCCACGTCCTGCTGCCGCCCGCGGCGCTTTCTGCTGAAGACGCCGCAGCGCTCGACTTTGCGCCCGATGCATCCGGCTGCTGGCGGCGCAGCGCGCGCCCGTCGCCCAAGTCGCTGGGCTAATCCTTCCCGTTTCGTTTCTCCTGATGGAATTCGCTTTGCTCGCCGTGGCTGGCTTTCTGGCCGGCCTGATCGATGCCGTGGCCGGTGGCGGCGGCTTGGTGCAGATTCCTGCGCTGTTCTCGGCGTATCCCAACATCGCGCCCGCTACGCTGATCGGCACGAACAAGGTCGCGTCGATGTCGGGCACCGCTACGGCGGCGGTGCGTTACGGCCGCACGGTGCGCATCTATTGGGGCGCGACGGCGCCGGCGGTGGTCACGGCGTTTGCCTTTTCGCTGCTGGGCGCGTGGGCGCTCATGCATATCCCGGCCGAGCCGCTGCGCCGCGCGCTGCCGTTCGTGCTGGCCGTGCTGCTCGTCTACACGGTCGCCAAGAAGGATCTTGGCGCCGATCACGCCCCGAGCCTCAAGGGCTGGCGTGAGCGTGCGGCAGCCCTGGTGGCCGGCGCCGCCATTGGCTTCTACGACGGCGTGTTCGGCCCGGGCACCGGCAGCTTTCTAATGATCGTGTTCGTGCGCGTGTTCGGATACGACTTCCTGCACGCGTCGGCGTCCACCAAGATCGTCAACTTGGCGACCAACGTGGCGGCCCTGTTGCTGTTGGCCGCCAAGGGCCACGTGTGGTGGCAGCTCGGCGTGGTGATGGCGGTCGCCAACGTGGCCGGCAATCAGGTCGGCAGCCACCTCGCGCTGCGGCACGGCAGCCGCTTCGTGCGCAAGGTGTTCATCGTGGTGGTGCTGGCGTTGATTTTGAAGACGGCTTACGACGCGTTCATCCGTTGAGTTGCTTATCGAGCGCTACCGTGCGCTCGGTCACGACATCGCCCGTGTGCTGCGTGGTGACGGTCTCGATCAACATGATTCCGCATTCCTCGTCGGCAACGGGAAAGTGACGCACGCCGCGCGGCACGACGCAGAATTCGCCGGGGCCGAGGTGCACGTCGGCGCGGTCTTCGAAGGCGATTTTCAGGTGGCCGTAGACCACGAAGAACAGCTCATCTTCATTCGGGTGGTCGTGCCAGACGAATTCGCCCTTGAGCTTGGCAACCTTGATGTATTGGTCGTTGACTTGGCCGACAATGCGCGGCGACCAATAGTCCGTGACTTGTTCCAGCGCATGCGCGACCTGTACGGCGTGTCCTGCGAGCATGTTGCGCTCCGATGTGTGGGAAGGCTCTGAAGATAAGGGCGGCCGCCGCGCATTCCCAACCAAACTTTTTAATCGCGCCTATCACGCAGGCTAATGCTCGGCGCGCTGTCACCCCGTTGACGCACGCGCGGACTAGGCTGCAAGGTTCTGCCTTTTCCCGCGCAGCATCATGGCCCTCAGCCTCGACGACATCCGCACGCTATTCGATCGCCACGGCAACATCGCCTACAGCGGCGAGCCCGTCACCCAGCTCGAACACGCGCTGCAGACGGCGGCGCTGGCGGAGGCGGCCGGCGCGTCGGATGCGCTGGTTACCGCTGCGCTGCTGCATGACCTTGGCCATTTGCTGAACCTGCAGGGTGAAACGCCCACCGCTCACGGCATCGACGATCAGCACCAATACTTTGCACTGCCGTTTCTGCGTGCGACGTTTCCCGATGCCGTGCTGGAGCCGATCCGCCTGCATGTGGATGCCAAGCGCTGCCTGTGCGCGATGGATGCGCACTATTACGCGCGTCTGTCAGCGGATTCCGTACGGAGCCTGGCATTGCAGGGCGGGGTGTTTTCGGCGCACGAGGCCGAGGCATTCATGCAGCGTCCGTACGCGGCTGATGCACTGCAACTGCGTCGGTGGGATGACCTCGCCAAGGTAGCCGGTCAGTGCACGCCTGATCTTGCCCACTTCCTGGCGACGGCCGCGCGCGTTTCAGTGGCAGCCTAGGCTGCGCAGCGTCGTGCCCACGGCTTCGTCCCACGGTGTGTGCGGTTCGGCGCCGAGCGCCTGCACGAGCTTGGCGTTGTCCATGCGCACCGGCTGCTGCCACAGATAACGCATCTCGCGCATTTCGCGCAGCATCTCCGAAAACGGCGCCAGCACGGGCATCACCCACCACGGGAACGCGCGCGTCTTGACCGGGTGGCCCACGGCACGACCAATCGATGCGGGCATCTGCGTGCCGTCGGCATCCCAGTGGCCGCGCATGTGATAAACGGCGAAGTCCGGCAGACGGTCGCCTTGCTCGACAAGACGCAGCATGGTTTCGGCCACATCGGGCAAGTAAGCCCATTGATGCCCGATGCCTGCCGCGCCCGGATACGTGACGGTGCGCACGGGCTTGCCCGGCTTGACCAGCGCACCCGCGAACCACGTATTGCTTGTTTGCGGCCCGAAGAAGTCGCCCGCGCGCACGATCAGGCTGCGCACGCCCTCGGCGCTGGCGGCCTGCATGCGGCGCTCCAGTTCTGCGCGGATCTTGCCCTTGCGCGTGAGCGGTGCCTGCTTTGTCGTTTCGCGCAGCACCGGAAATGTGTCCGGCGCGAAGTTGTACACCGTGCCCGGCAGCACGATGCGCGCACCGGAGGCGCGGGCAGCGGCGATGGTGTTGTCGATCATCGGCAGCACCTGGCCAGCCCAGTTCTTGTAGCCCGGCGGGTTGACGGCGTGGACGATCAACTCCGCGCCTTGTGCTGCGCCAACCACGTCTTCGCGCACCATCGCGTCGCCGCGAATCCATTCGAATGCGGTGTTGCGGTTCGTCAGCGCATCCGGATTGCGCTGCAGCGCCCGCACATGCCAGCCACGTGCCACCAGCCGACGTGCCACTTCGCCGCCGATGCCGCCGGTGGCGCCCAATACCAATGCGATGCGTTGTGCCTGTTCCATGACCGTGCTCCTGGTTTGTGTGAGAGCGTTGCGATGGAGGCATTCTGGGCGCGGCTGTGCTTCAATGGAATTGTTGACGATGAGCGTGCAGCTATACGAATTTGTATGGGCGGATCTGAACCGGGTTGGGAGCTGTATCGGACCTTTCTTGCTGTCGTGCGAGAAGGATCGCTGTCGGGCGCGGCGCGCGCGCTTGGGCTGACGCAGCCGACGGCGGGCCGGCATGTCGATGCGCTGGAACGGGCGCTGGGCATGTCGCTGTTCATCCGCACGCAGCAGGGGCTGAGCCCGACAGAAGCGGCGCTATCGCTGCGGCCGTTTGCCGAATCGCTGGAAGCCACCAGCGCCGCCTTGCTGCGCGCCGCCTCCAGCCAAGGCGAGGGCGTACGGGGCACCGTGCGCATCACCGCCAGCGAGGTCGTGGCGGTGGAAGTGTTGCCGCCCATCCTCGCCGATCTGCACGCCGCATATCCGGAGCTGACGCTCGAACTTGTGCCGTCCAACCGCATGGAAGACCTGCTGCGCCGCGAGGCGGACATCGCTGTGCGCATGCAGCCGCCGAGCCAGGGCGTGCTCGTCGCGCGGCACCTGGGCGAGATCGAATTGGGGCTGTTTGCGCATCAGCGCTACCTGGCGCAGCGCGGCACGCCAACTACGATGGAAGAACTCACTGGCCACACCCTGATTGGCTACGACAAGGAAAACGCATTCCTGCGCAGCGTGCGGGCGCAGTTCCCGTGGATCCAACGCAACCGCTTCGCGCTGCGCACCGACAGTGATCTGGCTGCGATTGCCGTGCTGCGTGCTGGCTTTGGTGTTGGCTTTTGCCAGGTCGGCTTGGCACGGCACAACGTGGATCTGGTTCGGCTGTTCAGCGATCAGATCACCATCACGCTCGATACCTGGCTGGCAATGCACGAAGACCTGCGTGACAGCCCGCGCTGCCGCGTCGTGTTTGACGCGTTGGCCTCGGGGTTGCTGCGGTACATCAACGGCGATTGATCGATCGGGTTGTTATCGCTTCTGGCGCAATGGGTCGAGCAGGCTCTTCAGCCCGTTGTGATCCAACTCCTGCATCAGCGCGAGCAACCGGCCGATCTGCCCCGGCGGAAAGCCTTCGCGCGCGAACCAATTGAGGTAATGGCCCGGCAGGTCGGCAATCAGGCGGCCCTTGTACTTGCCGAAGGGCATTTGCGTGGTGACGAGGCGTTGGAGATCTTCGGGGTTCATGGGCGCTATTGTGCCGTCGATGTGGGGACAAGCGCGGGCACCTGCTCCAGCAAATGCGCAACAAAACCAGAGAGCTTCGGCAACGGCCGCCGATCCTGCCGATACACGACATGAATCGGTCGCGGCTCGGGCGCATACGCTTGCAGTACGCGCACGAGGCGGCCGCTTGCCAAGTCCTCTGCGACGAGCACTTCGGGCTGCAGCAGCAAGCCCGCACCGGCAACCGCTGCAGCGCGCAGGCCGTGGCCGTCGTTGCAGGTGAAGGCAGGGTCGTCGCGCCACGGCGTGTCGCCATCCCAGCCGCGCAGCTGCCACGCATTGCGGTTGTTCCACACCATGTGTGAGAGGCAGCGATGCTGCGATAGGTCCGCCGGTGTTTCCGGCTGCCCGTGCCGCGCAAGGTAATCCGGCGACGCGCAGATGACCATGCGATACACGCACAGCGGCTTGGCGACCAAGTCGGCGTCGCCCAGCGGCCCGATGCGGATGGCAAGGTCGAACCCCTCGTCGACGAGATCGACCATGCTGTTGCTCAGGTTCAGCTCCACGCGCACTTGCGGATGCGCCTGCTGGAACGTCGCCGCCAACGGCGCGATCACGCATGCGCCAAACGTGGTGGGCGCGCTCACGCGCAGCGTGCCCGATGGCGACGCGCGCAGCCGTTCGACGGACGTTTCCGCCCAGCGCACCTGTTCCAGCACGCGTTTGGCGTCTTCGTAGAACACGCGGCCGGCGTCGGTCAGGCTCTGGCGGCGCGTGCTGCGCTGGAGCAGGCGCGCGCCCAATTGCGTCTCCAGCGCGCTCACATATTTGCCGACCATGACCGCGGACATTTCCAGCCGTGCCGCTGCCTCGGTGAAATTGCCGCCCTCCACCACGGCGACGAAGGTTTCCATGCTGCGCAACTTGTCCATATTCCGAACTATTGATTTGGAATGGTCGAAGGTATCACGGCTTTATCGCATGATGGGTTCGGCCAAGAATAGGCGCCATTCCAACCGGATTTGTGAAGGAGCAGAGCATGAAAATCGTCGTGATTGGTGCCAGCGGCACGCTTGGCCGCGCCGTAGTTACGGAACTGGAGCAGGGCGGTGTGCACGAGATCATCCGTGTCGGGCGCACGCAGGGTGAGCATCAGGTCGACATCACCAACGCCGACAGCGTGGCCGCGCTGTTCGACAGGCTGGGCCGTGTGGACGCCATCGTCTCCACCGCCGGCAACTTGTTCTTCGGTCCGCTCACCAAGATGACCGCGGCGGATTTTAATGTCGGCCTGCAGGACAAGCTGCTTGGGCAGGTGCGCCTGGCGCTGGTCGGCCAGCATTATCTGAACGACGGCGGTTCGATCACGCTGACGACCGGCATCGTCGGGCAGGAGCCGATCGCACAGGGCGCCAACGCGACCGCCGTGAACGCGGGCGTGGAAGGCTTCGTGCGCGCAGCCGCGTGCGAGTTCCCGCGCAGCCTCCGCATCAATGCCGTAAGCCCGACCGTGCTGACCGAATCCATGGGCGCATATGGCCCGTTCTTTCCCGGCTTCGAACCGGTACCGGCGGCGCGGGCGGCGCTGGCCTACCGCCGCAGCGTGGAGGGCGTGCAGAGCGGCCGGGTGTATCGCGTGGGCTGAATCTGCCCAGGTCGTGAACACGTTAAGGTTTCGGGTATCTCCCCCTTGCCCGGGTGGCGTGACTCCTTCTAGACTCGTTCATCCCCGACCCAGCGGTCGGCCAATCGCAGATCAGGGCGGGCGCAGACCCGCTCGGCACATCTCAGGAGACGGCATGAAGGTTTCGCGCGCATCCCGCATTGCACTCGCCGCAATGGCGCTGTTGGCAGGTACGGCATTCGCCCAGGTGAAGGTCGGCATCACGGTGTCTGCCACGGGCCCGGCCGCCTCGCTCGGCATTCCGGAAAAGAACACCGTGGCGCTGCTGCCCAAGGAAATCGCGGGCAAGAAGATCGAGTACATCGTGCTCGACGATGCGTCGGACACGACGACTGCCGTCAAGAACACGCGCAAGCTAATCACCGAAGACAAGGTCGACCTGGTGATCGGCTCGACCGTCACGCCGAACTCGCTGGCGATGGTGGATGTGGTGGCGGAGAGCGAAACGCCGATGATCACCCTGGCGGCATCGGCGCGCATCATCGAGCCGATGGACGCCAAGCGGGCGTGGGTTTTCAAGACGCCGCAAAACGATTCGCACATGGCGACCGCCATTGCCGAACACATGGTCAACCACGGCGTGAAGACCGTCGCGCTGATCGGCTTTGCCGATGCCTATGGCGATTCGTGGGCGCAAGAGTTCGATAAGGTGGCGGGGTTGCGCAAGCTGAAGGTTGTCGCCAACGAGCGGTTCGCTCGCACCGATACGTCAGTGACCGGGCAGGTGCTGAAAATCATGTCGGCCAATCCGGATGCGGTGCTGATCGCAGGCTCGGGTACGCCTGCCGCGCTGCCGGAGCGGGCGCTTAAAGAGCGAGGCTACAAGGGGAAGCTGTATCAGACGCACGGCGTGGCGAACGCCGACTTCCTGCGCGTGTGCGGCAAGGACTGTGACGGCACGTTCCTACCGGCAGGCCCGATCTTGGTTGCCGAGCAACTGCCCGACAGCAACCCGGTGAAGAAGCCGGCGCTGGCGTACAAGACTGCGTATGAGAAGGCTTACGGCGGGCAGGTCTCCACGTTCGGCGGACACATGTGGGATGCCGGTTTGTTGTTCACGCATGCGATGCCCGAAGCGCTGAAGAAGGGGCAACCCGGCACGCCGGCGTTCCGCAAGGGTCTGCGCGATGCGATGGAGACAACCACCAACCTGGCGATCTCGCACGGCGTGATGAATATGAACGCGAAGGATCACCTCGGGCTGGACCAGCGGGCGCGGGTGATGGTGGAGATCAAGGACGGGAAGTGGAAGCTGCAGAATTAACGATGTAGCCAACGTCATCGTCCCACGCAAAACGCACGGTTCGCGCCGTGCGTTTTGCTTTCTGTGGCTCAAGCCGTAACGAGGCCCTTGGGTATGGGCGATGCCGTAGTCTTGGACAACGCGACCTGGATTTCGGTGGGGCCCGTCAGTCAACTTCAGACCGGCCGTGCGACGAGGCGCTCACGTGTCATGCGCGGCTGCAACTCCAATTGCTGCTGCGAACACTCGATGCCGCGCATCAGTAGTGAGTAGGGCGCTTGCAGCGAGGCAATCGGCGCGGCCGAGCGGCGTGTTCCATTTACGCCGCATAGAAATTCAAAACGCCTATGTGGGGATTTCTTCCGGCACACGGTTGCCTAGCCGATCACGGTTTCCGCGTGGCCGGTCTATCGCTTTCATCTCTATCTCCCCCGCGACGCTACAGCTTGCACGACAAGCCTGTGGCCTTCATCGATTTTCTGCCGCCCGTTCGGGCGGCGAAGGCCGGGCGCCTGCCGGTTAATGTGTTTCACGTGAAACACAAACGTGGTCAGCAAGCGGTGCATGTTTCACGTGAAACATGAAAAGCAGCCGAATTTTGTCTCGATTGCCGCATGGCCGAACTGTGGTGTAGCTGCGCGACTTATAATTCCGCTTCTCCAAATTTTTGATGCCTCCATGCGAGGAGGAAGCCATGCTGTATCCAACTGAATTCGATGTGATCGTGGTGGGCGGCGGACACGCCGGCACCGAGGCCGCCTTGGCGGCGGCGCGCATGGGTTGCCAGACCCTGCTGCTGACGCACAACATCGAAACACTGGGGCAGATGAGCTGCAATCCGTCCATCGGGGGCATTGGCAAGGGCCATCTGGTCAAGGAAGTCGATGCGCTGGGCGGGGCCATGGCCATCGCAACGGATGAGGGCGGTATCCAATTCCGTATCCTCAATTCCAGCAAGGGGCCGGCCGTGCGTGCGACCCGTGCTCAGGCGGACCGCGTGCTGTACAAAGCTGCCATCCGCCATCGCCTGGAAAACCAGCCGAACCTGATGCTGTTCCAGCAGGCCGTGGAAGACCTGCTGGTGGAAGGCGACCGCGTAGTCGGGGCAGTGACGCAGGTTGGCGTGCAGTTCCGTGCCCGTGCTGTGGTGCTGACGGCAGGGACGTTCCTCGACGGCAAGATCCACGTCGGGCTGAACAACTACACCGGCGGCCGCGCGGGCGACCCGGCCGCGGTGTCGCTGTCGGCGCGTCTGAAGGAATTGAAGCTGCCGCAAGGGCGCCTCAAGACCGGTACGCCGCCGCGCATTGACGGCCGTTCCATCAATTTTTCGGTGCTGGAAGAGCAGCCAGGCGATCTCGATCCGGTGCCGGTGTTCTCGTTCATGGGGCGTGCGGACATGCATCCGCGGCAAGTGCCATGCTGGGTGACGCACACCAACGAGCGCACGCACGACATCATCCGCGCCGGGTTGGATCGCTCCCCGATGTACACGGGCGTTATCGAAGGCGTGGGGCCGCGCTATTGCCCGAGCATCGAAGACAAGATCCACCGCTTCGCCAGCAAGGATAGCCACCAGATTTTTCTGGAGCCGGAAGGCTTGGCGACCAACGAGTTCTATCCGAACGGCGTGTCGACCAGCCTGCCGTTTGATGTGCAGCTCGACCTGATCCACTCGATGCGCGGCCTGGAGAGCGCCCACATCCTGCGCCCTGGTTACGCCATCGAGTACGACTACTTCGACCCGCGCGGGCTGAAGGCCTCGCTGGAATCCAAGGCGATTTCCGGCCTGTTCTTCGCCGGCCAGATCAACGGCACGACTGGTTACGAAGAGGCCGCGGCGCAAGGTCTGCTGGCCGGTATCAACGCCGGCTTGCAAGTGCAGGGCAAGGATGCATGGACGCCGCGCCGCGATCAGGCTTATCTGGGCGTGCTCGTAGACGACCTCATCACGCGAGGCGTGACCGAGCCTTACCGCATGTTCACTAGCCGCGCCGAATTCCGCCTGAGCCTGCGCGAAGACAACGCCGACATGCGCCTGACAGAAGTCGGGCGCACGCTGGGCGTGGTTGACGACGCGCGTTGGGACGCCTTCAACCGCAAGCGCGACGCTGTTTCACGTGAAACAGAGCGTCTCAAGTCGACTTGGGTGAACCCGGCCACGCTGCCGTTGGAAGACGCTGTGCCGGTTCTTGGGAAGGGGATCGAGCGCGAGTACGCCCTTGCTGACTTGCTGCGCCGCCCGAACGTGACCTACGAAACGCTCATGGGCATGCAGGGCGGCAAGTACGCGCTTGAAGCCCAGTTGGCTGAAGATCTGTTGCTGGCTGAGCAGATTCGCGAGCAGGTCGAAATCGGCATCAAATACCACGGCTACATCGCCCGGCAAGCCGATGAGGTGGAGCGTTTGGGTGCAAACGAAAACACCCGTCTGCCAGCGGATTTCGACTATTCGCAAGTGCGCGGCCTGTCGATCGAGGTGCAGCAGAAGCTGGCCAAGCACAAGCCCGAGACCATCGGGCAGGCGTCGCGTATCTCTGGGGTCACGCCGGCCGCCGTGTCGCTGCTGCTTGTGCATTTGAAGAAGGGCGTGTTGCGCGGCCAAGTGGGCCCTCGCACCGATTCCCAAGGCGAGGCAGCTTGATGGCGGATGCACTAACTGACGCCCGGGCAGAGCTGGAAGCCGGCGCCCGCGCGCTTGGCTTGTCGCTGGACAGCGCGCAAGTCGATCGCCTGCTGGCGTACCAAGGGCTGCTCGCCAAATGGAATCGCGTCTATAACCTGACGGCCATTCGCGACGCCGGCGACATGCTGACGCATCACTTGCTGGATTCGCTCTCGGCCGTGTCGCGCATTGCTGAGCTGGCTCGGCGTGCTCAACCTGACGCGCCGCGCGTGCTGGACGTCGGTTCGGGCGGCGGCCTGCCTGGTATTCCGCTGGCCATCGCTTTTCCAGATGTGAGCGTCACGATGGTCGACATCGTGCAAAAGAAGACGGCCTTCCTGACGCAGTGCCGTGCCGAGCTTGGCCTGACCAATGCCCAGTCGCATTGGGGCCACGTGGAAAAACTGGCCGATGCCACCGGCTACGGCGTCATCACCTCGCGCGCGTTTGCCGAGCTGGTGGATTTCGTGAATCTGGCCGGTCATCTGCTGGCTCCGGGCGGCCGCATGGTCGCCATGAAGGGCGTGCGCCCGGATGCCGAAATCGAACGCCTGCCCGCCGGCTGGACCGTCGAAGCCATCGAACGCCTGAGCGTGCCGGGGCTGTCGGCCGAGCGTCACCTGGTCATCCTTGCGCCGTCGGCGTGAGCGAACGTTGTAGCGAGCCATTCACCGCAGAGGAGTCATGTCGAATATTTTCGTGATCGCCAACCAGAAGGGTGGGGTCGGCAAGACCACCACCACGGTGAATCTCGCGGCCGGGCTGGCCGCGCAAGGGCAGCGCGTGCTGCTGGTCGACCTCGACCCGCAGGGCAACGCCTCGATGGGCTCGGGCATTGACAAGCACACGCTCGAATTCAGCGTCTACCAAGTTCTTGTTGGGCTGGCGACGATTCCGCAGGCGCGCAAGCGCTCCGAGGCGGGGCGCTATGACGTGTTGCCAGCGAACCGTGACCTGGCCGGCGCCGAAGTCGAACTGGTCGATCTGGAGCATCGCGAAAATCGCCTCAAGCTCGCGCTCACTGAGGTAGAAGCCGACTACGACTTCGTCCTCATCGATTGCCCGCCGTCGCTTTCGCTGCTCACGCTGAACGGCCTGTGTGCCGCGCACGGCGTCGTCGTCCCAATGCAGTGCGAGTACTTTGCGCTCGAAGGCCTGTCGGATCTGGTGAACACCATCAAGCAGGTGCACGCCAACCTGAACCGCGATCTCAAGGTGATCGGTCTATTGCGCGTGATGTTCGACCCGCGCGTGACGCTGCAGCAGCAGGTATCGGCGCAGCTCGAATCGCATTTCGGCGACAAGGTGTTCAAGACGGTCATCCCGCGCAACGTGCGGCTGGCCGAAGCGCCGTCGTACGGCATGCCGGGCGTGGCGTTTGACGTGGCATCGAAGGGCGCCAAGGCCTATCTGGATTTCGGCGCCGAGATGATCGCGCGCGTGCGGCAGATGGCGGCCGAGATGCCAGCCTGAGCGGTAAGAGGAACAACATGAGCACGATGAAGAAAAAGGGACTGGGCCGAGGCCTCGAGGCGCTGCTCGGCAGTCCAGCCGAGATTGTCGAAGCTGCCAAGCAAGAGGGCGCGCCGACGGTGCTGAAGCTGGAGCAGATGCAGCCCGGCAAATACCAGCCGCGCACGCGCATGGATGAAGGCGCGCTGCAGGAACTCGCCGCGAGCATCCGCGCGCAGGGCCTGATGCAGCCGATTCTGGTGCGCAAGGTCGAGTCTGACGGCACCAAGCCGAAGTACGAAATCATTGCGGGTGAACGCCGCTTCCGCGCTTCGCGTCTCGCCGGGCTGACTGAAGTGCCGGTGCTCGTGAAGGACGTGCCGGATGAATCGGCCGCCGCCATGGCGCTGATCGAAAACATCCAGCGCGAAGATCTCAACCCGCTGGAAGAGGCGCAGGGCATCGCGCGCCTAGTGCGTGAATTCCAGTTCACACATGAGCAAGCGGCGGAATCGGTGGGGCGTTCGCGCAGCGCGGTGTCGAACCTGCTACGCCTACTGAATCTTGCCCTGCCCGTGCAGACCATGCTGATGGCCGGCGACCTGGATATGGGCCACGCACGTGCGCTGCTCGCAGTCGATGGTGCTACGCAAATCACCTTGGCCAACCAGATCGTCAATAAGCGCCTGTCGGTCCGCGAGACGGAAAAACTGGTGGCCCTGACGCTCAAGCCATTCGAGTTGAAGTCACTCAAGCAGAAGGGCGGTCATCAGGGCGGTCGCGACGTCGCGCGCCTGGAAGAGGAATTGGCTGATCAACTGGGCTTGGGCGTGCAGATCAAGCTGGCAGCGAAGGGCCGCGGTCAGCTGACCGTGCAATTCAGCAGCCTCGATGAGTTCGACGGTCTGTTGGCGCGTCTGCGTCCTGACGGCGACGAAGAAGCTGCCTGAGTTCCGTCTGCGACAGTTTGACGCACAGGCCTTCGCCCGCGTCGTTGCGCCATTTGAGGGCAGTCAGTTGGCACGGAATTGGTGCGATTACCTCCCGCGTCATCGACGCTGAGTGTCGCCAGCACCATCATGGAATCAACGGGGTGCCGCTCCATCAGGCGGATTCGGTGCCCTGGCAACAGCAACGTATTGCGCACGCGGTATGGAACGCGGCCGCGCAGAGTGCTGTCGAAGGCGCCCGCACGAGCGTTCGCTTGCGCGTTGACTGGCGAACGTCATGTCCCGTAAAATCGTGCGGTTTTAAATCCGCCTGACCCAAAGCGGTGCGGCATGATGAAAGCACATTCTTCCATGCAGCCAGCCGACCGGCAACGGCCCGATTCTTGCGCTTCGTTGAACGCCGCCCGACCCCAGTCGGTGCAGGATCCGAAGCACGACAGTTGGGACGATGACGAGAAGGCGGAGCCGCCGGTGCATGTGCTCTCACATGACGAAGCGGTCGCCCTGTTTGGCGAGCAGGCTCTGCAGGCCTCGCGCATCACGCCTTTTTCTATCGTGCTCGGCCAGGTGGCCATCACACTGTTGTGTGCGCTCGGTTGGTATGTCGGCAGTTGGTTCGCGGGCACGGGCGCTGCGTCAGCGGGCGAGGCTGCGCTTTCTGCGCTGTTGGGCGGCGGCGTGTGCGTGGTGCCTTCGGCATGGTTCGCGATGCGGCTGTCGAAGGCCAAAGGGTTCGAATCCATCGCCCGCCTGGTGGTGGGCGAAGCGATCAAGGTGCTCGGCACGGTCGCGCTGCTGGTGATCGTGGTGGTTGTCTTCAAGGGCCTGCATTGGCCGCCCTTGCTGATCACCCTGATCCTGGCGCTCAAGATGTATTGGGTCGGGCTCGCGCTGCGATAGCGCGTTGAGTCGGCTCCAGCCCACCGCGACATGGCGGGCACACTGGACGTGTTGGCACGTGGCAGGAACCTGTGTGGCAGGAGAGGCCCCCGGTTCATTGCGCTGACACTCCGAAAGAATAAGGTGGCGCGTTCCAGCCGCGTGCAGTCCGCGATCTCCAGGAGAAACCTGGTTGAATCGGGCGCGAGTCGGAACGGGTCACGAAGAATGTTTCGCAATATTGGACTGAATCATCATGGCAACTGAAGTCGCAGAAGCCGCCGGCCACGCCGCCGAGCACGCTCTCACGCCTTCCGCGTATATCGCGGAGCATTTGCAGAATTTCAATAGCATCGGTGGCAAGCAGGCCTCCGTTGTCGACTTCTCCGTCATCAACTGGGACACGATGTTCTGGTCCGTGTTGATGGGTCTGATCGGCATCATCTTCCTGGGCATTGCTGCACGCCGCGTCACCTCCGGCGTTCCTGGCCGCTTCCAGGCTTTCGTTGAACTCGTCGTCGAGATGGTCGATGACCAGGCCAAGGGCATCATCCACGGCGATCGTTCCTGGATTGCTCCGCTGGCGCTGATGGTCTTCGTGTGGGTCACGCTCATGAACGCGGTCGACTTGATCCCGGTGGACTGGGTCACGGGCGTCAACCACCTCCTCGGTACGTTTGGCGTGCACGTGCCGCACCACCGCGCAGTGGCCACGGCTGACCTGAACGGCACGTTCGGCATGTCGTTCGCTGTGCTGATCCTGATGATCTACTACAGCTTCAAGATCAAGGGCGCTGGCGGCTTTGCGCACGAGCTGCTGTCGGCACCGTTCGGCGCCAAGTGGTACCTCGCGCCGTTCAACCTGATCCTCAACATCATCGAATTCCTCGCCAAGGCTGTGTCGCTGGGCATGCGGCTGTTCGGCAACATGTACGCGGGCGAGCTGGTGTTCCTGCTGATCGCGCTGCTTGGCTCGGTCTGGACGTTCGGTGCCGACGCGTCGGCGCTGGGTTTCGTGGGTCACGTGGTGGCTGGTGCAGTGTGGGCGATCTTCCACATCCTGATCGTGCTGCTGCAAGCCTTCATCTTCATGATGCTGACGCTGGTGTATATCGGCCAGGCACATGAACACCACTAAGTAGTTGCGGTTCAGGTTCTCCGGTTCCGTTTTGATTTTTCCAAGTTCTCAAGTTCTTAGTCTTTCACGTAAAAGGGAGTCATCATGCAAGCATTTCTCGCCAACATCCAAGGTCTGACCGCCATCGGTATCGGCATCATCATTGGCCTGGGTGCTATCGGCGCCTGCCTGGGCATCGCACTGATGGGCGGCAAGTACATCGAAGCCTGCGCACGTCAGCCTGAACTGATGAACCCGCTGCAAACCAAGATGTTCCTGCTGGCTGGCCTGATCGACGCGGCATTCCTGATCGGCGTTGGTGTGGCCATGCTGTTCGCGTTCGCCAACCCGCTGCTGTCGGTCATCAAGTAATTCTTTTCGGTCTGCATGATGCCGGAGGCGGCCTGGGTGAACGCTACGCGTAACCCTCGCCGCTTCGTGCATTGATCCGTAGTCTCAATACCGAAAGGAACACACCATGAACCTGAACGCCACACTCGTCGCGCAGATGGTCGTGTTCTTCATCCTGTGGTGGGTTGTTGCCAAATTCATTTGGCCGCCCCTGGTGAAGGCGCTCGACGAACGCGCGAAGAAAATCGCCGATGGCCTGGCCGCTGCCGATAAGGGCAAGGCTGAGCTGGAGCTGGCCAACAAGCGGGTCGACCAAGCGCTGACCGAAGCGCGCAATGAAGGCGCGCAACGCATCGCGGACGCTGAAAAGCGCGCCCAGATGAGCGCCGATGAGATCAAGCAAAACGCCCAGGCCGAAGCCGCGCGCATCATCGCGCAGGCCAAGGCAGAAGCCGAGCAGCAAACCGTGCGCGCGCGTGAATCGCTGCGTGACCAGGTTGCTGTGCTGGCCGTCAAGGGTGCCGAGCAGATCCTCAAGCGTGAAGTCAATGCGCAGGTCCACGCCGATCTGCTCAATCAACTCAAGGCTGAGCTGTAATCATGGCAGAACTCGCAACCGTTGCCCGTCCGTACGCAGAGGCGCTGTTCCGCGTGGCGAAGGCCGGCAATCTGGGTGCATGGTCTGAGCTCGTGTCGGAAATGGGGCAAATTGCCGCCGTGCCCGACATGAAGGCAGTCGCCGATGATCCGAAGCTCTCCAAAGCCGATGTGGCGGGGATCTTCCTGTCGGCGCTGAAATCTCCGGTATCGCACGAAGCAAAGGAACTGGTTGGCCTGCTGGTGGCCAACAAGCGCCTGTCGTTGCTGCCGGAAATTGCCGCGCAATTCCATGTGCTGCGGAATGCCAGCGAAGGCGCCGCCGACGTCGAGATCACCAGTGCGTTCCCGCTTGAGGGCGCGCCCCTGACCGAACTGGTCGCCACGCTCGAACGCAAGTTCGGCAAGAAGCTGCAGGCTCACGTGAGCGTCGATCCTTCGTTGATCGGCGGCGTGCGTGTGCAGATTGGCGACGAAGTGCTCGACACCTCGGTGCGCGCGCGCCTGACGCAGATGCAGTCTGCGCTGACCGCCGCGTAATGCTGTTTCGCGAGGCGCCGATGCAATCGACGATATCGCGCCCGCAGACAGATTGAAGAATTAGGAGCATTCGATGCAACTGAACCCCTCCGAGATCAGCGACCTGATCAAGACCCGTATCGAGGGCTTGAAGGCTGGCGCTGACGCAAAGAACACCGGCACGGTCATCTCCGTGACGGACGGTATCTGCCGCATTCATGGCCTGTCGGGCGTGATGCAAGGCGAAATGCTGGAATTCCCGGGCAACACGTTCGGCCTCGCGCTGAACCTCGAGCGCGACTCTGTCGGCGCTGTGGTGCTGGGTGAGTACGAGCACATTTCCGAAGGCGACGAAGTCAAGTGCACGGGCCGCATTCTGGAAGTGCCGGTTGGCCCGGAACTGCTGGGCCGCGTGGTCAACGCACTGGGCCAGCCCATCGACGGCAAGGGCCCGATCAACGCCAAGAAGACGGACGTGATCGAGAAGGTCGCTCCGGGCGTGATCGCACGTCAATCGGTGAGCCAGCCGGTGCAGACCGGTCTGAAGTCGATCGACGCAATGGTGCCGATCGGCCGTGGCCAGCGTGAGCTGATCATTGGCGACCGTCAGACCGGCAAGACCGCTGTGGCAGTCGACGCCATCATCAACCAGAAGGGCAAGGGCATCTTCTGCGTGTACGTGGCAATCGGCCAGAAGGCTTCGACGATCGCCAACGTCGTCCGCAAGCTCGAAGAGCACGGCGCGCTGGAATACACGATCGTGGTGGCTGCTGCCGCTTCCGACTCGGCTGCCATGCAGTATCTGTCGGCCTATGCCGGCTGCACGATGGGCGAATACTTCCGCGACCGCGGCGAAGACGCCCTGATCGTGTACGACGATTTGACCAAGCAAGCTTGGGCGTACCGTCAGGTTTCGCTGCTGCTGCGCCGTCCGCCGGGCCGTGAAGCGTACCCCGGCGACGTGTTCTATCTGCACTCGCGTCTGCTGGAGCGTGCTGCACGTGTGAACGCCGAGCACATCGAGAAGATCACCAACGGTGAAGTCAAGGGCAAGACCGGTTCGCTGACCGCGCTGCCCGTGATCGAAACGCAGGCCGGCGACGTGTCCGCGTTCGTTCCGACCAACGTGATCTCGATTACCGACGGCCAGATCTTCCTGGAAACCGATCTGTTCAACGCAGGTGTGCGCCCCGCAATCAACGCCGGTATTTCGGTGTCGCGTGTGGGCGGTGCTGCTCAGACCAAGGTCATCAAGAAGCTGTCCGGCGGTATCCGTACCGACTTGGCTCAGTATCGTGAACTGGCTGCGTTCGCGCAGTTTGCTTCCGACCTGGACGAAGCGACCCGCAAGCAGCTCGAGCGCGGCCGCCGTGTGACCGAACTGCTCAAGCAGCCGCAATACCAGCCGCTGCAAGTGTGGCAGCTGGCCGCGTCGCTGTACGCAGCCAACAACGGCTTCCTCGACAACGTGGACGTGAAGGACATCCTGGCTTTTGAAAAGGGCCTGCACGACACGCTGAAGACGAAGTACGCCGACCTCATCAACCGCATCGAAGATACGAAAGATCTTTCGAAGGAAGATGAAGCCGCCCTGCGTGCCGCGATCGAGGATTTCAAGAAGTCCGCCGCGTTCTAACCGCGTCATTCCCGAAACTGGTCGCGCGTAGCCAGCGTGACCAGGTTTGAACGGAGAGGAAGAAATGGCCGGAACAAAAGAAATCCGCACCAAGATCAAGAGCGTGCAAAACACGCGCAAGATCACCAAGGCGATGGAAATGGTCGCCGCATCCAAGATGCGCAAGGCGCAGGAACGGATGCGCGCTGCCCGCCCGTACGCCGAGAAGATCCGCAACGTGGCTGCGCACATGGCACTGGCCAATCCGGAGTACAAGCACCCGTTCATGGTTGCGCGCGACGTCAAGCGTGCCGGCCTGATCGTGGTGACGACGGACAAGGGCCTGTGCGGTGGCTTGAACACCAACGTGCTGCGTGCCGTCACCACCCAACTGCGCGATCTGCAGAACAAGGGCGTTGAGACGCAAACCACTGCCATCGGTACCAAGGGCATGCAGTTCCTGGGCCGCGTCGGTGCGAAGGTGGTCTCGAACGTCGTGCATCTGGGCGACACGCCGCATCTGGAAAAGCTGATCGGCGCAATCAAGGTGCAACTGGACGCGTTCAACGCAGGCCAGATCGATGCCGTGTACCTCGCGTACACCCGCTTCATCAACACGATGAAGCAGGAGCCGGTGGTCGAGCAACTGCTGCCGCTGACCGCCGACAAGCTCGCGCAGAGCGACGCCGAGAAGCAGGCCTACTCGTGGGATTACATCTACGAGCCGGACGCACAGACGGTGGTCGACGAGCTGCTGATCCGCTACGTCGAGGCGCTGGTGTACCAGGCGGTGGCCGAGAACATGGCGTCCGAGCAATCGGCCCGGATGGTGGCGATGAAGGCGGCTTCGGACAATGCGAAGAACGTGATCGGCGAACTGCAACTGGTCTACAACAAGACCCGTCAGGCAGCGATCACGAAGGAACTGTCCGAAATCGTCAGCGGCGCAGCGGCAGTCTGATAGCCACGGCAAAGAATCAAGTTATTGGAGATACAAATGAGTATCGCAAACGGAAATATCGTGCAGTGCATCGGCGCCGTGGTGGACATTCAGTTCCCGCGCGACGCGATGCCGAAGGTCTACGACGCGCTGGTGCTGGACGACAGCAACGACGCTTCGTTCGCCGAGAAGGGCCTGACCTTCGAAGTGCAACAACAGCTGGGCGACGGCGTGGTGCGTACCATTGCGCTGGGTTCGTCCGACGGTCTGCGTCGCGGCATGCGCGTGGCGACCACCGGCGCGCCGATCTCGGTGCCGGTCGGTCACGGCACGCTGGGCCGCATCATGGACGTGCTGGGTCGTCCGATTGACGAAGCCGGCCCGATCGCCTGCGACGAAAAGCGCGCGATTCACCAGAAGGCCCCGAGGTTCGACGAGCTGTCGCCGTCGGTGGACCTGCTGGAGACCGGCATCAAGGTGATCGACCTGGTCTGCCCGTTCGCCAAGGGCGGTAAGGTGGGTCTGTTCGGTGGCGCCGGCGTCGGCAAGACCGTGAACATGATGGAGCTGATCAACAACATCGCCAAGCAGCACTCGGGCTTGTCGGTGTTCGCTGGCGTGGGCGAGCGTACCCGTGAGGGCAACGACTTCTACCACGAAATGAAGGACTCCAACGTGCTCGACAAGGTGGCCATGGTGTTCGGCCAGATGAACGAGCCGCCGGGCAACCGTCTGCGCGTGGCGCTGACCGGCCTGACGATGGCCGAGCGCTTCCGTGACGAAGGCCGTGACATCCTGTTCTTCGTCGACAACATCTACCGCTACACGCTGGCCGGTACCGAAGTGTCGGCACTGCTGGGCCGTATGCCTTCCGCCGTGGGCTATCAGCCGACGCTGGCTGAAGAAATGGGCAAGCTGCAGGAGCGTATTACGTCGACCAAGACTGGCTCGATCACGTCGATCCAGGCCGTGTACGTGCCTGCCGATGACTTGACCGACCCGTCGCCGGCAACGACCTTCCTGCACTTGGACTCGACCGTCGTGCTGTCGCGTGACATCGCTGCACTGGGTATCTACCCCGCAGTGGATCCGCTGGACTCGACTTCGCGCCAGCTCGACCCGCAAGTGGTTGGCCAGGAGCACTACGAAGTTGCCGACCGCGTGAAGAAGACGCTGCAGCGCTACAAGGAACTGCGCGACATCATCGCGATTCTGGGCATGGACGAACTGTCGCCGGAAGACAAGCTGGCCGTGGGCCGCGCTCGTAAGATCCAGCGTTTCCTGTCGCAGCCGTTCCACGTTGCAGAAGTGTTCACGGGCTCGCCGGGCAAGTACGTGCCGCTGAAGGAAACCATCCGCGGCTTCAAGATGCTGGTGGACGGCGAGTGCGATCACCTGCCGGAACAGGCGTTCTACATGGTCGGCTCGATCGACGAAGCCTTCGAGAAGGCCAAGAAGCTCCAGTAAGAGCAACGTCTGGCGCCGCGCGTAAGCCGGGGTCAGTACTGGCTTCCTGAAGCCCATTCAGGAAGCCGCTTTTCTGAGCAAAGGAATCGAGATGGCAACCATTCATGTAGACGTCGTCAGCGCTGAGCACGAGATCTTCTCCGGCAATGCCAAGTTTGTGGCACTGCCTGGCGAAGCCGGCGAGCTGGGCATTCTGCCCGGCCACACGCCGCTGATCACGCGCATCAAGCCGGGCGCCGTGCGCATCGAGAAGGAAGATGGCGGCGAAGAGTTCGTGTTCGTTGCTGGTGGCATTCTCGAAGTGCAGCCGAAGAAGGTGACCGTGCTGGCCGATACCGCAATCCGCGGTCACGACCTGGACGAAGCCAAGGCGAGCGAAGCCAAGCGTGCGGCCGAAGAGGCGCTCCAGAATCAAAGCAGCGACCTGGATCTGGCCCGTGCGCAAGGTGAACTGGCCGTGGCCGCTGCGCAGCTTGCAGCGATCGCGCGCCTGCGTCGCAAGCGCTAAGGCAAGTGTGTACCGGCCGGCGTCATCGGCCGGCGCAGACGAAAAAGCAGCCCCGAAGGGCTGCTTTTTTTTTCGCCTGCGAACTGGCGCGGCACTTGGTCAGCGGTGCTCGCCTTCGCGCTTCTCATCACCGCGATTGCCTTGCGGATGTGGTTGGGCTTCATGGTGTTCCTGCCGTGGCGGTTGGGCCTGCGGTTGAGGTTGCGGCGGGCGCGCCTCAGGCGGACGCGGCTGGGCCTGCGGTTGCGGCGGCCGCATTTCAACGTGCGGTTGCGGTGCGGGACGCGGGGCTTCCATATGCGGTTCCGGCCGGCGTTGTTCAGGCTCCGGGCGTGCGCGCATCTGCGGCGGCTCGTTGTGCGGACGCTCCTGCATGGCCGGTGCGGGGTTGCTATTGAAGCGATTCGGCTCCTGGCCACTGCGCTGTGGTTGCGTTTGAGGATGCGGCGCCTGTGTGCCAGCCTGCGGCAGTTGCGGGCGCGGCTCGAAGGCGCGGCGCTCGTCGCGCGGTGTACCTGGCGCGCCTTCGCGCTGCGGCGGACGTGTCGTCATGCCGGCCGGGCCTTGTGGCGCAGGCGCAGTCTGCGGTTGCGCCGGCCGCTCCCGCGGTGCGGCGGCGCCCGGCAAGGGGCGTGGACGGTTGATCGCGTCGGGGGCCATGAGGGCCCGCGGAGCCGGTCCAGGCTGGGCACCATGCGGCATCTGCGTGCCCTGCGGGTTCGGGGAGCCCATCAATCCTTGCGGACCATTCGGACCGCGTTGTTCCGCCGGTCGGACGGGCTCGGCGTGTGCGGCCCCGTTCGGTGCGGCGCGACTCAACCGTAGACCCGCTGCCTGCGCAGCCGCAGGTGCGGTCGGCATCTCTATTTTGGCGTGACCCCGCACCGGTGCAACGCGGGCGCCCACGTTGCCGCCCGTCCACGCCGGGCCTGCGCCCGGGAGCGCGCCGCCTTGAGAGCGGAAGCGTTCTGCCAACGCATCGTGTCCGCCTGCCGGTGTGGCGGGGGCGCGCACCGCAATCGCCTGACGTGTAAACGCCTGCGGCGGCGGCAACTGATGAGGCCCGCCGTTGGCCGCCGCGCCTACCAGGCTGGCACGCACCGGTGCCAGCGCCGGCGTCGACACAAACTGCGCGTGCGCCATCTGCGCGCGCAGTTGCTCCGGCCGCAGATGCGTCATGGCAGGGCCGACCGGCTGGCCGTTCACGAACGTCTTGGCCGGCACTGCCGTCAGTGCGGCGGGGTTGTTTGCGTTGACATAGGTGACCCGGTTCACGTTTCGAACGTTGGTCACGTTGGTGGTGTTGTTGATGATGGTCTTGTTGACCGTGACGTTGTTCACCACCACCGTGCGGTTGATGTTCGTCACGTACGTCGGGCTGGCCGCGTACACGGGGCGATATGCCTCGCCCGGCGCCAGCGGGAACCACGCCACACCCGGCGAGCCGATCGAGATGTTGATCCCCCAGCTCACGCCGCCGCCACCTCCGCCGCCCACGAAACCAACGAGTGCCGGCGCATAGACCGGCCGCGGCACCACCGGCCCGGGCACCCAGCACCAGGTGGAGCCGACATACGCCCAACGGCCGTAGTGGAAAGGCGCGAAACCCCACGGCGCGTCATCGACCCATGTCCAGCCCCAGGGCGCCACCCACGCCCAATGGCCTGTGCGATATGGGGCCCAGCCGGCGGGCACGGCGCGCGGTACCCACACGGCGCCATAGCCGTCTTCTTCACGCCATGAGCCGTTGTCGTCGAGGGCTTCATAGCCAGTCATTTCACGACCGACGTAGCGGGCAGAGACAGATGCGTCTTCGCGGGCATCGCGCGATTCCGCCCAGCGGTCGAAGGCGTCGCGCCCGGGGTTGTCGGTGCCGCCGGCCTCGGCGAGGTCGGTGCCGCCAAAGCGGATTTGCTGGCCCGCCCCCAGCGGAGTGGAGCGGTCATCGCCGTAGGCCGTGCCCTGGCCGTGCCACACGGTGACGGTCGTGCTTGAGCCATCGGGGGCGACGTCGAGACGGTATTCGCCCGGTGCCTGTGGCGTGAACGCAAGGTTGGGCGTGTCGATCTCGATGGTCTGGTCGGCGGGCAGCGAACGCACGCGAACCGACAGGGCGCCTTGGGTGAGTTTCACCTGGGTGTTGCGGTCGTCCAGGTCGACGAGCGTGGCGCCAGTGTTCTGGCCCAGCCGCAGCGCCGTGGACCCGACGTGCAGCTCGCTGTGGCTGCCCTGGTCCGACCACAGGCGGTCACCTGTGGTTAGCGGGCGGTTGAGCGAGGCGCCGGCCCAGTCATCGGAGCCGGCGGGCGCGAAGCTCACCGTGCCGGAAAAGTCCGACAGCCGCGCCACCCGCGAGGCCGGATCGGCGGCCATCGCGGCCTGCGCACCGCAGACAAGCAATACGGCGGCAACGCCCACCGCGCGCAACACATGCGGCAGCCGTACACCGGAGAGGGGAGAACGACGGGAAACATTGGACATGGTGAGCCCTCGTTTTTATGGCGGCCTGTGCCGCGTGGATGTCTCCATTTAACGCGGCAGGCGTCGAGGGGTCGACTTGGCTTTGTAAGAGCGTGTTTCCTGGCGCGGGAAGCCGACACACAAGTCAGCCGCCTCCAGAGCGCGCTGGGGAAGGGCGGGAAGCAGACGGGCAGGCGCGCGAATTGCGCGCACAAAAAAAAGCGCGCGGGCCGGGGAGCACCGCGCGGACGGGAAATCCCTTCGAGGGGTCAATTCGAAAGGAGGGGGTAACCTTGCACCGTGGATCGTGTCGTCGCCATCGGGTCGGGGGAATGACCGTTTGGGGCGCGATATGGCGCACAACAATTGGACACAAACGCTGGGGTGCGAAGGCATTTTGGGTGACGGGCTCGCCCTGAGGCGTAACAAAGTGTGTCGGATTGCAATCGAATGCAAGCGCTGTAAAGGCCGCTTGGTGTGCATGCAAAAGCGCCTGGAGGGCCTGCTCAGGGAACGCCTGCTGCACCCGCACAGTCCCAGCACTTTGCCGCTTAGGCAGACGGGGCTTGGAGAAAGGCGAACCAGCGGGGTGTGTCCTAGTCTGGGGTGTCGGTTTCATAGGAGGGAGGCATGCACAGGCATGCGATGCACCATGTGTTGCAGAAGTCGGTGGGCGCGGGCGTTTTTGTTACCTTGATGGGGGCACTGGGCGCGGCCGGGGGCGCACAGGCCGGCACCGAAGCGGCCTCTGCTCCGCCTGCAACGCCGGCGAGTGCGCCTGCCGCCTCCGCACCTGTTGCTTCTGCGCCAACTGTCCCTCTTGCAAAAACGAAAGAGCAGTCCGAGCGTCTAGCCGGCAGTTTCTGGCAGGGCGCGGTGGGAAAGGGCGCCGACAGCCCCGGTTGGAACGTGTGGTTGAACGTGTACGACCCGCCACCCAAAGAGCAGGACAAAGACAAGGATCCGGTGGCCGACACACTGACCGGCGAAGCCTACGATGACCGCCCCCAGGGCCGCGCCTTATGGACCATCGAAGGGCGCAACGTGCCCGAGCGCCGCTTCGTGTGGCGCGAACATGCAGAAGCGCTCGATGCGGCCGGCCAGTCCGTCGTGCGCGACGGCGGCACGCTCTCCGGTGCGTTCTCGGCCGACGGCGCCACCGCTACTGGCACCTGGAGCGACGGTGGCCGCAGCCAGCCCTTCACGTTAAAGCGCGTGGCGCGCTATCAGGAGGCCACGGGCGCCGCCGGCCAGGCCAAGCTGACCGAGCGCTATCCGGTGACAGGCGATGCCGCCATCGACGCGCTGATCCAATCGCTGCGCGTGCGCAAGTGCGACCAATACGACACCGAATGCGTCATCCGCATCAGCGCCGTCGGCCTGGGCGACACCGTGAGCCTGTTGCGCATGGTGTGGGCCTACAGCGGCGGCGCGCACGGCAACTACAGCTTCACAGCGGGCAACTGGCGCCGCGGTGTGCAGGGCTTTCAGCCAATCGCCTTGGCCGATGTGCTGAACCCCACATCCACGTGCCTGCAGAACTTCAATACGCAGATTGTCGATGCGCTCAAGCGAGAAGGCGCACCCGATGCGCCGCGCGGCGCGCTCAAGGAGCGCGATCTGCGTAACGCCGCGTTTCCGTTTACGCTGCAGGGTGACCGCATCGTCGTGCACTACGGGCCGTATGAGGTCGGCCCGTATTCGTCGGGCGCCTTCCGAGCCGCCGTGCGCTTCGATGACCTGGGCGCCGCATGCAAGCGACCCACAACCTGATTGCAGCCGCATCACCAACCATGTCCGCCAATCCTTCGTACGCCGACGAGCAAGCCACCATGCGCCGGCTGCTGTCCGGCAAGACCATCGCCGTGGTCGGCCTGTCGCCACGCCCTACGCGGCCCAGCTATGACGTGGCGCGCTATCTGCAACAGGCCGGTTATCGCATCGTGCCCGTCAACCCGCAGCACGCGGGCGAAGACGTGCTCGGCGAGCCCTGCTACGCCACGCTCACCGAAGCGGTGACAACCCTTGCCGCCGCCGGCCAGCGCATCGATCTGGTCGATATCTTCCGTCGCTCAGAACAGGTCTTGCCCGTTGTGCAGGAAGCCGTGACGCTGGGCGTGGGAGGCATCTGGGTGCAGCTCGGCATCGTGAATGACGAGGCGATGGCCGTGGCGCGCAACGCCGGCATTCCGGCCGTGCAAGACCGCTGCACGAAGATCGAACACTGGCGGCTCGGTATCGGCGAGCAAAAATGAACGCCGGCCCCAAGGCCTTGTGACAGACACGGCGGCGCAGGGGACAGACGTTTCGCCGACGACCGCGCCGATCGCTTCCTGACCTATCGGGGGAGTTGAGCCAACCTGGCGCGCTACACTCTGGCGGTCATCGCATCCCGCTTACATCATGGCCGTCGATCCGCAAATCCTGCAGTTTTATCAACGCCTTGCCGAACAGTTCGGCGCCTTGCCCCCGTCTGAAGACGCGCCCGCGCAGCGCGCGCGCTTTGAGGCGATTGCTGCGGTATCCGAGCGGCCCGATCCCGAAAGCGTTGACGTTTCAGACCTCAGCCTGCCGCTCGCCGGGCGCACGCTCGACGCCATCGTCTTTCGTCCAAAAGGCGTGACCACGCCGCGCTTGCTGGTGTGGTTTCACGGTGGTGGCTGGGTGGTTGGCGCGCCGCGCACAACGCATCGCATGCTGGTCGCCTTGATCGCGCAAGACACGGGCTGTGCCGTTGTGAGTGTCGATTACCGCCTCGCGCCCGAGCACGCGTTTCCCACGCCGGCGGACGATGCACGCGACGCGCTCGCGTACCTTGCCGAACAGCGCGCGGACCTCGACTTCGACCCGGACTTCCTGGCTGTGGGCGGCGACAGCGCGGGCGGCCATCTTGCGGTGCAGGCCGCGCGGGGCATGCGCCCCGGTCTCGTGAATGCTCAGTTGCTGCTGTACCCCGTTACCACGCCCGCTTTCGGTAGCGAAAGCTACAACGCGTTTGCACAAGGCCCCGGCCTCACGCGTGATGAAATGCGCTGGTACTGGGAGAAATACATCGGTGCTGAAGCACTCGCCAAGCCACTCGCCGAGCACGACCCACGCATCTTCCTGATGGCGCGCGCGCCGGCATATACGCCGCCAGACACCGTCGTCATCGTGGCCGCGCACGACGTGCTGCGCGACGATGGCCTGCAATACGCCGACTACCTCGTGCAGCACGGCGCGCAGGTCATCACCATCGAAGCCTCCGGCATGACGCACGCCTTTGCGCGCATCCAGTTCGAGGCCGAGCGCGCACGCGAATGGATGCGCCGCGCAGCGCACGCATTCGTCGGGATGATCAGCGAGGAATAAGCGGGGCGGGACTAACGCGTTGGCGTGCGGCGCGGGCGGAACGCGGCGAGCACCCGGCGTGTGACAAACAGCGAGAGATAGTCGTGCACGCGGGCGTCGGCCGCCAATGTGCGCATTGTCTGCATGTACTGCTCGCGGACGAGATCAGCCGGTGCGCCGGTGTCCTGTGCGATCTGGTGGATCTGCTCGTCCTGGTCTGCGATGGCGGTACCCATGTTTGCTTTCCGGTCGTTGCTTTGGCGGTGACGCGCTGGCTGACTTGCGCGGCAAGTGACCACTATAGGAAACGCGTCGGAACAATCCAGCCTTGTTGCAAAGCTTTCAACGGGTCACCTGCGCGGCATCAAAACGGTGCTGTTGCCGGCGCAGACACTGCACCGGCAATGATCATTTGCCCCAGTTTGCGGGCATGCTCTGCAGGCCGATGGCGGCGCCCGACGCATCCGTCACGCGTGCCAGTTCACGATACGCAATCGCCTGCACGCGCTCGGGCAGCGGCACGAACTTCGCGCGCGCGGCCAACTCGTCGCCGTGGAAGTAACCCCACGTCAGGAACTTCAGCGCGGCCAGCGTGCGCGGGCCCGATGCGCTGACTGCCGGCACGACGATGAAGGTGCCCATCGTGATCGGCCACGTCTCCGCACCCGGCAGGTTGACCAGCGGAGCCGTGAAATCGCCTTTGCGGTTCCACGCGCTCTGCATCACGGCCTCACGAAAGCCGCTCACCTGCGCGCTGACAAAGCGGCCGGCCACGTTGCGTAGCTGCACGCCGCTCAGGTCGTTGTCGAGGATGTAGTTGTAGTCGACATAACCGATGGCGCCGGACGTAGCCTGCACCGCTTTGACCACATCGCCGCTGCCCTTTGCCGCGGTAAAGCCCGCCGGCCAGTTGATCGTCGATTTGGTGCCGTAAGCGCTTTTCCACTCGGCGCTGACAGCGCTCAGATAATCGGTGAAGTGGTACGTGGTGCCTGAGCCATCGGAGCGCACGACGGGATGGATCTTCAGCTTGGGCAGCGTCACGCCCGGGTTCAGCGCACGCAGCTCAGGCGCATCCCAGCTCTCGACCTTGCCGAGGAAGATCTGCGCCAGCAGTTCGCCCGTCAGCTTGAGCTGACCGCGCGGCACACCCGGCACGTTCACAAACGGCACCGCACCTGTCACCACCGACGGCACGCAGACGAGGCCTGCCTTGGCAGCCTCCGCGCTGGAGAGCGGCACGTCAGACGCACCAAAATCCACCGCGCCCGCGCGAATGCGCTTCAGGCCTTCACCTGAGCCCACCGCGTCATAGCTGAGCGCAACGCCCGACGATGCGGCATATCCCGCCGACCAGACGCGATAGACCGGCGCAGCGGCGGTCGAACCTGCGCCGCGCACATCGGCGCGCGCGAGGAGCGGCAAGCCCGCAGCCGCAATGGCCAGGGCGAGAACAACGTGCTTGAACATGGGGAGAGCTGCGGACTGCAGAAGACGCGAAGCGTGCGATTGTAGCGACGCACCTGTGACAGCACGGCGTGCAGCCCGGATAGAGCCCATCTACAACATGGAGATCTGTTGTAAGACGTTCCGCAAACGTTAGGCGGAGTAGGGGGTGGGATCGGCGGTTTTGTTTAGGTCTCGCCGATCCCGGCCGATCAGATCAGGCGACGGTGCTGGCTGCGTCGGCCTTGATCAGGCCTTCCGCCGTCAACGCTTCAACCACCTGCGGCCGAGCACCCACCCGCGCCATATACGCCTGCACGTTCGGATACGCGCCCATCGGCAGCGCCAGGAAGTTCGTCCAGTTCAGCACCGCAAAGGCATAGGCGTCGGCCACGCTGTAGGTGTCGGCCAGGTAAGGCTGTTTGGCGAGGCGCGCGTCGAGTTCGGCAAAGCGCTTGGCGAGCTTGTCCTTGGCACCCTGGCGCGTGGCTTCGGGCGTTTCCTTGTACCAGAGCGGGCCGAAGCCTTTATGCAGCTCGGTGCTGACAAACGTGAGCCATTCGATCACGGTCAGGCGGTGCGCGCTGCCGGGCTTGCCGATCAGCGCTTGCGTTGGGTCGAGGTCGGCCACGTATTGCAGCAGCGCGGCGGCTTCGGTGTGGCGCGAGCCATCGGCCAGCTCCAGCAGCGGCACGTAACCGCGCGGCGAGATCGTGTAGAAATCCGTGCCGTCGGCGGTGACGTGCTTGGCAAGGTCGACGGCGGTCAGGTCAAACTGCGCACCCACTTCGCGCAGGGCGATATGAACGGCCAGCGAGCAGGCGCCGGCGGAGTAGTAGAGCTTCATGGTTGTCATCTCGTGAACGGGTTGGGAAGCCGCCGACGGCGGCGGTGACGACACTGTAGGATTGCGCCGGTGCCAATGAAATAGGCGGAGAAGCAAATCATGCTTGCACAGACGCAATACCGGTTAAGCGCGGCCGACCTTGAGATCGTACTGGCGATGGTGCGCACGGGCACGCTGGCGGCGGCCGGCGAGCGGCTTGGCGTGGATGCATCCACCGTGTTCCGGTCATTGCAGCGCATCGAGCGCGGGCTGGGCGCCACGCTGTTTGCGCGTTCGCGTACGGGCTATCTGGCGGGGGACTTGGCGCAGGCCCTGGCGGAACAGGCCGAGCAGGTGGAGTCGGCGCTCGAGGCCGCGCGATCGGCCGTGCATGCGGTGCCCGATCAGGTATCAGGCACGGTGCGCATCACCACCACGGACACGATCCTGGTCGGCATGGTCGCGCCCGCGTTGAAGGCGCTGCAGGCCGAGCATCCGAACCTGAGTTACGACCTTCGTGTGGGCAACGAGCTGGCCAGCCTGACCCGGCGCGATGCTGACATTGCCGTGCGGGCCACACGGCGCCCGCCGCAGCATCTGGTGGGCAAACACATCGGGTCGATTCGCGTGGGGCTGTATGCGGGGCGCACGAGCGGCATCACCTACGCCGATGTCGAAGCCGGCCGCACGCAGTGGTTCGCGATTGACGACGCGATTCCCGATCACCCGTCGGTGAGTTGGCGCAAGCGGCATTTCCCCAAGGTCATGCCCACGTACTTCGTCAACAGCCTGCAGATCGCGGCCGAGATGGTGGGGATGGGTATGGGCGTCGGGATCCTGCCCGTGGTGATGGCGCAGGAGCGCAGCGATCTGGTGGCGCTGAGGGATCTGCAAGATGCCAATCAATCAGAGTTATGGCTGCTGACGCATCCGGAATCGAGGCACTTGCGGCGGATTGCCGTGGTGTATGGCCACCTGGCGCAGACGTTGCGTTTGCCCTGATTCAGTTGGCTGCAACGGCCGGTGCGATTGGCTGCTCTTCGGGAATGAGCGCGGCGCGGCGGCGCAAATCCTCCGTCGTGTCGCCATTGCCATCGGGCCGCCAGCCTGGCGGGCGGAACAGATAGCCGAGCACTTCGCTGGCCGAGCGCGCAGTCTTCAGGTCTTGCCACAGCCCGCGCCAATGTGCGAATTCGATCACCAGCAGGTTGTATGTGCGCATCGGGTGCACGAGGCCGTACCGGCAGGGCACGTTCTTGCGCTCGGGGATGTACGTGCCGAACAGCCGGTCGAACACGATCAGCACGCCGCCGTAGTTGCCGTCGAGGTATTCGAGGTTGGATGCGTGATGCACGCGGTGTGCCGACGGCGTGTTGAGCACCCATTCCAGGGGCCCCAGGCGGGGGATCCACGTGGCGTGAATCCAGAACTGGTACAGCAGATTGAGCGAAAGCAGCATCAGCACGATGCGCGGCGGCATGCCCAGCAGCGGCGCCAGCGCAAAGAAGGCGAGCGTGCCAGTCAACCGTCCTGTCCAGCCGAAGCGGTAGGCCGCCGACAGGTTCAGGTCATTTGGCGAATGGTGGATGGCGTGCGTACACCAGAACCAGCGCACGCGGTGCGCGGCGCGGTGGTACCAGTAGTAGCAGAACTCCTGGCCGAGAAAGCATGCGGCCCAGCCCGTCCAGTGGTCCATCGGCAGTGTCCACAAACGATGCTGGTAGACCCATTCCAGGCCTTGCATCCAGAACGCCAGCGGCACCAGCCAGCGCAGTGGGTACTCGCGTACCAGGAAATCCACCACCGACACGCCGGCGGCCTTCCAGTCGTAGTTGGTCCAGCCGTTTCTCAAGGACAGCACGATCGCCTCGGCCAGTGACGACACCAGCACGAGCACGACGGCAATCTTCAGGATGGTGAACAGCACGGCCATGGCGCGGGGCTCCCGGCTCCGTAGGAATGCCAGCGACGGTACTGCAAACGATGCCGGGGCGGCAATTGGGGCCGACGCCGGGGCCTCTTACAACGTATTCAGCGCCCCCAGGTGTTGTTGCGGTTGTGCAGAAAGATGTGCACGCCGCCGCTCTTGTCTTGCGCCACCCCGGCGCTGCCCCAGGGGTAGCGCGTCAGGCCGCCCGGGTCCTTGCCGAGTTTGCTGGCGATCCAGCGGCGGTGGCGCTCTTCCGCGACGTCGATGTCGTCGTACGAGACCGGCTGCGCCAGCTCGACAAATACGCTGACGAGCGCATCGGCCTCAAACCGTAGGCTGACGGTCACCGGCGTGGCGTCGTCCAGCGCAGCCACTGTTGCGAATTGGCAGGGAACGTCTTTCCCCTCGACGCTCACGGAGCGCACGGGCCCGACTGCAAAGCGTGCCGGCAGGGCATCGGCTCGTGTCTGCGGCGTGATGCGGATGTCGGCGAACCGGATGTCGCCGGTGGCGGGGTCGATGTGGAGGGCGTCGTGCATGGGCTTCAGTTTCAGGGGAATGAATTGCCTGGGCAATCATGTGGGGCGTTTCCTTTTATAGCAGTCATCCCCTCGTGGGGGCGGGTTTCGCCGGCTCAAGTTCGCCTGCGCGGTGCCGTAGCAGTTTGGAGTGGCCCCCGACAGCCGGCAGTCGGATCTGGAGGGCGCTACGGCAAATACCGTACGCAGTCAGATTCATGGAAAACGTTTGGCCTAGAAGAATCATGATCTCCTCTCTCCGCACCCGAATTCTCCTCATCTCATCGGTCACCGTAGTCGGTGCCCTGGCGTTGTCCGGCGCCGCCACCTATTCCATCGTGCGCTCCAACACCATGGAATCGATCGAACAGAATCTCGCTGCCATCACCAGCGCCAACACCCTCGTCATCGACAAATGGGTGGCCGCCAAAGCGCGTGCCGTAAAGACCACTGCAGACGCCGTCGAGCATGGCGATCCGCGCGGCCTGGTCAAGCACATGGGCGACGCCGATGGCTTTCCCATCACCACCATCGGCTGGACCGACAAATCGTTCCTGTCTACCAGCACCACCACGCCCAAAGACTACGACCCCACGGTCCGCCCCTGGTACAAGGAGGCCATTGCCGCCGGCAAGCTGCTGGTCACCAAGCCCTACGGTGACGTGGCTACGGGCGTGAAATACGTATCGTTCTCTGCCCCGCTGATCCGCGGTGGCGAAGCCACCGGCGCGGTGAGCGGTGCCGTGCCGCTGGATCGCGTCCGCGACGTGGTGGCCGCGGTGCATCCGACGCCGTCGAGCCTCGCGTTTGTCGTGGCAAAGGACGGGCAAGTCATCGCCCACCCCGACGCCAAGCTGATGCTCAAGCCGGTGTCCGATGTGTCGGCGGCGCTCAATGCCGATGTGCTGGCATCGCTCGCCAAAGCCAATGCTCCGCTGGAAGTGGAACTTGCTGGCGCGCCGAAGCTGCTGAAGGCACAGGCCGTGCAAGGCACCGACTGGAGCCTGGTGATCGCGCTGGACAAAGCCGAGGCCACCGCGGGTTTGCGCAGTGTCGTACGTGCTCTGGCCGTCGCCATCGTGCTGCTGACACTGGCCGCGCTGGGCATCGCCGCGTTCTTCACGTCGCAGTCGTTCCGCCGCCTGTCGCAGGTGCGTGATGCGATGGACACCATCGGCTCCGGCGGTGGTGACCTCACGCACCGCCTGCCCGTGGTCGGCAACGATGAAGTCGCGCAGATCAGTGCCTCGTTCAACACGTTCATCGACAAGATTGGCGAAGTGCTGCTGGAAGTGCGCGCCAGCGTCGACAGCATGAAGTCCGCCACCGGCGAGATCGAAGCGGGCAACCGTGACCTGTCCAACCGCACCGAAGTCTCGGCCAGCAACTTGCAGGAAACCTCTGCCGCGTTGACCGAACTGACGACCAGCGTGAAGAACTCCGCAGATGCGGCCGTGCAGGCCACGCGCCTGGCCAGCGATGCGAGCGATGCCGCCACGCGCGGCGGCGACGTGGTCTCCAGCGCGGTCAGCACGATGGACGAAATCGCCAAGTCTTCGGCGCGCATCACCGAGATCATCGGCGTGATCGACAGCATTGCGTTCCAGACCAACATCCTCGCGCTGAACGCCGCAGTGGAAGCCGCCCGTGCCGGCGAAAACGGCCGCGGCTTTGCCGTGGTGGCCGGCGAGGTGCGCACGCTGGCGCAACGCAGCGCTACGGCCGCCCGCGAGATCAAAGACCTGATCCAGGCATCGGAAGCCAGCGTGAAGACCGGCGCGCAACGCGTGCAGGCCGCCGGCGCAACGATGCAGGAGATCGTGCAGGGCATCGAGCGTGTCGCGCGCATCATCGGCGAAATCGATGGTGCGATGCACGAGCAGAGCACCGGTATCAGCCAGATCGATCGCAGCGTCGCCGAGATGGACCAGGCAACGCAGCAGAACGCCGCGCTGGTGGAGCAGTCGACGGCTGCATCGTCGATGCTCAACGAGCAAGCGCAAGGCTTGGCACGCACGGTCGGGCTGTTCAAGCTGCGCAGCGCCTGACGCGCCTTACCCCTCTTCACCGCGCCCGAGCCGGGTGCTCCTTTGCCTAGAATGGAGCCCCGGCAGCTTCCCCCGCGCCTCTTGCCTTCGGCGGACGTTGCCTGACCTCAACGCTGCGCCGGTATGCCCAATGTGCTGATCCTCGGTGGCCGCGCGCCGGTGGCGCTCGACCACGCCCGCCGCTTTGCCCACCAAGGGTGGACGGTCTGCATTGCCGACAGCATTCCGTGCCAGATCAGCGGCGCCTCCCGGGCGGTCGCGGCCACGTTTCGCATTGCATCGCCGCGCCACGCGCCGGCGCAGTTCGCGGCGGACCTTGCACGCATCGTGAACGAACGGTCCATCAATCTGGTGGTGCCGACTTGCGAGGAAGTCTTTTTCGTATCGCGTTATCGGCATCACTTGCCGAACCACGTGCGAGTGCTGGCCGAGGACTTCGACAAGCTGCGCGCGGTGCACAGCAAATGGCAGTTCCTGGAACTTGCGCAGGATTGCGGCGCGGATGTGCCGGTCTCTGCGCGGGTGCGCACGTTGGATGCAGCGCGCGCCTGGGCAGGCGGGCGCCCGATCGTGCTCAAGCCGGAGTTCTCGCGCTTTGGCGTGCATGTGCGCCTGTATCGCAACGGCATTCCCGACGACGCACCGCCGCTGGCCGACCTGGGCGCGTGGGTGGTGCAGACGTTGGTGGCGGGTCAGGAATTCTGCTCGTACAGCGTGGCCGATCGCGGCCGACTTGTGGCCCATGCGCTGTATCGCCCCGATTGGCGTATGTCGACGAGCGCGAGTTTCTATTTCGCGCCCGCGCGCATCGACGCGGTACGCAATTTCGTTGCCAACTTTGCGCGCAAGCTTGATTTCACGGGGCAGCTCTCGTTCGACTGGATCCAGCAGGCCGATGGCCGCGTGAGCCCGCTTGAATGCAACCCGCGCGGCACCAGCGGCTGCCACCTGTTTGGCCTTGACGATGCACTGCCCGCCGCGCTGGCCGGCACGCTCGACGGTTGTATCGAACCGTCGCCGGGTGTGCCGCGCATGGCGGCTGCGGTAATGGCATCGGCGGGGCTGTTCGATGCGGTGCGCCACGGCAGGCTGCGCCAATGGCGCCAGGACTGGCGTGCCGCCACCGACGTCATCGCCACGCCGGGCGACCGCGGCCCGCTGTGGGGCGGCGTCTGCGATCTTGCCGCGTATGCGCGCATGGCTATCGCGCAGCGTTGCAATATGCGCGAAGCTGCCACGCAAGACATCGAGTGGGACGGCCAGGAGCTACCCGAGGTATGAATGCCCCCGGCGCCGTGCCGCATGCGTGCTTTGCCGACAAGGCGGGCGCGTTCCTGCACGTGCATCGCGGGCAGGCGTCGCTGCCGTTCGTCGCCAATCTGGTGACGCAGGTCGACGTGGTGGAGGCCGGCGGTTTGCCACTGCCGGTCACGATCAACGACGGGGAGGATCGCGCCGGTCATGCCGAGAATGCCTGGGTCTGCTCGCCCATCACCACGTATGGCCGCTATGCGGCGGAAGAGTCCGAGCGGTTGATGCCGCGCGTGCTCCGGCCGCTCTTGCGCGGTGCGATTGGGCTGGCCGATGCGTGGATGCGGCATGCGCAGCTGGACCGGGCGGTGGCTGTCAACAACTGGTTGGTCAGTACGAACCTGTATCCACCGGCGGCGGCTTTTGATCTGGATGCGTTGGTGCATACATGCCGCGACCGGTGGCCGGATCGCGCGATCTGGCTGCGTTCGCTCAATACATTGCAGCATGCCGATTGGCTGCGCGCCGCCACGTCGGCCGGCTTTGCGTTGATTCCCACGCGGCAGGTCTATGTGTTCCGGAATCTGCGCCGCACGCGCCAGCACCAGAACCTGCGCCGCGACCTGCAATGGCTGGACAAGACGCCGCTGACGTTCGTGCCGCATGAAGCCTTTGCCGACGCCGATTTCGCCCAGGCCGAGCGGCTGTATGCGCAGCTCTATCTCGACAAGTATTCCGCGCTGAACCCGCGCTATACGGCAGCGTTTCTTCGCGCGTGGCATGCGGCGGGGCTGCTCGAATGCGGGGGATTTCGCGATGCGCAGGGCGTGCTGCGCGCGGTGGTCGGGGTGTTTGGGCAAGGGCCGTTGCTGACGGCGCCCATCGTCGGATACGACACGACGTGGCCGCAGCAGGCGGCGCTGTATCGTCTGCTGATGGCGCACGTGCTGCGCCTGACCATCACGCGTGATGCCGAACTGAACCTGAGCGCCGGCGCTGCCCACTTCAAGCGCCTGCGCGGCGGCATGCCGGCCATTGAGATGAGCGCCGTGTACTGCCGGCATCTGCCGCCCGCCACGCGCCGCGCAATCGCTGTGCTGTGCACCCTCACAACCCGGATCGGCGTGCCGATCATGCAACGCTTTCAGTTATGACTGCCTGGAATTCCACGCTGCTGCGCGGTTGGTATCCCGTTGCCGAAGCGCGTCGCCTGCGCGACAAGCCGATGCGCGTGACCGTATTTGGTCGTGCGGTGGTGCTCGCGCGTTTGCCTTCGGGCAGCCTGCTCGCGCTTGATGACCGCTGCCCGCATCGGCATGTGCCGTTGTCCGATGGGCGGCTCGTTGGCGAGACACTTCAGTGCAAGTACCACGGCTGGACGTTCGGCGCCGACGGCCGCTGCACCGCCATGCCGGGTATGTGCCCGGGCGCGGCTGTGCCCGCCGTGCAAGTGACCGCGTGGCAGGTCTTCGAGCACGACGGGCTGATCTGGCTGAGCGCACGGGCGCCAGGTGAAGCCGCCCCCGCAGCATTGCCGGCGTTCCTGAATTGCTTGCCGGCCGGCAGCCGCCGCTTTCTGTGGAGCACGTTGTGGCATGCGCGCCCGGTTGATGCGCTGGAGAATTTTCTCGACCCGCTGCACACGCACCTTGTGCATCCTGGCCTCGTGCGCAGGCACGGCGCGCGCCAGCCCGTGACGATCACGCTTACGCAATCGGCTGAGGGGCTGCAGGTGACTTACGCCGGCCAGGCGCAGCAAAGCGGTCTGCTCTATCGGCTGTTCGAATCGCCGCGTTCGATGGAGCGCGCGCACTTCGGCACTGCCGCGCCTGCCTCGGCCCAGCTCGAATACCGCTACGCCAACGGCAGCGCGCTGTACTTCACGCTGCATTTCACGCCAGAAGACGAAATGCGCACGCGCGTGTTCGGCACGCTGCATGTGGAAAAGCGCTGGGCGCCTGCCTGGGCCGTGCGTGCATTCGTCTGGCCGTTCCTATATCGGGTGGCTGAGCAGGACCGCCGGGTGGTCGAAGCGCAGGCTGCCAATAGCGTGCGCTTTGGTCGGCAGGACGGCATCTCCACCGAGCTCGACCTTGTGCGACCCATGCTCGATGCCGTGTGGATGCCCAATGGCAAGCCTGTGGAGCCGGGCGAGCGGGTGATGCAGATGTGGCTGTAGCGCACCACGTCGTTACATTGACCGTCCGTCGAAGTGGGTGACCGGCACGCTGGCCAGATCGATGTCTTCCAGGCAGCGGACGTTGACGGCAATCATTGGTGTGCCGTCGGGCATGACGCCTTCGGCATACGGATGGATGCCGCAAGTCGGGCAGAAGCGGTGTTTGATCACATGCTTGCGGAAGAGATAGGTGCTGGCGTTGTCTTCCGGCGTGAGCAGCCGCACCTTGTCGGGCGCCACGAACCACAGCAGCGAGCCTTTGCGCTGGCAGATCGAGCAGTTGCACGCCATCGCACTTTCCGGATGACCTTCAACTTCGAACGCGACGTTTCCGCAGTGGCAGCTTCCCTTGTGTGTCATGCCGGTCTCCTTGTAGCGTGTTTGTGGTGGATGTGGCGCCGTTCACTATAGGCGAGCCGGTCCGCGCACGATGTCCGCTTTCTCGGGAATCGCCCTAGGTCTCTGCCTCCGTGCAGCGATGCGACAATCGCCGCGAGCCGACCACACGAACGTCCCACGGATCGCCGCGCCTTGACGGCGACCGCGTCACGAGGAGCCATCATGCATCGCCATCGTCCTGTTGCTGTGATCCGGGCGGTTTCTGCCACCGCCATCTTTGCCGGCTGCGCCGGTGCGTTTGCGCAAGCGTCGGAACCGGCGGCGGCTCCTCCCTCGGCGCCACCGCTCTCGGCGCAGATCATCAACATGGGCGGCATGACGCCGGACGAGATCGGCCCCGTCATCGCCGAGATGGGTACGCTGCGCACCAAGACCCTGGTGACGGCGGCCAACGGCACGGTCGGCATCCAGGTGGGCACCGTGGCCAGGCACACGCATACGTACTCGGACGAGATCCAGTACGTGATGTCAGGCACGGCCACCGTCTGGCTCGACAACGCGCCGCGCGAGGTGCGGGCGGGTGATCTGATCGTGATTCCACGAGGCGTGGTGCACGGAACGCTGACGACCAGCACGGATTTCAAGGCGATGGCGATCAAGCTGCCGCCGCAGCGCGCGGGCGATACGCACAAGGTGCCGTGATATCTGCAGCGTGATCTGCGACATGTTGGCCTGGGTCAGGGCGGGATAAAAACACCATCCCTTACAATGGCGCCCTCCTAAAGAGTCCTTCGCCATGTCCGCCCCGCTCGCCAACGACACCTTCCTGCGCGCCCTGCGCCGCCAGCCCACCGACTACACGCCGCTGTGGCTGATGCGCCAGGCGGGCCGCTATCTGCCCGAGTACAACGCCACGCGCGCACGCGCCGGCAGCTTTCTCGGCTTGGCCAAGTCGCCGGCGTATGCGACGGAAGTGACGCTGCAGCCGCTGGATCGCTATCCGCTGGACGCGGCGATTCTGTTCTCCGACATCCTGACCGTGCCCGACGCCATGGGCCTGGGCCTGTCGTTCGCGCAGGGCGAGGGCCCGCGCTTTGCCAAGCCGGTGCGCACGGAAGCCGATGTGGCGGCGCTGTCGGTGCCCGACATGTCGTCGCTGCAATATGTGTTCGATGCCGTGGCGGAAATCCGCCGCGCGCTGGTGCAGGACGGCCGCCAGCGCGTGCCGCTCATCGGTTTCTCGGGCAGCCCGTGGACGCTTGCCTGCTACATGGTCGAAGGCGGCGGCTCGGACGACTTCCGCACCGTCAAGTCGATGCTCTACGCGCGCCCGGACCTGATGCACCGCATCCTGGAGATCAACGCGCAGGCCGTCATCGACTATCTGAACGCGCAGATTGATGCCGGTGCCCAGGCTGTGCAGGTGTTCGACACCTGGGGCGGGGCGCTGGCCGATGGCATCTACCAGGAGTTTTCGCTGGCCTACATGGCGCGCGTGGTGAAGGGTATTCGCCCCGGGGCCGACGGCCAGCGCGTGCCCGTCATCCTGTTCACCAAGGGCGGTGGCCTGTGGCTCGAAGCCATGGCCGAGACCGGTGCCGACGCGCTGGGCGTGGACTGGACCGTCAACCTACAGCTTGCCCGCGAGCGAACGGAAGGGCGCGTTGCCCTGCAGGGCAACCTGGACCCGACGGTGCTGTTTGCCGAGCCGGACGCCATTCGCGCCCAAGTGCGCCGCGTACTGGAAGACTACGCAGCCAGCGGCGACAGCGACGGCCACATCTTCAACCTCGGCCATGGCATCTCGCAGTTCACGCCACCCGAAGCCGTGACGGTGCTGGTGGACGAGGTGCACAGCTTCAGCCGCGCGCTTCGCACGAAAGCGAAGTAACACGTATCAGATCAATGTTGCGGTGCGATAGCGTTTGAATTGGGCCGCAGTTGTGCGTGAAGCCGGGGGCACGGGTGGAATCTTCGCCGCTTTGGTGCAGTCGGGGTGAGTGACTGCTCGCCTGCGGGTGGCCCCATCTGGCGCCAAAGGGGTGTCAAGCGATTTATTTCGCGCTTTCTGGTGCGTAAGTCGGCTGTCAAGACTTGACTTATGCACAAAGCTGTCGCGGCTGGTTCTTTCCGCGGCGCAGCAGGGCAGGCTGTGTGCATCCAACGCATAAGTGTTTGATTTTTATAAAAGAAAGCCGCGTGCGCGTAAATCGTGCAAGCTAGAAAAACGGTGAATCCATTGGCTTGCGCGGGCGCGGCAGGCGACTTTTCAACAAAGTTATCCACAGGCCGTGTGGATAGCCGGGAAAATGGTCGCCGATCAGGGCGCCAAGGCACAAACCTCAAGTAATACTTGAACATTGAGCCGACCACGGCAATGGCTGTGAAGGCAAGGTGAGATGGGCAAGACGCATTTCCCAGGTGCAGGATCCGCCGCTGCATCGCAACAATCCCTTTGCAATTCAACCGTTTGCGCTCTGCATGACCACCACCCAAGTCGACGCTGCGTTCTCTGATGCCAAGGCGTCGGCCGCCATCGTGCGGGTGGTGATCGATACGCCGCTCGATGCGGTGTTCGATTACCGGTGTGCGCCGCCTGTGCTGCCGGGGCAATTGGTTGTGGTGCCTTTTGGCAATCGGCGCGTGGTGGCGTTGGTGGTCGAAACTGCCGCGACCACCGACGTGCCGCAAGAGAAGCTGCGCGATGTCGAGCGCGTGCTCGACTGGGTGCCGCCGCTCGACGGCGAATGGCGTGCCCTGGCCGAATTTGCTGCTGGCTACTACCACCGCGCACTGGGCGAGGTGACGTTGCCGGCGCTGCCGCCTCTTTGGCGCACGCCCGGGAGCTGGGACAACCTTGCGCGCCGGGCCAACGAAACCGCCTATGTGATGTTTGAACCGGCCCGGGCCGCGTTGCTGGACAGCATCCCGAAACGTGCATCCGGCGCCATGCGCTTGGCCGAAGCGCTGACCGGGGATGGCGAGTTGACCACCAGCGCTGCCGTCGAACTGCACGGGCAGGCCGTCGCTAAGCTGCGGGATTGGGCGACCGTCGGATGGCTGCGCGCAGAACTGCGGCCGAAGGCGCTGTTGCCGCAACCGCTCGAACTGCCGGCGCCTTCCGTCGCACCTGCCCTGAACGATGAGCAGGCCGCCGCCGTGGCGGCCATTGCCCAAGCTGGCGCGGCCGGCACATTCAGCCCATTCCTGCTGTACGGCGTCACGGGCAGCGGCAAGACCGAGGTCTACCTGCACGCCATCGCCGACGCCCTGGCGCGCGATCCTGCCGCGCAGGTGCTGATGCTGGTGCCCGAGATCAACCTGACACCGCAACTGGAAGCGCGCATCGCCGCACGCTTTCCCGGCGTGCCCATGGCGGCGCTGCACAGCGGGCTGGCCGAGCAGCCGCGTGCGCTGAACTGGCTGGCCGCCCATCGCGGCGAGGCACGCATCGTGCTCGGCACGCGGCTGGCGATGCTGGCGTCGCTGCCCAACCTCGCGCTCATCCTCGTCGACGAAGAGCACGACACGTCGTACAAGCAGCAGGAGGGTCTGCGCTATTCCGCACGCGACCTGGCGCTATGGCGTGCCAAGCAGCGCAACATCCCCGTCGTGCTGGGCTCTGCCACGCCGTCGCTGGAAACCTGGTGGCGCGCGGAGCAGACCGCCACCACGCGCCTGACGCTCTCGCAACGCGCGCAGGCTGAAGCGGTGCTGCCGCGCGTATCGCTCATCGACTTGAATCTGGAGCGCCGCGCCGGGCGAGAGATTCGCGATGGGCTGTCCAAGCCGCTCGTCGATGCGATTGCCGATCGCCTGGCGCGCGGCGAACAGAGCCTGCTGTTCCTCAACCGCCGCGGCTACGCGCCCGTGCTCTCGTGCGACGCGTGTGGCTGGCTCTCGGGCTGCCCGCGTTGCTCGGCGTATCTGGTGCTGCACAAGCCCGAGCGGCGCTTGCGCTGCCATCACTGCGGGTACGAATCGCGCATCCCGCATCACTGCCCCGACTGCGGCAACGTCGACATCGCCCCGCTGGGGCGCGGCACCCAGCGCATCGAAGAGACGCTTGGCGAGCTGTTTCCGCAGGCGCGCGTCGCCCGAATCGACGCCGATTCCACCCGCCGCAAAGGCAGCGCCGAAGCGCTGTTCGACACCGTGCACGAAGGCAGCGTCGACATCCTGATCGGCACGCAGATGGTCGCCAAGGGGCATGACTTTCAGCGCGTGACGCTGGTGGGCGTGGTCGCGCCCGACTCCTCACTGTTCTCGCACGACTTTCGTGCGGGGGAGCATCTCTTTGCGTCGCTGATGCAGGTGGCGGGCCGCGCGGGCCGGGCCGGGCTGGCGGGGGAAGTGCTGATTCAGACGCGGTATCCGGATGCCCCCGCGCTGCAGGCGCTGGTTCGGCACGACTACGGCGGTTTCGCGCGCCAGTTGCTGCGGGAACGCAAGCAAGCCGGGCTGCCGCCGTTTGCCTACCAGGCGCTGCTGACCACCGAGCACAAGGAAGTGGCGCGCGCGCTGGAGTTCTTGGGGGCGGCGCGTTCTGCCGGTGAAGCCTTGGCCGCTGAATTGGGCGCGCCGGTGTTTTTGCATGATCCGGTGCCGATGACGATGGTGCGGCTGGCTAACCGGGAGCGTGCGCAGTTGCTGGTGGAGTCGGCTTCTCGGGCGGCTTTGCAGAAGTTCTTGTCTGCCTGGACCGAGGGGTTTGCTGGGATCGGCAAGACTGTGAAGGGGGTGCGGTGGCAGTTGGAGATTGATCCTTTGAGGATTTGAGTGCTGGTGGTCCATCCCCCTTTCGTTCCCTGCCGGGACCGACTCACTTTTCTTTGTCTTGCCAAAGAAAAGTAAGCAAAAGAAAGGCGCGCCCGAGATGGCGACTTCCCCTTGGATTTGTGTCGCGGGGAGGGGAAGGAGCCAAACTCGCTACGCTCAGACAAGGCTCCTTCCTTGATCCTCCCCGCAACAAAAATCCAAGGCGCCATCTAGGGCTCAACGTCAAAAGAAAAAGGCCAACCCATCGCGAGGTTGGCCTTGTCGTTTAGGCCAGCGCGGAGATGGTTTGGCCTTTGACTTTCCTGCCTTAGATTGCGCCTTGAATTTCTGTTGCAGGGAGGAAAAAGGAAGGGAAGCTGTCTGAGCGCAGCGAGTTTTTCCCTTCCCCTCCCTGCGACATAAATTCAAGGAATCTTTCGCCATCTTGGGCGCGCATTTCTTTGCTTACTTTCTTTGGGCAAGACCAAAGAAAGTGAGTCAGCCCCGGAGGGGATGAAACCAGGGATGCACCAAAAACAAAAAAACCAAGCCCATAAAACTACCCCCAAGCATCTCCAACATCACCCGCGGTTGCACCCCCAATCTACCCATTTCGAACCAAGGGGTTTCACTAGGTTGCACCTTCAAGATCGCCAGGCGTATGATCCGCCCAATTTGCCGGCCACAAGCTAGGCAATGGCAGCTCTGGATAGGAACCCACATGGCTACAACCACCCTCGGGGTCAAGCTGGACGATGCTTCGCGTGAACGCCTCAAGCGCGTTGCGCAGTCCATTGACCGCACGCCGCACTGGCTGATCAAGCAGGCGATCTTCACGTATCTGGACCAAGTGGAGCGGGGGCAGCTGCCAACTGACGCAAACGGCCCGGTGGCGGATGGCCTCCCGTCCGCCGCCGCAGCCGTCTCGGACGTGCACGAGGGTGATGAGCCCGCGGTGCAACCGTTCCTCGAATTCGCACAAAGCGTGCAACCGCAATCGGTCTTGCGCGCTGCCATCACCGCCGCTTATCGCCGGCCGGAAACCGAAGCGATTCCGATGCTGCTGGAGCAGGCCCGTCTGCCGGGCGCGCTCGCCTCGGAAGCCAAGCAGCTCGCCCGCGATCTGGCTGGCAAGCTGCGCACGCAAAAGGTCGGCACTGGTCGCGAAGGGCTGGTGCAGGGCCTGATCCAGGAATTCTCCTTGTCGAGCCAGGAAGGCGTGGCGCTGATGTGCCTGGCCGAGGCGCTGCTGCGCATTCCCGACAAGGCCACGCGCGACGCGCTCATCCGCGACAAGATCAGCAACGGCAACTGGTATTCGCATGTCGGCCAGAGCCCGTCGCTGTTTGTGAATGCCGCCACCTGGGGCCTGCTGCTCACGGGCAAGCTGGTCGCCACGCATAACGAAGCGGGGCTGTCGAAGGCGCTCACGCGCATCATCGGCAAGAGCGGCGAGCCGCTGATCCGCAAGGGCGTGGATATGGCGATGCGCTTGATGGGCGAGCAGTTCGTCACCGGCGAAACCATTTCTGAAGCGCTGGCCAACGCGCGCAAGTTCGAGGCCGAAGGCTTCCGCTATTCCTACGACATGCTCGGCGAGGCCGCGATGACGGAGGAAGACGCGCAGCGCTACCTCGCGTCGTACGAGCAGGCCATCCGCGCGATCGGCCAGGCGTCGGGCGGGCGCGGCATCTACGAAGGGCCGGGCATCTCGATCAAGCTGTCGGCGCTGCATCCGCGCTACTCGCGCGCGCAGCACGACCGCACGATCAACGAGCTGTATCCGCGTGTGAAGGCGCTGGCGATGCTGGCGCGCGAATACGACATCGGCATCAACATCGACGCGGAAGAGGCCGACCGCCTGGAGCTGTCGCTCGACCTGCTGGAGCGCCTGTGCTTTGCGCCCGAGCTGGCCGGTTGGAACGGCATCGGCTTCGTGGTGCAGGGCTACCAGAAGCGCTGCCCGTTCGTGCTCGATTACATCATCGATCTGGCTCGCCGCAGCAAGCACCGCCTGATGATCCGCCTGGTGAAGGGCGCGTACTGGGACAGCGAGGTCAAGCGCGCGCAGGTCGACGGCCTGGAGGGCTACCCGGTCTATACGCGCAAGGTCTACACCGACGTGTCGTACCTGGCCTGCGCGCGCAAGCTGCTGGCCGCGCCGGAGGCGATCTTCCCGCAGTTCGCCACGCACAACGCGCACACGCTGGCGGCCATTTACCACATGGCCGGCCAGAACTATTACCCCGGCCAATACGAATTCCAGTGCCTGCACGGCATGGGCGAGCCGCTGTACGAGCAGGTCGTCGGCAACAAGCCGGGCAAGCTGAACCGCCCGTGCCGGATCTACGCGCCGGTCGGCACGCATGAAACGCTGCTGGCCTACCTCGTGCGCCGTCTGCTGGAAAACGGCGCCAACACTTCATTCGTGAACCGCATTGCGGACGAGTCGATTCCTCTGGACGACCTCGTCGCCGATCCGGTGGCGGTGGTGGAAAAGATGCACGCCGATGAAGGGACGCTCGGCCTGCCGCATCCGAAGATTCCGCTGCCACGCCACCTTTACGGCGATGTGCGTGCCAACTCGTCGGGCATTGACTTGGCGAACGAGCAGCGCCTGGCGTCGTTGTCGTCCGCCCTTCTTGCGGGCACGAGCACGGTCTGGAACGCTGAGCCGACCATCGGCGATGCGCCTTACGCTGGCGGCACGCCGCAACCGGTGCGCAATCCGTCGGACCTGCGCGACGTGGTCGGCCACGTGACGGAAGCCACCGAAGCCGACGTGGATGCCGCGCTGTCGGCCGCTGTCGCTGCCGCCCCGATCTGGCAAGCCACGCCGCCCGAGGCGCGCGCCGCGTTGCTTGATCGCGCAGCAGACCTGATGGAAGGCGAGATGCAGCACCTGATGGGGCTGATCATTCGCGAGGCGGGCAAGACGCTGTCCAATGCGATTGCCGAAGTGCGCGAAGCCGTCGATTTCCTGCGCTATTACGCGGCTCAGGTGCGCGGCGGGTTCTCCAACGACACGCATCGTCCGCTTGGGCCCGTGGTCTGCATCAGCCCGTGGAACTTCCCGCTGGCGATCTTCACCGGCCAGGTGAGCGCAGCGCTGGCCGCCGGCAACCCGGTCCTGGCCAAGCCTGCCGAGCAGACCCCGCTGATCGCCGCCCAGGCTGTGCGCATCCTGCGCGAAGCCGGCGTGCCGGCTGGCGCCGTGCAACTGCTGCCGGGCCGCGGCGAGACCGTCGGCGCCGCGCTGGTGAAGGACATGCGTACCAAGGGCGTGATGTTTACCGGCTCGACCGAAGTCGCGCGCATTCTGCAGCGCACGCTGGCCGGCCGTCTGGACGCCAACGGCGCGCCGATCCCCCTGATTGCGGAGACGGGCGGCCAGAACGCGATGATTGTGGATTCTTCCGCGCTGGCTGAGCAGGTGGTGGCGGATGTGCTGTCGTCTGCGTTTGATTCGGCAGGCCAGCGTTGCTCGGCGCTGCGCGTGCTGTGCCTGCAGGATGACGTCGCCGACCGCGTGCTCGCGATGCTCAAGGGCGGCATGGCTGAATTGGCGATGGGCAATCCGGATCGCCTCGTCACCGATGTCGGCCCGGTGATCGACGCCGAAGCGCGCGACAACATCGTCGGCCACATCGAAGCGATGCGGGCCAAGGGTCGCCGCGTGCATCAGGCGCCTGTGCCGGCTGCTTGCGCGCACGGTACCTTCGTGCCCCCGACCGTCATCGAACTCGACAGCCTGTCGGACCTGACGCGCGAGATCTTCGGCCCCGTGCTGCACGTGGTGCGCTGGAAGCGCTCCGGTGACAACGCCGGTCTGACCAAGCTGATCGAGCAGATCAACGGCACGGGCTACGGCCTGACGCTGGGCATCCACACGCGTATCGACGAGACCATTGCGCACGTGGTGGACCGGGCGCACGTCGGCAACCTGTATGTGAACCGCAATATCGTCGGTGCCGTGGTGGGCGTGCAGCCGTTCGGCGGCGAAGGCCTGTCGGGCACGGGTCCGAAGGCTGGCGGGCCGCTGTATCTGCTGCGTTTGCTCTCGACGTGCCCGCAGGACGGCATGCGCACCGCACTGCAACTGACCGCAGGTGCCGGCACGGAAATCGATACCGATGCGCGCCGCGCGCTGCTGGCGCCGTTCGACGCGCTGACGGACTGGGCGCGCAAGCAGGCGCCTGAGCTGGCATCGCTGTGCGAACGCCTGGCTGCGGCGTCGGCCACGGGCGCCACGGCCACGCTGCCGGGCCCGACGGGCGAGCGCAACACCTACACGCTGCTGCCGCGCGAAGCGGTGCTGTGCGTGGCGGCAGATCCGGCCGATTGGCTGCGCCAGCTGGCGGCTGTGCTGGCCGTGGGCAGCGTGGCCGTTGTGCAGGAAAACCCTGCCATCGAAGCGGTACTTCGGGGCTTGCCGGCGGCAGTACAATCGCGCGTCCGCGTGGTCGGGTCGACCGACGAAGCGGCGTTTGATGCGGTGCTGCACCACGGCGATTCGGACCATCTGCGCGCGATTTGCGAAGGACTGGCACGACGCGCCGGCCCCATCGTGGGCGTGCAAGGCCTGCCGCATGGCGGGGAAGGGCTGGCGCTGGAGCGCCTGCTGATCGAGCGTTCGCTGTCGGTCAATACGGCCGCAGCGGGTGGCAACGCCAGCCTGATGACCATCGGCTGACGGGGAGCACGAGCAGGATTCGCAGCGCCATCCGCACGACGGGTGCGGATGGAGCGCGAAGCGGGAGGAGGGCGACGGTGATCCCGTCGCGCTATTGATCCAAATTGCGTTTGAACTAGGAGACGCACAAATGAAATTGAAGCAACTGTGTCTGGCGGCAGCGCTGTGCGCGCTGGGTAGCGCGGCATCGGCCCAAGAAGTCATCAAGCTGGGCTACGCCGGCCCGATGACCGGTCCTCAAGCCCAGTACGGCAAGGACATGCAGAACGGCCTGACGCTGGCGGTCGAGGAATTCAACGCCACGCATCCGAAGATCGCCGGTAAGGAAGTCAAGTTCCAGCTGATTTCGGAAGACGACCAAGCTGACCCGAAGACCGGCACCACCGTCGCACAGAAGCTTGTGGACAGCGGCATCAAGGGCATGCTGGGCCACTTCAACTCGGGTACGACCATCCCGGCCTCGCGCATCTACAACAACGCCGGCATCGCAGAAATCGCGATGGCAACGGCACCGGAATACACGAAGCAAGGCTACAAGACGACGTTCCGCATGATGACCTCCGACACCCAGCAGGGTTCGGTGGTCGGCACGTACGCCGTCAAGAAGCTGGGCTACAAGAACATCGCCATCGTTGATGACCGCACGGCTTACGGCCAAGGTTTGGCAGACGAGTTCGAGAAGGCCGCCAAGGCTGCCGGCGCCACCATCGTGCGTCGCGAGTTCACCAACGACAAGGCCAGCGACTTCAAGTCGATCCTCACGCAGATCAAGGCCAAGAAGCCTGACGCCGTGTTCTACGGCGGCGCGGAAGGCCAATCGGCTCCGCTGGTCAAGCAGATGCGCGAACTGGGCATGAAGTCCACGCTGATGTCGGGCGAAATGTCCAAGACCGACGACTTCATCAAGCTGGCTGGCGCGCAATCGGCCGAAGGCGTGGTGTGCTCGCTGGCCGGTCTGCCGCTGGAGCAGATGCCGGGCGGCGCTGGCTACAAGGCCCGCTATGAGAAGCGCTTCGGCACGCCGGTGCAGACGTACTCGCCGTACGCCTACGACGGCGCAATGGCCCTGATGCAAGCCATGGTCAAGGCCGGCTCGTCGGATCCGAGCAAGTACCTGCCGATCCTGGCTGCGACCAACATGCAAGGCGTGACCGCCAAGCACTACGCCTATGACGAGAAGGGCGACCTGAAGGACGGCGGCATTACCGTCTACAAGGTCACCGGCGGCAAGTGGGCACCGCTGGAGAGCGTCGGCGGCAAGTAATCCGACCGGCTCTCAGCCATTCGCAGTATGAAAACCGCCCTCCGGGGCGGTTTTTCTTTGCCGGCAGCCCAAGGCCCCAAACGCAGGCTTGTCGCTTTCTACATCGAAAACCATCGATCTATCGTTAAATATCGGGTAACGCGGGTCTAACGCGTGTCAGTGCTTGGCTGACTTTTCCAATCGGGTGCTTCGGGTACCATGTCGGCCATGACAGGACTTCACGATCTCTTCCCTTCGTGGCCGCCCGCACCTGGCGGTCTCTTCTGGATCGGGCTGGCGCTGGTCGGCGCGGCGTTGTGCGGCGAGTTTGCGCGCGCGGCGCTCAAGCTGCCCCGCATCGTCGGCTATGCGGCGGCGGGCCTGGCGGCCGGCGTGCTCGGCCGCCCGCTCATCGACGCCGACATGCTCGACCAGACCCACATCCTGATCGAGATGGCGCTGGCGTTGGCGCTGTTCGAACTGGGGCACCGGCTGTCATTCGAGTGGCTGCGTGCCAATCGCTGGCTCTTGCTCACCAGTGGCTTCGAGAGCCTGCTGACCTGGGGCCTGGTCACCTGGGTGCTGCAGTTGTTTGGCGTGGCGGCGCCGGTGGCGGTGGCCGCAGGCGCCATCGCGGTGGCCACGTCCCCCACGGTGCTGCTGCAACTGAAGAACGAACTGCGCGCCGAAGGCCAGGTGACGGAGCGGTTGCTCTCGTTGGGCGCGCTCAACAGCATCTACGCAAGCGTGCTGGCGCCGCTCACCGCCGGGTGGCTGCACAGCGAATACGGCCACTGGGCGGCGGCGCTGTTCCATCCGCTGTACCTGCTGGCAGGTTCCGTGCTTCTAGCCTGGGTGGTCGGCAAGGTGGGCCATGCGCTGTATCACCGCATGGCGGGTGACGATCACTACGCGTTCCTGGTGCTGGTGGGGCTGGTGCTGTTTGCGCTGGCGATGGCCAAGCTGCTCAAGCTGTCGGTGCCGCTCACGCTGCTGCTGGCGGGCGTGGTGTTCAAGCACCAGGACGATCACCCGCGTGTGTGGCCATCGCACTTCGGCAGCGCGGGCAGCATCCTGATTGTGGTGATGATCGTGTCGCTCGGTTTGCCGCTCAAGGCGTCGGACTGGGTGATCGGCGGTGTGGCGGCGGTGGCATTGGTGCTCTCGCGCTTCATCGCCAAACTGGCGGCCACGACGGCGCTGGGCTCGTTCTCGGGCCTGTCGATGCGGCAGAGCATCGCGCTGGGCCTAGCGCTCGGGCCCATGTCAGGATTGTCATGGTTGCTGATGCACGATACGGCGGCACTGTATCCACAAACCGGCGGGCCGCTTGCGGCCATCATTCTTTGCACGCTGGCGATCCAACAGATTGTTGCGCCGATCCTGACCGCGCGTTCGCTGCGCTGGGCAGGTGAGGTGCGACAAGACGAAGGGAGGCACTGAGCCCCATGTCCCTCGAACCGTTCTCGAAATCCGAAGCCCTGACGTTTGGCGTCGAGCTGGAATTGCAGCTCGTCAATCGCCATGACTACGACCTTGCCTCAGCGTCGCCCGACTTGCTGCGCATGCTCAAGGGCAAGGAATACCCCGGCGACATCAAGCCGGAGATCACCGATTCGATGATCGAGATCTCCACCGGCATCTGCCACAGCCATGATGAAGCGCTCTGGCAGTTGCGCGAGATGCGCGACCGCATGGCCGACGCCGCCACGGCGCTGAACATCGGCATCTGCGGCGGCGGCACGCATCCGTTCCAGCAATGGAGCCAGCGCCAGATTTCGCAATCGCCGCGCTACCAGTACATCTCGGATCTGTACGGTTACCTCGCCAAGCAGTTCACCGTGTTCGGGCAGCACGTGCACATTGGCTGCCCGAATCCGGACGACGCGCTGTATCTGCTGCACGCCATGTCGCGCTACGTGCCGCACTTCATTGCGCTGGCCGCGTCGTCACCGTTCGTGCAGGGCGTGGATACGGGGTTTGCTTCCGCGCGCATGAACTCGGTCAGCGCCTTCCCGATGTCGGGCCGCGCGCCGTTCGTGCTGACGTGGGATGCCTTCATTGCGTACTTCGACAAGATGCACGCCACCGGCGTCATCGAAAGCATGAAGGACTTCTACTGGGACATCCGCCCCAAGCCCGAATTCGGCACGATCGAAGTCCGCGTGATGGACACCCCGCTGACCGTCGAACGCGCGGCCGCCATCGCCGCTTATATCCAGGCATTGGGCCGCTGGCTGCTGCTCGATCGCCCGTTCATGCCCGTGGAAGACGATTACCTCGTCTACACCTTCAACCGCTTCCAGGCATGCCGCTTCGGGCTGGCCGGCGAATACGTCGATCCGGCCACGGGCAACCGCGGCGCGCTGGCTGATCACATCCTGGAAACGAGCAAGGTGCTGTCGGCACACGCCGAAGCGCTGTCGTCCGAAGGCGCGCTCGACATGGTGCGGGAGGTGGTGGAGGCGCGTGATGCGGATGCAGAATGGATCCGCGCGGCGCAACGTGAAACCCGCAACCTGCACGAGACTGTGCGACGCGGTTGCGGGCGGTGGACGCAGCAGGCGGCAACGCAGCCCGCCTGATGCATCAAGGAACGGTCAGTCGTTGCGGACCGTTCCTGGCGCTTCAAGCCACCGCTGCATGAAGACGAGGTCGAGCCACTGGCCGTGCTTGATGGCCGCCTCGGGCATGCGGCCAACTTCTTTAAAGCCGAGCTTTTCGTGTAGCCGGATCGAGCCTGCGTTGGCGCCGTCGATGGCGCCAACAATCAGGTGTTTGCCCAGCGCAGCGGCACGCTCGCACAGTGCCTCGACCAGCAGGCTGCCCAGGCCCTTGCCGCGCCAGTCGCGATGAATATGCACCGAGTGCTCGACGGTGGTGCGAAAGCCCGGGTACGGCCGGAAATCCCCAAACGATGCAACGCCCGCGACTTGCCCGCCATCATCGGCCACCAGCACCGGATACCCCTGCGTGGCACGCAACGCCAGCCACGCGGTGCGGTCTTCCAGCGTGACCGGCGTTTCGGTGTAGATCGCGTTGGAGGTGGCGATCACGTCGTTGTAGATGGCGAGGATGGCTGGCAGATCGGCCTGCGTTGCGTCGCGGAGCAGCATGATGCGTGATGGGCTCAATGGGTCGGGCGCACCGCCAGAACACGGCGCGCGAAGGCCCAGCATACCAAGGCGAACACGATCAGCCCAAGCCATTGCGCCGTGCCTTCAAACGACGCGCCCACGATCGCCAGCGGCGCATCCTTGCCCGTGGCCCCGATGACGGCCGCCATCAGCACGCCCACCAGGCTTTCGCCCACAATCAGGCCCGACGCCAGCAGCACGCCGTGGCGGTTCGGTACCTCGGCATAGCGCGCGTACGGCACGCCGGCTGCCTGCGCACGCTTGGCAAGAATCTTCTCGATGATCCACGCCAGCACCGCACCGGTCACCAGCACCGTGCTGATCGTCGGCGGCAGGTAGATGCCGATGCCTACCGCCAGCACCGGCAGCCGGGCGACACCACCACGCTGCTTGAGCGCCCAGTCGACGGCAATCAGCAGCGTGCCGATGACGATGCCGGCAATCACCATGTTCCATTCCAACTGGTGCGTGAAGATGCCGGTGGCAATGGCCGTCATGAGCGTGGCCTGCGGGGCAGAGAGTGCCTGCGCAGCGTCCATGCCGGCACGCGGCAGCGCACCCGGAAAGCCATACGCGTTGTATAGCAGCTCCAGCACCGGCGAGATGACTGCGGCACCCGCGACGCACCCGATCAACAGCGCCACCTGCTGGCGCCACGGTGTGGCACCAACCAGCCAGCCCGTCTTCAGATCCTGCAGGTTGTCGTTGGAGATGGTAGCCACGGCCACCACGGCCGACGTTGTGAAGATTGCCAGCGCAATGCCCAGCTTGCTCGCTTCCGGCGAGCCCACGATGCCGTTGTCCGCGCCGATAGCCAACAGCAGCAGCGACACCAAGGTGATGGCGATGATGCCAATGCCTGAAATCGGGCTCGACGACGAACCGATCAGCCCGGCCATGTAGCCGCATGCCGCCGCCACCAGAAAGCCGAACACCACCGCAAAGATCACCGCGCAGGTGATCAGCGTCCAGCGCGAGCCGGCCGACAGCATGGTCGGCGCCAGGAATGCGGCAAACGTGATCACCAGCACCACGACCATGGCCAGCGTGACCAGCAGAATCCAGCGCGGAGCCATGTCCTGCTCGGTGCGCAGCGTGCCATCGGCCTTCGGGCGCAGGCTGCCGAACGAGCGCTTCACGCCGTGCACCACCGGGCCGATCAGCGTGCCCAGCGTCCACACGGCCGCCACCGCAATCACGCCTGCACCGATAAAACGCACCTGCGTGCGCCAAATGTCCGTACCGAACGCAGACAGCGCCTTGCCCGCCGGCACCGGCGTGATGGAGGTCAGATACGGCACGGCGATGCCCCAGGCGATCACCAGGCCCACCAGCATGGCCAGCCCGGCCACGAGGCCGATCAGATAGCCAGCGCCTAGCAGTGCCGTTGAAAAGCCCAGCGGCAAGCGCACCACCGCGGCCCCCGCAGCGAACCACCAGCTTGCCCCTTCGCCCAGCAGGCGCAGACCACTGGTTGCAAACGCCACGATGGCCGCGACGATGCCGCCGGCAGCCAGATCGCGCATGCCAGTGGCGGCGGGCACGGCGTCAGCGTCCGAGCCATCCGACGTTTGGCCGCTGCCCACGCGCAGGATTTCCGCCGCCGCCACGCCTTCGGGATAGGGCAGGTCGCTCTGCACCACCATCGCGTGGCGCAGCGGAATCGTGAACACCACGCCGAGCATGCCACCCGCCATGCAGACCCCAAACGTTTGCCAAAACGGGAAACCTTGCCAGTGCCCGATCATCACCAGGCCGGGCAGGATGAAGATGATGGAAGACAGCGTCCCGGCCGCAGACGCCTGCGTCTGCACCATGTTGTTCTCAAGGATGTTCGTGCCGCCGAGCATGCGCAGCACCGCCATGGAAATCACCGCTGCGGGAATCGCCGATGAAAACGTCAGGCCGACTTTCAGGCCGAGGTACACGTTTGAAGCGGTGAAGATCACGGTGATGATCGCGCCGAGGATCATGCCGCGTAGCGTCAGCTCGGGCAGGGTCGCTGCCGAAATGTGCTTGGGAGGATGGAGGGATTGCATCCTGCGGGTCTCCAAAGAGGGTTCTTGTGGCGCGGATTATAGGAGTGGATGGGGGCGGGGGCTTGGTGGATTTTTTTGGTGTGTCCTCTAGATTTTTTGTTTGTGGTCCATCCCTTGTTTCATCCCCTGCCGGGGCTGACTCACTTTCTTTGTCTTGCCAAAGAAAGTAAGCAAAGAAAGGCGCGCCCGATGCGGCGACCCCCCTCCTTGAATTTATGTCGCAAGGAGGGGAAGGGAAAAACTCGCTGCGCTCAGACAGTTTCCCTTCCTTTTTCCTCCTTGCAACAGAAATTCAAGGCGCCGCATAGGGCAGGGAAAGTCAAAGACAGAAGCCAAACACTCTGGACGCAAGCCCAAACGACAAAGGCCAACCGCGCGACGGGTTGGCCTTTTTCTTTTGACGTTGAGCCCTTGATGGCGCCTTGAATTTTTGTGGGCGGGCGGATCAAGGAAGGAGGCTGTCTGAGCGAAGCGAATTTGCCTCCTTCCCCGCACGGTCACACAAATTCAAGGAGGCTTTCGCCATCTCGGGCGCGCCTTTCTTTTGCTTACTTTTCTTTGGCAAGACAAAGAAAAGTGAGTCGGTCCCGGCAGGGAACGAAAGGAGTGTGGACCACCAAGGCAAAAATCAAAATCAGCACTCCACAATATTCACAGCCAGTCCGCCCCGCGCAGTCTCCTTGTACTTAGTCTTCATATCCGCCCCCGTCTCCCGCATCGTCTTGATCACGGAGTCGAGCGAAACATAATGCGTGCCGTCCCCGCGCAACGCCATGCGCGCCGCATTCACCGCCTTCACAGACGCCATCGCATTGCGCTCGATACACGGAATCTGCACCAGTCCGCCAACCGGGTCGCATGTCAGCCCGAGGTTGTGCTCCATGCCGATCTCAGCCGCGTTCTCCACCTGCGCAGGCGTACCACCCAGCACCGCAGCGAGCGCGCCCGCCGCCATCGAACACGCCACGCCGACTTCGCCCTGGCACCCGACTTCCGCACCCGAGATCGACGCGTTCATCTTGTAAAGCATGCCGATCGCGCCGGCGGTGAGGAGGAAGTCCACGATGCCATCGTCATTCGCGCCGGGCACGAAGCGGTCGTAGTAATGCATCACGGCCGGGATAATGCCCGCTGCGCCGTTGGTCGGCGCCGTGACGACGCGCCCGCCCGCAGCGTTTTCTTCATTCACGGCAATCGCATACAGATTCACCCAGTCGATGACTGACAGCGGGTCGGACAGCGTGCGTTCGGCCTGCACCGTGAGCCGTGAATACAACTCGGCGGCACGGCGACGCACGTGGAACGGGCCAGGCAATTCGCCCTCCGTGCGGCAGCCGCGCGCCACGCACGCCTGCATCACATGCCAGATGTTGAGCAGACCAGCGCGCACTTCAGCTTCCGTGCGCGTCGTCAGTTCGTTTTCGAGCATCAGTCGGGCGATGGATTTGCCCGTCGATTCGCACATCGCCAGCAGTTCCTTGCCGCTGCGGAACGGATGCGGCAACTGGTCATGCGCTGCAAGCACCTGCGTGTTTGGCGCGCCGGCCGTGACGACAAAGCCGCCGCCGACTGACAGATAGCGCGCCTCGCGCAGACGCTCGCCGGCAGCGTCGAAGGCGTGGAACTTCATACCGTTCGGATGCTCGGCCATCGCTTCGCGGCGGTAGAAGGCGATGTGTTCTTTCTCGGTAAAGCGCATCGCGTGACGGCCCAGCAGCGACAGCGATTGCGATGCGCGCAACGCTGCCAGTTTGGCATCGATGGTGTCCGGGTCGATGGTATCCGGCGCCTCGCCCATCAGGCCGAGGATGACGCCGCGATCGGTGCCGTGGCCTTTGCCGGTGGCGCCCAGCGAGCCATACAGCTCGACACGCACGCTGGCGACTTGCGGCATCAGCCCATCGGCTTCCAGGCCGGAAGCAAACATGAGCGCGGCGCGCATCGGCCCGACGGTGTGCGAGCTGGACGGACCAATGCCGATCTTGAAGAGGTCGAAAACGGAAACAGCCATGGGGTGAGGCTCCGGGGGCGTTAAAGGGTGCAAGCGGCTTGTGGCCACTTGCGCCAGGTAGTTGTGCGCGCTGTCAGTACAGAGCTTCGCCGGTTAGCGGGCTGCGCACAGCGCCAGCCAGTCAGGCGCGGTCGCGGCGAGCCGCTCGGCCAGCGTGCGGTATTTCGGGTCCAGTCGCGCAGCCTGCCAATACAGCGTGCCGGCGCTTTTCGGCTCCCACATGCCGGAGAAGCCGGGCAGGCCCGCGTCGGCTCGCTTCTTGTCGAAGGCAACGTGCGAGTGGACGTATTCCTCGTGCGTGCGGCTGCCGTCGGCATACGGCACGAGCCAATCAACGGCGGCGGCGAGCGTGGCGCCGTTGGCTGCGCGCTCATGTAGCCAGTGCTGGCCAAAAGGCTGCACGGCAATCGCGGCCATCGTCAGCGGCTCGAGGTCGTAGACGACGTAGTGAAGTGCATCGCGGTCTTCAAAATCTTCCACCGACCCGTCCGGGCGCACATTATTGGCGACCTGTTGCAGGAACAGGCGATGTACCTGCGCGAGCAACGCGTGGTCACCCAGCGCGGCAGCCGACATTGCCATCAGCTTGATGCGGTGGCTTTGCCAGTTGTTCACCCACGTGTGTGACAGCGGCTGGTGCGCAGCCTCGGTGCGGGCAATATAGCCCTCGGCCAGCGTGCGCAGGAAGCGTTGCGTCTCTGCGCGCGTGCCGGGCGTCAGGCCGTCGCGCGCGAGCATGTAGGCCTGGATCAGCGCATCGAACTTCGTCTCGTCGATCGGGTTGAAGCTCGGTACATACGTGCCGACCCACGCGTGCAGAAAGGTGTCGACCTGCTCGGCGAACCGCATGTCGCCTGTGAGGCGCCAGGCCATTGCTGCGTCGCGCATGACCGGAAAGTCCCGCGCGGCCACAACGGATTCGTCGTAGATGCCCTGGTGTGGCAACGTGCCTTCGGTATGCAGGCGAGGCAACGGGTGCGGCGTCTGCGTGAGGTGCTGCGTGGCGCGGGCGACCCGCTTTACCGCGGCGGGCTCGCCGGACTGCGCTGGTGAAACGCTGCACCAGTCCTGCCCCGGCCTGGCGGGGTTGTGCGCGGCTGCGTACAACGATGCAGCCGCACCTGCCTGTGTCGGCGAGCAGGCTCCGCACACAACCACTGCGGCAACACAGGCAAGCAGACGGAAAAATGGGGCAGGGTGGCGCGTTGGCATAGCAGGGTCCCGTCGGATCAGGTGAACTGGCGTCACCATAACGGCGAAGGGCGCTGAAAGCGTCCGTTGTGAGCGCGGGTTACAGGGGTTGCGTCCGGTTACATGTGACGCGGCGGCGGAACACAATGCACCGCCGCCGCGTCATGTCACTTCGAATGCCTCAATCCTGCGCGTACTCGCTCATCGGCACGCAGGCGCAGAACAGGTTGCGGTCGCCGTAGACGTTGTCGGCACGGCCGACCGGCGGCCAGTACTTTTGCTTGCGCAGCGATGCTACCGGATAGGCGGCCTGCTCACGCGTGTACTTGTGCGACCAGTCATCGGCCATCACCACGGCTGCGGTGTGCGGTGCGTGCTTCAGCGGGTTGTCTTCGCGGTCGAATTCGCCCGAGATCACCTTGTCGACCTCGCCGCGGATGGCGATCATCGCGTCGATGAAGCGGTCGAGTTCCACCTTCGGCTCGCTTTCGGTCGGCTCGATCATCAGCGTGCCGGGCACCGGGAAGCTCATCGTCGGTGCGTGGAAGCCGAAGTCCATCAGGCGCTTGGCGATATCTTCGTTGCTGATGCCCGATTCCTTCTGCAGCGGGCGGATGTCGAGAATGCACTCGTGCGCCACCAGGTCGTGCGCGCCCGTGTACAGCACCGGGTAATACGGGGCGAGCCGCTTGGCCACGTAGTTGGCCGACAGGATGGCCGTCTCGGTGGCGGCGGTCAGGCCCGCTGCGCCCATCATCGCGATGTACATCCACGAGATCGGCAGGATCGACGCCGAGCCGAACGCTGCGGCCGACACGTTGCCGATGTTCTGGCTGGCGTCTTCACCCGAGGCTGCGCGCCCCGGGAGGAACGGTGCAAGGTGCGCGCCCACGGCCACCGGACCGACGCCCGGGCCGCCGCCGCCGTGCGGAATGCAGAACGTCTTGTGCAGGTTCAGGTGCGAGACGTCGCCGCCGAAGTGGCCCGGTGCGGCGGTGCCGACCATGGCGTTCATGTTGGCGCCGTCCACGTAGACCTGGCCGCCGTGGCTGTGCACGATCTCGCACACGCGCTTGACGCCTTCCTCGAATACGCCGTGCGTGGATGGGTAGGTGATCATGATTGCCGCGAGGTTCTTGCTGTGCTCGGCGGCCTTCTTCTCCAGATCAGCCAGGTCGACGTTGCCGCGCTCATCGCACGCCACGACAACAACCTGCATGCCGGCCATCTGTGCCGATGCAGGGTTCGTGCCGTGCGCCGACGACGGGATCAGGCACACATTGCGGTGCGCTTCGCCACGGCTGGCGTGGTAGGCGTGGATGATCAGCAGGCCAGCGTATTCGCCCTGCGAGCCGGCATTCGGCTGCAGGCTGACGGCCGCATAGCCGGTGGCGGCGCACAGCATCTGTTCGAGCTGATCGATCATCTCGCGGTAGCCAACGGTCTGATCGGCCGGCGCGAACGGGTGGATGTTCGAGAACTCGGGCCACGTCACCGGCAGCATTTCTGCGGTGGCGTTGAGCTTCATCGTGCACGATCCCAGCGGGATCATCGTGCGGTCGAGCGCGAGATCCTTGTCGGCCAGGCTGCGCAGGTAGCGCAGCATTTCGTGTTCGGAATGGTGCGCGTTGAACACCGGGTGCGTCAGGTACGCGCTCTGGCGCACGAGCGAGGCCGGATATGCGTCCGCAACTGCTGCTTCGGTCTTGTCGAAGTCCGGTGCGGCAGCGTGTGCGGCGTGCGCGAAGACTTCCCACAGCGCAACGACATCGGCGCGTGTGACCGTCTCGTCCAGCGAGATACCCAGGCGTGCATCGTCGATCTGGCGCAGGTTGATGCCGTGCGCCTGTGCCGCGATGTGCAGGTTGGCAGTGCGCGCGCCGGTGGCGACGGTCAGCGTGTCGAAAAAGGCGTCGGCTTCCAGCGTGTAGCCGATCGCGCGCAGGCCGGCGGCCAGCGTGGCGGTCAGGCGGTGCACGCGTTGGGCGATGCGCTTCAGGCCCTGCGGGCCGTGGTAGACGGCGTACATCGAGGCCATCACGCCCAGCAGTACCTGTGCGGTACAGATGTTCGAGGTGGCCTTCTCGCGGCGGATGTGCTGCTCGCGCGTCTGCAGTGCGAGGCGGTAGGCCGAATTGCCTTGCGCATCGATCGTCACGCCGACCAGGCGACCGGGCATCGAGCGCTTGAACGCATCGCGCACGGCCATGTAGCCGGCATGCGGGCCACCGAAGCCGAACGGCACGCCAAAGCGCTGCGTGTTGCCGATCACGACGTCGGCACCCCATTCGCCCGGCGCGGCCAGCAGCGTGAGCGCCAGCAGGTCTGCAGCCGCAACGACCAAACCGCCGGCAGCGTGCACGGCATCGGTCAGCGCCTGGTACGTCGCCAGATCGCCCAGCAGCGCACCGTTGGCGCCCGGGTATTGCAGCAGCACGCCGAACGCGTCGTGCTTGGCAGCGTCGGCCGCCGGCCCCGTCACCACTTGCACGCCGATCGGTTCGGCACGGGTGCGCACGACTTCCAGCGTTTGCGGAAGTACGTCGTCCGCCACAAAGAACACGGTCGACTTCGATTTACCAATGCGCTGCAGCAGCGTCATCGCCTCGGCAGCGGCGGTCGCTTCATCGAGCATCGACGCATTGGCGATGTCCATGGCGGTCAGGTCGATCACCATCTGCTGGAAGTTCAGCATCGCCTCCAGGCGGCCCTGCGAGATTTCGGGCTGATACGGCGTGTATGCCGTGTACCAGGCGGGGTTCTCGAGGATGTTGCGCAGGATGACGCCCGGCGTGTGCGTGCCGTAATAGCCCTGGCCGATCAGGCTCTTGGCCACGCGGTTCTGCCCCGCGATGCCGCGCAGCTTGGCAAGCGCCGCTTCTTCGGTCAGTGGCTGCGTGAATTCGCCCAGCGGCATGCCGTCCTGGCGGCGGATGGCGGGCGGGATCACGGCGTCGATCAGCTTGGCGCGGCTATCAAAACCGAGCGCAGCAAGCATCTGCGCTTGCTCTTCCGGCGACGGGCCGATGTGGCGGTGCGCGAAGGCGTCGCACGCCTCCAGGGCGGCGAGGGTGGGGCGTTCGGCAGCAAGCGCCGAGGAAGCGGGGTGCGGAGCGTTCATGGCAAGGGCTCGAAATTCAGGCAAAGCGCCGATGTGCGGGTCAGGCACATCGGCTTCGGTGACCGGCTTAGCCGATCTTGGCGGCGTACTGCTCGGCCGACATCAGCGCGTTCACATCGTCGGCGTTGGTCGGCTTGATCTTGAACAGCCACGCCTCGTAGGCGCCGGCGTTGACCGACTCGGGCGCGCCCGCGGCGTCGGCGTTGTTGGCGATGATCTCGCCCGAGACGGGGGCGTAGATGTCGGAGGCGGCCTTGACCGATTCGACCACGGCAATCGCCTCGTCCTTGGCGACTGCGCGACCAGCGTCCGGCAGCTCCAGGAAGACGATGTCGCCCAGCGCGTCCTGCGCGTAATCGGTGATGCCGATGGTCAGCGTGCCGTCGGCTTCAACGCGGATCCACTCGTCGTGTTCGGTGTACTTCAGATCGGCGGGAACGTTGCTCATGAAAGGTTTCTCCGGAAGATTGGTATTGGGGGATGCAGATTCGGTGTTCAGCTGACCAGCGCCTTGCCATTGCGCACGAACGGCAGTTTAACCACAGTCGCGGTCAACTTGCGGTCGCGAATTTCGACCTGTACGTCGGTGCCGATGGCCACGTCCTTGGGCAGGCGCGCCAGTGCAATCGAGAGCGACAGGCTCGGGCTGAACGTGCCGCTGGTGATCTCGCCGTCACCGGCGGTGGTGATGACCTTCTGGTGGGCGCGCAGCACGCCGCCCTTGTCGCGCAGGATCAGGCCGACGAACTGTTCGCGCTGGCCGCCGGCTTGCAGCGCGGCCTTGCCGGTGAAGTCGCGTTCGCTTTGCAGATCGACCGTCCAGGCGAGGCCGGCGTCGAGCGGCGAGACGTGCTCGTCCATGTCCTGGCCGTAGAGGTTCATGCCCGCTTCCAGGCGCAGCGTGTCGCGCGCGCCGAGGCCGGCCGGGCGTACGCCTGCTTGCAGCAGGCGCTCCCACACACCGGCGATCTGCGCGGCCGGCACGACCAGTTCGAAACCGTCTTCGCCGGTGTAGCCGGTGCGGGCCACCATGATCTCGCCCACGTTTTCCACGGTGACGAAGCCGGCGTTGAACGGCTTGAGCGCGTCCCCCACCGCCTGCGTGCCGGGTAGCGCGGCGTACGTCTTGGCGCGCGCATTCGGGCCTTGCACGGCCAGGATGCCCAGCGGCTCGGCGCCAGCGTTGTTGTCGGAGCGGCGCGGCGTGATCGTCACGTCGGTGCCGGCGGCGGCGTTCTGCGCGACGATCCACTCCAGGTCCGTCGGCGCGGTACCGGCGTTGACCACCAGGCGGAACCAGTCTTCGCGGAAGAAGTAGACGATCAGGTCGTCGATCACGCCGCCCTTGGGGTTGAGCATGCAACTGTAGAGCGCCTTGCCGGGCGTTTGCAGCTTGTCGACGTTGTTGGCGAGCAGCCCACGCAGGAAGTCGCGCACGCGTGCGCCCGTGAGGTCGACCACGCACATGTGCGAGACATCAAAAATACCGGCGTCTTGGCGCACGGCGTGGTGCTCTTCGATCTGGGAGCCGTAGTTGACGGGCATGTCCCAGCCGCCAAAGTCGACCATGCGGGCCCCCAGCGAGCGGTGGATGGCATTGAGCGGCGTGTGTTGGAGCGTCATGGAATCTCTCGGCTGAGCGCGCCGCCGTGGCTTGGGCGCGGCGCATGGATCGGGAACCAGAAAAGCAAAAAGGCCACCTGCACAGCCTGATCCCTCATGGTGACGCCATGAAGATCAACAAGCTGCGCAGATGGCCCCTCTGTCCTTGGTACCTGAGAGATTGCGAAGCGGGGCGCATAGCGGTGCGCGCCGTTCGTGAGCCCCTTCGGTGGGCGCCCGCAGTGATCGTGCGGCGCCAGCTCTCCAGAGTGCGGTCGGACGCATGTCCGCCGATCCGCCCGGTCCTGGATGCCTGAGAGTTTTCGGGTGCTACCCCTTCGGCGGCGCCTTGCCGTGTACGGCGGGCACGCTCTCCCGGATGGATGGGCGGAATTTACGGAAGGGGGATGGGATTGTCAATTGGGGTGGACTTGGCGGCTTTTGAAAGGAGGGCTGGTTTTTATGCTTTCGGTGCATCCCTGGTTTCATCCCCTGCCGGGGCTGACTCACTTTCTTTGTCTTGCCAAAGAAAGTAAGCAAAGAAAGGCGCGCCCGAGATGGCGAAAGATTCCTTGAATTTATGTCGCAGGGAGGGAGGAGAGGCAAACTCGCTTCGCTCAAACAGCCTCCCCTCTTTTTCCTCCCTGCAACAGAAATTCAAGGCGCCATCTAGGGCAGGTACGTCAAAGGCCAAAGACAACGGCCACACCCTCGGGAGCTGGCGAGGTCGCCAAGCTCCAAGCGTGTGGCCGGAGTGCGGGTGTTGGTTGGTCTTGCTTTGGCTTTGACTTACTTGCCGATCTGGCGGCTGACCTGGTTTTCCTGCTGGTTCAGCGTGCGCTGCTCCTGCTTGGTGATGGCGCCGCCATTTTGAGCCGCCATGTCGCGCTCTTCCTGGCGAATCTGGTGGTCTTCCCGGTGCATCTGGCGCGCCTGGCCCTTGGTGATCTCGCCTTCCTTCACTTCGTTGTGGATGCGCTTGTTCTGGTTGGCCAGGCGGTGGTTGACCTCGGCACGGCGCGGGTGGTCTTTTTGCCACTGCGTTTGGGCGAAGGCGCCGGTGGTGGCGGACAGGGCGACGGCGGTAACGGCCAGGGCTTTGACGATGCGGTGCATGGTGGGTTCTCCGGTGGGCGGCCGACCGATTCAGCCGCTGTCCCGTCCATAACGGGGTGCCGCGCATGACCGCTTACGTGGTTCGTGTAACCACGCGTAAGCGGTGTAACGCCCGTGCGAAAAGCGGGGGGCGCAAACGCATGCGGTGCAGCTTCGCGCACCTCCGTCAGGCCCGACGCAGGTGGCCTTGCGCAGGCTCAATCGATGCAAAGGCGCCGTGCTACCATCGCCCTCCGCTGTATGTTCCCGCCTGCTTTTTCTTCTGCCTCTTCCCATGTCTTCCGGTCTCGCCCACGGGCTCAATGCTGCCCAATCCGAAGGTGTGCATTACCTCGATGGCCCGTGCCTGGTGCTGGCCGGGGCGGGCTCAGGCAAGACGCGCGTGATCACGCAGAAGATCGCGCACCTGATCCTGAACAAGGGGTTTGAGCCGCGTCACATCGCTGCCGTTACGTTCACCAACAAGGCCGCCAAGGAAATGCAGGAGCGCGTGGCCAAGCTGATGGACGGCAAGACACGCGAAGACGGCAAGCGCATTCCCATCAAGCAGTTGACGGTGTGTACCTTCCACTCGCTCGGTGTGCAGATTCTGCGCGCCGAGGCCGAGCATGTGGGCCTGAAGCCGCGCTTCTCGATCATGGATTCGGACGATTGCTTCGGGATGATCCAGGAGCAGCTGGCCACCACCGACAAGCAACTGATCCGCCGCGTGCAGAGCACGATCTCGCTGTGGAAGAACGGTCTCGTCGACCCGGACACCGCGATTGCCGAAGCGCTCGCCAACAACAACGTCGATGACCACCAGGCGGCGCTCGTCTACCGCAATTACGTTGCGACGCTGCACGCGTATCAGGCGGTGGATTTTGACGATCTGATCCGTATTCCTGCCGAGCTGTTCGCCCGCAATGAAGAGGTGCGCCTGAAGTGGCAGAACCGCCTGCGCTACTTCCTCGTCGACGAATACCAGGACACCAACGCCTGCCAGTATCAGCTGCTGAAGCTGCTGGCGGGCGGCTCGCACTTGCGTGCGCCGGCCTTCACGGCGGTGGGCGACGACGATCAGGCCATCTACGGCTGGCGCGGCGCCACGCTCGACAACCTCAAGCTGCTGCAGACGGATTTCCCGAACCTCAAGGTCATCAAGCTGGAGCAGAACTACCGCTCCACGGTGCGCATCCTGAACGCGGCCAACGCCGTGATTGCGCAGAACCCGAAGCTGTTCGAGAAGACGTTGTGGAGCGAGCATGGCATGGGCGACGCGATCAACGTGACAAGCGCCAATGACGAAGAGCACGAAGCCGAGAGCGTCGTCTTCAAGCTCTCTGCCCACAAGTTCGAGCGTCGCGCGCAGTTTCGGGATTACGCGATCCTGTATCGCGGCAACTTCCAGGCGCGCCTGTTCGAGCAGATCCTGCGCCGCGAGCGCATTCCGTATGTGCTCTCGGGCGGCCAGAGCTTTTTCGACAAGGCCGAGATCAAGGACCTATGCGCCTACCTGCGGCTGATTGCCAACGCGGATGACGATCCTGCGTTCATCCGCGCCATCACCACGCCCAAGCGCGGCGTGGGCAATGCGACGCTCGAAGTGCTGGGTTCGTTCGCGGGACAGGCCAAGGTGTCGTTGTTCGAGGCGGCGATGATGGGCGGCATCGAGGCCCAACTGGCGCCGCGCCAGCTCGAACCGCTGCGGGTGTTTTGCGAATTCATCGTGCGGCTGTCGGACCGGGCCGCCAAGGAACCCGCCGCCACGCTGCTCGACGAGATGATGGAAGGCATCCATTACGAGGCCTACCTGTATGACACCTACGACGAGCGCCAGGCCCAGAACAAGTGGACCAACGTGCTGGAGTTTCTCGACTGGCTCAAGCGCAAGGGCACCAAGCCCGAGAAAGAGGATGACGAAGAGGCCACCGGTTTCGACAATGCCGATGGCCTGATGGATGCCGGCAAAAACCTGCTGGAGCTCACGCAGACCATCGCGCTGATCAGCATGCTCGAAGGCAAGGAAGAAGACCCGGATGCGGTGCGTCTTTCAACGTTGCATGCGAGCAAGGGGCTGGAGTATCCGCATGTGTTTTTGGTGGGCGTGGAAGAGGGCATCCTGCCGCACTGCCGCGAAGACGATGATCTGACCGACGAGAAGATCGAAGAAGAGCGGCGGTTGATGTATGTGGGCATCACGCGGGCGCAGCGCAGTCTGCATATCAGCTGGTGCAAGAAGCGCAAGCGGGCTCGGGAGACGGTGGTGTGTGAGCCGTCGCGCTATATCGCCGAGATGAAGCTTGGCGAAGACGCGGGGCCGACGCCCGAGGACACCATGCCGGCGATGTCGCCGAAGGATCGGTTGGGGGCGTTGAAGGGGTTGTTGGCGGCGAAGAAGCCTGTGGTTTCTTGATTTTTTTTGACCTTAGTGGTCCACCCTCCTTTCGTTCCCTGCCGGGACCGATCTACTTTTCTTTGTCCTCCAAAGAAAAGTAAGCAAAAGAAAGGCGCGCCCGAGATGGCGACTTCCCCTTGAATTTGTGTGACCGTGCGGGGAAGGAGGCAAACTCGCTACGCTCAGACAGCCTCCTTCCTTGATCCGCCCGCTCACAAAAATTCAAGGCGCCATCAAGGGCTCAACGTCAAAAGAGAAAGGCCAACCCATCGCGCGGTTGGCCTTTTTCGTTTGGGCGGGCACCCAGAAGGTTTGCTTTTGTCCTTTGACTTTCCCTGCCCTATGCGGCGCCTTGAATTTCTGTTGCAAGGAGGAAAAAGAGGGGAGGCCTGTCTGAGCGCAGCGAGTTTGCCTCCCCTCCCTCCTTGCGACATAAATTCAAGGGATGGTTCGCCGCATCGGGCGCGCCTTTTTTTGCTTACTTTCTTTGGCAAGACAAAGAAAGTGAGTCAGCCCCGGCAGGGGATGAAACAAGGGATGGACCAAAAGCACAAAACCCCGAAAAGACCCGTCGCCGAACTGCGCTGTTGTGCCGCCGTGACGGCCTGCGTGCAGCTAGCAACGCTTTGGAACAGGCGTTGACCGACGTTGACACACATCAACGCGGCGCCCACATCCCGGTTTTAGGATGAGCCATCGCCCCCACTAGAACCGCCCCATGTTTCCGTTCGCCAAGCCGGCCGACGATCCGTCCGCCGCAAATGACACCGCCTTCCGCTGGTCGGCGCCGCAGGTGCGCGAGCTCGCGCAGCGTTTTGATACGCACGGCCCGCGCTACACCTCGTACCCGACGGCAGACCGCTTTCACAACAAATTCAGTAACGCCGATTACCTCGACGCCTTACACCGCCGCGCTACGATTGCACCCGCGCTGCATGCGCCGCTGTCGCTATACATGCACCTGCCGTTCTGCGCGAACCTTTGCTACTACTGCGGCTGCAACAAGGTCATCACAAAGGATCACTCGCGCAGCGCACGCTACGTTGAAACCCTCGCCCGCGAGATGGCGATGGTGGCCAACCAGATTGGCCCGCTGCGCCGCGTGACGCAATTGCATTGGGGTGGCGGCACGCCCACGTTCCTTGCGCACGACGAAATGCGCGCCGTGATGGCCGCCACGCGTGAGCATTTCGATCTGGCCGACGATGGCGAGATCTCCGTCGAACTTGACCCACGCCACGCCGACGACGCCACGCTTGAGGTACTGGCCGAAATCGGCTTCAACCGCGCAAGCCTCGGCATTCAAGACTTTGACCCCGACGTCCAGCGCGCGGTCCACCGCATCCAGAGCGTGGAAGAGACACGCCGCGTGGTCGACACGGCGCGCCGACTGGGCTTCGAGTCGATCAGCTTCGACCTGATCTACGGCTTGCCGTATCAGCGTACGGAAACGTTCAACGCTACGCTGGATCGCGTGCTGGAGATGGCGCCTGATCGGCTGTCCGTCTACAGCTATGCGCACCTGCCGCATCTGTTCAAGGCGCAGCGCCGCATCGACATGCTGACCCTGCCGACCGCCGATCAAAAACTCGATTTGCTCGCCATGACGGTGGAGCGCCTCGTTGCCGAAGGCTATGTCTACATTGGCATGGACCACTTCGCGCGGCCTGACGATGCACTCGCCATCGCGCAGCGCGAAGGGCGGCTGCAGCGCAATTTCCAGGGCTATTCGACGCACGCCGATTGCGACATGCTGGCCTTTGGCGTGTCCGCCATCAGCCGCGTGGGTGATGTGTATGCGCAGAACGAGAAGGATCTCGACGCCTATTACGCACGTATCGACGCCGGCGAACTTGCCGTGCTGCGCGGCATGTCACTCACGCCCGATGACCACGTGCGCCGCGCGCTGATTGGCGAGTTGATGTGCGGGTTCGAATTGAACATGCGCGCATTCGGCGCGCGCCACGGGTTGGATTTCAAACGCAGCTTTGCGGACGAGCTGCAGGCGCTGGCACCCCTGGAGGAAGCCGGGCTGGTGAAGGTAGGGGACGAGCGTATTGTCATCACGCCGCAAGGGCGGCTGCTCGTGCGCCGCATCGCCATGGTGTTCGATTCGCACCTGCGTGAGGCAGGCACGGAGCGCGCGGTGGAAGCCGAGGGCAAGCCCGTCACCTTCGTCCCGCGCTACTCCAAAGTGGTCTGATCCGCCTACTGACCCGAGGTCACGTCAGACCGTTGCCGGTTCGGGCTGCAGTGCAGTGGTTTGCGTCTGCGCACTGACCAGCGTCTGCGGCCAGATTTCCGCCAGGCGCAGCAGGTTGGTCGAACCAGCCTGGCCGAACGGCATGCCCGCCGTGATGGCAATCTGATCGCCCGACACGGCAAAGCCTTCTCGCGCAGCGGCACGGCACGCTGCATCCACCATCTCGTCGACGTTGCTCACATCGGGGCTGACCGTGCTGTGCACGCCCCACGTGATCGCCAGACGGCGCGCCGTATCGAGGCGCGGCGTGATGCTCACGATGGGCGCCAGCGGCCGCTCGCGCGCGGCGCGCAGGCTGGTCTTGCCGCTGGACGTGTAGGTGACGGTGGCCACCGCGCCCAGGATGTGCGTCACGTCGCGCAGGGCCGCGCAGATGGCGTCCTGGCGCGTGGGCAGCGGCGGTTGATGCTGCGCGTCGATCAGGTTGCGGTACAGCGGGTCGCGCTCGGTCTCGGCAATGATGCGGTTCATGATGCTGACTGCGGCCACCGGATGTTTGCCGCTGGCCGACTCGGCCGACAGCATCACGGCGTCGGTGCCGTCATACACGGCGCTGGCCACATCAGACGCTTCGGCACGCGTTGGCACCGGCGCCTCAATCATCGATTCCAGCATCTGCGTGGCCACGACTACCGGCTTGCCGTGGTGGCGCGCCATGCGCAGGATGCGCTTCTGCACGCCAGGCACGCGCTCGGGCGGCAACTCCACGCCCAAGTCGCCGCGCGCCACCATCAGCGCATCGGACGCCTGCACGATGTCTTCCAGATGCAGTAGCGCTGCGGGCTTCTCGATCTTGGAGAGCAGGCCGGCGCGGTCGCCAATGATCTCGCGCGCGGCGATCACGTCTTCGGCGCGCTGCACGAATGACAGGGCGATCCAATCGACGCCCAGCGACAGCGCGAAGTCCAGGTCGCGCAGGTCTTTCTCGGTGAGCGCCGGAATGGGAATCACCGCATCCGGCACGTTCACGCCCTTGCGGTCCGACAGCGGGCCGCCATCGACCACGCGCGTGACGATGGCCGTCGGATCGGCCGCTTCCACCGCCAGGCGGATCTTGCCGTCATCGAGCAACAGCGATTGCCCCGGCGCGGCAGCCGCGTACAGCTCCGGGTGCGGCAGGTGCACGCGCGTGACATCACCCGGCGTCGGGTCGCGGTCGAGCACAAAGCGATCGCCGTTCTTGAGCACGACGCGGCCGTCGGCAAACGTGCCGATGCGCAGCTTCGGGCCTTGCATGTCAGCGAGGATGCCGATGGGGCGGCCGGTCTCGGCCTCCACCGCGCGCACGGTGTCGTAGCGCTTGCGGTGGTCTTCGTGCGAGCCGTGGCTGAAGTTCAAGCGGAAGACGTCCGCGCCGGCGTCGAAGAGGGCGCGGATGGTGTCTTTGTCGCTGCTGGCGGGGCCGAGGGTGGCTAGGATTTTGGTGTTGCGGAAGCGGCGCATGTTGGTGTTTCCGGTGGGGTTGTTTGTTTGGACCTTGGCGGTCCACCTCCCTTTCACCCCCTGCCGGGGGCGACTCACTTTCTTTGTCTTGCCAAAGAAAGTAAGCAAAGAAAGGCGCGCCCGAGATGGCGACCCCTTCCTTGAATTTGTGTAACCGGGCGGAGACGGGGAAAACTCGCTGCGCTCAGACAGCTCCCCGTCTTTGTTCCGCCCGCTTACACAAATTCAAGGCGCCATCTAGGGCAGGAACGTCAACGACCGAACCGTTGGTCGCGTGCCCGAGTGGCTCTTGTTTGTTGCTGCTGTTGCTCGCTTCGAGTTGTGCTGCTGATTCCCACTGCACTTGTGGGCGATGGTTTGGCCGTTGACGTTCCTGCCCTTGATGGCGCCTTGAATTTCTGTTGCAGAGAGGAAAAAGAGTGCAGGCCTGTTTGAGCGAAGCGAGTTGCCTGCACTCCCTCTCTGCGACAGAAATTCAAGGAGTCTTTCGCCATCTCGGGCGCGCCTTTCTTTGCTTACTTTTCTTTGGCAAGACAAAGAAAGTGAGTCAGCCCCGGCAGGGGATGAAACAAGGGATGAACCAAAACACCAATCCATCCCTGCATCCAAATCCACTCAGCCAGTAATCAAAATCGCCCGAAAATCATTCACATTAGTCCGCGTCGGCCCAGTCACAATCAAATCGCCCAACGCATCAAAAAACCCATACCCATCGTTGTTGTCGAGCAGTTGCTTAGCCCGCAACCCAAGCGCTTCAGCACGCGCCAGACTATCCGGCGTCAAGATCGCACCAGCGTTGTCTTCAGACCCATCAATGCCATCGGTATCGCAAGCAATTGCATGCACACCCGGCAGGCCATCCAACGCCACGCCCAGCGCCAGCAGGAACTCGGCATTGCGCCCGCCGCGGCCGTTACCGCGCACGGTCACCGTGGTTTCACCACCCGACAGAATCACGCACGGTTTGGTGAACGGCTGATTGCGCGCCACGATCTGCCGCACGATGCCGGCGTGCACTTCGGCCACATCGCGCGCCTCGCCTTCAATGCTGTCCGACAGGATGTGCGCTTCATAACCGAGTGCGCGTGCCTGTGCGGCTGCCGCTTCCAGCGCGTGCTGCGCCGTCGCGATGACGTGGCTGCGATGGCCTTCGAAACGCGCATCGCCGGGCTTGGGCGTTTCGCCCGCGCCGGTTTCCAGATGACGGCGCACGGCTTCAGGCACATCAATGCCGTATTTTTCGATCACGGCCAGGGCATCCGCGCAGGTGGTGGCGTCGGGCAGCGTCGGGCCGCTGGCGATGAGCGTCGGGTCGTCGCCGGGAATATCGGAGATCAGCAGTGTCTCGACGCGTGCGGGTGCGCACGCCAGCGCCAGGCGCCCGCCCTTGATGGACGACAGGTGCTTGCGCACGCAGTTCATCTCGCCGATGCTGGCGCCGCTTTTGAGCAGCGCGCGGTTGACGGACTGCTTGTCGGCCAGCGTCAGCCCTTCGGCCGGTGCAGCCAGCAGGGCCGAGCCACCGCCCGAGATCAGGCACAGGACGAGGTCGTCTTTCGTCAAACCTTCGAGCAGGCCGACCATGCGTTGCGCGGCGCGTTGGCCAGCCGCATCGGGCACGGGGTGCGCGGCTTCAACCACTTCAATGCGGCCTTGTGTGCCGGGCGCGCGGCCGTGCTCGTAACGCGTGACGACCAGGCCAGACAGCTCGCCCTTCCAGTGCTGCTCCACCGCCTCGGCCATCGCGGCTGCACCTTTGCCAGCACCGATGACGATGGTGCGGCCACGCGGCGGTTCGGGCAGGAATGCCGGCAAGCATTGCGCAGCGCTGACCGCAGCCACCGCAGTATCAAACAGGCCGTGCAGCAACGCGCGCGGCGACGGATTGGGCAAGGCAGCGCGCAGGGCGGCCTGGGCAGACTGGTCGTGGTGCATGGCAGAAAGCGGGGGAGACAACAAAAAAACTGCCGCCGCCCGAAGGCTGCGACAGTGCACACAACTTACGCAATATCGTGGTTCGACATGATCTCGATCGCACGGCACAGTGCCGAGTGGTCTTGCTTGCCCATGCCGTTGGCAGCGCAGGTGTTGAACAGCTCCTGCGCGGTGGCCGTGTTCGGCAGGGCCACGCCCAGCGTCTTGGCGCCCTGCAGGGCCAGGTTCAAGTCCTTCTGGTGCAGCTCGATGCGGAAGCCCGGGTCGAACGTACGCTTGACCATGCGCTCACCATGCACTTCGAGAATGCGCGACGCTGCGAAACCGCCCATCAGCGCCTGGCGCACCTTCGCCGGGTCCGCCCCCGCCTTCGATGCGAACAGCAGCGCTTCCGACACGGCCTGGATGTTCAGCGCCACGATGATCTGGTTGGCCACCTTGGTGGTCTGGCCGTCACCGTTGCCGCCGACCAGCGTGATGTTCTTGCCCATCAAATTGAACAGCGGAGCAACGCGGTCGAACGCAGCCTGCTCACCACCCACCATGATCGTCAGCGATGCAGCCTTCGCGCCCACTTCGCCACCCGACACCGGAGCGTCCAGGTATTGCGCGCCGGTCTTGTTGATGCGCGCAGCAAAGTCCTTGGTTGCGATCGGCGAGATCGAGCTCATGTCGACCACGATCTTGCCGGCTGCAGCGTCCTTGCCTGCGTCCTTCAGCGCCTTGGCGACGCCCTTCTCGCTGAACAGCACGGCTTCAACGTGCGGGGTGTCCGGCACCATGATGAAGATGATGTCGGCGCGCTTGGCGACTTCCTCGGCGCTTGTGCAGACCGTCACGCCGGCTTCCACCAGTGCGGCCGGTGCCGGGTTGACGTCGTGCACGAACAGCGTGTGGCCAGCGGCGCGCAGGTGGCCAGCCATGGGGGCGCCCATGATGCCGAGGCCGATGAAACCGAGGTTGAGATTTGCGGTTGCCATGGTGAGGGATCTCCTTGGTTTGAATGTTGGTGGTTGTTGGTTTGGACCTTGGAGGTCCATCTCCCTTTCACCCCCTGCCGGGGGCGACTCACTTTCTTTGTCTTGCCAAAGAAAGTAAGCAAAGAAAGGCGCGCCCGAGATGGCGACCCCTTCCTTGAATTTGTGTAACCGGGCGGGGAAGGAGGCAAACTCGCTGCGCTCAAACAGCCTCCTTCCGTTTTCCGCCCGCTTACACAAATTCAAGGCGCCATCTAGGGCAGGGGTACGGCCACACAATCTGTGTGCTGACCTAGCTGGCTCTTGTTTGGTGTTGTGTTGCTCGCTTCGCGTTGTGCTGCGGGTTCCTACTGCACCTGTGGTCGATGGTTTGGCCGTTGGAGCCCTAGATGGCGCCTTGAATTTCTGTTGCAGGGAGGAAAAAGGAAGGGAAACTGTCTGAGCGAAGCGAGTTTTTCCCTTCCCCTCCCTGCGACATAAATTCAAGGAATCTTTCGCCATCTCGGGCGCGCCTTTCTTTTGCTTACTTTTCTTTGGCAAGACAAAGAAAAGTGAGTCAGCCCCGGCAGGGGATGAAACAAGGGATGCACCGCCCCCGCCGGAACAAGGCAAAAAACAAATCAAGCAACCTTGTGCGCCGCCCGCCAGCCAAGACCTTCCACAGTCCCAGCCTTCGGCTTGTACTCACACCCAACCCACCCGGTGTAACCAATCTCATCCAGCCAGTTGAACAAGAACTGGTAGTTGATTTCACCCGTACCAGGTTCGTTACGGCCAGGGTTGTCCGCCAACTGCACATGCTTGATCTTGTCCAGATGGCGCTTCAGCGTGCTTGCCACTTCGCCTTCCATCCGTTGCATGTGATAGATGTCGTACTGCACGTACAGGTTGGACGCGTCCACGTCGGTAATCAGATCCAGCGCCTGCTGCGTGCGGTTCAGGTAGAAGCCAGGAATATCAAACGTGTTGATCGGCTCGATTAGCAGATCGATCTTCTCGGCCTTGAGTGCCTTCGCCGCAAACTTCAGGTTCTCCACCAGCGTCTTGCGTGCGGCGTCTTCGCTCACGCCTTCGGGGCGAATGCCCACCAGGCAGTTGAGCTGTTTCACGCCGAGCACCTTGGCGTACTTGATGGCTTCGCCCACGCCGTCCTGAAATTCGCTCACGCGATCGGGCAGGATGGCGATACCGCGCTCGCCGCCGTCCCAGTTGCCGGCCGGCAGGTTGTGCAGGACGAGGTCGAGCTGGAAGCGGTTCAGGCGATCGGCAATCTGGTCTGCGTGGAACGCGTAGGGGAACAAGAATTCCACGCCGCGGAAGCCCGCACGTGCAGCGGCTTCGAAGCGGTCAAGGAAGGCCTGCTCGTTGAAGAGCATGGTCAGGTTGGCTGCCAGCTTTGTCATGGTTTCTCCTTTTATCGGACGGTGAGGGAACAGCGCGCCGTCTTTATGCGGTGACGCCTTCGGCTTCCGTGAGGGTGTCTTCCAGGTCGAGCACGTCTTCAAACTCGACCACGTTATCGATCTCCGTGCCCATGGCGATGTTGGTCACGCGCTCGAGAATCACTTCCACCATCACCGGCACCGAGAACTCGGCCATCAGCAGGCGAGCCTGCGCGAAGGCGGGTTCGATGTCTTCCGGGTTGAACACGCGGATCGCCTTGCAACCCAGGCCTTCCACCACCTTCACGTGGTCGACGCCGTAGCCGTTCAGCTCAGGGGCGTTGACGTTGTCGAAAGCGAGCTGGACGCAGTAGTCCATGTCGAAGTTGCGCTGCGCCTGGCGGATCAGGCCCAGGTACGAGTTGTTCACCACCACGTGGATGTACGGCACCTTGAACTGCGCGGCCACCGCCATCTCTTCGATCATGAACTGGAAGTCGTAGTCACCAGAGATAGCCACCACGTCGCTGTTGGGCGAGGCCACCTTCACGCCGATGGCGGCGGGAATCGTCCAGCCCAGCGGGCCTGCCTGGCCGCAGTTGATCCAGTGGCGCGGCTGGTTGACCGACAGGAACTGCGCAGCAGCGATCTGCGACAGGCCGATCGTGCTCACGTAACGCACGTCGCGCGGGAAGTACTGGTTCATCTCGCGGTACACGCGCTGCGGCTTGATGGGCACGTTGTCGAAGTCCGAGCGACGCAGCATCGTGCGCTTGCGCTTCTGCACGTCGGCGTTCCAGCTCTTGCGGCACGGCAGCTTGCCGGCGGCCTTCAGCTCGCGGGCCACTTCAATGAACTTCTCCAGTGCAGCCTTGGCGTCCGACACGATGCCAAGGTCCGGGCCGAACACGCGGCCGATCTGGGTCGGTTCGATATCGACGTGAATGAACTTGCGGCCCTTGGTGTAGACGTCGACGCTGCCCGTGTGGCGGTTGGCCCAGCGGTTGCCGATGCCGAACACGAAGTCCGAAGCCAGCAGCGTGGCGTTGCCGTAGCGGTGCGACGTTTGCAGGCCGACCATGCCGGCGTTGAGCGGGTGGTCGTCAGCCAGCACACCCCAGCCCATCAGCGTGGGCACCACAGGCACGTTCACCAGCTCCGCAAACTCGACCATCAGCTTGGCCGCATCGGCGTTGATCACGCCGCCGCCGCACACCAGCAGCGGGCGCTCGGCCTGGCACAGCATCTCGATGGCGCGCTCGGCTTGGGCACGCGTGGCCGCGGGCTTGTAGACCGGCAGCGGGCTGTACGTGTCGGGGTCGAATTCAATCTCGGCGACTTGCACGTCGAACGGCAGGTCGATCAGGACCGGACCGGGGCGGCCCGAGCGCATCAGGTGGAAGGCTTGCTGGAACACGCGCGGCACCAGAGCCGGCTCGCGCACGGTGACGGCCCACTTCGTGACCGGCTTGGCGATCGACTCGATGTCGACGGCCTGGAAATCTTCCTTGTACAGGCGGGCGCGGGGTGCCTGGCCGGTGATGCACAGGATGGGAATCGAGTCTGCCCAGGCCGAGTACAGGCCGGTGATCATGTCGGTGCCGGCAGGCCCCGACGTGCCGATGCACACGCCGATGTTGCCGGGTTCGGCGCGGGTGTAGCCCTCGGCCATGTGCGAGGCGCCTTCAACGTGACGGGCCAGCACGTGGTCAATGTTGCCGGCGCGGCGCAGCGCCGAGTACAACGGGTTGATGGCGGCACCAGGCACGCCGAAGGCGGTGGTGATGCCTTCTTTTTCCATCACCGCAACTGCGGCATCAATCGCTCTCATCTTCGGCATGGGGTGTCTCCAGGAAGGGGAAGGTGGGAATCAGTTGGAGCTGATCCTATTCCCGCATGCCGATATGGATAAACGCAGATTTCGTCAGTTGATTGCTAACTCGGAATACCGAATAGATTTGCGTGCTGCACCAATACCAAGGCAATCAACATGCCGGAAAGCCTTGGATTCAAGCCATTTTCAGGCACGTTTGTGCGACGCAATAATTCGACGCGACACGCTCGCATCGATCACATCGTCGTCCACCATTTTTGCCATTCGTCACAGGTGATATGCGCCAGAAAGTCGCAATCCAGGTACGGAATGCTCACTAAAATGGTCAGACATTGCGAACTGGAATGATGGAATGGACAAGCTCAAGCAGATCGAAGCGTTCATCGCCGTGGTGGAACACGGCAGCATGGCCGCCGCCGCGCTCACGCAAGACGTGACGCCCGTCATGATCGGACGTCGCATCAACGCGCTGGAAGCCCGCCTGGGCGTGAAGCTGCTGCACCGGTCAACTCGCCGCATTGCGGTGACGGAGCAGGGCGCGGTGTTCATGGAACAGTGCAAAAAGGCGCTGGGCGAGCTGGACCGTGCAGAACTGCTGGTTGCCGAAGGCCGCCACAAGGCGACCGGGCACCTGATCGTTTCGGCGCCGGCTGCCTTTGGCCGCAAGCACGTCGCGCCGCATGCGCCGGACTTCCTGCGCGCCAACCCCGACGTGCGCATCTCCTTCAACCTGACTGACCGCGTGGTCGACCTCGTGCGTGAAGGCTATGACGTGGGCATCCGCATTGGCGGCGCGATCGATCCGAACTTCGTGGCGATCCGCCTGGCGTCGAACAAGCGCGTGGTGTGCGGCACGCCCGCGTACTTCGCCAAGCACGGCGTGCCCCGCACGCTGGATGATCTCGCGCGCCACAACTGCCTCGCCTTCAACCTGCAGGGCGGGCAGCAGCGCGGCTGGTATTTCCAGCAGAACGGCAAGGCCGTCACCGTGAAGGTGAACGGCAACCTCGATTGCAACGATGGTGAACTGCTGCACCGCTGGATGGGCGAAGGCCTCGGCCTGGGCTGGCGCTCAACGTGGGAGATCCAGCCCGAGTTGGAATCCGGCGCGCTGATGACCGTGCTGGACGACTACGCGCTGCCCGATTACGACATCCTCGCCGTGTACCCGCAGCAGCGGCCCGTGCCGGCAAAGATCCGCTTCTTTATCGAACACCTGAAGACGGTGTATGGGCAGGCGGGGTATTGGTCGCGAACGAGTTGAGCGTGCGGAAATGGATGACGGTTCCTAAACTTGTCATCAGATGCATCGCGGGTGGCGCGCTCAATGCCGGAGACTGAAGATGCTACACAGAACCGCAGTTGTCGGCGCTCTCATGCTCAGCACCTCCGCCCTGGCGTGCGATCTGACCGGGCTTGAGCACCCGCTGGTGTTCTCGCCCGGCGAGTCTGCGCTGCCGACCACCGAAATCCTGAAACTGGCGGAATGGGATTCGCAGCTCAAAGAAGATTTTCACAGCGGCGGCAAGTACCGGGTGCGCTTGCGGGAGGCGTCCGAGCCTGCCCCAGACCCAGAGCTGGCGGTGCTGCGCCTCAGAAGCATCCAGGCCGTGCTGGACGCTGTCGGAATCGAAGGCGACAAAGTCGAGTCGTCTGAAGCCGATACGCATCTACGTGCCGTGGAACGCGAGGGTGTCGCCCCAAAAATGCCGACAGCCGCCTACGTAGTTTTCCAACCGGACTGTCAGAACCCGTGTTGCGCGGGCTCCGCGCCCGCCGCTCCGCTCGCTCCCCAGCGATAAGCGCTAGGTAATCGCCACACGCCCCTGCGTCAAATCCCGCAACGTGACCCGCGCGGCCGCTTCGTCCGTCACCGGCAATCGCACAGTGAGTGTGACGCCCGCATCGTAGGCGGCATCCAGCAGCACATACCCGCCATCATCGATCCAGCGGCGGATGCGCGCCTCATCGGCGTAATCGGTAGCGAGGGTGAGCGTGGTGCTGGCGATGCGCTCCACGCGTTCGGCGTGCATAAGCGCGGTAGCAATGGCATCCGTGTAGGCGCGCACAAGACCGCCAGCGCCGAGCTTCACACCGCCGAAGTAACGCACCACGGCGCCCAGCGTGCCATCCAGATCATGATGGCGCAGCACTTCCAGGATGGGGCGGCCTGCCGTGCCGGAGGGCTCGCCGTCATCGGACATGCCGGACTGGCCGCCCGCCAGGAGCGCCCAGCAGACGTGTGTGGCAGAGGGGTGTTCGGCGCGCAGGCGTGCAATGACGTCCATGGCGGCGGCCCGGTCTTCAACCGGCATTGCCAATCCGATAAAGCGGCTCTTCTTGATTTCCAGCTCGGCAGAAACCGGCGCGCGCAGCGTGTACGTCGGCACGCGCGGTCAGGCGAGGAGGGCGGCTACGAGATCCGTCGCCCGGCCGCCCGGCGATTCGAACTTGAGCGACGCCTCGGTGTGCGCCATGTGCTCTTCCATCAGCGCGATGGCGCCTTCCACGTCACCGCGCTTGGCGGCGTCCAGGAAAGCAGTGTGTTCGTCGGACGAACGCACGGCGTCGTACGTCGACTGGTACATCATCGTGATCACCGAGCTGCGGGCGGAAAGCTCGTAGAGCATTTCCTTGAGCACGCTGTTCCCGACCACGTCGGCCATCAAAAGGTGAAAGTCGGCCATCAGGCGATTGCGGCGCGGGACGTCAGACAAGTCGCCGCTTGCCGCCACCTTGTGTTCTTCGGCCAGGTGCTTTTCCAGCCGCTTGTAATCGGCCGGCGTCGCTTTAGCGATGAATTCGCGTACCAGCGCCACTTCCAGCACGCGGCGCACGGCAAACACTTCGCGCGCCTCGGTCTCATCCGGCTTGGCTACGAACGCACCGCGATCCGGCTCCATGCGGATCAGCTTGTCCTTGGCCAGCATCAGGAGCGCTGCGCGAATCTTCGTGCGGCTGACGTGGTAGACCCGCGCCAGCGCCTCTTCGCGCAGCTTGGTGCCCGGCGGCAGCCGATGCGCGACGATCGCCTGGGCGATGTCATCGGCAATGCCTTCGGAGGAAATGTCGGCGGCGGTGGTTTCGGTCATGGCGCCGATTTTACCGCCGTCCGACAGTAGCGCCGCTTCAGGCATGCGGCAGCGTGTGGGCGGCCTGTGCGGCCACACCGTGGCTGTGCGCAATCGCTTCGCCTTCTTCGGTGATGTCGATCTTGCCGTCGAGCACCGCATTGGCGCGCACCCGGTCGATATCCTTTTCCCACGCCGCGATGACGACCGTGGCGACGCAGTTGCCGATCAGGTTGCCCAGCGCACGGGCAATTCCGATGAACCAGTCGACGGAGAGCACCAGCACCAGGCCGATCGCCGGAATGGCTGGAATGACCGACAGCGTGGCCGCCAGAATCACGATGGCCGAGCCCGGAATACCATGCGCGCCCTTGGAGGTGATGAGTGCCACAGCCAGGATCAGCAGCAGATCATGCAGCGACAGCGACGTGTTAGTCGCCTGCGCGATGAACACCGCCGCCAGCGTCAGGTAGATCGAGAACGCATCGAGGTTGAACGAGTAGCCGGTCGGGATGACCAGACCCACCACCGAGCGCTTGATGCCCATCTTCTCCAGCTTGTTCATGATCGATGGCAGCACCGCATCGGACGATGCCGTGCCCGCCACCACCACCAGTTCGGCGCGCAGGAAACGGATCAGCTTGAAGATGTTGAAGCCGGCCAGGCGCAGGATGGTGCCCAACACCACCACCACGAAGATTGTCACCGCCGCATAGAACAGCAGCACCAGGAAGCCCAGTTGCTTGAGCGAGCCCGCACCGTACTTGCCCACGGTAAAGGCCACCGCGCCCAACACGCCCAGCGGCGCCAAGCGGATGATCACCGCCATCATGCGGAACAGCACTTGCGAGAACTGATCGATGAACGCCACGACAGGCTTGGTGCGCTCACCCAGCATCGACAGCGCGCAACCAAACAAGATCGACAGCACCAATACCTGCAACACGTCGCCCTTGGCAAAGGCACTCACGAAGGTGTCCGGAATCAAGCCCAGAAAGAAGGTCGCGAACCCGCCTGAATGCATCTTCTCGGCGTTGGCCATGTAGGTGGACAGCGCTGCCGGGTCCAGCGTCTTCGGGTCCACATTCATGCCGTGGCCCGGTCCGAACAGATAGGCCAGCGCAATACCCAGCGCCAGCGCAATGGTGGTAACCACCTCGAAGTAGAGGACGGCCTTGCCGCCCACGCGCCCGACCTTCTTCAACTCACCGGCGCCGCAAATGCCAACGACCACCACCGAGAAGACGATCGGCGTAATCAGCATCTGGATTAGTTTCAGAAAGCCGTCGCCTAGCGGCTTGAGGTGCTGCGCGAAGTCCGGTGCCCAGACGCCCAGCGCGATGCCCAGCGCAAGAGCAATCAAAACCTGCCCGAACAACGGGCGCGTAAAGCGTTGCATGGTGAATCCTCCTTTGGATTACTGATGTCTCAAGCCGCGCCCAATCGTCTAATTCAGTTGGTTGCGATTGTCGTCACGGCCTTGTTTCGCTCGCTGCGTCGCAACAAATTGTCGCGATGAATTGTTGAGCGTTGACGGCATCATAGGCCATCCAATTTTTGTATGCAATTTTTGAATTCACATGCTAGGATCGACTCATGCAGTCCCGCGAAGCCTTGTGTTTCCGCCATCTAAGCTGCACTTCCGGCATTCCCATCGCCACAGTTTCGAGTGTTCTTACTCGCCGTTTTTGTTCGATGGGGCGGCCGTATAACATTCAGAGACAAATACCAAGGAGTTCCACATGGCGATGCCCACGCTCGATCCGAACGCGCCGGATTTCACGCGCCGATATCCGAACCTGGCGGACCCCCGCCTTGGCGCAGAGGCCACGTTTGCGACCGACGAATTCTTCGCACCGAAAGACCGCATGCTCAACCCCGAGCCGGCGGTCTTCATTCCCGGCAAGTACGACGACCACGGCAAGTGGATGGATGGCTGGGAAACGCGCCGTCGCCGCAACGGTGGCTATGACCATTGCATCGTCCGCCTGGCCCGCCCGGGCGTGGTGAAAGGTGTGGATATCGACACCAGCCACTTCACCGGCAACTTTCCGCCGGCCGCTTCCATTGAAGCCGCTTATCTGCCGGATGGCGAGCCGACCGAAGCGACGCAGTGGACTGAAATCGTTCCGTCGACCACGCTGCAAGGCAACAGCCACGCCTACGTGGCCGTGACGAGCACGCAAGCCTTCACGCACCTGCGCGTGAACATTTTCCCGGACGGCGGTATCGCGCGGCTGCGCGTGTACGGCCAGCCGCAAGTCGACTGGAAGGGCGCGGATCGTACCAAGCTGTTCGACCTGGCCGCCATGGAAAACGGCGCCTACGTGGTCGAAGCCAACAACGAACACTTCGGGCCGGCCTCGCGCATGTTGATGCCGGGCCGTGGCGTGAACATGGGTGACGGCTGGGAAACGCGCCGCCGCCGCGAACCGGGCAACGACTGGTGCGTGATCGCCCTGGCCAACCCGGGCCGCATCCGCAAGATCGAAGTCGACACCGCGCACTTCAAGGGCAACTTCGCTGATCGCGTTTCCATCCAGGCCGCTCGCGTGGTGGGCGGCACTGACAGCTCGCTGAAGACGCAAGCGATGTTCTGGCAAACGCTGCTGCCCGAGCAGAAGCTGCAGATGGATCTCCAGCACTACTACGAAGCGGAAATCGCCGACCTCGGCATCGTGACGCACGTGCGCTTCAACATGTTCCCCGATGGCGGTGTGTCGCGTCTGCGCCTGTGGGGGGTGCTCGAATGAGCCAAGAGACCGTCGCACGCGTTGCGCTGACCATCGAGCCGCTTACGCGCGAAGCCTTTGCGCCGTTCGGCGACGTGATCGAACTGGAAGGGGCCAAGCAATTCCCCATCAACCAGGGCACGACCATCCGCTTTCATGACCTCGCCAACGTGGATGTGGGCGAGGGCGGCCGCGCGCTGATCAGCCTGTTCCGTGGTCAGCCGCGCACGCTGCCGTTCGAGGTCAAGATGCTGGAGCGCCATCCGCGTGGCAGCCAGGCGTTCATCCCGCAGAACGACAAGCCGTATCTGATTGTCGTGGCACCGGCCGGCGAGCTGGACCCGTCCAAGTTGCGCGCGTTCGTCTCGCGCGGCTGGCAAGGCGTGAACTACGCGCGCGGCGTGTGGCATCACCCGCTGCTGGCCCTGGGCGAGGTGAGCGATTTCCTCGTCGTCGACCGTGGTGGCGAAGGCCACAACTGCGACGAGCAAGACCTGGCCGAATCGGTGTGGTTGACCGCCGAGGCCATGCAGGCCGCGCAGTAAGCATCGCGTCATCCGCGCCAATCCTGAGCCCCCGCACAACGGGGGCTCAGTCACTTTCAATCTCCGTCCCACCACAATCAGGGAGACATCGACATGACCCAGGCTCAACTCGCCACCCCCGGCATCGATGCGGACATCCGCGCGTTTGTTGAGGCTGCGCACGCGCAGCAGATTGATTTCCTGCGCGAGCTGGTGAAGGTGCCGTCGGACAACCCGTCCGGCGATTGCGCCCCGCATGCCGCCCGCGCCAAGGCGCTGCTGGAGGCGCTGGGCCTGACGGTCGAGGCGCATGCCGTGCCGCAGGCGCAGGTACGTGCCGCCGGCATGGTCAGCGCCACCAACCTGATCGTGCGTCACAAGTTCGGCAGCGGCGGCCCCACGGTCGCCATGAACGCACACGGCGATGTCGTCCCGCCGGGCCTGGGCTGGACGCACGACCCGTACGGGGGCGAGATCGTCGAGACCGAACACGGCCCGACCATGTTCGGCCGCGGCGTGGCGGTGTCGAAGTCAGACTTTGCAACCTACACGTGGGCGCTGCTCGCGCTGATCGAAGCAGAAAAGCGTGGCGCGAAGCTCAACGGCACGGTCGAACTGCACTTCACATACGACGAAGAGACCGGCGGCGACATCGGCCCGAAGTGGCTGCTGGATCAAGGTCTGAGCAAGCCCGATTACGCGATCTCGGCGGGTTTTGCTTATGGCATCACCTCGGCGCATAACGGCTGCCTGCACGTGCAGGTGACGGTGCGCGGCAAGCAGGCGCACGCTGCCATGCCCCATACGGGCATCGACGCCATCGAGGCGGCCACGCATATCCTGCAGGCCGTGTATGCATATCGCGCGGAACTCGCAACGCGCAAATCCGCCGTGCCGGGCATTGACCACGCAACGCTCAACGTCGGGTTGATCCAGGGTGGCATCAACACCAACGTAGTGCCCGATCTGGTGACGTTCCGTGTTGACCGGCGGATGATTCCCGAAGAAGCTGGGCGCGATGCAGAAGGCGAACTGCGCGCGGTGATCGAGCGCGCGGCTGCAGAACGGCCGGGGATCGAAGTTTCAGTCGAACGGATTCTGCTGGCGGAGCCGCTTGCTGAACTGCCGGGCGTGGACGCGCTGATTGGCGCGCTACGGCGGAATGCCTTGGCCGTGTTTGGCGGGGATGTGCCGGTGCATGGCGTGCCGCTGTATACCGATGCCCGGCATTACACGGCGCATGGCGTGCCGACGGTGCTGTATGGCGCAGGACCGCGTACGTTGATGGAAGCGCGTGGGCACAACACGGATGAAAACCTGCGGTTGAATGATCTGCGGGGCGCGACTGTGGTGGTGGGGTGTGCTGTGGGGGAGTTGTTGGGTGGGTGATTGTTGTTTTGTTTTTGTCTTGGTGGTCCATCTCCCTTTCGTTCCCTGCCGGGACCGACTCACTTTTCTTTGTCTTGCCAAAGAAAAGTAAGCAAAAGAAAGGCGCGCCCGAGATGGCGACCCCTTCCTTGAATTTGTGTGACCGTGCGGGGAAGGAGGCAAACTCGCTGCGCTCAGACAGCCTCCTTCCTTGATCCGCCCGCTCACAAAAATTCAAGGCGCCATCAAGGGCTCAACGTCAAACGACAAAGGCCAACCCGTCGCGCGGTTGGCCTTTGTCGTTTGGGCCCGCGTTGAGATGGTTTGGCCTTTGACTTTCCTGCCCTAGATGGCGCCTTCAATTTTTGTAAGCGGGCGGAAAAAAGGCGGGGAACTGTCTGAGCGCAGCGAGTTTTCCCCGCCTCCGCCCGGTTACGAAAATTGAAGGAGTCTTTCGTCATCTCGGGCGCGCCTTTCTTTTGCTTACTTTCTTTTGGCAAGACCAAAGAAAGTGAGTCAGCCCCGGCAGGGGATGAAACAAGGGATGCACCACAAAAACAAAAATCACGAATCCCCCCAACACCAACCACGAAACCAGCCACCAAGCGCCAGCCCTTAAGATTGCGGCACGTTCCATCAAGCCAACACCAGAGCCCATGCAGATCTACCACAACCCCCGCTGCTCCAAATCCCGCACCGCTCTCGAGCAAGCCCAATCCTTCGCCGCAGAAAAAGGCGAACAACTCGACGTCATCGAATACCTGACCACCCCGCCCACGCTGGCTGACCTCAAAAAGCTCGCAGCGCAGCTCGACACACCACTGCGCAGCCTGATCCGCGAGAACGAAGACGAATACGCACAGCTCAATCTGGCCGATGCAACAGACGACGCACTGCTCAAGGCCATCACAGCACATCCGAAGCTGCTGCAGCGCCCGGTGCTCGTTCGCAACGGCCGCGCCACCATCGGTCGCACGCCCGAAGCGCTCGACGCGTTTCTGAAGTAATTCACCGCGCCCCACAAAGTTGAACGGCCTGCCGATTTCCATCGGACAGGCCGTTCAGGGGTGGCCGTATCTCGCTTTGCGCGAGGGCCGGGGCTGCGTCCGTCAAGACGCGCAAGGGCACCGGTTTATTCCAGGCCCATCCATCGGGCCATTTCTGACCCGAAGCCAACTGCCAGCAGGGCGGCAAGCACCACTGCCAGCGCCGCCGCGGTCGAGACCATGGCGACTTTCATGACGTCTGCGTCGTGGTGTGCGTTGCTGTGCGTGTGATGCAGATGCTGCGCACGCATGCTCAACGGAACCGCCTTCGCAGATGATTTGCGATGCCAATGCAAGCGCTCCGTCATCGCTCGCAAGTGTTGCGTGTCAAACGCGTCACGGGAAAATCGCATCGCGGTACCTCCCCGTTGTTGGCTGGTAGCCGACGCCGGCACGCACCGGCGTCGGGGGCACGTGCGGCCCGAAAACGATACGGCAAGCAAATGGCGTATGCGAGTGGCTTTGCTTGTCGGCGCCGGGTGGCGCAGTCGTCTGGTCGCTCGCACAAGCCCAGCGTAGACGGGGGTTTGCAGCGCTGCAAGTTGCGTTGCGGCATGGTGCCCGCATCACGCGGGCAAGAGGCAAACCGCGTGCGGGTCTTCGCCAGATGCGTGACGTGCGCGGCGCTCAATCCTGAGCAGATTGGTGGGGCAATTGTGCGGCGGCGCGCTCGGCTTCGCGCTTGCGCAGTTCGGCCAGCATGTTGCAGAAGAGCGTGCCTTGCTCTTTTGCGTCATCCAGCGCGATGTGCGTGTGCGGCAGCGGGTCGTGCCAATGCTCGGGAAAAGCCGCTTTGACGTTGCGCCGATACGGCATGCCCGTGAGCGCAAAGGCCAGCGTCTTGATGTCGAGCGCCGCCCAGCCGAACGGCGATCGCCCGGCAAAACGCATCATGTACCAGAACATGAACGTGAAATCGAAGCCCGCCGGAAACGCCACGAACACCGGCTTGCCAGGCAAGCTCTCGACCCATTCCACGTAGCGCGGCAGGGCCACTTCGGGCGCTTCGAGGTTTGCGCGGCATGCAGCCCACGCCTCGGGCTGCGTTTTCCACCATTGCATCTGGATCGGATGGCCTTCTGCGCCGGGCAGCGTTTGCAGGTTCGCTTCAAACGTGCCCACAAGCGTCTTGTCGGCCAGGTACGCCGCGCTGGCGAAGCTCAGCATCGAATGCGGGCCGGGGATGGGGCCGTCGGCTTCGATATCAGTGCTGACGTAGATTTCGGGCCGCGTGTCGGGCGGCTGGTTGCCGCGCTTGCGGCGGGGCTTGTCGGCTGCAGCCGCGGGCGCGCTGTCGGCGAAGGGGTCGTCGCTCTCGTTGGCGCTGTTGTTGGGGCTGGTGTTGGCGGTCCCGCTCATGCTGAGCCTTCGTTGGCGAACAGGCGATCGGCGACGTATGGGTTGCTGGCACGCTCATCGCCAAAGGTCGAGACAGGCCCATGGCCCGGCACAAACGTAACGTCGTCGCCGAGCGGCCAGAGCTTGGTGCGGATTGCGTTGATCAGGTCCGCATGATTGCCGCGCGGGAAGTCCGTGCGGCCGATCGACCCCGCGAACAGCACATCGCCGACGATGGCAACGCGGTCTTCCGGGCTGAAGAACACCACGTGGCCAGGTGTATGGCCAGGACAGTGGAACACCTGCAGGGTGCGACCAGCGGCTTCCACGGTGTCGCCGTCTTCCAGCCAGCGGTCAGGCACGAACGCCTTGGCGGGCGGGAAACCAAAGCGCTGGCTTTGCATTGGCAGTTGATCGATCCAGAACGCCTCATCCTTCTGCGGGCCTTCGATGGGCACGCCAAGCTGCGTGCGCAGGGCATCGGCGGCGGCGCAATGGTCGACGTGGCCATGCGTGAGCAGGATTTTTTCGATGCGCGCGCCGTGCTGCTCGGCGGCGGCCAGGATGCGCTCGATATCGCCACCCGGGTCGGTGACGGCGGCAGCACCGTCGTCGCCAATCAGCAGCGTGCAGTTCTGTTCAAACGGCGTAACGGGGACGACAACGACTTTCATGTGATCTTTGATGCGCAATTGCACATGGCAGGGATAACCCGATTGTATCGGGCCGAGCCCGCGCCAGCACTGGGCTCGCGGGGTGCGCTGTTACATCGGAAAGAAAATATTACAAAATTGGCGCGAGATGGCAGCATGATGTGACCGTTTTAATAGGAAATGTAAATAATCGATCGAAGCATGCATGTTAGACTCGCGGCCATGCTTAAGTTGACCCACCTCAATTCCAGCCGTTCGGCCGGCCGCACGCTGCGTGCCTGGCTGACGCATGGCACCGCGCTGCTGGTGCTGGCGGGCTGCGCAGCCATTCCTGGCGAGCCGCCCGTGGGTGGGCAATCCGGTCTTCAGGCCAGCAAGCCCACCGCGTCCGCGCTGAAGGTGGCCGACCCGCGCGACAACCCCGATGCATGGGGCACGCTGTCGTTCCGTGGCGCGCCGGATTCGAGCAGCCTCAAGCTCGACGAGAACACCGATACCAGCCCCGGCCTGCGCGCCGACCTCGGCACGTTTGAACAGCGCGGCCTGGCCTCGTGGTACGGCCGCGGCTTCCACGGCCGCCGCACCGCCAGCGGCGAGCGCTTCAACATGAACGCCTTCACGGTGGCGCATCCGTCGCTGCCGCTGCAGAGCTGGGTGCTGGTGCGCAACCTCGCCAACGACCGCGTGGTCGTGGCCAAGGTGACGGATCGCGGCCCTTACTACGGCAAGCGCATCCTCGACATGTCGTATGCCGCAGCCAAGCGACTCGATTTCGTCAAGCGCGGTTCGACGCAGGTGGAAATCCGCCGCCTGTCGCGCGCTGAAGTCGAAGCGCTGCGTCCTGAGCTGACGCAAACGGACGTCGCCAGCAACGACGGCGATGCCGATGTGGGCGGCGATGAACCCGCACCGGTCAAGAAGAAGGCGGTCAAGCGTCGCGTCAAACACCACCGCTGATCCGGCCGCCTTCCTGCCTCAGTCCTTCCCTTCGTTTTTTAGCGCCAGCGCGCTCTGATACAGCGTGTCGACCGACGCGCCCGTAATCGCGCCGGCCAGCTTGGCTGCGCGCTTGGCGGGCAGCTCGGCCAACAGCAGGCGCAAGACCTGATCCGCCGCCATCGCGGTCGGTGCCGCGTCCTGCGCGCCTGCGCCTTCCACCACCAATACGAATTCGCCCTTGCCGTGCGTGGCATCGGCGGCAAGCCATGCGGGCGCCTGCGCAGCGGGCAGCACGACGATCTGCTCAAACAGCTTGGTCAACTCGCGGCCGATCAGAATGCGTCGCGCAGGCAAGTGCTCGGCCAACGCGGCGAGTGTGGCCTCAATGCGATGCGGCGCCTCATACAGAACCCATGCCGGCCCATGCGCCGCCCATTGGCGGATGGCCGCCTCGCGTTGCCCGGCCTTGGGTGGCAGGAAGCCGACAAAGGTGAACTGCCCCTCCGACGTGTCGAGCAGTTCCCCCGCAGCGGAAAGCGCCGTCACCACGGCGCTGGCGCCCGGCAGCGGAATCACGCGCTGGCCCGCCGCGCGTACCGCCTCGACAATGCGCGAGCCCGGGTCCGACACACCGGGCGTGCCCGCATCGGACACATAGGCGATGCGCTCGCCCTGCGCCAAGCGCGCGACGATGCGTGCAGCGGCTTCTCGCTCGTTGTGCTGGTGCGCCGCGAGCATCGGTCGAGACAGGCCCAGCCGATTGAGCAGTTGCCCAGTGTTGCGCGTGTCTTCGCAGGCCACCGCATCGACGAGGCCCAGCACGTAACGCGCCCGCAGCGACACGTCGGCAGCGTTCCCGATGGGGGTGGCCACCACATATAATGCGCCGGCGGGATAGTGCTGGTCATGCGCCAGCAGGGTCCAGTCAGGATCACTCACGAGAACTTCTCTCAGTCACTTGGTTCAAACCGCACATGCATGCGCCGCAGACCATCACAGCCGCCACCGGTGAAGCCGGTGAAGACCGTGCGCTGCGCTACTTGCAGGCGCGCGGGCTGGCGGTGGTCAGCCGCAATTATCGCTGCAAGGGCGGCGAGATCGATCTGGTGATGCGCGATGCGGCCGGCGCGCTCGTATTCGTCGAGGTGCGCGCCCGCGTGGCGCGCTCCACGCAGCGCTTTGGCGGGGCGGCCGCGAGTGTCACGCCCGCCAAGCAGCGTCGCCTGATTGCCGCGGCCGAAGATTTTCTCGCGCGGCAGGCTGAAGAGGTGCCCGCCTGCCGTTTTGACGTTATCGCCATCGACGGCGCGCGTATCGAATGGATGCGCGATGCCTTCGGTGCCGACGCCTAAACCTCGCATGAACCTCGCTCTTCTTTCTTCCGGACTTCATTCAAGGACAGCATGAAACTCTCGTCGCCTACGTTTGCCCGCTTCCGTCACACGGTCAAGCGCACCGCCGTGCTGGCCGCTCTGGCCGGTATTACCGCAACGCAGTTGACCGCCTGCTTCCCGCTGTTTGCCGGCGCCGTGGCCGGCGGCGTGGCGCTCGCCACCGACCGCCGCCCGACCGCCACCCAGACCATCGACCGCGGCCTGCAGATGGAAGCCGAGAACACGCTGATCTCGCGCTACGACGGCCGCGCCCACGTGAACGTGACGGTCTACAACCGCAAGGTCCTGCTGACCGGCGAAGCCGGCACCGAGCAGACCAAGCAGGAGATCGGCCAATACGCACAGAAGCTGCAGAACGCACGTGAAGTCGTCAACGAGATCGTGGTGACGCCGGTGTCGAGCACCTTCGGCTCGCGCACCAACGATACGTACATCACCACCAAGGTGAAGAGCGTGCTGGCCGGCACGGAAGGCGTGCCCTGGAACTCCATCAAGGTGACGACCGAAGCGCAGACCGTCTTCCTGATGGGCGTGGTGACCGAGGCCGAAGGCAACAAGGCCACCGAAGCCGTGCGCACGGTGGGCGGCGTGAACAAGGTCGTCAAGGTGTTCGACTACGTGACCGAGGAAGAGCGCAAGCGCCTGGACGCCAATGCCACGTCGACCAACGCGTCGACGGCGCCTGATGCGTCGCAAGGCACGCCGGCGCCGGTGCAAGGTACGCCGACGGCCACGCAGGCCCCGGCACCAGTCACCTCGGCCTCGCCTGGCGTGACCGTGTCGCCGACCAACTCGCCGGCGCTGCCGCCGGGCAAGCAATTGCCGTAAGCCACGTCCGCAACATCGGTTCGCAAGGAACGCAGCCACCGCGCTGCGTTTTTTGTTGGCTGCACGCATCACAGGGCACACGGCTGGCCGTGCGTGTTAGCGTATGACGCTTCCGCGACTTCGCAGCCCCCCGATGCCCGTCGTCCACCGCCTTGCCGCCGCAGCATTGCTTGCGGCGCTGCTCACGGCCCCTGCGGCCCAAGTGGCCCAAGCGGCCGATCGTCCGCCCTCCAATCTGCAGGCCCGCACCTGGGCCGCCACGTGCGCAAGCTGCCATCACGCCGATACCGCGCCCGGTGCCAGGCTCCCCGCGCAGACGTTGCTGCCGCTGGCGGGTCGCTCGCAAGCCGAGCTGATCGACGCGATGCAGGCGTTCCGCAACGGCACGCGCCCGTCCACGGTGATGGGCCAGATTGCCCGCGGTTATGACGATGCGCAGATCGTCGCCATTGCAGGCTGGCTGTCGCGCCAATCGCAGGAGGCGCCATGAGTGAATCGTTGCGCAAGGATCGACGCGCACTCTTGCGCGCGCTCGGGGCAACCGCGCTTGCCGGGCCGCTGGCCGCATGCGCATCGCTGTCGGGCGTGCGCAATGCGCGCGTGGTGGTGGTTGGCGGCGGCTACGGCGGCGCGACGGCAGCCAAATACGTGCGCGTGTTTTCCGGCGGCCGTGTCGACGTGACGCTGGTTGAGCCGAACGCCGCGTTCGTCTCGTGCCCGCTGTCGAATCTCGTGCTGTCGGGCGACCGTGACATGGCGTCCATCACCGTGCCGTATGACGCGCTGGTCGAGCGCCACGGCGTGCGGTGGGTGCGCGACCGCGCATCGGCCATTGACCTAGGGGCGAAGCAGGTGCGGCTGACCGGCGGCGGCACGCTCGATTACGACCGGCTGATCCTCTCGCCCGGCATCGACTTCGTGCCGGGGGCGATTCCCGGTCTCGCCAATGCGGCCACCGCTGCCCAAGCACCGCACGCATGGAAGGCCGGCATGCAGACGCTGGCGTTGCGCCATCGGCTCGAAGCCATGCCCAACGGCGGCACGGTGGCGATCAGCATTCCGCTGGCGCCATACCGCTGCCCGCCCGCGCCATACGAGCGCGCGTGCCTGATCGCCCATTGGCTGCAGCGCGCCAAGCCGGATTCGCGCGTGCTCATCCTCGATGCCAATGACGACGTCACCTCCAAGGGCGCGCTGTTCAAGCGCGTGTGGGCTGAACGTTATCCACAGCACATTGAATATCGCCCGCAATACAACGCCGTCGACATCGATGCCACGGGCCGCGTGCTCAAGTTCGATGTGCAGGACGACGTGCAGGCCGATGTCGTCAACCTCATCCCGCCGCAGCGCGCCGGCGCGATTGCCGTGCAAGCCGGGTTGGCGACGGCCAACGGGCGCTGGTGCGAGGTGGACTTCCTCTCGTTTGAATCGAAGGTGGCGCCGGGCGTGCATGTGATTGGCGATGCCATCCAGACAGCGCCGCTGATGCCCAAGTCGGGCCACATGGCCAATCAGCACGGCAAGGTGGCCGCCGCCGCCGTGGTGGCGATGCTGGCCGGGCACGCGCCCGATGCGTCACCGCTGTACACCAACACCTGCTACAGCTTTGCCACGCCGGACGAGGCGATGCACGTGGCGACCGTGCACCGCTACGACGCGGCCGAGCACACCATGGTGACCGTGCCCGGCGCTGGCGGGCTTTCCGAGGCGCCGTCTGCCACAGAGGGCAAGCTGGCGCAGGGCTGGAGCCGCGCCATCTGGTCGGACATGCTCGGTTAAAGGTGAAGCTAAACGTGAGGCTCCGGGCACAAACAATGCGCAAGATTGTGCAAGTCGTGTAAGCGGCCCGCGCCTACAGTGCGTCATGTGGCCGCACGGGCGGCCGTCCGAACCTTCCGATCATCATGTCTCCCAAGGATCTGCTGCTGGCCCTGACCGTTGTGCTGGTGTGGGGCGTCAACTTTGTCGTCATCAAGGTGGGCCTGCATGGCGTGCCGCCCATGCTGCTAGGTGCGCTGCGCTTTGCGCTGGTCGCGTTCCCGGCTGTGCTGTTCGTGCCGCGCCCCAAGATTGCGCTCAAGTGGCTCTTGGCCTATGGCGCCACCATCAGCTTTGGGCAGTTCGCGTTCCTGTTCTCGGCCATGTATGTGGGCATGCCGGCGGGGCTGGCCTCGCTGGTGCTGCAATCGCAGGCGTTCTTTACGCTGACGATTGCGGCCATCGTGCTGCGCGAGCCGATCCGCTGGTTCCACTTGGCCGGCATGGCGGTGGCCGCCGGCGGGCTGGCGATCATCGGCATGGCAGGTGGCGGCTCGGTCACGGGCATGACCACCGCCGGCTTCCTGCTGACGCTGTGCGCGGCGTTTTCGTGGGCCAGCGGCAACATCGTCACCAAGCGGATCGGGCCGGTAAACGTGGTGAGCCTGGTGGTGTGGGGCGCCGCCATCCCGCCGATTCCGTTCTTCCTGCTGTCGTACTGGCTGGAGGGGCCGGAGCAGATTGCGCATAGCCTGGCGAACATCAGTGGGTCGAGCATCGGCGCAATCGTCTACCTGTCTTTCGGCGCCACCATCTTTGGCTACAGCCTGTGGAGTCGCCTGCTGGCGCGTTACGCGGCCAGCCAGGTTGCGCCGCTCACGCTGCTGGTGCCGGTGGTGGGGCTGGTGTCTGCCGCCGTGCTGCTGGGCGAACGCCTGGTGCCTGCCCAATGGCTGGGCGGCGCGGTGGTGATGGCCGGGCTGCTGCTCAACGTGTTTGGCGGCCGGCTGGCGCCGCGGCGGGCGATGGCCTGACGCCGCATCCCCTCAGCAGCAAGCGCCCGGGCCGAAAGGTACCGGGCGTTTTGCTGTGGGGGCGACATAGGATTTGGCCTACTTCGGGCACAATACCGGGTCCAATCCTGACCCTTGCGACCATTGGCCCGCACACGCATGCGGGCAGCCTCGTCTTCTGGAGACCACATGAAGTTCGCCCCCACGCTCGCCGCTGCGGCGGTGCTGGCCGGCCTGGCGCTGTCCGCCACGCCCGCGCTGGCCACTGTTGACGCTGCCCGCGCGCTGTCCATCGCCAACCAGAACGCCTGCATGGGCTGCCACGCCGTAGACCGCAAGCTCGTCGGCCCGGCCTACCAGGACGTTGCCGCCAAATACAAAGGCGATGCCGGCGCGCAAGCCAGGCTCATCAAGAAAGTGCGCGAAGGCGGCATGGGCAACTGGGGCCAGATCCCGATGCCGGCCAATCCGAAGATTGCCGATGCCGATCTGAAAACCGTGATCGACTGGGTGCTTGCGGGCGCCCCGGCCAAGTGAGGAACGGACGATGAATGATGCAATCAACCTGAGCCGCCGCGACGTGCTGCGCGCCGGCGCCATGATGGCGCTGCTGGTGTCCGCCGGCATCGCCACGCCGGCCCAGGCGGCCGAGTGGAACAAGGCCGCCTTTGCCGTCAAGGGCGTAAACGAAGTGCTCAAGCAACTGGGCGGTGGCGCGGTCGACAAGGGCGGCGCGGGCATCCAGCTCACCGCACCGGACATCGCAGAAAACGGCGCCGTGGTGCCGCTGGTCGTGACGAGCACGCTGCCCGGCACCGACCTCATCGCCATCCTGGTCGAAAAGAACCCGAACACGCTGGCCGCAACGTTCGCCATTCCGGCCGGGACCGACCCGTTTGTCAGCACGCGCGTGAAGATGGGCGAGACCTCCCATGTCTACGCCGCCGTGCGCGCCAACGGCAAATGGGTGCTGGCGGCTAAGGAAGTAAAGGTCACCCTTGGTGGCTGCGGCGGTTAAACATCAGGAGAAGACACCATGGCAGACCCGATGCGCATTCGCGCAATGGAAAACGGCGGCACGACCGACGTGAAGATCCTGATGAAGCACGACATGGAAACCGGCCAGCGCAAAGACGCGTCCGGCAAGATCGTGCCGGCCTGGCACATCACCAACGTGACGGTGCTGCACAGCGGCAAGACGGTGCTCGACGCGCAGTTTGGCCCGGCTGTGTCGAAAGATCCGTTCCTCAATTTCAAGTTCAAGGGCGGCACCAAGGGCGACAAGGTTACGGTCACGTGGGTCGACAACCACGGCGACAAGCGCACCGACGAGACGTCTATCCAGTAAAGGCCCGGAGGCCCAAATGCGACGCAGCTTCTTTCGTGTGACCGCCGCGCTGGCGGCCTTGGGTGTGGCCGGCAAGGCCGCTGCCCAGAATGCCCCGCGCGCTGGCGGCGCCGGCGCCCGCTACAAGGTGGTTTACCAGTTGAGCGAAGGCATCGACCAGGCCGTGCGCGCCATCGGTAACCTGCGCAACCATATGAACGGCGCACCCGGCACGAAGATCGTGGTGGTGGCGTTCGGCCACGGCATCGAGTTTCTGGTTGAAGGCGCCAAGGATGCGCAGGGCCGCACGTTTGATGCGCCGGTGGCCGCACTGGCCAGCATGGGCGTGGAGTTTCGCGTGTGCCACAACTCGCTGATGGCCTTCAAGGTGCCGGAAGACAAGCTGCTGCTCGAAGCCAAGGTGGTGCCTGCCGGCGTGGTGGAAATCACCCGCTTGCAGCAGGAAGAAGGTTTCGCCTATATCAAACCGTAGGCGACCCACGGAGGGGACCGTGAAACACAAGACATGGACGATGGTGCTGGCTGCGGCGTTGGCAGCCGGCGGCGCCGTAATGGCATCCGCCCAGGACACCAAGGACAGCACCGCCGCCGGCATCGCGCAGTACCGCGAAATGCTGGCCGACGGCAACCCGGCCGAACTCTGGGAAGCCGCAGGCGAAGAACTCTGGAAGAAGCCCGCCGGCCCCAAGCAGGCCTCGCTTGAAGCGTGCGATCTGGGCCTCGGCCCCGGCGTGGTGAAGGGCGCATACGCCAAACTACCGCGCTTCTTCAAAGACACCGGCCGCGTGATGGACGCCGAACAGCGCCTCATGTATTGCCGCATGACTCTGCAGGGGCTGACCAAGGAAGAGGCATCGGCGCGGCCGTTCTCGTCACCCGGTAAATCGTCGGACATTGAACGGCTGATGGCCTACGTCGCCTCGGAATCGCGCGGCGCGGCCATCGACATTCCGCTTGCCCACCCCGAAGAAAAGCGCATGTACGAACTCGGCCGCCGCATGTTCTTCTACCGTGGCGGCGCGTACGACTTTGCCTGCGCCACGTGCCATGCCCAGCCGGGTTTGCGCATCCGCTTGCAAGACCTGCCCGATCTGCTGACCGCCGACGGCGCGCGCTATGCGTATTCAACGTGGCCGGGCTATCGCGTCTCGCAGGGCGAGGTACGCACCATGCAGCACCGCCTGTACGACTGCCTGCGCCAGCAGCGCTTTCCGGAACCGCTCTACGGCAGCGAGGTGATCACCGCGCTGGAGATGTTCCTCGCCCGCAACGCCAACGGCGGCAAGATGGACGCGCCGTCCATCAAACGATGAGGCCACGCATGACTCGACTGACCCCCATCGTTCTGACGGCGCTGACATTGGCGCTGGCTGCCGGCACCGCCCACGCAGCGGACGCCACCTCCAAGGCCGTCACCCCGCCCAAGCCCGATGCAAAGGCCGACGCCGCGCTCGTCAAGGTTATTCACGAGAGCTTTGTCTCCAAGGGCCCGGCCACCGTGGAAGGCGTGACCGAGCGCGACGACGTGCAGAAGATCTGCAGCCAGTTTGCCGACCGCAACGCCGTGCCCGCCGCCGTGGCCAAGAAGCTGGAAGACGCACAGCTCAAGACCATCCATTACCCGGCCGACGACAAATGGCTGGGCGACTGGAAGGCGGGCGAGAAGACCGCCCAGAGCGGCCGCGGCATGCAGTTCTCCGACCCCGCCGGCGGCGCGAACGGTGCCAACTGCTATGCGTGCCACCGCCTGTCGAAAGACGAAGTGTCGTACGGCACCATTGGCCCGTCGCTGTACCAGTACGGCAAGCTGCGCGGGGATTCGGAAGCGATCCTGCGCTACACCTGGGGCAAGATCTACAACTCCAACGCGTATGCGGCGTGCTCCAACATGCCGCGCTTCGGGCACAAGGGCATCTTGACCGAACAGCAGATCCGCGACGTGATGGCGCTGTTGTTCGACCCGGCATCGCCCGTGAACCAGTGACCTAATAACGCCATGCAAGCCATTCGACGGTTCCTGATGTGGGCGGCAGCGGCGATGGTGTTTGCCGCCACGCAGTTTGCCAATCATGCGCAGGCCGTTGAAGTGGGCGATGTGGTTGCGCTGCCCGATCTGCAATTGCTCGACGGCACGCGCGTGCCGGGCGATGCGTGGCGCGGGCACCCGGTCATCATCGCCACGTGGGCATCGTGGTGCCCGTTCTGCGCGCTGCAGAACCCACGCCTGCAAAAGCTGTACGACACCACGCGCGGCACTGACCTGCGCATCCTCACCATCAGCATCGACGCCAACCCGCAGCTCGCGAAGGACTACGTCGCCAAGCGCAACTTCACCTTCCCGGTAGCGATGGAAACCGACGCGCTGTGCGCCGCCACCGGCCCGCGCAAAGGCCTGCCCGAACTGCTCGTGCTCGACGCCAAGGGGCGTGTGGTGCGCAAGGAAGTTGGCGAGATGCTTGAAGACGACGTAGCCGACCTGGCTCGCTACGCGCACAGCACCACACCATGAACCGCCGCGAATTCGTTCAAGCCCTGGCGATTGCCGCAGCCGCCGGCCTGCGCCTGACCGACGCCCACGCTGACACGCTCAGCTACGACGTACCGCGTTTTGGCAACGTCCACCTGCTGCACTTCACCGACTGCCACGCGCAGTTGCTGCCCATCGAATACCGCGAGCCCAGCGTCAACCTGGGCGTGGCGCAATGGGCCGGGCAGCCGCCGCATCTGGTCGGGCACGCGCTGCTCAAGCGTTACGGCATCGCGCCCGGCTCGCGCGCCGCGCACGCGTTCACGTCGCTCGACTTTACCGAGGCCGCCCGCCGCTACGGCCGCATGGGCGGCTTCGCGCATCTGGCCACGCTCATCAAGCGCCTGCGCGCCACGCGCCCCAATGCGCTGCTGCTGGACGGCGGCGACACCTGGCAGGGCTCTGCCACCGCGCTGTGGACCAACGGCCAGGACATGGTCGACGCGGCCCTCGCGCTGGGCGTGGACGTCATGACCCCGCACTGGGAGATGACCTACGGCGCAGACCGCGTGCGCCACGTGGTCGATCACGACTTCAAGAACAAGGTCGCCTTTGTCGCGCAGAACATCCAGACGGTGGACTTTGGCGATCCGGTATTCGACCCGTACGTGCTGCGCGAGCTGAACGGCGTGCCCGTGGCCATCATCGGGCAGGCGTTTCCGTACACGCCCATCGCGCACCCGGCCGACTTCACGCCCGACTGGACCTTCGGCATTCAGGAAGAGCGGCTGCAGAAGATGATTGACGAGGCGCGCGGCAAGGGCGCCAAGGTGGTCGTGCTGCTGTCGCACAACGGCATGGATGTCGACCTGAAGCTCGCCTCGCGCGTGCGTGGGTTGGATGCCATCCTCGGCGGGCATACGCATGATGCCGTGCCCGCGCCCGTCAAGGTCAGCAACCCGGGAGGCGTGACGCTCGTTACCAACGCGGGCGCCAACGGCAAGTTTGTCGGCGTGCTCGATCTGGATGTGCGCGGTGGCACCGTGCGCGACATCCGCTATACGCTGCTGCCCGTGTTTGCCGATCTGCTGCCGCCCGATCCGGCCATGACGGCGCTGATCAACCGCGTGCGTGCGCCATACCAAGACAAGCTGGGCGAAACGCTCGCCACGAACCGTGGCCTGCTGTACCGGCGCGGCAACTTCAACGGCACGTTCGATCAGCTCATCGTTGATGGCCTGATGCACGCGCAGGGCGCCGAGATTGCCTTCTCGCCCGGCTTCCGCTGGGGCACCACGCTGCTGCCCGGCGAGGCACTCACCATGGAAGCGCTGATGGCCCAGACCGCCATCACCTACCCGGCCACCACGCTGACCGAGATGACCGGCGCGACCATCAAGACCGTGCTGGAAGACGTGGCCGACAACCTGTTCAACCCAGACCCGTACTACCAGCAGGGCGGCGACATGGTGCGCACCGGCGGCCTGCGCTACACCATCGACCCGAAGAAGCCGATGGGCCAGCGCATTACCGACATGCGCCTCGGCCCGGGTGACGGCAAGCCCATCGACGCCGACCGCCGCTACAAAGTGGCCGGCTGGGCCGCCGTATCGCCCGAAGCCCGCAAGGCGGGCGGGCGCCCCGTGTGGGACGTGCTGGCCGACTGGCTGCGCGACCAGCGCGAAGTGACCGCCAGGCCGCTCAATACGCCGCGCATTGTCGGCGTGGAAGGCAATGCGGGCATGGAAAACGCGGGTTGAACCCCCGATTGAAAGGGCCTGGGGAGTTCGGGTAGACTCGTTTTTCACGGGCCGATAGCTCAGCTGGGAGAGCGCCGCGTTCGCAATGCGGAGGTCGGGAGTTCGATCCTCCTTCGGTCCACCAAGTTACTGGCAGCGTTTGATGAGCGATGCCCCAAAAAACCCGCGAAGCGTTGAGCGTCGCGGGTTTTTTGTTGCCTGCATTCTCTGACTCCACCGCATTTTTCAGCGCGCCGTATCGGGCGGCGTAATGCAGGCGCGCTTACCCCTTTCGATTTACGACCGAAGTAGCGTCCGGGGTTTGCCCCAAAAATGCCGCCGCTCCGGCCATGGCGCTTTCCCCTTAAAAATCAAAGAGAAACATCGAGACAGGCGACGAGCCGGGAAGGGCGCTCTGCAGTTGCAAGGCGTTATCTATTTTTGAGCCTTAGCAAGGCGCACGTGCGACACCCCAATTTGTGGCATTTCGCGCCGGATAAATTCGTTGTAGCGTAGGTCCTCGCCGGGAGCAGGGGCACCACTTATATCCGGCCAGCGGATTATGTCCGGCGCGATTCCAGCAAATAACAAACAAGCCGCCATAGAAAGGGGTGAGGGTCGTGGGAGTACAAGATCGCGATTGGTTCAGAGACCGTCGAGAGCCGCAGCTGCGCAATCCCGACTGGCAGAAGGAATACGCCCGCTGGTATGGCAAGCCACCCCGGGGCGCCAAGCAAGGCGTGCACTGGATCGTTTCCTTGATGGTGTGGGTGGCCGTTCTTCTGGTCGTCTACATCGCCGCGAAGCAATTGCGGCTCACGGGCAACGGCGCCGCCGTGCCTAGTCAGCAGGCCGCGTCAACGCAACCGGCGCCCACCGCGGCGCCGCCGCAGCGTCAGCCCATGCCCCCAATGCAGCAACCCACCGCACGGGCCACCACGCCTCCGGCCGGCGTGAACAAATGCGTGATCAACGGACAGACGGTCTACACGGAAGCGCCGTGCGGGCAGGCGATGCGCGCGCTTGTCGGCAATGCGCCCACCGAGACGCCGAGCAATGCTCGTCAGCGTGAGATGGCAGAGGCTGCAGCAGCAGCGAAGCGTGCGGAAGAGCAGCTTGCGCGGCAGTGGGATCAGCGGATGGCGCAGCGGGATCGGGACTTGGCGGCTGAGGCGGTTGCTGTTCAGCAGCAGGTCAGCAGTGTTAACGCAGAGTGCGCGCGGCTTAGGGCGGATCGAGATGGGATTTTGCGACTGTCTGTGACTACGCAGCAGATGTCTCCGTGGCGGGACAACTTGAACTACATCCGTAAGCGGATGAATGAGTCGCACTGCTAACGAGTGATCGCACTAACCATGGTGTTGAATGGCCGTACACCGGCCTGGTGATATGTGACATTGGGGGCATGCGACTGGCATCGCTTAGCAGTAGCCCGACGATCCAGCATCGCTTCATTACTAGTTCCAAAGCTAGATTGGTGCGCAGTTACCCGCCATGCTTCCCGTATCGGTCGCCGGATCGGCTATTCCGATACGAGCCGCCCTTGTGCGATGAGCCGCTACCACCGGCGTAGGAGCCGCCATGGCTGCTAGTGTGCTTGCTGCCCGAATAGGATGGTCGGCTACCGCCCTTGCCTCTGGCCTCAGCGGTGGTGGCGAGCAGGGCGCAAGCCGCCAGAATCGCAACGGCATTCAAACTCATACGACGCCCCTGGCCCTTCATCACGAGAACGCCCCCGGTTCGAGCACATAGCAATCAACGCAGTCCGCACTGATCAAGGTATCGGCCGCATATGCGCTGCCGGTATGGGGACGGATGAAACCACTGCGTACCGATTGCCAGTTCGCATTTGCATTGACGGTGTTGAGACGGGCACGGGCGTCCGTAGCAATCGTGTCGATGCAGTAGTTCATCGTGATGCCGTTGCCGCACTGCTCGCCGCCACAGTTGATTGCACGTGTGGAATCCTGCCCTTCCATCGCCACGCCCCAGAAGTTTTGATTGAGCGCCGCCGGTGTACCCGGTTGAGCAACCGGTTGTTTGCCGGTGCAGTAGATGTCGCGCAAGAGGTTGAACGATCCTCCGTTGTCGAACAGGACCAGCGTCCCGCCACTCCAGTTGCTGGAGGTAATGCTTTCCACGGAGCAGTACTGCGCGACATGTAGATGAATGCCGACAGTGCTGTTGCCAGTGAACTGCAGCCCTCTGAAGACAGCGTTTTTGATCGGCTTAACGACAGAGACAGTCGCATTAAGCGGATGCGCGATCTTCAGGGCGCGGTCCACGATCAGCGAGGTCGTCGTTTTATAGAGGACTTGTCGTACCTCCATCGGGCCATCCTGCGGGCCGAGGTAGGTGCCTGGGCTGGTCGAAGTGTTCGAGATGAACACCCAGTCGCCATAGCCGTACTTCGAAGGGTCAGCGACAAATATCTCGACATCGTTGAGGGCTGCGGCCTTGACGAGATAGCTTGCGCCTTTTGCATACAGCTCGTAGCTGAAAGCCGCATAGCTCGGATCGGTGGGGTTCGATACGTTTCGGCCAATGCCTGGGCGTGGCGTCGGGCCGAGTGGATCGCCCACATCAACGAGCACGGACGAGTAGCCTGGCGCTGGCTCGATCACGATGCCGTTGTACGGATCACCGGTAGCCGAGTTGTGAAGGTCAATGCGCGAAAGGATTGGGCAGCTCGAGCCGTTGATCTGAATCCACCGGTAGCCGGCCTGCAGCAACGACTTGATTGCAGGGCCGTTGTCGGCCTGAGCGTTTGGCGTATAGACGTAAGGACTGGCCGGGTAGATGGCCGCCGCGTCGGCGAACTTAGAGCCTAGCGCTCCTGCGACGATGGCCATGGATTGTGCAAGGAATTGCCGACGTTTCATTGTGCTCCCCCGAAGAAGCGCATGCGCGCGTGGTCATGTGTTGCGGGCGCAGGCTATCAAAGGTGCGGGTTTGCGGTAGTTAGCGTTTCTTCCATCTGATATGAGACGAACGCTAAGAGTCGCGTCAGGCGGACATCGCTGTTCTGATGCGGCGTAGAGCACCCTTCCACCGTGGGGTGGCGACCTCATGTGCCAAGTAGGAGCCTCGATGCCCTCTATTCGTTGGGGGCGATCGCTCGCACGGAAAAGAACATTTGGAAGCGAGGAAATTCGATGATCAAGAAAGAAGCGCTAGCTGGATTTCGTCGCTGGCAATTGCGGGTACGCAGGGATGCAAGTGACGCAGTTATTGAGCCCATCACGACAGGCTGGGATCAAGAGATTGCAGCACTGGCTGATACACCCGGAAAGCTGCTTGGCCTAGTGGGAGCAACGGTGTTCATGCTGATGTCATTAGCTTTGGCCGTCTACCACACGCGGGTGCCGGTTGAGGATAACGCGATGAACTTTTTGATTCGCGATATGTTCTCGTCCGGCTTACTGGTTCTCTCGCTTTTCGCACTTCTGCTCACACCTCCCACTGTCCGGAAGGTGGCGCAATCGATGTCCGGAAAAGTTGCCTTGTTCTTCATGACGACAGGTATCTTGGTGTGGTCCAAGGCGCAGACTGCAGCAGTGCTCGCCTCGATCTTTCCGATTCCAACGTCATCTTTGCCATGGGCGATGCTCTTGGGCACTGTGTATTCAACGGCGGGGTTCGTGGCCATCTGCCTGCTGTGCTGCGGAGTTGCCTTAGAGGTTCTCATGGTTGGCCCCCTCACTTGGCGCGTTGGTAGCGTGCAGGGCAAGGTCAAGCGCTTTGTGATTTTTATCTGTTGGGCAGCAGTCATGCTCTCCATGTTCACGGCCGGCATAGCCATGAGTCGGTATCTAGGAGATCGCGGGCGATTCATCACCGCTCTGGCCGCATATACACTGGATTTCCGAACCGTCCATAAATGTGATGCCCGCGATGGTGAGGTTGTTGTGTACCTCGGCGATGGCGTGGAAAAGGCCATCGCAGTTAACGCCCCGAGCCTTAGAGGCATCAGTCTCTATGACCTCCGGGACATCAGACTGTCAGAGCAACTGCCCAAGCCTAACAACTTTCGCGCTGTGGCTTGCAATTCTGTAATGAAATAGCCGTCGCATCTGTGCGACACCACGACCTAAGCCGACGTAGAGCCATGCCGAGAACGACAACCATCATTCAGATATTTGTTGCTTCCCCATCAGATGTTCAACCAGAGCGAGACGCGCTCGAGGATGCGATTCGAGAGATTAACCAGACCTGGGCAAAGACATCAGGGCTTGCATTTGAACTGGTCCGCTGGGAAACGCACGTAGCTCCGGCTTTTGGTAGTGACCCTCAAGATCTAATCAATCGACAGATTGGAGACGACTACGACGTGTTCATCGGGATTCTCTGGAGTCGGTTCGGAACGCCTACTCCTCGTGCAATGTCTGGAACGGCGGAAGAGTTCGAAAGAGCTCGCTCGAGATTGGTGGGGGGGCAGAACACCCCAGAGCTCATGGTGTACTTTAAGGATGCACCGATCGCGCCATCCAAGATCGACGCTGATCAGCTTGCACAGGTCCACGACTTCAAAAAATCGATAGCGCAACAAGGGGCGTATGCGACGTTTGATGACGTTGCTAGCTTCAGTGTCTCCGTGCGAGCTCATCTTTCCATGCTGGCGCAAAGGTTTATTCGGACTGGAGGGATTCGCGTTGTGGACGATTGCAACACCTCTAGCGAAGACGGCCAACACTGCGCGGACGACGAAGAGCTAGGTTTGCTTGATCACATTGAGATATTCCAAACGCGCATGGAGAACATGACAGCTGCTCTGGATCTGATAGGGGAAGCAACGGTCCGTATTGGCGAGCAAATGTCGGGGCACACAGACTCCATGAATCAGCTTGGCGCGGCAGGAGTCGCCCCCTCTCCCAAAGCTGCAAAGAGATTAATTAAGCTTTGTGCAGCAGACATGGAGGCATATGCGAGAGTCTTGAAGGGACAGACGCCGGCTCTAACATCGCATCGTGAAGCTGCGTTTGAAGCCTTGAGTGACTCGCTCTTCTTGCAGCATGAGATTGGCGCCACTGACAGGCATGAACTCTTGGAGATTCGAAACGCATTGGAAACTCTAGGATCGCAGATTCATGAACCTACGATGAGCATCAAGGCTCTGAGAGAGACAGTAGCAGCGCTGCCAAGGATGTCGGGGGACCTCAACAAAGCGAGGCGGTTCCTTGTGTCTGAAATGGACGCCTTGATCGAGGAATTTGAGAAAACCAGCAGCACGGCTGCAAACGTGCTCCAGTCGCTCGCTCAGTTGATCTGAATTCTGATTAGTGTTTCAGCCGGTTGCGGAGGAGCGCATGAGGCTACGACTCGAGAAAGCTGACTTTATCCTGCGCGTGCTTACATTTGTCGCGCTTGCTGCAGGTGGTGGTTGGGCGATCTACAAATACGAATTGTCCGGCGCGACCGATTGGACGAACAACATTGCACTGGATACGAAAGTTCTTCCATACCGAGACGATCTTCGCCTTCTGGTTGTGCATGTCAGGTCAAAAAATCCAAGCAGCTACGAGTTCGTCCTGAAGAGCAGCGCTGGAGACTCGTTCGAGCTGCGTTTTCGTCGCATCGCGATGGACAAGAAAGAAAAGGCTGTGATTGATGAGGATGAGGGCGAACTGGTCGCGAAGGTCGATCTGATGAAAGCCACCGGGGGTGAGTATCAGCTACTTCCCGGTGCTGAGATGGACGACATGCGAACCCTTGTTGTTCCGGCTAATGCGATTATTTCGATGACCGCAGAGATGCAGATTCACAACGGCTCCTTAAGGTGGCGTGGCAAGCCTGATGCGGACTTTGTATCGGCCTCAACAGTTGTTCGCGTTGAGCCTTGATTGCGTATTACGGCGGTGCGTGGAAATTACGTGGTGTGGGTGGGGCGGCTGGGCCACGGCACTGTTGCCTCTCCGGTATCCCAAATAGGCAAAGTACAAAACCACTGCCAAACGATATGCAAGAAAAAGCCCGCGAGCCAAAAGTATCGCGGGCTTTTCCACATCTAGGCCACCATCAGCAGCCAATCACCTCACTGCACACTTTCCTCCACCTTCTTCCGTGGCCCCCGACTAAACCGCGCCGACAACGTCCGTCGCGCCGAATCCAACCCTTCCCCTTTGCCCGCAACCTTCAGGTACGTGTAACCCTCCAGCGCGGCCGTCATCAGATCACTGCCCATCGCCAGTTGCGAATCCTGCATCCTTTCCAGCAACTTCTCCACGCGGGCGAGGCGAGGGCGCAGGGTGTCAAAGCCCACCAAGTCACGTCGCATCTCCTGTAGGCTGAAATTGGCAGGAAGCACGCTGGGGTTGTTGCTCAGCAGTTCCACTGCCTGGCGGCAGAACGCTTCGGACTTGTTGCCCATCTTCATGAGCGTGCTGCGCTGCTCGACTGACAGGTCAATCAGGCCGACGAGCTTTTCTTCCAGTGTCTTCAGCGCACCGTCAATGGCGGTCAGGTCGGTGGCGCTGGGTTGAAACGAGATCAAGTTCTGAGACATTGCGTTCCTTCTAAAGCGGATATCAACGTCATGCCGATTGGCACAACCCGGTGAGGTTGGCTACCGCTGCGGCGTATCGCAATGCTGTACACAACTTTTGACGGAAAGCGCCCGCACATGGGGCGAGCAAGCCCGCTCACGCCGTTCGAGTGTTGGAGCGTGAAGCGCGACCCTTGGACTGTCGAACTCGACTCTCTGAGACTGACGCTCCACCCTCAGACAGTCAATGAATCGCCCCGGCCTCGGTAGACACCTGCAAGCCTCAAACTAGAGGTTAGACAGGAGAAGCAATGAGCGCACAGAGATACGCCGAGGAATTCAAGATCGAGGCAGTGAATCAGGTCATGGACAGAG
>NZ_JAMYWC010000019.1:0-2476 GCF_024158925.1 Ralstonia chuxiongensis | reverse complement strand
CTGTTAACGCGCGAGCAGAATTGACCCACTTGGCGGGGTGATTTGCATCGAAATTTGACCCACGTGATTGAATGTCCTGCTCAATCTTTGAGCAGGGGATACAGAGGTGATCACGGTGGGCATGTTGGCCAAGATCAGGCGGATGTATTTCCGCGAGAAGGTGCCGTTGCGGGAGATTGCGCGACGCACAGGGTTGTCCCGGAACACGGTGCGGTCGTGGCTGCGAGAGCCGGAAGCGACGGAGCCGAAGTATCCGAAACGGGTCAGTCCGAGCGTGGTGGACGAATGGGCCGGGCAGCTTGAGGAATGGTTGCGCACCGACAGCCATCGTCCGAAGCGCGAGCGCCGCACGGCGCGCTTCATGTTTGAAGCGATCCGGGCACAGGGCTACAGCGGAAGCTACACGCGGGTGAGCGAGTTCGCTCGGCGCTGGCGAGAGCAACAAGCCCAGGCTCCGAGACGCCGCGCGTTCGTGCCGCTGGCCTTCGAGCCAGGAGAAGCGTTCCAGTTCGACTGGAGCTGCGAGTATGTCTTCGTCGGCGGGCTGCGCCGACGTCTTGAAGTCGCCCATGTGAAGCTGAACGCCAGCCGCGCGTTCTGGCTGGTCGCCTATCCCACGCAAAGCCACGAGATGCTGTTCGACGCGCACGCCAAGGCGTTTGCCGCGTTTGGCGGTGTGCCACGCCGAGGCATCTACGACAACATGAAGACGGCGGTGGACAAGGTGGGGCGTGGCAAGGAGCGCATGGTCAATGCGCGCTTCGAGGCGATGTGCGGCCACTACCTGTTCGAGCCGGAGTTCTGCAACCGGGCCTCGGGCTGGGAGAAAGGCATCGTCGAGAAGAACGTGCAGGACCGGCGCAGGCAGATCTGGCACGAAGCGGCCCAGCGGCGCTGGACGACGCTTGCGGCGTTGAACGACTGGGTGGCCGACCAGTGTCGGCAGGCATGGCGGGCACAGCACCCGCAGTGGCCGGAGCTGACCATCGAGGACGTGTTGCAAGACGAACGTCCCCGGCTGATGGCGAACCCGCGCCCGTTCGACGGCTACGTCGAGCAGTTCCTGCGGGTGTCCTCAACGGGACTGATCCACTTCCAGCGCAACCGCTACAGCGTGCCGACTGAGTTCGTGAACCAGCTCGTGAGCGTGCGGTGCTATCCGGCGCTGCTGAGCGTTGTTGCGGATGGCCGCGAGATCGCCCGTCACGAACGCAGCTTCGAGCGGTACCTGACGTTCTACGACTGGCAGCACTACATCACGCTGGTCGAGCGCAAGCCCGGTGCGCTTCGCAACGGTGCGCCGTTTGCCACGATGCCGCAGCCGCTCCAGGCGCTTCAGGGGCATCTACTCAAGCACGCCGGCGGCGACCGCGTGATGACGCAGGTGCTGTCTGCTGTTCGCGAACACGGCCTAGATGCTGTCCTGGTGGCAGTGCAAGCCGCACTCGACTCAGGGCGGCCCAGCAGTGATCACGTGCTCAACGTGCTGAGCCGGCTGAAAGCGCCGGCGCAGCACCGGATCGTGGCCGCCACCACGCTCAGCCTGACCGAAGAACCTGTCGCGGATGTGAACCGCTATGAACGTCTGCGCGCACCGGAGAACCAGCATGTCCAATGAGATCGTTGCCCGCCTCAAGGCGCTCAAGCTGCACGGCATGGCCAGCGGCTGGGCTGAGCTGTACGCGCAATCCCGGCATACCGAGTTCGATCCGGAGCGCTTCATGGAGCAGTTGCTGATGGCCGAAGGTGCCGAACGCGAGGTTCGCTCGATTGCCTACCAGATGGCCGTTGCCCGGTTCCCGGCGCACCGCGACCTGAAGGGCTTCGACTTCGCACAGGCCCGTGTTGACGAAGGGCTGATCCGTGATCTGTACCAGATGAAGTTCCTCGACAGCGCGCACAACGTTGTGCTCATCGGCGGGCCAGGTACAGGCAAGACGCATCTGGCGAGCGCCATCGGCATCGAGGCCATCCAGCGTCACGGCAAGCGCGTGCGCTACTTCTCGACGATCGAGCTGGCCAACGTACTGGAACTGGAGAAAGCTGCCGGCAAGCACGGTCAACTCGCGCATCGACTGATGCATGTCGATCTGGTGATCTTGGATGAGCTGGGCTACCTTCCATTCAGCCAGACCGCCGGCGCGCTACTGTTCCACCTGCTCTCAAAACTGTACGAACGCACCAGCGTGGTGATCACGACCAACCTGAGCTTCGGCGAGTGGGCCAGCGTGTTCGGCGATGCCAAGATGACCACGGCGCTACTCGACCGCCTCACGCATCACTGCCATATCGTTGAAACCGGCAACGATTCGTGGCGCTTCAAGACCAGCTCGGCAAAGGCTAGGCCAGCCCGTCGAAAGGGATCAAAGGAGGCAGAAAACGAAGAGTTATCCACACCGCAGTAACGCTTTACGCTGTCTCGGGGTGGGTCAAATTTAGATGAAAACCGTGGGTCAAATTTAGCTGCGCGCCAACA
>NZ_JAMYWC010000018.1:0-3263 GCF_024158925.1 Ralstonia chuxiongensis | reverse complement strand
GCTTACACCGCGCGCCGCACCATCAATTCCTTGATCTTGCCGATGGCCTTGGTCGGGTTCAGGCCCTTCGGGCACACATCGACGCAGTTCATGATGGTGTGGCAGCGGAACAGGCGATACGGATCTTCCAGATTGTCCAGACGTTCGCTGGTGGCCTGGTCGCGGCTGTCGGCGATGAAACGATACGCCTGCAGCAGACCGGCCGGGCCGACGAACTTGTCCGGGTTCCACCAGAACGACGGGCACGACGTCGAGCAGCTCGCGCACAGAATGCACTCGTACAGGCCATCGAGCTCTTCACGCTCTTCCGGCGACTGCAGACGCTCCTTCTCGGGCGGCGGCTCGTCGTTGATCAGGTACGGCTTGATCGAGTGGTACTGGTTGAAGAACTGCGTCATGTCCACGATCAGGTCGCGCACCACGGGCAGCCCCGGCAGCGGGCGCAGCACGATCTTCTCGGGCAGCTCACGCATGTTGGTCAGGCAGGCCAGACCGTTCTTGCCGTTGATGTTCATGGCGTCGGAGCCGCACACGCCTTCACGGCACGAGCGACGGAACGCGATCGACTCGTCGAGCTTCTTCAGCTTGACCAGCGCGTCGAGCAGCATGCGCTCGTGACCGTCGAGTTCAACCTCGTAGGTCTGCATGCGGGGCGCTGCGTCCTTGTCCGGATCGTAGCGATAGACTTCAAAAATACGCTTCATTTTTGTGGGCCCTTCTTATCCGTTAGAACGTACGCGCCTTGGGCGGCACCGATTCCACCGACAGCGGCTTCAACTGCACGGGCTTGTAGTCGAGGCGGTTGCCTTCGCTGTACCACAGCGAGTGCTTCATCCAGTTTTCGTCGTCGCGGTTCGGGAAGTCGCTGTGTGCGTGGGCGCCGCGCGATTCCTTGCGGGCGGCGGCCGACACCATCGTCGCCTTTGCCACTTCCACCAGGTTGGCCACTTCCAGCGCTTCGACGCGCGCGGTGTTGAACACCTTGGACTTGTCCTTCAGGTGGATGCTGCCAGCGCGCTCGGCCACTTCCAGGATGCGCTCGACGCCTTCATCCATCAGCTTTTGCGTACGGAACACGCCGGCGTGCGACTGCATGTTGCGGCGGATGTCGTTGGCGACGTCCTGCGCGTACTCGCCCGAGCTGGACGAATCGAGCTTGGCCAGGCGCGACAGTGCGCGGTCCGCTGCATCGGCCGGCAACGGCTTGTGCTCGCGGTTCTTCAGGTTCTGCGCAATGATGTGGTTGCCCGCCGAACGGCCGAACACCACGAGGTCGAGCAGCGAGTTCGTGCCCAGGCGGTTGGCGCCGTGCACCGACACGCACGAGCATTCGCCAATCGCGTAGAAGCCGTTGATGACCTCGTTCGGGTTGCCGTTCTTCGGCACCACGACCTGGCCGTGATAGTTCGTCGGAATGCCACCCATCTGGTAGTGGATGGTCGGTACCACAGGAATCGGTTCCTTGATGGCGTCGACGTTGGCGAACTTCAGGCCGATCTCGCGGATCGACGGCAGGCGCTTCATGATGGTCTCGGCACCGACGTGGGTCAGGTCGAGCAGCACGTAGTCGCCGTTCGGGCCGCAGCCGCGGCCTTCCTTGATTTCCTGATCCATCGAGCGCGACACGAAGTCACGCGGCGCCAGATCCTTGAGCGTCGGGGCATAGCGCTCCATGAAGCGCTCGCCATCCTTGTTACGCAGGATGCCGCCCTCGCCACGCACACCTTCCGTGATCAGCACGCCCGCGCCGGCCACGCCGGTCGGGTGGAACTGCCAGAACTCCATGTCTTCCAGCGGGACGCCCGCGCGCGCTGCCATGCCCAGGCCGTCACCGGTGTTGATGAAGGCGTTGGTGGACGCTGCGTAGATCCGACCTGCACCGCCCGTGGCGAACAGCGTCGTCTTCGCTTCGAGGATGTAGACCTCGCCGGTTTCCATTTCCAGCGCGGTCACGCCCAGCACGTCGCCGTCCTGGTCGCGGATCAGGTCCAGCGCCATCCATTCGACGAAGAAGTGGGTCTTGGCCTTGACGTTACGCTGATACAGCGTGTGCAGCAGCGCGTGGCCGGTACGGTCAGCCGCGGCGCAGGCACGCTGCACGGGCTTCTCACCGTAGTTCGACGTATGGCCGCCGAACGGACGCTGGTAGATGGTGCCGTCGGCGTTGCGGTCGAACGGCATGCCGAAGTGTTCCAGCTCATAGACCACGTTCGGTGCCTGGCGGCACATGAACTCGATCGCGTCCTGGTCGCCGAGCCAGTCGGAGCCCTTGACGGTGTCGTAGAAGTGATAGTGCCAGTTGTCTTCGCTCATGTTACCCAGCGAAGCACCGATACCACCCTGCGCCGCAACGGTGTGCGAGCGGGTGGGGAAAACCTTGGACAGCACGGCCACGGAGAGGCCGGCTTCTGCCAGCTGCAGCGATGCGCGCATGCCCGAACCGCCCGCACCGACGATCACGACGTCGAATTTGCGGCGCGGCAGCCCAGTCTTGACTGCGACCATGTCTTAAACCCTCCAGAGAATCTGAGCTGCGTAGCCCGCACAACCAACGAGCCACAGAATCGTCAACACTTGCAGCGTCAAACGCACTGCCACGGGCTTCACGTAGTCCATCCAGATGTCACGGACACCGATCCAGGCGTGATACGTGAGCGACACGAACGCCAGGAACGTCAGCATCTTCATCCACTGGTTGGAGAACAGCCCCGCCCAGCTTTGGTAAGACGTGTCTTTGGAGAGCAGGAACGAGACCAGCAGCACGACGGTGTAGACCGCCATGATCACGGCGGTGACGCGCTGCGCGAGGAAGTCCTTCAGGCCGTAGTGCGCGCCGACAACGAGGCGCTTGGGACCAATATTGTTATTTGCCATCATTCGACTCCTCAGAACAGGCCGAACAGCTTGGCGCCGAACACGACGGTCAGCAGCAGGCTGACGATCAGCACGCTCACAGCCGACTTGGAGGCCGAGGCCTTGTCGATGCCGATATGCAGATCGAGGATCAGGTAACGGATGCCGGCGCAGAAGTGGTGCAGGTATGCCCAGATGAGGGCAAGGACGACAACCTTGGCAAAGCCGTTGGACAGAAGCGCCGCGAACTTGGCGAAACTGATTTCCGACGTGAGACTTTGCTCGAACAAGTACAGCACGAACGGAAGAAGAAGGAACATCAGCGCACCGCTGGCACGGTGCAAGATGGACACCTTACCGGCCCAGGGCAAGCGGTAACGGGCAATGTCGCCCAAACCGATGTTCCTGTA
>NZ_JAMYWC010000017.1:0-5727 GCF_024158925.1 Ralstonia chuxiongensis | reverse complement strand
TTCGCCCCTCGCTGCAAAACACAGCGCCGAAACGCAGGTTGAGGCGGTGGAGTTTGGTGGTGGAGAAGCAAGGTTGGAGCGGGTTTGCGGTCGATTGGGTGGTTGGCGATTGGCGGTGGACTGAGTGGTAGTTGGCAGCGAGTTGATGATAAAAATTCTTCGACGAGTTGTTGACAGCGACGAAAAAGCTCTGCATAATCTCGTTTCTCTGCTGCAGACAACGCAGCGACGCGGTGAACAAAGTTGATCGCGAAGTTCTTTAACAAACAAACAGCCGATAAGTGTGGGCGCTTAATACTGGATGCGGCGGATTTCGATCCGCTAGCTAACAAGTAATGAAGTGCTCGCACAGAAGTAAGGTTTGAACGAAAGTTCAAGTCAGATTCTGAGAGTGAGCGACCGCTCGTAAAGAGCGAAAAACAGCAGATTGAACTGAAGAGTTTGATCCTGGCTCAGATTGAACGCTGGCGGCATGCCTTACACATGCAAGTCGAACGGCAGCATGATCTAGCTTGCTAGATTGATGGCGAGTGGCGAACGGGTGAGTAATACATCGGAACGTGCCCTGTAGTGGGGGATAACTAGTCGAAAGATTAGCTAATACCGCATACGACCTGAGGGTGAAAGTGGGGGACCGCAAGGCCTCATGCTATAGGAGCGGCCGATGTCTGATTAGCTAGTTGGTGGGGTAAAGGCCCACCAAGGCGACGATCAGTAGCTGGTCTGAGAGGACGATCAGCCACACTGGGACTGAGACACGGCCCAGACTCCTACGGGAGGCAGCAGTGGGGAATTTTGGACAATGGGCGAAAGCCTGATCCAGCAATGCCGCGTGTGTGAAGAAGGCCTTCGGGTTGTAAAGCACTTTTGTCCGGAAAGAAATGGCTCTGGTTAATACCTGGGGTCGATGACGGTACCGGAAGAATAAGGACCGGCTAACTACGTGCCAGCAGCCGCGGTAATACGTAGGGTCCAAGCGTTAATCGGAATTACTGGGCGTAAAGCGTGCGCAGGCGGTTGTGCAAGACCGATGTGAAATCCCCGAGCTTAACTTGGGAATTGCATTGGTGACTGCACGGCTAGAGTGTGTCAGAGGGGGGTAGAATTCCACGTGTAGCAGTGAAATGCGTAGAGATGTGGAGGAATACCGATGGCGAAGGCAGCCCCCTGGGATAACACTGACGCTCATGCACGAAAGCGTGGGGAGCAAACAGGATTAGATACCCTGGTAGTCCACGCCCTAAACGATGTCAACTAGTTGTTGGGGATTCATTTCCTTAGTAACGTAGCTAACGCGTGAAGTTGACCGCCTGGGGAGTACGGTCGCAAGATTAAAACTCAAAGGAATTGACGGGGACCCGCACAAGCGGTGGATGATGTGGATTAATTCGATGCAACGCGAAAAACCTTACCTACCCTTGACATGCCACTAACGAAGCAGAGATGCATTAGGTGCTCGAAAGAGAAAGTGGACACAGGTGCTGCATGGCTGTCGTCAGCTCGTGTCGTGAGATGTTGGGTTAAGTCCCGCAACGAGCGCAACCCTTGTCTCTAGTTGCTACGAAAGGGCACTCTAGAGAGACTGCCGGTGACAAACCGGAGGAAGGTGGGGATGACGTCAAGTCCTCATGGCCCTTATGGGTAGGGCTTCACACGTCATACAATGGTGCATACAGAGGGTTGCCAAGCCGCGAGGTGGAGCTAATCCCAGAAAATGCATCGTAGTCCGGATCGTAGTCTGCAACTCGACTACGTGAAGCTGGAATCGCTAGTAATCGCGGATCAGCATGCCGCGGTGAATACGTTCCCGGGTCTTGTACACACCGCCCGTCACACCATGGGAGTGGGCTTTACCAGAAGTAGTTAGCCTAACCGCAAGGAGGGCGATTACCACGGTAGGGTTCATGACTGGGGTGAAGTCGTAACAAGGTAGCCGTATCGGAAGGTGCGGCTGGATCACCTCCTTTAAGAGCGTGCATCCGACGTTAGGCGTCCACACTTATCGGTTTGTTTGATGTTACAGCCAAGGGTCTGTAGCTCAGGTGGTTAGAGCACCGTCTTGATAAGGCGGGGGTCGTAGGTTCAAGTCCTACCAGACCCACCAAGTTACGGACGGTGGAAGTTGTTCTCTACCGTGACTGGGGGATTAGCTCAGCTGGGAGAGCACCTGCTTTGCAAGCAGGGGGTCGTCGGTTCGATCCCGTCATCCTCCACCAATACCTTCTGGTTGCCAAACGCAAGCATCGACAGAGATGTCGATGAATGCGGTGTTTGCGTTTGGCTTAGCCAAGACGAGTGATAACTCGGCTGTTCTTTAACAATATGGAATGTAGTAAAGGTGTCGCGGTGCGTTGATGAGACGCACATTCAAACGCGACACTGGGTTGTGATTGTATCAACCAGTATTACCAGAGCAATCGAAAGATTGTCTTGGAATACGGCACAACGCGAGAACTCAGCCTATAGCGAGACATACTCGTTATAGGGTCAAGCGAATAAGTGCATGTGGTGGATGCCTTGGCGATTACAGGCGATGAAGGACGTAGTAGCCTGCGAAAAGCTGCGGGGAGCTGGCAAACAAGCTTTGATCCGCAGATGTCCGAATGGGGAAACCCGGCCCGAATGGGTCATCTGTTACTGAATACATAGGTAACAGAAGCGAACGCAGTGAACTGAAACATCTAAGTAGCTGCAGGAACAGAAATCAACCGAGATTCCCAAAGTAGTGGCGAGCGAAATGGGATCAGCCTTGTACTCTTTAGCAGTATTGTTAGCAAAGCGGAATGGAAAGTCCGGCCATAGTGGGTGATAGCCCCGTATGCGAAAACAGTATTGTGGAACTAGGTGTACGACAAGTAGGGCGGGACACGTGAAATCCTGTCTGAAGATGGGGGGACCATCCTCCAAGGCTAAATACTCGTAATCGACCGATAGTGAACCAGTACCGTGAGGGAAAGGCGAAAAGAACCCCGGGAGGGGAGTGAAATAGATCCTGAAACCGCATGCATACAAACAGTCGGAGCCTGGAAACGGGTGACGGCGTACCTTTTGTATAATGGGTCAGCGACTTACATTCAGTGGCAAGCTTAACCGATTAGGGAAGGCGTAGCGAAAGCGAGTCCGAATAGGGCGTTCAGTCGCTGGGTGTAGACCCGAAACCAAGTGATCTATCCATGGCCAGGTTGAAGGTGCGGTAACACGTACTGGAGGACCGAACCCACTAACGTTGAAAAGTTAGGGGATGAGCTGTGGATAGGGGTGAAAGGCTAAACAAACTTGGAAATAGCTGGTTCTCTCCGAAAACTATTTAGGTAGTGCCTCGTGTCTCACCTTCGGGGGTAGAGCACTGTCATGGTTGGGGGGTCTATTGCTGATTACCCCGCCATAGCAAACTCCGAATACCGAAGAGTGCAATCACGGGAGACAGACATCGGGTGCTAACGTCCGGTGTCAAGAGGGAAACAACCCAGACCGCCAGCTAAGGTCCCTAAATATTGCTAAGTGGGAAACGAAGTGGGAAGGCTAAAACAGTCAGGAGGTTGGCTTAGAAGCAGCCACCCTTTAAAGAAAGCGTAATAGCTCACTGATCGAGTCGTCCTGCGCGGAAGATGTAACGGGGCTAAGCAATATACCGAAGCTGCGGATGCACGTAAGTGCATGGTAGGAGAGCGTTCTGTAAGCCTGTGAAGGTGTCTTGTAAAGGATGCTGGAGGTATCAGAAGTGCGAATGCTGACATGAGTAGCGATAAAGGGGGTGAAAGGCCCCCTCGCCGTAAGCCCAAGGTTTCCTACGCAACGTTCATCGGCGTAGGGTGAGTCGGCCCCTAAGGCGAGGCAGAGATGCGTAGCTGATGGGAAGCAGGTTAATATTCCTGCACCGTCGTATGATGCGATGGGGGGACGGATCGCGGAAGGTTGTCCGGGTGTTGGATGTCCCGGTCCCTACATTGGAGATGGCACTTAGGCAAATCCGGGTGCGTGATTCAAGGGTGTGGGGCGAGCGACTTTAGGTCGCGAAGCAATTGGAAGTGGTTCCAAGAAAAGCCTCTAAGCTTCAGTCATACGAGACCGTACCGCAAACCGACACAGGTGGGCGAGATGAGTATTCTAAGGCGCTTGAGAGAACTCGGGAGAAGGAACTCGGCAAATTGGTACCGTAACTTCGGGATAAGGTACGCCCTTGTAGTTTGACTGGCTCGCGCCAGAAGGACGAAGGGGTTGCAATAAAATGGTGGCTGCGACTGTTTAATAAAAACACAGCACTCTGCAAACACGAAAGTGGACGTATAGGGTGTGACGCCTGCCCGGTGCCGGAAGATTAAATGATGGGGTGCAAGCTCTTGATTGAAGTCCCGGTAAACGGCGGCCGTAACTATAACGGTCCTAAGGTAGCGAAATTCCTTGTCGGGTAAGTTCCGACCTGCACGAATGGCGTAACGATGGCCACACTGTCTCCTCCCGAGACTCAGCGAAGTTGAAGTGTTTGTGATGATGCAATCTCCCCGCGGCTAGACGGAAAGACCCCATGAACCTTTACTGTAGCTTTGCATTGGACTTTGAACCGATCTGTGTAGGATAGGTGGGAGGCTTTGAAACCGGGACGCTAGTTTCGGTGGAGCCGACCTTGAAATACCACCCTGGTTTGTTTGAGGTTCTAACCTTGGCCCGTGAATCCGGGTCGGGGACAGTGCATGGTAGGCAGTTTGACTGGGGCGGTCTCCTCCCAAAGTGTAACGGAGGAGTTCGAAGGTACGCTTGGTACGGTCGGACATCGTACCTAAAGTGCAATGGCAAAAGCGTGCTTAACTGCGAGACCGACAAGTCGAGCAGGTGCGAAAGCAGGACATAGTGATCCGGTGGTTCTGTATGGAAGGGCCATCGCTCAACGGATAAAAGGTACTCTGGGGATAACAGGCTGATACCGCCCAAGAGTTCATATCGACGGCGGTGTTTGGCACCTCGATGTCGGCTCATCTCATCCTGGGGCTGTAGCCGGTCCCAAGGGTATGGCTGTTCGCCATTTAAAGAGGTACGTGAGCTGGGTTTAAAACGTCGTGAGACAGTTTGGTCCCTATCTGCCGTGGGCGTTGGAATCTTGACGGGGGCTGCTCCTAGTACGAGAGGACCGGAGTGGACGTACCGCTGGTGTACCTGTTGTCTCGCCAGAGGCATCGCAGGGTAGCTATGTACGGAAGAGATAACCGCTGAAAGCATCTAAGCGGGAAACTTGCCTGAAGATGAGGATTCCCTGGAGACTTGATCTCCCTGAAGGGTCGTTCGAGACCAGGACGTTGATAGGCTGGGTGTGGAAGCGCAGTAATGCGTTCAGCTAACCAGTACTAATTGCCCGTGCGGCTTGATCCTATAACCGGTATGTTTCCGGCTGGGTCCGCCTTGTGCCTGATACTCACAAATCACAACCCCAAATCTACATTCCCATATTGGTCGCGTTGACCTCGTCAACGTGGCAACAAGTCATAGCCTGGTGACCATAGCGAGTCGGTACCACCCCTTCCCATCCCGAACAGGACCGTGAAACGACTCCGCGCCGATGATAGTGCGGATTCCCGTGTGAAAGTAGGTCATCGCCAGGCTCTCCCATCAACACCCCAGCTCCATCAAAGAGCTGGGGTGTTTGTCTTTGCGCGAACGCTTCGCACACGTCCCGCCTGCAAGGCTCCGCAACACCCCGCAACAACCCCTCCCTCGCACAAAAAACAAAAGGCC
>NZ_JAMYWC010000016.1:0-17740 GCF_024158925.1 Ralstonia chuxiongensis | reverse complement strand
CAACTACATCGAGATGTTTTACAACCCAACACGGCGTCATTCGAGCGCCAACGGTCTATCACCGGTAGAGTTCGAACAACGCCATTCCCAACGGCTCGCGGGTGTCTAGGAAAGCCGGGGCGATTCATACTTTTCTTTGGCAAGACAAAGAAAAGTGAGTCGGTCCCGGCAGGGAACGAAAGGGGGATGGACCACCAACAAAAAAAATCCCCGCAGAAAGCCAAAAAGCACAAAGCAAAACGCCCCTCAGAGGTTCCCCTCCGAGAGGCGTTCACTCATCCAAGATGCCGGTCAGGCAACAGGTGCCGTCCCCGCACCATGCTCATGCCTGCCCGCCGGCTTGACGATCGCCAGCGTGGCAATCAACCCGCACAGCGCGGCAAACGACACCCACACGCCAGGCATCGCCTTGTTGCCGGTGGTGTGGATCAGCCACGTGGCAATCGCGGGAGTGAAGCCGCCAAAGATGGCCGTGGCCAGGCTGTACGCCAGCGAGAAGCCGGTCGTGCGGACTTCCGGCGGCATGATCTCGGTGAGCGTGACGACCATCGCGCCGTTGTAGCTGCCATACAGGAACGACAGCCACAGCAGCACCGTCAGCATGCGGGCGAACGACGGTGCGGCAACCAGCCACTGCATGGCCGGGTACGCCGTCGCCAGCATCAGCACGGTAAAGAGAATCAGCAGCGGGCGGCGGCCGACGCGGTCGGAAACGGTGCCCATCACCGGCAGCCAGAAGAAGTTCGAGGCACCCACGCACAGCGTGACGATCAGGCTGTCCATGTCGGACAGATGCAGCACGCTCTTGCCGAAGGTCGGCGTGTAGGCGGTGATCAGGTAGAACGACACCGTGGTCATCACGACCATCAGCGTGCCTGCGCCCACCAGACGCCAGTTCTGGCCCATCGAGCGGAACACGGCGGCCAGGTCCGGGCGGTGCTTGCGCTTCTGGAACTCTTCCGTCTCTTGCAGCGAGCGGCGGATGATGAACAGGAACGGCACGATCAGGCAGCCGATCAGGAACGGCACGCGCCAGCCCCATGCGCTCATCTCAGACGGCGGCAGCAGGTACGACATCAACACACCCAGCAGCGCGGCAAACATGACGGCCACTTGCTGGCTGGCCGATTGCCAGCTCACGAAGAAGCCCTTCTTGCCCGGGGTGGCGATTTCGGCCAGGTAGACCGACACGCCGCCCAGCTCTACGCCGGCCGAGAAGCCCTGCAGCAACCGGCCGACCAGGACCAGCAGCGGCGCCGCCAACCCGATGGTGGCGTAGCCTGGCACCAGTGCGATCAGCAGCGTGCCGCAGGCCATAAGCGCGAGCGTGACGATCAGGCCCGTGCGGCGGCCGTGACGGTCGATGTACGCGCCCAGGAAGATTGCGCCCAGCGGCCGCATCAGGAAGCCGGCGCCAAAGGTCACCAGCGACAGCATCAGCGAGAGGAACTCGTTGCCGGCCGGGAAGAAGGTGTCGGCAATGGCCTTGGCGTAATAGCCGTAGACCATGAAGTCGTACATCTCCAGGAAGTTGCCGCTGACCACCCGGAAGATGGTGCGGGCCTTGGATTCGTTGGGGTTGGAGGTATGCATGATGGATTTCACTCAACAGCTTGGGTACAACGCGCGGGCGAGCCGGACAGCGAACTGCGGGCCGCCTCGTAAAAAGTGGTGATGTGGTAAGGCGTGCTCGACGGCATGTCGGCGCGCAGGCGCTGGCCCGCGGGGTCGATCACCTCGTTCCAGCCTTGTGCGTGCAGGAAGCGTGCCGACCACGCCGGCAGCAGGCGCGCGAGCATGGCGCCCTGCGTTTCTGTGCACAGCGCGAGGGCGCGGCCGTATTCCGTTTGTGCCCAGATGCGCTGGCTGGCGTCGCGCATCGTGCCGTCCAGATTGAGTGACAGGCACACGCCCTGCGTCTCGGCATCCACGCCGTCGGCGCAGGCCGCGTCCACCGCACGGGCGAGGCTATCGGCCAGATGGCGGCCCGCTTCGGAGCGCGTAAAGACATCGGCGTGTGCGCGCACGAGGTAAAACCATTCGAACTGGTGACCGGGCTCGATGCGGTTGTCGGTGCCGGCTTCGTCCGCAGTTTCGTCAACCGGCAGCTCGGCGATGCTGCCCGTGCGCGTGTCGATGAAGCGCGCGAGGATGCCCTCGGCCAGCGTGCGCACGCCGGTCTCGGCCCAGGCGGGCGGTTCGTCCAGCGCGGCGGCGGCCAGGTAGGCCTCGGTCAGATGCATCACGGGGTTCTGTGCGACACCTGCCAGCGTGGTGCTGAACGTGGCGTCCATGGATGCGACCGGCAGCGGTTTGGCCCCGGCCCGCGCGAAGCTGCGCGCGATCACGTCGTGCGCGTCGTGCATCAGCGCGGCGGCACGCGGGTCTTCGCTCACGGCCAGCCAATGTGCGGCGGCAAACAGCACGAAGGCGTGCGTGTACAGATCCTTGGTGGTGTCGTGCGGGGCCAGCGCGCTGTCGATTGCAAACAGCCAGCCGCCGTGGATCGTGTCGCGAAAGCGCGTGTCCAGCGCATGGCACAGCGCGGCGGCACGTTCGGCGCAGAGATCGCGGTGGCGCTTGGAGAGCTGCGTGGCGCGCGCGAAGGTATACAACTGCCGTGCACATGCCATCGCCCGGTACTGCGCGGTTGATGCCGGCACCAGCGCGCCGTTGTCGACGACGAGCGCCTCATAGCAGAGACCGGCCTGCGCGTTCCAGCCCGGGCCGAGCCACATGGGCAGCAGAACGTCGTCGTAATAGCGACCGAATGATTCCAGGGCAGCCGCAATGTCAGCGGTCAGTTCGGTGGCCGTATCGGGCAGCGGGGGCGTGGAAGATTGTGAAAGCATGTGCGCCGTGATGATCGTGGCGGGCATCGACCTGTCTTAGCCAGGCCGATTGCTCGGATCTGTTCTGTTCGCCATAGGCGACGTACATGCGTTGTACATGTGAACAGACCCGGGATTGTGCTCTAACTGGCTGCCCCGCGCCACGCACAACCGGTCCAATCCCGGTCACGGCGCAGGGTTGTGGGTCCAATGAAAGGTTTTTACCGGATGCTGCCCGGGCGTGGGTTGTGCGAAGATGAATCATCCCTGGCTCACCCCCTGGTCCTGCCCCGATCCATGCACCGTCGCGACCTGCTCAAGCAGTTGGCCGCCGGGCTGCTTGCCCTGGCTCCTGGTTTGTCCCGCAGTGCCGCGCCCGGCTCCGCCGCTGGCGCCGCCGAACCCTTCGACGAAGCGCGCCTGCTGGCGCGTGCACGGGCCTTGGCGGCACGGCCATACCGGCCTCGCAGCACGCAGTTGCCCCCGCCACTGGCCGCACTCGGCTGGGACGGCTACCAATCCATCGGCTATCGCCGCGATCACGCCCTGTGGGCCGGGCAGCACTTGCCTTTTGAGGCCAGGTTCTTCCACCTGGGGCTGTTCTTCAAGTCGGCCGTGCAGATGCACGAGGTGGTCGACGGCCAAGCTCGCTTAATCGCCTACGACCCCGCCATGTTCGATTACGGCAAGAGCGGGCTGGATCATCAGGCGCTGCCGGCCGATCTCGGTTTTGCCGGCTTTCGGCTGACCACCAAGGCGGACCCGACGCGCGATGTCGCTGCCTTCCTCGGTGCCAGCTATTTCCGAGCCGTCGGCGGGCAGTGGCAGTACGGCATGTCGGCGCGGGGGCTCGCGATTGATACCGGCCTGCCCCGCGCAGAAGAGTTTCCGGACTTCACTGAATTCTGGCTGGTGCGCCCGGCCGCCGACGCCGATACGTTGCGCGTTTATGCGTTGCTCGATTCCCCAAGCGTGGCGGGCATCTACCGCTTCGACATCCGCCCCGGCGACACGCTGGTGATGGACGTAGCCGCCACGCTTTACGTGCGCAAGCCGATCGAGCGCCTGGGCATCGCGCCGCTGACGAGCATGATTCTCTACGGCGAAAACGACCGCACCGACCGCGCCGGCGATCGCCATAGCGCCGCGCGCCGCTGGCGGGCATCAGACTGGCGCCCGGAAGTTCATGATTCCGACGGCCTGGCCATCTGGCGCGGCTCGGGCGAGTGGGTTTGGCGGCCGCTGGCCAATCCGCCCATGCTGCGCAGTCAGCGCTTTGCCGACGACAGCCCGCGCGGCTTTGGCCTGCTGCAGCGCGATCGCAATCCCGATCATTACCAGGATGACGGCGTGTTCTACGAGAAGCGCCCGAGCGTCTGGGTGGAGCCCACGCACGACTGGGGTGAGGGCGCGGTCGAATTGGTGGAACTGTCGGCCAACGATGAAACCTTCGACAACATCGTCGCGTTCTGGCGGCCGGCCGTGGCGCCGCATGCCGGGCAGGAATTGGCGTTCGGCTATCGGCTGACGTGGGGCGCGCAGCCTGCGGCGGCCTCGCCGCTCGCGCGGGTGGTGGCCACGCGCACGGGCATCGGCGGCGTGGTGGGGCAGCCGCGTAAATACTTCTCGTGGCGGTTTGTAGTGGACTTTGCCGGTGGGGAGTTGTCGCGGCTGGGCCGCAGCACCGCGGGGTCGACCGTAGAGCCTGTCATCCGAGCCTCGCGCGGGCGGGTCGAGATTGCATCGGCGCGGCCGCTGGCGAGCATCGACGGTGTCCGGGCGATGTTTGATGTGGTGCCGGATGCCAGCAATGCGCCGATTGAGTTGTTGCTGACGTTGCAGTCGGGGGAGCGGTTGCTGTCTGAGACTTGGGCGTATCAGTGGACGCCGCCGGCGGATCGGGCGGTTTGATTCTTTGGCGTGCTTGATTGCTTGATTGATGCAGGTGGTGCATCCCTTGTTTCATCCCCTGCCGGGGCTGACTCCCTTTCTTTGTCTTGCCAAAGAAAGGAAGCAAAGAAAGGCGCGCCCAAGATGGCGACCCATCCCTTGAATTTATGTCGCGGGGAGGGAAGGGAGGCAAACTCGCTGCGCTCAGACAGGCCTCCCTTCTTTTTCCTCCCCGCAACAGAAATTCAAGGCGCCATCTGGGGCAGGGGAGGGGCAAACCGTCGCTGCTTTTGGTTAGTCGCGGGGTGGTGTCTTGCTGAACTTCGCAGCCATTTCTGCCCAGCCTTCCGGGCCCAGCTTTTCCATCGTCGCGATATTCCGCTCGTAGATGTCCGCTGCATCGGGTACGGCGGCTGCGGCGCGGGCGATGCTGTCTTCGCGCAGCAGATGCAGGATCGGGGCGGGAGCGCGATTGGTGGCGTTGGCGATGTCGTTTGGGTCGGCATCGGCGAAGACGAAATCGGGGTGGAAGCTTGCAAGTTGCAGCTCACCTTCGTAGCCGGCCTTGGCGAGCACGGATTCGGCACGCTCCGTGAGCGAGTGGAAATCGAGGAAGTCAGCCAGGGCCGGGACGATCAGCAGCGTGGTGTCGATCTGTACGGCGGGGGTGGCGTGCAGCAGATCGGCTTCGGCACGCAGGTGGTCGAGCACGTCGCCGTCCATCGTCGCGCGGCTGACGGCGTATCGAACCTGCTGTTTGACATGCACGGCCTTGGCGAAGGGGCACAGGTTCAGGCCGATGACGGCATCTTCCAGCCAGCGCTGCACGGTTGCGACATGGCGGGCGGCGTCATCCGCGTTCAGGGCTAGCGCATCGGCGGGCGGATCAAGCAGGACGAAATCGGTGGCGTGGCTGGACACGGCGCATAGGAGGGATGGAGATAGCGCGCAGTGTAGTCGATGGCCTGGGAGCGCTTCTTGCGACGGGATGGGTGTTGTGATTTGCAACGTCCGGCGTGCGCCGTTGATGTGCGCCGAGATCACTTCGGGTGCTGCGTGCGCCGCTTATGTGGTCAGTCCATTCCGTGTTTTTGTAAAAGAAGGAGCCCAACCATGATTGAACTGCGCCTGAAAACCGCCCTCGCCGTGGCCGCCACGTTTGCTGCGTCGGCTGCTTTCGCACAGATGACGCCGGCACCGCAGACTTCACCGCAGACCACCGGCACCGTGCAGGCCGCCCCGCAAGGTGGGCCGGCCGCCTCGTCGTCTGACCCGCTGGTGCAGAAGCGCATTGACGATAAGGCCGCCAGCGACGAATACAAGGCTCGCAAGTCCGACGCCAAGGCCGCGTACAAGGAAGAGAAGAAGGCCGCCAAGGCCAACCGCAAGGCCGAGAAGAAGGAAGCCCGCGCCAAGCGCAAGGAAGCCATGAGCGAACAAGGCGGCCCTGCCCAGACGCCGAGCAGCGAAGGCAAGTAAGCCGCCGGCCGAACCATGAAAAAAGGCGATCCGAGGGTCGCCTTTTTTCTGCCCGCTGGCTTTGCGTTCAGTGCCCGCGCGTTGTTGGCAGGCGGACCTGCGCGACGGCCATTTCCCACTGGGCGATGCGATGCGCTGCCTCGTCGCGGCTGATGACGGGGTGGAACGTACGCGAAGCGCGCCATTGCTGCGCGACTTCGTCCTCGCCCCGGTAGAAGCCGGTGGCGATGCCGGCCAGGTAGGCCGCGCCCAGCGCCGTGGTTTCGATGATCTCCGGCCGCACCACCGGAATGCCGAGCAAATCGGCCTGGAATTGCAGCAGCAGGTTGTTGGCCGAGGCACCGCCGTCGACGCGCAGTTCCGAGATGGTGGAGACGGCATCGCGCGTCATGGCTTGCAGCAGGGCGGTGCTCTGGAAGGCGATGGATTCCAGCGCCGCGCGCGCGATGTGGCCAATGGTCGTGCCGCGTGACAGGCCGACGATGGCGCCTTGCGCGGTTGGGTCCCAGTACGGCGCCCCGAGGCCCGTGAACGACGGCACGAACACCACGCCGCCGGAATCGGGCACCGAGGCGGCCAGGCCTTCGACGTCGGCGGAGCGCTGGATGGCGCGCAGGCCGTCGCGCAGCCACTGCACGACCGCGCCGCCGACGAACACGCTACCCTCCAGCGCGTAGCTGCGCTTCGGGCCGCTTTGGCAGGCCGCCGTGCTGATCAGGCCATTGTGCGATTGCACCGCCTTGTCGCCGGTGTTGAGCAGCATGAAACAGCCGGTGCCGTAGGTGTTCTTGGCCATGCCCGGCTTGAAGCAGGCCTGGCCGAAGAGCGCCGATTGTTGGTCGCCGGCAATGCCGCCGATGGTGAGCGAGGCGCCGAGCCAGTCGGCATCGGTCTGCCCAAACTGATACGCGGACGGATGCACCTCGGGCAACAGGCTCGGGTGAATGTCCAGCGCGCGCATGAGGTCTGCGTCCCATTCGCCGGTATGGATGTTCCACAGCATCGTGCGGGATGCGTTCGACACGTCCGTCACATGGAGGCGGCCGCGCGTGAGTTGCCACACCAGCCAGCTGTCGATGGTGCCGAAGGCGAGTTCGCCACGCGCGGCGCGCTCGCGGGCGCCATCCACGTGGTCGAGAATCCAGCGCAGCTTGGTGGCGGAAAAATACGGGTCGATGATCAGGCCAGTGCGCTTGCGCACCTCATCTTCCAGGCCTTCGGCGCGCAGGCGCTCGCAGATGGATTCCGTGCGGCGGTCCTGCCAGACGATGGCGTTGAAGATCGGTTTGCCCGTGGCGCGTTCCCACACCATGGTGGTTTCGCGCTGGTTGGTGATGCCCAGCGCGGCCATGTCGGCGGCGGAGAGCTTCGCTTGTTCGAGTGCCGCGCGGCAGGTGGCGAGCTGGCTGTTCCAGATGTCGAACGGATCATGCTCGACCCAGCCGGGCTGCGGAAAATGCTGGGGAAACTCCTGCTGGGCGCTGGCGACGATCTGGCCGGCGCGGTTGAAGACGATGGCGCGTGAGCTGGACGTGCCCTGGTCGAGCGCGAGGAGGTATTCCATAAGGCAGAGTCTGATGACTGTCGGGCAAGGTCAGCGTGCGGCCTGCCCGACAGTGGATGAAACGGAAACAAGCATGGTAGCCCGCAGGTGGCCGTCGTCAAAGACCGGCGCCCCGCGGGCTGCGCGTGATCAGCGCACCTTGCCAGCCTTCCATGCGGCGAGCAGCTTGTCGTAGGCCACCGTCTCACCCTTCGGACGCTCGTTGTCGAGCTTCTTCCACGGGGCGTGTTCGGTCGACAGCCACTTCGACGGATCGCTTTCCGGGTTCAGCTTCGGCGCGCAGTTCTTCATGCCGGCGCGCTGCAGGCGACCCATCACCTGGTCCATTTCCTTGGCCAGGTTGTCCATCGCGCCTTGCGGGGTCTTTTCGCCCGTGACGGCCGTGGCGACGTTCTTCCACCAGAGCTGTGCCAGCTTCGGATAGTCGGGCACGTTGTTGCCGGTCGGCGTCCAGGCCACGCGGGCCGGGCTGCGGTAGAACTCGATCAGGCCGCCGTACTTGGCTGCGTTCTTGGTGAAGTAGTCGCTGTGGATATCGGAGTCACGAATGAACGTGAGGCCGGTGATCGACTTCTTGAGCGACACGGTCTTCGACGTGACGAACTGCGCGTATAGCCACGCGGCCGAGCGGCGCTCGAACGGGGTGGACTTGAAGAACGTCCACGAGCCGACGTCCTGGTAGCCGTTCTGCATGCCGTCCTTCCAGTACGGGCCGTGCGGCGACGGTGCCATGCGCCACTTCGGCGAGCCGTCAGCATTGACGACCGGGCCCGGCTTGGTCATCGGCGCGGTGAAGGCGCTGTACCAGAACACCTGCTGGGCGATGTGGCCTTGTGCGGGCACCGGGCCGGCTTCGTTGAAGGTCATGCCGGTGGCTTCGGGCGGCGCGTACTTCTTCATCCAGTCGATGTACTTGGTGAGCGCGTACACCGCGGCCGGGCTGTTGGTGGCACCACCGCGCGACATCGAGGCGCCCACCGGAGCGCAGCCTTCCACGCGAATGCCCCATTCGTCGACCGGCAGGCCGTTCGGGATGCCCTTGTCGGCGGAGCCGGCCATCGACAGCCACGCGTCGGTAAAGCGCCAGCCCAGCGACGGATCCTTCTTGCCGTAATCCATGTGGCCGTAGACGCGCTTGCCGTCCAGCTCCTTCACGTCGTTCGTGAAGAAGTTGGCGATGTCTTCATAGGCCGTCCAGTTGACGGGCACGCCCAGGTCGTAGCCGTATTTGGCCTTGAACTTGTCCTGCAGGTCCTTGCGGGCGAACCAGTCGGCGCGGAACCAGTACAGGTTGGCGAACTGCTGGTCCGGCAGCTGATAGAGCTTGCCGTCAGACGCGGTGGTGAAGCTCGTGCCGATGAAGTCCTTCAGGTCCAGGCCCGGGTTGGTGAATTCCTTGCCTTCGCCGGCCATGTAATCCGACAGCGGCATCACCACGCCATAGCGGTAGTGCGTGCCGATCAGGTCGGAGTCGGAGATCCAGCCGTCATAGATGCTCTTGCCCGACTGCATCGAGGTCTGCAGTTTTTCGACGACATCGCCTTCCTGCATGATGTCGTGCTTGACCTTGATGCCGGTGATTTCTTCGAAGGCCTTGGCCAGCGTCTTCGATTCATACGCGTGCGTGTCGAGCGTTTCCGACACGACGTGGATCTCGGTCACGCCCTTGGCCTTGAGCTTGGCCGCGGCGTCGATGAACCACTTCATTTCCGCCATCTGCTTGTCTTGCGACAGCGTGCTGGGCTGGAATTCGCTGCTGATCCACTTCTTGGCTTCGGCTTCGCCGGCATGGGCTGCGCCGACTGCCAGGGCGCTCGCCAGTGCAATGGCACTGATCTGAAGCGTCATGCGCCAGGATGTTTTCATTGGTATCTCCTCGTGCTTGTTGGCTTGTTGTTCTCCCCGCAGCGAAAACATCCGGCATTCCGACGCGGGGAGCGTGATGGAATGCCTGTGCCCGTACGTCAATTTGGGCGTGGAAGCATCAACGCGTGCCGATGCCCCCGGACTTGCAAATTCAAGTACATCGAAGGCGCATCAGCCGCGCCACATCACGATCGCCAGCACCACCATCGAGGCGATGAAGCCGCCCCAGGCGCTCGTCTCTTCTGAGGTGAGGCCGACCCACGCCAGGTTGATATAGGCCGCGGCCAGCAGGCCGATGAAGAGGCGGTCGCCGCGCGTGGTGGCGATGGGCAGGAAGCCCTTTCGCTCCACGGTCGGCCGAACGACCTCCCACACCGTCATACTGGCCAGCATCAATGCGATGCAGCCGAAGAAGATCGCCACTTCGGGCGTCCAGGCCATCCAGCTGAACATGGCTGTGTCTCCCGTTTTTGTTTTAGACGCGGCCCATCGCAAAACCCTTTGCGATGTAGTTCCGCACAAACCAGATCACCAGCGCGCCGGGAATGATCGTCAGCACACCGGCCGCAGCCAGCACGCCCCAATCCATGCCCGAGGCCGACACCGTGCGCGTCATCACAGCGGTGATGGGTTTGGCATCGACGGACGTAAGCGTGCGCGCGAGCAGCAACTCCACCCAGCTGAACATGAAGCAGAAGAACGCCGTCACGCCCACGCCGGCCTTGATGAGCGGCAGGAAGATCTTCAGGAAGAACTTGGGGAAGCTGTAGCCGTCGATGTAGGCGGTCTCGTCAATCTCGCGCGGGATGCCTGACATGAAGCCTTCGAGAATCCACACCGCCAGCGGCACGTTGAACAGCATGTGCGCCAGGGCCACGCCCAGGTGGGTGTCCATCAGGCCGACCGTCGAATACAGCTGGAAGAACGGCAGCAGAAACACCGCAGGCGGCGTCATGCGGTTCGTCAGCAGCCAGAAGAACATGTGCTTGTCGCCCAGGAAGCGGTAGCGCGAGAAGGCATAGGCCGCCGGCAGCGCCACCACGGTCGAGAGCACCGTGTTCATCGTCACGTAGATGATGGAGTTGATGTAACCCCAGTACCACGACGGGTCGGTGAAGATGATCTTGTAGTTGTCGAACGTGACGAGCTTCGGCCAGATCGAGAAGCCGGCGAGCGTCTCCTCGTTGGTCTTGAGCGACATGCTCAACATCCAGTACAGCGGCAGCACGGCAAATGCCACGTACACCGCCAGCGTGATGGCGCGAGCGATCTTGCGCCGGTGTTCGTTGTTGTTGTTCTTACGCATGGTCGTCTCCCGCGGCCGTGCTGGCGCTGCCCATGCGCTGCATCCAGTTGTAGAGGACGAAGCAGAACAGCAGGATGATGAGGAAGTACACGATCGAGAATGCCGCCGCCGGGCCCAGGTCGAACTGGCCGACCGCCTTCTGCGTCAGGTACTGCGAGAGGAACGTCGTGGCATTGCCGGGGCCGCCGCCGGTCAGCACGAACGGCTCGGTGTAGATCATGAAGCTGTCCATGAAGCGCAGCAGCACGCCGATCATCAGCACGCCGCGCATCTTCGGCAACTGGATGTAGCGGAACACGGCCAGGCGACTGGCGCCGTCAATCTCCGCTGCCTGGTAGAACGCATCCGGAATCGAGCGCAGCCCGGCATACGCCAGCAGCGCCACCAACGGCGTCCAGTGCCACACGTCCATGATCAGCACGGTGATCCACGCATCGAACGAGTGCGACGTGTAGTTGTAGTCGATCCCCATCTCGTTGAGCCAGTAGCCGGCCAAGCCGATATCGGAGCGCCCGAAGATCTGCCAGATCGTGCCAACCACGTTCCAGGGAATCAGCAGCGGCATGGCGAGCACCACCAGTGCGGCCGAAGCCTTCCAGCCCTTGGATGGCATCGACAGCGCCAGGCCGATGCCCAGCGGAATCTCCACGGCCAGCACGCACAGCGAGAAGATCAGCTGGCGCGTGAGCGCGTCCTGCAGATCGCTGTCACGCAGGATCTGGCGGAACCAGTCGACGCCCACGAACACGTGCTGCTCGGGGCTGATGATGTCCTGCACCGAGTAGTTGACCACCGTCATCAGCGGCAGGATGGCGGAGAACGCCACACACAGAAACACCGGCAGGATCAGGAACCACGCCTTGTTGTTGAACGGCTTGTTCATCGGCCGATCCTCTCGTCATTGCTGTAGTACAGGGTCTGCGGCGCATCCAGGCGCAGCCATACGCGCGATTCGGTGATGCCCACTTCATTCGGAAGCTTGGCCTTGATGGGCAGGCCGCCGGCTTCGCCCAGGCTGGCCGTCAGCAGCTGGTGCGTACCCAGTTGCTGCACCTGATGCACGTTGGCCGCCACGGTGCCGACTTCACCGGGCGCCGCGAGCTGCACGAATTCCGGGCGGATGCCGAGCTTGAGTGAACCGTTTGCGTTCTTGAGCGTGGCAAGCGTGTCGCGCCCCACAGACAGACGCTGATCGCCCAGCGCGATCACATCGCCATCCACCGTCACCGGGTAGAGGTTCATGCCCGGGCTGCCGATGAAGTAGCCCACGAATGTGTGGTCCGGCCGCTCGAACAGCGCTTCCGGCCCGCCTTGCTGGACGACCTTGCCTTCGGTCATGACGACCACCTCGTCGGCAAAGGTCAGCGCCTCCACCTGATCGTGTGTCACGTAGATCAGCGTGAGCTTGAGCTGCTGGTGAATCTTCTTGAGCTGGCGACGCAGTTGCCACTTCAGGTGCGGGTCGATGACGGTGAGCGGCTCGTCGAACAGGATGGCCGCCACGTCCTTGCGCACCAGGCCGCGGCCCAGCGAGATCTTCTGCTTGGCGTCGGCAGCCAGGCCTGAGGCGCGGCGCTTGAGCGCGTGCTGCAGCTCGAGAATCTCGGCCACTTCCTCCACGCGCTTCTTCACTTCGGCTTCGGGCGTCTTGCGGTTGCGCAGCGGGAAGGCAAGGTTGTCGAACACCGTCATCGTGTCGTAGATGACCGGGAACTGGAACACCTGCGCGATGTTGCGTTCGCGCGGCGTTGCGTGAGTGACGTCGCGATCGTCAAACAGCACCTGGCCCTCCGACGGCGTCAGCAGACCCGAGATGATGTTCAGCAGCGTGGACTTGCCGCAGCCCGACGGGCCCAGCAGCGCGTATGCACCGCCGTCGCGCCAGGTCATGTTCATCGGCTGCAGCGCGTAGTCGTTCAGGTTTTGCGGATTCGGGCGGTAGCTGTGCCCCAGGTTGCGGAATTCAATGCGCGCCATGTGCGCCTCCCTGCTTGGGCGCGCTCACCAGCTTGCCCGCATCGTCGAACAGGAACAGTTCGGCCGGATCGACAAACACATCCAGCGCCGCGCCGAGTTCGAACTCGTGCACGCCGGGCAGCTGCGCGACCAGGCCAATCGTGTTCGACTGGCCGGCGGCATGCGCACGCACGTGCAGATAGGTTTCGGAGCCAGACAACTCGGCCAGTTCCACCGTGCCCGGCAGGGCAACCGCGCCGTCGTTGCGCGGCGCCAGACGGATGTGGCTCGGACGCAGGCCGATGCGGCAGCGCGTGCCGGCCGCCATCGGCAGCGGGCGCGTCCACGCAACGTCAATGCCTTGGGGCAGCCGGATTTGGTTGCCCTCAACCACGGTGGCGTCCAGCACGTTCATCGGCGGGTCGTTAAAGATGGCTGCCGCGTTGACCGACACCGGCACTTCGTACATGTCGAGCGTGGGGCCATCCTGCAGCACGCGGCCTTCATGCATGACGACGGTGTGGCCGCCCAGCAGCAGCGCTTCCTGCGGCTCGGTGGTGGCGTAGACAACGGTCGTGCCGCCGTCAGCAAAGAGCGATGCCAGCTCGGCACGCAGTTCTTCGCGCAGCTTGTAGTCGAGGTTGACGAGCGGTTCGTCCAGCAGCACCAGCGGCGCACGCTTGACGAGTGCCCGGGCCAGCGCGCAACGCTGCTGCTGTCCGCCGGACAGCTCCGCCGGCAGGCGCTGCAGCAGGTGTTCGATGTGCAGCTTGGCCGCAACGGCACGCACACGCGTGTCGATCTCGCCCTTGTTGGTGCCCTGCAGACGCAGCGGCGAGGCGATGTTGTCGTACACCGTCATCGCCGGGTAGTTGATGAATTGCTGGTACACCATCGCCAGATTGCGATCGCGTACCCCCACGCCCGTCACGTCCTTACCGTCGACCAGGACGCGGCCGGTGGTCGGCCGGTCCAACCCGGCCATGATGCGCATCAACGTGGTCTTGCCGGCTTGCGTCGGCCCCAGCAGCACGTTGATGGCGCCGGGCGCCAGCCGCAGGCTGGTCGGGTACAGGTGCGTCTGCGCCCCGACCATGGCCGTAACCTGGTCCAGTTCCAGAATCAATTGTTGTCTCCCGTCTTACTGCTTTGATTTCTTGATGTCTTGGCTCGCGCGCCGGCCCGGTGCGTCAGGGCGCGCGTTCCGCAACTGGCGTGGTCTCGCCTTCCGGCAGATGCCGCGCCAGCCAGCCTTCCAGGCGGCTGCGGTCGGCATCGCTGGCGTGCAGGCCCAGCTTGGTCCGCCGCCACAGGATGTCCTGCGCCGTGCGGGCCCATTCGTGTTCGATCAAATAGCGGATTTCGGCTTCGTACAGCCCGGGCGTCACTTCGGCGCCCAGCTCTTCCAGCCGCGTGGCGCCGGCCAGCATCGTGTTCAGGCGCGTGCCGTACTGGTGCGCATAGCGCATCGCAAGCTGGGTCGGCAGCCACGGCAAACGTTTTTGCAAACGCGTCACAAAATCGTCGAAGGTGTATTCGGCAACCAACTGCCCCGGCGCTTCCAGATCGCCGCCGGGCAGCGATGCGGTGGCCGTCCACGAAGGCTTGCCGGCCAGCGGCAAATGCGGCGCCAGCTGGTCCAGCGCTTCCTCGGCCAGCTTGCGGTAGGTCGTGATCTTGCCGCCCCACACGTTGACGAGTGGTGCGCTGGCGCCGTCGGCACCGGTTTCGCATTCGACCAGGTAATCGCGCGTGATGGCCGAAGCATTGGCGGCGCTGTCGTCCAGCAGCGGCCGCACCCCCGAGTAGCTCCACACCACGTCGGCCGGCGTCAGCTGCTGGGTGAAATAGCGGCTGGCCATTTCGCATAGGTATTGGATTTCGCCCGCGTCGATGGCCACTTGGTCCACCGAGCCCTTGTATTCCAGATCCGTCGTGCCAATCAGCGTGAATTCATTCTGGTACGGAATCGCAAACACGATCCGCCCGTCCGGGTTCTGAAAGATATAAGCGAACGGGTGGTTGAACATCCTCCGCACGACGATGTGGCTGCCCTTGATCAGGCGCAGGCCGCGCGTGCTCGGCAGCGCGTGCGCAGAGCGGGCGAACTCCGCCGCCCACGGCCCGGCGGCATTGACGATCGCTTTGGCGCGCACGGAGCGGATGCCGTCCGGGCCAGCCAGCGACGCATGCCAGCCATCGGCGCGGCGCTCGGCGTTCAGACAGCGCGTGCGGGTGAAAATCTGCGCCCCGCGGTCTGCCGCGTCGCGCGCGTTGAGCACCACCAGGCGGGCGTCGTCCACCCAGCCATCGGAATAGACGAAACCGCGCGTGTAGCCTGCCTTGAGCGGCTTACCCGCCGGATGCTGGGCGAGCTTGATGGATTCCGAACCGGGCAGAAAGCGCCGGCGCGCCAGATGGTCATAGAGGAAGAGGCCCGCGCGGATCATCCACGCCGGGCGTTGCGCGGCGTCGTGCGGCATCACGAAACGCAGCGGCCACATGATGTGCGGCGCCATGCGCAGCAGCACCTCGCGCTCTTGCAAGGCCTTGCGCACCAGGCTGAATTCGTAATATTCGAGGTAGCGCAGCCCGCCGTGGATCAGCTTGGTTGAGGCCGAAGAGGTGTGCTGGGCCAGGTCGTCTTTTTCACACAAGACCACCGACAGGCCACGGCCCACGGCATCCCGGGCGATTCCCACGCCGTTGATGCCGCCTCCGACCACCAGCAGATCACAGTCCAGATGCGACGCGTCAGTGAGTTGCATGGGTTGGAATCTGTTGATTTGCGCGTCTTTTCTTGCGAATAGTGACGCGTTGGCGGATAGTTTAGTGAAGGGCGAAAATAAAGCAACATAGGGAATCGCCTAATTCGCTCACATATGTTCGTTTATGTTCGTTTTGTGACTTGATGCTTCCGCGACACCGCCAGATCCTCGAATACGTCCGCCAGCACGGCGATGCCTCCGTCGATGCGCTCGCCCGTGTGCTGGGCGTCACGACGCAAACCATTCGCCGCGATATTCGGCAGCTCGAAGACGAGCGCCTGCTCGCGCGTTACCACGGCGGCGTCGGCCTGCCGTCGTCGGTCGAGAACATCGATTACGACCAGCGCCAAGTCCTGCACATCGACGCCAAGCGCCGCATCGCCGAAGTCGTCGCGCGCCATGTCGAGCCCGGCCGCTCGCTCATCATCAATATCGGAACCACCACCGAAGAGGTTTCCAAGGCGCTCGTCGGCCAGAACGGGCCACGCGGCCTGCGCGTCATCACCAACAACCTGAACGTCGCGTCGATCCTCTCTGGCAGCCCGGAGGCCGAAGTCATCGTCGCCGGTGGCCTCGTGCGCAACCGCGACCGCGGCATCGTCGGCGAGGCCACGATCGACTTCATGAAGCAGTTCCGCGTCGACATCGGCATCATCGGCGTCTCCAGCATTGACGAAGACGGCACGCTGCTCGACTACGACTACCGTGAAGTGCGGGTCGCCCAGGCCATCATCGAGCAGTCGCGCGAAGTCTGGCTCGTCGCCGATCACTCCAAGTTCGGCCGCCGCGCCGTCGTCCGTCTGGGCCATGTCTCGCAGATCGACAAGTTCTTCACCGACGTCCCGGTGCCCGAGCCGATGGCCGAAGTCTTCCGGGCTGCAGAGGTCGACGTGATCGTCGCCAGCGAAACGCTCTGACGTTTGATCTGGCGCTTCTGCAGTCTTCGCCTCGTCGACTACAGTGAAATGACAAGGCGCGCACCTTGCGAGCCGCTCTGTCATCCAGACTCGTCATGCGGGGAGCATCGTGAGCGAGCACTCACATGCGGCAATCCTTTCGATCTTCGCGGGCATCGTCACCGAGCACATCGCTGCTCTGCGCGATGCCCTCGCCAGGCTGGTCGCCCCGAGCCCCAGCGAAGAAGATCTCCATCAATTCCGAGTCACGCTGCGCCGCCTACGTTCGGCGTGGGTGACGTTCGCGCCGGTATTGCCGCCCAGCTTTGCCGCGGAGTGGAAACCTCGCCTGCGTGCGCTTGCCGCATCAACTGGCCCTGTGCGCGAATGGGACGTGCTGCTTTCCGATTGGCTTCCCGCAGCTCAGCAGTTCTTATCTAATGACGACGAGGTAGGGCGGGCGTGGTTGGACAGGGCGCTGACGAAGTCCAAAGAGGCGCGCAATCGAGCCTGGGAAGAGTTGAGAGCTGAGCTGGCGTCGCCTGATGTGGCGGAAACGCTGCTCGAACTGGAGCGTGCGGTCGCGGCATTTCATATAGAGGGCAAGTCGGAGGGGCATCCCCGTTTCGCTCGCGCCCAGGCCCGGGCGCTCAGAAAGAAGCTGATCCGTCGCGGCCGCCACCCTAAGCGGTCGTCCGCACCACGGCTGCATCGCGCCCGCATCGCCGCCAAGCAGTGGCGCTATCTATATGAAGCGTTCTATCCGGCGCTGGGGGCCCACGCAGCCAAGCGCTACCGCAATCATTTGCGCAAATTGCAAGACGCCTTGGGCGAGGTGCACGATGCGAGTGTTGCTCTGGATTGCGTTGTCGACATACTCGGTGCGCCGCCGCTGTCCATAGTGAACGTCTTTCACAAGCGCGCCAGCGGCGCGCGGAGCCGGGCAGCCAAGGGTCTGCGATGGATGCGGTCTCACAAGGCGCCGTAACCCTTGGGAAAGTGCAAAAAGACCCCGCAATAAGAAAGGGCTTGCACTGTTCGAAAAACCCGCCTATAGTTCGCCCCTCGCTGCAAAACACAGCGCCGAAACGCAGGTTGAGGCGGTGGAGTTTGGTGGTGGAGAAGCAAGGTTGGAGCGGGTTTGCGGTCGATTGGGTGGTTGGCGATTGGCGGTGGACTGAGTG
>NZ_JAMYWC010000015.1:0-22480 GCF_024158925.1 Ralstonia chuxiongensis | reverse complement strand
CAACATGCCCACCGTGATCACCTCTGTATCCCCTGCTCAAAGATTGAGCAGGACATTCAATCACGTGGGTCAAATTTCGATGCAAATCACCCCGCCAAGTGGGTCAATTCTGCTCGCGCGTTAACAGATTTGATAAAACGACTGCATCCATATTCTGCGCTGTTCGCACAAGAACACTGCTTTGCCTTGTCCGTACACAGTATCTTGGACCCCACGGAGATACTGGCCTCCTTCGATTGCTTCGATTGACCACTCCGGCCGTTTCCGCCCATTGTTTACAACGTTGAAGCCAGTTAGCTCGCTCTTCGTCAAAATTCGGATGCCTTCTTTTCCTTGAGACGCCATCAGACCAAACAGGCCCTGATCGACTTCCATGTCTCGGATATAATTTCCGATCGACGCAGAGATCACCTGCGCGGCGTCCAAGTCGCCTTCGGTCGGTCCGGACGGACTGGAGAAGCGGTGCACGCCAAATTGCGAGCCATCCATCGCGTAACGGTACTCTCCACCGAGAAATGCCAGTGAACAGGCGCTGAAGCAGCCCCCAGGAACTGGCTTCACCCCTGGCTTACCGGCAAACTTGTGCTCGTTGTCGACCGCAAGGCTCCCTATATGCGTGTTCGCACCCGCTTTCCGGAGGAGGCGGCCCATCTGCATGCCAGCGACAAGACTGCCCCCGGGGGAATCGAGATATACGTCGGCGCCATCATTCCCAACCTGCTTGAGCGCTTGTGCGACGCGTGCCGGTGCTCCCGCGTCTATCTCACCGCTCAGTACCACGTTCCAAGCCGAAATTTGGTTCAGCAATTTGTACCAATCAGGTCGTTCGACACGGACAGACATCGTGCCAGCACTTGCAGTAGCAGAGAACGCGAGAAGAGTGCTTACGAGAGCGATCTTTCTCATGGCTTGTTGGATTCTTGAAATGAGTATCGCCCGTTCCTTTATGGACGCCCCAAGCTTTCCTCTGCCGACTCGTTCGGAGTTTTCCTGTGCCGCCGAGGTCGTCGATCTTTCCTATACGAGAGAGAATCGACGAGCGCTCCTTTCCATCATAAACCGGCCTGATTGGCCACGTCCTCGGAAAATTCCGATAGAACGCCGCTCTCCAGTCCTTTGGTCGCATGGCAGATCCGACGCATGCCATTTGTGAGATGGTGCGTTCCGTCTGTCACGCAATTACGACGCGCGCGCTCTACCAGCTTGCACGCTTGAACAAACCGAGTTGATCGACCCGGAATAGTCGGGCCGGCCGCTGATTGCCCAATTGGTAGTCGTCTGTCGCAATGAGCACACCTGCCTCATCAACCGCTTCGCCAGGTTGCACGTCGCCAACCTTGATCCCCAGCCGGGAACGGAATGTCGCTCGAGTCACCGTTTCACCGAACACCGCCTCGTAGGTATGCTGCAGTTGCGTCAGCGTAAACTTCTCGGGAAGCAACCAGCATGGCAGCGTCGAATAGCTCGACTTGTTGCGAACCCGCTCTACAGCGGCGCGAATCTGGTCTGAGTGGTCAAAAGCCAGAACGGGAAGGCGGTCCGCCGGGTAGAACTGGAACACTCGAGACTCATCACCAACCAGGTCATCCAACGGTACCAGTGCAACGTAGCTGATCGCTACCGACCACCCGCGTGGATCTCGGGTGGGACCAGCAAACGTCTGAAGCTGCTCGATATAGCGCGGTTCCAGCCTTGTCTTTTCGCGCAACATGCGACGCACCGCTTCCTCGAGTGAGCTGTCCTCGTCGGTATGGATGTAACCGCCCGGCAACGCTAGCACCCCGCGGTAGGGTTCATTGTTACGCTCGTGCAGCGCCACCATCAGCCCTCCTTCTGACAGTGTCAGCAGTACGACATCGACGCTCACGTCCGGCTTCTTGTAACCCGTTTTCATGCCGATCTCCTTGGCTCAGTCGACGTGAAAAAATTTTAGCAAACATAGTTGTATAAATCCACTATGTAGGGATATACTCCACCCCAAGTTAGTCGGATATACCAACTATGTGGAGGGAGTGATGTTGAACGTGACCGCTGTGACAGTGACCCAGCGCTATCCCGAGTCGCCGTGGAAAGCCCGCAATCCAGTGGAAGTGAAGGTCCTGAAGTTCCCGGGCGGCGAGATGCATGTCACGCTCCAAACGGGGGTGCCGGCCCACGAACTCGAAATCAAGGCGCATCTGTCAAATGCCGATGCCATCATGGCCCTGCTGATGGCCACCGACGCGCTGCGCCGGGCATATCCGGATACGCCGATCGCTCTACACCTCCCCTATGTGCCATACGCGCGCCAAGATCGGGTGGCCAATCCAGGCGAGGCGCTCAGCGCCAAGGTGTTCTGCGATCTGATCAACGCTCAGAACTATCGTCGCGTCGTCATCGAGGACCCACACAGTGATGTCACGTCTGCCCTGCTCAACCGTGTCGTGATCGATGACCCGTTGCCGGCACTGAGTCGCGTTGTCGAATCCATTCGCAGCAAGAACAGCAGTCTGGCGCTGGTCGCTCCTGACGCTGGCGCTCGCAAGCGCGTCTTGAAGTTGGCCTCGCAACTTGATCTGCCTGTCGTGTTTGCGGACAAGGTCCGCGACACCCACACGGGCGCCATTACGGGCACCGAGATTCAAGACAAGCTGCCCGACTCCGCGCTGTTGGTTGTCGACGACATCTGCGATGGCGGCCGCACCTTCACTGAACTTGCGCAGGCACTGGATGCAAAGCAGGCGGACCGTACCGCGCGCAACCCACTGTACCTCTACGTCACGCACGGCATCTTCAGTAAAGGCCTCGACGCATTGCTGGAAAGCTATGCAGGCGTTTTCACCCGCAACAACTGGATCGGCGACACGCGCGCCATCCAGGTCTGATCCAATACGAGCCCTCGCCCACCGGAGAACAACCATGAACGGACTGATTCCCTTCAATCTCGCCGACTTCTACAAGACCGGTCACCCCTCGATGTATCCTGCGGCCACGACCAAGCTCGTCGCGAATTTCACCCCGCGCTCGGCAAAGTACGCGCCAGTCCTTGAGCAGTTCTTCGACAACAAGGTGGTCTGGTTCGGCCTTCAGGGCTTCATCAAGGAGTTCTTCCTCGGGGTGTTCCAGCGCGAGTTCTTCGATGCGCCCAAGGCCGCGGCGGTTCACAAGTACAAGCGCCGTATGGACACCGCGCTCGGCCAGGACGCGGTACCGGTCGACCGCCTTGAGGCGCTGCACGACCTCGGTTACCTGCCGCTGGAACTGCGCGCCCTGCCGGAGGGCGTGCGCGTGAACATCAAGGTACCGCCGGTGCTCTTCGTCAACACGCATGCCGCGTTCCCGTGGGTCTCGACCTACTTCGAGACGCTGTTCAGCACCGAGATATGGAAGCCGTCGACGGTGGCTACCATTGCATTCGAATTCCGCAAGCTGCTGACCTACTTCGCCAGGCTGACCGGCGCACCGGAGGAGTTCGTCGACTGGCAAGGCCACGACTTCTCGATGCGTGGGATGAGCGGCGTGCACGACGCGATGCGCTGCGGCGTCGGCCACCTGCTCTCTTTCACCGGCACTGATACGATCCCAGCGATCGACTATGCCGAGGACTACTACGGTGCCGACGCGGACAAGGAGTTGGTAGGAGGTTCGATCCCGGCGTCCGAGCACAGCGTCATGACGCTGCGCATCTTGGCGACGCTCAAGCGCCTGCAGCGCGACCCGGCGAATGCTGGACTGGACGAGAAGGCACTGCGCCGGCTGGCCGAACTCGAGATCATCCGCGAGTTCGTCACACAGGACTACCCCGCCGGCATGGTCTCCCTGGTGAGCGATTCGTTCGACTACTGGAATGTCATCACGGTCATCGCGAAGGAACTGAAGGCCGAGATCCTGGCCCGCAAACCGAATGCGCTTGGCCAGAGCCGCGTTGTGTTTCGCCCGGATTCCGGCGATCCGGTGCGCATCCTGGCTGGCTACCGTGACAGCGAACTCATGCGCGGCAGCGACGGTGTGTTCCAGAAGATCGATGGCAAGTACATCGTGGCGGCTACCGGTTTGCACATCACGGAAGCCGAGCGCAAGGGCTCTGTCGAGTGCCTCTGGGACATCTACGGCGGTGCGCTGACAAACAAGGGCTACAAGACGCTCAACGACAAGGTCGGCTTGATTTACGGTGACTCGATCTCCCTGAAGCGCGCCTGGGACATCCTGAGCCGACTTGCCGAGAAGGGGTTCGCATCGAGCAACGTGGTTTTCGGCATCGGCTCGTACACCTACAACATGCTCTCGCGCGATACGTTCGGTTGGGCCATGAAGGCGATCTATGCCGAAGTCGACGACGAACAGGTCGACATCTACAAAGATCCAGCCACAGACGACGGCACGAAGAAGTCGGCTCGGGGTCTGCTGCGCGTCGAGAAAGAGGGCGACAACTACGTCTTGTACGAGCAGCAGACTCTCGACCAGTTCTCCAGCGGCGAGATGACTCCCGTCTTTCGGGATGGGAAGTTGCTGGTGACGACAACGCTTGCTGAGATTCGCGAGCGCCTCAAGGCCTCGTGGAACTGCACGGAACAGGCTGACCTAGCGGCGTAATAGGTATTGGGGGATGCCTTCGGGGTGGGCGCCGGCTTACCCATACAGGGAAACCCAATCGGTTTACGCGGTTGGCATCAACTGCGTAAACCTTCTACGCGACGCCAAGAAAGCGAGCTTCCTCAATACACTTTTTCTAGGGGCGTCGCTTCGTCCCACAGCCGCTGCCACTCACGCGTGTATTCGGCAGCGATAGGCGGCACGTTCCAGAGTAGCAACACGTTCTCAGCGTTCCGGTCAGCGGCGGCCGCTGAATAGTTGAAGCTGCCAAGTTCGACGTGCTTGCCATCTATCACCATGAATTTGTGGTGGTGGATGGCGTACAGCCCGTTCAGACGTACAGCCACGCCTTGGTTGGCCAAGAACGTGGTGGCCGTGTAGCCCTTCCCATTGGACCCCTTGTCAGCAACCACCTGCACGTCCACGCCACGCCTCTGTGCATCAAGCAGGGCCAAAGCAATCGGTTTCGACGTGAACCCGTAAGCGGCCACACGAATACTGGATTTGGCCGACTCAATACCCCTCAGGACCGTCGCAAGACTTCCCCGCTTAGGAGAAAAACCCACTTCGAACTGCGCCCCGGGCGGGAGAGCTTGTGCAGCGATCGCTGCAGGAGCCAGCAGGGTGAGCACAAGTGCTAGGCCGAGTATGCGCATGGTCTGATCTCGATTATCTGAAGGGACCGGGATCATAGCCATGCCCGCCACCAGCGAGCATACGCTGACACTATTTTTTGCCGGCGAGCATACGCCGCGAAAACAGGATTACCGAACCCCATCGACTTCGCAGCTGCCCGGCATTCCGTGACGAACCGGTGACAGTGCTCAAGCGGTCCCGCGCCTGGCCGTATCGATCAAGAACCGCATCAAGGCGCGCAGCATAGCTCCCACTGCAGGGAACGCCGCCTGTACGTTTGGCGGTTAATCGCGGACCTGTGCAGGGCTTGTCCGCTCCCCAGCCTCCTTGAGCGTGACCCATAGTCCTGATCCACTTTCCTGTTTCATTGTCAGCTCAGGGTACGCGCGGATCAGGTCTGACAGTGCGGCGTACCCGAAGGCCTTGGAGGAGAAACTGGGATCTGTCCGCTTCAGATATTGGCCAATTGCGCCAAGACCAACCCAGCCATCGGGTGTTTCGTTTCCGAGTAGCGCCACCGCACTGATGACCGCCTTGGGCCGCTTCTTTGGTGCGCGTTTCTTTGTCGTATCTGCGGATTTCGGCTTTCCATTCGGTGCGGACTCGTCCGACACATCCGCCGGTTGCCACTCGAAGAAATGGTCGCTCGCGTTGCGCAGTGCGTCAGGTGTTTTCGCCTCGCCGACAATACTGACAGTAGCACCGCGTTCACGCAGCTTGCGGCAAAGGTAGGCAAAATCTGAGTCGCTGGTGACCAAGCAAAAGGTGTCCGCCCTTGCATCGAACATGGCTTCCAAAGCGTCAAGAGCCAAGGCGAGGTCGGAAGTATTCTTCCCGGGAGCGTACTGGAACTGCAGGCACGGTGTAAAAGCCAGGCGGACCAATGCTTCCTGCCATTTGTTCGCAAGGGTATGGTGGTTCCCGTATCCGCGCCGGATAACCAGGCGCCCGAACTGGGCCACGGCGCGCAGTGCGTATTCGAGAATCTCGGGCGTCGTGTTATCACAATCCACCAGGACGGCTACGCGCCCTTCTGCCGCTGGCTGCTGTTCCACCACTACGGGCTCCTTAAGTGTTTTACCTCGCCGCAGCCCAAATCGAAAGCGATCCGGCATCTGCCTTGGCTTCCGGCTTCTAGTTGATTTCGTGTCGCCTTGCGTCGACTTCAAACGGGGCATCGTGGTAGCCAAACCTTGCGACCTGCTCCAGGTACGAGGGCAGGAAATTGGCAATCGAGCCGGCTTCCTCGTACTGATGAACATGTCTCAGCTCATGTGTCATCAGCCGACGAGTATTGTGTCCTTGCACGATGAAAATCGCGTGGCCAAGCGTTAGTCCGACCATACCCGGTCCCAGAAGGCCTGTGTTGAGCGCAATTGCCCGCAACGTGGGGTCGTCTGGCAATGGCAAACTCGGCACGATTGCAACCCGAACCCTTTCGGGGTTCGCTACGCCGACCGCGCGCGCGTCAGTAATGCCCGGTTCCGATAAGCCGACGCCGACTGAGAGCACAACCTGTGATTGCGCTTCCGCCCATGCGATCGCTGCCGGCAGAACAGTGGGGAGTACCTTCGCCAGATCATTCATATGCCACTCCTTTCGTCTTTCGCTTCTATCCACCATCCAATGCGCTTTGACCTGCCACCGCTCCGATCGACTCTCTTGGCGGGTTGCTTTTCCCCTACATGCTGCGTTGAGCGCGCCGTTTCCGCACTGAATGGACCGCGACTGCGACTACCGCACTGACGACAAAGGCCAAGAATCCCGATAGGCGACTGACGCCGCCATGATGAGAGCATGCACCAGAGCGTCCACCTGCGCCGGAATGCCAACCATCATTGCAAATGGCGGCGCCCGCTAACATCGAGCAAATGAGCCAAGCCGCCACAAAGGCCGCAAGCGTTGGCCAAAGGGACACCTTATTCCCTGCTCGAACCTCATAGCCGGATCTCGCGCCGCTTGGAACGCCCGATGGGGATGTGCCTGCCACGGGATCAAGTGCATGTGCAGATCTTGCACGTCGCCGTTTTTTCGATCCCTTTCGCGCTGGCCGTCCCCCAGTCCGCGCCTGTGACTTCTCCGCTTTCTTCCGCGATGCTCGCCAGCGATGCCCACAATTGCGGCACTCCCGATCGTGCCCGGTGCCGTCGACCACGCAGCCACCCAAGACAATTTCTCCACGGGAGGCCAATTCAAAATGCTCTTCGGTTGGAAAGCCGCGCAAAAGTGGAACTCCATCCCGCTTCCCGCACTGGGGACAATCGGTTGGCGTGGTCGGTTTGCTGTTGGGCTTCGTATGTGGTGCTTCACTCATTGCATTGCCTTGAATGACTGCTGTGTCGTGGGCATTCGATTGCAGTCAAGTTTGCCGACACTAAAACGGCACGTCGTCTGAATCCGACGAAGACGGGGGCGCCATTAGCGCTTCATGTAAGTATTCGAGCCGCCCAAGCAATTCATCGAACGTCAGCACCGTAACGTCCTTGAGCACATGCCTATACCCGTCGAACGCCTCCCTCTCCGATTTGGAAGTCGGTAGCGTGCCGACTAGCACCACGGCTTGCGGAGAATAGACCTCTGCACCCTCCAGCGTTCCGTCGTCTTCAATTTTCAGATTGCCCCATCCTGTGGTCAGACGTCTTCGCTGGCCGAGTACTTGCGTGATAGCACCTGTCAGTTCGGTGGATGGCCCCGGCTGGTCGGGGCGATACGGTGTGAGCAGCCGCGTACCCGGAGCCTTGATCTCGATGAGCGCGACGTTACCGGTGCCTTGGCCACGCATTAAAAAATCGGAGTGTCGGCCGCCCTGACCGCTTACACGTTTGCCATGCACATACGGTGTTTCCTGAACGAAGACCGTTGGGACGGCAAACGCCATTGAGAGAATGAATGTGTTTGCCTCGAAGAAGCTCTGCCACTTTGTCTCGCCGTGGTTTTGGCCGAGCTTCTCCTTAAACTTTGCGATCATCTCTTGCAATGTCGCGGTCTCAATCTTTGCAGCGAGCTCGTACAACGTCTCTGGCGCCTCTCTTGCAATGGCCGGTGCGTTGTCGGCCAACATGTTCACCATGCCGCGCTGAGCCGACTTTGGAATGGCGGTGCGTACGCGCCCCACCTTGACCATCTCGAACACGGCTTCTGGACTGGCACGCTTCATCTTGTGGGGGAACCGGCCCGGTTCGACAGCGCTCAGCAGTTCATTGTGGGCCAAGAGCATGCGGTCCACGCGGGCCTGCCTCTGATATCGACTGGATATCGCGCGCATGCTTTTCACGAGCCGCTTGATGTGTTGCTCGCTGAGCATGTACACCCCGTCGTGGTATGTCGGGTCAGCATTGCCGCCACCGATCGCGACGAAGACCCGCGTGGCCAAGCTGCCGATTGCAGTCGCAATAAATCGATCCTGACTTGAAAAGCCAAGCCCATTCAACGGATTGCGCTCCAACCATTCTGGCAAACGGTCAAGCAGCGCCTCAACGTCGTCCCGATTCGACGGTTTCTCATATGGTCCAGTCCGAAGCTCGGCTACGGAGATCAGTTCCAGCCCTGGGTATTTTGGCTCATAGCCCCCATCATCAGTCGGCTTAAATGGATAGATATCCAACCGATCTGGGCACACACGCAAGATGAGGGCCTTATTTACGGCCTCGGTTCGCGCCCCACGTGGGGGACGGAGGTAGTAGTAGACCTCGGTTCTGCCCTCCCCCAAATCCACGCACTCGTACGCGATGCGCTCCGTGAGCGCATCCCTCACCGCAAGCGACTGTTGAACTGACTTCGCCATGAACCTTCCTGTTACGAAGAAAGACTCGCCACCACTCAGGGTTGGGGGCTCCAGACGAACAACGATAGCCGACTACGATTGTCGGAGGGCCCAATTTCACTAGATGCAGGGCTCCGGACTTACAACCCTTTGGGTCTACGGACTTGCGTGTGACCCGCTATAATCCGAGTCTCGGCTATTTGTCCGAGAAGGAGGTGTCGTGCTTAAGATGGTGCTCGGCCCCGCCTCGTAGTTGCCGCCGTGGAAATCGGCGAAGTCACCCCTACGCCCCAAGTAACCCATATTGGCGACGCCCGAGGCTTGGGCTCATCCAAATTGCAGTCATGGGCGTACCCAAGAGGACCGCAAAAGCGGTCCTCTTTTCTTTCTAGTTTGTGGGATTACCCTGGGACAAGGGTGCGCACCCTGCGCACCAATCCAGCTCTTCAATCGGAGGACGAATCGCGGCAAACCGGTAGCCCGGTTCGTCAACATCCTCCCAAATCATGTCGCCATCGGTCACTCGAACCCTGTTCGGCTCGCCTTCTTTGCCCGCGATGCGGCACATCCCCGTGAATTTCGGCATTCGTCTTCCTTTTACGTGGTCTCAACGCACTGACATTCAGGCTCAGACGCGCGCTCTTTTCCATTATGAACCGTCCTGCTTGGTGGTAACTTCGGAAAATCCCCCGATCTGTCTTTGGGAGGTTTCATCTCAACCCGATCGCTCGTGCCGTTGGGTCGCCCACCGCTGCCGCTGTGGGCAAGTGTGGGTAGCCTCGTGGGTAACCTGTGGGCAGGCGCAGCCTGTCCATCGGGTTGTCCATCAGGCTATCCACACGGGCCGCGCCAGCGGCTGTCCATAGCCGGATGCACTGCCGCGCCCGCGATTCGCATCGCTGCTGCCACCCTGCCCTATTGCGCCAGCAACTTGGCAATCTCGCGCTGGCGCCGGCGCGCGCCGGCCTTGTTGTAGATCGCCGTGGTCGCCGGCGAGGCGTGGCCCAGATAGCTCTGCACCACGTCGACCGGCACGTCCGCTTCGGCCGAGGCTGTGCCAAACGCATGGCGGTACGCGTGCGGATGCAGGTGGCCGGACTGGGCGACCAGCTCCGGATGGGCCTCCTCCAGGTACGCCTTGAACGTTTCGGCCGCCCGCTCCACCAGCTTGCGCAAGCCGCGATCGCTATACCCCACCCGGCCGGCGGCGACTTTCGCGCGCACACGCGGCAAGGTATCGGCCAGTGCCGGCACCAGCAGTGACCCCTCCCCCGCGTGCTCGACGCCGCGGTCGCGCCAGTGCAGGGTCAGCGCCTCGTAGGCGCGGCGGCTGACCGGCACCCAACGGACCTTGTTGCGCTTGCCGACGACGCGCACTTCGCCCCACAACGGGCCGTCTCCGCCCGTTGCCCGGAGTCCGGCGCGCTCGGCTGCCGCCGCCTCGAAGATCCGCATGCCCGAGTCGCGCAACAGCAGCACCGCCGCACGGATGGTGCGCCAGCGCGCATCGTCGGCCGCCTGCTGCGCCAGCCAGGGCACCAAGACTTGCCAGATCGGCTCCGGCACCGCGCGCTCGGGGTCGATCGCAGGTTCGGCCACGCGCAGCGCCGGCACGCCCTCCCACGGATTCGAGTCCAGGTAGTGCCGCCCGACCAGCCACGCACACAGCGCGTCCAACACCTGCTCGGCATAGGCGCGGCTGCGCGACGACAACGCGCCCTGGAACGGCCGCCAGCCCGGCAGGTGGCGCGCCACCGGCGGCCCGTTCCACCGTGGCCCGCGCGCCGGCGTGGCCAGGAAGCCGCGATAGGCCAGGCAGTCATCGGTCAGCAGATCCGAGAAGGCCTTGCCGCGCTCCAGGATGGCCCAAGCGAGGAAGCGTTCGGCCTCCTTGCGATACGCGCGCCAGGTGTGACTGCCCGCCGGCCACAACGATAGCCAGGTCTGGATCGCCGCGTAGTCGTTCGTCGCGGTGATGCGGCAGCGGCGCGGCTCACCCCGATTGACTCCGGCGCTGCCATCGAACTGAGCCGGCAAGCGGATCGCCTCGAGCGGCACCGCGCGCGGTGCGGCGGGCGTCAGCGGTGGCGCGAGCAACGGCGCCGGCAGTGCCGCCCCCGTGACATGCGCACCCAACCGCCCCAGGGTCGCTTCGGACGCGACCAGGGTGCGCACCACGGTCGCGGCGGCATGGCGCCCCACGCGCGGCACGCGGCGCCACCAGCTGGCCCCGAGGTCGTTGGCCAAGGTCACGAGTTCACCCAAGGTGCGCACCCCGGCGTTGGCCAGGCGGCGCGCCAGCGGCGCGGCGAACCACAGCTGCACACCGTGCTTGGGCGATGGCGCGGGCGAGCCCAGACGTTCGAGGTCGCGCAGCCCGGGCAGCAGTGCATCGACGGCCGCGGCACCGTGGGCGCCAGAGGCCAGCAGCTTGGCCAACGGTTCCCGGCCATGGCGCAGGGCGATCTGCGCGAGTTCGGTGCGGATCGCCCGCAACGCCCGCTGCGCCTCGCCATCGGTCCATTCGGCATCCGGGTCGGCCGACAGCCAACGGCTGGCCACCGCCGCCGGGCGCACCCCCTGCAGCCACGCGCGCAGCGCGGCAAATTGGGCGCGGGTGGGAACTGCCGCCGCCGGGGAGGTTTTCATGCGGGGCCCAGCCAGTCCGGGCGCTGCTCGCGGGGGCGGCGATCGAGCGGCCCACGGCCCGCGTCGCGCCAGACAAAGCGGTGGATGGCTAGCAGGTCGCACGCTAGGTCGGCCGAATCCTGCGCGGACAAGGTCAACTCGACCGGCGCGGCGCGCGTGACGCCATCGTCGATGGTGAGCAGCAAGGTCACATCGCGATAGCCGGGCGCGTTGCCATACGAGCGGTAGGACGCTGGGAACCGCGCGGCAGCCCCGACCGGGGGGTCTGGCGGCGGCGTCTTGTCCAGACCCCAGGCGGCAATCATGCGCAGCCAGCGGGCCTCGCCGTCCGGCACGTAGCGGTGCACTGGCACGCTCGGGTGATTGTCCAGCCGCAGCACCGCCAGGCAGTGCTCAAACAGGTCCGCATCGAGCGCGCGCAGCGCGGTCAGGTCGAACGGGTACGTGGTGCCGTCGTAGAGGCTGGCGAGGAAGCGCGCGACGACCCCGGACTGGCCGCGGTCTCCCTCGGCCACGTCGAGCAGCGCCATCAGCGAGTCCAGTCCGGCGTCGCGGTCCTGGGCGCGGATCTCGGCCGCACGCTGGCCAGGCGTGGTCTGCTCACGCGCCTGCGCAAAGAATTCGTCGGTGGCCTGCAGGAAGGCGTCCACCAAATGCTTGGGCACCTTCACCGTGATCTCTTGCATGGCCGGGCGCGGTGGAATGGTCATGGTCGTTCCTTACAAGTCGTCTGGTGGTACGCCCACGGGCGCCAATCCGGGCGCGCGCCTCATGGCGAAGGGGCCAGCGCCTGGCTGGCCGGCACCGGTGCAGCCTCCTGCGGGGGATTCGCCGCCAGGAGCGCCGACACATAACCGCGGCACGCCGCGCGCAGGCGATCGATGTCGCCGGCCTGGGCCAACCGGGCATGCCACTGGAGGATGAGGACCCGGGCCCGCACCCGCAGCAGGTGCGAACACATGAGGTCCGTCCAGTGGTCGGCGCGGCCGTCGATCACGGTGTCGACCCGGGTCGCCACCGTGGTTCCATAGTCCTGGTCGTCATCGTGTTCGTTGGCAATCAGCAGGGACGGCGCGAAGGAGGTCGCCCCGAGGCGGTGGCCGGCCGCCGCCTCGACCGCCGGACGCTGAGCGGCGAATTGCTGGTTGGCGGTGTCGGCAACGTCGTCGTAGTGGCGCTGGTGTTGCGCCACGCTGCGCATATAGGCGGTGTAGCCCGCAAACTGCGCGGCGCTGATGTCCTGCGCGGCCATGTCCCGGGCGGTCTTGATGATGAGGAACCCGGAGCGGCTGTCCTCAGGCCGCACCTGGAACGCCAGCAACTGGGCCTGGGGTTCGATCACTGCCGCCCCCATGGCGGCCCCCCGGGGTTCGTCCGTGACATCGCGCAGGCCTTCGGCCTCGGGCAGGACGATGCGCGTCTGCCCGAGGGTGACCACGCGCCCTGCTAACGGCTCAGCATGCGCGGCGCCCATCCCGAGCAACGTGCTGACCATCCCCACCGCCAACGACCGCCGCAGAAGTCCGCGCTGCCGTATGCGCAGCCCCGTCGGCAGAAGGTGCCACCGGGGCTCCACCGCCGGCATCCTGATGGTGGGCATCATGGCCGCGCTCCCGACAACGGTGGCACCGGCTTCGGCTCAAAACACAGGGTCAGGTCCGACTGCAGACGCTGGAGGTAGGCGGTCACTCGGTACGGTCCGCGCTCCTGCACGGTAAAGAACAGGTTGCGGCCCGATGGAGGCAGCGCACGCTGCGCCTCAATGGCCTGGCGCCGCAACTCTGCCACCAGCTGGCCGTGCCACACCACCACGTCGAGGATGGGGTCGAGCGTGCGGGCGCCGAAGGCGTTGGCGATCACGGCGAGTGCCTGGCGTGCGTCGGCGGCGCTCTGTGCGCTCGTGTCGGGCGAGATCAGCGTGAGACTGAAGCGCGCAGGCTGGGCCTCGCTGCCCTCCGCGGTCACCCACAGGTGTGGCGACAGCGTGACCGTAGTGAGCTGGCCCAGCGTGTCACTCGGTTCGGTCTCGCGGCGCTGCTCGGGACGGCCGTCCAGGAGTTCGGGCAGGCTCACGCCAAGCACGCTGCCCGCGCGGGGCGCGGTGGTCTCGTTGAGCCCGGGCAGGCTCTCGGTCGTGACGCAGGCGGCCGTGCCGGGGCTGGACCAGAGACACAGCGCCGCCGCGACACCAAGCAGGGGCGCACGCAGGCCGGGCTTCGCCAGTTCGCGCACCTGCGCAAAAAGCGCCCCGGTTGTCTGCAGGCAGGCCTCCACCAGGTGCTTGGGCACCTTTACCGTGATCGCTTGCATGGCCGTGCGCGGCGGAATGGTCATCGGGGTGTCCTCACGTGGTCAGGGTCAGACAGCACTTGCCGCCGGCGGCGACGCCAGGTCGCCGATCAGGGACTCCAGAACCTCGTTCACGTCGGGCTGCCGCAGGGCCGCACCCAGTTCCGCGTAGCTGTCGCGGCTGTCCGCGCCGAACATCGGTTCGCCTTGGAACGTGCGGGCCGCCTGCAGCGCCGCGTCGACGCTCGGCTGGCGCGCCAGCTGAGCGGTCACCGTCAGCACGGCGTCCTCCTCGTGCGGCCACAGCCGGCGCCCCAGGTGCGGCGCGAGCGCGCGGCGGATCTGCGCGGCCGCCCGCGACACGCGATCGATGTGCGGCAAGGCCGTGGCGATGGCGTCCGCCATGCCGGGTTCGAGCGCCAGCACAAAACCCTCGCGAAACGCGGGCGCGCCGGAACGCGCGGCGGTGGCGCGCAGGCAGCGTAGCTCGGTGCCGTCGCCGGCGGGCACCAGCGCGATGTCGGTCAGCGCAAAGACGTGCTCGGTGTCATAGGTCAAGTCGATGCCATGGTCCTCGCCGTCGACGGGCAGCGCGTGCACGCTGACCGCGACGCTGGGGTCGCCGTCGTGCTGCCATTCGCTCGCCGGGTGCAGGCGCACCGCATAGCGCGCGCCCTCGATGCGGGTGCCGGCCAGCTCGTGGCGGGTGGTGATGTTGGTCATGGAGTCTCCACGGAAATGAAGTGCGGGACGGTCCCGTAAATCGCGCGCACCGCCCTACCCTGCGCAACGTGCTTTTCTTGTCACATGGATTTCGAAAAAGCGGCTTTTTCCGGCACAAATGCTGGTGCCGATAATAGCATTTATCGGCACTGCCACGAGGCGAAGAAAAAGCCGCACGCGGCGGCTTCTGGACCTTATTTCAGCGGTTCCGGCATTCCGGCCAGCCGACTCAAGCGTTCGTTGTCGGCCGAACTGTGGGTGCCTTTGGTCAGGTCATGCCACATCAGATAGGCACCGACGGCGCGTTCCTGGTACACGGCGCCAACACCGCCGCCCACCGACGCAGCTGCTAGGTTCTCAATCCGTTTTGCGGCAGCCGCTGTCACCTGGGCATAGGACAATGTCGGCTGGTGGAGCGCCGCCTCGGCCCGCTCGGCGTCGATCTCCGCTTGGGTGCGCGGATTGATGCGAATCTCTTGCTGAAACGACATGTACGCTCCTCTGTCCCGCAGGACGTTGTGTGTCGAGCGTATGTGAAGCCGAGCGCGGCTGCTTCAAGTGCCGACCTGTTATGAAATTGAAAAGCCGTCCGAAGGCGGCCTTTCCTGCGCGTTACTGCGTGCGCTCCCGCCAGAACTTGCGCAGCTCCAGCAGGAAGAGACCGATCGTGGCCAACTGGTAAGCCATCGTCAGGACAAGGTTCGGAGAGGGTTCCATGTAAGGCCTTCTGGGCTGTTGAACATGCAACCAGTGTTCTGTCACGACTTCGTGCGGTCCACCGATTGCAGGCATTCTCTGGGCCTTCCTACACCGATTCCACCTGCGCGATTTCCGTTCCGGCTCAGCCTTGGCGCGCGATCCAGTCGCGCATATAGGCCAGGACTTGCTCGGCGCCGGACTCGGTCTCCAGCAGCTCGATCGGCCGGCGGCCACCCAGGTGATCTGACGGGGCGTCAAGCCACTGGAAGGCCTTGGAACGGCTGCCGCGCACCTTAATCGCCAAGTCCAACGCTTCCAGGAACAAGGTGGGATGCGGATACCAGGAATCGGGCTTGACGGTGGGCGTTTTGCCACCTGGCACCACGCGCGGCAATTGCGCGGCGGCCAGCTCGGCATCGGTCAGATGGCGCCGCACCCAATGAGCGTACTTGGCCAGGTCGGCATTTGGCCGACGCTCGCTGTCCTGCGTGGGAATCACCAGGCCGACCGTCACCGGTGTGTGTTCACGGATCATGCGCAGCGCCGGCACCAAGTCGGTATCGTTGGAGGCGATCACGACATGGTCGACCTGCCCCGTCATCGCATCGTGGTAGGCGTGCAGCGCCAGGTTGACGTCGGTCTGCTTTTCCTCGAGGCGCCAGATCGGCACCCGCTCGCACGCATTGGGCGGACGATTTGGATGATCGGGATCGATGCGCAGGGCACGGGCCTTGGTCAGGGAGTAATACCCCTCAATAATGCGGATGCGGCCGTCGTGGAGCTTGCGCAGCGCGGTGTGGTAACGCGCCTGGCAAGACACCGAATCATGCGACTTGGCGGCGCTTTCGATGATGGTGGCAGTGAAGAATTGCAGCGCTTCCGGGAGCAGTTCGCTGTGTGCACGTTGCCCGTCGCGTTCAATCAGCGCCGAGGGCAGCACGTGATCCTGGAAGAGCTTGTAGAGGTCGAGCCACTTGTGGTGCGTTCCCTTCAGACAGCCATAGTAGAAGTTGTAGCCGTCGACGTAGACGCGCGTGCGCAGACTGCGCAACTGCCCTGCCCCCTCCTGCATTGAAGCGCCTCCAGAAACGAAAAAACCGGCTTGCGCCGGCTTTTTCTCCCCCGCACCAGATGGACATGCCACGCCGGTTTCGAGGGTTAGTTGTTGACCGACATGTTATGCAAAATTCTTACACAGGTCAATGCTTTCTAAGGTGATGTTCAAGGCAGCAGGAAACTACCAGATAGCCACCATACTAAATGCAGCAGTGTCCCACCTGGGACACCTTCCTGTTCCTGGCAGCAACCACCCCTAGATCAGCACTGATGCGTGTCGCGGGGGCGATTAGACGCTCGCCGCCCTGACCTCCCCTGCTTCACCTGAGGTTTCCGCCTCGCCAAGTCGGTTGATCGCATTCAGGTGGGCCCGCAATGTGACGCTCTGCGCGGCGTCGGCAATCAGGTCCCCCGGCTGCGTCGCGGTGTATGACCGCAGTGCCTGCAGGCACGTGAGCGCCGCTTGCAGGACGGTCTCGCTCACGGTGCCGCCGGGGATCTCGGCGCCGGTGAGACGCAGCGCTTCAGCGTCCGGACAGCGGGGATCGCGCCCACGCACCATGGCAAAGACCTCCGCATACGGGCGCAGCGCCGCCGGGACATCATAGGCCTTGCGCTGGGTGACGGACACGTAGATCCCCGCGCCCTCCTCGGTCGCATGCTATTCACCGTCGCGTGCGATGTGTTCGAGAATGTCCTGCAGCGGCGCAAAAGCCCGTTCGAGCTTCCACGGTTTGTGAGCAACCGCATTTTCGCAGCGGCGGTCTTGGGCCGATACGGCTTGCGTGGCGAATGGCTGCGGGCCATGCATGGCTTCCTAGTTGAGGCTCAGGGCGGCGAGCGGACTGAGCCGCCCGAAGGCACGTTCGACCTCGGCGGTGGCCAAGCGCAAGTCGCCGCTGCGCAAGCGCGCGATCCACGGTTCGGTTTCCGTCAGCGGCCCGGTCGCACTGTAGCCGGCTTGGACGACCTCGACGAAGCGCGCCTGAGCGTCAATCACGTAGAGTTTGGTCTGCGCTCGGTTGGTCAGCGTGGTGCCGGCGAAGCGTTGGCGGAAGAGCTTGGCGCGCTGTTTGACCCGTTGGGCCTCGGCGGCGTCTTGTTGGCGTTGGCGCTCGTTGGCAGCGGGCACCGCAAAATCGGTCGGGCCGCAGGCGAGGGCGGACAGGTAGGCGAACAGCTTGCCGCCCTTGAGATCGCGCAGGTAAGTTGCCACCACCGTGACGATGTCGGACAGGCGCTTGCCGTGCTGTTTGGCTTGGCCCATCAACTTGAAAATGCCCGCACGCGATAACCCCTGACCGGTGAGCCAGGCGAGGTCCTTGGGCAGGGCGCCGACCAGGGCGCTGCGTTGATTCTTTGAGATAGTGGGTTCAGTTAACGTATGGCGGTCTGACATTTTGTCGTGCGGTGGCGTGTGGATAACGTCGTCATTGGTGTCGATGAGGCCGACGAGCTCACATGCTTTACGGGTCAGGCGAAGTCGCGCGACGGCAAAGCGACCGCTGCGGCTTTTGCGCTCCTGGGGAAGAACTTCGATGAGTTCGAGTTGGCGGAGCGTCGCAAGATGCCGATAGACCGTGCGCTCATCCGCGCCAATGCGCTCCGCAATCACGTCTTTATGGGCAAAGATCGGTGCGAAGGGCTCGTTTTGTGGAACGAAGCGGCACAGTTCCGCCAACGTTGACCTGACTGAGCGGGGGAGGCCCGTGAGGTGCTTTGCCGCGTCATAAGCACGCAAGATGCGGTTTGGCAGATTGCGACGCTTTTGGGGCGAGAGTTGGGGAAGGGGCGACGAGGTGGTTCGAGCCCGTTTTTCTGTTTCACGAGGGTAAGTGACATCCTCGCCTGCAACCAAGTGTTGCGCGATAGACATAGCCAAGCTTCCATTTGAAAAAATGGTCTGACATCGCTTGACGCTGTTGACCTATCCGCTACACTCCGAGATGTCGATGCTCTTCCGGTTCCAGCCGGTGGGGTGTAGCGGGCGAGGTTCCAGCCAAGCCCAATCTGCAAAAGCCTTCGGTTCCAGCCGAAGGCTTTTGTCTTTCTAGGACGCTCTTAGTGCATGCTGTGATTCCTGGAAAAGAACCTTTTCGGGGTTCGTAATACCAAGTCCTTGATTTTTAAGGAAATTAGCTTTTTTTGTCCGTGGCGAACTGACTTGCGCGGTGTTCAAGGAGCGCCTTCAGTTCCTCTTGCACCGCCTTCGCCTCATCTTCAGTGCTGAACTCGAGGCGCAGCACGTTACGCGCCGCTCTGAGGTCGCAATAGACCGAGCGTCCGGCACGGATCTTAAAGCCCGTCGCCTTCGGAGCAGACTTTGCCGACTGCAACTCTCGGCTAGCCAGCTTCACGGCTTGTGCTTGGTCCACCTCACCTTTGGCGAGCTTCTCCACCGCTTCGACAACCTTATCCGCCCGTCCTTTGCGTGCCAGCGCCGATAGCTCAGCGCCGGCATTTGCGCCAAGCAACGTGGGATCTTGATCGAGCAAATCGAGAACCGCTTTGGGCAAATGTTCGAATGCCATCAGTGCAGAAACAACTGACGGCGGCGTGCCGGCCTGTTCCGCCATGCGAGCCTGCGTAATGCCCGGATACCGCTTCTGAATATCCCGGAATCCGAGATACTTCTCATAGTCGGTCAGGTCCGATTGCAGCAAGTTGGCGTAAAAGGCACCAAGCGAAGCCTCGTCTTCTGTGACGTCCTCCAGAACGCATCGAATGTCATTGCGTCCCAATTCTCTATAAGCATCAGAGCGGTGGTGCCCAGACACAATTTCGAACCCGCCTTCAACGCGCGGTCTCACAACGACAGGGTGGATAAGCTTGTTATGTCGGAGGTTCTCGCGCAGCTCAAGATACTTGTCGGCCGGCATGTGGCGTCGGCGGCCAGGTACTTCATGTAAATCCGTGAGTGGGATATCGACGGCGCTGCCAGCCTTCCTTGCGCTCTCAAGCTCCGCGGTCAATTCAGCGATACGCTGCTCTGCAGAGTTGATCCTATTCTGTGCATCCATGAGCCGGCCAGGCGACGTTCGCGCCTCCGAAACGGCGGGCGCGCCAACCGGTCGAGGTTTCACCTCAACGTTAGCGGTCTTCGCTAACAGCTTGTCTCCAATGCCCATTTAAACTCCTTCCTGGGACCAGGCTCGAACGAACTGCGCATCTAAGTGGTCTGCGAGTCGATCAAGCGGATCTTTGTATCGATGGTACGCAGCCACGCTGCCATCCGGCTTCGAGAGGTCATAGACCGTAGACAGCTGTGCCGACGCGCCTTTAGGAACAGTCGACTCCGGAATTTCAAACGGAAGAACGCGGTCCCCGTACGCCTTCTGAAGCCACCCCTTGACCACCCGCGAGACGTCATCGCTTTTGGATTTGGTAAGCACGACGTTCACAAAATCAAAGCGCTTGGAATCCGCTACCCCGGGGAGCTTCTTTGCAATGTCTGAAAACAAATGCCAAAACTGCGTCGAACTGGCAAAGTCCAAGCCCTCAGGAGGGCAGGGGAGGAGAATCGCGTCGGAAGCCAACAATGCGTTGATCGTGAGATAACTCAGCGCAGGCGGCGTATCGATAATTACGACATCGTATGAGCCCAGAAGCGGCTGCAGGCCGCGATTCATGATGTCCCAAAATGCGAACGTGCTGTCCCTTAGCACCTTTGCCGGGATTTCAAACTCAGCGTCAAACAGGGAGGACGACGCCGGAATCAGGTCGAGATTGTGCCAATACGTCGTTTGAACGGCATATCCGAGGTCAACCTCGTCACCATAGATGAGGGGCAACAGGGTCTGTTCGTCGGTGATCTCCGCGTCCGGTGCCCATCCGCATAGTTGGGTTGTGGTACCTTGCGGATCGCAATCCACGACGAGAACTTTGCGCCCAAGGAGGGTCAGCGCTTGCGCTGCAGAAACCGCGGTGGTCGTCTTTGCGACACCGCCCTTGAAGTTCGCAACTGTCAATACCCGCCCGCGCGCATGCGCCGGGCGCCGCATGCGCGTTGAGGTGTTGAGTACCCAAGCAATCGTTTCCTCAAGCGTAAATTCCTTGCTACGACCGCTCCCCCGAGATTTACCAGCCGGAAGGTCGCCCTTCGTTGTAAGGTATTGGAAACGCTGCTTGTCGAGCCCGCATAGCGAAGCAACCTGTGCACTCGTGAACGTTGGAGCGTGCTTCCGAGGATAAGGCTCGAGCATCGCGTCCCGGATCTGACTAAGAATGTCCGTCGCTTGAGCAGCGACCCCTAATAGGGTATCGATCGACACAGACTGATCGACCTCGGGCAGTCGAGCACTGATCAATGCGTTCGTGTTCACGGTTTGGTCCTGGTATCTGGAAAATTCTTCGGTTTTCGCGAAAAACCGCGCTGACCGAAGAATACGGGGGCTTCTCGTTAACTTCAAGTAAACTCTGAAGTGTCCGTGCCTGCCGTCGCGGCCTCGCAGCACGGCTGGGCTCCACCGCTCGGCCGCAAAGGGCGCAGGGCCTGTCTGTCCCCGACTGGAATTTCGATGTGGTTCCATGTCGAAGCCCGCTCCGCAGTTCGATCAGTTACAGGAAAGAATGAGCGGCCAAGAATCAGCGCGATTCAATGTCGAGCACGCGGTCCAACATAGCGGCAGCCACGGGACCCGCCTTCAGTTTCCATTCTGCGACGGCTGGCGCAGCTGCCGCGCGTAATACGTCGCGGATCTCGGACGGCGGTATATCGACAACGGCTACCTGGTGTTCCTGCATGCGGCGTTTGTTCTCAACTAGACGCGTTTGCAGACGCCCCCATTGGTGGCGCTCCGTCATTTTTGCCGCCTCGTCGACTGCAAGACGCAGTTCTGGCGTAAGTGCTTCATATGCTTTGGTGCTCACCGTGGCGAATGACAGAGGCACCGCATAGTTGATCGCGGTGAAATTAGGAAGCAAGGTCCAGAGCTTCCGGCCCGCGCCGCCATCGCTAGATGAAAGTGCGGCAGTGATCGTGCCGTTCTCCAAGCGTGGGAACACATCCGAGATAGAAAGACTCTCGGCCTTCGCGCCCGCGGACTGCATGACCTGTTGCGAAGTCTTGTCGTAGGTGCGAATGTCCAAACCTCTTAGGGCTTCGACGGTCTGCACTGGCGTTCGGGACCAGAGGCCAGTCGACGGCCATGGCGTCAAGTAAAGCAGGTGCTGGTCCTGGAACTCAAATGCTCGCGCATAAAACGGGCGGGCCAGATCCGCAAGATGGCGGGCGTCGTCAATGGTGGTCGCGACAAAAGGGAGCATGCACAATTCAAAAACCGGATCAATGCCGCTCAGCGCAGCACCGAAGGTGTCGCCAGCGTCAAGTTGGCCATCGCGCACGGCAGCGGGGATGTTGGCCGACTTGATGCCTGCAGATCCATCAAAAGACGGGACGATCACGACTGCGCCCGCCGTGCGCATCTGGTGACGTCGAATAATTGAGGTGACGTTGCTGAGCGATTGTGACGACATGCGGGGAAAACGCATATAAATCAATCGCTTATCTCGTCTTCACAACTATTCGAAGTGATTATTAGATGGCGCGACTGTGCCCATCAGGCCTGTTGGAGCGAGATGGCTGGGCTGCCCAGTGAGGCTGGGGGAAAAAAAGGAGCGCCGCGTAGGCGCTCGCTTGAGTTATCTGCAGTTCCCAGGCAGAACGCCCGGTTCGGCGCCCAACTTCGGTTCCAGGATGATGTTGCCTTCCCTATCGGACCACCAACTGGGGTACGTCACCAGGGCATCCTTTTCTGTGCCGCAGGAAAAATACTCCCGCATTTTGCAATAGAACTCGTAGAACTCGTCGTCACTGCGAGACCGGATGTCCGGGTCCCATGCGTCAAAGTCGGCGACCAGCTTGGCGCAGACTACGGGACCAAACGTCATCCCTCTCAGGAGGTAGCGGAGGAGTTCCCAGAATGGGCCGCGCCCGTCGGTTTCCGGGTACTTCTGCTTGTCCACGATGTTGGCGCGCAGCTAAATTTGACCCACGGTTTTCATCTAAATTTGACCCACCCCGAGACAGCGTAAAGCGTTACTGCGGTGTGGATAACTCTTCGTTTTCTGCCTCCTTTGATCCCTTTCGACGGG
>NZ_JAMYWC010000014.1:0-37151 GCF_024158925.1 Ralstonia chuxiongensis | reverse complement strand
CAACATGCCCACCGTGATCACCTCTGTATCCCCTGCTCAAAGATTGAGCAGGACATTCAATCACGTGGGTCAAATTTCGATGCAAATCACCCCGCCAAGTGGGTCAATTCTGCTCGCGCGTTAACAGTGTTGATCTCTCGTGCACTCAATCAAGGATGGAGGTGCATGAGGACTAACTCTTCGAAAATGCAGCTTTTAACCTTGCTATGGCTTCGTCCACGACGGAGCGCGGGCACGCCAAATTGGCTCGTAGGAACCCATGCCCCTCCGCCCCAAACTTTGGCCCCTTGTCGAACCAGATTCGCGCCCTGGTCAGCATGAAATCGTCCAGTTCGGCTGCCGGCATTCCGAGGGAACGACAATCAAGCCACGTTAGGTAAAGAGAGTCCATTTCATGCACGCGCGGGCCCCAAGCGGCGGCGTTGACTGTGGATGCAAAGTGTTGCTGGTTCCCACGGACATATCCCAACAAGTCTGTTAGCCAGGGTTCGCCGTGCCGGTAGGCCGTTTCCGTAGCGACCATCCCCAACAGATTGATGCCCGCGAACTGATTGCGGTCGAGCTGCCTGATGAACTCGGCGCGCCGCCGGGAGTCCGGTACGAAGAGGTTGGCGCACTGCAGACCTGCCAGGTTGAATGTCTTGCTAGCAGAGGTGCATGTGATGCTGTGCTCGGCAAAGCGTGGGCTGAGAGAGGCGAAAGGAATGTGTCGACGTGAGGACGACAAAATAAAGTCTTGATGAATCTCGTCCGCGATGACGAGGATGTCGTGTCGCAGACAGATCTCTCCCATCATGCGCAACTCCTCTTCAGACCAGACGTTGCCCGTGGGGTTGTGCGGATTGGAGAGAATAAAGATCCGGGTGTCGCTGCGGATTGCTTGTTCGAAGACCCTCGCATCGAATCTGTATCGCCCCTCATCAAGGACGAGCGGGGCAGCCGCAACATGCCGGCCATTCAGCAGCACATCCTGATGAAAGTGTCCGTAAACCGGCGGCTGAATCAGGATTGAGTCCCCGGGCGAAGAGAACGCCTGAATTGCCGTCTTAATCGCAGTGATGACACCGGGCGTTGGGACGACCCAATCAGGTTCGATATCCCAGCCGAAGCGACGCCGCTGCCAGTTGGTTACCGCGTCAAGATATCCGGCAGTCGGGCCAGCCGGATATCCGAAGACGCCGAAGGAAACTGCATCGTGCAGCGCCTCGATAACTTGGCTTGGCGACTGGAAGTCCATGTCTGCCACCCACATTGGCAGTGGGTCAGCCGCACATTGAGAGGGCGTCAAAAACTGAGATGGGGCGGCCCACTTCATCGAATTGGAACCGCGGCGATCAACGGGCCGGTCAAAAGCGGATGCTGCGTTCTGTGACATAAACAAGTTGTCCTTTCGATGCGCGGGCGGGCGGCAGAGTTGAACGAATTGCTGCTCCGGGAATGGCCAATACTAGGGTCGTTATAGAATGCATGTACTGCATTCTTTTCAGAGTGAGCTGCATCTCATGCACGATAGGCTGCGACGCGTTGATCTCAATCTCCTTCTGGTCTTTGACGCGCTGTATCGGCACAAGAGCGTTGTCGGCGCAGCCAATGAACTGGCGATGAGCCCATCTGCCGTAAGTCATGCGCTGGCCCGGCTCAGGACCAGCCTCTCTGACGAATTGTTCGTGCGCTATGGCAGTGCGATGCAGCCGACCGCTCGCGCAGAGCAGATGGCCACTACCGTAGTAAGAACGCTGTCGGAACTCGACTGGTGCCTTGAGAGTGCGAGACCGTTTCACCCCGCCACGTCCAAGCAGACTTTTGTGTTTGCAGCGACCGATTTCACAGCTTTTGCTGTCCTCCCTGCCCTGATTGGTCGGCTGGAATCAGTTGCCCCCCATCTCCGCTTTCGCATGGTCTATTCGACCCACAGCGACTCGCTGGAAGAACTGCAGGCGGGGCGCATCCACTTCGCACTTGGCTTGCGCAATGGGCCAGCAACGACCCCACCCGAAGGCGTCGAGATAATGTTCGGCCCCGAGGACGAGTACGTAGTGGCTACACGGCATGACCACCCCGTGATTCGCGACTCGCTGTCTTTGGAGCAATACCTTCAGGCACGTCACGTCGTTGTTGTCCCGTGGTTCGACACCGGCAGCATCATTAGCGCGACTCTGGAACGTCTAGGCTTGAAGCGTGATGTTGCGATTCAACTGCCGAGTTTGTTAGCCGCACCCTTCATCGTCGCGAAATCGAACTACCTCATCACACTCCCGCGAAGAGTTGCTGAGCAGTTCTGTGGTGCGGCCCCTCTAGCTATCCATCCGGCGCCGTTCCAAATTCCCAGGTACACGCTCGAGGTCTATTTCCATCATCGCCATGCTGGAATTCCCGGGCATGCCTGGCTTCAACAACAGATCTCAACCGCATTTGCCGCCGTGTGGTTGTGATATCGACTGGACGTAGATCTGTCCGTGAGAACTCAATCAAGCACGGTGGTCTTTTCACCTAAGCAAGGGTAGGTGATCGGATGGCTGCTCGACCAGCAGCCATCGAGCTTGCGTCTGGGCGCGGAATCCATTCCGGGGCAACCCAGGTTGATGCCAGGCCATCTCCTCATCGGATCGTTATCCGCGCGAAGCGTCGCGCGGATAAGTCGTGTCGCGGTTCCAGGACAGTTTCGACGCGTTCTCCCCGGGGTGATTTCCACCTTGCGTGTACGGATCGGTGCTCTTCTCTGCGCCATCCGTGTACGGGTCTACATTTCGAGCGCCATCTGTGTACGGGTCTACTTTTCGAGCGCCATCTGTGTAGGGGTCGGTCTTCTTGATTTGGCCTTGCGAGTACGGGTCCACGCGGTCGTGAACGGCTGCGTTCGCGAGTGGCGAAGACAGCAGCGCAGCTGAAGCGCTCAGTGCCGTCAAAGCGGCCATCAAGTTGCGGCGGAAATGCGTAGAAGAGAAGCGGGTTGCCATGATTGGCTCCTTCTTGAGTTGAGGTGTGACGGGTTCTACTAGCCGACTGATTCGAATCAGTCAGGTTGTTCGAGCAAGCGACCAGAAAAAAAGCGAAGGGACTGCGTGCCAGAAATGAGCGGAAATTGCTGTGCGCTCCGGCAACGAGCAGAGGAGTCCCTTCGCAGCTCCATGTGCTCGCTGGACTTAGGCGGTCTCTTGATAAGCCGGGTAGTCGGTATAGCCCTTGGCGCCAATAACGCCGTAGAACGTAGAGCGGTCGCTTTCGGCCAAGGGCCAGCCGTTCTGCATACGTTCAACGAGGTCCGGGTTGGCGATGTACAAGGTTCCAAAGGCGACGAGGTCGAGATTACCCTTTCCCAGCTCCGCTTCGGCCAACTCGCGGGTGAAGCCGCCTGCCGCAATCAGCGTACCCCGGTAGACTTCACGGAACCGAGCACCGAATCCCGCAGGAACTTCTGCGGCGGTGATGGTGGGCTGATAGTTCAGGTGTACGTAGGCCAGTTCTCGCTCGTTGAGTGCGCCAGCAACGCTTACCCACGTTTCTTCCTCGTCCGCATACGGACGCAGGTCATACAGGCGCCCGAACGGCGATACCCGTACCCCGACGCGAGCACCGCCGATTGCTTCGGCAATGGCATCGACCGTCTCCAGCAGAAAGCGTTGACGATTGGCGATGGAGCCGCCGTACTCATCCGTGCGTGTGTTCAGTTCGCTGCTGAGGAACTGGTCGAACAGGAACGCATTTGCCGCCATGAGTTCAACCCCGTCGAAGCCAGCGTCGATTGCACGCATCGCAGACGCCACGAAGTCCTTCGTGACACGGCGAACCTCGTCCGCGCTCAACGCTCTCGGGTTACTCGGCGCCACAGGCCCGGCAACACCTGGTTCCGACCACGCGTAAACCGTCGTGTTCGTTGCGGGCACTTCTCCCGCGGACACTGGCGCTGCGTTACCGGGCTGAATCGAGGTATGGGACATTCTCCCAACGTGCCAAAGTTGGGCAAAGATCTTCCCCCCTTTTTCGTGGACAGCGTCGGTGACTTTCCGCCAGCCTTGAACTTGTTCGTCGGTGTAAAGACCAGGGGTGTACAGATAGCCACGACCTTCGTCGGAGATGGGCAAACCTTCGGTAATGATGAGACCGGACGATGCACGCTGCGCGTAATAGAGCGCGGTCAACTCGTTCGGAACGTTGTCGACCGTCCGGGTGCGAGTCATCGGGGCCATCACAACGCGGTTGGCGAGTGGGATGCCAGACAGGTCGTGGGGAGTGAACAGCTTGCTCATTGAGTACCTCGAATGGTGAGCGGCACAGCAGCGCAGCGCCGCATGAATTCAACTGAAGAATTGGGGGGCGAGTTACGCGTTCTGAATCTCAAGCGTCGGAACCATGCGAATGGCCTTGGAGAAGTTGGCCAGGTTCACCGAAGTCTTCGTAACCACCGCGTGTAGCTCCTCGACCTTCTCACGGGGGGCATCGGTGTGCAGCCGGACAACGTAGCTCACTTGGTCGTACCCTGGATTGACGCTATCGCTCAAACCAAGGACGCCGCGCAGATCGAGCTCCCCATCGGTCTCGATTTCCAGGCTATGAATGGTGATACCCATTGCAGCTGCGTTCACTGCGTAGCCCACTGACAGGCAAGCATTCAGGGCGGCCATCAGGAGTTCTTGAGGGTTGGGCGCGGAATTTTGACCGAGGAATTCCACCGGTTCGTCTGCCGCGATTTCGAAGTGCCGTGGGTACTCCGCGCCCACCAATGAATAGCGGCTCACAGTCGCCACCGAACGCGTTTGATGTTCCCACTTGGTCTTGACGTTGAACCGAGCGCTGCGCTTCGATGCGTCGGTGGCTTCGGCTACGCTCTGCGCAAACTCCTGCAAAGCGGCTACGTTGATACCGTTCAGGTTGTTGTCCATTTGATTGTTGCTCTACAAAAGGGCGCTTTCGCGCGTGGATTGGCTCTGGTGATTCGCAGATGGCGCTTCACCAGAGTCGAAAGGTGGGTTGGGTACGAGGTCGCGTTACCGCTCTTGCGTCGCCAGGGGTTCGATCGAACAGCCGTCGATGCTGCAGCTCGCGCCAGCTTCGGCAGCCGCGAATTCGTCGACATGCGCTGCTGCTTCTAGTAGGGCGCTTTCGAATGCGGCAGGTGACCGCGCTCCAGACACATGCGCCTTACCGTTGAAGACAAACAGCGGCACGCCGTGGGCAATCCGATTTGCCTGCAGTTCTTCGCGAGCGATTTCGGCTGCTATGCGGGGAGAGTCGAAATCGACAGAAGACACTGAAATACCAATCTCCCGCGCAAGAGAGAGCAATGCGGCTCGGTCGAAGATATCGATGCCTTCTGTGGTGCCGGCTCGGTAGATGCGCTCAATCATTCGCAGACTGTCGACCGGTGACTGGATGCTCTTAACCAGCGCGTGCGCATCGCTCGTGTCACCGAACCGCATGGTGTCGAATTCGTACTTGAGGTTTTCCGCATCCCCGTTTGTTCGGATTGCCTCCATCAGCTGTTCGGCAGCCTCCGCATTCCCGAATTTGCGGTGAGCTACCGTCTTGAAGTCGGTTGGCGGCATTCCCTTTGCCAAGCGATAGGCCTTTGGGATGACGACAACGTTGAGTTGCCCTTCCAAAGCCTGTACCGCTTTCTCGAATCGCCGCTTTGCGATCCAGCACCATGGGCAGACGAAATCTGACCAAACTTCTACAGTGACTTGCTTCATAACTCGATCCTTCGAGGAAAAGATGCCGATGTGCACGGCAAGGGCAACGCTACGTCAAAAACAACCCAACTAGTAGGTAGGTGTAGAAACCAAAGAAAAAGAACCATGTAGGTCCGGGCAATGGTTCCGGAAATTCAGTCGGAGCGACGGTGGCCGGCTCCGATTTTTGCTGCTTGCTACATTTCTTCGACGATGAGTCGAATGATGCTGTCGTCTACCGAGTCGCCTTCCTTGGTTGCCCAGTTGACGAAACTGGCGCCCTCCAGAACGCTGAGCAACAAGAAAGCCTTCTGGCGGGTACCGCGGCCACGTGGGATTTCTCGTTTGGCTACCCCTTCATCGAGAATCGCCGTCAGCCAGTTCAACTGCACGTCGAAAAATCGGTGCGTAAGTTTTTGCAGACCTGCGGGCAAAGCGGCCATTTCTGCAGCCAGCGCTCCGCAAAGAGGTAACAAGCCACCTTCGCTGCTGGCACGAAACGTCACGAAGAACGCCATCAGACGAGCAACCACATCGGGATGCGTCCTTTCGATGCGCTCAAACTCCGTGCGCACGCTCGCGATATAGTCCTCGACGATGGCGATACCCAGATCTTCCTTCGTGGGGAAGTGGTGATGGATGCTTGCCTTCTTGATCCCGACCGTCTCGGCCAGGTCCGCGTAGCTAAACGCTGCATATCCTTTGGTACGCATCAAGCTTTCCGCTACATGCACTAATGCGTCTCGTGTTCCGATTGCCATACATTCTCCTAGCCGTCTGCACTGGGACACAACGTGCACCGCGCCGGCATAGTTGAAGCCTGCCTACTAGCCGGTAGTCCGTCAAGCCCGTGGAGTGGGTGGCCCCGTGCGTCTGAAATGTCACCCGGGGACACCGTCCACAAATCAGCGATTTACAGCTCTTCGTATGCCTCGAGCGCGCGAGACGAATAGACGTACGCGGCGCCGGCATTCATGGCGATAGCCGTGCCCAGCGCTGCGGTAATCTCCTCCTTGCTGGCGCCAGCCTTCTTTGCTGCTGCGGCGTGGGCGGCGATGCACCCATCACAGCGCGTTGTTACGGCTACGGCCAAGGAGATCAACTCGTGCGTTTTCGCATCCAGGACATTGCCTTCCCGAGTCGCGGTCTCCAACCTGTGGAAGGCCGTTGCGACCGGTGCGTTTGCCTTCGAGAAAGCGGTGACGCGCTTAATCAGCGCCGTCATCTTGTTGCCCCACTTTTGTTCCATTTCAATTCACCTTTTCAAAGAGTGGTCGAGAGTTAATTTCCCAGCTTGCGGGCGGCCATCACGCCACCGTCCACGTCCCAGACGGCACCCGTGACCCACGAGGCTTTGTCCGACAGCAGGAATACGATGGCCTCGGCCACGTCGCGAGGCGTCCCATTTCGTCCCAGCGGGTGGAAGCTGTTGAAGTCCTTGAGCGCGCCATCGAGTTGTTCGCCGGGAATGAAGCGTTCGAAGATGCGGGTCTCCACGATGCCGGGGCTGACAGCATTCACACGAATGCCGTGTTGAGCCAGTTCACCCGCAGCGTGCCTCGTTAAGGCGTCAAGCCCAATCTTCGCCATCGAATAGGCTGAGGCTGCAACCGTTTCAATGGCTTGTCTGGCAGCTACCGCCGTAACACTGACGATCGAACCCGGCTTCTTCTTGGCCACCAGCGAAGACGCTACCTGCTGGGTAATAAAGAACAGCGCACGATTCAGATTGAGGAAGTTGTCGTAGTCCTCAAGCGAGTGATCAAGGAACGCCTTCGGGTAGTAGATGCCCGCGGCGTTGACCAGCAGATCGACGTCACTATGTTCGTTCGCCAATTTGGCGATGAGCGCTTGCACGCTTGCAAAGTCCGACAGGTTTGCTGTCAGGACCGCCACTTTGTCTTGGCCTGCGATTGCGGCCAGTTGCTTGCCTGCGGCTTCAGCCTTGTCTGCGCGATTTCCGATGACTACGACAGATCCGCCCTGCGAGGCAACCATCTGTGCGGCCTCCAGGCCAATCCCGCTTGTACCGCCGACGACCAGTAGCTTGTGACCTTCAAATTGCTTGCTTTCCATGGGACACCTTCGCTGTGAAAAGTTAACCTACCGACTAGTTGGTAGGTATCGTAGCAGGATACTGGGGAATGTCAAGAAGATGGCAACCGAGGGGAAGGGCGGGACTGCTGGAGTCGCCGACACCGTTGTACCAGCGAGTGAGCAGGCGACTGGCAGTGCGGGTTGCGAGGCTCCCCATGTGGGAGCGAGATAGGTCCCGTATGGCTCGGAATAGGATGGAACGAAAACACGACCCGTGTGGCGCTGACGTCGCCCTCGCCTCAAGTCGTTGCCCCCAACTATGTGCCCTGTGAACCCAAGGCGCGCCGCTATTTGCGGTGGCTGCGTAGCTTGCCCTTAGTTTCTTCTTCGCGGCTGTTCGGGCAAACGATAGGGGACTTTGCCCCTGCAAGGAACGCCAATCTAGGGGTAGTCGTCCTTTTCGCGCAAAATCTGGCGGTTTCGTCTGAATTTCCTTTGTAGATCAGTGACTTGGAAATTCAGCAATTTCGCGGCAGTCGTCCTTTTGATGCAGAATCTGGCGGTTTCATGCCGCCGGCGCCGCTACTCCGAGCTGCGCCCGGTAGTCAGCCAGTAGCGTCTGCTGGGCTTCGAGCCGTGCTGCCAGCTTGGCCAACTCCGTCGCCGTCTGCTCACGTTCCGCACGCGAGGCCGCAAGCTCATCGGCCTGGACCTGCACCGTCGCGCGCAACACATCCCGTTCCGTCTCCGCCCGCGTGTGGTCGGCGTGCGCTTGGTTCAGCGCCGCCAGTGTTTGCTCGCCGCGTGCTTCCAGTTCGCGGGCACGCTTCGTTGTGGCCCCGGCTTCGGCGACCAGCCTCGCGCCATCCCTGTTCAACTGCGTGATTTCTCCCTGCTTGACGATCAGCGCCTGGTTGGCCTGCCGGATTTCCGCCTGCAGTTGCTGGACCTGCTGCTCGTGCCGGCGCGCGTTCTGATCCCGCTGCTCCTTGCTAGCATTGCGGAAGTGGTCCAGCGCCTGGTGGGCGTGCTGCAGCTTTTCCTCCAGTGAGCGTCGGAAGCCTTCATGTTCGGCCAGCCGGGCCGTGAGGTCCTGAACCTGCTGCGCAGAGCGCTCCGCCTCGATGGTGCGCTGCTGTAGCGCCGCTTGCGTGTCGCTGTGCGCGGCCCGCTCCTTGGCAATGGTGGCATGAGCCTGCGCCAGTTCGGCGCGAAGCGCGACGAGATCTGCGGACAGCTTGTCGGCCTCTGCCCGGACTTGCTGGCGCTGTGCCGTGGCGGCCGTGACCTGCTGGTCGACCACCGCCTGCGCCTCTTCGTGCAGGCGCGCCGCCAATCTGCCCACCAGATCCAGGATGGCGTCGGAGGTGGTGCCGGCCCGCTTGAGCGCCGCGCCTTCCTCTTCTTCCAGTTCCTTCAGGTAGCGGTGGATCGTCGTCTTCGAGCCGGTGTTACCCAGCGCGATACGTATCGCATCAATCGAGGGGTGTTGTCCCTTGGCGAGCAGCGAATCGCGAGCACGCTTAATGTCAAGACGACTGAGTCCGGCACGGGCCATGGCGTTAGAATTTGATACTGTGGTACGTACCATGTATATACGTACCTAATTGACGCGTCAAGGTGATTGGTTTGAGTCGAAATCTCACATGTGATAATGGCGGATTATCACGTGTGAGGCAGTCCTCGGTGGTTGCTACCCCGGTCCACCAGTACAGAACGCAATAAAACCGACGAGGCCACCGGTTCAGTCTTGCACCAACGCATCGATGATCGGACAGGTTGCATGACCATCACCTGCCTCGCATTGCCGTACCAGTCCGGTCAGCACCTGGCACATGGCAGCAAGGTCGGCCATCTTCCGCTCGATGAGGTCCAGCTTGCGCGCCGCCAGCGCATGTGTTTCACCACAGGCGGACGCCGCATCCAGCAACAGCAAGGTGCCTACCTCGTCGAGCGTGAACCCCAGCGCCTGCGCCCGTTTGATGAAGCGCACACGCCTGACTTGTTCCGAGGCATAGCGCCGATGGCCGCCCGGCGGTTTTGAGGGCTCATCCAGTAGGCCGCGCCGCTGGTAATAGCGGATGGTCTCCACGTTCACCCCGGCGGCGTCCGCCAGCTTGCCGATGGTCAGTTCCGCAGCCATCACATTCTCCTTGACTCCGTACTTTAGTACGGGATCTAGACTAACACTTGAGCAAACAGGTTCAAGGAGTCGGGTATGCAGTTCTCCGGGAAAAGCTCGCTGGTTGCGAGCATCCTGGCCGCCATCGGCGCATCGGTGTGCTGTGTTGGCCCGTTGGTGCTGCTCGCGCTCGGCATCGGCGGCTCGTGGGTGGGCAGCCTGACGGCCATGGAGCCGTACCGCCCTGTCTTCATCGGCCTGACGTTGCTGTTTCTCGGGCTGGCTTTCCGCAAGCTCTACCTGGTGCCGCGTGCCTGCACGCCTGGCACGCCCTGCGCCGAGCCGCGCACGCTCAAACGCCAGCGGCTGGTGTTCTGGATCGTCGCCGCCGTGCTGCTCGGCCTGTTGGCCGCGCCATGGCTGGCCTCGCTGTTCTACTGATTGGAGACCCTCATGCGCAAACTGTTGATGGCCGTATGCGCGGCATTGCCTCTCATGGCGCTGGCTGCTGCGCCGAAAACCGTGACACTCGACGTGCAGAACATGACGTGCGAGCTGTGCCCGATCACGGTCAAGAAGTCGCTGGAAAAGGTGCCTGGGGTGAGCGCCGTCAAGGTCGATTTCGCCCACAAGACCGCCAGCGTCACCTACGACCCCGACAAGGCCAAGCCGGAGGCGCTGACACGCGCCACGACAAACGCAGGCTACCCATCCACCGTGCGGCCGTAAGGAGGCAGGCATGCAACTGACCGACATCGATCCGGCCATGGGACTGATGGCCGAGTTCGGCAAACTGACCCACAACACGACCCGCCACATCAACCAGATGCGGCAGGAGACGATCTTCTGCGACGGGGTGCTGCCGGCCCGCATCAAGGCACTTGCCGCGATGCTGTGGGCAATCTCGGCGCGCTGCGAGCCGTGTTTCAAGTTCTATGTGCAGCAGGCGGTGAAACTGGGGGCGACCGAGCATGAGCTGGGCGAGATGCTTGCCGTCGCCTCGACGATGGGCGGCTGCGTCGGCGAGATGTGGGCGCTCAAGGCGTTCAAGGCCTACAAGGACATCAGGGGGGGGCAGCCGGTGCCGGACGCGCAGCCGATCTGCTGCCAATAACTGACGACCGAGCCGCAAGCCACGCCCATTGGGTGATTGGGTGCAATGACGGTACCGGCGGCTTCCGTGAGAGTGGCAACGGCCGGGTGGTTCTGGTCGCCCTGGAAGCCGATCGCGTACTCCACGAACTGACCTGTTTTGCGCGCTCCACGAATGAATCCATCGCGGACGCGGGGCGCTACGTTATCCATGATGGAAGTTCGGATCAGCCTTGCAAGGCGACGCGATTGCTCTTGATATCGATGGGCGTGAGCGCTATCGCAGGCACTACAACGCCGGATAGGGCAATGCTACGGCTCGTGTCCAGAGCCTTGGCGTCAATGGCGGCGGCGCGACTTAGTTGGTTGACGCCCGCGTGAATCCCGGCGCTCTGTTGGCCGGGGCCGTCGACCATCTCTGCGGCGCAGGTACCATGCAAATCCCAACAAGATGACGATCCAGACGGTGAAAATCAGCAGCCCGGTCGTTTGAATGCTTGCCGGAAGATCAACGGGAGACATTCCCTTCATGGATGGCCATCCTTCGCCCCACGCATGGGGACCATCGATGGTCCGCTCATCGCGGGCTTCTTGCGGTACTTGCGCGAATCAGTTGTACGCCTGATACACGGTCGATTGACCATTCGCGCCGATGAGCAGTACGTTGTAAGGCATGCGGCGACCACCGTAAGCGGGCCCGTCCATGCCAGGCGAGCCAAGCGGCATGCTCGGCACCGCAAGGCCCACGGCCTTTGGGCGTTCGCGCAGCAGCCGCTTGATCTCGCGAGCCGGAACGTGCCCTTCCAAGGCATACCCCTGCACGATGCCGGTATGGCAAGAAGCATAGCGATCGGGAATCCCTGCCTTCGTCCTGGCTTCAACGGTGTCTTCGACATCGTGCGCCACGACGTCGAAACCGTTGTCCTGCAGGTGCGTGAGCCAGTCCTTGCAGCAGCCGCAACTCGGCGTCTTCCATACCTGGATCACGGGTTTTGATCCGGCCTTTTGAGCCAGCACCACGATAGGTAGCAGTGCCAGACCCGCAACCATGAACCGCCTTATCGCGGACACTGGCTTGGCAATCTGCGATTTCATCATCGTGGTTCCTCCAGCAAACAGGTAGGTGGTATCAGGTTCCCGGCGGCGACAGCACGCCAAGCCAAGCGACCAACGCCAAAATCAGTACGGCAAGGCTGGCTTCCGTGATCAGGCTGCGACGCAACGCCATCACCGCAGAGGCGTGGTCTGCGGCCCGAACCGCCGCCTCAAGCCGGGGGCTCAGCCGATAACGATTGGCCGCTGCCAAGCCGAGCATCAGCGCGAACAAAGCCAGCTTGATCAACAGTAAACGCCCGTAAAGCGTGGAGACCAGCCCGTTAATCGTTGGCCCGACGATCAAAAGATAGTTGAACGTCCCGGTCGAAAGCAGCGTGGCAACGATCAGCGCCCCAAGACGCGCGAAGCCATTGGATGTATGACTAAGAATTTCCACTGCTTCCAAGGCGGCCGCTTGCCTTGTTGACGCCAGCAGCACAAACGCCGTCAATGCTCCGACCCAGGCGCCAGCGGCCAAAACGTGGGCGATATCGAATGCGAGATGAAGGTATCCCCTCGCACCGTCGTCCATCGCCCCATGCCCGGCCCAAGTGACCGTTACCAGAGCCACCGCACCCAGCCCGGCACACACGCCGAAGTGAGGCGCTGGATGCTTCCGCAACCGCGCAACGACGACCAAGCATCCAGCCAGAGCCGCCAACCGCACCATCCAGGCTAGACCAACCGCGGTGGTAGTCAGCATCATGCCAAAGACATGGCTGGTCAGTTCAGCGTAGTCGGTGGCCCCCGTCATCGCCTTGGCCATCACAACGAAGCTCCAGAGCGACAGCACGATGCCCAAAGCGGCTGTGACTCCGAGGACGCGGACGTATCGGCGCGCAATCGCTGTGGCCCGGTGATCGGGCCGCAACGCCTGGACCCCGAACAGCGAGACCCCGAACAGGATCGTCAGGTCCAGGTACAGCCCAAAGCGCAGGGCGATATTGAGCCAATCGTCCGCCATGGTCTTACTTCACCTTGAACGAAAAATTTCCCGTCATCGGATGGGTATCCGACGAGACCGCGCGCCACTCCACCTTGTACGTCCCGGTCGTCAGCGGTTGTGCGGGCGTGATGACCATCGTCTTGGCGTCGTCGCCGGCGGAGACTTTTGCGGCAACCTTCATCGGGTTGTGTCCCGACATACCGGGCATCTCCGTCATAACGAGGTTGGCCCCGGAGAATTGCGTCGTGAGGGTCTCCGAGAATTTGAGCTCGATCTTCGGCGGCGCAGTCACTTCCGCCTGATCAGCGGGCGTCGAAGACAGAAGTTTGGGGTGCGCGAGCGCGGCCGTAGCCAGGAGCGCCAGCGAGGTGCCAATGATGGCCTTGGTAGCAAAACGAGACGTGAACATAGGAACACCCGTGAGGTTAGGAGTGGGGAAAACTAGAACCAGAGGCGCACGCCCGCAACAAAGCGGGTCTCGCCACGACGCCCGCCCGCAGCTTCGATCATTTTGGCTGTACCGCCAAATGACTGGCTGCGTTCGACGCCGATATAGGGAGCAACCTGGCGGCTGAACTCATAGCGCAGCCGCAAGCCGGCCGTCGCGTTGGAAAGCCCACTGCCGATGGCAAGCTCCGGATCGCGCTTGCCATAAAAGTTGGCTTCAATGCGCGGTTGCAAAATCAGCCGCTGGGTCAGCAACAGTTCGTATTCGCTGGACAAGCGCAGTGCTGTGCGTCCGCTGTTGCCCACATAGGCCGTTGCTTCGACATCAAACCAGTACGGGGCCAAGCCTTGCACCCCAAAAGCCACCCAGTTGCGCGCGGGCCGGCCGAAGCCTGCATCGTTCCGAATCCCCAGTTGCGTATCCCAGAACGTCGCTACGGCATGGCTCCAGAGCAACTCGGTGCGGGCCTCTTCGAAGCGCCCCTTCGACACGTCGCCCTCGGCTTTCAGGACAGCCTTGTTGTACGCGCTGCCGAACCGAGCCTGCAACTCGTAGGCCGTTGCATTGGCATCGTTACCGTGAACCCACTCCAACCGGTCCACAAGCACCGAGCCAAAGTTGTGCTCGTCCGCCATCATCATCATGTGGCGGGGGTCGCCCAGCGCGTATTTTCCGGTGCCGAGCTGGTATCCGCCCGAATAGGCATCGGGATCGCGCGCATCGGGTGGCGCCGAACCGCCTTGCATGTTCATGCTGCCGTGGTCCATCCCTTGCATCGAGCCGTGGTCCATCCCTTGCATCGAGCCGTGGTCCATCCCTTGCATCGAGCCGTGGTCCATCCCTTGCATCGAGCCATGATCCATCCCTTGCATCGAGCCATGATCCATCCCTTGCATCGAACCGCCAGTATTCTGGGGCCCAGATTGGGACGCCGGGGCTGTCTCCCCGTTCATCAGTTGGATGTCCTGGGCTGAGGCAGCGCCGATGCCGGCGGCAGCCAGCGCTACAGTCAATAGTGTTCTTGCGTGCTTGCGCATGAACGATCCGCTATGAAAATCGAGCATCAGGCCACCACCACTTCGCGGAACATGCCCGCGTCCATGTGCAACATCAGGTGGCAGTGCCACGCCCAGCGGCCCAGCGCATCCGCCGTGACAAGAAAGCTGATGCGTTGCGCGGGCTGTACTGGGAGGGTGTGCCTGCGCGCGAGGAACGTGCCGTCCGGCGCCTCCAGCTCGCTCCACATGCCGTGCAGGTGCATCGGGTGGGTCATCATCGTGTCGTTGTGGAGAATGACCCGCAGCCTTTCGCCATATTGGAAATGCACCGGCGTCGACTTGCCGAACTCCACACCGTCGATCGACCACGTGTAACGCTCCATGTTGCCAGTGAGGTGCAACTCCACCTCGCGCCCCGGACCACGCTTGTCTATGGGGCCGCCGATGGTATGCATGTCGGCAAGCACTAGGACGCGCCGTCCGTTGTTACGCAGGCCGATGCCGGGATCATCCAGGTTGGTGCGAGCCATGTCGACGTGCATGTCGGTGCTCGGGCCATATTCCGTGCGCGCATGCCGCGCCTTCTTGCTCGGCACCTTCAGATTGTCCGGCGCACTGCTGGATGCCGCGGGCTGGCCGTCGCCCATCATCGTCATGCCACCGGAATCCATCATGGTCATGCCGCCATCGCCCATCATCTGCATGCCACCATGATCCATGCCCGACATGCCGGCGTGCCCCACTCCGCCCATCCCCCCCATGTCGCCCATCATGTCGGCCATCGAGAGCCACTCAACCTTGTCGAGCGCGGGAACTGCAGCCTGCAAACCTTGGCGAACTGCCAGCGTGCCGCGTGCGTAGCCGGTACGATCCATCGACTGCGAAAAGATGGTGTAGGCGTCGTCCTTGGGTGAAACGAGCACGTCGCACGTCTCTCCGGGGCCGAAGCGAAACTCGTCAACAGTGACCGCCTCGATGTTCTGCCCATCGACCTGCACCACCTTGAGCTTCAGCCCTGGGATACGGACGTCGTAGAAGGTGTTGCCCGATCCGTTGATGAAGCGCAGCCGCACCGTCTCACCCGGCGAGAAGAGACCTGTCCAGTTACCAGCGGGTGTGACGCCGTTGGTCAGGTAGGTCAGTGTGGCGCCGGACAGATCCGCCAGATCGGTCGCATTCATGCGCATCTGGTTCCACATAGCCCGCTTGTCCATGGCGGCCTTCCAGCCGTCATTGGAGACGTCACGGAAGAAATCCACCACCGTGGGCTGATGGTAGTTGTAGTAGTCGCTCTGCGTTTTGAGCTTGGAGAGCACCCGCATCGGGTCTTCGTCGGTCCAGTCCGAGAGCAAGACGGTGTAATCGCGATCGGCACGAATCGGGTCGCCGTCCCGGGCGTCGATGATGAGGCCACCGTAGATGCCGGTCATCTCCTGGAAGCCCGAGTGCGAGTGATACCAGTAGCTGCCGCTTTGCTGGACCTTGAAGCGATACGTGAAGGTCTCGCCCGGCGGGATGCCGTGGAAGCTGATGCCGGGCACACCGTCCATCTGGAACGGCAGGATGATGCCGTGCCAGTGGATCGAGGTCGGCTCCCGCAGGCGGTTGGTCACGCGCAGAGTGACGGTGTCGCCCTCGCGCCAGCGCAGCGTGGGCCCGGGCAGCATGCCGTTGATGGTGGTCGCCATGGCCGGCTTGCCGGTAAAGTTGACCGGCGTCTCGTCGATCACCAGATCGAATTCGGTGCCGCGCAACACCGGAGCTGTCCCCAGCGCGGTGGACGCGGCAGATGCCGCCGAAGTGAAGCCACTCAGCCCCAGGCCGGCAATGACCCCGCCGGCGGCCAAACCTTGCACGAACCGCCGCCGAGGCAGATTCGGTAGTACGAGGCCAGAGGCACGATTGCTGCGCATGATCGAGTTTTCCTTACGTAATGTCCGACTCAGAAAGCTGCGTGCAGGCTACCCAGTTCCAGGCTACCTCGACCTGACCGAAACATTACAAATCGGTCATCTTGGTGTGATGCCACCTACAGCGCGGTACCCTACAGCCCATACAAGCCATAAAAAGTGATTCAGGCGCGATATGAAGCTGTTAGTCGTCGAGGACGAACCCAAAACCGGAGAGTACCTGCAGCAAGGTCTTACTGAAGCCGGCTTCGTGGTCGATCTGGCCCGCAACGGCACCGACGGCCGGCATCTGGCCATGACCGGTGAGTACGACTTGCTAGTGTTGGACGTGATGTTGCCGGACGTCGATGGCTGGCAGATCGTCCAATCGTTGCGAGCCTCGGAACAAGCAGTGCCGGTGCTGTTCCTGACCGCGCGCGACAGCGTGGCAGACCGCGTCAAAGGACTCGAACTGGGTGCCGACGATTACCTGGTGAAGCCGTTTGCGTTTGCAGAGCTGCTGGCGCGGGTGCGCACGCTGCTGCGCCGCGGAAGCAGCGCGGTCACCGCCGACCGCATCCAGGTGGCCGACCTGGTGCTGGATCTGGCCCGCCGCCGCGCGTCGCGCGGTGGCCAGAAAATCCCGCTGACGAGCAAGGAGTTCTCGCTGCTCGAATTGCTGGTCCGGCGCCGTGGCGAAGTCCTGCCACGCTCGCTGATCGCCTCCCAGGTCTGGGACATGAACTTCGATAGCGACACCAACGTGATCGACGTCGCCATCCGCCGCCTGCGCGCCAAGATCGACGATCACTTTGAGCCGAAGCTGATCCAAACGGTGCGCGGCATGGGTTATGTGCTCGAAGCTCCCGAGGAAGCGGCTTGATGGGCCGGTTCTCTCTCACGACGCGGCTGACCGCGTATTTCTCGCTGTGTTCGGCTGCCGTCTTGCTGGGGCTGGGTGTCGTGATTGCGCTGGCCATGGACCAGCACTTCGCGGTGGAGGACTATACCGCGCTACGTGAGAACGTCAGCGTCATCGAGAAGATCATCGAATCGAGCCCCGCCACGCAGGTGCCCGAGCGCATTCGGGAAGCGCTCCAGCACCGCACCGATCTTGTGGCGCGCATCCAGGGGCCGGACCGGCGAATCCTGTACGTGACCAAGGATTTTGATTTCCAGGCTGCGGCGCAAGCGCTAGCGCAGCTACGGCGCAACAGCGATGCGCTTGTCTGGGAGCAAGGCGGTCAGCAGTATCGGGGCATGCACGCGGCCATCCCCCTGCGAGATGGCTCATCCGGCGCCCTCGATGTTCTGCTGGGTATCAACACGGACATCCACGCCCACTTCCTCCATACGTTCCGTGGCACGCTGGCTTTCTACATTGCCGTCGCAGCGCTAGCCACCGGCCTGTTCGGTTGGTGGGCCGCACGCCATGGCCTGGCGCCACTGCGCACCATGGCTTCGCGGGCGCGTACGGTGACGGCCGATAAGCTCGACGAGCGCATGCCCGTTGACACCGTGCCGGTAGAGGTGGCCGACCTTGCCGCTACCCTGAACGCCATGCTGGAGCGGCTGCAGAGCGATTTCTGCCGCTTGTCAGACTTCTCAACCGACATCGCGCACGAACTGCGTACGCCCATCACGAACCTGCTCACGCAGACGGAGGTCGTGCTGTCCCAGCCGCGCGAGGGCGCCAAGTATCGCGACGTGCTGACCTCCAACGCGGAGGAACTGCAGCGCTTGGCACGCATGGTGTCCGACATGCTGTACCTCGCCAAGATGGAGCACAGTCTGACGCTGCCAAGCGCCGAGGACATTCACATCGCAGATGAAATCCGCGCGTTGTTCGAGTTCTATGATGCACTCGCCGAGGACAAGGTTGTCCAGCTCGAATTGCGTGGGAACGGTCATGTCGTGGGCGACCGGCTCATGCTGCGCCGCGCGCTGAGTAACTTGCTCTCCAACGCGATCCGGCATACCCCTCGGCACGGCCACGTGCTCGTGACCATCAATGACGAACGCGAGGGGGTCACGATTTCCGTCGACAATGACGGAAACGAGATCGCACCGCATCTCTTACCCTTCATCTTTGAACGCTTCTTCCGGGCAGACAAGTCACGCGCGCGGCCTGAATCAGAAAGCGCAGGACTCGGGCTGGCCATCACCAAGGCGATCGTTGTGGCACATGGCGGCACCATTGCTGTGGCGCGCGTCGATGGGCGCACTCGTTTCTCCATTCGCCTGCCGCATTCGGCCGAAGCGCCCGCCGGGCTGGCATAGCAACCAGCCGTGTCTAGCGCACATGACTGCCCCATGGCGCGCCGATTACGAATCGAACAGGTGCTGAGATTTGCGACCTCCCAGGCACCGCATCTTTGCGCACGTGCGTGTGAAAAATGCGCGCAGGCGTGTCGCGCCATGCAATGAGCAGCCTCACACAAACATTCGGCGCACCGCGCGCCTGACCAACTTGTAATACGAGGGTCACGTTCCCGTTATTCGCGAGTCTCTACACTGCTTTCGCAGAGTAAGACCTTGTTTCGACATCAAGCAGGAGAGAACGCGATGAACTACCTCAAACAGTCCGCCCTGTTGGCAGCCGCCTTGCTGGCGCTGGGCATGAACGTAGCCGGCGCGGCCGGCGGCCCTGGACCGCGCGACGTCTATACCGATGGTGCTCAATCCGTTGGAGCGCGCGACCCCTACACTGATGGCAGGGGCGGAACTCGCGATGTCTACACCGATGGCGCGAATTCGATGGGTAAACGCGATCCGTACACGGACGGCGGCCATCAATAAAGATCGCCCGGAATTGCACTTCCCCGGTGGCCTGGAGAACCCCTTTTGGGGTTCTTTTCTTATCGCATGTTCGCGGCGGCCGTCTCCACGTCAGGGTCGTCGAGCACGCTCGCGTTGTCCAGGAGCGTAGCGCCTCAATCTCTCAGGTGCACTCGTGTCGTCCGTCTTTGCCGGGCGCGTTCACTGGTCCTTTGTTTCAGCTGAAACGTGCAGGTGCAGAAAACGTTCAACCGGAATGACCGCCACAATCCCGGCGCCCGGCACCGTTGATCTCCCGGCCAACCCTCTAACTGGCCTCGTCGGCATCTGGTAGATCGGCGTCACAAAGCGCTCCACCGCAACATCCATGCTTCGCCTCTTCGTCGACACCGCGGCGTGCTACAGCATCAATTGCCGTGCGGTGTTCACCACCTATACTCATCTCACACAACCGGAATTCCCAGGTCGTTGGTAGCAGCTTGCCGTCCCGACGCTAGCGTAGATATTGATCAACAACGCAAGGAGCACACTATGTCGCGTACCCTGATGATGTTGGCGCTGGGCGCGGTCGCATCGTTTCCGGCGCTTGCCGAGCCGCCCGAGGTTATGCAAGGCAAGCTGGTCGATGAGCACAAGATGACGCTGTATGTTTTCGACAAAGACACTACGGCCGGCAAAAGCGCGTGCAACGGGACGTGCGCGACCAACTGGCCACCCGCGCTGGCCGATTCATACGACAAGGCGAGCGGCGACTGGAGTTTCATCACCCGTGATGACGGCAAGCGCCAGTGGGCCTACAAGGGCCATCCGCTGTACCGCTGGAGCAAGGACCAGAAGCCGGGCGACACTACTGGCGACGGCGTCATTGGCGCGTGGCACGTGGCCAGGCCTTGACTAGCGCGTTAGAGAAGCGCATGGAAGCCGTTAGACGCGGAGCGAACCGCTTCGCTTCGACAGGGCAGTCGGATACGGGTTTCCAGCCCCGACTTGTTCGTCGGGTTGCCGCATTTGCAGTGCAATACGCGTGCGGACGATCTGGTGCAAGACACTTTGGAGCGGGTGCTGTGGCGCTCGCGCCTGCGGCCCAATGATTCAACGACCTGCTCTTCATGCGATCGGGATCGCTTTGGCTTCACTTGCCTTTGGCGCGCTGGCTCGTGCAGAGGGTGACCCCGCGCGGGGTGCACAAGCCGCCCGCACTTGCATGGCGTGCCATTCATTTGCACCGAGTCGCCATTTGACGGGCCCAAGCTTGGCGGGCGTTTTGGGACGTAAAGCAGGCACAGCCGACGGCTTTGCACGCTACTCCGATGCCCTCAAACAATCAGGCCTAGTCTGGGACAAACGGAACCTCGATGCGTGGCTCAAGAATCCGGCGGCGCTGGTACCCGGCAACGCGATGACCTTTCCCGGTATCGCCGATGCACGCACGCGGGCCGATCTGGTCGCCTACCTTGAGGCAGTTTCCAAGGGGCGCGTGAAGGTTCCCGATCGTGGCCTACCAAACTTGAAGGAACTTGATGCGGCGTCGCGGGTTACCTCAATCCGTTACTGTGGTGATACCTATCGCCTCACCACCGCCGACCGGAAGACCCACGTCTTTTGGGAGTTCAACCTGCGTTTCAAAACCGATGGCAGTGCTGCCGGCCCGGCTGCCGGTCAACCTGTGCTGATCGGCACAGGCATGCAGGGCGACCGCGCCGCCGTGGTTTTTGCGCGCCCCGAGGAAATCTCTGCCTTCATTCAGAGGCGGTGTCCATAAAGACTGGCCACCCTGCGAACAGCATCTGGAACCCGGTGGCGATACTGCTGCATAAGCTGCGGGCGGGGCCAGGCAGATCTCAATGCTTCCCGTCGTCGCCGAAGGCTTTCGCGAGACTGTCGAGAAAAAGGCTTGCAGACTGGAAGCCGATCACCCGCACCGGGCTTTCACGCCCGTCGGCACCGTACAAGATGATGCCGGGTGGACCGAATAAGCCGAAGCGTTTGAGCAAGATGCGATCGTCGGCAGTATTGCGTGTCACGTCGGCCTGCAGCAGCACAACATCTGCCAGCCGCGCCTGGACTCTCGGATCGCTGAAGGTCAAGCGTTCCATCTCCTTGCAACTGACACACCAGTCGGCATAAAAATCCAGTAGCACCGGCTTGCCGGCCGCGGCGGCCTGCACCAGGCGTGCGTCGAGCTCGGCCACAGAACGGATGCGCTCGAAGCGCACCAGCGCCGGGCCAGCAGTGGAAGCGGGTGCCACCGCGCCAGCACGCAGATGCGACAGCGGCTGGAGCAGATCCCGTCCGCCGGACGCCAGACCGACCAGCAGGATCGCCCCTGCCAGCGCGGCCACCATGCCCATGCCTTTGCCCAACCGGGTCAAGCTGCGAGGCTCTGGACCAAGCGAATCGAAGGCGCCCAGGAAGGCAGCGGCAATCAGCAGCAGTATGGCCCACGCCGCCATCAATGCCCAGGGTGGCAAAAGCGGGCTGACAGCCCAGAGCGCCTCGCCGAGCAGCAGGAAACCCAGGAAGCGCTTCGTCACCTTCAGCCAGTGCCCAGCGCGTGGCACAAGATAGCCGGCAGTGACGCCGACCAGCACCAGCGGAACTCCCATGCCGATCGCCATCGCGAATAGTGCGCCGCCAGCGCCAACGGCATCACCGGTTTGCTCGACGTAGGCCAGCGCACCCGCCAGCGGGACTGGCAAGCTGCGGACGACGGCCAATGCGGAAATCATCCCCAACGCTACGGCAACCGAAATCCGGCCGCCCGACCACCGGTTCGATGACGCCGCCATTGGGGGCTGCCGCCCCAGCTCATAGAGCCCGAACATTGACAGCGCCAAGGCCACCGCCAGCGCAGCAAAAGCTTCCAACGCCCACGGCGTTGGCGGCCCCGCCGAGAATCGCTCGCCGAGCAACCCCGCAGCCACGCCGACACCGGCATGAGCCACCGCCGTTCCGAGCACGTAGGCAAACGAGACCAGCAAGGCGCGACCGCGCGTTACGTGCTCGCCGACGACAATTGACGACAGGATCGGCACCATCGCCAGCACGCCTGGCGTAAGCGTCAGCAGCAGGCCGAAACCGAGGAAGATCGTGGCAATCCTCCCCAACTGGCGGCTGGCCAGCACGCGGGCAATGTCGCCGCCGCCATCATTCGTTGGCGCGGCTGATGGAACAGCAAGCCCAGTTTGCCCCTCTCCCATGCTGGGCAAAGTCGGCGTCGCCGGCGGCACGGGCGACGTCATTGGCGTTCTGCTTCGATGCTTATCGAATAGGCCACCGAGCAAGCCACCGCCGACCTTGTACACACTGTGCATCGGGGGATAGCAGATTCCCTTGTCGGCACAGCCTTGCGACGTCACCGTCAGCAACCATTTGCCGTCGACCGGCGCGACCACCACCGGCACGCGAATGGTGACGCCGCCATGATAGGTCTCCATCGGCTTGCCGAGCGCTTCGTCAAACTTGACCTGCCCTGGCGGAAACTCGGGGGCACCGAGCTTGACCCCTGCCGGTTGCGCGGCAAACGCGAATCGCTCACGGTAGAGGTGATAGCCGTCGGCGATGTCGAAGTGCACCTCGATGGAGCGGTTGTCGAGTTGCCGCGCCGCAAAGCGGAAGGCCCGCTCCGGTGGCAAGACATCTTCCTCGCCCGCGGCATGGGCAACGCCACCGGCGCCTGCGACGCAGAACCACAGGACAGCGAGCAGCAGCAAAACGAGCGGTGCCGGGGCGACGCATCGTATTCGCCCGGCACCGCCAGTGCGCGTCGCTGCCATACCTGGTCCCATACACTACTCCTGGACCTGAATTACCAGCCACACGATGCTGCGGATCGCGAGATAGCATCTGGGGGCCGATGCCCTCGCGCCTCTCCTGGCCACACGGGCATCGTAATTCCGTGCCAAGCGGCGCTCCACCATTGACCCCCGATGGGATCATTCCGCCGCGCCAGCCGACTCTCCAGGGAGAACGTGAAGATGCAAGAACTTCTCGACGGGAACAACCGCCACGATCCCAGCGCCCGGCACCGTCGATTTCCCGACCTCAACGATCGCGTTGGTGATGGCCTCGACCTCGGCCTCATCCGCGAAGATTTCAACCTTGGTATGCACGGTGGTCAGGTCGCTGGAAAAGAAATTCTTGTACTCGCCGTACCCCTTGACCTTTGTGATCGTCAGGCCGGGGGCGTGGACGGTCGCAAGCTGCCGCTCTAGTGACTCAAGCAGTTCAGTGGGAATAATGGCGATGATCCATTTGGTACTCATAACGCTCTCCTCGATCACCAAGGTACGACCGCGACAGCCGGGGCAGTGAGGCGAGAAATCACGAGCCCACGCGCGTGCCGAATAGCTGCTTCCATTGACTGCGGCTCGGCAAGAACATGGGCACACTGCGCCGGTACGCCTCGTAAGCGGCGCCAAAACGGCCGACCATGTCTTGTTCTTCCTTGCGCGCCAGCCTGACATAGGCAAACACAATGACTGGCAACAGCACCACAGTGATCAGCGTGGGCCAGTGCACCACCTGACCGAAGACTGCCAGCATGATGCCGAGGTACTGCGGGTGACGGACGAATCGATAAGGCCCCTCCTGGGCGATGCACCCGGTGCGGCTTGCCCGATAGACAGTGCTCCATCCCCAAATCAACAAAACGAGCCCCGGGAGGATGAAGACAGTAGCGATCACCATCTCGACCATTGCACCGGCCATGCCATAACCGAGCAGCGTTGCCCACAGATGCCCGCTGTAAGCAGTCAGCGGTATATCGACTCCAAGGAAGCCCGTCAGGAGATAGATCGTGAGGGGGAAGCCGTACATTTCCGCATACAGCGCGATCACAAAGGCTTGCACGAGACCCGCCCCAGTCCATTCGCGCCAACCTCGCGGCGCCACGTACCGATACAAGATCCACGACACCACCCCAACCAAGACCGCGACAAGATTCCAATGGCCGTAGTGCGCACTGAAACTACTCATGATGTTCATGGCACACCTCCCGCAGACGACAGGATTGGATTCGCCCCTGCATCTCCGGACACCGCCTCACACTCGCGTTGATGATTCGCGCACCGTGCTGACCTACAGCCCTTGTCCTGCTCGTGCTGGAACTCGCCTTTGCGATACGCGCGCGGCCTCACTGACGATTCACTTTTCGATCCGAAACGGCTGCTTCTGCTCAGGCGTGCCCTCTCTCGTCGAACGCCGCTGATCATCTTGACCTTGCATGCCTTTCATCATCAGCCACATCGATAGTGGGCAGACGAGGATCAACAGGTAGGGACCAATGCCCAGCACGAAGGCACGAACTGACGGGAAAACGGCATAGGCGATCGCCAAGATCGCCACCAGGGCAGCGCCCACGGCGACCATGGTTCTCATATTGCATTTCATAGCGGTACTCCTGTGGTACTCGGCCGTTCGCGATACGGCCGGCCACCGTCATTTCGATGAGGGCGTCTGGATCTTGTCCGCGTACTTGCGCAGGATCTCTCCCATCGCCTGCATCATTTCTCCATGCATCTGCATCGAGAGCTTCTCGTTTCCGGGCGGCAATTGCCCCATCATCGGACAACCACCCATCATGCCGCCGCCCATCGTGTGGTCCATCATCATGGGATGCATGGGGTCCTGCGAACTTGCTTTGGCGCCTTCGGTAGCGCGACTGGGGCCGGCTGCGGCACTCCATCCACCGGCCCCAAGCAGGGCAAGCGCAAGCGCTATGGCCATGACTGATCTCGTTCTCATGACGATCTCCATCTTCGATTAGGTTCCATGCTGTTCGCCACCGGTTCCGGGGGCCGCAAGATCAAGCGGCTACTCCCGGTAAGCGATTGCGTCGATATACGCGCCTCGACCACCAGGCCGAAGCGCACGCGCTCATTTCGCCTCGGGTAGGCCCTTCGGGCTGGCGCTGTCCGCCGACGACTTCATCATTTCAGCGCACTGCTTCTGCATTGCCTCTTTGCTCGATGTGGTGCTGGAAGCGGAGGCAGAGTGCTTCGCAGCCGCGCGCGCACTGTTGATGGCATCCCAGTTGGGACCTGCGAAGGCGGTGCTAGCGGCAACACCAAACGAAACGAGAACTGCAATTCTGAGAACGGAGTGCATGGTGGTCTTCCCCACATCAGGTTTCTTTCAGGCTCAGGCTAGGCGGAGTCCGCAGACTTCCTGCCTGGAGGCGATCGAAATCAAGGCTCGCGGCGAAGGACCGCCGCATATGGGGAGGATCAGATTCGCAAGCGTGCTGTTGCGAGGTAGATGGGCCCAGGCACTGCAACGGGCCGAGAGGCCTTCGGGTAAGCCGGTCCGGCGTAAGGCGTCGGAGGAAGAACGTGCACGAGCCCAATTGCGGCGGGCAGCATGCCAAGATCAGGCGCATGGCCGTTGGCATCCGCCCAATGGCGCCCATCGTGCCGATGGTCCGCGCAGAGCGCGGGCTGCGCCTCATCCATGTCCTGGCAGTTCACGACGGAAACCGCCATCGCCGAGGAGTTCGCCATGCTCCCTGCCTCGGGCGGGCAAACGTATCCCGCAATCGCAAGGCGCGAGAAAAGCACCATCGCGAGCAACAGGAGCGAAAGCAGCCGAGCGAGAGGACTTTGACGATGCTTCATGAATCACTGCCAACAAGTGTGTTCACTCTAGTTCTGCCAAACCGTGACCGCAAGGCGGGCAAAAACGGTGAGGGGTGATTGCGCGCGGGCATGATGGTCATCCAAGAGGCAGCGCCTAAAACACCTGCGTTCTCAACCGAAGCGCATTGGAAATCACTGACACCGAACTCAGGCTCATGGCCAAGGCCGCGATCATCGGTGACAGCAGCCACCCCGTGAACGGATACAGCACTCCAGCGGCCAGTGGGATTCCCAGCGCGTTGTAGACGAACGCGAATCCCAGGTTCTGTTTCATATTGGCAATCGTGGCTTGCGACAGTTCCCGCGCGCGTGCCAACCCGCGCAGGTCGCCCTTGACCAGAGTGACCTGGGCGCTATGCATTGCCACATCGGTTCCGGTCCCCATGGCAATACCGACATCGGCTTTGGCTAGTGCCGGTGCATCGTTAATGCCGTCGCCAGCCATTGCGACCACGTGGCCTTCGCTCTGGAGTTTTGCGACCAGCGCCAGCTTGTCGGCCGGTTTGACCTCACCGTAAAACTCGTCAATGCCAAGGGGGCCGGCCACGGCTCGCGCTGTCGCGATGCTGTCGCCGCTTGCCATCACCACGCGAATCCCTGCTGCTTTGAGCGCCGACAGCGCTTCGGGGGTGCTGGCCTTGACCGGGTCCGAGACCGTCAACAGCCCCGCCAATTTCCGGTCAACGGCCAGGTACATGACACTGGCGCCGTATTGCCCTAGCGCATTTGCCCGCAACGCTTGAGATTCAATGGTGACTTGCTCCTGCCGCATGAGGGAGGCATTGCCGAGTATCAGTTGGTGACCGTCAACCGAGCCACGCACGCCCATACCCGCATCCGACGCGAAATGTTCGACCTTTGCCAACGTTAGGCCCCGCTCACGCGCCGCTGCGACGATGGTGGCCGCCAGCGGGTGCTCGCTGCCCTGATCGAGACTTGCCGCCAGTCGCAGCACCGTGGTCTCATCGAGCGAATCGAAGGCCAATGCTCGATCGAAGACCGGACGACCTTCGGTCAGCGTGCCGGTCTTGTCGACGATCAGGGTGTCGACCTTGCGGAAATGCTCGATGGCCGCCGCGTCGCGGAACAGAATCCCCTGAGTCGCGGCCTTGCCGCTCGCCACCATGATCGACATCGGGGTAGCCAGCCCCAGCGCGCACGGACAGGCGATGATCAACACGGCCACCGCATTGACCAGCCCAAAGACCCAACTCGGTTCAGGACCGAAGAATCCCCAGCCGAAGAAGGCAAGCACGGCGATGGCTACCACCACCAGTACGAATACCCCGGCCACCTGGTCCGCCATCCGCTGCATGGGCGCCTTCGAGCGCTGGGCTTGGGCCACCATCTGCACGATCTGGGACAGCACCGTCTGCGCACCGACCTTTTCCGAGCGCATGATCAGGCTGCCCGACGCATTGAGGGTGGAGCCAATCACGTGGTCGCCCGCCCCCTTGGAAACGGGCAGCGGCTCACCGGTGATCATCGATTCGTCGATGGCACTTGCCCCGTCAACCACGACGCCATCGGTCGGCACCTTTTCGCCAGGGCGGACGCGCAGCAAATCGCCGACATGCACGTGCGTAAGCGGAATGTCCTCCTCGCTGCCATCCGGATTGATGCGGCGCGCCGTCTTGGGTGCCAGACCAAGCAGCGACTTGATGGCCGCCGAAGTCTGCGAGCGCGCCCGCAACTCAAAAATCTGACCGAGCAGCGTCAGCGAAATGATGGCGGCGGCGGCTTCGAAGTAGACCGCAATGCGGCCATGAACAACAAAGCTGCGGGGGAACAGGTCAGGCGCCACGGTGGCCGCAACGCTGTACACGAACGCAGCGCCGGTGCCCAGACCGATCAGCGTCCACATATTTGGGCTGCGGCTACGCAACGATTGCAGGCACCGGACGTAGATGGGGAAGCCGGCCCACAGGACCACCGGCGCAGATAGTGCGAGCTCCACCCAGTTTTGCGCCGGCGGCTCTATTGCCCAGGCATGTTCTCCCAGCATCGCAAGCAATACGGTGGCGATCGTCAGCGGCAAGGTCCACCAGAAGCGCCGGCGGAACGCTACGAGTTCCGGATGCTCGTCAGCGTCGAGACTCGGCATTACCGGCTCAAGCGCCATACCGCATTTTGGGCAACTTCCGGGATGGTCTTGGCGAATCTCGGGGTGCATCGGGCAGGTATAGACGGTGCCAGGGGCTGCACTGGCTTCGTCACTGACGGAGGCGTCGTGTGAATGCACGTACCTGGCTGGCTCCGCCTCAAACTTCCTCTGGCACGCCGCGCTGCAGAAGACGTACCGAGTCCCCGCGTAGTTTGACCGGTATGGCGTATCACGCTTCACTGCCATGCCGCACACCGGGTCCCGTTCCTCAGTGGCGGTCACAAGCGTCAGCTGCTTCGCCGTGGTGTGTTGGTGGCCCCCGCCTTGCGCGAACAGATCTTCGCCGGCATGCCCGGGCGCAGGGGGTAGCGTATGCGGATGTGGTCGTTGGTCGTTCATTCTCGCGGTGCCTCAATGCCGTGTGGCGTGTGCCGCAGGTTGCTTCTGTAAGGCGCCGGTGCTGATCGCGTCCAGAATCGGGCAGGCGGGGCGATCGTCGCCATCACAATGCTGCGCGAGATACAGCAGGGTGTCGCGCACGCCGGTAAGCGCGTCGATCCGAGCGTCCAGCTCTTGAATGCGCTGCAACGCGATCGCCTTCACCGATGCGCTCGCGCGCCGCTTGTTTTCCCACAGCCCGAGCAATTCCCGAATCTGCTCCATGGAGAAGCCCAATGCCCGCGCACGCCCAATGAAGCGCAGGGTGTGGATGTCATTGTCACCATACGTTCGGTAGTTGCCCGCGCTCCGGGCAGCCGACGCCACCAGGCCAATGCTTTCGTAGTAGCGGATCATCTTGGCCGAGACGCCGGAGACGCTTGCGACCTGTCCGATATTCATGGCGCACTCCTCAATTCCTGTCTGCATCGAAGCTTCGGCAAGAGGTATCCGCGACATACGCCACGGGAACTCCGCGTACCAAAATCTCCATACATTCACGGTAGACCCTGCCCATGTGGGAAGGTCAAGGCCAGTGCGCTCGTTCTTTTTTCCGATAGTGGCGCGGGTATCCCATCCGGTTTCCAGCGAAGTTGCATTGCGAGCAAAAAACGGTATCCTTCCGGAAATTCCGTCTCTGCAAAGAACCCTTGCGTCACATGCTGCGCCGGCATTCTTTCTTCGCTGGCTTTCTCCTGCTGGTCTTCCTGTCAGTCCAACTGGCAGCGGCGGCGTACGCCTGTGCCGGCAGCCGATACCAAGTGGGCAGCGACAACATGAAGGCCACCCTGACCGAATCGTGCGCCGACATGGCCAATGGGACCGATCAGGGCAGCAGCCAGGACAAGGACAACGGCGCGCTATGCTTGGCCCACTGCCAGGCTGACTCCAAGAGCGCTGACCATGTCGCACCGCAACTGCCAGTGTTTTTGCCGGTGCTGACGGGCGTCATTGAGCCGACACGCGTCGTTATGGCCGATGTTCGCGCCGCGCTGCGCGCCGAGGTGACAGCACGCGCGCCACCACCACCGCTGGCCATTCTCCACTGCAGTTTCCAAACGTAGCCTCCAGATCGACGTCATCCGGTGCTGCCCTCTCTAGACTGGGGTAGCTGTCGTCGTTCCTGGAGGCTTTATGCTTTTCCCTCGTCGTCTGACGCTGGCGCTGCTGTGCGTGCCTGCCTTCGGCATCGCGATGTCGCATGCCGCGACCTCGCAGCCCACCGTTCCGCTGTCCGTTGAGGAAACCGTCGCGCTCGCCACCGCGCATGCCGGCGACGCCGAATCCTCGCGCGGGACCATCGAAGCCGCGACCCAAATGGCGGTCGCCGCTGGCCAGTTGCCGGACCCCGTGCTCAAGCTCGGAATCAATAACGTGCCGGTCAACGGTCCTGATCAGTTTTCGGTCAGCCGCGATTTCATGACCATGCGCTCCATCAGCGTGATGCAGGAATTCACGCGTGCGGACAAGCGCCGCGCCAAGGCGGCACGCTTCGAAGCGGAAGCCGACGCTGCCGAAGCGCAGCGCGCGGTCAGCATGGCCAACGTGCAGCGCAACGCTGTCGGCGCATGGCTGGACCGCTGGTATGCCGAGCAGACCGGCACCGTGCTGGGCCACCATGGACACCCACTGGAACTTGCGTTGCAGGCGGCGACCGCCGCGTATCGCAGTGGACGGGGCACGCGCGCCGACGTGCTGGCGATGGAGCTGGAAATCCAGAAGCTGGACGATCGCCTGGACGAAAACCGCGCTGCCGTGGCGACCAGCACTGTCGCGCTGGAGCGCTGGGTTGGCCCGGCTGCGAGCCGCCCGCTGTCCGGGCGCCCGCGCCTCGATGTTCCCCCGCCAGTCGAACAACTGGCGCGTGGTGAATTGGACGCGGTGCCCGAGATCACCGCCGTGCAGCGCGAAGTGGGTCTGGCCGAGAGCGAGATCCGGGCCGCCGCCGAAACAAAGAAGCCGGATGTCACGGTCGAGCTGATGTATAGCCAGCGCGGCTCCGCGTTCTCGAACATGGGCTCCGTGAACGTCAGTTTTCCGCTGCCTTGGGACCAAGGCAACCGGCAGGACCGCGAAGTCGCAGCCAAGCTGGCGCAGGCCCAGGCGGCGCGCGCCAAATCCGAAATCCTCCGGCGCGATACCCAGGCCATGGTCGGCGCCAAGCTGACCGAGTTGCGGCGCAATACCGAACGGCTCAAGCGCTACGACCAACAAACCTTGTCGCTCGCCAACGCACAAGCGGAAGCGGCCCTGACCGCCTACCGCGCCAATACCGGATCGCTGCTGGCCGTGGCTGAAGCCAATCATCGCACCATCGATACGGAATTAGAGCGGCTCGCACTGGAAGCCAAGACGGCCAAGCTGTGGGCGGACCTGACCTTCCTGGTTCCGCTGCCCACCGCGCAGACCGAGTCCGCCATCAAGGAACGCAAATGAAAAAACACGTCATTGCAACGGCCGTGGCGCTCACTCTTGTCGGGGCCACCATCTACGGCGCCTACCGGGTCGGCGTCACGCAGGGAGCACGTTCGGCGCAATCGCAGGTGGCCGCCAGCCCGGCATCCGGCCTCAATGCCGGTGACGTTGATCCCAAGACTGGCAAGAAGGTGCTGTACTGGCACGATCCCATGGTGCCCGGGCAACGTTTCGACAAGCCGGGCAAATCCCCCTTCATGGACATGCAGCTGGTGCCCGTCTACGCCGAGGGGGATAGCGGTGCCAGCGGTATCACGGTCGACAGTCGCGTCGCGCAAAACCTGGGCATTCGCACGGCCGAAGTCAAAGCTGGCCGGTTGAGCGCGGTACTGGAGGCGCCCGGCAATATCGCCATCGACGAGCGCAGCGTGCAAGTGATCCAGGCGCGCACGAATGCCTTCGTCCAGCATGTCGCGGTCAGGGCGACGCTTGACCCCGTGCGGCGGGGGCAGGCCCTGGTGACGCTGTATTCGCCGGACTGGGTGGCGGCCCAGGAAGAGTATCTCGCCGTGTTGCGCCAGTCGGCACACGGTCAGGCCGATCTCGCCGGTGCGGCCAAGGCGCGCATGCTGCAAGCCGGCATGACGCCGGGTCAGGTCAGCGCGGTCGAGGCATCCGGCCGGCTGCAGCCCAGCGTGGGCATCGCAAGCCCCATCGATGGCATCGTGACCGAGGTCGCGGTGCGCGACGGGATGACCGTCTCCCCCGGCATGACGCTGTTCCGCCTGGCCGACTTGAGCCAGGTTTGGGTGGTTGCCGAGGTGCCGGAAGGCCAGGCTCGCACCATCTCGCCCGGCCTGGCGGTCAAGGTACTGCCGACCGGGGCAGCCGAGCCGCTGGTCGGCAAGGTCGACACCGTATTGCCTGACGTCAACCCGGCGACACGGACCATCAAGGTGCGCATTGTCCTGCCGAACAAGGGCCGGCACCTGTTGCCGGGCATGTTTGCCACGGTCCGCTTCGACAGCAGCGAGCAGCAGGACGTGCTGACCATCCCGTTGGAGGCCGTCATCCGTACCGGTCAGCGCAGCGTTGTCATGGTTGATGGCGGCCAGGCGGGCTTTGTGGCCACCGAGATCAAGACGGGGCGCGAGGCCGGCGGCATGGTCGAAGTCCTAGCGGGCCTCAAGGCTGGCCAGAAGGTCGTCACCTCCGGCCAGTTCCTGATCGATTCGGAAGCCAGCCTGCGCGGCACCACCGAGCGCATGGCGGCACCGGCTGCAGCCTCAGCGCCCGCAGCGGCCACCACCGAACACGAAGGCGTTGGCCGCATTGAGGCCGTCACCGGTGAAGGCCTGACGATCTCGCACGGGCCGATTCCGTCAATCCAGTGGGGGGCCATGACGATGGACTTCGCGGCGCCGGCGGCGGGGCTGCCGAAGGGCCTGAAGCCGGGCGACCGGGTGCGGTTTCGCTTCCACCTGGACAAGGAGGGCATGGCGGTTCTCTCTTCGGTCGAGCCAGCGGCTCTCGCAGGAGGCAAGCCATGATCGCGCGGCTGATTCTGGCGTCCATCCGCAACCGCTTCCTGATCCTGCTGGCGACGCTGATGTTGACCGCCTGGGGATTGTGGGCCGTGCGCAGCACGCCGCTCGATGCGCTGCCCGACCTGTCGGACGTACAGGTCATCATCCGCACACCGTTTCCCGGCCAGGCGCCGCAGATCGTGGAGAACCAGGTCACCTATCCGCTGACCACCACCATGCTGTCGGTGCCGGGTGCCAAGACCGTGCGCGGCTACTCGTTCTTCGGGGACTCCTTCGTCTACGTGCTGTTCGAGGATGGCACCGACCTGTATTGGGCACGCTCGCGCGTGCTGGAATACCTGAACCAGGTGCAGTCCCGCCTGCCTGCCGCCGCCAAGCCCGCACTGGGCCCCGACGCAACCGGCGTGGGTTGGATCTACGAGTACGCGCTAGTGGACAAGACCGGCCAGCACGACCTCAGCCAACTGCGCGCGCTGCAGGACTGGTTCCTGCGCTTCGAGCTCAAGTCGCTGCCCAATGTGGCCGAGGTGGCTTCGCTTGGCGGGATGGTCAAGCAGTTCCAGGTCGTCCTCATGCCGGACCGCTTGCGTGCCTATAACTTGTCCCAGGCCAAGGTACTGGCGGCGCTCAAAGCGGCAAACCAGGAGACCGGCGGTTCGGTGCTCGAACTGGGCGAGGCCGAATACATGGTCCGTGCCAGTGGCTACCTGAAGACGCTCGACGACTTCCGGCAGATTCCGCTGGTGACCAGCGATGCCGGCATTCCTGTGCGGCTGGGCGACGTCGCCACGCTCCAACTCGGCCCAGAGATGCGACGCGGCATTGCCGATCTCGACGGCCAGGGTGAAGTCGCCGGTGGTGTCATCGTGATGCGCTCCGGCAAGAACGCGCTGGAAACCATCGAAGCCGTCAAGGCCAAGCTCGCCACGCTGCAGAAGAGCCTGCCAGCCGGTGTCGAGATCGTGCCGACCTACGACCGTTCCGCGCTGATCAACCGCGCGGTGGAGAACCTGACGCACAAGCTGATCGAGGAATTCATCGTCGTCGCGCTGGTGTGCCTGGTGTTCCTGTTCCACTTGCGCTCGGCACTGGTCGCGATCGTTTCGCTGCCGCTGGGCGTGCTCGCCGCCTTCCTGGTGATGCGCTATCAGGGCGTCAATGCCAACATCATGTCGCTGGGTGGCATCGCCATCGCGGTCGGCGCCATGGTCGATGCGGCCGTGGTCATGATCGAAAACGCGCACAAGCACCTGGAGCATTGGCATGCGGACAATCCCGGCCGCAGCCTGACGGGGCACGAGCGCTGGAGCGTGATCGGCGAATCGGCGGCGGAAGTGGGTCCGGCGCTGTTCTTTTCGCTGCTGATCATCACGCTGTCGTTCATTCCGGTGTTCACGCTGGAGGCACAGGAAGGACGGCTGTTCTCGCCGCTGGCCTTCACCAAGACTTATTCGATGGCGGCGGCGGCCGGGCTGTCCGTGACGCTGGTGCCGGTGCTGATGGGCTACCTGATCCGCGGGCGCATCCCGACCGAGCAATCGAATCCGCTCAGCCGCTGGCTGATCCGGCTTTATCAACCGGTGTTGGCCAGGGTGCTGGCGTATCCCAAGACGACGGTTGTCATCGCCGCTGTGCTGCTTGCAGCCACGGCCTGGCCGATCCTGCGCACGGGCGGTGAATTCATGCCGCCGCTGGACGAGGGCGACCTGTTGTACATGCCGTCGGCGCTGCCGGGGTTGTCAGCGGGCAAGGCCGCCCAGCTCCTGCAGCAGACCGATCGCCTGATCAAGACCGTGCCGGAGGTCGCCAGCGTGTTCGGCAAGGCCGGCCGCGCCGATACCGCCACCGATCCGGCCCCCATCGAGATGTTCGAGACCACCATCCAGTTCAAGCCGCACGACCAATGGCGGCCCGGCATGACGACCGACAAGCTGGTGGAAGAACTGGACCGCGTGGTGAAGGTGCCGGGACTGTCCAACATCTGGGTGCCACCGATCCGCAACCGGATCGACATGCTCGCTACCGGCATCAAGAGCCCGGTCGGCATCAAGGTGGCGGGCGCAGACTTGAAGGAGATCGACCAACTGACCACGCGGATCGAGGAAACAGTCAAGACCGTACCGGGGGTCACGTCCGCGCTGGCCGAACGCCTGTCCGGCGGGCGCTACGTCGACGTCGATATCGACCGAATGGCTGCGGGACGGTATGGGCTCAATATCGAAGACGTACAGAGCATCGTGTCGTCAGCCGTCGGCGGAGACAACGTGGGCGAAGTGGTCGATGGCTTGGCCCGGTTCCCGATCAACGTGCGTTACCCACGGGACTATCGCGACTCGGTCGAGCAACTGCGCAGCCTGCCGATCATCACTGACCGCGGCCAGCAGATCACGCTGTCTGACGTCGCCCGTATCCAGGTAGTGCAGGGGCCGCCGATGCTGCGCAGCGAGAACGCGCGGCTCTCCGGCTGGGTGTACGTGGACATCCGGGGGCGCGACTTGCGCTCGGCGGTGCAGGACATGCAGGCGGCGGTGGCCAAGGCGGTGCCGATGCCGGCCGGCTACGCGCTGAGCTGGTCCGGTCAGTTCGAGTACCTGGAGCGCGCCAGTGCCAAGCTCAAGGTCGTCGTGCCGTTCACCTTGCTGATCATCTTCGTGCTGCTGTATCTCGTGTTCGGCCGCATCGACGAGGCACTACTGATCATGGGCACACTGCCGCTGGCGCTGATCGGCGGTTTCTGGTTGCTCTATCTGCTGGGCTACAACCTGTCGGTGGCCGGAATCGTCGGCTTCATTGCGCTGGCAGGCGTGGCAGCTGAGTTCGGCGTGATCATGCTGCTCTATCTCAAGCAGGCGTGGACGGAGCGGCAGGAGGTCGGCCGGGACACCACCGAGGCATTGCTGGAAGCCATTCAGGAAGGCGCCGCGTTGCGGGTCCGTCCGAAGGCGATGACGGTGGCCGTCATCCTGGCCGGTCTGATTCCGATCATGTGGGCGCACGGCACCGGTTCCGAGATCATGCAGCGCATTGCCGCCCCGATGGTCGGCGGCATGGTCACCGCGCCCCTGCTATCCCTGTTTGTCGTGCCTGCTGTTTACCTGTTGCTACGCAAGCGCGGCGGCAGGCAATCCATTCCCCAACCACCCTCTCATGACGAGGTCTCACGATGAAATACGTTTCCGCTGTTGCATTCGCCCTGGCACTGGTTTCGGCTCCGGCCGCCTTTGCGGCTGCGCCGATGGAGGGCATGGACATGAAGCCAGCAGGTCAAGCCAAGCAGGCGTCCAAGCCCGTCGCGGCTGAGGTCCGCAAGCTCTATCTCGACACTGGGAAGATCACGCTCAAGCACGGCCCCATCGACAACCTCGGCATGGGCGCCATGACGATGACGTTTGCCGTCAAGGACAAGGCGTCACTGCAGCACTTCAAGGAGGGCCAGGCGGTGTGGGCCGTCTTTGATATGGTCGACGGTCAGCCGACCGTGATCGATTTGCGGAGCAAGTAAAAGCAAGTCGTCGTCGGCGCACGGCCGTTTAGCCGTGCGCCGCCACACGCGTCGCGGTTGCAATGACTTATTTTGCCGGTGCTGGTGCCGGCGGCCCCATCCAGTACTGCTGACTCCACATCATGTGGTTCATCATCATCTGCTGCATATTCAGGTACTGATCGGTCATGTACTGGCGTTGCCGAAGCTGCTCGGGCGTCAGGTTGGAGTAGTAGCCACCCATGTGCCCCCAACCACCTCCGCAACATCCTGAGCCGCCTCGTCCCATCATCCCGGGGCCCATCATGCCGTAACCCATCATGCCTGGCCCCCACATACCGTGCATCGCAGTCATTGCGCCCTGCATGGTGGCCCAGTGCTGCTGCAAAAGACGTTGCCGCTCTTGCGGGTCCTGCGTTTGGCGAATCTGGTCCATTTGCGCCTGCATCACCTTCATCTGCTCCTGGACCTGTGCCAGTTGCTTGTCGAAGTCAGCAGTGTTGGGCGCTGCAGCAGGGGCGCTTTTCTTGGTTGGCGCACTCTGCGCGACGGCGCTGACCGGCACCAACTGGCTGCCCAAAGCAAGGCCAGCGATGACGGCAACAACGATTTTTTTCATGATGTGCCTCCTGACACCGAACGATGATGAACAGGCCGAAATCTTTGCGCCCAGCCTGTTTTCATAATGTCCGTCCTGGCTTTATTCGACTTGATGTCGATCAACTGAGCACACTTGGAGGCTCAAGTGTGCAAATGTGCGGAGGGAGGGATACCGGCACCGACGTTTCAGCCGAGAAGCCGTGTCAGGTCTGATTGGCACGGCAGCCTTTCGACGCCGAAGATCAGAGAACGGAGAATTCCGTTTCCTGAGGAACGCAGAGAGGGATGCATGTATGGGAAGCCGGCGTTGACGTGTTCGCAGCCAACTCACGCTGGGCCAACAGGATGGCGAGACTAACGGCTTACTCAGCCGAGTGGCGATCGCGACGCCACCATGCTAAAGCGCACGCGACGCACCGCGATCGCTCTTCCACGTTGTGGTGAGCGCTGGAGTCACGTAACCGGCGACAGCGATGCAAGTAGCGCCGAGTGTCCAGCCCGCCAACACATCCGCCGGGAAATGCATCCCGGCGGCAACACGCGACCACCCGACCAACGCGGCGTAGAACACCAACGCGAGACGCCCCTGAAAACCCACCAAGGGCCAGAGTGCCCCGACCACAAGCGCTGCGAACGTCGAATGCCCGCTCGGCAGGCTGTAGTGCAGTTCCGGCTCACCAATGACGTGCACGAGGTGGCCGAGTACCGCCGGTGGCCGTGGGAAATCCAGCTGTTAACGCGCGAGCAGAATTGACCCACTTGGCGGGGTGATTTGCATCGAAATTTGACCCACGTGATTGAATGTCCTGCTCAATCTTTGAGCAGGGGATACAGAGGTGATCACGGTGGGCATGTTG
>NZ_JAMYWC010000013.1:0-57013 GCF_024158925.1 Ralstonia chuxiongensis | reverse complement strand
AAGCCGCCCCAGGTCGGGCTCTGGTATTCAACGATGTTGTTGGCACCCTGCCAGTTGCGCCCGCGCACCAGCGTGGCCGAGCCGATGAACTGCTGGCCGGTCGGGTCCAGGAACCAGACGTCGTTGCTGATGAAGAGGTTCTTGCCAGCCGTCAACGTGCCCCAGGTCGGGCTGGACAGGCCGACATACGAACGGCGGTTGAAGAGCGCGTCACCGTTGGTTTTGCCCTGGGCCGCGCCAAAGCCGGATTCCAGCCGGAAGACCGCCTGCAGGCCACCGCCCAGATCCTCTTTGCCCATGAACCCGAACATGCTCGTGCCCCACTGGTTGTCGGCGGCGCGCCAGAGGCTGCCGCCCGGCGAGGTCGCGGTGGGAGCGACGTTGTTCTGGTAGTCGATGCCGCTGGCGACGCGGCCGTACAGCGTGACGTTGGTTTGTGCGAGGGCGGGAGCGGTCCAGCCAGCGAGCGCGAGACCGCACACCAGCAATCCGCGAACAGCGGTGGTTCGATTCATGACGTCTCCTGAAATGTTTTTGTAGGCGGGGTCCGGTGCGGCGCGCGGTTTGAGATCGCTGGAGGCACACACCAAGCATCGTCACCGGCCCCAGGCGCATTTGTAGTCGGCGCGGCCTTAACGTGGCAAACTACAAATTCTTCGTTGGACGTTAAATTTTTCTTAACGAGAACGCATGCCCCGGCGCCTCCCTCCCCTTAATGCATTGCGCGTCTTTGAAGTTGCGGGCCGCCACTTGAGCTTCAGCCGGGCTGCGGACGAGCTTTGCGTGACCAACGCCGCTGTCAGCCACCAGATCAAGCAGCTCGAAGATCATCTGGGCAAAAAGCTCTTCGCACGCCGCAACAACCAGCTCACGTTGACAGACGCCGGCGACAATTACCTCCCTCGCGTGCGCGACGCGCTGCGTGCGCTCGAACAAGCCACCGACCTGTTGATGGACACCGCCGATGCGCCGCTGCGCGTGGCCGTGCCCCCAACCTTTGGTGCCAAATGGTTGGTGCCGCGGCTGTACCGGTTCTTCAACCAGCATCCGCACGTGCGTGTCGAAGTCTCGACCGCCGACGTGCAAGACCACGGCCAGTTCGATCTGTGCATCGACGACCGGCAAGTCAACGCGCCCAACCTGCGCGTCGAGTGGTTCACCTCCACCGATTTCTTTCCGGTTTGCAACGCCACGCTGCAGGCTGCCATCCGCATGCCGCAAGACCTCGCCACACACACGCTGCTGCATGAGCGCGGCGGCCGCCATCTGGCGCACCATCCCACTTGGCGGCAATGGCTCGACGAGGTCGGTGTGCCCCACATCGATGCCACGCGCGGGCCGGCGTTTTCCGAAGCCCTGATGGCGCTGCAGGCGGCCATTGACGGCCAGGGCGTCGCACTCGGCCAGGGCATCCTCGTCGAGTACGACATCGCCGCCGGACGTCTGATGCGCCCGCTCGCGACCGAAGCCTCGCTGCGCCTGTCGTACTACCTGATCCATCCGCACCAGGCGGCAGAGCACGCGGGCTTTGCATTGTTCCGCCAGTGGCTCGTCGATGAAGTTGCGCGCAGCGGCGGCCGCGCGCGCAACCAGCCCCCGGCAAGCGAGGTGTTTTGATTTCTTTTTGATTGTGGCGTGGCGGGCGCTCTACACTATTCGTCCCTGGCTGCATTGCGCCGAAGAAGGAGCCCGCCATGAGCTTCCCCCGCCCCGCCAACACCCCGTGGCTTGTCCCGTACCTGACCGTGCGCGACGCATCGGCCGCCATCGCCTTCTATCGCAACGCGTTCGGTTTTGATGTGCAGGATGAAATGCACGACCATGGCCGCCCGATCCACGTCGAGATGACCTACCAAGGCCAGCTCATGCTGATGTTTGCGCCTGAGGGCGTCTTCGGCTCCACCGCGAAAGCCCCGGCCGGCGCGGGCTTTGAATGCCCGCAGAGCTTCCACCTGTATTGCAGCGACGTCGACACCGCGTATCAGAACGCGCTCGACCAGGGCGCCACGTCCATCATGGCGCCGCACGATGCCTTCTGGGGCGAGCGCTACGCCGCTGTGCGCGACCCGGACGGTTATCGCTGGGGCCTCGCCTGCCGCCCAGCGACAGCCTGATCGCTCCATCGCTTGATTGCCTGACCCGATTCACCAAAAGGATTGCTGTAATGGGGCTTCCCCGTTTTTTCGTCGATACGCCGCTTGCCCCCAACACCACCGTCACGCTGCCAGAGGCCGTCACGCGCCACGTCCACGTGCTGCGGCTGGCCGTCGGCGATGACGTCTGCCTGTTCGATGGCTCCGGCAACGAATTCCGTGCTCGGCTCGACGCCATCAACAAGCGCGACGCCGCCGCCAGCCTTGCGGATGCCACGCAGCCCGACACGGAGGCCCGCTACGCCATCACCCTCGCGCAAGGCATTGCCGGTGGCGACAAGATGGATTGGCTGATCGAGAAGGCCGTCGAACTGGGTGTGAATGCGGTGGCTCCGCTACAGACCGAACGCGCCGTGGTGCGCCTCTCCGGCGAGCGTGCCGCCAAGCGTTTGCAGCATTGGCAGGCACTGGTGCAGGCCGCCTGCGAGCAATGCGGCCGAGCCCGCGTGCCGGTGGTTGCACCGGTCGCCACGCTGCGTGACTGGCTTGCCGCCGTCAAATCGACCGACGCGCCGCGCGTGCTGCTGTCACCGCGCGGCACGCAATCGCTCACCCAGTGGGCGGTGCAATCGCGCACGCGCATCGAAGGCAGCGGCATCGTCCTGCTGATCGGCCCCGAAGGCGGTCTTTCGCCCGACGAAGAAGTGCTGGCCGAGGCCGCCGGTTTCTTACCGCTGACACTCGGGCGACGTATTCTGAGAACGGAATCGGCGGCGCTCGTTGCCGTGTCCGCGCTGCACGCCGTGCTCGGCGAGTTCTAAGTTCTGACGACGAAACACTGACCGTTTGATCCCCCGGCGGGCCTTTCCCCCATGCCCGCCACTGACCAAAGGAGCTTCATCATGGGTCTACTCGATTCGATTCTCGGTGGCGGCAATGACGCCAGCGGCGCGCAATCGTCCTTGCTGGGCAACAAGAAGGTGCTGCTTGCCGTGGGCGTGCTGGCTTACCTCGCGATGAAGCACAAGTCGCAAGGCGCAGGCGATGCAGCCGCACCGCAAGGGCAGGAAGATCAGGGCGGCGGCCTGTTCGGTTCGTTGGGTGGTTTGCTGGGTGCGGCAGGCGGTGCCGGCGCGCTGGGCAGCCTGCTCGGCGGCGCTGGCGGAGCGGGTGGCCTTGGCGGTCTGCTCGGCGGTTTGTTGGGCGGCGGCGGCAATGCGGACCAGGCGGCCGTCGGAGGCCTCGGGCCGTTGCAGCAGATCCTGGAGCAAGCCGGCCTGGGCGAACAGGTCAAATCGTGGATCGGCAATGGCCAGAACCTGCCGGTGTCGGGCGAGCAGATTACCCAAGCACTGAGCGGCACGGGTGCGCTGGAGGAGGTGTCAAAACTGGCCGCCCACTTCGGCATCAACGAGGGCGATCTCGCCAACCAGCTCGCCGAAGGCCTGCCCGAAGCGGTCAACCACCTCACGCCGCAGGGCGCAGTGCCGGCGGCCTGAACGTTTTTCGCCGCACAGAAAAAAGCCCGCGATTGCGGGCTTTCTTTTTTAGCGCGGGCAGTCAACCCGCACCGTAGGCCGTTCGGCCCGCGTCGCGCAGTGCCTGCACCACATGCAGCGCCGCCGGAGACAACAACCGGTCCGTGCGCGTGATGATGCCGAAGTCATCCATCTGGCACGGCATCGGCAACGGAAGAATCGCGAGCATCTGATACGTCGCGTAGTACTGCGCGACGTCAGCGCCGATCACGGCCAGCATGTCGCTCTGCTCCAGGATGCGCGTCAGGAAGAGCAGCGCTGAGGTTTCCACCACGCTGGACGGCGCTGTCAGGCTCTCCCGCTGGAACATCAAGTCGAACCGGTGACGCAGCACGCTGCCGATGGGCGGCACCACCCAGGTGGCCGGCTGCACGTCCGCGAGCGTCAGCGATGGTTCCGCCAGCAGCGGATGCCCCGGCCGCGCCACGGCAACCACCGGCTCGTCGGCCAGCGGCTCGTAGCGCAGGTGCAGCTTGTCGTGCTCGGCAAACAGGCGGCCGACCACCAGGTCGAGCTTGTCTTGCGCCAATCGTTCCAGCAACACGTTGCTGCTTTCGATTTCCAGCGACACCCGCAGCCCCGGATGCTCGCGTGTGATCTGTGCCACCACCGGCGGCAGGAGCCGCACGCCCGGCGACGTGATGGTGCCCACCGCCACGTGCCCGAGGTGTCCTGCCTTGAGCCCGAGCACTTCCTCCTGGGCCTGGTCCAGGCTGCCGACCACGGCGCGTGCGTGGCGGATCAGCGCATCGCCATAGCGCGTGGGCCGCATGCCGCGCGGCATGCGCTCGAACAGCTGCACATCCAGCATGGCTTCCAGCTCGCGCAGCAGCTTGGAGGCGGCGGGCTGCGTCATGTTGAGCGCGGCGGCCGCCCGGTGGATGTTGCCCTCCTCGGCCAGGGCAATCAGCAGCAGCAGTTGTCGCGTCTTCAGGCGCGCACGGACGTACCAGGGGCTGTTCGACATCGGGTCTTCCTCGAGATATCAAATCGGATATCGGTCACGGCCAATATTTCATTGGAAGGATATCAGGGCGCTCCGTACACTCGGTCCGATCAAAAAACCACAACCACACCGGAGACAACGGACGTGCCGCGCGGCCCGCAAGTGCCACGCAGCCGATCGATGCGCGCGCGCCTCGACTACCACGTCCGTGACACACGCACCCATGTCGGAATCGAAACCCAAGCTGCGCTCGGCCCAATGGTTCGGCACCGCCGATAAGAACGGCTTCATGTACCGAAGCTGGATGAAGAACCAGGGCATCCCCGATCACGAATTCGACGGCCGCCCGATCATCGGCATCTGCAATACCTGGTCGGAACTGACGCCGTGCAATGCGCATTTCCGCAAGCTCGCCGAGCACGTCAAGCGCGGCATTTACGAGGCGGGCGGGTTTCCGGTGGAGTTTCCGGTGTTCTCCAACGGCGAATCAAACCTACGCCCGACTGCCATGCTCACGCGCAACCTCGCGGCCATGGATGTTGAAGAGGCGATTCGCGGCAACCCGATCGACGCGGTGGTGCTGCTCACGGGCTGCGACAAGACCACGCCGGCCCTGCTGATGGGCGCGGCAAGCTGCGACGTACCGGCCATCGTCGTAACGGGCGGGCCGATGCTCAACGGCAAGCTCGACGGCAAGAACATCGGCTCCGGTACGGCGGTGTGGCAACTGCACGAATCGCTCAAGGCAGGTGAGATCGACCTGCATCGCTTCCTGTCGGCGGAAGCGGGAATGTCGCGTTCGGCCGGCACGTGCAACACGATGGGCACGGCGTCCACCATGGCATGCATGGCCGAAGCGCTCGGCACATCGCTGCCGCACAACGCGGCCATCCCGGCGGTAGATGCGCGGCGCTACGTGCTGGCGCATATGTCCGGCATCCGCATCGTCGAGATGGCGCTGCAAGGGCTGACGCTGTCCAAGATCCTCACGCGCGCCGCGTTCGAAAACGCCATCCGCGCCAACGCAGCCATTGGTGGTTCGACCAACGCCGTGATCCACCTGAAGGCGATTGCCGGGCGCATTGGCGTGCCGCTTGAGCTGGAAGACTGGTCGCGCATCGGCCGGGACACGCCGACCATCGTTGACCTGATGCCCTCGGGCCGCTTCCTGATGGAGGAGTTCTATTACGCGGGCGGCCTGCCGGCGGTGCTGCGCCGACTCGGCGAGGCGAACTTGCTGCCGCATCCCGATGCGCTGACCGTCAACGGCAGGACGCTGTGGGACAACGTCAAGGACGCGCCCATCACCGACGACGAAGTCATCCGCCCACTCACCAACCCGCTGATCGACGACGGCGGCATTCGTGTGCTGCGCGGCAATCTGGCGCCGCGTGGCGCGGTGCTCAAGCCATCTGCGGCGAGCCCGGAGCTGCTCAAGCATCGCGGCCGCGCAGTCGTGTTCGAAAACCTGGAGCACTACAAGGAACGCATCATCGACGAGTCCTTGGAGGTGGATGCCAGCTCCGTGCTGGTGATGAAAAACTGCGGACCGAAGGGATATCCGGGCATGGCCGAGGTCGGCAACATGGGCCTGCCGCCCAAGCTGCTGCGCCAGGGTGTGAAGGATATGGTGCGCATTTCCGACGCACGCATGAGCGGCACCGCCTATGGGACGGTGGTACTGCACGTGGCACCCGAAGCTGCGGCGGGCGGCCCGCTGGCCGCGGTGCAGGACGGCGACTGGATCGAACTCGATTGCGAGGCGGGCACGCTTCACCTGGACATCTCCCCCGAAGAGCTCGCGCGCAGGTTGGCGGCCTACCAGCACCAGCGTTCGCATGGCGAGGCCGGCGGCTACCAGCGCCTGTACGTCAACCACGTGCTGCAGGCGGACGAAGGCTGCGACCTCGATTTCCTGGTCGGCTGCCGTGGCGCCGCGGTACCGCGTCACTCGCACTGAATCGACACACGCGTAGGAGACTGGCTTTGCCAATTGCTCAACCCACCGCGCACGCACCACGCTATCGCGGCATCTTTCCGGTGGTGCCCACCACCTTCACCGAAACCGGCGAACTCGATTTGCCGAGCCAGAAGCGCGCGATCGATTTCATGATCGATGCCGGCTCGGATGGCCTGTGCATCCTGGCCAATTTTTCCGAGCAGTTCTCGCTGTCCGACGACGAGCGCGAAGTGCTCACCCGCACCGCGCTGGAACACGTGGCTGGCCGCGTGCCGGTGATCGTCACCACCTCGCACTACAGCACCCAGGTCTGCGCGCAACGCAGCCGCCGCGCGCAGGACATGGGCGCCGCCATGCTGATGGTGATGCCGCCCTACCACGGCGCCACCTTCCGCGTGCCGGAAGCGCAGATCTACGAATTCTTTGCGCGCGTGTCGGATGCCGTGGGCATTCCGATCATGATTCAGGATGCGCCGGCCAGCGGCACGGTGCTATCTGCGGCGTTCCTCGCGCGCGTGGCCCGCGAGATCGAGCAGGTGGCCTACTTCAAGATCGAAACGCCCGGTGCGGCGGCCAAGCTGCGCGAGCTGATCCGCCTTGGCGGAGACGCCATCGAAGGCCCATGGGACGGCGAAGAAGCCATCACGCTGCTGGCCGATCTGGATGCAGGCGCCACGGGCAGCATGACAGGCGGCGCATATCCCGACGGCATCCGGCCAATCATCGAGGCGCACGCGAAGGGGCAGCACGATCTCGCCTTCGATCTGTATCAACGCTGGTTGCCGCTCATCAACCACGAGAACCGGCAGGCCGGCATCCTTGCCGCCAAGGCACTGATGAAGGAAGGCGGTGTGATTGCCTGCGAGGCATCGCGCCATCCGTTGCCGCCGATGCATCCAGACACGCGCCGCGGCCTGATCGACATTGCCCGGCGGCTCGATCCGCTGGTATTGCGCTGGGGGCGATAGCCATGCACGGTGAACGATCCCCCGTTTCAATCGGCATTGTCGGCGTCGGCAAGATCGCGCGCGATCAGCATCTGCCGGCGCTCGCCGCAGAGCCCGGGTTCAAGCTCGCGGCCTGTGCGAGCCCGCATTCACGCATTGACGGCCTGCCGCACTACCCGACGCTCGACGCCATGCTCGCAGACGAACCCGCGCTGCAGGCGGTCTCGTTGTGCACACCGCCGCAGGTGCGATTTGCACAGGCCCGCGCGGCGCTCGCCGCCGGCAAGCACGTGATGCTGGAGAAGCCCCCGGGCGCCAGCGTGTCGGAAGTTGCGATCCTGGCAGCGCTGGCGCTAGAGCATCGCAGCACGTTGTTCGCCTCTTGGCACTCGCGCCATGCGCCCGGTGTCGAGGCCGCCCGCGACTGGCTTGCAAGCCGCGCCATCGTCTCGGTCGACGTGCAGTGGAAAGAAGATGTGCGCCGCTGGCACCCGAACCAGGCATGGATCTGGGAACCCGGCGGCCTGGGCGTGTTTGACCCTGGCATCAACGCGCTTTCGATCCTGACCCGCGTGCTGCCGCATGCGTTCTTTCTCACGGCGGCCGACCTGTGGGTGCCCGCCAATCAGCAGACCCCGATTGCTGCCCACCTGGCATTCACCGATGCGCGCGGCACGCCGATCCAGGCGGAATTCGACTGGCGACATGACGCAGGCGAGCTGTGGCAGATCGACGTGACCACGCGCGACGGCACCTTGCGGCTGGCACAAGGCGGCAAGCAATTGATCATCGACGGCGTTGAGATCGACGTCGGCCCCGAACGCGAATACCCAAGCCTGTACACACGCTTTCTCGAACTGATCGCCAGCGGCGAAAGCGATGTCGATGTCCGCCCGCTTCAGCACGTGGCCGACGCCATGCTGCTCGGTCGGCGCCATCTGATTGATCCGTTCGTGCCGTGAAGCACGCCCGACTCACGTAGTGCCATAAGAGCCATTCCAACGAGGAGACAACCATGCAACGCAAACTTCGCCGCCTGACCTTATCCGCCCTGGCAGCCACCCTGTGCCTGGGGCCGCTGGCCGCCGCCCTGCCCGCCCACGCCGACGAGCCGCTCAAGATCGGCTTCCTGGTCAAGATGCCCGAGCAGGCGTGGTTCATCAACGAACAGAAAGCTGCCACCGCGCTTGGCCAGAAGGACGGCTTTTCGGTGGTGAACATCGGCACGCCCGACGGTGAGAAGGTGCTGTCCGCCATTGACAACCTGGGCGCACAAGGTGCGAAGGGCTTCGTCATCTGCGCGCCGGACGTGCGCCTCGGGCCGGCTATCTCGGCACGCGCCAAGCACTACAACATGAAGTTCGTCACGGTTGACGATCAACTCGTCGACTCGTCCGGCAAGCCGCTGGCCAACGTACCGCACCTGGGCATGTCGGCATTCAAGATCGGTAACCAGGTCGGCCAGGCCATCTCCGACGAGATGAAGCGCCGCGGCTGGAAGCCCGAGGAAGTGGGCGCGCTGCGCATCACCAACTATGAGCTGCCGACCGCCAAGCTGCGCACCGACGGCGCCACGCAGACGCTGCTGGCCGGCGGCTTCAAGAAGGAAAACATCTTCGACGCGCCACAAAAGACCACCGACGACGCAGGTGGCTTCAATGCCGCGTCGCCGGTGCTGGCCCAGCATGCGGGCATCAAGAAGTGGGTCATCTTCGCGCTCAATGAAGAGAGCGTGCTGGGCGGCGTGCGCGCAACCGAGCAGTTGCACATTCCGGCAGCCGATGTGATTGGCGTCGGCATCAACGGTGCCGGCGAGGCGTTTGCCGAGTTCCAGAAGAAGGAACCGACGGGCTTCTTCGGCACGATTGCCGTCAGCTCGACCAACCACGGCAAGGACAGCGCTGCAAACCTCGTCGATTGGATCAAGACTGGCAAGCAGCCGCCGGCCGATACGCAAACCACCGGCAAGCTGATGGTGCGCAGCAATTGGCAAGAAGTCCGCAAGGAACTGGGCATTTGATGCAACACGCGGCGCGGGCCGGTCCCGCGCCCCACTTGCATCCGCAGAGAGCAACCGATGACAGTCCAATCACTTGATGAGAGCGGCCCACCCGACGCTTCCGCTGGCGCGTACCTGAAGCTTGACGGCATCACTGTGCGCTTTCCTGGCGTGCTGGCGCTCGACCATGTCTCGCTCGACATCCGCCGCGGCGAGGTGCACGGCTTGATGGGCGAAAACGGCGCGGGCAAGTCGACGCTGCTCAAGGTGCTGTCAGGCGTCAACCAACCGGAGGACGGCACGCTGTCGCTCGACGGTATGCCGCAGCAGTTTACGAACACGCGCGCGGCCATTGCGGCGGGCATCGCGATCATCTATCAGGAACTGCACCTCGTGCCTGAGCTGACGGTGGCAGAAAACCTGATGCTCGGCGCGCTGCCCAACCGCTTTGGCGTGCTCGACGAGAAAACGTTGATCGCCCGCGCGCTGCGCGAACTCGAACGGCTGGGGGAGAGGCTTGATCCGGTCCAACCCGTCAAGCATCTGTCGATCGGCCAGCGCCAGATGATCGAGATCGGCAAGGCACTGATGCGCGACGCGCGCGTGATCGCGTTCGACGAGCCAACGAGTTCGCTCTCCTCGCGCGAGACGACGCAGTTGTTCCGCATCATTCGCGCGCTCAAGGCCGAGGGCCGCGCGATCATCTATGTCACCCATCGCATGGAAGAGGTGTACGAACTGTGCGATCGCGTGACCGTGTTCCGTGACGGCCGGCATATCGACACGTTCAACGCCGGCGCGAGCCTCGATCGCGAACGGCTAATCCGCTGCATGGTCGGCCGCTCGATCCAGGACGTGTACGGCTACAAGCCACGCCCGCTCGGCGAGGTGAAGGTCGACGTGCGCGGCCTGATGGGGCCCGGCTTGACCGAACCCGCATCGTTTCGCGCGCATGCAGGGGAAATCGTCGGCTTCTTCGGGCTGGTCGGCGCGGGGCGCTCTGAGCTGATGAAGCTGCTCTACGGCGCGGTCAAACCCACAGCGGGCGAGGTTCACCTCAAAGGCAAGCGCGTTCAGTTCAACACGCCGCGCGATGCGGTGCGCTCGGGTGTCGCGCTCTGCCCTGAAGACCGCAAGCAGGAAGGCATCGTCGCGATCGCCTCGGTGTCGGATAACTTGAACATCAGTTGCCGGCGCCACTTCAGCCGCTTCAGCGTGCTGAACAACCGGCAGGAAGCGCGGACCACCAAGTCGTTCATCGACAAGCTCGCAATCAAGACACGCAACGGTGAAACGCCCATCGGCAAGCTGTCGGGCGGCAATCAGCAGAAGGTGATCCTCTCGCGCTGGCTTGCGGAAGACATCGACGTCTTCCTGATGGACGAGCCCACGCGCGGCATCGACGTCGGCGCCCGCAGCGAAATCTACAGCCTGCTCTACGGCCTCGCCGAAGCGGGCCGCACCGTCATCGTCGTGTCGAGCGACCTGGCGGAAGTCATCGGCGTTGCCGACCGCGTGCTCGTCATGAAGCAGGGCCGCATCGTCGGCGATCTGCCCAGAGAGCACGCCTCGCCTGACACCCTCATCAAACTCGCGCTGCCACGTTAGCGCGCGATTCACGCCCTCATGGAAACCGATCCTATGCAAACGCCATCCACCGAATCCGTGCCGGGCGGCCCGCCCTTGGCCGCCCCGGGCATCCCCAGCCGCGCCGCCCTCACGTGGGAGCTGGTCAACCGATCGGGCATCGTCGTGGTGTTCCTCCTGCTGTTCACCGCGCTGGCGTTCACGGTGCCCGGCTTCGTCAGCAGCCGCAACATCCAGGGCCTGCTGCTCTCCGTCACCTTGATCGGCTCCATCTCGGTCACGATGATGTTCGTGCTCGCGCTCGGCGAGGTGGACCTTTCCGTCGCCTCCATCGTGGCGTTCGCGGGTGTGGTGGCCTCCACGCTCATCACCGCAACCCACAGCGTGGTGCTTGGCGTCGGGGCTGGTGTGCTCGCGGGCGGCCTGGTCGGGCTCGTCAACGGCGTGCTAGTGGCGCGCTACCAGATCAACTCGCTGATCGTCACGCTGGCCATGATGGAAGTCGTGCGCGGCCTCGCCTTCATCACCTCCAACGGCGACGCGGTGATGATTTCCGAAGAGAGCTTCTTCGACCTGGGCGGCGGGTCATTCCTCGGCATCTCGTACCCGATCTGGAGCAATATCGTCGGCTTCGCGCTGTTCGGTTTCCTGCTCAAGAAGACGGTGTTCGGCAAGAACGTGCTCGCCGTCGGCGGCAATGAAGAAGCCGCGCTGCTTGCCGGCCTGCCCGTGACGCGCATCAAAGTCGCTGTGTTCGTTTTGCAAGGCCTGGTGACCGGCTTTGCCGGGGTGATGCTCGCCTCGCGCATGAGCCTGGGCGATCCGAAAACGTCGGTCGGGCTTGAGCTGGGCGTGATCTCTGCCTGCGTGCTGGGCGGTGTTTCGCTCACGGGCGGCGTGGCAACCGTGTCCGGTGTGCTGGTCGGCGTTCTGATCATGGGGTCGGTGCAGAACGCGATGAGCCTGATGAACGTGCCGACGTTCTATCAGTACCTGATCCGCGGCGGCATTCTGCTGCTGGCGGTGTGGTTCGACCGCATTCGCCGCAACAAGCGGGCTGGCTGACCAGCCAGTCGGCACATTCACAAGGCAACAAAAAAGCCCGCATTTGCGGGCTTTTTCATTTCAACGCCGATCAATCAGCGGTCGGGCAAGTTCACGCGAACGAATAGAACACGCGGAACTGAACCTTGCGCTCGCCCCAGAATTCGGCCGCGTCGCGGAATACGTCCAGCAGCACTTCGCGCGCTTCCTTGTCGAACTTGGGCTGGCACGGCAGGCCCTCGAGCACGATGACAAAACCCGGCTGCGGGCCGGCCTTGTAGATCATGTCGGTCAGGCAGTCAGCCAGGGCGTCGAAGTTCTTGCCGAAATGCTTCGGGAACAGGAACTCGCGTGCAATCACGTCAAGCACTTCGCTCTTGGTGGTCGCGGCCGCGCAGTTGGCGTACAGGAAGTGCTGGCCCAGACTGGCCGCCGATTCGGCCAGATCCGCCACGCGAAACGCGCGGATCGACTGCACGATATTCGGACGCACCGTCTTGAACAGGTTCATGGCGTCTTCGCGACCTCCGTCGTCGTCCGTCTGAGTATTGTCCTGCGTCATGATGTTCTGCGGTGCGCTTTGAGGCAACTTGGCCGCTCCCCCGACGCGTGCGCCCAGGGCTTGCATCCCGACCACACCGTCGTACAGATTTTGCGCCTTGTGCCACGCCTCGCGGGCCACGCGCTCATCGCGTGCGGTGAGCGAGTCGTCCAGCCCAAACATGTTGGTCGTCATCGCTGTATCCGTTGAAAACTGTTGTAGTGATCTTCCGTGTAGTAGCAGTCGTTGGCCGCTTGCTGATCGCCGCCGCAAATAATGCGTCGGGCGCCACGGTTGCGTGCCCCTCGCGTCTTCACGGTGTACTCGTGGTAATAGCCACGCCGCTGTGCGGGCAAACGTCGTTCATAGTTACCGAACGTGGTGCCATCTTTTGCATACGGAAACGGGCCGCCCTGCTCAATCAGTGCCAGCGTGCGCTGCGCCTCGTTGGGCAGGTCTACCGGGCGAATGGTTCCCACGGCGGCGGCCATGCCGGTGGTGTCCCGAGCAACCGCATTGACCGGCAGGCCGGCCACCGACAACGCGAGCGTTGCCATCAGCGCGCCACGCGCCATCGCCTGAGATACGGAGCGGCCGATCCACGCTCCAAGTCGCTTTGTCATCAGCAGGCCCTAACGGGAGAATCGCGCCGACCGGAGCCCGGCGCAGGTCACAAGCGCAGGTGGCCGTCCAATAACGATCCGGACAGCCGGTTTGCAGCTGAAAGCGAAGCGGCTCAATGCGTGAGAGGCCTGGCAGGGAATGACAAGTCGGGCGACTGCCGAAGACTTGGGGAATCCTTCCGCCTGCAAAAACCACCCATTGCGCGCACCGAATAAGGCCAACCAGTCAGACGTGTGTACGGAAAACCGCATTTTTTGAAACCCGTCCGGCCGGTTCGGACCTCATGTGCTCAGAAGCACCCCTTCAGCCCATAAGGGTACGCTCATCAATGACAACAATCAACCGACGGTGGAAGTCTGAAGGGTTTTTTGATACGGCTATTTAGTTTGCGGAAATGTGAGCGCACGCAAACTTAGCGAATAAAAAAAGGGAGCGCAGCATCGTGCGCCCCCTTTTTTGGTGCAGTCGCGATCAGCGTTGCGCTTGTGCAGCGGCATCCACGACGGTCAGGGCCGTCATGTTGAGGATGCGTCGCACCGTAGCCGATGGCGTGAGGATATGCACCGGCTTTTTCACGCCCAGCAGGATCGGACCGATGGCGATGTTGTTGCCGGCGGCCGTCTTCAGCAGGTTGTAAGCGATGTTGGCCGCGTCGATATTCGGCATGACCAACAGGTTGGCTTCGCCCTTGAGCGGCGAATCCGGCACCAGCGAGTTACGCAGCTTCTCGTCGAGCGCGGCATCACCGTGCATCTCACCGTCCACTTCCAGGTTCGGGGCACGTTCGCGCAGGATCGCCAGCGCTTCGCGCATCTTGACAGCCGAAGGTGCTTCCGACGAACCGAAGTTCGAGTGCGACATCAGCGCGACCTTCGGCTTGATGCCGAAGCGGCACAGCTCCTCAGCAGCCATGATGGTGATCTCGGCCAGTTCCTCGGCCGTCGGATCGACGTTCACGTGCGTATCCGCCAGGAACACCTGGCGACCCGGCAGAACCAGGCCGTTCATGGCCGCATACACGCAGTTGGTGCCACCCAGGATCTGGTCGATGTAGCGCAAGTGTGCAGCCGTGTTGCTGATCGTGCCGCAGATCATGCCGTCCGCTTCGCCCTTGTGAACCATGACGGCGCCAATGAGCGTATTGCGGCGACGCATCTCCAGCTTGGCGTACTGCGGCGTCACGCCCTTGCGCGCCATCAGCTTGTAATACGTCTCCCAGTAATCGCGGAAGCGCTCGTCGTGCTCGGGGTTGACCACGGCGAAGTCCACGCCTTCGCGCAGACGCAGCCCGAAACGCTCGATGCGGTGGGCGATCACGCTCGGGCGGCCGATCAGGATCGGGCTGGCGAGCTTTTCGTCCACAACGATCTGCACGGCGCGCAGCACGCGCTCTTCTTCGCCCTCGGCAAAGACGATGCGCTTGTTCTCCATCGGCACCTTGCGAGCGGCCGAGAAGATCGGCTTCATCAGCGTGCCCGAGTGGTAGACGAACTGCTGCAGATGCTGACGGTAAGCGTCCATGTCTTCGATCGGACGCTGGGCCACGCCCGACAGCATGGCGGCCTGCGCCACAGCCGGCGCGATCTTGACGATCAGGCGCGGGTCGAAGGGCTTCGGGATCAGGTATTCGGGGCCGAACGACAAGTCCTGGATGCCATAGGCGGAAGCAACGATGTCGCTTTGCTCCTGACGGGCCAGTTCAGCCACGGCGTGCACGGCTGCAACTTCCATCTCACGCGTGATGGTGGTTGCGCCCACATCCAGCGCGCCGCGGAAGATGAACGGGAAGCACAGGACGTTGTTGACCTGGTTCGGGTAGTCCGTGCGGCCGGTGCCCATGATGACGTCGGGGCGCACTTCCTTGGCCAGCTCCGGCAGGATTTCCGGGTTCGGGTTGGCCAGCGCGAAGATGATCGGCTTGTCGGCCATGCGCTTGACCATGTCCTGCTTGAGCACGCCAGCGGCGGACAGGCCCAGGAAAATGTCGGCGCCGTCGATAACTTCTGCCAGCGTGCGCAGGTCGGTCTTCTGTGCGAAGTGCGCCTTGTCCGGGTCCATCAGTTCGGTGCGGCCTTCGTAGACCACGCCAGCCAGGTCCGTCACCCAGACGTTTTCGCGCGGCAGGCCCAGGTCAACCAGCAGGTCAAGGCACGCCAGCGCCGCAGCGCCTGCGCCCGAAGCCACCAACTTCACCTTCTTGATGTCCTTGCCGACGACCTTCAGCGCGTTGGTAATGCCAGCACCCACCACGATGGCGGTGCCGTGCTGGTCATCATGGAAGACGGGGATCTTCATGCGCTTGCGCAGTTCGCGCTCGACGAAGAAGCACTCCGGGGCCTTGATGTCTTCGAGGTTGATCCCGCCGAAGGTGGGCTCCAGCGAGGCGATGATATCGACCAGCTTCTGCGGGTCTTTTTCGTTGATCTCGATGTCAAACACATCGATGCCAGCAAATTTCTTGAACAGACCGGCCTTGCCTTCCATGACCGGCTTCGAGGCTTCCGGGCCGATATCGCCCAGGCCGAGCACAGCCGTGCCGTTGGTCACCACGCCGACAAGGTTGCCGCGGGCGGTGTAGCGGAACGAGTTGGCGACGTCTTCGACGATCTCTTCACAGGCTGCGGCAACACCCGGCGAATATGCCAGGGCGAGGTCGCGCTGGTTCGACAGCGGCTTGGTCGGCGTGACGGAAATCTTGCCCGGGGTCGGAAACTCGTGGTACTCCAGCGCGGCCTTGCGCAAGGCGGCGCGCTGCTGCGCCTTGAGTTCTTCATCCGTGCGGGCGGGCTGCTGAGGCTGGGAATCCACCGTGGTCATGGGTCTCTCGTATCGGGTGGCCAGCGCGCGCGCCGGCCGTCGCATCTAGCGGGCCACCGGGATACCCTCACGAGCGCCACGGGAATACGGTCCGCCTCCTTGGGCCCGTCATTTTATATAGTGAAAAGCGATCTCACAACGGGATTTTGGGTGGGGGTGACATGCGTATTCGCTACAATATTCCACCGTCCTCTCACGGCACCATCGGGCTTGCCCCATATTCTTCCATTGCCGCTGCCGTGTCCAAGCCTGCGAATTCACGCAACTCCGCTCATTCTTCGGCAAATTTGTCCGAATTTGAGCTAATTCGGCGCTACTTCACTCGACCCACGCCAAAAGCAACCTTAGGCGTAGGCGACGACTGCGCCTTGCTGGGGCCTCGCCCCGGGCACGAGTTGGCGATTTCCACCGACATGCTGGTCGCCGGCCGTCACTTTTTTCCACATGCGGAGCCGCGCGCACTTGGGCATAAAGCGCTGGCTGTCAATCTGTCGGATTTGGCCGCGATGGGTGCGGAGCCGCGCGCTTTCACGTTGGCCGTGGCGCTGCCTGAAGCCAACCCTGCCTGGCTTAAACCGTTTTCGGAAGGCCTGCTCGCCCTAGCGGATGCCTTTCACTGTGAACTCATCGGCGGCGACACCACGCGCGGGCCGCTCACGCTGAGCCTGACGGTCTTCGGCGACGTTCCCACCGCTGCGGCACTACGCCGCGACGCTGCCCGGCCCGGCGATGACCTCTGGGTCTCGGGCACCGTAGGCGACGCGCGACTGGCCCTCGGCGCCCTGCGCAACGAATGGGCGCTTACGCCTGACGCGCTCGCACAAGTGCAGCCGCGCATGGACATGCCCACGCCGCGCGTCGCGCTCGGCCTGGCATTGCGCGGTGTCGCCCGGGCAGCGCTCGACATATCGGACGGTTTGTTGGGCGATCTTGGCCACATCCTCACGCAATCCCGCGTCGGGGCGACGATCACGGTCGACGATGTACCGCGCTCGGCGACGCTGGCGACGCAGCCTCTGCCGCTCCAGTTGCAATGCACGCTGGCCGGCGGCGACGACTACGAACTTTGCTTCACTGCTCCTGCCGATGCGCGCGACGCCGTGGTCGCGGCGGGGCAGCGCGCGGGTGTGGCCGTCACCCGCATCGGCCGCATCGACGCCGAAACCGGCTTGCGGCTCGTTGATGCCCACGGCGCGCCAGTCCTCTTCACGCACGGCAGTTTCGACCATTTCTCTTCCGCCTCATGATGTCTTCCGCTCCCTTCCCGCCCTCCAATCCGCCGGGCCAGCCTGAAAGCGTCGTCCTCGAGGCGGGCCAGACCGTGCAGGTGCGGCGCCCGACGGCGCGCTTCATGTTCGGCCATCCGGCACGCATCCTCGCGCTTGGCTTCGGTTCGGGCCTGTCGCCCATCCTGCCGGGCACGGTCGGTACGCTGTACGCGTGGCTGGTCTACGTGGTGTTTGCACGCTGGATTTCCGGGCCGACTTGGCTGCTGATCGCGGCGGTTGGCTTCGTGATCGGCATCTGGGCATGCGCCCGCACCGCACGCGATCTGGGCGTGGCCGATCATGGCGCCATGGTGTGGGACGAGATAGTCGCGTTCTGGCTCGTGCTGGCCTTCGTCACGCCCACCACGCTGGGGGGGCAGTTCGCCGCGTTCCTGTGGTTCCGCTTCTTCGACATGGTGAAGCCCGCGCCCATCCGCTATTACGACCGCTCGCTCAAGGGTTTTGGCGTGCGCGGCGGCTATGGCGTGATGGTCGATGACATTCTCGCGGCGTTCTACACGCTGCTCGTGTTTGCGCTGTGGCGCTCGTTTTGACGTCTGACGTCAGAAGCTTCGAAGGTATTGCAATGGCTGAATCCCGCGCCCTGGCCCAACTGGCCGAACTGGTAGCTGACACGTTGAACAAGCGCAGCCTGATGATGGCATCCGCCGAGTCGTGCACCGGCGGACTGGTGTCTGCCGCCATCACCGATGTATCAGGCTCGTCCGCGTGGTTCGAGCGCGGCTTCGTCGTCTATTCCAATGAAGCAAAATCGCAGATGTTGGGCGTTCCGGCGGCGCTAATCCGCGAACATGGCGCCGTGAGCGAGCCCGTGGCGCATGCCATGGCCGAGGGTGCAGTGCTCAACAGCCGCGCGCAGGTGGCCGTCTCGATTACCGGTGTGGCGGGCCCGACGGGCGGCACGGCCGACAAGCCTGTCGGCATGGTGTGTTTCGGTTGGAGCAACCGCCTGCAGACGCGCGTAGAAACGCGCCACTTCAAGGGCGACCGCAAGCAGGTCCGCCTGCAGGCAGCGGAGCACGCACTGCGTGGCCTGCTCGACTTCCTCGACTCGGCGGAGTCCTGATCTAGATCTCGCTGGGATGATCCGGCCGGCGACGATCTCCGTGATCGTGTTCCGGCTGGTGCTCGTGATCGTGCTCGTGGCGACGGTCGCGATCATGATCGCGACGCGTCGTCTCATGCTCGTGGGTGTCGTCGCGCTCTTTCTCGAGCTTGCGGTCCGGGTCCTTACCGGTCTCTTCCCGGTGCGTGCCGGCAACGGGGCGGTGCGGATGCGTGGTCATGGCGTCCTCGCTCTCACCTCAACCGGACCGACATTGCGGATCAGTTGCGGAACTGGTTGATCTGATCCCTCGTGGCAAGTGCCACGCGGCGGGCGGCATCGGCGAAATCGCTGTCGGTGCTGGCGTAGAGAATGGCCCGAGACGAGTTGATCATCATGCCGGTGCCGTCGGCCGTGCGGCCAGCGCGCACCGTGGCTTCGATGTCGCCGCCCTGGGCACCAACGCCCGGAATCAGAAGCGGCATGTCGCCGACAATCTCTCGCACCTTGGCAATTTCTTCCGGGAACGTCGCGCCCACCACCAGGCCCATCTGGCCGCTGGTATTCCACACGTCGCGCGCACGTTCTGCCACGACCTGATAGACAGGGCGGCCGGCGGTTTCCAGAAACTGCACATCGCTGCCGCCGGCGTTAGACGTGCGGCACAGCACGATCACGCCCTTGTCGGCATGCGCGAGGTACGGCTGCATCGAATCAAAACCCATGTATGGGCTGACGGTGATGGCGTCGGCCTGATAGCGCTCGAAGGCTTCCTTGGCGTAGTGCTCGGCGGTCGAGCCGATATCGCCGCGCTTGGCATCAAGAATGACGGGGATACCGGGGTAGGCCTCGTGGATGTAGTTGATGAGCTGCTCGAGCTGGTCTTCGGCGCGCTGTGAGGCGAAGTAGGCGATCTGCGGCTTGAATGCGCAGACCAGATCGGCGGTCGCGTCCACAATGGCGCGGCAGAACGAGAAGATCGCCCCGCCCGTGCCCGTCAGCGACGCCGGCAGGCGCGACGGGTCAGGATCGAGCCCAACGCACAGCAGGGAATTGTTGCGCTGCCAGGCGGCAGCCAGTTGTTCGGTAAATCGCATGGTGTCGGGAATGTGAGAGCGGCCGGCCGGCCGCATGACTTGTGTGCATTTTACTCGTCGGGCGGCCCGGTGGCGGCATCTTCCGGGCGTGGCGCCTGCCCCACGCGTGCGCGCCAAGCCACCGTTTGTGGCTGAACCTGCCGTCTCTTTACGCTACACTCGGCGCGATTTTTTCGCCGCCCGCTCAACGCCTGCTTCAAGGAAACGTCCAATGATCAACCTGTTCGTCGTGCAAAAAGGCCGTCTCGCGCAGGAACAGGTCGAAGAACGCAGCGAACTGCTGCAGCACAAGCCGATCTGGATCGACGTGATCGACCCCGACGACGAAGAGCTGGCGTGGATCAAGGAAGCCCACGGCGTGGTCCTGCCCGAACTGGAGCAATTGGGGGACCTGGAAGCCTCCGCCCGCTACTTTGAAGGCGAAGACGGCCACATCCATATCCGCACCGATTTCCTGCTCGACGAAGAAACCGCTTCCCGTAACGTGCGCGTGGCCTTCGTCTTGACCAAGGATGTGCTCTTCTCCATCCACGACGAGGATTTGCCCGCATTCCGGCTGGTGCGCATGCGTGCGCGGCTTCGCCCGGGCTCGGTGCGCAACGCCAAAGATGTGCTGATGGATCTGTACGCCACTGACGCGGAATACTCGGCCGACTCCATCGAGGAAGTCTATGAACGCCTCGAAGATGCCAGCAAACGTGTGCTGGCCGATGAGGTGACCGACGCCGCCGCCGCCGATGTGCTGGAGATCATCGCCCGCGTGGAAGACTTGAATGGCCGGATCCGCCGCAACGTGATGGATACGCGCCGCGCGGTGTCGTTCCTGCTGCGCAGCCAGTTGCTCTCGGCCGACCAGCAAGACGAAGCGCGCCAGGTGTTGCGCGACATCGATTCCATCGAGAACCACACGGCGTTCCTGTCGGACAAGGTCAACTTCCTGATGGATGCCACGGTCGGCTTCATCAACATCAACCAGAACAAGATCATCAAGCTGTTCTCGGTGGTGTCGGTGGCGCTGATGCCGCCCACGCTGATCGCGTCGATCTACGGCATGAACTTCAAGGTGATGCCGGAGCTGGACTGGGCAGAAGGCTACCCGTACGCGATCCTGATGATGGTGGTGTCGGCGGCGATTCCGCTGGTGTACTTCCGCCGCAAGGGCTGGCTGAAGTAGGCCTGCGCCGGATTAATCCGGCAGCGTGGCCGAACCCATGCGGTTGGCGATCACGGTGGCCTTGCGCGTGAAGTTGACGTGCACGTTGGCGCAGTAACTCTTCTTGTCGAAGCACTTTGGCGCGGGTAGCGCCGCAGCCAAGCGCGCCGCCTGACCTACGGTGAGCTGCGAGGCCGGGCGCTTGAAGTAATGCTGCGCTGCCGCTTCCGCACCGAACACGCCCTCGCCCCATTCCACCGAGTTCAGATAGATCTCGAGAATGCGTTCCTTGTCGAGCCAGAACTCAAGCATCCACGTGATGACGAGTTCTTCACCCTTGCGCAGGTAGTGGCGCTCGCCTGAGAGGAATAGGTTCTTGGCCAGTTGCTGCGTGATGGTCGAACCGCCCGCGACCACGTGGCCCCGCCGCTTGTTCTTCTCCCACGCGTCGAGCATGGCGTCGACTTCCCAGCCGCTGTGCGAGACAAAATCTGCGTCTTCACTGGCGATGACCGCGCGCTTGAGGTTGCGCGAGATCTGGTCGTAATTGACCCAGCGGTGGTCGACCTTGCACGTGAAGACATTGGCGCCACACAGGCGCATGCGCTCGGCGCGCATGAAGCTGGTGGACGACGGATCGAACACCTGCCAACTTGCGATGGCGGCGAAAAAGTACAGATTGAGCGCGGCCACGCCCGCAACGAAGCAGCCGATCACGTAGCCGAACCAACGCATCATGGCGGGGCTTCGCTCCGGTTCAGCGTGGCGCACGCGCCGCGACGGCGGCTTCGCCCTGCAGCCCCTCGCGCATGGCGAGCAGCACCGGAGCGGTGTCCGGACGCACGTTGCGCCAGACGAAGAACGATTCCGCCGCCTGCTCCACCAGCATGCCCAAACCGTCCCATGCGCGGGCGCCGTTGCGCCGGGCGAACTCCATGAACACCGTCGGCCGCGGTCCGTACATCATGTCGTAGGCCAGTGCGTTGGGGCCAAACACCGTGGTCGGGATCGGCGGCACCTCGGCCTGCAGGCTGCTCGCCGTAGCGTTGATGATGACGTCGAAAACGTCGTCCGCAGCAAGCTCGTCATAGCCGCCGCCCACGAGTTCGACCTCGTGCAGCTTGGCCGAGACCTCGAAGCGCTCGACCAGCTTGTTGGCGCGATCCGCCGTGCGGTTGGCAATGAACACGCGCGCGGGCTTGTGCTCCAGCAGCGGCAGCAGCACGCCACGCGCCGCACCGCCTGCGCCCAGCAGCAGCACGCGTTCGCCTTCGAACGAATTCCCGATGTTGTGGGTGATGTCGTGCATCAGACCGACGCCGTCGGTGTTATCGCCGAAGATCTCTTCGCCATCGAACTTGAGCGTGTTGACCGCACCGGCCGATTCCGCCCGCAGCGACAGCGACGTCGACATGGCATACGCATCGAGCTTGAACGGCACGGTCACGTTGAGCCCGCGCCCGCCTTCGCGCACGAAGTTCATCACCGTTTCGTCGAACGCGATCAGTTCGGCGTAGATGCGGTCGTAGCGGATGAGCTGTCCCGTCTGCTGCGCAAACGCGGCATGGATGATGGGCGACTTGCTGTGCGAGATCGGGTTGCCGATCACGCCATAACGATCTGTGGGCGGGGCGCTCGCAGCTGCGAGGATGGCCTCTTGAAACGACGACGGCATGGACGACGAAATCAGCGGGTCTGCAGGTGGGTTTCCAGGCCTGCGCGGGTGAACTTGAACGTGGCAACCACATCCTGGATGTCGACGCGCTTGCGCATCTCGGCCGGGAAGGCGCCAAACGGAGAAGACGAACGCACGATGGCCACGGCCTGGCGATCCAGCGCGGGGTTGCCCGAGCTTTTTGCGATCTCGATGCCTTCGATCTTGTAGCCGTCCTGGTTGTAGCCGAGCTGGCCTTCGCGGTTGATGCTGATCACGACGATCAGTTCGCCGTACAGCGGGCGGCCGTTCTGGCTGGGAAAGTTGGCGGTGCCGCGCGCTTCGATCTTGCGGCGCACCGAATCGTAGTAGCGGGCGTAATCCACCTGACGCGCGCTAGCGGCCGTCAGCACATTGCGGCGCGGGCGCTTGGCGTAATTCTCGAGGTTGCGGTCGATCTCGGCCTGCAGGCGGGCGATTTCATCTTGCGTGGTGCGGTCGTCGGTGCCATTGGTGGGCGATGGCTGCGGACGCTCGCCGGGCTTGACCTGACGATCGTTAACCAGCGGTGCGCGGTCAGTCGATTGCGTGAGCAGGCGGCGCTGCTCTTGCTCAAGATATTCGACGCGGCGCTGCGTGAGCTTGATGGCATCGCCGGTCTGCTCGTTAGTGTCGGCAGGCAGCGGCGTGGTGGCGCGTTGTTGATCGTATTCGCCACCTCCGTTCAGGTTGACCTGGGCCACGGCCGTCGCCTTGGACGGCGCCGTCGACGACTTGGCATTCACCAGCACCACATCCAGGCCCGGATCTTCGCGCTTGATATCGAACGCTTCGGGGGCCACCACACGCACGAACAGCAGCAGAACATGCACGGCCAGCGACACCACCAATGCCTTGGTGAGCGTGCTGCTGCCGGACCAGTCCGGACGGTTTGCAAGGGCGGCCATGGGGCGATTCCTGGTCGATGCGCGAAGAATGAAGGTCAGACTGCGATTGTAGTTATGCAGCGCCAGGCGTTCCACCGCTCTCGCCGTCTTGCGGCGGCGGCGCCACAGCAGCGTCGGCTTCTGCGCGAGCCTCTTCCTCATCGGCCGCCGGTTGTGGTTCAGCCGGCACATCGGCTTCAGTCTCTGCCTCGGCCAGTTCTTCTTCGATGGCTTCGGCTTCAGCTTGTGCGTCCGCTGCGGGTGTAAGGATTTCGAACACGCGGCACGATACTTCCAGGCTGATCTCGTCGGTGTCCAGGATATCGAGCACGACATGCGTGCCGCGCGGCGTTTGCGCCAGTTCCGGCACCTTCGTCACCAGCGGAATGTCGGCGAAGCGCACGGCTCCTTCCTTGAGCACCACGGCTTGCATACGCGTGCGGTTTTCCTGCTTGAGCCAGCGCAGGCACCAGTAGCGCTCCATGGTCGACTGGTGGTCAGCGTAGGCAGCGTAGGTGGCTTCGAAGTCGGCCACAGCGGCCAGCAGGTCGGCATCTTTCGGCTTGAACGGCGCGATCAGCTTGGCCATCACGCCGTGCTGCGCCACCGCTGCGATCTGCCACTGGTTCACCAGATCGACATAGCGGCGCAGCGGCGAGGTGCTCCACGCGTACTGCGCCACGCCCAGGCCTTCGTGCGGCGCCGGATACGTCTGCATGCGCGTGCGGTGCATGCCCCACGCCTTCTGCGTGCGATAGATGCCCGGCACCCCGGCGTCGGCCAGCATGCGGCCCCACGTGCTGTTGGCCAGGATCATCAGCTCGGCAACGATCTTGTCTAGCGGCGAGCCTCGCTTGCGCTGTTCGATCCGCACGCGCTCGCCACCGCCTTCCGGTTCCGGAATCGCATCGATGTAGAACGAATAATCGCCCTTCTGCGCGCCCTCTGGCTTCAAGCCACTGGCGATGCGTGCCTGCTGGCGGCCGTCGTACAAGGCGCACACAAACGGCCACAGCACCGCCAGTTCGGCCTTGAACGGGTAGTCGCCCGAGCCATCGGCCAACGCGTCGGCGGTGATCACGTCGTCGAGCAGGTTGTGGCGCAGGTTGGCGGCCACGGTCACGGATTCGCAGCGCGTTTCGCTGGCGGTGACTGCCCAGGTGGCGCGGTCGACCGTCGCATACAGCGACAGCGCCGGGCACGCGCGCCCTTCCTGCAGCGTGTAGCGATCAACCACCGACTCCGGCAGCATCGTGATCTTGTCACCGGGGAAATACACAGTCGACAAACGCTGGCGTGCAATCACGTCCAACGGTTCGCCGCGCTGGATGCCAAAGCCCGGCGCGGCAATATGGATGCCGATGCGCACGGTGGCGTCATCAATCGGGGTCACGGAGATGGCGTCGTCGATTTCCGTGGTGGTCACGTCGTCGATCGAGAAGGCGCGCACGTCGGCGGCCGGCAGCTCCATCGCCGGTTCCGGCACGGTCACGTCAGGGAAGCCGGTGCCCTTGGGGAAGCATTCCGACAAAAAGCGCGCCTCGTGCAGCGCGCGGGCATTGGCGATGCCGCCCACCGCCACCATCAGGCGCATCGGCGACAGGCCCAGTGCCGTGCACGCCGCGTCGAGCGCCTTGTATTCGAGACTGTTCTTGTCGGGCTTGAACAACAGTTGCAGCGTCTTGCCGCGAAAGGCCTCGGGCAGGCGCATCGCCTTCAGCTCGGCCTCGTATTCGGCCTGCAGTGCGGCTTGCTGCTTCTTGCGCTCCAGGCCCGCGAGCGCGGCTTTCAGCTGATCTTCGGGTGCGCGCTGATAGCGGCCGCGGCCCTTGCGGCGGAAATAGATCGGCGAGCCATGCAGCGCGATGGCCAACGCGGCTTGCTGCGTGGCATTGGCGCCGGCGCCAAAATACTCCCCTGCCAGATCGGTAAAGCCGAATTCATCGGCCGAAGCGCATTCCCAGAGGAAATCCAGGTCGATCTCTGCCGACAGCGCCTGGGCGGCCTGCGACAACTCGCCGGCGGACGGCTGCGCGAATTGCAGCAACACGTCGCGCGACTTGACCTTGGTGCGCTTGGCGCTCGGCAACTCGACCTGATAGGCCTCGCCCTGTTGGGACAAGACGGTGCCCGCGCGGATCTCGCCGCCTTCTTCAAACAGCAACTGCATGGATTTGTATGGATTGCGGCACTCGCACGACCGAGCGCCGCTTTGAATGAGGTGGAATGGCCGCGCACCCTGACGTCACAACGTAATACGCGGCGATAAAAAGTTGGGGGCGATGATACCGCACTGGCTGGACGCCCGGCCCGCGAAATACGCCTACCGCGGCGGGTGGAAGTTGGCCAGCGCAGGCAGGAAAACCTCAGTCACGAGCATCGCGCTCGCTCCACGCCGGAACACCGATCTGCGGGCCGGCAACCGGGCGGTGCCGGCAACGGGCACGTCGCCTAGCGCCCCGTGCGCACGGCGCACCAGCGGGTGGCGCGCGTCCAGCAAGGCGAATTCGAAACCCCCGCGCTCGACACGTGGATCGGCAAACAGCGAGTGCCCCAGCGGCTGCGTCCCCAGTGCTTTCAGGAACGGCCAGTCAAGCGCCACGCTGCGCGGATGCACGATGGTGTGGGCATAGACCACCGGGATGTCGTCGCAGATCAGCAAAACCTCGCGGACCAACGTGTCAGCTGGGCCTGCCATGCCGAGGGAGCGCCACTCGTCACGCAGCGGCATCGCGCGGCGCTGGCCCAGCAATTGAACGCGGAAGCGCGATGACGCCGCACGAAGCCGCGCAGTCAGCGAGTCGGCGCCAACTGCCCAGCGTGCCCAATGCCGGTCATAGACGACAGCCGGAGGCAACGCGCTGCGCCAGAGGCTGCGCGGGTAAGACGGGGAATCGGTCATGCGGCGCTAAACGGATGCGCGGCCAACAGGTCGGCGGGAACGCCGCAGAAGACGAGCACTTCGTCCATGTACTGGGCGAAATCGCTGATGCCATGGTCGCCACCCTCAATGATGCGGGTGACCGCGCCAGGAAAGTGGCCCAGCATTTCGCGATAGTCGAGCACCTCATCCCCGGTCGCGGCCAGCAGGTAATAGCGCTCTGGTTGCGTGACGGCGGGCACAGCGAGCGCGCGCAGCTCATCAAGGTGATGCGTCTCAACACGAATCGTGCCGCCACCATGCCACAACGGCTGTTCGCCGACGTATTTGGCGAGATCCCGCTCTGGGCGGGTAGCGGGATTGAGCATTGCCGCGCGAAGCCCATGCCGCTCAGCCAGCCAAGTGGCGTAAAAACCACCCAGAGAGGAGCCGATAAGCACAGGCTTGATGCCGTCACGCGTACCCAACTCAGCGATCAGCGCCTCTGTTTCGGCCATCGCCTCGCTCGGTGATACAGGCAATGTCGGGCAAACGTATTGATCTGCCAGCCCCACGGAAGTCATCCGCCGGGCCAACAACTGCGCTTTGAACGAGCGCGGCGACGAACGGAATCCGTGCAGATAGACGATGGATGCCGGCATATACAGATCAGTTGGCGGTACCGACGCGTTCAGCCAAGGCGTTCAGCAGCTTCTGGTGTACGCCGCCGAACCCGCCGTTGCTCATGACAAGGACATGGTCGCCTGGGCGAGCGGCAGCAGTGACGTCTGCGACTAGAACGCCCAGATCAGAGAATGCCTTCGCGCGCTCCCCCAGCGGTGCCAACGCGCCAGCCAGATCCCAGCCGATTGCATCGCGGCCATCGGCAGCCCCGTAAGCGAAGACTTGATCTGCTCCAGACAAACTGTCCGGAAGCGCCTGTTTCATCACACCCAATTTCATGGTGTTTGAGCGTGGCTCCAACACCGCAAGGATGCGCCCCTTCCCTACGCGACGACGCAGGCCCTCGATCGTCGTACGAATGGCGGTCGGATGATGGGCAAAATCGTCGTAGACGGTCACGTCATTGACGGTGCCACGTACTTCCATACGGCGTTTCACATTTTCGAAACGAGCCAGGCTTTCAATGGCTTGCGCAGGCGGCACGCCGACGTGACGTGCGGCGGCAATCGCCGCCAGCGCATTCATGCGGTTGTGATCGCCCTGAAGTGCCCAGCGGACCCGACCCTGCGGTTGGCCGTTGAAAATCACGTCGAAGCTATCGTCTTCACCCAGGTTCGCGATTTCCCAACCGAGGACGTCTTCTGCGCCGAATTGCTCAACTTCCGACCAGCATCCGCGCTCAAGTACACGCTTCAGGCTATCTTCGCGACCATTGACGAGCAGGCGGCCTTGACCGGGCACGGTGCGCACCAGGTGGTGAAATTGGGTTTCGATTGCCGCAAGATCAGGAAAGATGTCGGCGTGATCGAATTCCAGGTTATTCAATATGGCCGTACGGGGGCGGTAATGGACGAACTTGCTGCGCTTGTCGAAGAAGGCCGTGTCGTACTCGTCGGCCTCGATGACGAAGAAGTCGGATTCCGTGAGCCGCGCCGACAGCCCAAAGTTGCGCGGCACACCGCCCACAAGGAACCCTGGGTTGTAGCCTGCGTCCTGCAGAATCCAGGCGAGCATCGACGTGGTGGTCGTTTTGCCATGCGTGCCTGCCACGGCAAGCACCCATTTCTGACGCAGTACGTTGTCGCCCAGCCATTGCGGGCCGGAAATGTAGGGCAGATTGCGATCCAGGATGGCTTCCATCAGCGGATTGCCACGGGAGATCACGTTGCCAATGATGTACAGATCGGCGCCGATGGACAGCTGTTCGAGGTCGAAACCCTCAATCAGCTCGATACCTTGCGCTTCGAGCTGGGTGCTCATCGGCGGGTAGACGTTGGCGTCGCAGCCGGTGACGCGGTGACCGGCCTGGCGGGCAATCAAGGCAATGCCGCCCATGAAGGTGCCGCAGATTCCAAGGATGTGGATATGCATGGGAGCCATCTCAACTTCGTTGCGCCGCATTGTACCTGCGGCTTCAGACCGGCCCCCGCGCTTCAGTAAAATAGAGCCATGTCCAAACGCCCCAGCCTCGACCCCGCCCGCGTGCGGGAAGAAATCGCCATCACCGCCGCTCGCATGATCGCGGAAGACGGCGCTGACTACGCTACAGCCAAGCGCAAGGCCGCGCGCCAGGTGCTCGGCACGGAATCCCGCGCGCCCGGCGAATGGCTGCCCGACAACGAACAGGTCGAAACGGAAGTCCGCGAATACCAGGCGCTGTTCCAGGCCGAGTCCCAACCGCGCGTGCTGGCGTTGCTGCGCCGCATCGCACTCCTGCTGATGGAAGGGCTGGCAGTCCATAACCCATACCTGGCGGGCGCAGTCTTCAACGGGACCGCCAGCGAGCACTCCGACATCCACCTGCAGGTCTTCTGCGACAGCCCGAAGGACGTGGCGATCTTCCTGCTCAACGCCGGCGTGGATTTCGACACAACAGAGAGCGCTCACTTCGCCGGCCGAGACGAGGTGGAAACGCTCAGCTTCCTATGGCGCGGCCAGTGGCCCGCGGGGGCCGAATCCCGGGAGCTTGCGCGCGAGCTGCGCGCTGAAACAGGCACGCCCGTCGGCGTCCATATCGCCCTATATGACATGAACGATGTGCGCGGCGCGCGACGCGCCGACGCCACCGGCAAAACCCAGCGCGGCGACGCGGCGGCAGTGCGTGCCCTACTGTCGCAGGGGTGATCGGCCGACAGGAGTACAATCCCGCACGCTCCGCCTCTGTATATATAGAGACCTCCGCAAAACCATGTCCCGCCGTACCGCACTGATTGCCCTGTTGATTGCCGGCCTGCTTGCCGCGGCGGCGGGCGTCTATTTTGGACATCGCGCCACTGAGCCCCAAACGCCGGCTGACAATGCCGTCGCCGCGTTCTACGGCAGCAAGCTTCCAGACGCCAATGGCGCGCCCCTGGATCTGGCAGCGTTTCGTGGCCAGCCGGTGGTGATCAATTTCTGGGCACCATGGTGCGGTCCTTGCGTGGAGGAAATGCCAGAACTGTCTGCGCTGGCACAGGAGCAAAAAGCCAAGGCAAAGTTCGTTGGCATCGGGATCGACTCGGCGTCCAATATCCAGACTTTTCTGGGTAAGGTACCCGTCACATACCCCATTGCCGTTGCGGGCTTTGGCGGCACGGAGCTGGGCCGCCAGTTCGGAAACGAAGTCGGGGGGCTTCCGTTCACTGTGATTCTCAACGCACAAGGCGAGATCATTTTCCGGAAGATGGGTCGTGTGCATGCTGACGAATTGCGTGAGGCCCTGCAGCGCACGTGAATGTACAAAAACGTCATATGACGTTCATGTGCACGCAACTCCCCTTCTTCTTCGGCAAATGCGTAGACAGCATGCCCAAGATCGGTGAAAACACCGATTTCTCGATAGTTTTTCAGCAAAAACTAGACAAAGCATTCTAAGTTGCTGTAAATTGCGCCCAACTTCGCTCAACCGGTCAAAACCGTGGCTGATAAACCCATCGCCAAAGCGCTTCGCAACGTGCTCGTACTGCACGGCCCGAACCTCAATTTACTGGGGACGCGCGAGCCGGAAGTCTATGGTGCAACCACTCTTGCTGACATCAACGCCGCCCTGGTCGAACGCGCCACGGCGCGCGGCGTGACGCTTGCTCACTTCCAGTCGAACCATGAAGGTGCGCTGGTGGACCGCATCCACGCTGCCAAAAGCGAAGGCATTGAATTCATCATCATCAATCCGGCCGCCTACACGCATACGAGCGTAGCTCTGCGCGACGCGCTGGCCGGCGTGGTGATCCCGTATATCGAAGTGCATCTGTCCAACGTGCATCGTCGTGAGCCGTTCCGCCACCATTCTTATCTGGCGGACCAGGCGGTGGGCGTGATTTGCGGATTGGGCTGGCGCGGCTATCTGGCGGCGCTGGACTTCGCAATAGACCAACACGGCGGCTGATCAGCCGTCTTCTTCCTTTTATTTCAACCACTTAACCAACGCAACGACGCCAGCGCCTGGAGCGCTTTTGACCGATGTGCGGCTGAAGAGCCATTCGCGCGCATCCACTGCCCCAGACCGCCGACGCTGCAGGAGAACGTTCATGGATTTGCGCAAGCTGAAAACGCTGATCGACCTGGTGGCCGAATCGGGCATTTCGGAACTCGAAGTGACCGAAGGCGAAGGCAAGGTCCGCATCGTCAAGTCGGCGCCGCAAGTGGTGGCCCCGATGCAATATGCGCCGATGCCGATGCAGGCAGCACCGGCTATGGGCGCACCCGCCGCAGTGGCTCCGGCCGCCGTTGGCGCTGAGGCCGCTGCCCCGGCCCTGCCGGCTGGCCACATCGTGACGTCGCCGATGGTCGGCACGTTCTATCGCTCGCCGTCGCCGGGCGCGGCCGAGTTCGTCAAGGTGGGCGACACCGTCAAGGAAGGTCAGACGATCTGCATCATCGAAGCGATGAAGCTGCTCAACGAGATCGAAGCGGACAAGGCCGGCGTTATCAAGGAAATCCTGATCGAGAACGGCCAGGCTGTGGAATACGGCCAACCGCTGTTCGTGATCGGCTGATCTTCCGGCATCCGACCCTCATCGTGCGGCGCGCAGCGTGCCGCATCCGAGCGCGAGCCGGCGCACAAGGGCTGCCTGAGCGCAGCCCAGCCACAGCGCCCTCGCCTCTCCTTTTTGTAGCGAGAACACGATGTTCGACAAGATCCTGATCGCGAATCGCGGCGAGATCGCTCTTCGCATCCAGCGCGCCTGCCGCGAACTCGGCATCAAGACCGTGGTGGTCTATTCCGAGGCGGACAAGGAAGCCAAATACGTCAAGCTGGCCGACGAAGCGGTGTGTATCGGCCCGGCACCGTCGCCGCTGTCGTACCTGAACATGCCGGCCATCATCTCGGCCGCCGAAGTTACCGACGCCCAGGCAATCCACCCTGGCTACGGCTTCCTGTCGGAGAACGCCGACTTTGCCGAGCGCGTGGAGCAATCCGGCTTCACCTTCATCGGCCCGACGCCTGAATCGATCCGCCTGATGGGCGACAAGGTCTCGGCCAAGCAAGCGATGATCAAGTCCGGCGTGCCGTGCGTGCCGGGCTCGGAAGGCGCCCTCTCGGAAGACCCGAAGGAAATTCTGGCAACGGCCAAGAAGGTTGGCTATCCGGTGATCATCAAGGCGGCTGGTGGCGGCGGTGGCCGTGGCATGCGCGTGGTCCACACCGAGGCTGCGCTGATCAACGCCGTCAACATGACGCGCGAAGAAGCCGGCCGTGCCTTCGGCAATCCGGAAGTCTATATGGAGAAGTTCCTGGAGCATCCGCGCCACGTGGAGATCCAGATCCTGGCCGACCAGCACCGCAACGCCGTCTGGCTGGGCGAGCGTGATTGCTCCATGCAGCGCCGCCACCAGAAGGTGATCGAAGAAGCGCCGGCACCGCACATTCCGCGCCGCCTGATCGAGCGCATTGGTGACCGCTGCGCCGAGGCCTGCAAGAAGATCGGCTACCGTGGCGCCGGTACGTTCGAATTCCTGTACGAAAATGGCGAGTTCTACTTCATCGAAATGAACACGCGCGTGCAGGTCGAACATCCGGTCACGGAAATGATCACGGGCGTCGACATCGTGCAGGAGCAGATCCGTGTGGCGGCCGGCGAAAAGCTGCGCTTCCGCCAGAAGGACATCGTGCTCAAGGGCCACGCCATCGAGTGCCGCATCAACGCAGAAGATCCGTTCAAGTTCACGCCGTCGCCGGGTCGCATCACGTCTTGGCACGTGCCGGGCGGTCCGGGCGTCCGCGTGGACTCGCATGCTTACAACGGTTACTTCGTGCCGCCTAACTACGACTCGATGATCGGCAAGGTCATCACGTACGGCGCTACACGCGAGCAGGCCATCGCCCGCATGCGTATCGCCCTGTCGGAAATGGTGGTGGAAGGCATCCAGACCAACGTGCCGCTGCACCGCGACCTGATGCTCGACGCCAACTTCGTTGAAGGCGGCACCGACATTCACTACTTGGAGCACCGTCTGGCGCAACAGGAAGTGGCCAAGGGTGGCGGCAAGTGACGTACCGCGAATGCGTGCTCGAAGTGGCGCGAGACGACGCCGAAGCGTTGTCCGAAGCCCTATTTGATCTCGGCGCGCTGTCGGTCTCGGTGGAAGACGCCGATGCCGACACGCCCGAAGAGCAGCCGCTCTTTGGCGAGCCCGGCCACGAGCCGACACGCCTGGCGTGGAACCGCTCGCGCGTGGTTGCGCTGCTCGCTGACGATGCCGACCCGGCACTGCTGGTGGCGGCCGCGGCCAACGAGATCAATCTGACGCCGCTGCCTGCGTACACCGTGCGCGAAGTCGAAGAGCAGGACTGGGTTCGCGTCACGCAATCGCAGTTCGAGCCCATTCATATTGGTGAGCACATCTGGGTCGTGCCGTCGTGGCACGACGCACCGGAGCCCGACGCCGTGGTGCTCGAGCTCGACCCGGGCCTCGCCTTCGGCACGGGCAGCCACCCGACCACGCGCCTGTGCATGGAATGGCTGGAGCAGCACGTGCAACCCGGCGAACGCACGCTCGACTACGGCTGCGGATCGGGCATCCTGGCCATCGTCGCCAAGAAGCTCGGCGCCGGTGAAACCGTCGGTGTCGATATCGATCCGAACGCGGTGGAAGCCTCGCGCTACAACGCCGAGCGCAACCACGTCGAAGCCACCTTCGCCCTGCCCGACGATGCACCGGAAGGCACGTTCGATCTGGTCGTCGCCAACATTCTGTCGAACCCGCTGAAGCTGATGGCTGCCATGCTGTGCGCACGCGTGCGCCCGGGCGGCCGGCTGATTCTGTCTGGCGTGCTCGAGCGCCAAGCCGAAGAAGTGGCCGCCGCGTATGCCTCGGTCATTCCGCTCACCGTTTGGCGTGCACGTGACGGCTGGGTCTGCCTGCACGGTGTGAAGCCCGCGTAATTTCACTGCATTGCGCGCCAGTGTCGCCGGCAAAGGTCGACGCTGGCGCCACTGTCTGCAATACTCGCGCGGTCGGCTTTTTTCTCCTCGTTCCGCATGGCAACTGCGCCACAAGCTACGCCACGTTTGGCCGCCCGCTGCCCCAACTGCCAAACCGCATTCCGCGTTGTCGCCGATCAGCTTCGGCTGCGCGGCGGGCTCGTCCGTTGCGGCCGCTGCAATCACGTCTTCGACGGCCGCGATCATCTGATCGAGCTTGGCGCGGCGCCCACGCCTGCGGCGCCCACCGCCGAAGCACCGCAGCCACAGCAATCGCCAGAACGCGCCGCTCGCATAGCGCCGCTCTCAACGCCCGCCACCCCTGAACCGGAAACGCCCGCGGCGCCACCTGCCGCAGAGGACGATCACGGCTTCGGCATGACGCTGATCTGGGAAGAAGACGTTCCGGAAGAAAGCGTCGCGGAAGTGCATCTGGGGGAAGTGGAAGGCGCAACACCCGTGCCCGACGTGCAATCGACCGCGCCGGACACGCGCCCGCTACCGGCCGAGGCGCCGATCGAGCACGCTGCCGAGTCTGCCGCCGAGCCCGCGCAGCAGGCAGCGCAACCCGAACCGCCTGCCGCGTCCGTCGCTCCCGCCGCCCCCGCCGATCCGTTCCACGGCCTGCCGCCCATCCGCGACCTTGATGACGAGGAAGACGCATTCGCCGCCGCCGTGCCCAAGCAGCCGTCGGCAGACCTGCCGGTAGAGCCGGCCATCGCGCCCACGGCGGCTCCGGTGGTGACCGCGTCTGCGCCGGCAGCTGTCGCACCCCTGAAGCCCGAGGCCGAGAAGCACGATTCGGTCTGGATGCGCCACGAAACCGATCCGCACACGCTTTTTGCGCCGGTGCCACGCCGCCATGGTCACGCACGTCGCACGCAAGCCGAGCTGACCAGTCCGACCCCGCAGCGCACGCTAACTGGCGCTCCGCGCAAGGTGCGTGGCCCGAATCATGGTGTCTCTGCCGCGACGCTGGATTTTTTGCGTGCCGCACAGGCCCGCGAGCAGGCACGCAAAACGACCGGACGCCGTGCCCTCGCGCGCATCGCGATCGGCTTGCTGACGGTGTTGGCGGTGGCGCAGATGCTCTTCCTCGCGCGCGCCGAGATCGCGCGCCGTGTGCCCTCCACGCGCCCGATGCTGGAAGCCCTGTGCCAGCCACTGCGCTGCACGATCGCGCCGCCGCGTGATCTCGATGCATTGCAGATCGAATCGTCGCAACTGCAGCGGCAAGAAGGCGATGCATCCGATCAGTACGTGCTGACGGCTACGTTGCGCAACCGCGCCGGCGGCCCCATCGCGCTGCCGGCCATCGAGCTGATCACGACCGACCTGCAAGACCAACTGCTCTCGCGCCGTGCGCTGCTACCTGCCGACTACCTGAACCCGAGCGACAGTGCATACGGCAAGTCAGGGCTGCCCGCCCGCGCCGAACTACCGATTCGGGTACGATTCCAGTCCCAGCGCCCGACGGCCAATTACCGGGTCCTGATTTTTTACCCCTGAATCTTCACCCCTGGCTTAGAGCCGCTAACAAGACCCTGCCGGCCAAGCGTGCCGACGCAGATGCCAGGAGGGTCCTGTTAGCGGCTTTTCCCCAACACGTATCAAAGGAAGGAGTAACACCATGGCAAACGTGACCCTTGGCGGCAACCCGATCGAAGTCGGCGGCCAATTCCCGACCGCAGGCTCGAAAGCCCCGGCATTCACGCTGGTCGGCGCAGACCTGAAAGACGTCTCGCTCGCTGACTTCGCCGGCAAGCGCAAGGTTCTGAACATCGTGCCGAGCCTGGACACCCCGGTGTGCGCCACCTCGACGCGCAAGTTCAACGAAGCCGCTGCCAAGCTGGATAACACCGTCGTGCTCTCCATCTCTGCTGACCTGCCGTTCGCGGCCGGCCGCTTCTGCACCACCGAAGGCATCGCGAATGTGAAGCCGCTGTCGACCTTCCGCGACAAGGGTTTCAAGCAAGCCTACGGCGTCGATATCACGTCGGGCCCGCTGGCTGGCGTGACCGCGCGTGCCGTGGTTGTGCTCGACGCCAACGACAACGTCCTGTACTCGCAACTCGTGCCCGAAATCAAGGACGAGCCGAACTACGACGCCGCCCTGGCTGCGCTGAAGTAAGCTGAACTGATTGCATCGAGACCGGCTTCCGGTCTCTCGTTCATCACACGGCCGTCCACTGGGCGGCCGTGTCATATCTGGAGTGCTTCAATATGGCCAGCGTGATCTGCGGCTCGGTTGCCTACGACACCATCATGACGTTCGACGGACACTTCCGTGAACACATCCTGCCCGACAAGATCCACATCCTGAACGTTTCCTTTCTGGTGCCGACCATGCGCCGGGAGTTCGGTGGCTGCGCAGGCAACATCGCCTTCACGCTGAAAATGCTCGGCGGCGAACCCATCATCATGGGCACGGTCGGCCAGGATGCGGGCCCGTATCTGGACTATCTGCAGAAGCTCGGTATCTCGACAACGCATGTCACGGAGGTGCCGGACACGTTCACCGCGCAAGCGATGATCACGACCGACCGAGACAACAACCAGATCACCGCGTTTCACCCAGGCGCGATGAGCCATTCGAGCATCAATTCGGTCAAGAATGCGCTGCCGGCCAGGCTCGGCCTCGTTGGCCCCGACAGCCGCGAAGGCATGCTGCACCACGCGACGCAATTTGCCGAATCCGGCGTGCCTTTTATCTTTGATCTGGGCCAGGCAATGCCGCTGTTTGACGGCGCCGACCTCCGCCACTTCGTTGAACTCGCCAGCTACGTGGTGGTCAATGACTACGAAGCGCAGGTCATGCTGTCACGCACGGGCTACAGTGCGGCAGAACTTGCGCAGCGCGTCGAGGCTTACATCGTCACGCGCGGGGAAGAAGGGGCGGAGATTTACGCCGGCGGCAAGCAGTACACTATTCCGGTCGTGCCGGCCGAACGCGTGGTCGACCCGACCGGCTGCGGCGACGCGTTCCGCGGCGGCCTGCTTTACGGCATCGAGAACGGCCTGGACTGGGACACCACCGGCCGCCTCGCCAGCCTGATGGGCTCACTCAAGATCGCTTGCCAAGGCCCGCAGAATCACGGCCTGCCCGTCGACGAGATTGCCCGGCGCTTTGAATCCGCTTTCGGGTACCGGTATCAATAAGGAATCAACATGAAACCCATCTATCGCATCGGCGCCGCGACTCTGCTGGTCGCCGCCCTTGGCCTGCAAGGCTGCGCCATGGGCACCAACTCCAACAGCGCTTACACCTCGGTGCAAGCGCAGCGCGAGCAGACCGTGCGCTTCGGTACGGTGGATTCCGTGCGCAATGTCGTGATCGACCGTGAACAGACCGGCGTTGGCACCATTGCCGGCGGCGCGATCGGCGGCATCGGTTCGGCAGCAGCCATCGGGCGCGGCAACGGCTCGGTGGCGGCGGGTGTGCTCGGTGCGATTCTCGGTGGCGTTGCAGGCAGCGCGCTCGAGGGTCAGATGAACAAGCGTCCGGGTCTGGAAATCACGGTCAAGCTCGACAACGGCGAGTACCGCGCCATCACGCAGGACGCGGACGAGGCCTTCCGCCCTGGAGAGCGCGTGCGTCTGCTCTCATCGGGTGGCGTGACACGCGTAACGCACTGATCGACGACGCTCGGCCGATAGGCCGAGGGGTTGATTGGAAACACCGCACCGGCATCGCGCCGGTGCGGTTTTTTTATGCCCGCGAGAAACGTATGCGCGACGCTCGGGCAAGAAAAAGCCCGCCGGGGCGTGAGCCGATCGGCGGGCGGTGCAAGACACTGAGGTCTTGCGGACCGGATACGCAGTATCCGATCAGGTGGGCGCGACCTGCGCGCCGCTGTGGTCCCGGAGGATCACCGTCGTAAGAATGACTTACGGACGGTTGCCGGTCGGGAACGGCCATGCCGCAGCCGGGTTCAGCGCGGTCTTGGCAGCAGGTGCAGCAGGTGCAGCGGCCGGAGCAGCAGCGGGCTTGGCGACAGCCTTCTTCGCGGGGGCCTTCTTCGCAGCAGGCTTGGCAGCAGCCTTCTTCGCAGCCGGGGCCTTTTTGGCGGCAGCCTTCTTCGCAGCAGGCTTAGCAGCAGCCTTCTTCGCAGCCGGAGCCTTCTTGGCTGCAACCTTCTTCACAGCAGCTTTCTTGGCAGGTGCCTTCTTGGCTGCAACCTTCTTCACAGCAGCTTTCTTGGCAGGTGCCTTCTTGGCTGCAACCTTCTTCACTGCGGCCTTCTTGGCAGGTGCCTTCTTGGCAGCGACCTTCTTAGCTGCGACCTTCTTGGCCGGAGCCTTCTTAGCGGCCGGAGCAGCCTTCTTTGCAGCAGCCTTCTTGGCGGCCGGAGCCTTCTTCACAGCGGCCTTCTTGGCCGGGGCCTTGGCGGCCGGTTTCTTCTTAGCAGCAGTTGCCATGGGAAACTCCTTCAAGATTGGGTATCGAACTATCGAGATTGAGCAACCCGACCGGCCCGATCCCACGATGCATTGGCACCGCCAGACCAACCGAGCGAGCGATTCATCGGCGCACCACCCAACGGCAGTCGCACGCTAATGAATTCGGTAGGAAGATCTGCGACTTGCGCGGCGGAAACACGCAGCAAGTTACACGCCTCGGCTGCGCACACAGGCGTAACCGCAGTCGGCCAGACAGATTGCATCCGGCGAGTCTTCATCAATTGAGAGGACCGGGGCATCGTGGCCACACCGGTCGAAATCTGATCTTGCGCGAATCGCTGCGTGGACCGCAAAGCCGCGTGCAGCGTGACTTTACAGACAGCGAGAAACTGGAGAGCGCGCGTTTTCTTTTGGGGGTAGTACGCCCATCCCGACGGGGGGATCGCAGAGACGGCACCGAGTTCGAACAGCCTTGTCGGCGTGGCGTGCATCAAAGTGGTTACGCTCCTCGACTACCTTTCACTTGCCGCTTGGAACTTCATCGTCGTTGATCGCGCGAAGCTTCCTTGCATCGAAGTCAACGTCTTGTCAAGGCGAATCATAATTCGTTTGCGCGGTGATGTTAAGAGATTTATGCAAAAAGCGCGGTGAGTTTTGGTGAAGGATTGCGCTGCGTCTGTGCGTCGCTGCGATTCGAATCGCGCATGCACGCAGATCGATCTCGCGAAGGCGCATTTTCTTGCGTCATGACATCACGTTACGGCGTTGCTCCACGTTGACACACGCGTCCCGCAAACCCAGTGGTCATGCCGGTTTACAGCAACACGCGATGTTGTGCGCGTGTGCATCGTGAACACACGCACGCGCCTCGCGCGCATTCGCCATCGTCGTGCTCACCGACGTGCGAGCAGCGCGATGCGTGTCGAAAAAAACGATGCGTAGATGCGACAACGCGCGCGAATTTTTCGCGCTCAACACGTCGATACGCACGCAATCGATGCGCTCGACACATGCGCATCGACATGTTGAACGTGTCGATGACGCTGCTGACACGCATCTCGAACACCGTCGATGCGCACCGCGCGAAGTCGATGCGATTGCGATGGTCAACAGCGTGCATGCAGGTACCGCAAGTCGCGTGCCGCGCATCCGATGCGCGACGTGTTAGCGAGAGAGTCGACGCATCGATGCATGCGCGCGCGAATCGCATCGACGCGCGCGATGTTGGTGTCGATGCATGCGACACCGCCCCCCGGGCGTGACGATGCCGAACTGCGGGTGAGCACGACCGTGCGATCGCGACATGCGCTGTGCGAAACGGATCACCAATCGCGGGAAAACCCTGCTCAGCAACCGCTGAAAACTTCACGCAACCGCGTTTGAAACGAGGCTGTTTTACGACGATAGAAGGATTGTTCTACGGCGATCCACAGGCCATTTTTGCTGCGGCTTTTCTGCCCAAAGATTGGCTTCCAGTGTCGTTTTATTCGGAATCAAGTTCGTGAATTGCTGCAACCGCATATCTGGGTGTCAGGTTGACGCTGATTGTCATGCCATTCGGTTTCACTTCACGATCCGCTCACCACATGAGCACGGCATCGATCGCGCGGTGTGGCACGGACCTGCGCGTGGCCCGTGACAAGACAGGGAGGTCGTCGCCAACCCCACAGCCTGGCGACGACAAACCCGACGAGCAAAGAGCGCAAGACAGAAGGGGTCCAACACAAGCGTTCTGTTCTGAGTAGTGGAGGCACAAGATGCGCGATCTAGCGTTCTTGTCGAAATCGAATCCGCCGAAGCGCGGAGTGTTCCTGCAGTGCGTGCTGGCGACGGCATCGCTCGCCATGCTGGCGGGCTGCGCGAATTCGGGCAGCGGCGACATGGGTACGTCGCTTGGCGGCGGCAGCAATTCGCAATCCAAGCCGGCGATCGCGGCATCGAGCTCGCCCACGTGGTCGAACGACAACGGCAGCAATGCAACGGGTGGCACCGGCTCGACCGGCAGCACGCCCATCGCGACGCTGACCGGCCCTGTCGAGCAGGTGACGACCACCACCATCACCGCCATCGTGCCGCTCACCAGCACGCTGACCTCGACCACACAAACGCTGGGCGCGGCGACGGGCCTTGGTGCGCCGGTGAGCAACGTGCTGGCGACGCTGGGCGGCGCGCTTGGCGGCGCGGGCAGCACGATCACGACGGCCGGCAAGGGTGATGCGCTGGTGTCGACGTTGGGCAGCACGGTCGGTGCGCTCGGTTCGATCACCACCGGGTTGTCGACGATGGTCTCGCCGGCGGCGCCGTCTGCCGCGGGTGGTGCGCCGGGTAGTGCGCTGACCGGTGCGCTCGGTGGTGCGCTGGCGCCGGTCACGACGGCAGTCGGTTCGCTGACGGCGGGGCTGCCTGGTGTCGGTGCGCTTGGTTCCGTTGGCGTAGTCGGCGGTGGTGGTACCGGCGGATTGGGCAGCGTCGGCACAACGGTGGGCGGGTTGGTTGGCGGTGTGCTGTCGGGTGTGACATCCGGCGTGCATCACTAGCCACTGCTCTGTAGAACTTTCTTTGCATTCGACAGCAAACGCAGGCGGATGCTACCCGCTGGACGCCAGATGCGCGTTCTTCTGACCCGGCGGTGACACGCGGTACGGGCCGCGCTTACAAGGAGACTCACCATGATGAAAATTCAGAACCCGCTCCACACTTCTTCTTCCGCTTCGTTGTCCGCCGCTTCGGCGTCGCGCACCCTGCTGGCAGCAGCTGCAGTAGCCGTGCTAACGCTGGCCGGTTGCGCTTCGGGCGGCAACCCGAACGGTGATACGACACCCTCATCGTCGGCCAACAACGATCCAGGCGCTGTGCCGGTCGGCAACGTCGCCGGTGGCGGCGGCAACGTCGTCACGCAGACGGGCAAGACCGTCAGCGACCTTGGCACGACGATCGGTACGGCGTCGGTGCCCGTCATCGGCGGCACGGCGGCGCAGAAGGATCTTGGCGCGACGGTCACGTCCGCCGGCAATACGGTCCAAACATTGGGCGGCGGCATCAACAACGGGCTCGGCAAGATCGGCTCGACGCCCGACCCGGTCGGAACCACGGTGCAGAGCTCGGGTGACGTGATCCGCTCCGCCGGGGTGACGGTGGGCAACGCGGGCCAGACCGTCTCGGATCTGGGTGCCGCTGGTAGCCCGCTGGCGCCGTTGAATCCGGTGACGTCGCCGGTGGGCAGCGGTGTGTCTGCGCTGGGTCAGGTGATGCAGGGTGCTGGCGGGCTCGTCACGATTGGCACGTCGAGCGGCCCCGTCCAGCAGATCACGCAGCAGACCAGCAACGCGATCGTGCCGCTGTCGTCGCAGGTGGTGAAGGGCACGCAGACGGTCGGCAGCACGACCATGCTCGGTGGCCCGCTGGCCGGTGCACTCAACACGGTTGGCGGCGGCCTGCAGAGCGCGGGGGCGCAAGTCGGCGCGGCCGGCGGCAACCCACTCACGGCAGACGTTGGCGGTGTGGTCGGCGCCGTCGGCGGCACGGTGGCCAGCACCGGGGGCCTGGTCAATGGCGGTAGCGGCGGCTCGGCGAATCCGCTGGCGCCGATCACGGGCGCGCTCGGTGGCGGCCTCGGCGGCGGAAGCAATCCGCTGGCACCGGTAACGAGCGCACTGAGCGGCGCAGCCGGCAGCGGCAACCCGCTCGCTCCGATCACGAATGCGCTGGGTGGCGTCACGAACGCCGCCGGCACCTCTGGCAGCAATCCGCTGTCACCCCTGACCGGTGCGTTGAGCGCGCATTGATCCCTGCGCCGACATCATCGATCAGCCCTCACCGATTTTTTTGACTGACAACAAGGAGACTCCACAATGAAACATACCCCCCACGCTCTCGCGCGCCTGGCTGGCGCACTGGCACTCGCACTGGCCGCCGGCAGCGCTTTCGCGCAAGTCAGCCCCGCCGGCATCTGGAAGACCATCGATGACAACACAGGCAAACAGAAAGGCGAAGTGACGATCATCGATAACGGCGGCACGTTCTCGGGCAAGGTCAGCAAGATCCTGGTACCCGGCGACGAGAACAAGACCTGCACCAAGTGCACGGACGACCGCAAAGACCAGCCGATCAAGGGCCTGACGATCCTCACGGGTCTGAAGGCGGACGGCAACAACAACTGGGATGGCGGTCAGATCCTGGACCCGGAAAACGGCAAGGTCTACAGCGCCAAGATGTCGCTGTCGGAAGACGGTCAGAAACTGAATGTGCGCGGCTTCCTGGGCATCAGCCTGCTGGGCCGCACGCAAACGTGGGTTCGCGAGCAATGATCGCCAGCTGATAGCAAAACCTAGCGAAACATCCCAACGCGCGGCGGCGCCCCCTCCTTGTGGGTGGGTGCCGTCTCTTCGGGCGCCGGTGCAAGCCGGCGCCTTCTTTTTGTGGAAATCCGCACACTGCGCGCACGGTGTCTCCATTAAAGAAGACCACTCCACCGCCGTTACACCATTGGGGAGACGTCAAACAATAAGTGGAGAAAACGCGACATGCGACAGTGGACACTCAAAGCAAAGCTGCGTCTTGCGTTGGGCCTGATGTGGCTGGGGCTGATCGGCGTCGGCATCTGGAGCGCGATGGAGACCCGCGCGACCATGCTTGACGAGCGCAAAGTCGGCCTGCAAAACCTGGTGGACGCCGCCGAGGGCATCGCCAAGCTGTATCACGGCCGCGCGCAATCGGGCGCCATGAGCGAAGCCGACGCCAAGAAAGCCGCGCTGTCGACGCTGGCCTCGATGCGCTTCGGCTCCACCGGCTATCTCTTCGTGGTCGATTCGCAGTTCATCCTGCTGATGCACCCGACGCTGGCGGACATGGTCGGCAAGAGCACCGCGGGCTTCAAGGACCCGACCGGCAAACCGGTCTACCCGACCATCGTCAACGCCGCCAAAGATAAGGGCTTCGGCTTTGCCGAATACCAGGGCCGCCTGCCCGGCAGCGAGACCGCATTGCCGAAGATCGGCTACGTGAAGCACTTTGTGCCGTGGGACTGGAACATCTCCAGCGCCGTCTTTCTGCAAGAAGTGGATGCGGCGTACCGCCATTCGCTCATCGCCAATCTGATCGTCATTCTGCTGGTGGGCGGCGCGGTGTCGCTGGCCATGTCGCTCATCATCCGCAACGTGCAGCGCGGGCTGGGCGGCGAACCGAGCTACGCCGCCGAGATGGCACGCCGCATTGCCGGCGGTGACCTCGCCGTGCACGTGCAAACCCGCGCCGGCGACCGCGACAGCATGCTGGTCGCCATGGCGCAGATGCAGCAGCAACTGACCGGCACCATCGGCCATATCAAGACGTCGGCGGACTCGATCGCGAGTGCCACCAAGCAGATCGCCGCTGGGAATGCCGATCTGTCGCAACGCACGGAAGAGCAGGCTTCGTCGCTGGAGGAAACCGCCTCGAGCATGGAAGAGCTGACGAGCATCGTGCGTCAGAACGCCGACAACGCGCGCCAGGCGAGCACGTTGGCCGTCAACGCGTCGGACATCGCGACCAAGGGCGGCGAGGTGGTCGGCCGTGTGATCGACACCATGGCCGGCATCAACGAAAGCAGCAAGAAGATTGCCGACATCATCGGCGTAATCGAAGGCATCGCGTTCCAGACGAACATCCTGGCGCTCAATGCCGCGGTCGAGGCCGCGCGCGCCGGCGAACAGGGCCGCGGCTTTGCCGTGGTGGCCGGCGAGGTGCGCAACCTGGCGCAGCGCTCGGCGGGGGCCGCCAAGGAGATCAAGGAACTCATCGGCGATTCGGTTGGCCGCGTAGAAAACGGCACCACGCTGGTAGCCGAAGCCGGCAGCGTGATCGACGAGGTGGTGATCGCCGTCAAGCGCGTGACCGACATCATGGGCGAGATCAGTTCGGCCTCGGAAGAACAAAGCTCCGGCATCGAGCAGGTGAACCAGGCCGTGAACCAGATGGACGAGGTGACGCAGCAGAACGCCGCGCTGGTCGAGCAGGCTGCGGCCGCTGCGCTGTCGCTGGAAGAGCAGGCACAGGTGCTGCGGGACGCGGTGGCGTCGTTCCGCACCGCCTGATGGGTGCGATTTCACGTCCTATTCCCCCAACGAGGGGAGGGACGCGGCGCCGTTCTCTGGTGTGTCGCATGGTGCTATGCTGCGCGCCAGAGAATCGATAAAACCATGTTGGAATAGCCATGCCCGAGCGCAACCGGCCGCCATTCAGGGGCCCTTTTGGCGCGATTGCCGGGTCGACCACCAGCGTCTACGCCGCAGCTGGAGACACCGCCGGCGACGCCCATGAGCCGATGTCCGGCGGCCGCTCCAGTGCGGTGCGTGATGTCGCTGCACAGGATCTGGCCAGCGACACCGCGCTGTGGCGCTTTGCGCTGGCCGCAGAGCACGGCGGCCGCGCGCCCCACCCCGATGCCGCCTTGCGCGACGATCTTTCCGTCCTGCGCATCCTGCGCCACGCTGATGGCTTGCGCCTGCTCCGGCAGGGATTGCGCAGTGCGTTCCCGGGTTCGGCCCTGCGCCTGACCACCTTCTGGCCCGAAGAACAGCCGCACGCCTATCCGGCGCGCGCGGAAGCCCGCCCAGCGGAATTCGGCGATCTGCTCGTGCTGCTGCGCCTGCGCGGCGCGGTGCCGACGCTCGATTGCCGCGCGCTGTTTCTTACCAGCCGCCGCATCGATCAGCCCGACGATGCGCTCGACAAGCACCACGCGCTACCGCAGATCAACCTGTACGAAGGCTGGCCCGATTTCAACGTCTATGCGCGTTCGCCGATCAAGTCGCGCAACGCAACCTTCCTGGGCAAGTTTGACCTGTCGGCCGAGCTGGACCCGCTGCGCCGCGTTGGCCGCGATCAGCGTCAATGGCGCTACCTGACGCCCTGCACTGGCCTGCAGCAGTACGCGCAATGGCCTGGCGCACGGCCGGCTTCGCCGCTGCAATGGCGCTGGCCGTCGGGCGCGCAAGCCGGCGGCACACGACCCAGTTCCGGTTCGTTCACCGGCCTGCTTCGCCAGCTCGCACGCCCGGAAGGCCCCGGCGAAGATTGCTCCGCCGGCACCGATGTGCCGACCTGGGGCCGCCTCATCAACAGACTGCTCGACCACAGCTGGGAAGTCGCCCCGAGCCACGCGCTCAAGAGCGGCAATATCAGCTCGCTGGCGTTCTGGACGCGGCTGCGCGGCTTCCTGACGGCGGAATACCTGCTGGGCTCGCACTCGTTGCAGAAGGGTTTTGGGGCGTCGTTGCAGTTCGAGATGGCCAACGGCCTGCAGGACATCGCCCGCGACGACTGGACGGCCACCACCGGCTTCGACCCTGAAGACCTCGATGTGCCCGGTGTGCGCGGCACGCTGCAGCGCATCGCGGCGTCCAGACTCGCCGTCTTTGGCATGAGCGCTGAAGACCCGGCACCGCTCGCTGCCCCCCGCCCGCAGCGCGGCGTAACTCCGCGCCCCGATGGCGAGCGCGAAGGCCTGCGCGTGTTGCTGATCGACGTGATCCGCCCCAGCGCGGCCGCCCTGTAAGCACGCCAATTCGATAAAAAGCGACGCCCGCGCCGCCGAGAACGCAACGATTTCTCGGTGGCGCGCAGCTATGCTGTGGCGTTGCCCTGCTGCGCTTCCTGCCGCCCCTCCGCTGTCGCCCATGTCTTCCGCTGCTCCCGCCTCCGCCGCTTCCACAACAACAACCTCCCCCTGGATGCCCATCCTCGCGCTGATGGGTTCGATGGCCTCTGTGTGCCTTGGTAACTCGTTTGCCAAGACGCTGTTTCCGGTGCTGGGCGCAGCGGGCACGGTCACGTATCGCGTGACGATTGGCGCGGTGATCCTGCTGGCGTTCTGGCGGCCGTGGCGCCTGCACCTGAGCCGCGCAGATGCCGGCCGCATCGCGCTGTATGGCGTCACGCTGGCGAGCATGAACCTGCTGTTTTACCTGTCGCTGCAGCGGTTGCCGATCGGCATTGCGATCGCCATCGAATTCACGGGGCCACTGGTGCTGGCCGTGCTGCTGTCGCGCCGCGCGCTGGATTTCGTGTGGATCGGGCTGGCGGTGGTCGGCTTGCTCATGCTGACGGTGGCCGACAAGTCGGTCGGTCAGGTTGACCACCTGGGCGCGATGTATGCGCTGGCCGCCGGCGTGTGCTGGGCGCTCTACATCCTGACCGGCAAGAACCTCGGCGGCCTGCATGCGGGCCAGGCTACGTCGATCGGCATGCTGGTCGGTGCGCTGTTTGCGATTCCGTTTGGGGTGGCGCAGGCAGGGTCGGCGCTGCTCTCACCATCGCTCCTTCTGGCGGGACTGGGCATCGGCTTGCTGTCCAGCGCGATCCCGTATTCGCTGGAGATGGTGGCGCTCAAGCACCTCCCGGGCAAGACGTTTTCCGTGCTGCTGAGCCTGGAACCGGCCATCGGCGCGCTGGCCGGGGCCATCGTGCTGCACGAGCAGCTGACCGGGCGCCAGTGGGTGGCAATTCTGGCCATCATCGCCGCGTCGGCGGGGTGTGCGCTGACGGTGCGGGCGCCCAAGCCTTCACCTGATCCTGCCGGCGTCGCCTGACGCCCTAGCCGGAAAACCGCGCCAGCGCTTGCAGAACAGCCATGCGCGTCTGCGCGTAGACCATCCCCTTCCATTCCGGCACGTCGCAATAAAACGCATCGCGTAGCGCCTGGCGAATGCCGGCGCGTTGCGCGGCGCCCTGCTCCGGATGGCGATGCAGCCAATGGTCGGCGCGCAGCGCCTGCAGCACCGCCAGCGGCGCGAGCGTGCCGAACTCCAGCGTCACGCAGGTCTTTTCGATGCCGGGCAGCAGTTCGTATGCGATGCCGACCAGATCGCCCTTGACGACCGACGAGACCGAACCTGCCGCCGCAATCGGCCGAACATCGGCGCCCCAGGTGCGCACGGCGCGCTCCAGTTCGGCTAGATCGGGGCTGTTGAAGATCTTCTCGCCGTGGCCGTAGTGGCCGAGCCCGGTATGCAGGTCGATCCACACCAGGCGCGACATGCCGGCCGCATGCCGCGACACGATCCCGCGCATCTGCAGCGTGCTCCAGCACGGCGCGCTGCCGCCGTAGAACATGCCGTCCGGCACGCGGTATTGGCCGCTCGTTGCGGCGTCTTGCAGGGCCTTCTCGCCGCGGGTGACGATGTAGTGCTGCAACGCTGCCTGAACCGCCTGGCTGGGCGGCCACGTGCGCGGTAGCAAAAGCGGATCGACTTCGAGATAGGCCGGGTTGGCGGAAACGGCCTCGGCAAAGTCGACGCTGTTGCGGTTCAGGTCAACGTTGTCTTCATTCACACGCCTCAAGTGTGCAAAGCCGTACGGATTGACCGCGTGCACCAGCAGCAGTGCTACGTTGGCAGCCGCCAGCCGCGCGAATAGTTCGTCGTCTTGCAGCAAGCCACTCTGGCAACCGGAGCCGCAGAACCCCTCCACACCATGGACGCCGGAGGTGACGATCAGCAGCGTCTGGGCCTGCGCCGGCGCAAGCAGCGCGGTGTCGATGGAAAGCTGCTCGCCGGACGGCCCGACCACATCTGGATGCAGATGACGCTCGATGCGGAGCCCGCGGCTCTGAGCGGCGGCGAGGAACTTGCCGCGCGCTTCATCGTAGGTCTGCGAGAAGAAAGCTTCGACCGTCATGGCGGGAATCCGGGGGCAATGGTAGCCGCAGCGTGCCATGCCCGACAGGCGCGGCGCAACCGCACAAACGTGAATCGGCCACCCCAAAATGCAAACAGGCGACGCTTGTGCGTCGCCTGCTGTTTGCGTTGATGCGGGTCGAGCGGGTGGCTCAGATCACTCCCAGGACAGCGCGCCGCCGGTCTGGTACTCGATCACGCGCGTCTCGAAGAAGTTGCGTTCCTTCTTCAGGTCGATCATCTCGCTCATCCACGGGAACGGGTTTTCTTCGTTCGGGAACAGCGCGTCCAGGCCGATCTGCTGGCAGCGACGGTTGCAGATGAAGCGCAGGTAGCCCTTGAACATCGGCGCGTTCAGGCCCAGCACGCCGCGCGGCATGGTGTCTTCTGCGTAGCGGTATTCCAGGTCGACAGCCTTCTTGAACAGCTCCGTGATCTCAGCCTTGAACTCGGCCGTCCACAGGTGCGGGTTCTCCAGCTTGATCTGGTTGATCAGGTCGATACCGAAATTGCAGTGCAGCGACTCGTCGCGCAGGATGTACTGGTACTGCTCGGCGGCACCGGTCATCTTGTTCTGACGGCCCATCGCCAGGATCTGCGTGAAGCCGACGTAGAAGAACAGGCCTTCCATGATGCAGGCGAAGACGATGAGCGACTTCAGCAGCTTCTGATCGTTCTCGGGCGTGCCGGTCTTGAACGACGGATCGGTCAGCGTGTCGATGAACGGGATCAGGAACTCGTCCTTGTCGCGGATCGACTGCACTTCGTGGTACGCGTTGAAGATCTCGGCCTCGTTCAGGCCCAGCGACTCAACGATGTACTGGTACGCGTGCGTGTGGATCGCCTCTTCAAACGCCTGGCGCAGCAGGTACTGGCGGCATTCCGGCGCGGTGATCTGGCGGTATGTGCCCAGCACGATGTTGTTGGCGGCCAGCGAATCGGCCGTCACGAAGAAGCCCAGGTTGCGCTTGATGATGCGGCGCTCGTCTTCGGTCAGGCCGTTCGGGTCTTTCCACGTCGCGATGTCGCGCGACATGTTGATTTCCTGCGGCATCCAGTGGTTCGCGCAGCCGGCGAGGTACTTTTCCCAGGCCCACTTGTACTTGAACGGCACCAGCTGGTTGACGTCGGTGGCACCGTTGATGACGCGCTTGTCGGCGGCGTTCACGCGGCGGTTGCTCTGTGCGGCCGCGGCGTTCGGGTTATTGCCGAGAATGCCAGTGCCGACGGCGGCGGCCGTGGCCGACGGTGGCAGCACGCCGCCTTGGTCAGCGGTGGCCGTTTGCAGTTGCGGCTGCGGTTGATACACCGGCTGCGGTGCAGCCGAAGGTTGTGCGGCAGGCTTGACGTCGTCGTCCCAGCTCAGCATATGTGTTTCTCCTAATTCTTTGCTCGTCGCTCCCGCTCTTTTGGAGCGCGAGTCCAGTGTCGTTCAGGTCACGGCGCCCCCGCTTGCGCGGGAGCAACCTCAGACACTGTTTTGACTTATTGGCAGGCTTCGCATTCCTCGAAACCGGGGTCGCCCGGGCGCATCGTGCACACGGCGCCTTCAGCTTCCGGCATGGCCTGCGCGGTGGCGGCAGCGGCGTCCAGTGCGCTGGTCGGTGCGGCCGAAGTCACGCCGGATACACCTGCAGCCGACACACCGCCCGTATCGCTACCCGACGACACCGCATTCAGCGTGCCGCGCGACACGGTCGACTTCTCGACGTGCGTGGCGCCGATCGTGCGCAGGTAATACGTGGTCTTCAGGCCGCGCAGCCACGCCAGCTTGTACGTGTCGTCCAGCTTCTTGCCCGACGCGCCGGCCATGTAGATGTTCAACGACTGCGCCTGGTCGATCCACTTCTGGCGACGCGAGGCAGCTTCCACCAGCCATTGCGGCTCCACTTCGAAAGCCGTTGCGTACAGGTCGCGCAGGTCTTGCGGGATGCGGTCGATGCGGGCCAGCGAGCCGTCGAAGTACTTCAGGTCGGCGACCATCACTTCGTCCCACAGGCCGCGTGCCTTCAGGTCGCGCACCAGGTAGTCGTTGACCACCGTGAACTCACCCGACAGGTTCGACTTGACGTACAGGTTCTGGTACGTCGGCTCGATACAGGCCGACACGCCGATGATGTTGGAGATCGTCGCCGTCGGGGCAATCGCCACGCAGTTCGAGTTGCGCATGCCGAACTGCTTGATGCGGCCGCGCAGGCTGTCCCAGTCCATCGTCGACGACATATCCGTTTCCAGATAGCCGCCGCGCTCTTCGGCCAGCAGCTTGAGCGAGTCTTGCGGCAGGATGCCGCGATCCCACAGCGAGCCCTTGTAGCTGCTGTAACGGCCACGCTCTTCAGCCAGTTCGGTCGACGCCAGGTAGGCGTAGTAGCACACGGCTTCCATCGAAGTGTCGGCAAACTGCACCGCAGCATCGCTGGCGTACGGCACACGCAGCACGTGCAGCGCGTCCTGGAAGCCCATGATGCCCATGCCGACCGGACGGTGGCGCAGGTTGGAGTCACGTGCCTTCTTGACCGCGTAGTAGTTGATGTCGATCACGTTGTCGAGCATGCGCATGGCCGTGCGCACGGTCTTCTTCAGCTTCTCGTGATCGAGCACCACGCTGCCGTCCGCCTGCTTGATCAGGTGGGCGACCAGGTTGACCGAACCCAGGTTGCACACGGCGATTTCGCTGTCGTTGGTGTTCAGCGTGATTTCCGTGCACAGGTTGGAGCTATGCACCACGCCCACGTGCTGCTGCGGGCTGCGGATGTTGCACGGATCCTTGAACGTGATCCACGGGTGGCCGGTTTCGAACAGCATGCCCAGCATCTTGCGCCACAGTTGCAGCGCCGGCATCTTCTTGAAGAGCTTGATCTCGCCGCGCGCGACCTTGTCTTCATAAGCCAGGTAGGCCTGCTCGAATGCCTTGCCAACCTTGTCGTGCAGGTCCGGGCAGGTGGACGGCGAGAACAGCGTCCACTCGCCACCTTCCATCACGCGCTTCATGAACAGGTCGGGAATCCAGTTCGCCGTGTTCATGTCGTGCGTGCGGCGGCGGTCGTCGCCGGTGTTCTTGCGCAGTTCCAGGAATTCTTCGATGTCCAGGTGCCACGTTTCCAGGTACGCGCAGACGGCGCCCTTGCGCTTGCCGCCCTGGTTCACGGCCACGGCCGTGTCGTTGACCACCTTCAGGAACGGCACCACGCCTTGGCTCTTGCCGTTGGTGCCCTTGATGTGCGAGCCGAGTGCGCGCACGTTGGTCCAGTCGTTGCCCAGGCCGCCTGCGAACTTGGAGAGCAGCGCGTTTTCCTTCAGCGCCTCGTAAATGCCGTCCAGATCATCCGACACGGTGGTCAGGTAGCACGACGACAGCTGCGAACGGCGCGTGCCCGAGTTGAACAGCGTCGGCGTGCTCGACATGAAGTCGAACGACGACAGCAGCTGGTAGAACTCGATGGCGCGGGCTTCGCGGTCGATTTCGTTCAGCGCCAGGCCCATCGCCACGCGCATGAAGAACGCCTGCGGCATCTCGATGCGGGTTTCGTTGATGTGCAGGAAGTAGCGGTCGTACAGCGTCTGCAGGCCGAGGTAGTTGAACTGGAAGTCGCGCGAGGCGTCCAGCGCCGCACCCAGGCGAGCCAGGTCGAACTGCGCCAGCTTGTCGTCCAGCAGCTCGGCGTTGATGCCGCGCTTGATGAACTGCGGGAAGTAGTCGACGTAACGCGTGCTCATTTCCGCTTGCGTGACTTCTTCGCCGAGGATCTCGCGGCGGATCGTGTGCATCAGGATGCGCGCCGTGACCTGGCTGTATGCCGGGTCCTTTTCGATCAGGGTACGCGAGGCCAGGATGGCCGAGTCGTACACCTGCGTCATCGGCACGCCTTCATACAGGTTCTTGACCGTTTCCTTGAGGATCGGCTCCGGGTCCACTGCTTCGCCCAGCCCTTCGCAGGCCGAGACGATCACGTTGCGCAGCGCTGCCATGTCCAGCGGGCGGGTGATGCCGCCGTCGGTCACGTTGAGGCCGATGAAGGCCGGTTGCTGCTGGGTTTCGCCGGCTTGCGCGCGCTCCTGGGCGCGGCGCTCGCGGTACAGCACGTAGGCGCGGGCCACGTCGTGCTCGCCCGAGCGCATCAGGGCCAGTTCCACCTGGTCCTGCACGTCTTCGATATGGAACGTGCCGCCGTTCGGGCGGCTGCGCAGCAATGCGCGCACGACGTTCTGCGTTTGTTGGTCGACCAGCTCGCGCACACGCGCGGAAGCAGCACCCTGCCCGCCATTCACGGCGAGGAAGGCCTTGGTCATGGCCACTGCGATCTTCGAAGGCTCGAAGCTGACCACGGCGCCGTTGCGGCGGATGATCTTGTAGTCCGCGTAGCCAGTGCTGGGGGCAGCGGCCGTGCCGCCAGCGCTTTGCGCAAATTGGGAGGGGTTGGCGGTGCCGGAGTGGATTTCTGGTTGGGCCGTCTGCATGTGGACTCCTGTTGAACCGTTCGTTTTATTGGCGCGCCGAGGGTGAAGCACCCTGGGCGAATCCTTGCGCTACGCGGAGAAATGAGACGGAAAAGACCCCTGCCTTTCCTCAGCCCCCAAGCGCCGGCTCGACCTGCCGTACGCTCGCCCCCGCGTGGCGCTGAAATAAGAATCCCGGAAAGCGACCACTACATCTAGTGTCCAACTCCGGGATTGACGCTAAGTATAGTGGCCCAATCGAATTTGCCTAGACTTGACAGGTGGGGGCAGAGGACTATTTTTCACCCGCAAATGCAGTGCCGCAAACCCGCCACCCCAGGCAGCACAACGGGTCGGCGGGGCTGGCGTGCGGCGTCGCAATGACCGCCTCTTCAGAATAATTCTTTCTATCGACGTCGCAAGCTCAATAGACGTCACCTCATCCACGGTAGGGGCACGTGTGCCGCGCACTGCACTGGTGCAGGCGTGCTGCGCCCCGCGCCCTCCTAGACATTCCCCCCGCTCAAGAAATCCGAATAGCCGCATCAGCATTCTTGCCGCGGCTGTCACTTGAGCGACAGGCCCCCACCCTACGCTTCGGTCGCATTGCAGGGAGCGCAATCACAGCGGCGGGACACCGAGCGCCGCACACAACGACCGAGGAAATCGACATGGCTTGGAATCAACCCGCCCGCCGCCTGCTGACGGCTGCGCTGGGCACGACGGTGGCCGCTACGCTGGCGACCACCTTGACCGCATGCGGCGGCGGCGACGGCAGCCCCATCGCCAACCAGGGCAACACGGATGCGCCGACCACCAGCGCCAGCAAGAAAGTGCTGGTGGTCGGGGTAGACGGTGCCACCTATGCGCAGGTGCAGAGCGCGCTCCTGCAGCGCAGCTTGCCGAACCTGGGCACCCTGGCGGTGATGCCGGCTTCGACCGGCGGCACGCTGGGTACCACCACCGCCCAACCGCCGCTGGACACGCCAAGCTGGGCCACCGTGCTGACCGGCACCTGGCAGAACCGCCACAGCGTGACGGACGACACCGTCACCGCCTTGGCCGCCCCGAGCGTCTTCAGCTATGCGCGCAGCGCCGCCAAGGCGGCCGGCACCACGCAACGCCTGGGCGCCGCCGTCAGTTCGGCCGTGCTGCCCGCGCTGCTCAAGTCGGATCAGCAAGCCGGCAATCTCGACACGCTCGTCGACTGCGCCCAGGTGGACACCTGCGTGACGCAGAACAGCGTGAAGCTGGTGCAGTCGGGTTACGACGTCGTCTTCGCGCAATACACCGCGCCGGCTGCGGCCGCGCTGGCTTCCGGCGTGCAAAGCGACGCGTACGCGGCTGCGCTGGCCAACGTCGATCAGGCGCTGGGCACGTTGCAGGCTGCCATCGCCCAGCGCCGCACCGCCAACCCGAACGAAGACTGGCTTGTCGTCGTGACCACCAGCCACGGTCTGGACGCCACAGGTGCCACGACGTCGGCGCCGACGCTGGAAAACCGCACCGCGTTCATCGCACTGAACAAGAGCGTCAATCCGGTGCTCGGCAAGAACGGCATGGCCGCGCCCACGTCGGAAGCCGCGCTCGCTGCCCTGCCGAGCGAGGCCGACATCGTGCCGACCGTGCTGGCGCAATTGAACGCCGCCGTGCCGGCCACCGCCCACAAGTTGGATGGCGCAGCGCTCACCGCCAACGCGATCGGCGTGCGCAACCTCCAGAGCGCCGTGGGCGCGTACAGCGCATCGCTGGTGCTGAACTGGCAGAACCCGACAGCAGCGAGCGGCCCCATCACCGTGCTGCGCGACGGCAAGCCGGTTGCCACGCTACCCGCCACGGCCACGCAGTACACCGACAGCAACATCGCGACCGCAAGCGGTATCTACCGCATCAACTACACGCTGGTGCGCAACAACGTGCCGGTGTCGATGCTTGCGCAGATCGCCTACGTTGCACCGACGCCGCTGGCGACGTCGCTCACCAACGGCCTGGCCGCGTACTACAGCTTCGACCCGCTGCCGCCCACCGACCGTAAAGCCAGTTCGACGATCGGCCCGTGGGTGGCAGGCACCGACGGCGGTTCTGCGGCAACCGACCCGTTTGGCGGCACGGCGCTTTCGGTCGATTCGCGCATCGACGCCTACAAGCTCACGCAGAACGGCGCCGACATCGCGCAGAGCCCGCAGTTCACGATTGGCTTCTGGTTCAAGTCGGATTGCTCCCAGGGCAACGGCACCGGCGAGCCGATCCTCGCCAACAAGGACTACTACTCCGGCTCCAATGCCGGCATCGCTATCGGCCTGTGGGGCGGCTGCGAAGTGCGCTTCAACCTGGGTAGCGGCGGCAAGCGCGACGACATCCAGGGCATGAAGTTCAGCGCCAATCAGTGGGCCTATCTCGCCCTGTCGGTCGACGCGCAGGCCAAGCTTTTCAGCGCTTACATCCTCGACCCGGTGCTCGGCGAGCAGAAGTTGGAAGACAAGGCCATCGCCAATACCGACGTCACCAAGCTCAATGGCCTGGCCACCAAGGTCTGGGGCCTGAACGACGACGCCACACACAACTACGTGCCCAACAACCCGGGCTCGCTCAAGGGCGTGATGGCCTACGACGACCTCGCCATGTGGACGCGCCGGCTGACGCTGGACGAACTCAAGACGATCAACGGCTCGCACCAGCCGCTGTCGTCGCTGAACCCCTGATCCCCTCCCCCAACCCGAACGAGATCGCTCATGAAGCCCTTCATCAACCCTCTCGCGCGGCCGCACTGGCTGGCCGCCGTGCTGCTGTGCGCCGCCACCTTGTCGTTGACAGCCTGCGGCGGCGATTCGAACGACGGCACGCCGAGCACGGGCCCTGGCGCCGCCCAGCCGGATCAACCCGGCCAGCCGCCGGCCAACAAGCCGACCCTGCACTGCGCTCCGTAACGCGCGGCTTCCCATCGACTTGCGTTTGAGACCGACATGACTTCCGACACGAACCACGCCAACAACGGCAGCCGCCGCAACTTCCTCAAGATGGCCAGCACGGGGGCGATTTCCGCCGCCGCGCTCGCCGCCTTCCCGCCGTCGATCCGCCATGCGCTGGCGATTCCCGCCAACAACGCCACCGGCACGATGCGCGACGTTGAACACGTGGTGATCCTGATGCAGGAGAACCGCTCGTTCGACAACTACTTCGGCACGCTGCAAGGTGTGCGCGGCTTCGGCGACCGCTTCCCCATCCCGCTGGCCGGCGGGCTGAACGTCTGGCAGCAGACCTACGTGCCAAGCAGCGGGCCGAGCCGCACGGTGCTGCCGTATTACCTCGACAGCAGCGCCGGCAACGCGCAGCGCGTGTCGGGCACGCCGCACAGCTACCCCGATGCCCAAAACGCATGGGACCTCGGCCGCATGAGCAAGTGGCCGACCTACAAGCAGACGCAGTCGATGGGCTATTACAAGCAGGCCGAGCTGGACTTCCAGTTTGCGCTGGCCAACGCCTTCACGCTGTGCGATGCGTACCACTGCTCGTTCCACGGCGGCACCAACACCAACCGCCTGTTCCACTGGACGGGCACGAACGACCCGACGGGCGCTGCAGGCGGCCCAGTCATCGACAACAGCGGCGACCACCTCGACGCCGGCGTCACGTACAACTGGAAGACCTACCCGGAACGCCTGCAGGCTGCCGGCGTGTCGTGGAAGGTCTACCAGAACATGCCGGACAACTTCACCGACAACCCGCTCGCCGGCTTCAAGGCCTACCGCGATGCCAACACCGCGCGTGGCAACCTGGCCGACGGCAGCCCGTTCCCACCGTACACGCCGGCCGACGAAACCGTCAGCCCGCTCATCAAGGGCGTCGGCAACACCATGCCCGACGGCGGCTTCCTGCAGGCCTTGAAGGACGACATCGCCGCAGGCCTTCTGCCGCAGGTGTCGTGGATCGTGGCACCGGCCACGTATTCCGAGCACCCCGGCCCGTCAAGCCCCGTGCAGGGCGCGTGGTACACGCAGGAAGTGCTCAACGCACTCACCGCCAACCCGGCCGTGTGGAGCAAGACCGTGCTGTTCATCAACTTCGATGAAAACGACGGCTTCTTCGACCACGTGCCGCCGCCCGCAGCCCCCGCCTATGACAACGGCGTGCTGGCCGGCAAATCGACGGTCAGCACGGCCGGCGAATACCACACGGACCAACACCCCTATGGCCCCGGCCCGCGCGTGCCGATGTACATCGTCTCGCCGTGGAGCCGCGGCGGCTGGGTCAACTCGCAGGCGTTCGATCACACCTCGGTGCTGCGTTTCCTCGAACTGCGCTTCAACGTCCAGGAGACGAACATCAGCGCATACCGTCGCGCCGTGCTGGGCGACCTGACCAGCGCCTTCAACTTCGTCAACCCGAACAACGAGACGCTGCCGACGCTGCCCAGCCGCGACAAGGCAACCGCCGACTCCATCCGCACCGCGCAAGGGTTGCAGCCGCAAGTGCCGCTGCCCTCGGTGACGGCGCAGCAGATGCCGACACAAGCCTCCGGCACCCGCCCCTCGCGCGCCCTGCCGTACGAGCTGCATGTCAGCGCGCGCGAAGACGCCACCAACCGCGCGTTGCGCCTGATCTTCAGCAACACCGGCACGGCCGCCGCCGTCTTCCACGTGTACGACCGCCTGCATCTGGACCGCGTGCCGCGCCGCTATGCGGTCGAGCCCGGCAAGATGCTCGACGATGCGTGGGACGTCTTCACCGCCGACAAGGGCAAGTACGACCTGTGGGTGCTCGGCCCCAACGGCTTCCACCGCGCGTTCTCGGGCGATGTGAGTGCCATGTCGGCAGCGGGATCAAGCGCACCGGAAATCCGCGTCTGCTACGACCTGGCCAACGCCGAGGTCTACGTGACGATGATGAACACCGGCACCGCCGGCTGCACCTTCACCGTCAAACCCAACGCCTACCGCACCGACGGCCCGTGGACGTTCGACATCCCGGCCGGCAAGCAGCTCGACCAGCACTGGCCGATCGCGCGCCAGGGCAACTGGTACGACTTTACGGTGACGGTGCCGCAAGGCGGCTTCACGCGGCGCTTTGCCGGCCGCATGGAAACGGGCAAGGACAGCGTGTCAGACCCGGCGATGGGCGCCTGAGGCAGGTCGCGAAGTAGAAAGAGAAGCAAGGGAAGATGCGGGCGGCCCCCGAAAGGAGGCTGCCCGCTTGCGTTTCGGCGCGTGCGTAGGGCGTGCGTGAATCGCCCCGGCTTTCCTAGACACCCGCGAGCCGTTGGGAATGGCGTTGTTCGAACTCTACCGGTGATAGACCGTTGGCGCTCGAATGACGC
>NZ_JAMYWC010000012.1:0-73814 GCF_024158925.1 Ralstonia chuxiongensis | reverse complement strand
CTCTGTCCATGACCTGATTCACTGCCTCGATCTTGAATTCCTCGGCGTATCTCTGTGCGCTCATTGCTTCTCCTGTCTAACCTCTAGTTTGAGGCTTGCAGGTGTCTACCGAGGCCGGGGCGATTCACGACGAAATGACCCTCGGACGGTCGCGCTCCACGGTTTCACACTCGCGCGTGAGCCTCGGACCGTGACGCTCCACTGTTTTACTGTCGTGCGTGAGCCTCAAACAGTGGAGACATCGACAGTTTGACCCTCGTGCGCGACCCTCGGACCGTGGCATTCCACGGTTTTAGGCTCGCGTGCGATGCCGGGACATTGACGTTCCACAGTTTCACCCCCGTGCCTGAGTCTTAGAGGGTGACACTCCACGGTTTTACCCTCGCACGCGAGCTGCAGACCGTGAAGCGTCAGAGGGTTGTCGCGTCAGAGCGCGTGCTGATACGGAAACAAGGCCGCGTTGAACCCGCCGAGCGCCCGCAGATGCGCCCAGTCGAAATGCGGCCCCGGATCGGTCTTGCGGCCCGGTGCAATGTCCGAGTGCCCGGCAATTGCCGTAATGGGATACGCCGCGCAAATCGCCCGCACGAGCGACGCCGTGGCGGCGTACTGCTCGGGCGTGAAGGGCAGATCGTCCGTGCCCTCGATTTCGATGCCAATCGAGAAATCGTTGCAGCGCGTGCGGCCGAAAAAGTCCGACGCACCGGCATGCCAGGCGCGCGCATCGCACGATGCAAATTGCACGCATTCGCCCGTGCGGCGGATGAAGAAATGCGCCGACACGCGCACGCCGCGCAGCTGATCGAAGTACGGATGCGCGTCGCAGTCGAGCGTGTTGGTAAAGAAGTCGAGCACGTGCTCGGTGCCGAAGTCCGCCACGGATTGCGCAGGCGGCAGGCTGATGTTGTGCAGCACGATCAGGTCGATCGGCATGCCTTCGGGCCGCGCGTCGATATTCGGCGACGGATGCCGGCACCCGCCATCGACCCATCCGTCAGCACCGATATGCAACCGTTCATGCATCGCCGTTCAGTCCATTTCCGGCGGGTTCACCCACGTCGCCAGACGGCGCTTCAATGTCCCGCGGGTCACGAATGCCCAGTTGCTGCATGCGATAGCGCAATTGGCGGAACGACAAGCCGAGCAGCTTGGCCGCTGCTGTGCGGTTGAAGCCCGTCTGATCCAGCGCGGCCAGGATCACGTTGCGCTCGACCGACTCCAGATAGGCCGGCAGATCGATCGGCAATGCCACGCTCGGCAGCGACGGCTCCGCCGGCTGCGCTACGGGGGCCGGCTCGGGCTGTGCCACCGGTTGCGGCATCCCCAAGGGGCTTGGCACCGGCGACGGCATGTAGACGGCATCAGGCCAGCTCGTCATCGGCGGCGACATCGGGTGATGGGCCGCTGCGGCAGCCTGCGCCTCGCGCGTGCGGTGAAACAGCGGCGAGCGCTCGATCTCGGCGCCCAGCGCGCCAAGGTCATCCACGTCGATCGACTCGCCTTCCGCAAAGGCGTAGGCGCGCTCCAGCAGGTTCTCCAGCTCGCGCACGTTGCCCGGGAACGGGTACGCGCACAGTTGCTGCAGCGCCGGACGGGTCAGGCGCTTGGGGCGCGGGTCGCCGTAGCGGCTGGCGAGCTGTTCGAGCAGCACGCCGGCCAGCACGGGCACGTCTTCGGTCCGCTCGCGCAGCGTGGGCATGCGCAGTTCCAGCACGTTCAGGCGGTAGAACAAGTCTTCGCGGAAACGGCCGGCGGCCACCAGCCGCGCAAGGTTCTGGTGGCTGGCGCAAACGACGCGCACGTCGACCGGGTCTTCGCGGCTCTCGCCGATCTTGCGCACGCGGCGCTCTTGCAACGCACGCAGCAATTTCACCTGCATCGTGAGCGGCAGGTCGGCCACCTCATCGAGCATGAGCGTGCCGCCATTGGCCGCCTGGAAGAAACCCTGGCGATCGCTGTCGGCGCCGGTAAAAGCGCCTTTCACGTAGCCGAAAAACTCGGCTTCCATCAGGTTCTCAGGAATCGCACCGCAGTTGACCGCCACAAACGGCCGCGATGCACGCGCAGACAGCGCATGCACGGCGCGCGCCGCACGCTCCTTGCCGCTGCCGGATTCGCCGCTGATCACCACCGGCGCCATGCTGCGCGCCAGGCGCATCAGCGAGCGGCGCACTTCCTGCATCGCGGCGGAATGGCCGGGCAGCAGGTCGTTGGTGCGCTCCACCAAGTCGGCATTACCGGGATCGGGATCGCGTTGCTGGCGGCCCAGCGCGTTGAGAACGAGGCTGCGCAACTGGTCGAGCGAGAGCGGCTTGGCAATGTAATCGAACGCACCGGCCTTGAGCGCTTCGACCGCGTTCTCGGCGCTGCCATAGGCGGTGATGACGGCCACCGGCGTGCGGTCTGCCGTGGCAGAGAGCTGGCGCACGAGCTCAATGCCCAGGCCATCGCCCAGGCGCATGTCGGTCAGCACGAGCGCGAAGCGCTGTCGGGAGAGCGCCTCGCGCGCCTCGGCCAGCCCGCTGGCGAGCACGACGTCGTGCCCCATGCGGCGCAGGGAAATTTCCAGCAGCTCGCGCAGGTCGGCTTCGTCATCGACGACGAGAATGGGTTCGCGAACGATGGCGGCTTTGGACATGAATCAGCAGATGGTCGGCAGAAATTCGCGGCCAGCGGATCATTCCGCGATCGGCCCGGCAGGTTGGTCAAACATCAGGGTGATGACGAAGGCGCGGCGCGGCAACGTGTCGCGCGCCTCCATGGTCAACGCTCCGGTGCGATCGAGCAAGGATTCCAGTGCAATGGCGCCGTAACGGATCTGCGCATCGTTGGCGCTACACAACTCGCGCGCCATGTAGAGGCCCAGGCCAGTGCCTTGGGCGTCATTCGTGAAGAACGGCTCGAACAGGCTGCGTTGCTGCTCGGTCGGCACTTCCGGGCCGTCGTTCCAGATCACGAGTTCGGCATGGGTATCGTCCAGCGCGTAGGCCGCCAGCTGGATCGAACCCGGCACACGGCGGCAATAGCGCAGCGCGTTGTCGAGCATGTTGCCCACGACCTGCTGCAACTGCGCCGGGTCGAACAGCACGGGCTTGTCCAGGTCGACCGCCACGCGCACGAGGTTCGGGTTGATCTCGGTTGCTTCACCTGCGCGGCGCAGGGCCTCGGCACGCCAACGCTCGACGACCTCCGGCAGCACCTGCGCCAGTTGCACGCGCACGCGTTCGCCACGCGGGCGGCGCGAGAGCATCAGCACGTCGGCGACCACCTGGTCGAGCCGGCGCACGTTGTCACGGATGATGCGCAGCAGGCGCGTCTCCACGCCGGAGCTTTCCGGGCGCACGTGTGCGCCGCCATCCTGGCCGTCGCCCGGATCGTCCAGCAGTTCCGCAGCCTGGCTGATCGCGGCCAGCGGGTTGCGGATCTGGTGCGCGACGCTGGCCACCAGCCGCCCCATCGAGGCCAGCTTTTCCTGCTGCGCCTGCTCCGCCACACGCTCCCAGCTTTCCACATGGACCAGCACGGTGTCATGCAGCTCGTGACGCAGAAACGCTTCGTCGTCCACCGACCAGCCCTGTGCGGTGGCCTCGGCCGATGGAATACGCGGACGCATCTCGGCGCCCTCGCCCGGCAGGCCCAGGCCGATCGAGCTGACGAGGCTATCCATATAGACGCTGCGCAGGTTGGCCAGGCTCGGCAGGATGAAGCGCAGGCGCAGGCGGGCGCTCAACATGGCGCGGCCACCCCGGCCGCCCGAGGCGATGGGCAGCAGGTCGAGGATGCGCGGTGCATCGTCGTCACCGGCGCCATCGGTGGGACGGCTCTTGCGGCGCAGCCACTGGCGCAGCATTTCGAGCAGTGGGCGCAGGTGCGGCACGTCCTTCAAGTCAAACAACATCGCACCGCTGCCGACAAACGCGCTCTGCGGCACGCCCAGCAGCATGGCTGCGGCCGGGTTGGCGGCAACGACGCGGCCGTCGGCACGCACCAGCATCACGCCGTCCTGCATGTCGTAGACCATCAGGCGGTTGACGAGCTGTTGCAGGCGCAGCTCGCGCTCGCGGGCCATCGTCAACCGTTCCTGCGCGATCTGACGATGCGACAGGCCGTACATCATCGACGCGGCCATCATGTAGACCAGGCCGTACAGCCCGGCAGATGCCAGCCCCGGCGCAATCACGCCGTCGCTCATCATCTGCAGGAACGGATCGGCCAGCACCACGATCGAGGCTACGGCCGCCGTGAACAGCGCAAACAGCAGGCTGGTGAGGGCGCCGGCGGCCAGCACGGGCACCAGCAGCACCATCGCCACGCTGGCTGACAGGCGCGAGAGCGTGGCATACGCCAGCCCCAGGAACAGCAGATCGAGCACCACATCGAGCCGCACGCGGAATTGGAATCGCGTGCGCCACCAGCCGGCCGCCGCCAGGATCAGCAGGGCCATCGCCAGATACGGCAGCGTCAGGCTGAGCAGGGCGTCGCTATTGGGCAGGCCGACTGCGTCGTTGTGCTCGCGCGGCACCATCACGAATAGCAACAGCACCAGCGCCACGGCTGCGCGGCTGAAGGCGAAATAGCGCAGCAGGCGCCATTGGAATTCAGGCGGATCGGGCTCCAGCCAGACCGAACGGAGCGCGCGCCAGGCGTTCAGGCGCGCGAGCAGGCTACGCGCGGCGGACGGCGTTGCCCGCGCGGCACCCGACGCTTCGGGCGTCATGTGTTGCCTCGGTCAGCATGCTCGGGGCAGCGATAGCGGCCGCCCGGCAGCGCGATCATGCCGGTGCGCGGTGCATGCACACCGCACACGGCACATTGCTCGATGGGTTGCGAGGCCTGGGGCTCAGGAGTGCGCTTGGCCGCGCCCTGCCCGCGCGGGGCTGTCTGGCCCTGCCCAGAAGAGCGGGATGAGCGCGTCCCAAGGCGGCTCAACCACCACCAGCCGGCGAGCAGCATCAGGATCAGCAGGACAGGACGGGACATGGAGAACAGACAAGGACAGGTAACGGCGCAGGCGCCAGGGGCGCGCTAGGCGCGATGCAGGATGACTTCGAGCACGAAGCGGCTGCCCACGTACGCCAGCAGCAGGATCGCAAAGGACGCCATCACCCAGCGCAGCGCCACGCGCCCGCGCCAGCCGCGAAAACGCCGACCGATCAGGATGCCGCCGAACATCGCCCACGACAGCACGGCAAAGATGTTCTTGTGATCGAAATGGAAGGCGCTGTGGAACAGTTGCTCGGAGAACAGCACGCCCGAGGCGATCGTCAGCGTCAAGAGCACGAAGCCCGCGCCTATCAGGCGGAACAGCAGCTTTTCGAGCGTGAGCAGCGGCGGCAGCAGATCCAGCCAGCGGCTGAACCAACTTGCCTCCGGCCGGTTGATCGTGTGCAGTCGGCGCTCTGCAGCCAGCATGAGGATCGCGTGGAATGCCGCCAGCGTGAACAGCCCGTAGGCGACGTTGGCAATAGCGAAGTGCAGCTTGAACAGCGGGCTGGCCGCATAGCCGAGTATTTGCGTGCCAGGGAAGGCCACCGGCAGCAGGCTTCCGACCAGCGCCACGGGCATGACGAGCAGGCCGAGGCCGGCAAGCGAGAAGAAAAGGCTTTCGATCCAGAAAATGCCCACGCCCAGCCACAGCATGGCCGAAAGCGCATAGGCAAAGCCAAATACCATGGCGCTGGCCGGGAAAATCGTCTCGTGCAGCAGGAACCCGTGCACGATCAAGGCGGCCAGCAACCCCCAGCGCCACCAGGCCGGGACAGTGTCGGCGGCGCCCGGAGGCGGCGGAACGAGCACCGTGGCGCCCGGCGATTGACCGCCTGCCGCCATGGCTCCCGCCGGGGCCTGGGCACCCAGCCCACCGCGTCGCGCCCACGCTACCGAAGCGAGGGTGCCGTAGAGAAGCGCCGTCAGCGCATACAGTACAATTGCCATTTGCACAGTTTACCGCAGCGCACCCCGGTTTTGGCTGGGGCCTGCCCCCGCCGAAAGCCTCGTTGGGCGGGAACGCAACATGCGCGCATTAAGCACGTTCCCTGCCGGTGCAAGCCAAATGCGCGCCGGCCTCCTCTTCATCCCGTTCCCAATTCCGGATCCCTGTCACTGTCATGCTGGATAACCTGACCCAACGGCTTGCGCGCGTGGTCAAGACCATGCGCGGCGAAGCGCGCCTGACCGAAGCCAACACCGCCGAGATGCTGCGCGAAGTCCGCCTGGCACTACTCGAAGCCGACGTGGCGCTGCCGGTCGTGCGTGAGTTCATTGCTCGCGTCAAGGAAAAAGCGCTCGGCGAAGACGTCATCACGAGCCTTTCGCCTGGCCAGGCGCTGGTCGGCATCGTGCAGCGCGAACTGACGGCCATCATCGGCGGCCAGGAAGCGCTGGAAGGCGTCGGCAACAACATCATGGGCGGCCGCGCGGCGGAGCTGAACCTCAACGTCACGCCACCCGCGATCATCCTGATGGCCGGTCTGCAGGGCGCGGGTAAGACCACCACGGTCGGTAAGCTGGCCAAGTGGCTCAAAGAAAACAAGAAGAAGAAAGTGCTGACGGTGTCGTGCGACGTGTATCGCCCCGCCGCCATCGCCCAGTTGAAGACCGTTTCCGAGCAGGTCGGCGCGGACTTCTTCCCCTCTCAGCCCGACCAGAAGCCGGTAGATATTGCCGCTGCAGCACTGGACTGGGCCAAGAAGCACTACCACGACGTGCTGATCGTCGATACGGCCGGCCGCCTCGGTATCGACGAGGCGATGATGCAGGAGATCGCCGCGCTGCACGCCACGCTCAAGCCGGCTGAAACGCTGTTCGTGGTCGACGCGATGCTCGGCCAGGATGCCGTCAACACCGCCAAGGCCTTCAACGACACCCTGCCGCTGACCGGCGTGGTGCTGACCAAGCTCGACGGGGATGCGCGCGGTGGCGCTGCGCTGTCGGTACGTCACATCACGGGCAAGCCGATCAAGTTCGTCGGTGTGGCCGAAAAGCTCGACGGGCTGGAGCCGTTCTATCCCGACCGCATGGCCCAGCGCATTCTGGGCATGGGCGACATCCTTGCGCTGGTGGAAGAAGCCCAGCGCGGTGTCGACATGGAAGAGGCGCAGAAGCTTGCGGCCAAGATCAAGAAGACCGGCGGCTTCGACCTCGAAGATTTCAAGGCCCAGATCGGCCAGATGAAGAAGATGGGCGGCCTGGGCAGCCTGATGGACAAGCTGCCGGCACAGTTCGCGCAACAGGCGCAGGGCGCCAACATGGACCAGGCGGAAAAGCAGGTCCGCCGCATGGAAGGCATCATCAACAGCATGACGGCCGCCGAGCGTGCCAAGCCCGAACTCATCAAGGCGAGCCGCAAGCGCCGCATTGCCGCCGGTGCGGGCGTGCAGGTGCAGGAAGTCAACCGTCTGCTCAACCAATTCGAGCAGATGCAAGGCATGATGAAAAAGCTCAAAGGCGGCGGCATGATGAAGATGATGCGCGCCATGGGCGGCATGAAAGGCGGCATGAAGGGGATGTTCGGCGGCCGCTGAGCGGGCTACCCTCCTTCCTGAATCGCACCTTTGATCCACACACCGAACCGTTTCACCGAACTGACACGATGCTGAGCGCAGAACAGGCCCGCGAACTCTGGGCCAACTCCGAAGAAATTGTCAGCGAAGACGCCGTGCGCGGCTCGCTGGACCGCATGGCCGAACAGATCACCGAGAAGATCGGCGACACCTTCCCGATGGTGCTGTCCGTGATGGGCGGCGCAGCCGTCTTCACCGGCATGCTGCTGCCCAAGCTGGCTTTCCCGCTGGAGTTCGACTACATCCACCTCTCGCGCTACAACAACAAGACGGTGGGCGGCGAGATGCAGTGGCGCGTGGCACCGCGCGAGTCGGTCAAGGGCCGCACGGTGCTGGTGCTCGACGACATCCTCGACGAAGGCGAAACGATGGCCGCCATCCGCTCGCGCATCATCGACATGGGCGCCGCCGAGTTCTACTCCGCCGTGCTGTGCGAGAAGACGCTCAGCAAGTCCAAGCCGCTGTATCCGGACTTCTGCGGCTTCAATGTGCCGGACCGCTACGTGTTCGGCTGCGGCATGGACGCCAAGGGCTACTGGCGCAACCTGCCGACCATCCGCGCGCTCAAGAACACCTGAGGCGGCACCGCGGCAAACAAAAAAGGGCGACGAATGAGTCGCCCTTTTTGTTTGCCCACGCCCTGCGGTCAAAGCTGGTGCGCGAACATGCGGATGCCCTTGAGCAGCATCTCCACTGAGATCGCCACCAGAATCAACCCCATCAGTCGCTCAAACGCCATCACCGTGCGCTCGCCCACGAGGCGCTGGATGTGCGTGGCGCTCATTAGCACCACGGCGCACACGGCCATCGTCGCGCATAGCGAGCCGACCCACGTCCACATGCGCCCGGGCGCCTGTGACACCAGCAGCATCACCGTGGCCATCGCCGACGGCCCCGCGATGGCCGGAATCGCCAGCGGCACGATGAAGGGCTCGCCGGTGGGCTGCGACTCGGCACCACCCTCACGCGGGAAGATCATCCGCAGTGCGATGAGGAATAGCACGATGCCGCCCGCAATCTGCAGCGACATGTCGGTCAGGCTCATCATGCGCAGGAAGCTCTCGCCAAAGAACATGAAGACGAGCAGCAGCATGAACGCAATACCGACCTCGCGCAGCACGACGCGGTTGCGGCGTTCGGGCGCCACCGGCCGCAGCGCCGAGATGAAGATGGGAATGTTGCCGAGCGGATCGGTGATCAGCACCAGCAGGACGGTTGCGGAGAGGAACGTGTATTCCATCGCCTAACGTCGATCAGGCGCCGCGACGGTATGGGCGTTCACGCAGCCATTTGGTGGCGATCCACTTCTCACCGCGCTCGACCGGCAGCCCGGCATGCAGCGTGTCTTCGTCCAGGGTGCCGTCGGGGCGTTTGTAGACGAAGAAGACCGCATTGCCCTTGACCGGCGCCACCTCTAGCCCGAGCTTCGGAAAGCCCGTCGCGCCGCCGGCCTGCACGCTGTTCAGGTAGATGACCATGGTGGCCACGCGCTGGCCGCCGATTTCAAGCTGGCGCGCCTCGCCGCTGCGGCCCGGGTTGAAGAAGTCGAAGTGCGGCTGGTATTCGCCGCCGGGCTGGTAGTTCAGCACCTGGAAGCCTTCGCCGTGTTCGACCGGCACGCCCACGGCCTGCGCGATGCGTGCCTCGATCTTGGCGATCAAGGGATGCTCGCCCACCTGGAACATCCCGCCCTGGCTGGTGCGTGCCGAAATGAGATTTTCCTCGCCCGTATCGGGATTCACCACGGGCGAACGTTTGAGGCGGTTGCGCCCGATCGCGATCAGTTCGTCACACTCGGCGTCCGACAGAAAGTGCTGGAACAGGACGATGCGCGGCGTTTCGATCGCAAACAGGATGGGGATGTCACCATCGGCGGTATGCACGGCGTTGCTGTTTTCGACCGCCTGGTCGGCGACGGGTGTCGGCGCGGGCGCGGCAATCGGGGCAGGCGCGCGGGCCGTCAGCGCCTCATCGACGACACGGCGCGCGAAGGCGCGGTCGTAGCCGGATTGCACCATCGACGCCACCAGGGATTCGGCTTCGAAACCTTCGGTCACGTGACGCTGCAGCCAGTCGCGCAGCGCGTCAGACATCGTCGCGTACGGTTGGGTGGTGGACATGCGGGATGGAGATGCGGGCGAGCGAGAGATGGCCCTATTGTAGGCCCACCGTTCGCCGACAGAAGATCACGAACCGCCGGCGGGACCGCCAGCAATACGCAGCGGCGAGAACGGATTGCGCGCCGGCACTTCCGGCAATGCCTTGGCGCGAGGCGCGGACCGAAGGGGCTCGGCAGGAACCGGTGCAGACACCGTCATCGCGCTCGACTCCTGATACTGCCAGCGCTTCCAGGCAGCCAGCACGGCATTCGGATATTGCGGCTGCCCGCGGCTGCCGTTGTAGCGGCCCAGCGCCAGGTACAGATTGCCGCCCTCCATGTCGAGGTAATGCCGCAGGATCGTGCAGCCATAACGCAGGTTGCTCTGCAGATGGAAGAGCTTGCGCGCGTCGTTGTCGCCGATGCTGCGTGTCCAGAACGGCATCACCTGCATCAGGCCCATCGCACCGGCACTGCTCATGGCGTACTTGCGGAAACCGCTTTCCACCTGGATGAGGCCGAGCACCAGCGCCGGGTCCAAGCCTGCGCGCTTGGCTTCGTAATACGCCGTCTCGATCAGTTCGACACGCACCGATGCCTGCGGAATCTTGCTCGACATGCGCACCGACATCTCTGCCAGCCAGCGCAGGTAGCCGAGTTGCTCGTCGTTGCTGGCAAATACCGGGCGCAGCGGGCGGCTGTCGGCCACCGCGGCAGACAGCGCGCTGCGCACGGAATCCGCCAGGTACTCCTCTTTCTGGGCACCCGCCCACGCCGCCTGCGTGCCCGCGAGCAACGTCCCTGCGCACAGCGCAGTGGCGATCAGGTGGGCGGAGAACAAGCGGGGCATGCGTGGCGGGTCCTGTCGTTACGTTATTGCGCGAGACGCGCCTTCAGCGTAGCCAGCACGTCGGCCGGTGCCACGGCGGTGGCAGCTTCGTCGCGGCGGCCCTGGAATTCCAGCTTGCCTTCCTTCAGGCCACGGTCGCCCACCACCACGCGGAACGGCACGCCGATCAGCTCCCAGTCGGCGAACATTGCGCCGGGGCGCTCGCCGCGATCGTCCAGCATCACGTCGATACCGGCGGCAACCAGTTCGGCGTGCAGGCGGTCCGCTTCTTCGCGCACGGCGTCGGAGCGGTCGTAACCCACCGGGCAGATCACCACCTGGAACGGCGCAATCGACGCCGGCCAGATGATCCCGCGCGCATCGTAGTTCTGCTCGATGGCCGCACCCAGGATCCGCGTGATGCCGATACCGTAGCAGCCCATCACCATCGGCTGGGTCTTGCCGTTTTCATCAAGGAACGTCGCGTTCATCGCCTCGGAGTAACGCGTGCCCAGCATGAAAACGTGGCCAACTTCGATGCCGCGGCAGATGGCCAGAGTGCCCTTGCCATCCGGCGACGGATCGCCCGCCACCACGTTACGCAGGTCGTAGACCTCGGGCTCGGGCAGGTCGCGGCCCCAGTTCACGCCGGTGAAGTGGTAATCCTCTTCGTTGGCGCCGACCACGAAATCACTCATGGCAGCCGCCGTGCGATCGGCCACGACCTTCACCGGCAGCTTCGTGCCGATCGGGCCGAGATAGCCTGGGCGCGTGCCGAACGCACGCAGGATTTCGCCTTCGGTGGCAAAACGGAAGTCAGCCAGGCCAGGCACCTTCGATGCCTTGACCTCGTTGAGTTCATGATCGCCGCGCAGCAGCAGCAGCCAGATCTGAGGCTCTCCGCCCTCGACTTCGGTGGCCAGCACGATGGATTTGATCGTGCGCTGCAGCGCAATACCCAATTGTTCGGCCACGGCCTCGCACTTGGCGCGGCCGGGCGTATGCGTCTTGGTAAGCGCCTCGGTGGCTGCCCCACGCGGTGCAGCCGGGGCCAGGGCTTCGGCGGCCTCGATGTTGGCGGCGTAGTCCGAATCCGGGCAATAGATGATGGCGTCTTCGCCCGTGTCGGCAATCACGTGGAATTCGTGCGAGCCCGACCCGCCGATGGCGCCGTTATCGGCCGCCACGGCGCGGAATTCCAGGCCGAAGCGCTGGAAGATGCGCGTGTAAGCGTCGTACATCTTCTGGTACGACACCTTCAGGCCCTCGGCGTCGCGGTCGAAGGAGTACGCGTCCTTCATCGTGAATTCGCGGCCGCGCATGATGCCGAAACGCGGGCGGCGCTCGTCACGGAACTTCGTCTGGATCTGGTAGAAATTGACCGGCAGTTGCTTGTACGAGCGGATTTCGGTGCGGGCGATATCGGTCACCACCTCCTCCGACGTCGGCTGCATGACGAAGTCGCGCTCGTGGCGATCCTTGAAGCGCAGCAGTTCGTCGCCCATCTTGTCCCAGCGGCCGGTCTCCTGCCACAGCTCGCCCGGCTGTACCACCGGCATCAGCACTTCCACCGCGCCGGCGGCATTCATTTCCTCACGCACGATCTGCTCGACCTTGCGGATCACGCGCAGCCCCACGGGCATATACGTATAGAGGCCCGCGCCAAGCTTCTTGATCATGCCGGCACGCATCATCAACTTGTGCGAGACGATCTCCGCGTCGGCGGGCGCTTCCTTGAGCGTGGAAATGAAGAATTGGGACGCTTTCATGCGACTGACAATAAGGGATGACGCGGCTAACCAAAGCCGCGAGAACAAGGGCAAAAGCCACCGGAATCAGGAGATGAGACGAGGCGCCTAGCGCACATTCGCGCAATCGACGCCCCTCCCCCAGGAGGCGCGAGTGAGCGGCAACATTTCGGCGTCTGTGACAGCCGAGCGACGGGCCGCTCTATAATCGGCGTAATTCTAAAGTATTCGAGGTGCAGTCATGCTCGATCGTGAAGGCTTCCGCCCGAACGTCGGCATCATCCTCATCAACGCAAGAAACGAGGTGTTCTGGGGCAAGCGCATTGGCGAGCACTCCTGGCAGTTTCCACAAGGCGGCATCAAGTACGGCGAGACGCCCGAACAAGCGATGTTCCGCGAACTGCACGAAGAAGTCGGCCTGTTGCCAGAACACGTCCGGATCGTCGGTCGCACGCGCGACTGGCTGCGGTATGAGGTGCCGGACAAGTTCATCCGCCGCGAGATACGCGGCCATTACCGGGGCCAGAAACAGATCTGGTTCCTGCTGCGCATGGTCGGTCGCGACTGCGACATCCAACTGCGCGCCACCGAGCATCCGGAATTCGATGCGTGGCGGTGGAGCCAGTACTGGGTGCCGCTCGAGGCCGTCATCGAGTTCAAACGCGAGGTGTATCAGCTGGCGCTGTCGGAGCTTTCGCGCTTCGTGCAGCGGCAGACTCGCGCACCGCTCTCGCCCTACGGGCGCGGCGGGCAGCACCGTGAGCGCGACGGACGTGATGCGCGCGATCACCGTGAACGTTCTGGCGGCCAGAGCGGCCGAAACGAGCAGTACGCCCAGCCAGCCCTGACCGTCACCACCACGACGGTCATCGTCGAAACCGTGAGCGTATCCGCACCTGCCCCCTCCTCTCCAAACCCTGACGACACGGCTCCCAAGGACAATTCGTGAATTTGATGACGACGACACGTGGAGCGCGCCGCGCTCTCGTGCCGCTCGCGCTGGCGGCTGCGCTAGCGTTGACGGCATGTAGCCATAACCGCACCGGCGACCTCGAAGACAAGCTGTTGATGGACCCGTTCAACGACAAGCCCTTCAAGGAAGACGCCGTGACCTTCCCGGCCCCGCCGGTCGATCGCGATGCCGTACCGTTCGACGTGGGTGGCCGCACTGATTCGCCGCTGCGTTTTGCCATCGATCCGAAATCGGTGTCGATCGGCAAGGACAACGTGGTGCGCTACACCGTGCTGATCACCAGCAAGACCGGCGCGCGCAACGTGAACTACGAAGGCCTGCGCTGCGATACGGCAGAACGACGCATCTATGCGACGCTGCGCAATGACACCAACCAGTGGGTCGGCAACCGCGCGGTCGACATGAACGAAACCGCGAATACTGAATCCGCCAGCATGAACGCGTACAAGCCGGCCACCGATTGGCAGCGCGTGGGCAATGGCGGGCCGACGGACTATGCGTCGGCGCTGATGCGCTCTTACTTCTGCGACGTGCGCTCGGTAGCGGGAGATGGAAAGGCGTCCACGCTGGTGCAACGGCTAGGCGGCAGCGCGCGCTATTTCGGGCCGTAAAGGCCTGGAGATTTGGATTGGGCCTTCGTGGCCCGTCCTCCCTTCGCCCCTAACGGGCCGAAGGGAGGACGGGCCACGAACGCGCCAACTCAGAGCAAGACCAAATTATCGCGGTGCACCAACTCCGCAGCGCTTACGTACCCCAGCACCGCTTCGATCTCCGAAGACGACTTCCGCGCAATCAAGCGGGCCTCAGCTGACGAATAGTTCGTCAGCCCGCGGGCAACTTCCAACCCTGCAGCGTCCACGCAAGAAATCACTTCGCCGCGCGCAAACTCGCCCTGCACTTCGGTCACGCCAATCGGCAGCAACGACTTGCCACCGGCCGTGAGTTTTTCCACTGCGCCGGCATCCAGCACCACGCGACCGCGCAGCTGCAGGTGATCGATCATCCATTGCTTGCGTGCCGCCAACCGACCAGTCGGCGCGCGAAGTTGCGTGCCGATGGCCTCGCCATTCGCCAGCCGCGCAAGCACGTCGGGCTCGCGACCCGAAGCAATGATGGTGTGCGCACCCGATTTGGCCGCACGCTTGGCCGCCAGAATCTTCGTCAGCATGCCGCCCTTGCCGATACTCGAACCGGCGCCGCCGGCCATCTGCTCAAGGTCGGGTGTGCCGGCTTGAGCCTCGTCGACAAAGCGGGCGTCCGGGTCCTTGCGCGGGTCAGCGGTATACAGGCCGCGCTGGTCTGTCAGGATAATCAGCGCATCGCCTTCGATCAGATTGGTGACAAGCGCGCCCAGCGTATCGTTGTCGCCAAACTTGATCTCATCGGTGACGACCGTGTCGTTCTCGTTGATGATCGGCACGACACCGAGGCTCAGCAGCGTGAGCAGCGTGGAGCGCGCGTTGAGGTAGCGCTCGCGATCGGCCAAATCGCCATGCGTGAGCAGCACCTGCGCCGTGCGGATGCTGTGCCGCGCGAACTCAGATTCGTACACCTGCGCCAGCCCCATCTGCCCGACGGCAGCGGCAGCCTGCAACTCATGAATTTCCTTCGGACGCTTGGCCCAGCCCAACCGCTGCATGCCCTCGGCGATGGCGCCGGAGCTGACCAGCACGACTTCCTTGCCCGCCGCCCGTAGCGCCGCGATCTGCGCGGCCCAGCGGGCAATGGCTGCCTGGTCGAGGCCACGGCCATCGTTGGTAACCAGGCTGGAACCGACCTTGACGACAAGGCGGCGCGCATCGGCAATCAGCGAATGCAGGGCCATGGTGGACGTGTCTCCGAAGGATGTTGTGTTTAGGCTTGATCGTCGTGGTCGACGTTGTGCAGTGTCGGATCCAGACGCTGGTCGGGCGCGGCCGCTGCGGCGTCCTCTTCGGCGCGCAGCTCGTCGAGGTATTCCTGGATCGCGTGGACAAGCGCCTGCGTGCCATCGTGCGTCAACGCAGAAATGCGGTGCACCGGGCCCTTCCACTTGAAGCGCTTCACGAAGTCTTTCACGCGCGCTTCGCGTTCGTCCTCAGGCACCATGTCGAGCTTGTTGAGCACGAGCCAGCGCGGCTTGTCGAAGAGTTCAGCGTCGTATTTCTTCAGCTCGCCGACAATCGCCTTGGCTTCGGCCACCGGGTCGACGTTCTCGTCGAACGGGGCGAGATCCACCACATGCAACAACACGCGCGTGCGCTGCAGGTGGCGCAAGAACTGGTGGCCCAGACCGGCCCCCTCCGCTGCACCTTCGATCAGGCCGGGAATGTCTGCCACCACGAACGACTTCGATGGGCCACTCCGGACCACACCCAGGTTCGGGTGCAGCGTCGTGAACGGGTAGTCGGCAATCTTCGGGCGCGCATTGGAAATGGCGGTGATCAGCGTCGATTTGCCCGCATTGGGCATGCCGAGCAAGCCCACGTCGGCCAGCACCTTTAACTCGAGGCGCAGGTTGCGACGCTCACCGGCCTTGCCGTCGGTCTTCTGGCGCGGCGCGCGGTTGGTGCTCGACTTGAAGTGGATGTTGCCCCAGCCGCCCTCGCCGCCCTGTGCCAGGCACAGGCGCTGGCCGTCGATCGTCAAGTCGGCAATCAGCTCTTCCGTGTCGGCATCGTAAATGGCCGTGCCCACGGGCATGCGCAGCGTGATGTCATCGCCAGCAGCGCCATAGCAGTCGGCACCTCGGCCGTTTTCGCCGTTGCGCGCGAGATGCTTCTTGGCAAAGCGATAGTCGATCAGGGTATTGATGTTGCGGTCAGCCACAGCCCACACGCTGCCGCCACGCCCACCGTCGCCGCCGTCCGGTCCGCCAAACGGGACGAATTTCTCGCGGCGCATCGAGGCGCTGCCGTTGCCGCCGTCACCAGCGATCACTTCAATCCGGGCTTCGTCGATGAACTTCATGGAGGTCTCCGCCCGTGCGGCGTGCGCACGGCAGGTAAAAGAATCGGCGCTGCTGCGCCATCGCTAACAGAACGCGCCTGGAAACACACGCCAAGAAGCAGCGTACCGCCCAGGATCAGGGTCGCGTTTTGTTAGCGGCCAGAAACGAAAAAGCCCCGCACGGGTGCGGGGCCTTTCTACTACAAGGCTGAATCAGGCCGCCGGAACAACGTCGACGAACTGCTTCTTGCCTTCGCCGCGATTGGCGAACTTCACGTGGCCATCGACCAGCGCGAAGAGGGTGTGGTCCTTGCCCATGCCCACGTTCACGCCAGCGTGCGTGCGGGTGCCGCGTTGGCGAATGATGATGCCGCCAGCGTTGATGGCTTGGCCACCGTACACCTTCACGCCCAGGCGCTTCGACTCGGAATCGCGGCCGTTCCGTGTGGAACCGCCGCCTTTTTTCTGTGCCATGACTGAACTCCTATCCGGTTACGTAGACGACGCAGCCTTAGGCCACGATCGAGTCGATACGCAACTCGGTGTAATTTTGACGATGCCCTTGGCGCTTTTGATAGTGCTTACGACGGCGCATCTTGAAGATGTGCACTTTGTCGTGACGACCATGGGAGATGACGGTGGCTTTGACGGCAGCCCCGCTCACCAGCGGCGCACCAACCTTGAGTTGGTCGCCGGCGCCCACTGCGAGCACCTGGTCAAGCGTGATTTCTGCGCCAACGTCCGCCGGTATCTGTTCTACTTTAAGTTTTTCGCCAGCAGCAACCTTGTATTGCTTACCGCCGGTTTTTACGACCGCGTACATTGTCGGACCTCGATAAAAGAACTAAAACATGACTCTTGCGCCACTTGTCGACCGCATGCGCAGACAACGGACACAGAGAACTCACGACTATACAAGAAAAACTCAAGCAAATCAAAGGCCAATCGCCTAATCGGGTGCTGCGCCCGCGCAACGGGCCGCCACGTCAAGCCTGGGGCGCCACGCCATCGGGCAAACCGCCTGGTTGCTCTATAATCTCGCGGTTTTTTGCGCGGCATCGTTCCCGCGCAAGTCGACCATCAGCCACACGCCTTCTGTCGGAATTCGCCTTGACCCAGACCTCCGCCTCCGTCCTGCTCGCTCCTGTCGCTGAAGACATGCGCGCCGTCGATGCCGTGATCCGCCGCCGCTTAGGCTCGGAGGTGGTACTGATCAATCAGATTGGCGAATACATCATCAGCGCCGGCGGCAAGCGACTGCGCCCGGTGATCCTGCTGCTGGTGGCAAATGCACTCGGCTACAAGGGCGAGCATCAGCACGAGCTGGCCGCCGTGGTCGAGTTCATCCACACGGCCACGCTGCTGCACGACGATGTGGTCGACGAATCCGACTTGCGCCGCGGCCGAAAGACCGCCAACGCCGTGTTCGGCAACGCGGCCAGCGTGCTGGTGGGCGACTTCCTGTATTCGCGCGCCTTCCAGATGATGGTGCAGGCCAACAGCATGCGCATCATGCAGATCCTGGCCGACGCAACCAACGTCATTTCCGAAGGCGAGGTTCTGCAACTGCTGAACATGCACGACCCGGACGTGACGGAGGAACGCTACCTGCAGGTCATTCGCTACAAGACCGCCAAGCTGTTCGAGGCAGCTGCCCAGATCGGCGCGGTGCTCTCAGGCGCGGACGCTGCCACTGAAGAAGCCGCCGCCGAATACGGCCGCCGCATCGGCACCGCGTTCCAGATCGTCGATGACCTGCTCGACTACACGTCCACCGCTGATCAAATGGGCAAGAACGCCGGCGACGACCTGCGCGAAGGCAAGCCGACCCTGCCCCTCATCCATCTGCTATCGAATGGCACGGAAGAACAGCGCGCACTGGTGCGCCAAGCCATCGAGCAAGGCGGCACGGAACATTTCGATGCAATCTTCGCCGCCATTCAGGCTTCCGGCGCGCTCGAGTACACGCGCCAAGCTGCCGAGCGCGAAGCCGCTGCTGCCGAATCAGCAGCAAACGCATTACCCCCTTCCCTTTTCCGCCAGACGCTGATAGACTTGTGTGCTTTCTCGCTGCAACGTCAGTCCTGACATGCACGAGATCTGCGAAGAAGCATCGGGGTGTAGCTTAGCCTGGTAGAGCGCTACGTTCGGGACGTAGAGGCCGGAGGTTCGAATCCTCTCACCCCGACCAGTTTCTCGTATTCAAGTCATTCCTGCGGCACGGTTTTCAGCATCGCCGCACAGTAGTTCCCACGCATTTTCCGCACCGTCCGCTTAATCCAGCGGGGTGTTGCGCTGTCCGCGCGACCAATGGCGATGTGCGCAGAAGCGGCAAACCCCTCTGTTATAGTGGGCGCTTCGCCGTCCCTCCCCTCCCGCTTTGGACTCTTGGCCGCTCTGGGCACAAATTGGCGCCGTCGTGCTGCTGTTGTGCTGCTCCGCCTTCTTCTCGATTTCCGAAACCGCGATGATGGCGCTCAACCGCCATCGCCTGCGGCATCTTGCCAAGTCCAACGTATCGGGCGCACGCAATACGCAGCAGTTGCTCGGTCAGACCGACAAGCTGCTCTCGCTCATCCTGATCGGCAACAACCTGATCAACACCGCCGTGCCGGTGCTGATTACGACGCTGGCCATCCATTACTTCGGCAACAACGGAACGACGCTGTCGATCGCCACGGCCATCGTCGCGTTTCTGATCATCGTATTCGCCGAGATTGCCCCCAAGATCGTGGGCGCGACCTACCCAGAACGCGTTGCTTTCCCGGCCAGCTTCATCATCAAGCCGCTACTGCAGATTTCGACGCCGCTGGTCGCGGTGGTCAACGCGTTTGCCATGGGTGTGCTGCGATTGGTGCGCATCAACACGCGCAAGGCGCCTGAGCAGCGCATGTCGACCGAGGAACTGCGCACGCTGGTGCTGGAATCAGGCAACTTCATTCCGCACAAGCACCGCAGCATCCTGCTCAACCTGTTCGATCTTGACGCCATCACCGTGGACGACGTGATGACGCCGCGCGCGCGGGTTGAATCGCTCGATTTGTCGCGCCCGATTGAAGAGGTCGTCCAGCAGCTCGAGACCTGCTATCACAACAAGCTGCCGGTGTTCGAGCAGGACAGCGATCAGGTAATCGGCATCCTGCATGTGCGCAAGGCCCTGTCACTGCTGGGGCACACTGAACTCACACACGACGATTTCCGCGGCCTGCTGGCCGAGCCGTATTTCGTACCGAGTGGCACGCCCGTTTTCCGCCAGTTGCAGTACTTCCAGGAAAATCGCCGCCGCATCGGCCTGATCGTCAATGAATACGGCGACATGCTGGGGCTGGTGACGCTGGAAGACATCATCGAAGAGATGATCGGCGAGTTCACCACCACGCTACCCAACGCCGGCAAGCTGGCCTGGGACAAGGAAGGCACTTATCTTGCGGATGCGGGAATGTCGTTGCGCGATCTGAATCGGCGCCTGGGCCTGAGCCTGCCAACCGACGGCCCGAAGACGCTCAACGGGTTGCTACTGGAAGTGCTGGAAGAGATTCCCGAGGCGACGGTCAGCGTGAAGATTGCGGGCTGCGTGATGGACATCGTCCAGATGGACAGCCAGTCGATCCGCACGGTGCGGCTGCATCAGCCACCGCAGCCAAAGCGCAGTTGACGCCACACTAGAGAGCAAGCGCTTCAGTTAGAAGCGTTTTCTGCCGATGTGGCACAAATGCAAGCTGCGCTTTGATGCGCGCTTTACAAATGCAGGGGCGGTCGGCAAACTGCCCCGGTTCCGGGCACCACCCCCCACGAATGGGTGGGGTACCGGCTGCAGAACATAAAACAATCGCCTTGGGGGGCGAGCGCACGCTGGAGGCGGTGGGGCCCGGCGCGCGCTGAAATGGTCAGCTTCAGCCTGACGGACTGGACTCATGACACTCGGACTCGCTCTAGCGCAGAGCCGGCGGATCGCGCCCACGCTACTCACCCAGCTCGAACAGAGCGCGCGTGAAAAACGCACGCAACTGATCGACGAACTGGTGGGCAGCGGGATTATGAGTGCGCACGACCTCGCCGTGTTCGTCGCCGGCAAGTACCAGATGCCGCTGCTGGACTTGGCCCAGTACAAGCTCGATACCGTGCCGGCCGTGCTGTCGGCCAATAAGCACTTCGCGCAGTTGCGTCTTTTGCCGCTGGGCCGCCGCGAAAACCGTCTCATCCTCGCCACGTCCGACCCGAGCGATCCGAAGCCAATCGAAGAGCTGCGTCAAAAGATGAACGTGGCTATCGAAACGGTCATCGTCGAGCACGACAAGCTGGTACGCCAACTGAGCCTTGCCAACGAGGCCCCGGCCGAGATCAAGTCGCTCTTCCCCAAGCAGGAAGCCACGCAGATCGAGTACGACCCGGGCGCTGCCGCCGCCACGCGCCGCACCACCACCGACGGCATCGACGATGCCCCCGTGGTTCGCTTCCTGCAGAAGCTCTTTACCGAAGCGCTGCTGCGCGGCGCGTCGGACTTGCACTTCGAGCCGTTTGAAACGTTTTACCGTGTGCGTTTCCGCATCGACGGCATCCTGGCGCAGGTCGCGCAGCCGCCGCTGGACATCCGCGACAAGATCGCGACTCGGATCAAGGTGCTCTCGCGCCTGGATATCTCGGAAAAGCGCGTGCCGCAAGACGGCCGCATGAAGCTGCTCATCACCGTCCCGAAAGACCGCAAGGACAAAGACAACAAAGAGACGATCGAGCGCGCCATCGACTTCCGGGTATCGACGCTGCCGACGCTGTTCGGCGAGAAGATCGTGATCCGGATTCTGGAGTCGTCCACCGAGCGGCTCGATATCGACCAGCTCGGCTACGAGCCCGAGCAAAAGCAGTTGCTGCTCGACGTGATCAAGCGCCCGTACGGCATGGTGCTCGTGACAGGGCCAACCGGCTCGGGCAAGACGGTGTCGCTGTACACCTTCCTGAACAGACTGAATCAGGGCGACATCAATATCTCTACCGCAGAAGACCCGGCGGAAATCCAGTTGCCCGGCATCAACCAGGTCAACGTGAACGACAAGGCGGGGCTCACCTTTGCGGCGGCGCTGAAGTCGTTCCTGCGTCAGGATCCGGACATCATCATGGTGGGCGAAATCCGGGATCTGGAAACGGCCGATATCTCGATCAAAGCCGCACAGACCGGTCACCTGGTGTTTTCCACGCTGCACACCAACGATGCCCCGACCACGCTGACCCGCCTGATGAACATGGGGGTTGCGCCGTTCAACATCGCGTCGTCGGTGCTGCTGATTACGGCGCAGCGTCTGGCACGCCGGTTGTGCAAGGATTGCAAGAAGCCGGGGCCGCTGCCCAGGGAAACGCTGCTCGATGCGGGCTTTACCGAAGCGGACGCCGACGGCTCGTGGCAGCCATATCACCCGGTCGGTTGCGAGACCTGCAACGGCAGCGGCTACAAGGGCCGGGTCGGCATCTACCAAGTCATGCCGATCACCGAAGCGATCCAGGAGATCATCCTTACGCATGGCACTGCGCTGCAGATCGCAGAGCAGGCGCGTAAAGAGGGCGTACTGTCGCTGCGCGAATCGGGCTTGCGGAAAGTGAAGCAGGGGCTGACTTCCCTTGAGGAAGTGCTGGCCACAACGAACCAATAACCTTCTCGATCAATCGTTCCCATACCGGGGGGTAGGAACCAACCATGGCCACACGAGCACCTGCCGCGAATCGCGCGGCCGCCGCGCCAGCGCGAAAGACCGCCAAGACAAAGGCGCCCACGCAGTACATCTTCGAGTGGGAAGGCAAAGATCGCAAAGGGAAGATCTTCAAGGGCGAGATGCGCGCCGAGAGCATCACCGAGGTGAATGCCGTCCTGCGCAAGCAAGGCTTGTCGATCACCAAGTCCAAGCGCCGCCGTGCGGCCCGCGGCAAGAAGATCACGCCGAAGGACATCGCCTACTTCACGCGCCAGCTCTCGACCATGTTGAAGGCCGGCGTCCCGCTGCTTCAGTCGGTCGACATCATCGCGAAGGGCCACGCCAATCCGAATTTCACGCAACTGCTGACGGAAATCCGTTTCGATATCGAGTCGGGCAGCAGCATGGCGCAGGCCTTCCGCCGTCATCCGCAGTATTTCGACCCGCTGTACTGCAACCTGATCGACGCCGGCGAGCAAGGCGGTATTCTGGATGCGCTGCTCGAGCGGCTTTCGCTGTACATGGAGAAGTCGATCGCGTTGAAGGCGCAGATCAAGTCGGCGATGATCTATCCGATCTCGGTGCTGACGGTGGCCTTCTTGGTGACGGTGGTGCTGATGGTTTTCGTGGTGCCGTCCTTCAAGAGCGTATTCTCGAGCTTCGGCGCCACACTGCCCGCTCCAACCTTGGTAGTGATGGGCATCTCGGACTTCTTCGTGCAATGGTGGTACATCATCGTCTTCGCGCCCCTCATTGCCATTACGCTATTCGCCCGGGCGTTTAAGCGCTCGGAGAACGTGCAGCGCTCCACGCACCGCTGGATTCTGCGCATGCCGATCTTCGGCAACATTATCCGCAAGGCCACCATCGCCCGCTGGACGCGCACCCTGGCCACCATGTTTGCAGCCGGCACGCCGCTCGTGGAATCGATGGAATCGGTGGCCGGCGCAGCCGGCAACTGGATTTATCACGATGCCACGATCGAGATCCAGCAAGCCGTGCGCATCGGTACCAGCCTGACCAACGCCATGCAAGCCACGCACGTGTTCGACAACATGGTGCTGCAGATGACCCAGATCGGTGAGGAATCCGGTGCCCTCGACAGCATGTTGCTCAAGGTGGCCGAGTTCTATGAGCGCGAGGTCGACGACGCCGTAGCCAACATATCCACCCTGATTGAACCCCTCATCATCGTCATCCTGGGCGTACTGATCGGCGGCATGGTCGTGGCGATGTATCTGCCGATCTTCAAGCTGGGTCAGGTGGTCTGATGCCCGAGTTGTTTGTCATTCCCACGCTGGCGCAACTGCCGGCGTGGTTTGTCATTGCGGCCGGCGCGCTGGTGGGCTTGCTGGTCGGCAGCTTCCTCAACGTGGTGATCCACCGCCTGCCGCGCATGATCGAGCGAGAGGAAGCCAACTACATCGCCGAACTGCGCGAAGAGCCGTTGCCCCATCCCGACGCATACAACCTGATCGTGCCGCGCTCGGCGTGCCCGTCGTGCGGCCATCAGATCAAGGCGATCGAGAACATCCCCGTGTTGAGCTGGCTTGCGCTGCGCGGCCGGTGCAGTGCGTGCAAAACGCCCATCTCGTGGCGCTATCCTGCTGTGGAACTGGTCACCGGCCTGCTGACGGCGGCCTGCCTATGGCACTTCGGCCCGACGTGGGTGGCAGTCGCATCGGCGGTGCTGCTGTGGTTCCTGATCGCCGGCACGATGATCGACGCCGACACGCAACTGTTGCCCGACGCCATCACCCAGCCGCTGCTTTGGCTTGGGCTGGGCGTGAACCTGTTCGGCATGTTCACGCACCTACACGACGCGGTGATTGGCGCGATGGCCGGCTACCTGTTCCTGTGGTCGATCTACTGGGCCTACAAGCTGCTGCGCGGGCGTGAAGGCATGGGTTACGGCGACTTCAAGCTGATGGCCGCACTCGGCGCGTGGTTCGGCTGGCAGGCGCTGCCTCTGCTGGTGCTGCTCTCGTCGGTCGTGGGACTGGTGTTTGGGCTCGTGCGCATTGCGCGCGGCGCGACCAGCGAATCGCCGTTCTCGTTCGGGCCATTCATTGCCGGGGCCGGCGTGATCGCACTGCTGGCCGGGCCGCAATTGCTCATGATGGCTGGCTTCGGTCCCCTGCTTGCACCATAAGGTCATGGCCAGCATGCGTGTGATCGGCCTGACCGGCGGCATCGGCAGCGGCAAGAGCTACGTGGCAGACCGCTTGGCGGAGCGCGGTGCCGCCATTGTCGACACGGACGCCATCGCCCACGAGATCACCGCACCGGGCGGTGCCGCCATCCCCAAGCTGGTCGAGACGTTCGGCGCCGGTATCCTGCGCGCCGACGGCGCGATGGACCGCGATGCCATGCGCGCTCTCGCCTTCTCCGATGCCACTGCCAAATCGCGGTTGGAGCAGATCACGCATCCGCTCATCCGCGAGATTGCGCTATCGCGTGGCGCAGCGGCGCGGGCGTCAGACGTGCATCCGTACCTTGTCTACGTGGTCCCCCTGTTGGTGGAGTCCCTCGCCGGGCATCACAGCTGGCGCACGCTGGTCGACCGCATTCTGGTGGTCGACTGCCCGGTTGAGACGCAGATCGCCCGCGTGATGGCCCGTAACGGGCTGCCGCGCGCGCAGGTGGAAGCCATCATCGCGCGCCAGGCTTCACGCGAAGCCCGCCTTGCCGCAGCCGACGACGTGATCGACAACAGCGGTACGCTGGCCGACCTCCTGCCGCAGATCGACCATCTGGACCTAACCTACAGGGCGAACTGAAACGGTCTGAAAGCGGTCGTCACAGCCCTTTGCATTGTGATGAACGAGGGTCTCGCATAGAATGCGGGCAGATCGAGGCCAAATGGGCTTCGGGGCCGCATATGCCAGCGGGCCAGCACACCGGGCACCCAAGTTTTGATCCTGTACGAATATCCCTTCAACGAACGCATTCGGACGCTGCTGCGCCTCGAAGACCTGTTCGAGCGGCTGGATTTCTTTCTTGTGCAGGAACACCCGCTACAGCACCATGTGGCCCTGACCACGCTGTTCGAAGTGGTGGACGTCGCCGGGCGTGCCGACCTCAAGTCCGATCTCCTGAAAGAACTCGATCGCCAGCGCCAGACGCTCACCGCGCTGCGCGCCAACCCGCAGATCGATCAGGACGCGCTTGATGCCGTCATCAGCGAGCTGGAAACCGCCTCGGGCAATCTCACTGCCACACATGGCAAGGCGGGCCAGCTCATCGCCGACAACGAGTGGCTGACGAGCATCCGCAGCCGCGCGATCATCCCCGGCGGTACGTGCGAGTTTGATCTGCCCGCGTATTTTGCTTGGCAGCATCACCCCGCCGAGCGCCGCCGCGCCGACATCATCAAATGGGCCCAACCGCTGGTGCCGCTGCGCGACGCCACGATGATCGTGCTGCGCCTGCTGCGCGAATCGGGCCAGAGTGGCAAGGTGATTGCTAACGCTGGCAGCTATCAGCAGATGCTGTCGGGCCGCGTGTACCAGCTGATGCAGGTGCGCCTGGATGAGTCGGCGCTGGGGTTCATTCCCGAGATCAGCGCCAACAAGTACATGCTCTGGGTGCGCTTTACCCAGCAGGATGGCGACCTGAGACCCAAGCCGGTCGATGCGGATATCCCGTTCCAGCTGAAGCTCTGTAATTTCTGAGCCGCACCATGAATGTGAAGACTGTCAAATGCCCCAGCTGCGGCAAGCCCGTGCCCTGGGTGCCTGAGAGCCGCTACCGCCCCTTCTGCTCCGAACGCTGCAAGCAGATCGACCTGGGTGCCTGGGCCGCCGAACAGTACACCATCCCCGTAGTCGAAGAAGACGACCTGCCCGACGCACCTGGCAACGATACGAGCGGCAGACTCAACTAGACGTCGCTTCCTCGCGCATCCATTCGAAGACGGGCAACGTTGCCGGCAACACCGGCTCAACGTTGATCGGCAGCGTCTGCCAGGCAAAATCCTGGCCTTCCAGCGCGCGCAATGTCCCATCCCACGCCGTTACCTTGCAGAAGTGCAGGCGCACGTACGCGTGCGGGTAGTCGTGCTCGATGGTGTGCCAGGGCACGCAGGTGCGTAGCGTGACGTCCAGCTCTTCCTTCAGCTCACGCGTGAGCGCAGCTTCCACCGATTCGCCCGCTTCAAGCTTGCCGCCAGGGAATTCCCAGTAGCCCGCATACGGCTTGCCCTCGGGGCGCTGCGCCAGCAAGAACTGGCCGTCCGGCTGCACCAGTACGCCAACGGCCACTTCGGTGATCTTGCGGCCGTCGGGCGTGTGCGTGGGTGGCACTTGCGTCAGATTGTCAGTCGACATGTCGCCGCCCATGCTTGCCGCCCCAGTCGCGGGCGAACTGCCATGCCACGCGGCCCGAACGCGAGCCACGCTCGAGCGCCCAGACCAGCGCATCGCCACGTGCGGCGGCGATGTCCTCCTCGCTGCAGCCGAAATGCCGGAGCCAGTGGCCGACGATGGTCAGATATTCGTCCTGCTTGGGCGGATAGAACGACAGCCACAGCCCAAAGCGCTCCGACAACGAGATCTTCTCCTCCACCACCTCACCCGGATGGATTTCGCCGTCCGATGTGTGCTGATAGGTCTCGTTGTCCTTCATGTATTCCGGCAGCAAATGGCGCCGGTTGGACGTCGCGTAGATCAGCACGTTGTCTGACTGCGTTGCCACCGAGCCGTCCAGCGCAGACTTCAGCGCCTTGTAGCCCGATTCGCCCTCTTCGAACGAAAGGTCATCGCAGAAGATCGCGAAGCGCTCCGAACGCGTCGACAGTTGCTCAACGATATCGCCCAGGTCTGCCAGATCATCCTTGTCGACTTCAACAAGGCGCAGCCCTTCCTTCACGAATTCGTTCAGACACGCCTTGATGAGCGATGACTTGCCGGTGCCACGTGCGCCCGTGAGCAGCACATTGTTGGCCGGCAACTTGCGCACGAACTGGCGCGTGTTAGCGACGATGGCGTCTTTCTGGCGCTCGATGTTGTGCAGATCGCTCAGGTGGATCGGCGGCAGTTGGCGGATCGGCGCGAGATAGCCAATGTTGCCGAACAGGCTCTGACGTTTGCGCCAGCGGAAGGCAACGGCCTCGTTCCAATCTGCCTCGGTCAGTTCGGGGGGAAGCCATTGCTCAAGCCGCCCAAGAAAGCGGTCGAGCCGTGCGGAAAGGTCGGACGACATGGCGGCGGACTCCGGATTACGAACGATAGTCCGCGTTGATCGAAACGTAGTCGTGCGAGAAGTCACACGTCCACACGGTGGCGGTGGCGTCGCCGCGGCCGAGCGCGATGCGCACGGTGATCTCCGCCTGCTTCATCACACGCTGGCCGTCTTCTTCGCGGTATTCGGGGTTGCGGCCACCGTCACGCGCGACCCATACGTCGTCGAGCCACAGGTTGACGCCGCTCACGTCGAGATCCGTCACGCCGGCGTAGCCGACGGCCGCGAGAATGCGCCCCAGGTTGGGGTCCGAAGCGTAGAACGCCGTCTTGACCAGCGGCGAGTGCGCGACCGCGTAGGCGATCAGTCGGCACTCCTCAACGTTGCGGCCGCCCTCAACCTGGATGGCCATGAACTTGGTCGCACCCTCGCCGTCGCGCACGATCTTCTGCGCAAGCTCTTGTGCGAGGCCCGTCAGCACATCGCGCAGCGCGGCATAGTCGGGGTGCGATTCGGAATCGATGCGCGGTGTGCCGGCGCGACCCGTGGCGATGACGACGAACGAGTCGTTGGTCGACGTATCGCCGTCCACCGTCACGCTGTTGAACGAATGATCGGCGGCGTAGCGCACCAAACCTTGCAGGACGGCTTCGCCCACATTGGCATCGGTGGCGATGAAGCCCAGCATCGTCGCCATGTTCGGACGGATCATGCCCGCCCCCTTGCTGATGCCCGACATGCGCACGGTCTTGCCCGACAGCGTGCACGTGGCGGACGCTGCTTTGGGTACGGTGTCGGTGGTCATGATGGCCTCGGCGGCGGCCAGCCAGTTGTCAGGCTTAGCGTTGGCCTGGGCAGCCGGCAACCCTGCGACGATGCGGTCTACGGGCAGCGGCTCCAGAATCACGCCGGTGGAGAACGGCAGCACCTGCTCCGCCGACACGCCCAGCAGCTTGGCCACGGCATCGCAGGTCTGGCGTGCGTGCGCAAGGCCAGGTGCGCCCGTACCGGCATTCGCGTTGCCCGTATTCACGACGATCGCGCGCGCGCCCTTGCCGCTCGCCAGATGCTCGCGGCACACCTGCACAGGTGCCGCGCAGAAACGGTTCTGCGTGAATACACCGGCCACCGTCGAACCCTCGGCGATACGAACCAGCAGCACGTCCTTGCGATTGGTCTTGCGCACACCGGCCTCGGCCCAGCCGAGGTCCACGCCGTCGATCGGCAACAGGGTGTCAGCGGCGGGCGCGACGAGATTCACAGCCATGGAGCACACCTTTCAAAATGAGGATGCCCGCATTGCGGGCATCGTGAATCAACAGAAAACAGGTCTAAACAGCGTCAGGCAAGTTTGCCGTGGCACTGCTTGTACTTCTTGCCCGAACCACATGGGCACGGATCGTTGCGGCCAACTTTCGGCACTTCGCCAGCCAGTGCGGCAGCAGCGGCAGATGCCGCCGAACGCGGTGCGGCCATGGCCGGCGTTGCGCCGTGAATCTCCGCATCGCCCGCGGCCACTTCGGCCAGTTCGCTGAATTCGTCGTGCTTGTACTGCAGGTTGCTCAGCGCGGAAAGATCTTCTTCGATCTGCTCGGATGCCTGCTCCAGCTCTTCCTGCGACTGGATGCGCACCGTGAAGACAATACGCGTGACTTCGTTGCGGATGGTATCGAGCAGGCGGCCGAACAGTTCGAACGACTCGCGCTTGTATTCCTGCTTCGGGTCCTTCTGCGCATAGCCGCGCAGGTGGATACCCTGGCGCAGCATGTCGAGCGCAGCCAAGTGCTCTCGCCAGTGCGTGTCGAGGCTTTGCAGCATCACCGAACGCTCGAAGCCGGCGAAGGACTCGCGGCCAACCTGCGCCACCTTGCCTTCGTACACCGCTTCGGCGGCGTCCAGCACCATCTTCAGCAGATCTTCGTCTTCGATCGACTGCGCATCTTCCAGCGTCTTCACCAGCGGCTGATCGACGCCCCAGTCCTCACGCAGGGCCTTCTCCAGACCGGCGACATCCCACTGCTCTTCCATGGTCTCGGCCGGCACATAGGTGCGGAACAGCTCGATGAACACGGATTCGCGCAGGTTCTTGACCAGATCGCCCACGTCCTGCGCTTCGAGAATCTCGTTACGCAGTTTGTAGAGTTCCTTGCGCTGATCGTTGGAGACGTCGTCGTATTGCAGCAGTTGCTTGCGGATATCGAAGTTGCGGCCTTCGACCTTGCGCTGCGCCGATTCGATCGAGCGCGTGACGATGCCGGCTTCGATCGGCTCGCCTTCGGGCATCTTCAGGCGGTCCATGATCGCGCGCACGCGGTCGCCCGCGAAGATGCGCAGCAGTTGGTCATCCAGCGACAGATAAAAACGCGACGAACCCGGATCGCCCTGACGGCCGGCACGGCCACGCAGCTGGTTGTCGATCCGGCGCGATTCATGGCGCTCGGTGCCAACGATGTGCAGACCACCCGCAGCCTTCACCTGCTCGTGCAGCGATTGCCATTCGTCCTGCAACGTCTTCACGCGCGAGGCCTTCTCAGCGTCGGAGAGCGACTCGTCGGCCATCACAAAGCCGGACTGCTTCTCCACATTGCCGCCCAGCACGATGTCGGTGCCGCGGCCGGCCATATTGGTGGCAATGGTGATCATCTTCGGACGACCGGCCTGCGCGATGATCTCGGCTTCACGTTCGTGCTGCTTCGCGTTGAGCACCTGGTGCGGCAGCTTCGCCTGGTCCAGCAGATTCGACAGCAGCTCGGAGTTTTCGATGGACGTCGTGCCCACCAGCACCGGCTGGCCACGCTCGTAGCAATCGCGAATATCGCGAATGACAGCGTCGTAGCGCTCCTTCGAAGTCTTGTAGATCTGATCCTGCAAGTCCTTGCGCTGCGGCGTGCGGTTGGTCGGGATCACCACGGTTTCCAGGCCGTAGATCTCCTGGAATTCATACGCTTCCGTGTCCGCCGTGCCGGTCATGCCCGACAGCTTGTTGTACATGCGGAAGTAATTCTGGAACGTGATGGTCGCCAGCGTCTGGTTTTCCTGCTGGATCTGCACACCTTCCTTGGCTTCTACGGCCTGGTGCAGACCGTCGGACCAACGGCGGCCCGACATCAGGCGGCCGGTGAATTCATCGACGATCACCACTTCACCGTTCTGCACCACGTAGTGCTGATCGCGGAAGAACAGGCTGTGCGCACGCAGGGCGGCGTACAGGTGGTGCATCAGCGTGATGTTCTGCGGCGCGTAGAGCGATTCGCCCTCGCCGATCAAGCCGGCTTGCAGCATGATCTGCTCGGCTTTCTCGTGCCCCGATTCGGTCAGGTAGACCTGGTGCGATTTTTCGTCGACGTAGTAGTCGCCCGGCTTCTCGACGCCCGTGCCATCCGACTTCTCTTCGCCGATCTGGCGCGTAAGCTGCGCCGGAATGCCGTTCATGCGGCGGTACAGGTCGGTGTGATCTTCGGCCTGACCGGAGATGATCAGCGGGGTGCGCGCTTCGTCGATCAGGATCGAGTCGACTTCGTCGACGATCGCGTAGTTCAGCGGACGCTGCACGCGCTGACCGGCGTCGTACACCATGTTGTCGCGCAGATAGTCGAAGCCGAACTCGTTGTTGGTGCCGTAGGTGATGTCCGACGCGTAGGCGGCCTGCTTCTGGTCGTGATCCATGGTGGTCAGGTTGACCCCCACCGACAGGCCCAACCAGTTGTACAGGCGGCCCATCCACTCGGCGTCGCGCTGGGCGAGGTAATCGTTGACCGTCACCACGTGCACGCCCTGACCCGAAATGGCGTTCAGATACACAGCCAGCGTTGCGGTCAGCGTCTTGCCTTCACCCGTGCGCATTTCGGCGATCTTGCCGTCGTGCAGGACCATGCCGCCGACAAGCTGCACGTCGAAGTGTCGCATCTTCATCACGCGTTTGCTGGCCTCGCGGCACACTGCGAACGCTTCGGGCAACAGCACGTCCAGCGTCTCGCCCTTGGCAAAGCGTTGGCGGAATTCTTCAGTCTTGGCCTGCAGCTCGGCATCGGAGAGCGCTTCGAACTTGGGCTCGAGCGCATTGATCTGCGCCACCTTGCGGCGGTACTGTTTGATCAGCCGTTCATTACGGCTGCCGAAAATCTTCTTGAGAAGGCCCGTGATCATCGATGGCTAGGGCTGGTGAGCCACCCGGAAAACGCGTCGGAGAGACCGCGAAACATAGGCAGCACAACGACCCAGAAAGGGTTGGCGCAAAGGCGGGAGTTTAGCATGTGCAAAACACCCGCTTGATGGCAGCAGAACCGCCGGATGTGGCAGGAACGCCGCACTTCGGGGCCGCACGAACGTCGCCCGGGCGGCTACACACTCACGCTGAACTGGGGACGGGCGCCCCGATTGCAACCCGCGCTAGATCAATGGCCGGCCGCCGCCATGCTCTTTCCGATATCGGCCGCCGCAATCTTCGGCGCCGGGGCCTTATTGGCTGCCATCTTGGGCTGGCCGGCGTTCTCCAGGAAAGCCACCGGATTCTGCGGGACGTCGTTGACGTGCACCTCGAAGTGCAGATGTGGGCCGGTGGCGCGGCCGGTGCGGCCGATTAACGCGATGCGCTCGCCCGCCTTCACGATGTCGCCAACCTTCACAAACACCTTGGACGCATGCGCATAGCGCGTCTTCAGGCCGTTGCCATGGTCGATGTCGATCATGTTGCCGTATTCGTGGTGGAATTCACTTGCCACCACCACGCCACCGGCAGCCGCCACGATGGGCGTTCCAACCGGACCGACAAAGTCGACACCGTCGTGCTGCGTGCGCCGGCCCGTGAACGGATCGATTCGCGTGCCAAAGCCCGAAGAATCGTAGCCCGTGGCCACCGGGCGTACGGTGGGCATCATCTTGGCGTGGATCTGCCGATCCATCAGGGTGCTCTCGAGCACGCTGAGGTAATCGTTGCGCTGGTCCGCCGAGCGCGTCAGGCGATTCAGCTCGGACTGAATTTCCGGCATCGACATCGGCCGCGAGAATGCACCCTCCGGACCGCCCCGGCTCGGTTGCGATTTGAAATCGAACTCGCGGGGCTGCACACCCGCCAGGCCCGACACACGGGCGCCCAGGGCGTCCAGGCGCGCGATCTGCGCCTGCATTTCGCCAATGCGCGCAGCCATCAGGTTGAGGTTTTCGCGGGTGACATGCTGGTCTGCGCCGGCAACCGCGGAAGCCGTCGCGCCAGGCAGCAGGCCTTGCTTGGCTGCCAGCCACGTCCCACCGACGGACAGAGCCGCCACGGTCAGCAGCGCCGCGCCAATAGCCACGAAGACGCCGCGTCGCGACAGGTGCGTCGCTCCGGCCTTGCGTGGGTGAATCAGGATGATCTGCATCGCTCGTTTTCCGGACAAAAAAGCCGCCCACCGGCACGAAAGCGCGATGAAGCGCCCTACAATGCCGGCATGCGAATCTTTGTTCATCCCGCTCTCAAGACGCCTGTGGCAAAACCCGTCCAGGACTGGCTCTCGGGTGCCGGTTCGGTCGGCCCGCTGATGCAGACGGCCAGGCAATTGGCGTCGTTGGAAGCGGAGGTGTTGTCGCTGTTACCGCCCGGCTTGGGCGGCGGCGTGGCAATCGGTGGCATCAAGAACGATGCGCGCGATAGCCGGGAAGCGACTCTAGTGTTGCTCGCCGCACATAGTGCAGCTGCGGCGCGCTTACGGCAGGTGGTACCCACCTTGCTGGAGCGTCTGCAGCGCCGGGGATCGCAGATTACCGCAATTCGTGTACGGGTACAACCGCAAGGCGGGAGCGACAGTTTATGGCCACAAGAGACCGAAAAGCCGCCTAAACGCGCCAAGATGACAGCAGTTGGTGTCAACAGTCTGGCGGCGCTCGCCAACGAACTGCCCGATTCCCCGCTGCGCCAAGCGTTGGCGGAAATGATTGCCCGGCACGTTCCACCTGTCGCCGGACCTAAATAAAAAGCGCCCCGCGGGGCGCTTTTTTCATGCAGACGACCGCGTCAGCCGGTCAAGAAAACGCAGGTTGCAACTGGGGCAGGAATGCGCGCGGGGCCTCTTCCGCCTTCTCGAACGTCACGATCTCATAGGCCGTTTCGTCCGCCAGCAGCGCGCGCAGCAGCGCGTTGTTCAGGCCGTGGCCTGACTTGTGCGCCGTGTACGCGGCAATCAGCGGATGGCCGACCACATAGAGATCGCCAATCGCGTCGAGGATCTTGTGACGGACGAACTCATCGCCGTAGCGCAGTTCGTCGTTGTTCAGCATGCGGTGCTCGTCGAGCACGATGGCGTTGTCGAGGCTGCCGCCGCGTGCCAAGCCGACCTCGCGCAGCATTTCAACTTCATGCGCGAAACCGAACGTACGGGCGCGGGCGATTTCGCGCGTGTAGCTGGTGTCAGCAAAGTCGATTTCGAACGTCTGGCCGGTCTTGTCGACCGCCGGGTGGCGGAATTCGATCGTGAACGAAAGCTTGAAGCCGAAGTATGGGTCGAGGCGGGCAAGCTTGTCGCCCTCGCGGATTTCCACCGGCTTGATCACGCGGATGAACTGCTTGGCCGCGCCCTGCTCTTCGATGCCCGCCGATTGCAGCAGAAATACGAACGAGGCCGCGCTGCCATCCATGATGGGGATTTCTTCGGCGTCGACGTCGACATAGAGATTGTCGATGCCAAGGCCCGCGCAAGCCGACATCAAATGTTCGACAGTCGACACGCGGGCGCCGTCCTTCTGCAGCACGGACGCCAGGCGGGTGTCGCCGATGGCGCTGGCGGTGGCGGGAATCTCGACGGCCGGGTCGAGGTCAACGCGCGTGAAGACGATGCCAGTGCCTGCGGCTGCCGGGCGCAACGTCAACGTCACCTTACGGCCCGAGTGCAACCCGATGCCGACGGTCTTGACGAGGGACTTGATGGTGCGTTGTTTCAACATGGCCGCCCTCAACTCACGAAATTTCTACGATTGTTTTTATCTATGCGGTCTGCATAGGTGATAACCCTAATCATACCATTTTCACGTCCCTGCCTTCAAAACGACTTTTGTATCGGGATGTTAGGGGTGCTCACACTCTGCTCAACCTTAGTGCACGCAGATTCGGCGCCACAGTCTCGTCGGCTTTGAGGCGGGGCGGGATAGCGGGCGGTACTCCGCCATTTGGGGGAGCCGCTGGCGTGGCGTCAGAGTATCGCCAGGATCGATTCGGCGCTGCTGACGGCGAACTGCCCGGGCGCTTCCACCTGTAGCGCTGTTACCACACCGTCCTTCACGACCATCGCGTAGCGCTGCGAGCGTACGCCCATGCCGCGCTTGGAGAGGTCCTGGTCAAGGCCGAGCTTGCTGGTGAACTCTGCGCTGCCGTCACCCAGCATGCGGATTTTGTCGTCGGTGCCTTGCGCGCGAGCCCAGGCGCCCATCACGAAGGCATCGTTGACGGACACACACCAGATCTCGTCGACACCCTTGGCGCGCAGCGCGTCGAAGTGGGCGAGGTAGCCGGGCACATGCCGCGCCGAGCAGGTCGGCGTGAACGCACCGGGCAGCCCAAAGATGACGATCGTCTTGCCCTCGGCCAGATGCTGGACGGAAAAAGCATTGGGGCCGAGCGCGCAGCCATCCTTTTCCACTTCAAAGAACTCGTAGAGCGTTGCGTCGGGAAGCGGTTGACCAGGCTGGATCATGATCGTCAGGGAGCGTGCGCGGATATCGCGATCATAGAACTTGCCGCGCGACCGCGCAGCCGGTTCGTAAAACGAGACCGCCCGCGTGAACGAATCACGCGGGCGGTCTTGGGAGACAACACCATCAGGCCGCTTGGGTCGGAACGCACCGCGCGCGGCACAACGAACGGATACACCCGCCGGGCGGGGTGAACCCTTCCGGGGAGGCGGCCAGAGGCCAACCTGCCCGGCGGCAACGACTGTGTCCGGTTCGTCGAGCGCTGTCGACTCGCGAGCGGCGGGCCATCACACCACGGCGATCACGGGAGGGGAGCCGTGAATCGCGCGCGGCGTGTGGTGCCGCAGGCAGTCGGACGTGCGCGAGCGCTATCGAACCAACGCGGGCCCGATCAGTCCGCCTGCTTGCGCAGGAATGCCGGAATGTCGTACGTGTCGACGCCCTTCTCTTGCAGTGCTGCCACGTGAGCCGATGCCGACTCACGCGAGCTGCGCCACACGGCGGGGGTGTCGAAATTGCTGTAGTCCGGCGCAGCTGCCACCGAGTGACCGGCGCTACCGCCGAAAGCCACCGGCTGGTTGTCGGTACCGGTCTTCAGCAGCGTCATCGTCTGTTGCTGTTGTTGCTTGTTGCGAGCAGCGCGGCCCAGGCCCGTGGCAACCACGGTCACACGCAGTGCGTCGCCCATGGCGTCGTCGTAGACCGTACCGAAAATGACGGTGGCATCTTCCGCGGCATAGCTGCGGATGGTGTTCATCACTTCCTTGGTCTCGGACAGCTTCAGCGAGCGGCTGGCCGTGATGTTGACCAGCACGCCACGCGCGCCCGACAGGTCCACGCCTTCCAGCAGCGGGCTTGCCACGGCTTGCTCAGCGGCCAGACGTGCACGGTCGACGCCGGACACGGTGGCCGTGCCCATCATCGCCTTGCCTTGTTCGCCCATCACGGTCTTCACGTCTTCGAAGTCGACGTTCACCAGACCATCGACGTTGATGATTTCCGCAATGCCGGCAACCGCGTTGTGCAGCACGTCGTCGGCGCACTGGAAGCACTTGTCCATCTCGGCATCATCGCCCATGACTTCGAAGAGCTTTTCGTTGAGCACGACGATCAGCGAATCGACGTTGCCTTCGAGGTCGTTCGCGCCATGCTCGCCAACCTTCGAGCGGCGTGCGCCTTCGAATTCGAACGGCTTGGACACCACGCCCACGGTCAGGATGCCCATTTCCTTGGCGACCTGTGCAACCACCGGTGCTGCACCCGTGCCCGTACCGCCACCCATGCCGGCAGTGATGAAGACCATGTGCGCGCCGCGCAGTGCGTCGGCGATCTGCTCACGGGCTTCCTCTGCGCAGTGCTTGCCCACTTCCGGCTTGGCGCCAGCGCCAAGGCCCGTGCTGCCGAGCTGCAGCACGCGCGATGCGGTCGAGCGCTTGAGCGCCTGCGCATCGGTGTTCATGCAGATGAATTCCACGCCTTGCACGCCGCGGTTGATCATGTGCTGCACGGCATTACCGCCCGCGCCGCCGACGCCAACCACCTTGATGATGGTGCCGTCCTGCATTTCCGTTTCAATCATGTCGAAGTCCATCATTGCCTCCAGAAGTGATCAGTCCCAGACGATGCAGCCTCCCCGCCGCAACTCCTGGTTCCTGAACAAAAAACATCAAAACAAGAAACTCAACTTGCTCCCCCCAGGGAGCACATCGTCAACACCCAGCACACACGTGCTTAGAAGTTGCCGATGAACCATTCCTTCATGCGCGTCCAGATCTGCTTGGCCGATCCGGACTGCACCACGACCTTGCGCCCGCGCACGCGCTGCACGCGACCTTCCTGCAGCAAGCCCATCACCGTGGCGTAACGCGGGCTCTTCACCACCTCGTGCAGGTTGCCGCGGTACTCAGGCACGCCCACGCGCACGGGCTTCAAGAACATGTCTTCACCCAGTTCGACCATGCCCGGCATCATTGCGGTACCGCCGGTGAGGACCACGCCGCTGGAGAGCAGTTCCTCATAGCCGGATTCGCGCACCACCTGATGCACGAGCGAGAACAGCTCCTCCACGCGCGGCTCGATCACGGCGGCCAGCGCCTGGCGCGAGAGCGTGCGCGGGCCGCGGTCACCGACGCCCGGCACGTCGATCATCTCGTCCGGGTCAGCCAACACCTGCTTGGCGATGCCGTACTGGATCTTGATGTCTTCGGCGTCCGGCGTTGGCGTGCGCAGAGCCATGGCGATGTCGTTGGTGATCTGGTCACCGGCGATGGGGATCACGGCCGTGTGGCGGATCGCGCCTTCGCTGAAGATGGCGATGTCGGTCGTGCCGCTGCCGATGTCGACCAGCACCACGCCCAGCTCTTTCTCGTCTTCGGTCAGCACCGCCAGGCTCGATGCCAGCGGCTGCAGAATCAGGTCGTGCACCTCCAGCCCGCAGCGGCGCACGCACTTGACGATGTTCTGCGCCGCGCTCACGGCCCCCGTCACGATGTGCACCTTCACCTCAAGCCGGATGCCGCTCATGCCGATCGGCTCGCGCACGTCTTCCTGGCCATCGATGATGAATTCCTGCGTGAGGATATGCAGAATCTGCTGGTCGGTCGGGATGTTGACGGCCTTGGCGGTCTCGATCACGCGCGCGACGTCGGTGGAGGTGACCTCCTTGTCCTTGATCGCCACCATACCGCTCGAGTTGAAGCTGCGGATGTGGCTGCCCGCGATGCCGGTGAAGACCTCGCTGATCTTGCAGTCGGCCATCAGCTCCGCTTCTTCGAGCGCTTTCTGGATCGACTGGACGGTCGCCTCGATGTTGACGACCACGCCCTTTTTCAGCCCCTTCGATTCGGTCTGGCCCATGCCGATGACCTCGTAGGCGCCGTCAGGACGCAGCTCGGCCACCACCGCCACCACCTTGGAGGTGCCGATGTCCAGCCCGACCAGAAGATCCTTGTATTCCTTGCTCATCGCGTTTTCTCTGTGCTTCGCGTTGCTTTGTTGTTGGCCGCCGGCTTACCCCCCAGCGTGGCTTTCGGCTTTGCAGCACTGCTGGTGCCATTCGCGGTGCCAGGCAGCTTGCCCCCCTTGGCCAGCACCGCGGCCTGCGCATCGGTCAGGAAGCGCACACCCGCCGCCCGAACTGCGAATCCGTTGGGATACCGCAGATCGGCGTATTCGATCTGACCGCCCCAGCGCTTCGTCACCTCGGGCCACGCACGCACAAAGCGGCGGGCACGCGCGGCCAGCGCTGTGCGGTCATCGTCATTCAATTCGCGGCCCAGCTCGATGACCGTGCCGTTGGACAACCGCGCGCGCCAGGCGTAGCGGTCGGTGAGCGTCACGCTCAGCGGCTCGACATTCATCGGCTTGAACCACTCGGTCATGGTCTCCAGCTTGTCGACCACGTCCTGCTCGGTTCCTTCGGGGCCAGCCAGCGCAACCAGGTCGGTGTCGTCTTCCGCTTCGGCCAGGTTGGCCACGAAGACTTCGCCATACGTATTGACCAGCTTGCCGGACTCATTACCGCCCCAGGTGCCCAGGGCTTCGTGTTCCTGCACTTCCACCAGCAGCCCGTTGGGCCACACGCGGCGCACGCTCGCACGTCGCACCCACGGCACGGATTCGAACGCGGCACGCGCATCGTCCAGATTCAGCGAGAAGAAATTGCCGCGCAGCTTGGTCAGCGCGTTGGCGCGCAGACTGGGCACATTCACGTGGCGCAACTCGCTGCCGGGCATCGGCATCACCCGCACCTGCTGCAGCTGGAACATCGGTCGCTGCATCAGCCAGACCGTCCCAACGCCCAACGCGCCAAGCGCGAGCAGCGCATAGAGCGCACTCGCGACGGCGTTGAGGAGACGGGTGTTGTGCCACATAACGTTGTGTTGTCCGGTTTCGCTGACGTTGCGTTGATTACTCAGGTTTCCAATCGGTGCTCGCGTGCAGCTCCAGCGATGCACTCGCCGCCAGTTGCAACACGAAATCTTCATAGCTGATGCCGGCAGCGCGTGCGCCCATCGGCACCAGCGAATGGCCAGTCATGCCCGGCGACGTGTTCATTTCCAGCAGGAACGGCGCGTTGTCGGACTTGCGCAGCATGATGTCGGCGCGGCCCCAGCCACGGCAGCCCAGCCCGCGATAGGCCTGCACCACCAGCGCCTGCACGCGTGCGGCCACGTCGGCGGGAATCGGTGCCGGGCATTCGTAGCGCGTGTCGTCGGTGAAGTACTTGTTCTGGTAGTCGTAGTTGGCCTGCGGCGCGACGATGCGGATGAGCGGCAATGCCGTGGCACTTTCGCCCTCGCCGATGATCGGGCAGGTCAGCTCGTCGCCTTCGATGAACTGCTCGGCCATCACGTCGCGATCCAGGCGCGCAGCCTTTTCGTAGGCGGCGGGCAGCTCGGCGGCGCTCGTGACCTTGGTCAGACCGATAGAGGAGCCTTCGCGCGCCGGCTTGACGATCAGCGGCAGGCCAAGGCGGTCGGCCACGGCTTGCCAGTCGGCGCCGGCGTGCAACATCACGAAATCGGGCGTGGGCAGGCCGTGGGTCTGCCATTGGCGCTTGGTGGCTTCCTTGTCCATTGCCAGCGCAGACGCGAGTACGCCGCTGCCGGTGTATGGAATGCCGAATTGCTCGAGCAGGCCCTGGATCGTGCCGTCTTCGCCAAAGCGGCCGTGCAGGGAGATCACCACGCGGTCGAACCCTTGCTTGGCCAGATCAGCCACGGCCTGCAGGCCCGGGTCGAACGGGTGCGCATCGACGCCGCGCGCGCGCAGCGCAGCCAACACGCCGTTGCCGGACATCAGCGAGATTTCGCGCTCGGCGGACCGGCCGCCCATGAGCACGCCCACCTTGCCGAGGGACTTCGGATCGATCGTCGGATTTGGAACAAACGGACCGGTCGTCATGCTGCGGCGCCTCCGTTCAGATCCACGACATTTGCCGTGCGCGCCTGCGCCTGCAACGCAACCACTTGACCGGGCACCTGCCCGATCGATCCTGCACCCATGGTGATGACAACGTCGCCGTCCTGCGCAGCATCCAGAATCGCTTGCGGCATGTCTTCGATCTGCTCTACGAATACCGGCTCGATCTTGTTGGCCACGCGCAGCGCACGCGTCAATGCGCGGCCGTCGGCGGCGACGATGGGCGGTTCACCGGCGGCGTACACCTCGGCCAGCAGCAGCGCATCTACGGTGCCGAGCACCTTCACAAAATCTTCGAAGCAATCGCGCGTGCGGGTAAAGCGGTGCGGCTGGAACGACAGCACGAGCCGGCGACCGGGGAACGCACCGCGCGCTGCGGCCAGCGTGGCGGCCATCTCGACGGGGTGGTGGCCGTAGTCATCGATGAGCGTGAAGCGGCCCTTGCCGTCGGCGGTCGGCACTTCGCCGTAGCGCTGGAAGCGTCGGCCCACGCCGTTGAACTCGGCCAGCGCCTTGACGATGGCCTCGTCCGGCACTTCCAGTTCGGTGGCGATTGCAATAGCGGCCAGCGCGTTCTGCACGTTGTGCATGCCCGGCAGGTTCAGCGTGATCGACAGCGGCGGCTCGGCATGACCGTTGAGCTGGCGGACCACGGTGAATTCCATGCGGCCATCGACGGCGCGCGCATTGACGGCGCGCACTTGCGCATCTTCGGCAAAGCCGTAGCGCACGATAGGCTTGGAGACGAACGGCAGAATTTCGCGCACGTTCGGGTCGTCCACGCACAGCACGGCAATGCCGTAGAACGGCAGCCGCTGCGTGAACTCGATGAACGCTTGCTTCAGGCGCGCGAAGTCGTGCCCGTAGGTGTCCATGTGATCGGCATCGATATTGGTGATGACCTCGATCACGGGGAACAGGTTGAGGAACGACGCGTCGGATTCGTCTGCCTCGGCGACGATGAAATCGCCTGTGCCGAGCCGCGCGTTTGCTCCGGCCGAGTTCAGGCGGCCGCCGATCACGAAGGTCGGGTCCAGGCCGCCTTCGGCCAGCACAGAGGCGACCAAGCTGGTGGTCGTCGTCTTGCCGTGCGTGCCGGCAATGGCGATGCCCTGCTTCAGGCGCATCAGCTCGGCCAGCATCACCGCACGCGGCACGATGGGGATGCGCTTGGCGCGCGCGGCCAGCACTTCCGGGTTGTCGCCGCGCACTGCGGTGGAGACCACCACGGCATTGGCGCCGATTACGTGCTCCGGCGCATGGCCCTGCATGATCGTCGCGCCGAGCGTTGCCAGGCGCTGCGTGGTTGCGCTGCTGCCCAGATCCGAGCCTGTCACGCGGTAGCCCAGATTCAGCAGCACCTCGGCGATGCCGCTCATGCCGGCGCCGCCGATGCCTACAAAATGGATGTTCTTGACGATGTGCTTCATATCGATTCGATTCCCTATGCCCGTGCCACCGCTACACACACGTCGGCGACACGCTCGGCCGCTTCGGGCCGTGCCTGCTCACGTGCTTTAGCCGCCATATCGGCCAATTGCGCACGCGTCAGGGACGCGAGTGTATCTGCCAGCGATGCCGGACCCAGTTCCTGCTGCGACACCAACAGCGCCGCCCCGCGCTCGGAGAGGAAGCGCGCGTTGGTGGTCTGGTGATCGTCCACGGCATGCGGGAACGGCACGAACAGCGCCGCGACACCCGCCGCGGCCACCTCTGAAACAGTCATTGCGCCCGCACGGCAGATCACGAGATCGGCGTGCGCATACGCAGCTGCCATGTCGTCGATGAAGGGCACCGGCTGCGCGTGGGCATCGTCAATGCCGGCGGCGGCATAGTTGGCGCGCAGCGTGTCGATCTGCTTGGCGCCTGCCTGGTGGATGACGATCGGGCGCGTGTGGGCCGGCAGCAACGCCAGCGCCTTGGGCACCACATCGTTGAGCGCCGCCGCGCCCAGGCTGCCGCCCACGACCAGCACGCGCAGCGGGCCGGTTCGCTCGGCGTAGCGCGCTTGCGGCGAAGCCAGCATGGCCAGGTCGGCGCGGATCGGGTTGCCAACCCACTCGGCGCCGGACAGCGCATTCGGAAACGCACAGAGCACGCGATCGGCCACGCGCGCGAGCACGCGGTTGGCCAGACCTGCGATGGAATTCTGTTCGTGCAGCACCAGCGGGCGACCCAGCAGCACACTCATCATGCCGCCCGGGAACGTGATATAGCCGCCCATGCCCAGCACCACGTTCGGACGCACGCGACGCACCACACCGAGGCTCTGCCAGAACGCGCGCAACAGGTTGAGCGGCAGCAGAAACTTGGTGACGAGGCCCTTGCCGCGCAGGCCACCAAACTGCACCGACTCCAGCGGAAAGCCGTGCTTGGGTACGAGTTGGCCTTCCATGCCATTGGCGTTACCAAGCCACACCACCCTCCAGCCGCGCCCGGCCAGCAGCTTGGCCACCGACAGCGCGGGGAAGATGTGACCGCCCGTACCGCCGGCCATGACGAGGAGCGTGCGCGGCGTCAGATCGGCCGAAACGCGTGCCGTCATACCTTGCCCCCACGCATCAGCACGCGGTTTTCATAGTCGATACGCAGCAACAGCGCGAGCGCCACGCAGTTCATCAAGATGCCCGAGCCACCGTAGCTGACCATCGGCAGCGTCAAGCCCTTGGTCGGCAGCAGGCCGAGGTTCACACCCATGTTGATGAAGGCCTGCCAGCCGAGCCAGATACCCAGGCCCTTTGCGACCAGACCGGCGAACGTGCGGTCTAGCTGCAGCGCGGTACGGCCGATCTCGAACGAGCGGCGGACCATCCAGTAGAACAGCAGAATCACGATCAGCACGCCGACAAAGCCCAGCTCCTCGCCGATCACGGCCAGGATGAAGTCGGTATGCGCCTCGGGCAGGTAGTGCAGCTTCTCGATACTGCCGCCCAGGCCAACGCCGGTCCACTCGCCACGGCCGAAAGCGATGAGCGAGTGCGTGAGCTGGTACGCCTTGCCTTGTGCGTATTCCTCTTGCCACGGATTGAGGTACGCGAAGATCCGCTCGCGCCGCCAGGGCGATGCCACGATCAGCAGCGAGAAGGTCGAAATTGCCGTCAGCACTAGTCCGCCGAACAGCTTGCCGTTCACGCCGCCCAAGAACAGGATGCCCATGGCCACGGCCGCGATCACCAGGAACGCGCCCATGTCCGGCTCCAACAGCAGCAGCGAGCCGACAAACGCCACGGCCACGCCCATCGGCAGGAAGCCCTTGCGCACGCTCTGCATCCAGTCCTGCTTGCGCACGGTGTAGTTGGCGGCGTACAGCACCACCGCCAGCTTCATCAGCTCGGACGGCTGGAAGTTCATGACGCCCAGCGGCAGCCAGCGCCGTGCACCATTCACGCCCTTGCCCACGTGAGGTACCAGCACGATCACCAGCAGCACCAGCGCGATGATGAAAAGCTTCGGTGCGTATTTGTCCCAAAACTTGACCGGAATCTGGAATGCGACGATTGCGCCGATCAGCCCGATCACCAGCGAGAAAATGTGGCGAATCAGGAAGTGGCCATTGCTGTAGTTGGCGTACTTGGGCGAATCCGGCAACGCGATCGACGCCGAATACACCATCACCAGCCCCAGGCCGAGCAGCACGATCGCCACCCACATCAGCGGCTGGTCGTACTCCATCATCTTGGAGCGCGTGGGCTTGACGCCCGAAACCGCATCGCGCAGACCCTCCCACGCATTGCCGATGGTCGCGCCGATGAAGCCGCTGCGCTTGATCTGGGTGTCGCTCATAGGAGGACTCCTCGGTCTGCCGCCAATGCGGCCACGGCCTCGTGGAACACCTGGGCGCGGTGTTCGTAGTTGCGGAACATGTCAAAACTGGCACATGCCGGCGACAACAGCACGGCATCGCCCGGTTGCGCGTGTGCGGCGGCTTCCTGCACGGCGGCTTCCAGCGTCGGGGCATCGATCAGCGTGACACCGGTATTGGCGAGAGCCTCGCGAATCAGCGGCGCATCGCGGCCGATGAGCACCACGGCACGCGCGTATTGCCCGACCGGCTCGGCGAGCGGCGAGAAGTCCTGTCCCTTGCCTTCGCCACCGGCGATCAGCACGACATGCTTGGATAAGCCCGAGAGTGCAGCCACCGTGGCGCCGACGTTGGTGCCCTTGCTGTCGTCGAAGAATTCGATGTCGTCAAATGCGGCGATCAGTTCTACGCGGTGCGGCTCGCCGGCGTAGTCGCGCAGGCCGTGCAGCAGCGCGCTCACCGGCAGGCCGATCGCCCGGCACAACGCCAGCGCAGCCATCGCGTTGGTCGCGTTGTGCAAGCCCCGGATGCGCAGTGCGTCAGCGGGCATCAGGCGCTTGAGGCGCACCGGCACCGGCGCGGCCGGCACGTTGTCGCTTTTCTTGCGGCGCGTGGGCTTGGGCAGATCGTCCTCATCGGCTTCGGCCAATACGATCCAGGGCATGCCGCCATCGCGCAGCAGGCCGAGCGCATCGGGCGTGCCCGGCTCGTCGATGCCGAACGTGATATCGCCGCCCTTCTTGCTGGCGAATGCCATTACGCAGGCGTCCTGACGGTTCAGCACGCGCACGGTGTTGGCGCCGAAGATGCGGCCCTTGGCCGCGGCATAGGCGTCCATCGTGCCGTGCCAGTCGAGGTGGTCCTGCGTGATGTTCAGGACGGTGGCGGCATCGGCGTCCAGCGTGTGCGTGGTTTCGAGCTGGAAGCTGGAAAGCTCGAGCACCCACACATCAGGCAGCGTGCCTGCATCAACGCATTCGCCGAGCTTATCGAGCGCCGACGGGCTGATGTTGCCCGCCACGCCGACGGTCTTGCCGGCGCGCTCCACCAAGGCGCCCGTGAGCGCCGTGGTGGTTGTCTTGCCGTTGGTCCCGGTGATGGCCAGCACGCGAGGCATGTAGCCTTGCGCGGCCTTGAGACCCGCCAACGCGCGCGCAAACAATTCGATCTCGCCCCACGCCGGCACGCTGCGCTCACTGGCGGCGTTCAGCAGCGCGGCGACGTTGGCATCCAGAGGCGACAGGCCGGGGCTGATCGCCACCAGCGTCACGCCGTTCAGCAGCGACACGGCGAAAGGGCCGCTCACGAACTCGGCGTCCGGCACGTGCGCACGCAGCGTCGGCAGGTTGGCCGGCGCCTCGCGCGTATCGGCCACACGCACTTGCGCGCCATGACGGGCACACCAGCGCGCCATTGCCAGGCCGGACTCACCAAGGCCGAGCACCAACACCACCGGCGAGTCGAACTCGCCGAACATGCGCGGCTCCTGCGCGGTTTCAGCGGCGGGCATTGGCTCGGCGGAATCGAGCGTCGCGACCACGGCGTCCACGGCGGCTTCAGGCTGCGTGGCAGCCACGTCGTCGTCCGGGGTGATGGATTCGGTCACGTCGGTCATGTCCGTGCTCACCGCAGCTTCAGGGTCGACAGGCCAATCAGCACCAGCATCATGGTGATGACCCAGAAGCGCACGACCACTTGCGTTTCCTTCCAGCCGGAGAGCTCGAAATGGTGATGCAGCGGCGCCATGCGGAACAGGCGCCGGCCTTCGCCATAACGCTTCTTGGTGAACTTAAACCACGTCACCTGCAGCATCACCGAGACGGTCTCGGCCACGAAGATGCCGCCCATGATGAAGAGCACGATTTCCTGACGCACGATCACGGCGATGGTGCCCAGCGCACCGCCCAACGCCAGCGCGCCGACGTCACCCATGAACACCTGCGCCGGATGCGCGTTGAACCACAGGAAGGCAAGCCCCGCCCCGGCCATCGCCGAGCAGAAGATCAGCAGCTCACCTGCGCCCGGAATGTGCGGGAACAGCAGGTACTTGCTATAGACGGCGCTGCCCATCACGTAGGCAAACACGCCCAGCGCGCTACCCACCAGCACGACCGGCATGATGACCAGGCCATCGAGGCCATCGGTCAGGTTCACGGCATTGCTGGAACCGACGATCACGAGGTACGTCAGGATGATGAAACCGAACACGCCCAGCGGGTAGCTGATCTCTTTGAAGAACGGCACGATCAGGTGCGACTTGGCCGGCAGGTTCAGTGACAGGCCGCTGCGCACCCAATCCATGAACAGCTCAAGCACGCGCATGTTGCTCGTCTCGGACACCGAGAACGCCAGGTATGCCGCAGCAAAGAGTCCGATCACGGTCTGCCAGAAGAATTTCTCGCGCGAAGACATGCCCTTCGGATCACGGTGCACGACCTTGCGGTAGTCATCCACCCAACCGATCGCGCCGTAGCCGAGCGTGACCAGCAGCACGATCCAGATGAAGCGGTTGCCCCAGTCGGCCCACAGCAGCGTCGACACGGCAATGCCGATGAGCACCAGCACACCGCCCATGGTGGGCGTGCCGGCCTTGACCAGATGCGTCTGCGGACCGTAGCTGCGCACAGCCTGGCCGACTTTCAGTTCCGTCAGGCGACGGATCACAAACGGCCCGAACCCGAGGCCGATCACCAGCGCCGTGAGAGATGCCATCACGGCGCGGAACGTCAGATAGTTGAAGACGCGCAGGAAGCCGTAGTCGTTCTGCAACCATTGCGCCAATGCCAATAACATGGGTTCTTGCTTCCCTTAATGCTGCTGTTGTGTGCTGGAACCGGCCGACAAATCCGCTACCGGGTCTTTCAAGACCAGCGCTTCCACAATGCGTTCCATCCGCATGAAGCGCGAGCCCTTCACCAATACCGTCGCGGCCGGCGCAATGGCGGGCACGCCGTGTTCAATCAAATCCTCCGCCGACGCAAAATGCCGCGCGCCTGCGCCGAATGCGTCGACCGTGTGACGCGCAAGCTCGCCAGTTGCCAGCACCGCGTCGATGCCGTGCTCGCGCGCATAAGCGCCGATTTCTTCGTGGAATGCCGGACCCTGCGAACCAACCTCGCCCATGTCACCCAGCACCAAGCAGCGCGGCGCCGGCAGGGTGACGAGCGCGTCGATCGCCGCGCGCATCGAATCGGGGTTCGCGTTGTACGTGTCGTCGATGACGAGGCCGCCGTGCGTGCCCTGCTTACGCTGCAGCCGCCCCTTGACCGGAGCGAAGTTGCCCAGCGCCTGTGCGATCACCTCGGGAGCGACACCAGCAGCCAGCGCGCATGCCGTCGCGGCCAGCGCATTGCGTGCGTTGTGCAGACCGAGCAGCGGCAAGGTGATGACGAAGCGCTGGCCAGGGGCCTGCACATCGATGCGTTGCCCGTCGGCGGTGTCCACCACCGTGCCCGTCACAGCCCCGGCCTCGATACCGAAATCGAGCACACGACGCGAACCGGCCGCGGCCTGCCACACCGGCGCATATTCGCCACCGTTGGCCGCATCACGCGGAAACACCGCCACGCCATCGGCCGGCAACGCGGCCAGCACGGCGGCGTGTTCTTCAGCCACCGCTTCCACGCTGATCATGAACTCTTGGTGCTCGCGCTGGGCGTTGTTGATCATCGCCACGGTGGGCTGGGCAATGGCAGCCAATACAGCCGTCTCGCCCGGATGGTTCATGCCGAGTTCGAGCACGGCCAGCTTGTGTTGCGCGTTCAAGCGGAACAGCGTGAGCGGCAGGCCGATGTCGTTGTTGAAGTTGCCGGCGGTCGCCAGGCGGGCGTCTTCACCCACGGCCTGCGCGAAGATCGCCGAGATCATTTCCTTGACCGTCGTCTTGCCGTTGCTCCCCGTCACGGCGACGACGGGAATCGGGAACTGGCGGCGCCAGCCGGCGGCAAGTTGACCCAGGCCGATGCGCGTATCGGCAACGGTCAGCACGGCCACCTTCGTCATATCCAGCGTGGCAGCCGGCGCGCGCGACACCAGCACGGCGGCAGCGCCACGCGCCACCACCTCGGGCAGGAAATCGTGCGCGTCGAAACGCTCGCCGATCAGCGCGACGAACAGGTCGCCGGGCTGCACGGCGCGGCTGTCGGTTGTCACGCGCAAGATGGCCGCGTCGGGGCCCGCCAGATGGGCGCCCGCCATCCAGGCAGCGGCGTCGGTGGCGTGCATCATCACGGTCGGGGCGATCATGCGTTCACCCCGCGGGCTGCAAGCGCCAGACGCACATGTTCCTGATCGGAGAACGGTCGCTTGCGACCAGCAATCTCCTGCGTCGATTCGTGCCCCTTGCCCGCCACGACGATCACGTCATGCGCATCGGCGTGCCGCACGGCATGCAGGATGGCGGCCGCACGGTCTTCGATCTGGGTGGCAGCGCGCGGGTTATCCATGCCGTCGGCGATCTCGTCGAGGATGTGCTGCGGATCTTCGCTGCGCGGGTTGTCGGAGGTCAGCACAACGTGCGGCGCCAACCGCTCGGCGATGGCGCCCATCTGCGGACGCTTGCCGGGGTCGCGGTCGCCGCCGCAGCCGAACACGGCCCACAGCTTGCCGCCGCGCGCTTCGGTAATCGGCGCGAGTGCGCGCAGGGTCTGCTCCAGCGCGTCCGGCGTGTGGGCGTAATCGACCACCACCAACGGACCGTCTTCGCCGCCGAAACGCTCCATGCGGCCGCTCACGGGCTGCAGTTTTTCCAGGCGCGCGATGGCGTCCTGCCACGGCACGCCAGCCGCCAGCAATGCGCCCAGCACACCGAGAAGATTCGATATGTTGAACAGGCCGACGGTAGGCGCATGGACGGTCGCGTGGCCAAAGCTGCCATCTACGTCGAATGTCGTTCCGGTGCGATGCGCGCGCACGTTGCTGGCGCGCAGCCATTGCTTGGCACCGTGCTGCGCAACGGCTTCGCCGTCGATGCCGTATTCGATGGTTTCGACATCGGCGCGGGCGTTCTGCAACAAGCGCACACCGGCCGCGTCGTCGCGGTTGATGACGGCTGCCCGCAGGCCCGGCCAGCCGAACAGCCGCGCCTTGGCGAGTTCGTACTCGGCCATCGTGCCGTGGTAGTCGAGGTGATCCCGCGTGAGGTTGGTGAACACCGCGATGTCAAAGCAGGTGCCATCGACGCGGCCTTGCTCCAGACCATGCGACGACACTTCCATGGCGATGGCGCGGGCACCTGCGCGGTGCAGATCGGCGAGGCTGTGCTGCAGCTGGATGGCATCCGGCGTGGTAAAGCCGGTAATGGCCAGCGCATCGACAAACCCAGTGCCAAGCGTACCCACCACTGCGCAACGCTGGCCGTGTTTGGTCAGCGCCTGCGCAATCCATTGCGAACACGAAGTCTTTCCGTTGGTGCCCGTCACGCCAATCACACGCAAGGCGTCCGGGCCCGGCACGCCGTACCACTGCGCCGCCAGCGGCCCGGCCAGTTCAGCCAGGCCGTCCACGGGCAGGATGCGCACGGGCGCGTCTGCGGGCATTGCGTAGCCATGGGCTTCGGCCAGCACGGCGGAAGCGCCAGCTTCGATCGCCTGCGGAATATGCGGACGGCCATCGCCACGCTGGCGCATATTGCCGAGCACGTAGGCGACGAACACATCGCCGGTCTTGAGCTTGCGCGTGTCGCTGGTGAGGTCGGCACCTGCCGGTGCCTGGGCGCGCAGCCAGTCCACCACAGGCGCAAGACGCGCGACGATGGTCGGGCGGTCAGAAGTGGGCTTAGCTGTCATTGCAGCCCCCCTACCGGCTCTTCCGGCACGTCTGGGGTCATCACGAGCTGCCGCACCGGCGAATCCGGCGGCACATTCAGCGCCCGCAGGGTGCCGCCCGCGATTTGAGAGAACACGGGGCCGGCCGCGCCGCCGCCATAGCGGTTACCCACGGTCGGCTCGTCCACGCTCACCGCCACGATGATGCGCGGGTTCGACATGGGCGCCAGACCAATAAACGAGGCGCGATACTTGGAGCGGTCATAGCCGCGCGCTGTGTGCTTCCACGCCGTGCCGGTCTTGCCGCCGACGCGGTAGCCCATCACCTGCGCCTGCGGTGCGGTGCCGCCGGGGGCCGTCACTGTCTCGAGCATCTGACGGACCTGCCGTGCCACCTCCGGCGAGATCACGCGCTCGCCCTGCGGCGGCTGGCCGTCGGTGCGGTACATCGTGATCGGAATCAGTTCGCCATCGTGCGCGAAGATGGTGTACGCATGTGCAATCTGGAACAGCGACACCGACAGGCCGTAGCCGTACGACATGGTCGCCTGCTCGATGCGGCGCCATTTGTTTGCCGGGCGCAGCCGCCCTGCCACCGCGCCCGGGAAGCCGATCTTCGGCGCCTGCCCCAAGCCAACGCTGGTGAACATGTCCCACATTTCCTGCGGCTTGAGCATCATCGCGATCTTGGTCGTGCCGATGTTGCTGGAGTGCTGGATCACCTGGGCGACCGTCAGCGTGCCGTAGTTGCCGGTATCGGAAATGGTCGCGCCTTCAAAGCTGTATTTGCCGTTGGTCTGCACCAGCGTGGTGGGCGTCACGCGCTTGAGCTGTAGAGCCAGGCTGATCGTGATCGGCTTCATCATCGAGCCGGGCTCGAAGGTGTCGGTGAGCACGCGATTGCGCAGTTGCTCGCCCGAGAGGCGGCTGCGGTCGTTCGGGTTGTAGGTCGGGTAGTTGGCGAGCGCCAGCACCTCGCCGGTCTGGGCATCCAGCACGATCGCACTGGCGGCCTTTGCGCGGGTACGCTCAATGGCGGCCTTCAACTCGTTGAACGTCAGGTACTGGATCTTGGCGTCGATTGACAGCGTCTGATCATGCCCATCACGTGGGGCCTTGAGCACGCCAACGTCTTCCACCACGCGGCCCAGCCGATCCTTGATCACCTGACGCTGGCCGGCGGCACCCGCGAGGTCGGACTCACGCGCCAGCTCCATGCCTTCCTGGCCTTTGTCCTCGACGTTGGTGAACCCGACGATGTGCGCCATCGCCTCGCCTTCCGGGTAGAAGCGCTTGTACTCACGCGTCTGATAGATGCCTTCGATCTTCAGCGCGGCGATCTGGTCGGCCACCTCGGGCAGCACCTGGCGCTTGAGATACACGAAGCCCTTGTCTTCGCCCAGCTTGCCCGAAAGCTCCTTGTCGCTCATGCCGAGCAGCTTGCCGAGCTTCTTCATGTCTTCGCCAGGCACGTTGTTGGGCACGTCTTCGGGCACGGCCCAGATGGCCTTCACGGGCAGGCTCGTGGCCAGCACCAAGCCATTGCGATCGAGAATCTTGCCGCGCGTGGCCGGCAGCTCCAGCGTGCGCTGGAAGCGCTTCTTGCCCTCGGCCTCATAAAAGCGGTTGCCAGGACCTTGAATCCACAGCGCACGGCCGATCAGCGCCAGGAACGCTGCGAACATCAGGAACACGACCAGCTTCGAGCGCCACATCGGCAAGCGCAGGCCCAGCACCGGGCTGGCGGAGAACTGGCCCAGGCGCGCGCGCGCCGTGGTGCCGTTGGATTTGCGTGCGCCGCTCATGGCTGTACTCCGGAAGCCGTGGGCGCGCTCGCCGCTGCCGAGGAAGCCCCGGAGGCCCCCCCTGCTGCCGGCAAATCGGCAAACCCCTGCAGATACTGCGTACGGCCCGCCTGCGCGGGCGACATCTTCAATTGCTTGCTCGCGATATCGGCAATGCGAGCGCTCTTGCCCAGCGCACTCTGCTCATATTGCAGGCGCGACCAGTCGGTGTTGAGTTGCTTCTCTTCCGCCTGCGCGCGATCCAGCTCGACAAACAGTTGCCGTGCCTGATGTTGTGCGTTGACCAGCGACAGCGCGCACAGCACCAGCGCAGTCAGGAGGAACATGTTCAGGCGGTTCATGGCGTGCGTCTCCGTCGGCTCAGCAACGCTCGGCCACGCGCATGATGGCCGAGCGCGCACGCGGGTTGGCCGACACCTCGGCCTCCGACGGCTTCACGCGGCCAAGCAGGCGCAACTGCGGCGCCGGCAGCTCATGCGCACGCAGCGGCGCCCGACGCAGTTCCGGCGCGGCGGATTGCTCCGGGCGCGCCAGGGCCTGCATAAAGCGCTTGACGATGCGGTCTTCCAGCGAATGGAAGCTGATCACGACGAGACGTCCCCCCTGCTCCAGGCGTTCAAAGGCGGCCTTCAGACCGGTTTCGAGGTCCGCAAGCTCTTGATTGACGTGAATCCGTAAAGCTTGAAAGGTGCGGGTCGCAGGGTCTTGGCCCTTCTCGCGTGTTTTGACGGCTTGCGCCACGAGCGCGGCAAGCTCGGATGTGCGATCGAGAGGACCTCGATCCCCGGATTGGCCCCGGCGAGCAACAATCGCCTTTGCAATCTGTACAGCAAACCGTTCTTCCCCATAGTCCCGTATCACCCTCGCAATGTCGCGCTCATCAGCCTCGGCCAGCCATTGGGCTGCGGTGATGCCGCGCGTGGTGTCCATCCGCATGTCGAGCGGGCCATCCATCCGGAACGAGAAGCCACGTGCGCCTTCGTCGATCTGCGGCGAACTGATGCCGAGATCGAGCAGCACGCCGGCCACCCGTTCAATGCCGCGCGCATCCAGAGCCGAGGCCATCTGCGCGAAGCTGTCATGCTCAATAGCGAAGCGGGCATCCTCTACGGTGCCCGCTTCGGTGATTGCTGCTGGGTCCTTGTCGAAGGCGACAAGTCTGCCGCCGGGCCCCAGCCGTTCCAGGATGAGCCGGCTGTGCCCGCCTCTCCCGAAGGTTCCATCGATATAGATGCCGTCGTCGCGCCAGATGAGCGCATCGACCGCTTCGTCTAAGAGCACCGTCTGATGGCGCAGTCCCGCACTGGCTTGGGTTGTCATCGCGCGTCATCAAAAGGAGAAATTCTTGAGGGCGTCGGGCATGCCTTGCGCCATGGCGGCTTGCTCCTTCGCGGTGTACGTGGCGGCGTCCCAGACTTCGAAGTGGCTGCCCATGCCGAGCAGCATCACGTCACGTTCAAGGGAGGCAGCCGTGCGCAGTTCTGGGGTGATGAGGACGCGGCCGGCGGTATCGAGTTCGACATCGGCGGCGCTGCCCAGAAAGATCCGTTTCCACCAGTGGGCTTCCATCGGCAGCGCAGCGATGCGCTCGCGAAAGCGTTCCCACTCGGGGCGCGGAAACAGCATGAGACAACCGTCCGGGTGCTTGGTCACAGTCACCCGGCCCTCGGCCTGCAGCTGGAGCGCTTCGCGGTGCCGGGACGGAATGGACATCCGCCCTTTGGCATCCAGCGTCAGCGCCGACGCACCCTGGAACACGTTGGTTTCTCTCTCCGTGCGGCGACTTGATCGCCACTTACCTTGCCGTCAACTGGCCCCGAAAACGGCCTCTTTGAACCACAAAACTACACTTTCTGACACTGTTTCCCACTTTAGAGGAACGACTTTAGGCGGTCAAGGCTTGCGGAGGCCTGGGAGACGGAAAATTTGCAATCAGAACAATGACTTAGCGCACCCCGCCAGGGGAGTCATGTCACTTTTCCCAATCAAATGAAGGAGATAGCGTGGTTTATGTAGAAACCACGTGAGAGAACGGCGAGCGACAGCGCCCCGGTTCGAGGCGCAGACCGCAGGCGGCAGAGGTCGGGCGAATGGGGGAGCGCACGCCGTGTCGTCGTCGGGCCGATCGACCCGCGCGACACGCGACACGCCCATCAGATGCGGTAGGCGGCGGTGGTCATGACGCGTGACGCGGCACGCATGGCTTGGCGGATCGGCGCAGGCAGATCAATGCCACCAGCCTGGCGCGCGTTGTCGCCGTGGCGGATTTCGTCGTCGCGCATCTGGGCAACGATCGCGCGCGAGCGGGTGTCCTGTTCGGGCAATGTATCGAGATGGCCGTCGAGGTGATGCTCGACCTGGCGCTCAGTCTCGGCGACGAAGCCAAGGCTGATCTTGTCGCCGAGGCGTCCGGCCACCGCGCCGATGGCGAAAGCGCCGGCATACCACAGCGGATTGAGCAGGCTCGGGCGGTCGTTCAATTCCTGCAGGCGCTGGGCGCACCAGGCGAGATGGTCTTCTTCTTCGCGTGCGGCTTCGTCGAGCTGGGCTCGGATAGCCGGCTCCCGGGCAAACAGCGCTTGCCCCTGGTACAGGGCCTGGGCACAAACCTCGCCAACATGGTTCACGCGCATCAGGCCGGCAGCATGGCGGCGGTCGGCCTCGGAAAGCTTGGTCCCGTTGTCGGTCCTGTCCGCGGAGGTGGACACGATAACGGCGTCAGCAGGGTTCGGTCGGCTGGCGCGGGTGACGCCTGCCACAGCGCGCAAGGCGCGGTCGAATTCGGGGATGAAGCGGTCGAGCATAGGTACGGGCACCGCCGGCAATGGCGTGCGGCGCGATCGCCATTGTAAGGCCGGCACCGCGCGGCACATTGCGTCCGGTCAGAACCTGGCCGACCAAACACTACTGTACGGGATAACCCTGTTGGCGCGCGGATCGCATCTAAATCCGCAAGGAATCGAGCATACCTATCACCGATCTATTTCAAATTCGGAAACAGCCTGTTGCCGGGATCAGACAGCAAACGCGCGTTTACGAACATTCGTTCGCAAATTTCGACCGAGCCCAGTACCGCGTTGCTACATTAGTCAGCGACTTCGTTTGAAAGTCATGGGGCGGGAAGACGGGAACGGAGGGTCTGCCTGCCACTGAACTCAAAATTAAAGATCTGGAGACCGACCGATGAAGAAATCGCTGCTGGCATTGGCAGTGCTGGGCACGTTTGCGGGTGTTGCGCAGGCTCAGTCGAGTGTGACGCTGTACGGCGTGGTCGACGCGAACGTCGAATACGTCAACCATGAGCAGGCCGTGACTGCGGCGGGGGTGGCCATTCCGGGCAGCAGCGGATCGCGCCTTGCGATGCAGGCGGGCGGCCTGTCTTCAAACCGCTGGGGCTTGCGTGGCGTTGAAGACATCGGCGGCGGGCTCAAGGGCCTGTTCGTGCTGGAATCAGGCTTCGGCATGGACACCGGCACACTGCAGCAAGGTGGCCGCCTGTTCGGCCGGCAGGCGTTTGTGGGCCTGCAGGGCAACTGGGGCAAGATCACGCTGGGTCGTCAGTACACGACGATCTTCGACATGATGGCGAACTTCTCGCCGAGCGGTTATGCCACGCAGTGGGAGCCGGTGGTCGGCCTGCTGGGTGCGAACTTCCGCGAAGACAACATGATCAAGTACGGCGCTGCATTCGGTCCGCTGACGGTCGAAGCCCACTGGGCGTTCGGCGAGCGCACGGGCAGCAACACGGCCAACTCGGCCTACGGCGCCGGCGCGAACTACTTCGCTGGCCCGTTTGGCTTGGGCGTCGCGTATGACGAAGTGAAGGTGCTGACGGCCGCAGAAGCGCTGGGTCTGTCGGGCGGCAACGAATATGCCCGCGACAAGCGCGCTGCCATTGCAGCCAGCTACACCACGGGCCCCGTCAAGGTGATGGCAGGCTTCCGCTATGGCAACACCGAAGCGCCCTCCAGCGGCGCCACTGCAGCACTGACGCCGCACCGCGACGACCTGTACTGGCTGGGTGTGAACTACCAGGCCACCCCGGCACTGGGCCTGACGCTGTCGTACTACTACGACAACATCAAGGAAGCGACCATCGGCGGCGCCACGATCAACCCGCGCAACCCGCAGCAGTGGAACTTCATTGCCGATTACAACTTCTCGAAGCGCACCGACGTGTACCTGACGGCAGCGTATTCCCGCAATGGTTCGCTGAACTGGGATTCGATCGGCTACGCGACCAACCCGGCAACGGGCGCACAAACGTCGGTGGGCTACCTGCCGGCCGCATCGCAGACGTACTTCATCACACCGAACTCGGATAACCAGGTTGGTGTGGCAGTGGGTGTGCGCCACAAGTTCTGACGCACGCTTTGGTTTTTGCCCGCCGCCCCTCTCCTTGGCGGGCGCAGAAAGGCACCTTCGGGTGCCTTTTTGCATGGCCGCGCGCTATGCTCCTGCGACCGAGCCCGCCGCCGGCCAGCAGAACATCGGCACGACAACGAGCGGCACTTCATAACGACAACAACGCCAACCTAACCGGAGACCCGCATGTCCTCTTCGACATCTCCAACCATGGCGCCCGCCGCCCCCGGCGCGGCCGCCGACGCCAGCCGCTCGCGCATCGTCTTTGCGAGCTTCATCGGCACGGCCATCGAGTTCTACGATTTCTATGTCTACGCGACAGCCGCGGCACTGGTCATTGGGCCGGTGTTCTTTCCGCATGGCTCTGCCGCCGCACAAGCGCTGTCGGCGTTCGTCACATTCGGCATCGCCTTTATTGCGCGGCCCATCGGCTCGTTCCTGTTCGGCCACTTTGGCGATCGCATCGGGCGCAAGTCGACGCTGGTGGCGTCGCTGCTGGTGATGGGCATTTCGACCACGCTGATCGGGCTGGTGCCGGGGTACGACAGCATCGGCACCCTTGCACCGATCCTGCTGTGTGTGCTGCGCTTTGGCCAGGGCATTGGCCTGGGCGGTGAATGGGGCGGCGCGGCGCTGCTGGCAACTGAGAATGCACCGGCCGGCAAACGCGCCTGGTTCGGCATGTTTCCTCAGCTCGGCCCGTCGGTCGGTTTCCTGGCATCGAACGGCCTCTTCTTCGGGCTGGCGATCGCACTGTCGGACGAGCAGTTCCGCAGTTGGGGCTGGCGCGTGCCGTTCCTGGTCAGCGCAGTGCTCGTGGCGCTGGGCCTGTATGTGCGATTGAAGATCGCCGAGACCCCGGCCTTCCAAGCCGCCATCGACCGGCAGGAGCGCGTGAAGGTGCCGGTCGCCACGCTGCTGGCGCACCACTGGTGGCCCACGCTGCTGGGCGCACTGGCCATGGTGGTCTGCTACACGCTGTTCTATATCTCGACGGTGTTCTCGCTGTCGTACGGCGTGGGCACGCTGCATTTCTCGCGCCCGAGCTTCCTGGGGCTGCTGTGCCTGGCGGTGGTGTTCATGGGGCTGGCGACGCCGCTGTCGGCGTGGGCGTCGGACCGCTTCGGGCGCAGGCCGGTGCTGATCGTCGGCATCATCGCGGCCATCCTGTCGGGCTTTACGATGGCGCCACTGCTCGGTAGTGGGCAGACGCCGCTGGTGGCGCTGTTCCTCATCATCGAGCTGTTCCTGATGGGCGTGACCTTCGCGCCGATGGGCGCGCTGCTGCCAGAACTGTTTCCGACCAACGTGCGCTACACAGGCGCCGGCGTGTCGTACAACCTCGGCGGCATTCTCGGCGCGTCGATTGCGCCGTATATCGCGCAGAAGCTGGCCGAGCAAGGCGGCCTGCGCTGGGTAGGCATGTATGTGTCGGCCGCCGCGGTAGTCAGCCTGATCGGCGTGCTGTGCATGCGCGAGACGCGCGATACCCGGCTGATGTAAGGACCCCGCATAGCAACGCGCTTAATCCCACGAGTGGCGGCCCGAGCGACCACGCTTGACGTCGCCACGCGCGCGCTTGCCTTCCAGACGGCGCGTCTTGGAAGCGCGCGTAGGCTTGGTGGCGATGCGCGACTTCGGCACCGAAAGCCCCGTCGCAATGAATGCGGCCAGACGTTCACGGGCGTCCTGGCGATTGCGGTCCTGCGTGCGAAACCGTTGCGCATCAATCACAATCACGCCTTCATCGGTCAAGCGCCGGTCGCGCTTTCCCAACAGGCGAGCCCGCAATGCCTCCGGCAACGACGGCGATTGGGCGATGTCAAAGCGCAACTCCACCGCCGTCGATACCTTGTTGATGTTTTGCCCCCCCGCTCCGCTTGCGCGCACAAAGCGCTCGACCAGCTCGGACTCCGGAATGGACAATTGGGGAGAGATTTTGAGATCGGTGCCGGGCATTGGGGCATTGTAGGAAGAACCGGGTTTTTCTGGAGATCAGCGCATGTATCGCGGAGAACGTTTCAACGGCTTCAGCCACTTGGCCGGAGCCATCCTTGCCGCCGGGGGCATGGCCGTTCTGGTAACGTCGTCCGCACTGCACCACGACGCGTGGAAGGTCGTCAGCTCCGTGGTGTACGGCACCACGCTCGTCCTGCTCTACACAATTTCCACGCTGTATCACAGCCTGCGCGGCCCCGCCAAAAGCATCTTCCAGCGCCTGGACTATTGCGCCATCTACCTGTTGATCGCCGGTAGCTACACACCGTTTGCGCTAGTGACGCTGCGCGGCCCCTGGGGCTGGGCGCTGTTCGGCATCAACTGGGCGCTGGCAGCCATCGGGATTGCACAGGAACTCTGGATCGGCCACCGCACGCGCCTGTTCTCACTGCTGATTTACGTGGTGATGGGCTGGCTGGTGCTGATTGCCATGGGGCCACTGGCGGCCGCGTTGCCTGCGCCGGGCCTGTGGTGGCTGGTAGCGGGTGGCGCGCTTTATACAACGGGCATCGGCTTCTTTCTCTTTGACGAGAAGGTGCGGCACTTCCACGGCATCTGGCATCTGTTTGTGCTGGCAGGCAGCGCTTGTCAGTTCGTCAGCATCCTCCTATACGTGGGCTGACCGGCCCCGCCTTCCTAGTACCGGACCAAAGAAAAAGCCGCGACGAATCGCGGCTTTTTCTTTGCGGCTACGCAGACTCAGGCACGCTTTTTCATCGCCTCGTCGCGCAGTTCGCGGCGCAGGATCTTGCCGACGTTGGTCTTCGGCAGTTCATTGCGGAACTCGATGAACTTCGGGCGCTTGTAGCCGGTGAGCTGTTCCTTACAGAACTCCTGCAGCTTCTGCTCCGTGAGCGTCGGATCGCGACGCACCACGAACAGCTTCACCACTTCGCCGGAATGCACGTCGGGCACGCCCACGGCGGCCACTTCCAGCACGCCCGGGCACATCGCCACCACGCCTTCGATCTCATTCGGGTACACGTTGAAGCCCGACACCAGGATCATGTCCTTCTTGCGATCGACGATCTTGGTGTAGCCGCGCTCGTCCATCACGCCCACGTCGCCGGTCTTGAAGAAGCCGTCGGCATACATGACCTTGGCGGTCTCGTCCGGACGCTTCCAATAACCTGCCATGACTTGCGGGCCACGGATGCAGATTTCGCCCGGCTGGCCGATCGGCTGATCGCGGCCTTCGTCGTCGCGAATGGCGATTTCAGTGCCCGGAATCGGCAGGCCGACGGTGCCCGAAAATTTGTCGGTATCGGTCGGGTTGCAGATGGCCGACGGCGAGGTTTCCGACAGGCCATAGCCTTCGATGATCGGGCAGCCAGTCACTTCGAGCCACTTCTTGGCGACCGCTTCCTGCACCGCCATGCCGCCGCCGTTGGCCACGCGCAGGTTGGAGCAATCGACGTCCTTGAACTCGGGGTTGTTCAGCAGCGCGTTGTACAGCGTGTTCACGGCTGGGAACATGTGGAAGCGATACTGCTTGAGCACCTTGATGAAGCCGGGGATGTCGCGCGGGTTCGGAATCAACACCGCCAGCCCGCCCTTGCGCATCGACAGCAGGCAGCACACCGTCAGCGCAAAGATGTGATACAGCGGCAGCGCGGTGATGGTGATGATCTCTTCGTCGGCGGCCAGCATGCGGCCGTCGCGGCCGGGCTTGGTGAGCGCCGGGTTCATCCAGGCTTCGGACTGGAGCACGTTGGCGACGATGTTCCGATGCAGCAGCGTCGCGCCCTTCGATACGCCGGTCGTCCCACCCGTGTATTGCAGGAAGGCCACGTCGTCGGGGCCCACGGAGGTGGGCTTGAGCGTCTGCTTGGCGCCCTCTTGCAGCGCGGTGTTGAAGCGGATGCAGCTGGGCAGTTCCCACGCCGGCACCATCTTCTTGACGCTGCGCACGACGAAATTGACCAGCATGCCCTTGAGCCCGCCAAGCATGTCGCCCATGCTGGCCACCACGATGTGCTTGATCGGTGTATTGGGCAGCACCTGCTGCAGCGTCGTCGCGAAGTTCTCCAGGATGATGATGGCTTCCGCGCCGCTGTCCTTGAGCTGGTGTTCCAGTTCGCGCGGGGTATAGAGCGGATTGACGTTGACGACCACATAACCGGCGCGCAGCACGGCGGCCAGCGCCACCGGGTACTGCAGCACGTTCGGCATCATCAGCGCGACGCGCGCGCCCGGTGCCAGACCGCGCGATTGCAGCCACGCCGCCAGTTGGCGCGAAAGCGTATCCAGCTCGCCGTAGGTCAGCACCTTGCCCATGCATTCAAATGCACGGCGGTTGCGGTTCTTCTGGAAAGAATCCTCAAGCAGATGGGCCAGCGATCGATACTGCGATGCATCGATCTCGGCCGGCACCCCAGCGGGGTACTGCTTCAGCCACGGCTTATCCATGGGTGTGTCTCCTGGCGATTGTCGATTTTTTCGAATGGTCGTTCGTTTTTTTCGGCATCCTACGCGGATGTCTGTGTCAAAACAATAACTTAGACAGTTCCCTCAGCCGGTCTAGGCTGCTTGAAACTGGTGCGGAAAACGATCTTGGCATCACTTTTGCGTGATGCCCTCCGACTTGGCCATCGCCGCAGGCGCGAGCACCCGCAGTGCTACCTCGCGCTGTTGTTTCGATTCGCTCGCCATGGCTTTGACGTCGGCATAGAAGCGCGCCCAGTCGCCACCGTCGCGGTGGTATAGCGCCGTGAACGCCGGCACCCATTCCAGGTAGCTCGCGACTGCCCCCAGATGCGCGTTCGACAGCGGCTGCGCAAACCAGCGGTCGTAACCGGTATAACCGCCCCAGCTTGCTTTGAGCTTGGCGTAATCGGCCTGCAGGCTCGCGAAGATGGCGCGTTTTCCGGAGCGCTTCTCGTCGTCCGAGACGGGGCTCGCATACAGCGCCTCGAGCCGGTTGCGGTACGCCAGCAGCAGGGCGCGGAATTGTACGCGCCGGGCGTCGTACGTGGCGTATTCCGCGCGAATTTCCGGCGTGGCAGCATCGGCCAGCCAGCGTTCGACGCCAATGGTTTCCACCGTGGTGGCAAACGATTCGTTGAACGCCGTATCGCCCTTTGCGTAGACGACCTGATGCGCCAGCTCATGAAAAATCAGCCGCGCCAGCTCGCCCTCGGGCAGGCCGACGAAGGTGTTGAGCAGCGGGTCGTCGAAATAACCCAGTGTGGAATACGCAGGAATGCCGGCCACATCGACGTCCAGGCCTTGGGCGCGCAAGGTATCGGCGTAGGCCATGGCGGCGTTGCGGTCGTAATACCCGCGATAGGTCACGCAGCCGACGACGAGGAAACACCATTCCTTGAGCTTGACCGACAGCTCGGGGGCGGCAAATACGTTCCACACCGCAAAGGGGCGCTTGAGATTGGCGTAGACGCGATAGCTGCCGTTGTCGGGCAGGCCCAGCTCGCGCGAGGCATAGATGCGAATGCTGCGCGCATCTTCCAGGCGCTTGGCGAGCTTGTCGTTGTGGGCCTGTCGCGCGTTGTCGATGGCCTGGTCGATCGACTCGCGCTGCGCCATCAGCGAGAGGTGTCCGCTGACCGACTGATAGTAATAGCCGACCGTGTCGCAGCCGGCCAGCAACGCCGAACCGGCTAGCGACAGCGCAAGACACAGCGCGCGTACGGCACGCATGATGGCCCCGTCAGGCGGCCTGTGCCAACGGCGCGACCTCGACCAGGCAATCATAGAAGGTAGGCGCACGCCCCATGTCGGTCAGCCGCTGGCTGGTCAGCTCGTTCGCGTTGGTGCCATCGGGCGCGAGCTTCTTCCACCAGATCGACAGGCCGACGACCACGCCACGCCGCGCGCGGTCTGTCACGCGGGCGCGCGCCTGCATGGTGCCGCGATCGTTGAAGATGCGAACCAGTTCGCCATCGACAACGCCGCGCGCATTCGCATCGTCGGGATGGATGTCGAGATGCGGCTCGCCTTCGGTGTTGCGCAGGCTGTCGACGTTGACGAAAGTGGAGTTCAGGAAATTGCGCGCCGGAGGCGAGATCATCGACAGCGGATACCGCTTGGCCAGCTCTGGCGTGCTGATCGCCGACTCATGCGGCGGCACATAGCCGGGCAGCGGGTCGAGCCCGTCTTTGGCCATCTCTTCGGAATAGAACTCGCAGCGGCCAGATGGCGTGCGATAGCCACCACGTGCCAGCGGCGCGGCCGGGTGCGCCAGCTTCTGCCAACCCTCACGCTTGAGCGTGGCCCAGTCGATGTGCGCGGCGGCCGGGTCGTCACGGCGCACGGCCTGGGCGGCGATGTCGTCGTCGGAATCGCCAAAGCATGCATCCGTCAGGCCCATGCGCTGCGCAATACGGCGGAAGATCTCCGTGTTCGGCAGCGACTGGCCCATGGGCGCAATGGCAGCGTTGTTGGCCAGCACGTAGGTGTGGCCATAAGCCTTGTGCACATCGACGTGTTCGAGCTGCGTGGTCGCGGGCAGCAGGATGTCGGCGTAGTCGGCCGTGTCGGTCTGGAAATGCTCCAGCACCACGGTGAAGAGATCTTCGCGTGCAAATCCGGCGGCGACCTTGCGCGAGTCCGGCGCCACCGCCACGGGGTTGCTGTTGTAGACGACCACCGCCTCGACCTTCGGCCCGAACGACGCATCGCCCGCATGCAGCAGCGCATCGCCGATGGTGCTCATGTTGATCGTGCGCGGCATGCGGGGCCACGTCGGCAGCAAGTCAGGGCGCTGCAGCTTCGCATTGTCGATGGGGAAGAAACCGGACGTCGACAGTTGCAGGCCGCCCGCCGCATCGCGCCACGCGCCCACCAGCGACGGCAGGCATGCGACCGCGCGCACGCCCTGCCCGCCGCCATGTGCGCGCTGCATGCCGTAATTCAGGCGAATGGCCGCCGGCTGCTTGTCACGCACGACGGTCGTGCCGTACAGCGTGGCGAGCCACTCGATATCCGCCGCGTCCACCCCGCACAGCGTGGCCGCATATTCCGGCGTGTATTGCTGCGCGCGCTCACGCAGCGCATCGAAGCCCAGCGTATGGTTGGCGATGTACTCGTGGTCGAGCAGGTCATCACGGATCAACACGTGGATCATCGCCAGCGCCAGCGCCGCATCGGTACCGGGGCGCACCGCCAGATGGCGATGGCACTTCTCGGCCGTCAGCGAACGATACGGGTCGATGGCGACGAGTGTGGCGCCGCGCCGTTTGGCTTCCTGCGCGCGTGTCCAGAAATGCAGGTTCGACGCGATCGGATTGGCGCCCCAGATCAGGATCAGCTTGGCGTCCTGCACGTGCTCGATGTCCATGCCGAGGCTCGCGCCATATGTGTAGCGCAGCGCCGTCGCGCCGGCCGATGCGCAGATCGTGCGATCGAGCAGCGATGCCCCGAGCTTATGGAAGAAGCGCGCGGCCATGCTCTCGCCCTGCACCAGGCCCATCGTGCCGGCATAGCTGTACGGAAGGATGGCCTCCGGATTGCGCGCCGCAATGTCGCCCAGGCGCGTGGCGATGGTGTCGATGGCTTCGTCCCACGAAATCGATTCGAACTTGCCCTCGCCCTTGGCGCCCACGCGCTTCATTGGCGTCAGCAGGCGGTTCGGGTGGTACGTGCGCTCTGCATATCGATTGACCTTGGTGCACAGCACGCCAGCCGTCGTCGGGTGGTCCGGATCGCCCTGCACGCGGGTGGCGCGGCCGTCCTCGACGGTGACGAGCAAGGCGCAGGTGTCGGGGCAGTCGTGCGGGCAGGCGGCACGGATGACTTGGGTGGACATCAAGGGGGCTCCGGATTGGGTGGCGGCTGGCGCATGTCGGTGTCATCGCCCAGCCGCAGGTATCCGGAAATTGTAATCGCCTGCTAGGGGCTTCGCAGCGGTGTGGAGCCGCGCGTGACGAGTCGCCCCGTGAGCAGCACGCGACGCGTCGGCAGGGCGGGCTGCGCGAGGCGATCCTGCAGCATTGCCATGGCCATGCGGCCGATGTCATACACCGGCTGTTCGATCACGGTGATGCCCGGGCCGGCGAGTTCCGTCCAAGGCTCGTTGTCAAAGCCCGCCACGGCGATGTCGCGAGGCACGTCCAGCGAAAGCTTGCGCAACGCACGCAGCACGCCAAGCAGCGATTGCGCGTTACTCGCAACCAGCGCGTCGGGCCGCTCACGTTCTGCGCCGGACAGCCATGCCAGCGTCTCGGCCTCCGCCGCCTCGGCAGTGGGCAGGATGAAGCGTGCCTCCAGCGTCATGCCGTGGCGCGCCAGCGCCGTCGCAAATCCCGCCTGGCGTTCAGCGCCCGTGCTACTTGTCCGCCCGAACAAGCCGCCGATACGCCGGTAGCCTTGCGCAGCGAGATGCTCAGCCAGCGCTTGCGCGGCCTGCTGGTTGTCGAGCACCACAGCATCGGTCCCGCAGGCCGGGCCCGCACGGTCGATCAGCACGACGGGGTAGCCGAGATGCACCGGTTGCTGCGCTTCGGCAATGCCGCGCGTCGGCGAGAGGATCACGCCGGTCACGCGCTCCTCTTCCATCAGACGCAGGTACATCGCCTCCTTCTCAGGGTCTTCGTCGGAATTGCAAAGGATGACGCGCAGGCCGGCGGCGTAGGCCGCGTCTTCCACCGCCCGGCTGACGCTGGTGAAGAACGGGTTGCGGATGTCGGACACGATCAGCCCGACGGTCTGCGCCTGCTGCGAGCGCAGCCGCCGCGCCGACAGGTTCGGCCGATACCCGGACGCTGCCACCGCCGCATCGACGCGCCGGCGCAGTTCTGCGCTCACGGGGCCGCCGGCGAGCGCGCGTGACACCGTTGCCACCGACACCCCCGCTGCCGCCGCTACGTCCTTGATTCGAACCGTCATATTGAAATCGTTTCCAAAGAATGCGTCATCATAGCGAATGACCGCCTTGCCTCCAATGTTCCAACCGCCTAGGGAAACCCCGTAAATGTTGGAATAGCCGTCACTTTGTGTCGCGCCGCACATTGACACTCGCACTGTAATCGATTTCAATTCGCGATCATCGACGACACGCATGCCGGGCCTTGGAGCACGGCAGCCGCAGGAGACCCCGCCGCATGGCTTCCGCCCTGATCTGCGCCGAACGCATCCGCCTGCAACAACGCGCCACCGACAAGGAAAGCGCCATCCGCGCCGCCGGCCAATTGCTGGCCGACGCCGGCTGCATCGACCCCGCCTATATCGACAGCCTGCTGCGCCGAGAGACCGTGGCCAACACGTTCCTCGGTCACGGCGTCGCCATTCCGCACGGCATGGGCGAGGACCGCCACCTGATCCGCCAGACGGGCATTGCGGTGCTGCAGTTTCCCGAGGGGCTGGAATGGCACCCGGGGCAGACCACGCACCTGGTGTTTGCCATCGCCGCGCAGTCGGACGAGCACATCACCTTGCTGCGCCGGCTGACGCGGCTGCTGAATGACGACACGCGCCTGCGGCAGCTCTTCACCACGCAGAACGCCGAAGAGCTTGTCGCCGCGCTCGCTAGCGACGCACCCGCGCCCGCCACCAGCACGCCCGGCGCCGACCTCGCCGAGCAGCGCACCTTGACACTGGAATACCCGAGTGGCCTGCACGCCCGCCCGGCCGCGCAGTGGGTGGAAGCCGCCCGCCGCTTTGCCGCGCGCGTGCAAGTGCGTCATGGCGACGAAACCGCCGACGCAAAGAACCTGGTGGCGTTGCTGCAACTGGGGCTTGCGGTTGGCGCCAAGCTCACGCTCTCTGCGGAAGGCCCCGACGCCGGTGCCGCGCTCGACGCCCTCCAGCAAACCATTCGAGGCCTGACGGCGCAGGAACGCGCCCAGGCGGCACGTGACACGCAAGCAGCACGCACGCGCCAGAACGCGCGCGGGTGGCAAGCCGATGCGGCGTTGCCCGCCATCGGCGGCATTGCGGCAAGTCCCGGGCTGGCGATCGGCCCCATCCACGTGCTCCAGCACGGCGCGTCGACCGTGCCTGATCACCCTGTCGCACTGACCACCGGCGGCGATCTGCTCGATCAGGCGCTGGCCAGCACACGCGCGGAGCTGGAAGCCCTGGCACGCGACACCGCCGCCCGCCTGGGCGAAGCGGAAGCGGGCATCTTCAAGGCCCAGGCCGAACTGCTGGGCGATACCGATCTCATGACGCTGACGTGCCAGGCCATGGTCGAAGGCCACGGCGTGGCGTGGTCCTGGCATCAGGCCGTCGAACGCTTGGCCGAGCGGCTGGGCGCGCTCGGCAACCCTCTGCTGGCGGCGCGCGCCGCGGATTTGCGCGACGTGGGGCGGCGCGTGCTCGGCCATATCGATCCGTCGCTGCGCAGTGCAGCGCAAACGCTGCCGGATACGCCGTGCATTCTGGTTGCGGCAGATCTGTCGCCTTCGGATACGGCGGCACTCGATACGCGACGCATCATCGGCATCGTCACTGCGCAAGGCGGCCCGACCTCGCACACGGCCATCCTGACGCGCACGCTGGGCATCCCGGCCGTTGTCGCTGCCGGCCCTGCCGTGCTCGATGTGGCAACGGGCACGCAGGCCATCATCGACGGCACCGGTGGCCGTCTGGTGCTGGATCCCGATGCCGCGAGCATCGCCAGCGCCCGTGCCTGGCTGCAGGAAGACGCCGCCCGCGCGCAGCGTGAGCAGGCAGAGCGCGGCTTGCCCGCCCGCACACGTGACGGCCACACGGTGGAGATCGCCGCCAACGTCAACCTGCCCGCGCAGGCGGTCGAAGCGCTCACGCTCGGCGCGGAAAGCATTGGCCTGATGCGCACCGAATTCCTGTTCCTCGAACGCGATCACACGCCCGACGAAGACACGCAATACGCCGTCTACGCCGATATGCTCAACGCCCTCGGCGGCCGCCCGCTGATCGTGCGCACGCTGGACATCGGCGGCGACAAGCAAGTCCCGCATCTGAACCTGCCGACAGAAGACAACCCGTTCCTCGGTGTGCGCGGTGCGCGCCTGCTGCTGCGCCGGCCCGACCTCATGGAGCCGCAACTGCGAGCGCTCTATCGCGCCGCCCGCGATGCTGGCGAGGCGAGTGCCCTGTCGATCATGTTCCCGATGATCACCTCGTTGGAGGAAGTGACGTCACTGCGCGCTGCATGCGAGCGCATTCGCGCTGAACTCGACGCGCCCACGGTGCCGCTGGGCATCATGGTGGAGGTGCCAGCCGCCGCGCTGCTGGCCGATCGCCTGGCCGAGCATGTCGACTTCTTCTCCATCGGAACGAACGACCTCACGCAATACACGCTGGCGATCGATCGCCAGCATCCTGACCTGGCGGCCGAGGCCGATAGCCTGCACCCGACGGTGCTGCGCCTGATCCAGCAGACCGTGCAAGGCGCCGCACGCCACGGGCGCTGGGTCGGCGTATGTGGCGGCTTGGCGGGAGACCCGTTCGGCGCACTGCTGCTCACGGGGCTTGGCGTGCATGAACTGTCGATGAGCCCGCGCGATATTGCGCCGGTCAAGGCGCGGCTGCGCGAGGCGCACATCCGCGCGCTGTCGCAGCTCGCCGAACGGGCGTTGGCCTGTGCTTCCGCTCAGGAAGTGCGCGCCCTGGAAACCACGTTGCCGATGCAAGCCGGTGGCAAGGAGATGGCCGCATGAGCAGGCAGCCGCGCGTCGTCACCGTTACGCTCAACCCGGCCATCGACATGACCATCGGTCTGGAGCGCCTCGAACGCGGCCGCGTCAACATCGGCCGCAGCGTTACGCAACAGGCCGGTGGCAAGGGCGTCAACGTTGCCGCTTGTCTGGCCGATTGGCAGGTACCGGTGATCGCCACGGGCCTCCTCGGCGACGCCAATGCCGAATTGTTCGAAGCGCTGTTTGCGCGCAAGGGCGTGCTTGATGGCTTCTACCGCGTGCCCGGCACCAATCGCACGAACATCAAGATCAGCGACCAGGCAGACGGGCAGACCACCGACATCAATCTGCCAGGCATTGACGCCACGTCCGCAGAGTTCGACGCGCTGTGCGACCGCATCGACGCGTTCGCCGACATTGCGGGTGCGGCGCTGTGCGGCAGCCTTGCCGGGGGCTTGCAGCCCGATAGCTACGTGAGATTGCTGGCGCGGCTGAACCGCCGCGGTGTCCCCACCTTGCTCGATACCAGCGGCGCCCCGCTGGCGCAGGTGCTGGCGGCCCCGCGCGATGCCCTGCCGACGGCCATCAAGCCAAACCGGCACGAACTGGAACTGTGGGCCGGTACATCGCTGCCCACGCTGGCTGAAACGGTGGACGTGGCACGCGCCATCCACGCGCGTGGCGTGGCGCAGGTCATCGTTTCACTGGGCGAGGACGGTGCGTTGTTCGTCACAGCGGAAGGCACGTGGCAAGCGAGCCTCCCGCCGGTACGCACCGCCAGCACCGTCGGCGCGGGTGACGCCATGGTGGCCGGCGTGCTGGCCGGCTGGCATGCCGGTGCAGGCATGGAAGAGACCGTGCGCCTTTCGGTGGCCTTTGCCGCATGCAAGTTGCAGCGCCTGGGCCCGCACCTCCCTGCCCCGGGGCAGGTACGCGAACGCGCGGCCGCCGTCCAGATGCAGCGCGTGGCCTGACGCCGCGTACATCGCATCGCCACACGCTCAACGCATTCAAGGAGCCGATCATGGCAAACCTGCTGGCAATTCTCGGTGCGGATGGACGCACCACCCGCGCGATGCTCGCCGGTGCGGCCCTGCGCCATGCAGCGCGCGAATCGGGCTACAAGCTCGACGTGGACGTGCGCGGCCCGGACACCGCGTCGGTCGTCGACACGGCGGCGCTGACTACCGCCGAGGCCGTCGTCTGGGCCGGCCTCTCGCCCGACGCGGCGGCTCGCCACGCCAATCCGCGCACGTTTGAAGTCACGCTGGACGAAGTGCTGGCGGACGCCCGGGCCGTGCTGGCCCGCATGATGCACAACGCCCCACCCCTTCCGAAAGCCGGCGTGCAAGCCCAACGCATCGTCGCCATCACATCGTGCCCGACTGGCATCGCCCACACCTTCATGGCAGCGGAGGCTCTCACGCAGGCCGCCGGCGCGCTCGGTCACACGATCCACGTGGAAACGCAGGGCTCGGTGGGCGCACAGAACACGCTGTCGGCCGATGCCATCGCCAGCGCGGATCTCGTGCTGATCGCAGCCGACACGCAGGTAGACCTGTCTCGCTTTGCCGGCAAGCGCGTCTTCCGCGCCGGCACCAAGGCCGCCATTCACGATGGGCAGGCACTGATCCGTCGTGCCTTCGATGAGGCGTCGGTAGACAATCCCGGGACGGCGCAGTCAGGGAGCACCGCGGCTGCCGCTGCCGAACAGCAGCGCACCGGCCCGTACAAGCACCTGATGACGGGTGTGTCGTTCATGCTGCCCTTCGTGGTGGCGGGGGGCATTCTCATCGCGCTAGCGTTTGCCCTGGGCGGCATCTACGTGACGGACCCGTCGGCCAGCCACACGCTGGGCGGCGTGCTGTTCCAGATCGGTGCCAAGTCAGCGTTTGCCTTGATGGTGCCGGTGCTTGCCGGATACATCGCCTATTCGATCGCCAGCCGGCCGGGTATTGCCCCTGGGATGGTCGGCGGCATGCTGGCCGCCAGCCTTGGGGCGGGGTTTCTTGGCGGCATCGTGGCCGGGTTCGTCGCCGGCTATGGCACCGAGGCGCTCAACCGTTGGCTGAAGTTGCCGCGCAATCTGGAAGGGCTGAAACCGGTGCTGATCCTGCCGGTGCTGGGCTGCCTGCTGACCGGCCTGGTGATGCTGTATGTGGTCGGCGCGCCGGTTGCCGCGTTGCTCGCCTCCCTCACGACCTGGCTGCGCGGCATGCAAGGCGCCAACGCGGTACCGCTGGGCGCACTGCTGGGCGGCATGATGGCCTTTGACATGGGTGGCCCCATCAACAAGGCTGCATATGCCTTCAGCACCGGGCTGATCGGCGCACAGGTCTACACGCCGATGGCTGCCACCATGGCCGCGGGCATGACGCCACCGCTGGGCATCGCTCTGGCGGCATGGCTCTTCCCGTCGCGCTTCACCCGAGACGAACGCCAGGCGGCAAGGGCCACCGCCGTGCTCGGCCTCGCCTTCATCAGTGAGGGGGCGATCCCGTATGCGGCCCGGGACCCATTCCGCGTGATTCCAGCGCTCGTGGTGGGATCAGCCTGTGCGGGCGCCCTATCGATGCTGTTCGGAGTGGAATTGCGCGTGCCGCACGGCGGGGCATTTGTGCTGCCGATCCCAAACGCGGTGACGCACCTGGGCGGCTATGTGGTGGCGTTGGTGGCCGGCACCGTTGTTACCGCCGTGCTGCTTGCAGTGATGAAGCGCCGGGTGACTGAAGCCGCCTGAAACGGCGCCTCGTGTGAAGGACGCCGCGCACATCGCGCGCCTTCTTTGTCTCAAAAACGCTCAAAAGCGACGCTGCCCGCCCGATTCTGTTTGCCTCCCCAGCCCGTTTAGCTATGATGCCGGGCAAATCAACTCTCGGGGGAGAGCAATGCAATCTCGCAGAATCACCGGGCTGATGGCCTTGTTCACAGCGGGCATCATCGGGATGGCGTCAAGCGGCGCGAGCGCCGAGACGGGCGTGACCAACGACGCGATCATCGTCGGCCAATCGGCACCGATGAGCGGGCCGGCAGCGCAACTCGGTCAGCAGATGAACCGCGGCGCTCAGTTGTACTTCAACGCCGTCAACGCGGCGGGTGGCGTCAACGGACGCAAGATCGAGCTGAAAGTGCTCGACGATTTCTACGAGCCCGATGCGGCTGCCCGCAACACCAAGACCCTCATCGAAGACACCAAGGTCTTCGCCCTGTTCGGCTATGTCGGTACGCCTACGAGCCTGGCAGCGCTGAAGATCGCCAACCCGGCCGGCGTGCCGTTCTTTGCGCCGTACTCGGGCGCCGCAGCGTTGCGCGAGCCGTTCGCACGCAATGTGTTCCACGTGCGCGCCAGCTACAACGATGAAACCGCCGCCATCGTCCAGCAGATTCACACCACGGGGCTGAAGCGCATTGCCGTGGTCTATAACGACGACGCCTACGGCAAGGCGGGCCTCGACGGCGTACAACGCGCGCTCAAACTGCCGGCAAACCAGGGGGTGACGCTCGTCGCTCAAGCCAGCGTCGTCCGTAACACCACCGACGTGAAAGGCGCGATCTCGACCGTGCTCGCGCAGAAGCCCGATGCCGTCGTTGTCATCAGTGCGTACCAAACCGTGGCAGCCCTCGTGAAGGGCGCACAAGATCAGGGCTATGCGGGCCAGTTCTACAACGTGTCGTTTGTCGGTACCAAGGCGCTCGCCAACGCACTCGGCAAGGCCGGCGGCGGCGTAATCATCTCTCAGGTGATGCCGTATCCGTATAGCGGTGCATCGCCCGTGGTGCGCGATTACCAGAAGCTGCTCAAATCCGATGGCATTACCGATTTCGACTACGGAAGCATCGAGGGCTACGTCGCGGCGCGCGTCTTTGTTGAAGGTCTCAAGCGTGCTGGCCGCGACCTGACACGAGAGAAGTTCATCGGCGCGCTGGAGTCGATGGGCAACTACGACGTGGGGGGCTTTAACGTGAACTTCTCGCCCGCCAACCACGTGGGCTCCAAGTTTGTTGAGATGACGATCATCAACTCGAACGGCCAAGTGATCCGCTGAAAGCGCATCGCCCACAAAAGAAGAAACCGGGCACGTGCCCGGTTTTTTTTGCTCAAGCTAGCTGCGTCTGCCGCTGCGCGAGCCGCCGCATGAACGCCTCGCACTGCGCAATCTGCGCAAGTTCGATGTACTCGTTCGGCTTGTGCGCCTGCTCGATATTGCCCGGACCGCACACCACAGTCGGGATGCCCGCGCGCGAGAACAGTCCCGCTTCCGTCCCATAGTCGACCTTGCCGACCGTGCCCCGGCTATCGGCCAACGCTTGCGCCAGCGTCACCAGCTCGTGCGATGGCGCAATCGACAGGCCCGGCGTGTTCGCCTTCATGGCGAAGCTGATCTCAGCATCGGCAGAAATCTCGCGCATCTGCGGCAGCAACGTCTGTTGCGCATAGCGCTCGACCTCGCCGAAAAGCCAATCCGGATCTGTGCCTGGGAGATAGCGGAAGTCAAAGGTGAATTCGCAATCGCGCGGCACCACGTTGGTGGCAATGCCGCCCTTGATCGTGCCCGTGTTCAAGGTGGTGTACGGCACAACAAAGGCGGCATCGCGTGCCTCTTCCGCCGCCAGACGCGCGGCCAGCGAGCGAATATGCGCGATCAGCAGCGCCGCAAATTCGATGGCATTCACGCCCTGCGGCGTCAACGCGGAATGCGCTTCCTTGCCGCGCACGCAGCATCGATATTCGCGCTTGCCCTTGTGCGCAATGATGGCGCGCATCGACGTGGGTTCGCCGACGATGCACCCCGCAGGCTGAATGCCGCTGGCCTCCAGATCACGCAGCAGGCTGCGCACGCCCACACAGCCGATCTCTTCGTCGTACGACAGCGAAAGGTGAAAGCTGGCATCGCCCTCTGCCGCCATGAACACGGGCACATTCGCGAGCGCCACGGCAATGAAGCTCTTCATGTCGGCCGTACCGCGCCCGTACAGGTGACCATCGCGGATCTGCGCATCGAATGGGTTCGACTCCCAAGACTGACCGTCGACGGGCACCACATCGGTATGCCCTGATAGCACCAGCCCCGGCTTGCGGCCTGGTGACAGCGTCGCAAACAGGTTCGCCTTGGCGCCCGTTGCGTCATACGTCAGTCGACAGTCCGCCCCCTGCGCTCGCAACCGATCGCGCACCCATTCGATCAGGCCAAGATTGGAATTGCGGCTTACCGTATCGAACGCCACCAGGGTGCGAATCAACTGCAGAACTTCGTCGGAAGGTTGCGATGCAGCAGCAATGGGGTCGGCAGACATGATGGGTTCGGGTCGTTCTCGTAGCGCTCGGCCAGCCGTGGCGGGAGCCCAACGGGCGGCGCGCGGCCAATTGGCGAGGCTCCAGTGTAGGCGTTTCGGGCCGGCTGGGCTTTGGCTGTAATTGGCAGCGCGCGAGCCATCGCGTGAAGAATCCATACGGGACTGCATGGACGGATCAAGCAATTGGTTGATAGCCGGTCGAGAATCGCCCTTCGGCGTATGATCGAACGTGATTCCGAACCTTCAGCCAGAACACGAGCATCTCATGAAGCTGATCCCAGAAATCCAAGCCGCGCAGCCCGAGATCCAGGCGCTGCGACGCGACATCCACGCGCACCCTGAACTGTGCTTCGAAGAACAGCGCACCTCCGACCTGGTCGCCGCGAAGCTCGCCGAATGGGGCATCGAAGTGCATCGGGGCCTGGGCAAGACCGGCCTCGTCGGCGTTATCCGCAACGGTGAGGGCAAGAGCATCGGCCTGCGCGCCGATATGGACGCACTACCGCTCGCCGAGGCCAACCAGTTTGAGCATCGCTCCAAACACGACGGCAAAATGCACGCGTGCGGCCACGACGGCCACACGGCAATGCTGCTCGGCGCTGCGCATTACCTGTCCAAGCACCGTAATTTCAGCGGCACCGTAAACCTGATCTTCCAACCCGCCGAAGAAGGCGGAGGCGGCGCACGCGAGATGATCAAGGACGGCCTGTTCGATCGATTCCCGTGCGACGCCGTCTTCGGCTTGCACAACTGGCCGGGCGTGCCGGTCGGTGCATTCGGGACGCGCGCCGGCGCGCTAATGGCATCGAGCAACGAGTTCCGCATCACGATCAAGGGAAAGGGTGCGCACGCCGCGCTGCCGCACAACGGCAACGATCCTGTGTTTGTCGGCGCGCAGGTGGTATCGGCACTGCAAGGCATCATCACGCGCAACAAGCGCCCGATCGACACCGCTGTCCTCTCCGTCACACAGTTCCATGCCGGCGATGCGACCAACATCATCCCGAACGAAGCCTGGATTGGCGGCACGGTACGCACCTTCTCCACCGAAGTCCTCGACTTGATCGAGCGCCGTATGGAAGAAGTCTCGAGGGGCATCGCCGCCGCATACGATTGCACGATCGACTTCGTCTTCCACCGCAACTATCCGCCGACTGTGAACACGGAAAATGAAACGCAGTTCGCGGCAGCTGTCATGCGAGAGCTCGTCGGCGCAGATAATGTGGAAGCGAATATCGATCCGACCATGGGCGCAGAAGATTTCTCGTTCATGCTGATCGAGAAGCCCGGCTGCTTCGCCTTCATCGGCAACGGCGACGGCGACCACCGGGAACAAGGCCATGGTCTAGGTCCGTGCATGCTGCACAATCCAAGTTACGACTTTAATGATGAGTTGCTGCCACTCGGTGCGACATATTGGGTTCGCCTAGTCGAGAAATTCTTGGCACGAAACTAGTCAGCCCGTTCACGAGCAAATAGAGGCCTCCGCTGGGGGGCCTTTTGTTTTTTGTGCGAGGGAGGGGTTGTTGCGGGGTGTTGCGGAGCCTTGCAGGCGGGACGTGTGCGAAGCGTTCGCGCAAAGACAAACACCCCAGCTCTTTGATGGAGCTGGGGTGTTGAT
>NZ_JAMYWC010000011.1:0-86040 GCF_024158925.1 Ralstonia chuxiongensis | reverse complement strand
CCCGTCGAAAGGGATCAAAGGAGGCAGAAAACGAAGAGTTATCCACACCGCAGTAACGCTTTACGCTGTCTCGGGGTGGGTCAAATTTAGATGAAAACCGTGGGTCAAATTTAGCTGCGCGCCAACAAGCGAGGGCATTTCGACCACCTGGACCGCGCGGCGAAGCAATGGCTGCGTGAACGGAAGATTCCCGTCAGCTGCACGCCGCATGATGCTGGTCACCTGATCGGGCGGGGCCTGAACGCGCAACCACTGCATCATGAGCATGAGCAGCCAGGCCCGTTTCTAGGCGGCACGATACGGACCGTACGCTGTACACACGGACGCGGACTGATTGGCAGGCTGATGGAGCACGGCGTTGGCTATCTGATCGAGTCGCCCGGCGAGCCCTCTCTGTATTTGAGTGGCGATACTTTGCTGACGCCCTCTGTCAGGGACTTCGTTGTGCAGCACCGTCCCCAAGTCTGTGTGGTGCCCGCAGGCGGTGCGCGCTTTGATCTCGGCGGCGAGATCATCATGGGCATCGAGGATGTTATCGATTTCACGCGTTTGTCTCCTGGCATCGTGATTGCGAATCACCTCGAGGCACTGAGCCACTGTCCCGTGACGCGTAACGACCTCAAGCGCGCCGCCGCGCAAGCAGGGGTCGAAACGCGACTACGTATTCCGGCCGATGGCGAGACGCTGGAATTTCACGGCACGCTGAACTGAACGTGCTGTCTTCCCGCGAAGGCGGGAAGACAGCGTCGTTAAAGCCACTGGTTCCCCGCCTTCGCGGGGATGACAAACGCTAGGTGCTGTCGCGAATTTGGAAAGACCGAATCGGTCGCTAAATTTGGGACATTCTGATTGGCCTTGAGCCCGTGGCGTTGTCAAAAAGGGTTTTCGTTTATTGCTTCATACGGTGCTTTACTGACCAGTCTGCTTCGGACAGTGCGTGGGCTGGACCCGCGAGCTTGCAAAACTCGCACGCCATGCTGCGCGCCAACTCCACGACAGTCTCGTGTGCTTGCAGGCCCGCCCCAACTCGCCATGAGGCGACGATTGGAAGTACGGGTAATGGCGGTTCGATGTCGAGCACAATCAGTGCCCCGCAGTCGATTTTGTCCCGTACCAATACTGTGGGTAGTGCGCCAACACCGAACCCATCATCCACAAGCCTCGTCATTGCCGCTATGGAGTTGACGCAATTGATGCGTGGTGACTCAATACCGTTCAGGTGCAATAGATTCAACAAATCTTGGTGCGGACGAGAATTGCTGACAAACGTGATTAGCCGCTCTTGTGCCAAATCCTTCAATGAAGCATAAGGACGATCCAGCCGAGAGTTACTCGCTACGACCCATCGAATCGGATATCTTGCTAATTCGACATTACGAATGCTCTCTTGTCGCAAGATTTCCGTCTGAAAAGCAATATCCAAAGTCCCTTTCTGTAGTTGCTCTACCAGGTGCGTGGCGCTGTCTGCCACCAACTCGATCTCTAAAGCGGGAAATTGCTCTACAGTCCGCGAAATTAAGGGGCTAAGCCAAGTGTGTATCACACTATCCATGGCACCTATCCGAACGCGCCCCTCAAATCCGGCGTGTTGCGTAACGGCTGCCTGCAACTCGTGAAGCGTAGTCACCATGCGATCAGCGTATTCGAGGACCTTGTGTCCGTCCGGGGTGAGTTTCACACCACGCGCATCGCGGTCAAACAAACGTACGCCTAACTCCTCTTCAAGTGCCGCAATACGCGAAGAAACGGATGCTTGCGTAGTAAAAAGTTTTTCTGCCGTCAGCCTGAAGCTACGCAGTCTCACTACCCAAACAAAGGTTTCCAAGAACCGGAGATTCATTTCGAGCGTCCTTCCTTCTTCTGATCTCAGATGTTATCTTCCGCGTTCCACTGTGGGAATCAATTCCCCGAAGCCAAGGGCGCAACGAGAGCCATTTACCTTACGCCGGGGAGGCCTGTATGGGCCTGATCTTGCCGACTAGCGGCAATGCCCTACCAGGAATCGGCCACGGAGTTTACTCGCCCCCGAATAGACAGAGACAGTTGCCGAGATGTACTACCAGCGGCCACTTGTGGCCTTCGACGAGGCCTCGGTCATAGCGATGCTCGTGCAGTGGGGTGCGAAGCGACTAGTGACGATGCAGTGGGCAAGAACAGCGGAGCCGAACGTCGCCGCTACGGATTGACGCTTCAATCGAAGCTCGATCGTTGAGCGTGCGCGTTCGTGTGCATCGACTGTCCCTTCTGCGTCGAATGCAACCACTGCCGGGGCAGTAGCTCAGGTGATCTTCTATTGGTGCCCAATTCGCGTAGTCATGCTACCCATGATTTGTTGTTTGTAGCTACGGAATCTGCAAGTTGCTAGGCTTGAAGCCTGAACTCTCCAACAATCGCCAGCAGTTCCTGTGCTTGCTCCTCCAGTGACTGTGCGGCAGCCGCGGCCTGCTCAACCAGGGCCGCGTTCTGTTGCGTCGCATCATCCAGTTGCGTAACGGCGTGACTGACCTCTTCGATACCCGAACGCTGTTCCTGACTGGCCGCTGTGATTTCTCCAACGATGTCCGTGACCCGCTTTACGCTGGTGACGACTTGGCGCATGGTCGTGCCGGCTTCATCGACAAGCGAACTGCCGGCATTCACGTTGGCCACAGAATCGTCAATGAGAGCTTTGATTTCTTTGGCCGCAGCGGCGCTGCGTTGCGCCAAGCTGCGTACTTCACCTGCCACGACGGCGAATCCGCGGCCTTGTTCACCGGCGCGGGCGGCCTCTACTGCCGCATTCAACGCGAGGATATTGGTCTGGAACGCAATGCCGTCGATCACCCCGATGATGTCGACAATTTTGTGTGAGGAGGCGTTGATTGAGCTCATCGTCTCCACCACGCGTGTCACCACTTCGCCGCCGCGGACCGCCACATCTGAAGCGGATACGGCGAGCTGATTCGCCTGATTGGCGTTGTCGGCGTTTTGCTGCACAGCGGACATCAGTTGCTCCATTGCCGAAGCCGTTTCTTCCAACGAGCTCGCCTGCTGCTCTGTGCGTGATGACAGATCCAAGTTACCACTCGCGATTTCGCGCGTGGCCGTACCGATCGTATCGGATGCATCTTTAATGCGACCGATCATCTCTACCAATGCAGCACGCATCCGGCTCATGGCGTAGAGCAAGCTGTCGCGGTCATCCGGGTGTGTTGTGATTGGCACCGTCAAGTCGCCTCCTGCGATGCGGTTGGCGACGTCCGCAGCATAGGATGGATCGCCACCCAGCGTGCGCTGCAGGCTGCGGGTCACCAAGCTTGTCAGGGTGACCATGGAAATCACGATTGCTGCCAACAGCCCCGCAATTCCGTACAAGGAGTGCATGAACGCTGTGTTGATGTCGTCAATGTAGACGCCTGTCGTCAGGTTCCAGTCCCACGGTTGGTATCTCAGGACATAGGCAAGCTTCGGAGCCGGCTCAGTGCTTCCTACGTGTGGCCAGACGTATCGAATAAACCCCCCGTCGGGCTGCTTGCCGGCATTCGTGATATCCACATACAGAGCGTTACCTTGTGCATCCTTGAAGTCGGTTCGCTTCTTGCCGTTCAGATCGGGTGCAATCGGATGCATGATCACGACCTCTTGCGAAGACGTGACGGTGAAGTAGCCATCCTTGTCGTAGCGCAACGCGCGGATGCGATCGAGCGCCTGTCTGCGCGCCTCCTCGTCGCTCATGGATCCACTGTGTGCGAGATCACCGTATTGCTTAATGATGCTGAAGGCCTCAGTGGTCACGCTGACAAGATTGTTCTTGCGCTCCTCCATGCGGATCTCGCGCGTCTGATAGGCGTTGAAGACCGACAGCAACGTCAACGCGATCAAACTGAACACGAGAGGCAGCCAGAGTTTCTGACGAAAGCTGAGTCTGTTCAATTGCATTCTCCAAGGGTCTTCAGGCTGCACGCTGACGGTCGGCGCGTGCTCTGATCTTTCTCATCGTCGGGCTGGCGCGCAACTTGACAGCGTGTTGACGCAAAAAAAGTTGCTCGGTGGCGTTAGGTTTTTTTTATCGCCCATGGCCCACACCGATGGTGCGCAGAATAGGCCCGCCTGATCCGAAGGCCAATCGCACTCATGGGTTGGCCCGGTGCCTAAATTGTTCAAGCATTGCGGTCGCTTCGGGGCCAGCCGTGCGCTCCCATTCGACAATGGCCTGTCGGGCCGCGATCTGCAGCGACTCGCGCAGCGGGGCCGACGGCTGGTCCACGGCTACGTGCAGTTCTTGCAAGTGCTGGCGGTTCTGGGCAGCACGATGCTGCAGCCGCAGCCATTGTCGGAATTCAGTGATCTCGGCTGCCTGGTCGACCGCGCGCTTTTGCTGCGGTGAGAGAGCCGCGTATGCCTTCTTGTTGACTGTTGCAAACGACAGTGGCATTGCGTACTCGATGGTCGTGAAGTACGGCAACCATTTCAGCAGCTTTTGACCGGCCGCGCCGTCACCTGATGACAGCACTGCATTGATGGAACCATTTCCCAAGCCAGCCGGCACTTCTGCAAATGACAAGGCCTGCGCTCGGGCGCCAGCTGTCTGCATGACCTTGGCCGACGTTGCGTCATACGTGCGGATGGAAAGCGTCCGCAGCACCTCTGTGTTGGCGATCGGTTTGGTGGACCAGAGCCCTGATGCCGGCCAGGGTGTCACATAGAGAAGATGCTGGCCGAGTTGCTCGAACGCCTCGGCATAGAGTGGGCGTGCCAAATCTGCCAGTCGCTGCGCGTCCTTGACTTCGTTGACCACAAATGGCAGGGAAGACAGTGAGAAGATTGGATTCAACCCTGCCAGTGTCCCTTCGTAGGCATCGCCAGCCTCCAGGCGCCCATCGCGTACAGCCAACGGTATTTCAGAAGAGGGGATACCTGCGGACCCATCATAAGATGCCACGATGTCCAAGGTGCCCGCCGTGCGGGCTTTCACTTCCTTGGCAAACTCCGCCAATCCTTCGCCGGGCATTGTGTTTGCAGGGTATTCGGTTGCCATGTGCCAGTGTGTTGGCTTATCACTTGCCGTCGGCGGCGCCGCGACTGCGGCACCAACAGCAGCGGCGAGCGCCGTCGCCGCGGAACAAAGGATCGCGATTAGCTTCATAGATCGAAGGTCGACGATGTCCAAAGTATTGGATCCGCGTGCAATGAATTTTCGGTGGAGAGGCGGCTTCTGGGATCCCAAGGGCGACGTTGACGCGCCACGCTTTAGCGGATGCGCTTCACTGGAACGCCAGTCCTGCGGCGGCGCATCGTGATTCAAAAAAAGACCCGGCGCCAATCTCGTTAGGAGAGAAAACGGAGGCACGCGGCGCCGGGATCGTCGTAAAGCGGCTCTAGAAGTGAGTGGCCCCAAGCGAGGCAGTCAGCTTCCGTTCTTCAGTCAATCTGGCGACAAGGGGCTCCATGCCCGGCATAGGAAAGAAGCCTCTTACTTGAATCATGCGTTTGAACCAGCGATTCAAAGCGGGTCTGCCTTTTAAATCAAAACCGTTGTCATCGGCGACTGCGGCGTAGGGAAAGCATGCGATGTCCCCGATGGTAGGCCAGTCGCAAGCCAGCCAGTGATGCCGGCCGAGCCGGTCCTCGAGAATATCCAATGCGGTATTGCCAGCGCGTTGTGCTGCGACAAGGTCACCCGAGTATCCGAACTTTTGGATGGCGCGCGAGAGGAACAAGCCATTTACTTCATTCTGCGCAAGCTCCATCCACTGCATCACGGATGCAGTCCGACAAGGGTCGGCGGGCAACCAGGTTCGATGCTTGTCGAACTTGCTGGCCAAGTACACAAGAATGGCCGTTGAGCCCCAGACGACCGTTCCGTCATCCTCAAGCGTAGGAACTTGCCCTCGCGGATTCAATTCCAGATATTCGTCATTGACGACGTTTTTTCCGCCATTTGCTTGAATGAATACACTTTCGAACTTGATTCCAAGAATCGATAGCAGCAGACAAGCTTTGTAGCTATGCCCTGATGTTGGTCGGTGATATAGAAGCATTTCCTATTTTTTGGGTTGCGAATGAATTAAATCCATCCAAAATTATCGGAAAACAAGACCTCCACCGAAGTATGCCAAATAGGGGTGCGGTGTTATGAATGACTGACTTTATTTAGATTAAATTGGCAACATTTTTTTTGCCATCAATTTTTTTTTATCGGGGGATATTTGATAATTTTCTCCCTCGGTCAGCGAAGTGGGAGAGCGCATTGGAAAGCGGGCATCACCAATCTGCGGCTCGCCACGCGTATTTATTGCCTGGGCACCAAACAATTGTTATCGAGAGCAATCGATAAAGTTGATGTTTTGTTCTGGTGTGCACTCACCCGATCAGATTCAGGTGGATATTCCGATTAAGGGAAAACCCTTGATTCTTGCATCGAACTAGCCTGGTGTCGGCCTCATCGAAAAATTCGATTGCAGGATACGCATATTTCCCATTGGATTTGTTCATCAAAGATTCAAACAATACGCATCACACCGAGGCGGCTCCACGTTGGGCCGCCGGCGACATGCATGTATCACGATCACCGTCCGAGTATTGAACTATGACTTCATCGATTGGTTTGAATGCGCTGTCCAGCGGATTGGACGTGCGCCTAGCTGCCCGCAATGGCGGATTGCTTGGTCACACCAGCGGTTTGGCTGCCGAGTACGTTCAAGCAAACTGCGTCATTCTGCCGAGGGCCCACGCTTACGATTTCCTGGAGTATTGCCTGCGCAACCCCGTGCCGTGCCCGGTGCTAGCGGTTTCCGAGCCGGGTGATCCCAGGTTGCCCGTTTGCGGCGCAGATCTCGATATTCGCACCGACATTCCGAGCTATCGGATCTGGCGCGCCGGCGAGATGGTCGAGGAGGTGCCGGACATCACGGTGTTCTGGCGGCTCGACCTCGTGACGGTTCTGCTCGGTTGCTCGTTTTCGTTCGAACACGCGCTGCTTGCGGCTGGGATCAAGCTGCGGCACGTGGAGCAGAAGAAGAACGTGGCCATGTTCCGTACCAACATCCAGACCGAGCCGTTCGGCCCGTTTGGCGGAAACATGGTCGTCACGATGCGGCCGATGCGGCCCGCCGACGCCATCCGCGCGGTTCAAATCACAAGCCGTACGCCAAGGGTTCATGGCGCACCGGTTCACCTCGCGCATGCGCAGAGCATCGGCATCAAAGACTTGGCCGCGCCCGACTACGGCGATCCGGTCGACATCCTGCCTGACGAAATCCCGGTCTTCTGGGGTTGCGGAGTGACCCCGCAGGTCGCGCTCCTGCAGGCGAAACTGGATTTCTGTATCACCCATGCGCCGGGATGCATGTTGGTCACCGACATGCTGAACGAAGACATGGTCGAACAATAAAGATAAATCAAGCCGTTGGTGGAACGCTTTTTGTGTGGAGGAAATGGAAATGTGGATCGGGGAAATCGGGAAATCCGAACGTAGGACGTTGACAGCCGCCTTTCTAGGGTATGCGGTCGACGCATTTGATTACATGGTGTACACCTTCCTCATTCCGACGTTGTTCTTGGTCTGGGGAATGACGAAGGCGGAGGCTGGCTACATCGCAACGGCCTCACTGGTCAGTTCCGCGATCGGCGGCTGGGCGGCAGGGATTCTGGCCGACAAGTACGGCCGCATCCGCGTCCTGCAATGGACGGTGTTCTGGTTTGCGATCTTCACCTGTCTGAGCGGATTTACGCAGAACTTTCACCAGCTCCTCGCGACCCGCACGCTGCAAGGGCTCGGTATGGGCGGGGAGTGGGCGGTCGGCAGCGTGCTGATCTCGGAGACGATTGCCGCCCGGCATCGGGGCAAGGCATCCGGTCTTGTCCAGAGCAGTTGGGCGTTCGGATGGGCGCTGTCGGCCGTCGCCTTCTGGATGGCCTACGCCTATCTGCCCCAGGAGCTGGCCTGGAAGGTGCTCTTCTGGATAGGGATCCTGCCGGCGCTCCTGATCGTCTATGTGCGCCGGAATGTCGACGAGTCCCCGGTGTTCCTGCAGGAGAAACAGCGCCGCCAGCAACAAGAGCAAGCGTCGAACTTCCTGCAGATCTTCTCCAAGGAACTGCTGGGCACGACGATTCTGGCGAGCCTTCTGGCCAGCGGCATGCAAGGGGCCTACTACTCCGTCACAACGTGGTTGCCGACGTTCCTGAAGACCGAGCGTCACCTCTCTGTGCTCGGCACCAGTTCGTACCTGCTGATCCTGATCGCGGGGTCGTTTGCGGGCTATCTCACAAGTGCATGGCTATCGGATGCGATCGGGCGGCGCAAGTGCTTCGCGTTGTTCGCAGCTGCAGGCATCGCCTTGGTACTGGCTTACACCAAGTTCAGCATCACGGATGGTGCGATGTTCTTCCTCGGCTTCCCGCTCGGGTTTTTCCTGTCCGGCATTTTCTCCGGAATGGGGGCGTTCCTCGCCGAGCTGTATCCGAATAGCGTGCGTGGCTCGGGACAAGGCTTTTGCTACAACTTTGGCCGCGCCATCGGCTCGGTCTGCCCGGCCATCATCGGCTTGACTAGCAATACGTACGGGCTTGGCGCGAGCATCGGTGTGGTTGCGGCCGGGTGCTACCTGTTGGTCATCCTGACGGTATTCGCGCTGCCCGAGACACGCGGCAAGGAATTGGGGCAGGCGGTTGCCTGAGCGTCGCATAACTCTGCTGTTGAAGGATGAAATCGAAATGAGCTTGCAGTCCAATCACCCATCGAAGCGCTGGCAGTTCTGGATCGACCGCGGCGGTACCTTCACCGACCTCGTAGGGCGCGATCCAGAAGGCCACTTCCATACGCTCAAGATGCTGTCTGAAAACCCTGAGCAATATCGCGATGCGGCGGTGGAAGGGATTCGCCGTCTGCTCGGGCTGCAGCCGGGCGAGATGATCACGCCGGAGCGTGTGGAGTGCGTGAAGATGGGCACGACCGTGGCCACCAACGCCCTGCTCGAGCGAAAGGGGGATCGCACGGTGCTGGTGACCACGCAAGGCTTCCGGGATGCGCTGCGCATCGCAACACAAGCGCGGCCGCAGTTGTTTGAGCGAAACATCGTGTTGCCCGAGTTGCTGTATGAAGAGGTGATCGAGGCAGATGAGCGCATGAGCGCGTACGGTTCAACCGTGCAGGCACTGGACGTCGACGCGCTAAAAGCGCGGTTGAAGGCCGCGTTTGAGCGTGGCTTGCGCGCTTGTGCCATCGTGTTCCTGCATGGTTATCGCTATCACGAGCACGAGTTGCGAGCCGAGGCTATTGCCCGAGAGATCGGCTTCACACAGATTTCCGTCTCCCACAAAGTCAGCCCGCTCGTTAAGTTCGTCCCACGTGGCGATACGACCGTGGTCGATGCTTACCTGTCCCCGATCCTGCGCCGCTATGTCGAACAAGTGGCGCAGCAGATGCCGGGCGTTCGCCTTTTCTTCATGCAAAGCTCGGGCGGATTGACCGAAGCTCAACGCTTTCAAGGGAAGGATGCCATCCTGTCGGGGCCGGCCGGCGGCATCGTTGGTATGGTGCGTACCGCGCAGGCTGAAGGCCATCCGAAGGTGATCGGCTTCGACATGGGTGGTACGTCGACGGACGTTAGCCACTATGCTGGTGAGTTTGAGCGCACGTTCGATACCGAAGTGGCCGGCGTTCGCATGCGTGCGCCGATGATGAGCATCCACACGGTCGCAGCCGGTGGTGGCTCCATCATTCAATTCGATGGGGCACGGCTGCGCGTCGGGCCGGAGTCCGCCGGCGCGAACCCCGGCCCAGCAAGCTACCGTCGCGGTGGGCCGCTGGCCACCACCGATGCAAATGTAATGCTTGGGCGTATCCAGCCGGACTGGTTCCCCAAAGTGTTCGGGCCAGCCGCGGACGAGGCCTTGGACCGCGGCGTCGTGGTCCAGTGCTTTGAATCCATGGCGCGTGAGATGACCACTGCATCGGGGCGTGCGACGCGTGCAGAAGAAGTAGCCGCTGGCGCGTTGCAGATCGCCGTCGGCAGCATGGCAAATGCGGTCAAGCGCATCTCGGTGGCGCGCGGCTATGACGTCAGCACCTACACGTTGCAGTGCTTTGGCGGCGCAGGTGGACAGCACGCCTGCCTGGTGGCCGACGCGTTGGGTATGACGCGTGTCCTGGCACATCCGTTTGCCGGGGTCCTGTCAGCCTATGGGATGGGCTTGGCTGATCAGATCGCCCTTCGCGAGATTTCTGTTGAGCGTGCGCTGGATGCAGAAGGGCTTGCCGCCGCCCTCGAGCAGGCACGCAAACTTGAAGCAGAAGCACGTTGCGAGTTGGAAGCCCAAGGCGTTGCGCCGGACCTCATTCGTAGCCGCTATCAACTGCAGGTGCGCTATAACGGCACCGATACGGCACTCACGTGCTCCTATGACCCGCAAAGCCCGGCGCAATTTGCCATAGCCGCACTGCGCGATCAATTCGAGACGGCGTACCGCCAACGCTTTGCTTTCCTGATGCCAGACCGGGAACTGGTGATCGAGGCGGTGAATGTGGAATGCATGCTGCCTGGCGAGCCGGTATCCCAGGCGCCGACCGGCACAGTGACTTCCCATGCTGCTACGCCACGCTCGCAAGTCGAGATGTACTGTATGCAGGACATTGAGCCTGCTGGCTGGCGCAGTGCGGGCCTGTACATCCGGGAGGAGATGGCCCCGGGGGCAACAGTCGACGGTCCCGCAGTCGTTGCCGAACGCAACTCCACCACGGTTGTCGAGCCGGGCTGGCGGGCGGAACTGACCGGTTCAGGTTGTCTCGAGCTACGGCGGGTGCGCGCACGAGTCAGCGGGCATGCAGCAGGCACGCATGTCGACCCGGTGATGCTGGAGGTCTTCAACAACCTGTTCATGAACATCGCCGAGCAGATGGGGCTGCGTCTGCAGAATACGGCCTACTCAGTGAACATCAAGGAGCGCTTGGACTTTAGCTGTGCGCTGTTTGATGCGCAGGGCAACCTGATCGCCAACGCACCGCACATTCCTGTGCATTTGGGTTCGATGAGCGAGTCCATCAAGACGGTGATGACGCGTAACCCTGATATGCACTCTGGCGATGTGTTCGTGCTGAACGACCCATACCACGGTGGCACGCATCTTCCCGATATCACGGTGGTCACACCCGTGTTCCTTGAGGAGGACACCCGGCCACGCTTCTATGTTGCATCGCGTGGTCACCATGCCGATATCGGCGGTGTGACCCCGGGCTCGGTCCCTCCATTCTCAACGTCGATCGAGGAAGAGGGTGTGCTGATCGATAACTTCAAGTTGGTTGAGCAAGGTCGACTGCGCGAAGCTGAAATGGTGGCGCTACTTAGCAGCGGAACGTATCCGTCACGCAATCCCTCGCAAAACATGGCGGATTTGCGTGCGCAGATTGCAGCCAATGAGAAAGGTGTGCAAGAGCTGCGCGCGATGGTTGCCCACTATGGGCGGGACACGGTCAGCGCCTACATGCAGCACGTGCAGGACAATGCTGAAGAGTCGGTGCGGCGCGTTATCACGGCGCTCAAGGATGGTCAGTTCACGCTCCCGCTAGATAACGGTGCGCAGATTTGTGTGTCGGTCAAGGTCGATGCGCAGCGCCGTAGCGCGGTACTCGACTTTACGGGGACGAGCGGGCAATTGCCCAATAACTTCAACGCACCGAAATCCATCACCATGGCGGCGGTGTTGTATGTGTTCCGCACGTTGGTGGATGACGCGATTCCGCTCAACGCGGGCTGTCTGAAGCCTATCGAGGTGATCGTTCCGGAAGGCTGCATGCTCAATCCGCGCGCACCTGCTGCCGTTGTGGCCGGCAATGTGGAAACGTCCAGCTGCATTACCAATGCGCTCTACGGTGCGCTCGGTGTGATGGCTGGCGCCCAATGCACAATGAACAATTTCACCTTCGGCAACGAGCGCTACCAGTACTACGAGACCATCTCGGGTGGATCGGGGGCCGGCCGCGGATTTCACGGCACGAGTGTCGTCCAGACACATATGACTAATTCGCGTCTGACCGACCCCGAAGTGTTGGAGCTGCGCTATCCCGTTCGCCTTGACGCCTACGAGATCCGCCACGGCTCCGGCGGCGCCGGGCATTGGCGAGGCGGCAACGGCGGCCACCGCCGGATCCGGTTTTTGGAGCCGATGATCGCATCCATCCTGAGCAACGGACGTAGCCATGGCGCGTTTGGCGCACAGGGCGGCGCACCCGGATGCGTCGGTCGAAACAGGGTGGTGCGCGCTAACGGAGTCACGGAGGATCTCAACTCCTGCGCATCCGTGGCGATGGAGGCAGATGACGTCTTCGTTGTGGAGACGCCGGGCGGTGGTGGATACGGCAGCGACCACGTCTGATCTTGGGGCCGCTCTCGACTGGACGAAAGGACAACCGAGAGCGCTCCGAAGCCTTGGGAAAAACGGTTTGCCAGTACGTTGGGTGATATGAATCTAAAGTTCGTCGAGGCCTTCTATTGGGCATGCTCTCTCAGGAGCATTACGCGCGCTGCAGAGAAGTTGCATGTCACGCAGTCCTCTCTTTCGAACCGTATCAGTACCTTGGAAGACGAGCTGGGCGTCAAGCTACTTGATCGACGATCCAAGCAATTCCGGCTGACTAGCGCTGGCCAGCGGTTCTTGACGATGTCGGTAAAGCTGCTGGGAATGCACCGCGAGATCAAGCTGGCTATGGGGGGCGTCGATGACACGCCGACCGTGCTGCGGTTGGGCGCTGTCGAGTCGGTCGCCCATAGCTGGCTGTCTTCCTGGCTTAGGGACGTGCGTCAGGGGAACATGAACCTCGAGTTGCAGCTCACCATCGAAACGTCGCCGGTTCTGATGGAGTCAGTTAAGAAAGGCGCACTCGATATCATCTTTGCGGCAGGGGCGGTGCCCGAAAAGGAATTCCGAACATTCGCGCTGCCACCCATGCAAATGTGTTTCGTTGGGGACGATTCTTTTTCAGACTCGCACGCCTATGAGCTGAGCGACATTGCGGGCTCCGACCTCCTGACGTTTCAACGTGGCTCACAACCACACCAGGAGCTTCTGCAACTCTTTCGCCAGCATGGGGTCGAGCCACCTCGCATTCATACCATCTCTTCGATCTCCGCATTGGTGCAACTGGCAGAAGACGGGTTCGGTATCGCCACGCTACCGGAAAGCGTCATCTCGCGTGCAAAAGGGCGAAGTCGACTGACACGCCTGCGCAGCGTGGCAACCCTGGCTCCTCTTCCTCTTTTCGTCACCTACCGAGAAGATCCAGCGTCGGGACATCTGGACGCACTCTTCGAATCGCTTTTTGTCTTCCTGAACTTACCCAACGGACCTGCAGAAGCGGTGCAGTCTGACGCTCGGTGATGCTTAGACCCCGCCAACAAAACCGGGGCGTCAAGCGCTGGCCCGCCCCGTTGTTCACGGCATTGCACGAAGGAAGGCTCGAAAGCGCGGCAGAAGAGATTGCCTCCGCCACAGCCGGTGCGGCGCCTTCAGCGAGCGTAGCGGCGGCGATGCAGCGATAAGAATTTGACCCGATGCGCTCCATGGCTACGAGCCGGCGTATGGCCACTGGTATTGCGATTACATCGAATGTCGCATGATCTATCTTTCTAGTTTGCAATATCGTTTCCGCCGCGCATCCAAGGAGGAATGCCGAACCCTGATCAAAGCGTGCCACCGCGTGGCACCGGGCGGGGCAAGTACCGTCGACGTCTATCTGCGGGACTGGACTTGGTGGATCCACGAAGGCGACTTGCGCTTGCCTTCCAACGTCGTGAACGACATCAACCTGATCGTAACGGGCGATATGATCGTCGACGGCTGGTATGACGACTACCTTGGAGGCGGGTTGCTGGCCGTATTTGGCTCCATGCGCTGCCGCCATGTTTTCTCGTGGTACACGCTATATGTTGCTCGCGATTTGTTGGTGCAAGGTTTGAACCTGCAGTATTACAACGACTGGGTCTTTGAGTGTGGCGGGCAGGTTGCTGCACGGGCATTCATTGGTGACGACAAATCGTGCCTGTTCGATCTGCACCGCTCCGATCTCGAAGGTTACTACTACAGTCTAGGCTTCGACGCGAAGAGCAGCCTGAGGCCCTACCGAATGCTCGGTCTGATTGAAGGCGAAGAAGATGGGTGCGAGGTCGAAGATGCGAGCCCCGAGGGCTGCGAAGACGAAGAGCAGGACGAGTACGATGACTTTGAGACCCCGAGCTCAGCCAAAGTCATCGCACACGTGAAGGCCGCTGAAGCCCAGGGGCGCTCGGCCTTTTCCACACCGGAGCCTGCTCCTGCCACCGTCTGGCGCGAGGCGCTGCACCCCGATACCGCGCCCGCGCGCCTGGGCGAACTGGTTGCCAGCCACGGCTGGGACGTGGCCATGCGCCCCAAGCTCGAGCCTGAGCTGCAGGTTTTGCTAGCGGACCACGCCGATGCCCGCGTGCGCTGGGCGCTAGCGACCTCTCCAGACGTGTCGGAAGCGTTATTGCGGCAGTTGGCCAACGATCCGGCTCACGTCGTGAGGGCAGCGGTGGCCAGCCACGTGCACTGTCCCTCCGACCTGCAGATATGTTTCGCCAAGGATGCCGCGGCCGACGTCCGGGCGGCCGTGGTGCATGCGCACGGCCGCGGTCCGGCCGAATGGGTGACACGGATGGCAGGTGATCCCTGTACCGTCGTCCGCCGCGCCGTCGCTGTTATCCCGAACCTGCCGCCGAACGTGGTGGCCCAGCTGACCAGCGATGCAGATGATGTCGTCAGGCACCGGACGATGCGTATTCAGTCGCCATTGCTCGACCCCATGCTTGCCAGGTTCGTGGCATGCACGCCGAAGTGCTGATGCCAGCAATCTCTGCACTTGACACAACCCAATGCGATTGAAAGATGCCTGCGCGGGAGTCGAATTTTACTTCACTGCAGAGCAATACCAAAGCGACTCTCGCCTAGCCTTAGATGAGCTTCCTCATTTAGGCTGTCTGGATAGGCAACTACCGCTACTGGCGGGGGAGCCTTCGATTTTACTCACTGCTATCAGTGAGCAATGATCTCCATCAACATGCTGCCTCTTGTCCTGATCATTGCTGCCGTCTGCCTCGTCACGTCAGCGGCATGGGCTCTTTGGCGCTATCCCACGCGGCTCGTTGCTGCCTCTGCGGATTCCCCCCAAAGGTTCATTCAAAGGCAGGTGCGTTACCAAATCGCCTTCGGTGCGCTAGCGGTGATCGTCGTCGTACTTGCTCACCAGCTATCTAACTCGGAGCGCACGCGAGAGTTCAGTCTTGGGGCACTCGCGTCGTCAGTCCAAATGGAAGCTTTTGGCCTTCCTCACGTAGATGGTGTCTCATGGTTGCACGGGGGCTGCTTGCTGACATTTGGTTTCGGCCTGGCCACGCTGGCATTCGTGTTCAGTTCTCTACGCAACATTCAAAATTGGCCGGTTTTTATCGGCAAGTTTGGTGTTTGGGTGATCGCGATATCGGCGATCAATGCGCTGTCAGAAGAACTCATTTACCGAGGAGCGATCATTTCAGTAGCTCGCGGGGTATGGGAGCCATCGCAAGTCGCGCTCTTGTCAGCGGTTCTTTTCGCACTGGCGCATGTCCGTGGGCAAGCTTCCGGTTTTACCGTTGTCATCGGGTCCGCAGTGGTGGGTTGGTGTTTTGCGATTGCAACGATGCAGACCCATGGATTGTTTTTGGCGTGGTGCGCGCATTTTGTCCAGGATGTTGTCATCTTTCTGTCATTCTTAGGGGCGAAGGCTGATGCAGCGCATCGTCATGACACAGCACGAAGTAGCGACCTTGTTGCCTAAGAGACCTCCTTTGATATCGCAAAAAAAACGGATCGACAAATCGACCAAGGGCCAGCATTCGGCGCTAGGTCTCGGGTAGCGCCTTTTATGCTTCGGTGCGCCGACTGCGCTCATGTCAAGGCAAACTCCACGCACGAGCGCGAGTCGGGAGAAGGAGCGTCCGTAGTGTCGGCTCTCGTCTCGAAATCCACTTCATAGAGCCGTACTGCCGAATGGGCGGCAGGGTAGGCACTGAATACCGGCAACAGCGGGTCATCATTGTTCAACGCTGCCAATGCGTAGAGCCATGGACCTTCGGCCAGCCTATTGTGGGTGTAGCGCAGTAGCGCAGCACAGATAGAGGTATCGTGGTGTTCGACGGCGATGAAGGCAAGGTAGAGATAGGGGAGCGCCTGTCCATGCGCAGGAAGACGCGCTCGACCGCGCACCCATGCGTAAGCGTTGTAGGCCGGACGCATCCATGCCAATGGGCGCGAGTAGCGTTCCACGTGCGCCTGCCGTAGTGAGGACTGGTCCCAGGCAGCGATCACGGCACACGGATTTCCGCCCTTGACTGCCACGAAGAAATCGCGTGCTTGCAAGGTATCGCAACGACCTCCCGGCTCGAAGTCTGCAACGTCGAGCAACGGTGCCCAGTTACCTTTCCGGTGCGCGTTGAGAAAGTGAACGACCGCCGGCAACTCATTGGCATGGGCGCGCCGCAGTTCAACGCCATCAAGCTCCAGTTCTGGGCGTCGTTTTCCTAAGCGCAGTGCCAGCACTGTCAGCCCGCCAAACTGTTTCCATTGAGGCATGCCCGCACGCTTGGCAGTGAGACTTCGAAGCGCCACTTCGTTGTCATCGTAGACGAGCGCGTGAGTTGGCAACGGGTCGGTACTATCGAGTGTTCGTAGTGCACGGAGTAGCTGCATGGCCAGACCTCGCCCTCGATGGGCGCGATCGACGCGGATATCGGAAAGAAGTGCTGCGCGTTGCGGACTGCCGTTCAGAACAACAGTCGTAATGCTACGGGCGGCTGTTGCCACCACGCGCCCAGTCACGGTATCGCGGCCTATGATGACCTGCACCTTGTCTCCTTGCAGACGACTGGCCGAAAAATAGGAAGGCTCTCGGCGCAGGCTAATGGCAGTGGCACCTTCAATCCAATCTGAGGCCATGCGCTCGCGCAACTGCGCGTCGTCTTTCGCATGAGCAAGTGAGAACGTGTAGCAGCTCACGACGACTGTCCACCTTCCGCCATCGGAGTGTCCACGTTGGCCGCTATCGGTATTGTCTCCAAGGGGCGCCAGAGCCGGGGCCCTTCTGCCATCCAGCGGCGAACGAATGCTAGATATGTCATGGGAGCAGCGGTCGGGTCGACGCGCAGAAGCCTAGGCGCGTGATGCCAACGCGCCGATGGGTAGCAGTGATGCACCCGATGCAGCGAACGGTGCAAAGTCATCCATCCCAGGCCCGGTGGCAGCAAAATGTCCTGCGTGATCGCGCCGGGATCCTGTCGACGGGTCGTGGCTGTGACCGGAACTCCGTAGTGTTCGGCCTGCGTCAGCACGAAGTCGAACCATGACAGCACGGTGGCAGGTACAACATAGGCCCACAGGAGCAACTGTCTTACCGCGGCCGAATGCCAGGCACCGACGCCGATTGCAGCGATGAATGTGACCATCCAGGCAAGCGCCATGGTTCGCTGCCAATATCGTGACGGCGGCACCATCGTCCAGCCAACCCGATTCTGATGATAGGCAACCCAAGGCACCTCAAGCGGTGCAAGCAGCCAGATCCAGCGTGTCTTCCAGCTCAGCACATAAAGCCGGCCCTCCGGGTCTGCATTGGTGCAGGTAGCGCGATGATGCCGGAGATGAAAGTAGCGATAGGCGATGAAGTTCACGCCGAATAACGCAGCGCAAACGACGCCGATCGCGTCATTCGCACCATGGTGCGATAGGAAAGTACGATGTACGGCCATATGCTTCGCTTCTTGGCAACCCGCCAGAAATAGCGCCTGGGGCAGCGCCAGCAACGCATGCAGCCAAGGAGACGACGTCGCCGCAATTAGCACCGTATTGAGCAGCACGGTGGCGAGGAAGAGAAGACTGGGCAGGTCGCCGCGCCAGCCTGGTTGCTGATGCCTATGGTGCGTCACTGTTGACGACATGGACCCTCCTACAGCAGGCACGCCAGATGGCGCGTGATGCGTTTGATCGTCTGCAACGACATCATCCGCCAAAGCGGGGACAGGCTTGAGAGCGGAATGGTGCCGCGCAAGAGCGCACCATGGTCGAGCGAGCGTTTATGGGGGAAGTAGTTGGACTTGACGTCGACGATCTTCGTGAAGCCCCGGCCGCGGTAGTAGCGCAATTGCGGATCGAGCGGCATGCCGGAGCGTCGCGCGCGCACGTACGTTTCGATTGGGCCCTTCGGATGTTGTTGCCGCCATTGGCTCAATCCGGGAATGGGAGACCCAAGGTAGACATGGCGCCATCCGCGCTTAAGCGCATAAGGCCAGAAGAATGCCAGCAGGGCGTCAACGCCGTTGCTGCGGCGGCTCGTCAGGCTGATACCGAAAAGTGTTGTTGTTTCCTCAGGGGCGGGTAACAACGTACAGTCTCGCCAAGTTTGGACGTGACGATGGAAGTCACGCGCTACTGGCTTAAGGAAAAGAGACGCAAGCAATTGTCCCGTCTCGGAACAGAAAGTACCCATTGCAAGGTCGGGGTAGGCCGCGATGCGCTCCTCCAATTCGATCTGCGAGGCCGCCTGTTCGGTATCCCACTTTTCGTGCTCCAGTTTGAGCAATGCAGGCAGGTCATGTCGTGTGAGGAGTCGAGCGTAGATGCATTGGCGAGAGGCCTCATGCATCTTAGTGTGCATGAGGAAGCTCAGGGTGTGGTTCATGGTGAGGGCGGTTGGGCGAAGAGAGTGATTGGCCGATTGCGTATATGCAATGGAATTTCGGCCGCATTTCGCCAAAACCGGATGTCAGGAAGATGAAACTCCTGATGATCAATTGTTAAAGTATGCGTCGTTATGATTTCCTATAGGATTGACTAAAACAAGGATAAGTCGATAAAGAAAATATCTGCCATCGATAAATTCGATGTTGATCGATCGAAATAATTCGGTAGCCAAAGAAATGATGCTGCTTTAGTCTCCGAGGTGCCGTTTGCTAGACACAAGAACTCCATTGAGGGCGCTACGATCTGCCCCTTGAAGAAAAGACGTGCGTTTTGACGCTCTCGTACCGAAGAGGTCCGCACTGCAGGCAAAACGGAGGGGGCTGGTACGCCAGTTGATCTGGGCAGAGCGATAGAAAGTGGCAGTATCTATGGGCAGTGAGATCTTATTGGTGGTTCAAGATCAGGCGCAGCGCGACCGGCTGTCATTCGTACTGAGGGACGCGGGACATCGCGTTCAGTTTGCAAATGGGGTTGATCAGGTCCAGGCCACGGTGTACAAGTCATGCCCACACATGATGCTGATGGAGTGGGCTTGGCCGAAGCAACAACACGCGATTGACCAATTGCTGGCATTGCGCTCGGACGCATACCTGCAGCGATTGCCCATTATCGTAGTCTCTCGTCACAGCAGTATCCCGGCCAAGATCTCAGCGTTGAATGCTGGAGCCGACGACTATATCGTCGACCCATGTGATCCCGCCGAGCTCCATGCGCGTATTCGTTCGATACTGCGTCGATGTCCGACCCAGCATGTCGATAACAGCGTTCAGTTGAATGACTTAAGACTCGACCCCCTTACGCTGAGCGTGACTGCTGAGACGCCTTCGGGCCAGCGCCCAATTCCAGTCACTCCATTGGAATTTCGGTTACTGCACTTTTTAGTCATGCACCCTCAGCATCTGCATTCGCGCGCTAATTTGCTTGACCGGGTGTGGGGCGGGGGAGCGTACGTCGGCGAGCGCACGGTCGACGTTCATATCCGGAAATTGCGCGTTGCCCTTGCCGGTACTGGCTGTGATGGCCTGATTCAGACGGTGCGGGGCGAGGGTTATCGGTTGGCGAGGCGCAGCGTTGCTATTCAGGTGGAGCGGTCCACTAAGAGCCCGTTTGAAAATTCCTCTCGAGGTTGATGTAAAGGCGAGATGTGGAAAGAAGAACATCGAGAACGCGAGGCGAAGCTGGCTCGCAAGATCAAGCCTTACCCCAGCGACATGACGGACGTCGAGTAGGTCGCTGTACAACCGCTGTTGTCGCGCGCAGCCGTGCGAGGCCGGCGCCGGGAGTACGTCTTGCGGGAGGTGGTCAACGCCCTGCGGTACTTGGTTCGGGCGGGCTGCGGCTGGCGGATGCTGTCTCACGACTTCCCGCCGTGGCAGACCGTGTATTGGTGGTTTCGGCGGCTCACGCGACGCTTCCTGTTCCGCACGCTGCACGACGTGGGGCTGATGCTCGATAGAGCGTTGGCTGGGCGACAGCCGTGCCCGAGTGCGGGCGTTATCGACAGCCAGGCTGTCAAAGCGCCCTCGGCCGACAAGCGTGGCTACGATGCAGCCAAGAAATTCGTCGGGCGCAAACGGCATATCGCGGTGGACACGGATGGACGACTGCTGATGGTGAACCCGACGCCGGCGGACATTGTCGACAGAACGGGGACTCTGGCGGTGCTAGAGGCCGTGAAGAAATGTCGGCCGGGTGTGAACACCTGTTTGCTGATGGCGCGTATGACCGCACAACGCTGATGGACAAGGCCGCAACCCTCGACTTCGTGGTTGAGGTGGTGTGCCGCCGCGAGCAGCAAACGGGCTTTGCCGTTCTGCCGAGCAGCTGGGTGGTCGAGCGCACCTTTGGGCGGATGGTTCGCTGGCGCCGACTCGTACGCGACTAGGAGCAGCGCGCGGACGTATCGGAGGTCATGATTCTTATCGCCATGAACGGCTTGCTACTGCGCAGAATGCTCCTCGTTGAATTTCCAAACGGGCTCTGAGGTCTCCGTGCATTTTGCGGCGTGGGGCGATATGAACTTTGTGTTTTCCTTTCAGTTGCCGGCCCGATAGTACGGCCGGCTTTACACAGCAAGTACCGAAGAACCAATGAAATCAGCACAAGCACAGTGGAAATCCCGGGTGAAACAGTGGTGTGTTCTCATCGGCATTCCGCTGTTCCTGCTATTGGTGGGCCTGTGGCAGCAGACGCGTGCGCGCGTGGATGGCGACGTGGCAGAACAAATCAGTGCCTACAAGAGGGTGCTCAACGATCTGGATGCCATCCAGGCGCGGGATCCATACGCGTTTGTGTTTGACCGCCAGGGGCACAGGCTCTCAGTCAACCGTGCCAGAGACCGTGTCAGTACGGCCTTGGCAGATATCGAATCCGGCAGCATGCAGCACGTGACACGCAGCCTGGAGTCCGTCCTCTCGATGGTGACTGCAGCGTGTGCCGTCCTGGCCTTGCTGTGCGCGGGCGCCGGGTTGTTTTACCAGGGCCGGATGGCCCGGCAGGCGATGCGCTCGCGCGAGCAATTGCTGGAGACGTTCCTGCGGGGCAAACGGCTCTTGCCGGTCTACATGGTGGTCATGGTGCTGCTGCTGTTCGCCGCAGCCGTTGCCGCCATGCTGTTCGAGGTGATGCCTATCCTGCGCCAGCAGGACTACAGCCGCAGCGACATGAAACTGGTCGTCGCACTCGTCCTGTTTGCGGGGATCTTGGTTGCATACGGTGTACTGGCGCTGGTCGACGTGGTGCGCGCCGCGCGGCGGCCGCTCGAAGTCGGGGCCATCGAGGTGATGGGGCAGGTGGCGTCCCGCGAGCAAGTGCCGGCATTGTGGGCATTCGTCGGCAGCGTGGCGACCCGTGTCGGCGCCGACATGCCCGATGCGATCGTCGTCGGCTTGAACGAAGGTTTTTTCGTGACCGAGCACCCGGTGCGTCTGAGCAGCGGCGCCGACGTGCCCAAAGGCCGCGTACTGTATCTGCCGCTGCCGTACATGGCGTTCCTGAATGCGCCTGAAGTCTCGGCGGTCGTCGGTCATGAGCTGGGTCACTTCCTCGGCGAGGACACGGTCTATAGCCGGCACTTCTCTCCGATCTATTCGGCTTCCATCCGCCAGATCGCGGCGGTCGGCGGAGACCAGCGTGCGGATGATGGTCTGCGCGCCGCGCTCACCCGACCGGCGACGCTGTTCGGCGAGATGTTCTTGAATAGCTTTCACAACGCGGTGCGTTTCTGGAGCCGCCAGCGCGAGCTTGCCGCCGACACGGTAGGCGCCGAGGCCGCCGGCGCCGAGGCTGTCGCTACGTCCCTGCTGCGCATCAGCGCGCTGGAGCCGCACGTCGACGAAGCGCTCGCCAGCCACTGGGAGCAGGGTGGGACCGTGCAAGGCGGCGTGTTGGCGCATGTCTGCAAGCTCGTCAACGAACGGGGCATGGTCGACCCGAGCCGGCATCTGCAGAACCGCCAGGCTCACCCGACGGACACCCATCCGGAGCTGGCGGAACGCCTGGACGCCATCGGCATGCCGGTGAGCCCGGCGCTAGTGCAACGCGCCATGGACCCCGCCGGCAGCCGCTTGCTGGCGGAGCTCGGCTTGGAGCAGCAGGACGGCACGCCCGCCGCGGAGGCCGGGCCGTCGGTCGACATCAATGCAACGCTGCAACAGGAGTTGAGCGCGGTTGCCGCAACCCAGCGCCAGCAGAAGATCGCGGCGCTGGCCGAGATCGCGCAACGGGCAGGCGCGCCTGTGCCGGTGACCGAGCGTCCGCTGGGCACCGCAGCGGCGTTTGCACTGGTGGCGGTAGGGCTGGGGCTTTCTGGCCGGATGCTGGTGCACAGGGGCATGTCCGATACGCAGATGATGCAGGGCATGGCGTTGCTGGCAGCGGCACTGCTCTGCCTGTGGTGCGCCTTTGCGGTATGGCGACGCGGCCGCAAGCCGGCGCTGGTGGTTCACCCGCAAGGGCTGCAACTGTTCAACGTGCCGGCAATGCTGCCGTGGGACACGGTCAACGACTTTAACTTTCAGGTCTTCAATGGCACGTTCAATGTGCATCTGACGCTCGTGCCGCAGGCTGCGCCGCCAGCGCTCGGTGTGTCGCGCTTTCGGGCATGGCATGGGCGGCGCAAGAACGTATTGACTATCAAGCTGATGGGCCTAAGCGGCAAGCGGGCACAACAGGTTGCCGAGGCGCTAATGGATGCCTGGCGTGCCTGCCTCGCCAGGAATGAGCTGCAGCGCATGGGGGTGGACATGCCCGCGGAACCCCAGCGGTAGGCGATCACTGCGCAAAGGGGGCGGCAACGCGCGGGTTACACCACGAAATTCCACAAACGGTCTTTGAAGCGTCCAGCGATATGAAAAAGCGCCATCTCCTGAAAATGCTTGTGTCTGCAGTCGTCTTGGTAGCGGCCCATGCCCATGCGCAAACCGATGGGCCGAAGTCTCCCGCAGACCTCGGCCGCCTGCTGGAGGACGTCGCGCAAGGCAAGACCACATTGGTCGGGAGCAACGCGCACGAGCGGCATGACCTTGAGCGGCTCGGGGTCAAGGTCAGCGTACAGATGGGGGGCTCTAACTACACCCATGTACTTCCGCCCGGCATCGAGGTCTTGGCTATCAGGCCAGCCGTGCCTTCTATGCAGGGGACGACAGTGGAGTCGTTCAGCTCGTTGCTTTTCCGGCGGTGCCGGGGCTCATGAAGGCGCTCGCCAAGCCCCTGCGCCTAAAGCCGGTTCCTCGAACCGAGACGAAGCTGTCGGTGACGGCCGCGTACTTTCGGCCCATTCCCGCTGCAAGGCCGGGGCTTCCCTTGACCTTTTTCATCGTCGCGGACACGCAAGAGATCGACGGGCCATCCTACGTGCTCGTCGTTCATGAACACCCTCACGACACCGCAAATGCCGACATCTCTTGATCCCGAGGCCTTGATCCGAACTTATGTGCGCGCAAAGGATGAGAACCGCCCGCACCTGATGCCGCATGCATTCGCTGCGGATGCAACACTCCACATGACAGTCAAGTCGGAGGCCATCAGTTTCCCCGCGCGCAGCCAAGGCCTGGCCGCCATCGCCGATGTGCTTGTCAGGCGCTTCGGACAGACCTACGACAATGTCTATACGTTTTGCTTGACAAATTCGCCCCCCGCCCCTGGCTCAAGGCGCTATGAGTGCGACTGGCTCGTCGGGATGTCCAACAAGGTTGACAGCAACGTGCGCGTTGGCTGCGGCAGCTACGAATGGGCATTCACCCTGCAGGAACAGGGGTGGCGCGTACAAACGCTGGACATCGTGATCGACGCCATGGAAGTGCTACCGCCTGACACTACGCAGGTGGTCTTCGATGACTGGCTCGGCCAGCTAGCGTATCCGTGGAACACAGCCCTGCGGACCTGCGCACAGATGCCGACGCTCGCGAAACTTGAACCGGTCCGCGCCTACCTGCACCGCCGAGCTAACGATGTCAGTGATCTTTGAGCACATCGGTTCAGCACGTTTTTTCGATCCTGAGGATCACGTGCAGGTTATGGCCGACGTTGCACAGCTCCGCGTGCATCGCATTGCCCAGTGCACCGCGGAGCCAATTCCGGTCGAGCTTACCGTCACCTTGATATGGCCGACGGCCGGTTCGATCGGGCTGCGTCTGCTGTCGCCCATGATGCCGCATCCCGACAGCTCACGCTTGGTTTCGAGCGCGCGCCTGCTCAAGATGGAGAGGTATACGTCACGAACGCGCATGGATCACCTGATATGAAGATCAAAAGCATTGCCTTGCTGGGGACTTTGATTGCCGCGCTCCTTTCCAGTCACGCTGGGGCGGACGTCGTCACCGTGGCTCAAGTGTTGCCACTGGAGGGTTCGATAGCTCCGTCAACGCGTGCTACAGCTGAGGCGGCTGAGCTGTATCTGCGTCGTGTCAACGAGGCTGGCGGTGTGAACGGACATACCATCAAGATCGTGACGATCAACGGTTCAAGCAATGCAGATACCGCCTCGCAGCGTGCCGCGGAGGTCGTACGTCAGCAGCATCCGGTAGCCTTGCTGAACTACTACGGCTCCTCTCGAACGGCAGCCCTCATCAAAAGCGGTGTTCTGGATGCCGCTCATACCCCCGTTATTGGCGCCATTGTGTCGGCAACGCAACTCCGCCAGAGCCCAGAGAACCGGTGGGTGTTCTACATTCGCGCGGGCGTGAAGGCCGAGGCAGAGCGGATGGTTCGGCAAAGCGTTACCGTGGGCGGTAAGCGTGTTGCCGTGTTGTATCAGGAGGATGCATTTGGCGAGGACGGACGAGATAAAAGTACGGCTGCGATGCAGTCACTTGGTATCAAGCCGGTCCTGACCGTTCCGCTCGAAACAAAGGCGATGGGTGCTCCGTCGCTGAACAAGATTTCGGAGACTGTACTGAATGCGAACATTGACGTGATCTTGATGTTCTCGGACAGCGTCAATGTTGGCGGGCTCCTGAAAGCATATCGTGAACGTGGCGGCAATGCACTGGTGACAACCAACTCCGCGTTGTCGGCTGACGAGCTCGTGCGCGCATCAAGCGCGGATCTGGCCCGGGGTGTTTGCGTCGCTGAAGTCATGCCGGCGCTCGACAAGCACGATACGAAGCTCACGCGGGCCTTTGTGGCCGACATGATCGCGGTGGGGCGACCCGACTTGGCGAAATCGACGACCGCCCTGGAGGGCTATGTGTCGGCGAGGCTGTTCGTGGAAGTGCTACGAAAGATCTCTGGCCCGGTGACGGGTGACGCGGTACGTACTGCATTGCAGACGCGCGGCCCGTTCGATCTGGGCGGCTTTGAGTTGAAATACGGCCTTTCTCAGTTTGAGGGCTCGCAGTACGTTGACATTGGCATCATCGGCCGTGAAGGTCGTGTGCTGAATTAGCAGGAATGGGCGTAGAGCGCGCAGTGATTTGATATGGCGCCTCTTTGCCGCAATGTATAACGGCAAGGGGCCGGTGCTACTGGATGGAGTGAGAATACCGCTACGGGATGCCCACCCCTATTTGAGGGAGAGGGCCGCTTACCGAAGGTGTGGACTTCCTGTATATCCCACTGTAGCAAGCCAGCTTCAGTTCGATCACGACGGCCCACACGGTGTGCGCGAATTGAGCGCTAGCCCCTGAGCTCGAGGCTGCCGCCCGGCTCGGCAGGATGACTGCTGCCGCCGATGGGATTACCGCTACACCGGGTACGATCCAGACGGCTCAACGAACGTCCGCGCAAGACGCTAAACTTCGATACGCCAGCGGAACGATTCCATCCATACGTTGCATCGACCGGTTGAATCCGCAGCCAGAAACGGTCATCCGTGAGCAGCGCCGGAAAGAAGCCGATAGCGGGTAGCGCTATCCGGCATTCCTTGGAGACCAAACACCAGTCGCGTCCAAAGTATCCGAATGGGTTCGTTGCGTAGATAGATCCGCCAGATGCTGGTTGATCGCATTGATGACCTCCTGCGCAGCCCTTGGCAGCGGACGTTTCTCCTTAACTAGCACGCGGGCGTACTGGTTCTCTGTGAGCGGATGGTCGAGGCGAATGCCAACCAGTTGGCCTGCTGCCACTTCCTTTCGAATCGAAAAGTCGGTAACAAACGCCAGGCCGCCTGCATGCCTTGCATAGGCGCGTAGAGCCATAAGCGTGTTGGCGTTGAAATTCGGTGCGAGGCGAAGGTTCTCCGCTTTGGCAATGGTGCGAATCAACAGACCCAAGCCATATGTCTGCGGCATGATTCCAACGGGATACGCGAGGGCTGCTTCAAGCGAAATGGGGCCGTCACTTTGTGCTAGCGGATGATCGGGATGCACGGCCGCCACGATGTTGTGGACAGCACTGGCGCAGAACTCGATACCATCGGTCAAGGGTGGGTTATACGCCAAACCGATATGCGCCTCATTTGATAACACATCGTCGATTATCTCTGCGGTCGCCCGCATGTTCAGCACGATCTCTACGCCGGGGTATTCCTTCGCGAAGTCAGCCAGTACGTCCTCGATTAGCGTGTCGATCAAACCTTCGCTCAACGAGATCAGAAGGTTACCGGTATGCAAGCGCTTGAGCTGATTGACACCGTCGAGCAGCTTCTCGTGGGAAGCCTCGATACTGCGCGCGTATTCGAGCAGGTACGGCACAGCGTCGGTCGGCACCAAGCCCGTGGCGGCACGATCAAACAAACGCTCGCCAATCATCTCTTCAAGCTCTGTCAGATACCGACTGACCAGCGTTCGGCTTAGAGCCAGTTGCTCCGCGGCTTTGCGCACCGATTGGTGTTCGAGCAATGCATGGAAAACGCGCATCTTGGCGCGGGTGATGTCGTACATGCAGTCTCCTTCGAATAATGAACAAGCCCCCCTTTTTATTGTTACCCGTCCCCGCGGGTGGCTTCATCCCCCGATGGAGTGAAATCAAGGTGTCCGTATTTCTAGGCCACCCCGTCCACAAAATAGCGGACACCTTCATTATGTGTTTCGTGTAGATTACTGTCACATTTTGCATAATCGCAGGACGGTCGATGGTAGCAAACGCAACGGCGCATGTGTTGGTCATCCGAGAGCAGGAGGCAGCTGTGTACCGCCTCGTGAGCTGGCGAGTCCTGCCATTCTTGGCTGTTTGCTATCTGTTTGCATACCTGGACCGCATCAACATCGGCTTCGCCAAGCTGCAGATGCAAAGTGACCTCGCGTTGAGCGATGCCGCTTATGGGCTTGGCGCAGGGATCTTCTTCTTGGGGTACGTGCTCTTCGAGGTGCCGAGCAACCTGTTGCTCGCCAAGATTGGCGCCCGTCGGACGCTCAGCCGTATCCTGGTGTTGTGGGGTCTTACGTCAGCGGCCATGCTGGTCGTCACCAACGTGGAAGCGTTCTACGCGCTGCGCTTCCTGCTTGGTGTCTTCGAGGCTGGCTTTGCGCCGGGCATGATCTACTACCTTGCCCTGTGGTATCCGGGGGCCAGAATGGCGCGGGCCATGGCCATCGTTCTTGGCGCCGGCCCCGTCGGCGGAGCGATCGGTGCTCCGGTATCGATCTGGATCATGAAGCATCTTGCAGGCGCCAGCGGGCTTGCCGGTTGGCAATGGATGTTCCTGATCGAAGGCGTGCCCTCCGTGCTGCTCGGGGTTGCGGCGTATTTCTACCTGGTTGATAAGCCGGCCGACGCACCTTGGTTGACAGCTGCGCAAAAGGCCGTCATTGCTAGCCAAGTTGAAGGACCCGCCACCGGCCGGTCCATGTCGTTCACCAAAGCGCTCACCGATCCGCGGGTGTATGTCCTGGCGGCGGCCTATTTCTGCCTCATCTGTGGCCTGTATGCCGTCAGCTTCTGGCTGCCAACGATCCTGAAGTCCGCTGGGCTTACTGACTTGTTCAAGATCGGTATCTACTCGGCAGTGCCGTATCTCGCGGCAATCGTTGCCATGTACACCATCAGCCGGAGTTCTGATCGGGGTGGTGAGCGCAGGTGGCACAGCGCGGCTCCCGCGGTTCTCGGGGCGGGTTTTCTGACCGTTGCGGCCTATTCGACATCTTTCCCTGCCGCGTTGGCCAGCATCACCCTCGCGACGGCGGCTGTTTTTGCGTCATACACCGTCTTCTGGACGATCCCCCAGGAACATTTCAAAGGGACTGCCGCTGCGGGCGGCATTGCCTTCATCAACTCTATTGGCCTGTTTGGCGGCTTCTTCAGCCCGACCATCATTGGCTGGACCAAGGACGTTACGGGTTCGATGCAGGCCGGGCTCCTGGCCATCGCTGCATTGCTGGTTATAGGGGCCGTGCTGATGGCAGTTCGTCGTGCGGCCGGCGTGCCGCAAACGGTGACGCCATGAAGATCCTGATCGCCGGTTTCCATCACGAGACCAATACCTTCGCACGTTCCCGCGCGACCTATGACATGTTCGCCAACGGCGATGGGTGGCCGGCGATGAAGCGGGGCGGCGACGTTCTGTCGCTGCGAAGTGCAAACGTGCCGGTCGCTGGTTTCTTCGCGGCCATGGATGCAGCTGGCCACGAGCTCGTGCCAGTGCTGTGGGCAGCAGCGAATCCGTCAGGGCCTGTCAAATGGGACGCATTCGAGAAGATTGCCGGGGAGATCGTCGCCGCTGCCAAGCAGCATGATATCGATGCCATCTATCTCGATCTACATGGGGCGATGGTGACCGAGCACTGTGACGACGGGGAAGGGGAATTGCTCGCAAGGCTGCGAGCAGCAACGCGTGACGAGGTACTTATCGTTGCGTCGCTCGATTTGCATGCCAACGTGACCGCGCAAATGCAAGCCTGCGCGGACGGACTGGTCGCGTATCGCACCTATCCGCACGTGGACATGGCTACCACGGGCTTGCGAGCGGCACAACTGCTCACAGATCTTGCGGCAGCCACGTCGCCCGTCGCCAAAGCGTGTCGGCGCCTGCCGTTTCTGATCCCCATCAACGGGATGTGTACGAGCGCTGAACCCGCGCACAGTGTGTATATGCGCTTAGCTCAACTGGAGACGGGCGGAGTTCTGTCACTCTCGTTCGCGCCAGGCTTTCCCGCTGCCGACTTTCCCGAGTGTGGCCCCACTATCTTTGGCTACGGAACAGACCAGGCGGAGCTTGATCGCGCTGTCGACGCGCTCTATCGGGACATTGTGGACAACGAGCCCTTGTGGGGAACAACGTTCCTGACGCCGGACGAAGCCGTGCTTGCCGCCATGGGAATTGCCGAGGCGGCGCAGAAGCCGGTTGTGATTGCTGATACGCAAGACAACCCCGGTGCCGGAGGCGATTCGAACACCACCGGCATGTTGGCCGCGCTTGTAAGGCACGACGCCAAGCGCGCAGCGATTGGTCTTATCTACGATCCTGACGCTGCGCAGGCAGCCCACGTCGCAGGGCTCGGGGCAGAGGTCCAGCTCGCGATTGGATCGGACTCCGGAGCCCCATTTGAAGGGAAATTCACGGTTGTGAGTTTGTCCAACGGCGAGTGTGTTCTTCATGGCCCGATGATGAGCGGCTTGGAGCTCCAGTTGGGCTTGTCGGCCTGCTTACGGATAGGCGACGTTCATGTTGCGGTGGCTTCAGCACGCGCACAGATGATGGACCGGAATCAGTACCGCATGGTGGGCATCCAGCCCGAGCTGATGAAGATCCTAGTGAACAAGTCGTCTGTGCACTTCCGGGCCGATTTTGAACCGATCGCCCAAGCGGTGCTGGTGGCAAAAGCGCCTGGTGTGGCGTTGGCCGATCCCGGTGAGCTTCCATGGACAAGGTTGGCGCCGGGCATGCGTGTGCGACCGGCTGTGGAGATCGTCGCGAAGTAGAACGTTCGCGACCGAGACTAACAAGTCGCGGGAAAGCGGCGCAGTTCGCAAAGAACAGATACGGGGAAGGCGGAATTATTCCGCAAGCGTCTGCCGCTCATGAAGCGCGAAACGGGCAGCACAATCACGGCCATCAACTGTCGGCCGCGATTTCAGTATAGCCCGAACTGGGGGAATTACACGCCTATCCGCGCCAAGCGAGGGCGAGTCGCCGTAGTGCGACTTCGCATTTGCTGGCGAAGGCAGGCGGCTCTGTGTGAACCACCAGTGTGTAAGTCATGATAACCAACGCCATTGAACGCTGCACTATTGCTGCAGAAGATGTTCATTCGATAGCCGACTTCAAAGCATGGACGCGCAATGATGTTGGCCTCGTGTTAAGGCACGCGTGTTTGGCATGTGGACACGGACGAATCACTTCTGCCGGCGTTTCCATGGATCACATAGTCCTGGTCGACTACCCAATCGAGCATCTCCGTGCCATCGAGAATTCTGCCGGCGGTATTGACACACCCTTGATGCGGCGGTGGCTGGCAACGCACCGCCCGGTCTACTTCGAGACCCGAGCGCCATGGCCTGATATCGATGCCACTTGGCTCGCAAAATTCGCCAAACATGATCTGCGCAATGCCGTGGCCGATGCAATGTTCGACGAGAAGAACTCCGTCGGCACCTATTTCAGTTTTCATCGACTACCCGATATCGACCCTCAAGGGCTTGACGCCACCCTGCGCTATCTCACCCCGGTCCTTCACGCTGCGCTTGTCCGCGCTATCGCGGATTCAGATAAGCAGTGGTTTGTTGCTTCGCAAAGCCTTTCCAGCCTTACGGAGAAGGAGCGCGAAATTGCGGAATGGATAGGGAAGGGCAAGAGCAACGCAGAAATCGCTGCACTGGTCGGCGCGTCTGAAAGCACTGTGAAACACCACTTGAGCCGAATCATGGACAAGATGGGTTGCTCTAACCGGGCGGGGGTAGCGGTGTTTGCGTCAAAGTGGTTTGCCTCGCCGTTGAGTCTCGGGACAAAAGTGCTATAGCGGACGCCAGGGGCGGCCGATATGCTCGACGCTCGTTGTCAGCGGATCGCAAGATCCGCTGCGACGGACCCTAGCGAGTCGAAGGAGCAGCTCATTGGAGCGCCGGTCTGCTTTCCCTCTTTGGGACTCAGCTGTGGAGCGGGCTGCTGCGATCGCGCGATCATCGGCCTTTCCGGCGGCAGCGCATTCAATTTGAAATCAAAATGATTATTTTGATTTCACGAGAGCGAAAACGATGTATGATTTGCTCAATGCAGCGACGAAAGTCCCGTACTGCTGCTCAGGCCATGGAAAATACGCCTGTGCAACTGGCAGAGGGGATATGTACTTCACATTTAGGGAACTGGCGGCTGTGGCGCTCACCGGCTCAAACAACTACTTCTTGGACCTTCAGAAAGAAGAGGGGAAGTGGGTTATCGCCGTCAGCGTGATTGATGCCGACAAACGAACAACAAAGCAGTATCAGGTCCAGACAAACCGAGGCAAAACCAAGACTTGGCGGTATCTGGAGGATGCGCTGTCGTTTGTGAATGAGTACTGCGAAAGCTGTCAGAACTTGTCGATCGCGGTTGAAGGCAAGGTCTGGCAACTGAGGGCAGAAGGACCGGACTGAACAGTCCAATCGTAAAAGCGGCCAGCATCGGTGTTACGAGCACCAATGCCAGCCTGACCATCGTAAAACCCGTGAGAGGCTCAAATGGCTGCGCCCATTATAGCGTTTGCTCGCCTTGTGAAAACGCACGTGCGTAAGTGAGGTCACATGGTTGACTTCAATACGCTCGCGCAGCAATGCGCTCCCGGCGTCCATCCGACGACACTGCAAGCCGTCGTCCGCACGGAATCCGGCTTCAACCCCTATGCGATTGGTGTCGTTGGTGGCCATCTGGCTCGCCAACCGAAGACGCGCGCTGAAGCGGTTGCGACCGCAAAGGCGCTGGCGTCCCAGGGCCTGAACTTCAGCATGGGCTTGGGCCAAGTCAACAAGGCTCACCTACCGCGCTTCGGTCTAAGTTACGAGACCGCTTTCGATCCTTGCGCCAACCTGCAGGCTGGCGCGCGCATCCTCCAAGAGTGCTACGACCGTGCGCGCACGCAGCTCGGTTCTGATAAGGCGCTGAACGCCGCCATCAGCTGCTACTACAGCGGAAATTTCAATCGCGGCTTTCAGGTGGAGCGCGGGGGCACAAGCTACGTCCAACGCGTTGCCGCCAATGCAACCGCGGCAAATGCGACCTCGGCCAATCCGGCTATCGCTGCAGTACCGGCCATCCCCGTTGTGTTGGATCGGCCGGCCACACGCGCTTCGAGCAACCCCACGCCGGCACGCTCTGCGAGACAGACCCCTCTCGGCGCACCCGAAACATCCTCTGCAACAGCACAAGACGAAAGCGCCAAAGCGCGTGCGAAGTGGGACGCCTTTGGCGACTTCCGCTCGCAGTGAATCCCCCCGATTCAAACCAGCCGCATCGTCGGCATTCCCGTAGGAGAAAGTAGTGAAGACCCCCCCAAAAAATCACGTGGTCATGGCAGCACTCTTTGCCGGTTTGCTGTGCTGCGCACCCGCCTTTGCCGGTGGCTTGGACTCCGGCACACAGGCGGCCAGCACATTCAAGATCTGGTTCTACGGCTTCTGTGGCATCTGCGCAGGGATCTACCTCTTGTGGGTCGGTCTGGAGCTGTGGAGCGACAAAGCGCGATGGGCCGACTTCGGTTTGGCAGTCGCCAAGGTGGCCGGTGTCGGCGCGGTGGTTGTGATCGCGCCTTGGGCCTGGAACCTCTTCGTTAGCTAAGCCATGACGGAAAAGCCGAAGAAGTACTCGGCCTATGCGGGCCTCGGGCGGGTCGCGATGCTCTGGGGCGTCCCATTGATCCCGTTGCTGATCGTGGCCGGCACGTTCGTCTTCGTCGCGTTGCTCGCCGGTGTCCTCATGGGCCCCGGTGGGCTCCTCTTTGGCGCTCTGGCAGTGCCGATCCTCTTGTTCCTCCGCAAGACGTGCGAGACCGACGACCAGGCACTGCGCATTTTGTGGCTCGAAATGCTTTGCGTGTTGCGCCGGCGCTCATGGCGCATGTTCGGTCGCACGTTGACCCTGGCGCCGATTCGCTACGGCCAACACCTCAGCGTCTTCCGCCGGCCGTTCCGCAAGGCGCCCGCCGAGCGCGCCCAATAAGGATTTGACCATGCAAGCACGACTGACCAGCAACTTTGGCAAGGTGCCACCGATCGAGGCGTGGCTGCCTCGCATCGAGATGCCCATCACGCCCCGCGTCACCCACTACGAAGACGGCCGGATGATGCTCAGCATGCGCTTGACCGGCATTCCGTTCGAGTCTGCAAGCGACGCGCTGCTCACCAGCCTGTTCGACAACCTGAGCGGCTTCTATGCAGGGATCGGTCGCGACCACGGTAACAACCTGTCGATGTGGGCGACGTTCAAGCGCCGGAAGGTTTCATTCCGCCAGACCTATCAATTTCAATCGCAGTTCCTGGCGGACTTCACGGCGAAGTACCTGACGCGCTTCCACAACGGCAACTACTTCGAGAACTCGTTCTACCTGTCGCTGATCCTGAAGTACGACGACTTTGATGATGGCCTCAAGGCGATTGAGCAGCTGGGCGACGAGGCGATCAAGTCACTGCGTGACTACGACCCCGAGTATCTGGAGACTTACCAACGCAATGGTCTGCCGTTCTCTGAGCCGTTCCGCTTCGTTGGTGAACTCGTCAACGGGACGGATGTGGCGGTGCCGGTGACTGCCGCACCGGGCTATGAGCAGATTCCCGATTCGTGGTTGCACTTCGGCTATGACCTGCTCGTCATCCGCACCGACACCGCCGAGAAGTTTGCGACCTGCTACGACTTGAAGGATTTTCCCAGGAGCGGCTGGGGCCAGTTGAACCCGTTGCTCACCCTGGATGCGGAATTCACCATCACCCAATCGTTTGGATGCTTGACTGCCGCCGGCGCCGACAAGTCGATCGAGGGCCAGATCAACAAGCTGGAATCGGTGGGCGACAAGGCTCAGAAACAGCTTGTCGAGCTTAAAGATGCCCAGGCCTTGATCACTGCCAACGAACTGGCATTTGGCCAATACCACGGCGCGCTGGTCGTCTACGGAGACACAGCCAAGGAAGCCATCGACCGAGGCGAGCTGGTCAAGGTCCGGTCCAAGGGCGAATGCGGTGTCGGCTGGGTCCGAGCGACCGCCTCCGCGCCGTACACCTATTTCAGCCAGGTGCCGGGCGCGAAGACTCTGCCGCGGCCGATGCTCAAGAGTTCGCGCAACCTCGCATCGACGTTCTCTGTCCACGACTATTCGGCTGGCAAGTCCAAGGGCAATCCAATCGGCGATGGCACGGCCGTGATGCCGTTGCAGACGGTCTCGAAGAAGCTCTACAGCTTTAACTACCACGCCACGCGCGAGGACGAAGTTAACGTCGGCGAAAAGATCGCCGGCCACGCCGTCATCCACGGCGCCACCGGTGTCGGCAAGACCGCCCTGCAACTGGCCGTTGCCTCGTTCTTCATGCGCTTTGATCCGATGCTGTTTGGCCTGGACTACGGCGGCGGCATGAAGATCTTCTTCAAGATGCTGCGGGGCACTTACATCTCGTTGCAGCGCGGCGTTGCAACTGGGCTCGCACCGTTTGAGCTACCAGACACTGGGTACAACCGACAGTTTCTGTATGACCTGGTCAACATCTGCGGGCGCGATGCCAACGGCAAGCTGACTGCCGAAGAAAAGAAGCAGATCAAGGATGCCGTTGACACCGTGATGGCCCTGGAAGATCTGTCGCAGCGCACCTTCAGCCGCTTGCTTGAGTCGATCACGAACCTGGGTGGCGACAGCCTGTATGTGCGCCTCGGCCAATGGTGCCATGCCGAAGACGGTCCGCTCGCATGGATGTTCGACAACCGTCCCCGGTCGCTGGTCGACGTCACCCAACAACGCCATGTGTGCTTCGACGTGACGGAGTTCCTGGTTGACGACTACGCGCCGTCGGAGCCGCTGTTCGCGTACCTGTTCCACCTCAAGGCGCTAATGCAGCAGGAAGGCGGTTTGATGATGTCGATCATCGAAGAGTACTGGGCGCCCATCAAGTTCAAGCGCACGCGAGAAGAGATGGCCAAGGTGCTCAGCGCCGGGCGCAAGGAGGGCGAGTTCCTGGTGCTGGTGTCGCAACAGCCGGAGCAGGGCATGGCAAGCGACATCTGGCCGCAGATTCGCAGCCAGACCGCAACCAAGATCTTCATGCCAGACCCCGAAGCGGAATTCAGCAGTTATCAGCGCACCAACATGACAGCCAAGGAGTTCGCGCAGTTCAAGCGCCTCTCCAAGAACTCGCGTACGTGCCTCATCAAGCAGAGCAACCAGTCAGCTTTTGCGACGCTGGACCTCCACGGGTTCGAGGACGAGATGGTGGTGCTCTCCGGCAACAAGGAGAACAACAAGCTGCTCGACGAAGTGATCGAAGAAGTGGGCGAGAACCCAGACGTGTGGCTACCGATTCTGCAGGACCGCGTGTTCGAGGCCAAGACCCGCAAGAAGCTGATGGCCGAGTGCGGCAACGACGAGTCGATCTGGAGACCGAAGCTCGAAGCTGCCATGCGGGCCCGCCGTGAGCAGCGCAGCAGTGCAAACGACGCCGAACACCGCCGCGCAGCGTAGCAGCGAGCCTTCATAAGAAATCGAACGTAAGGGGGAGCGACACCTAGTCCTCTCAACAACCGGAAGAGAAAACAATGGAACGACAAGAATCTTATTGCGTGCCTACGCGGCAGGGCATGTCCCTCACCCCGAATCTGTCATGGCTGTTCACCCGCAAGCGTCCGCTTCAACAGGTCGCGCGGCGCACCGTCGTGGCGATCGCGAGCGCCCTGTGCCTGTCCACGTCGCATGCCACGGGTATTCCTGTGCTCGACGTGTCGAACCTGGCGCAGGCGATGCTGATGGTGCAGAACCTGATGCAGCAGCTCAACCAGATGAAGAGCCAGTACGACGCGCTGACTGGCAACCGCGGCTACGGGAACATCTTGAACGACCCCAAGCTGCGCAGCTATCTGCCGGACCAATGGCAGGCCGTCTACGACCAGGTCAAAAGTGGTCGCTTGAACGGCATCTCCAACGCGGCCCAGGAGATCGCGAAGTCCGAGGGGCTGACTGGTGCGTCGACGGCCGGCCAGCAGCGCTACTACGACACGCTCGCTGCCAACAAGGCCATGACGATGCAGGCCTACAGCGCAACGCTCTCGCGTCTGAACAACATCCAGTCGCTCATGCAGCAGTCCAACCTGACCCAGGACCCGGCAGCCAAAGCCGATCTGCAGAACCGCTGGTCTGCTGAATACACCATGGTCCAGAACGAGCAGACCCGCCTGAACCTGATGTCCCAGCTGCAGGAGACAGAGCTGCGCCTGGCACAGGAGCAACGCCACCGCGAATTCAAGAGCAACTTCTTGGGGGCCGACAAATGATGCGCCGAGCGATGGTTGTTCTTCTGGTTGTGTGCACCGCGTTGAGCGGTTGCGGCCGTGCTGGGAATGGCGACGGCAAGCACGAGAGCGAATTCAAACGGAAGTTTCTCGGAGAAACGGAATGAGGCGTCTCGTACTCGCGCTGCTGGCAACGCTGTTCGTCCTTGGTGGGTGCGACCGTTCACCCACCACGGCGAGCAAACCGCCCAGTACAGATGACTTGATCGGGACCTATGGGTACGTCACCAAGAACAGCGGTCAAGTCATGCCGTTGCTCAAGGTCACCAAGGAAGGTCAGGAATACCAGTTGTTCGAGTTCAGCCACGACCACTGGCGACGTCCCAGGACATCAATGCTCCTGGGCGGTGATCGCACCTTGCAGGAAGTGCGGCCCTTTACGCGCGCCGATCTTGAACGACTGACCCACCACGCGGTGGATGTGGAACCGATCGGACTGCAGACCAAGGCGCTGGCACTGATTAGCGTACCTGCCGGGTGGTCTGATGGCGCCAAGGAAAAGCCATTCGTGACAAAGACCGGGTACTTCGCCATGACGGTGGTCGGCCCGGTTGAATTGCAGCGGATGTAAGGCCAAACGGGAGTGACACATGGCAGATAGTGGAAACCTGCAGGTGACGGTCTTTGCCGACATGTTCAATGACTTCGACAACAACCTGTTGGGTGTCATTAACACCGGTTCAGCCAACATCATCACGCTCATTACGCCGCTGATGGCGGTCGGCTTCTCCATCTACGTGATGCTGGTGATGGTGTCCTACTGGCGTGGCCACAGCCACGAGCCAGTGCCGGACTTCATTCAGCGCATGGTGGGGTGGGCGGTGGTGCTGACGTTCGGAATGAACATTGGTTACTACAGCCAGTACGTCGTTCCGTTCTTCAACGGCTTGGGTGACGACATCGCACGCGCACTGTGCGGCAACACTTCGACTGGCGCGGCAATCGACTCCTTGGCAACGACCTATGCGCAGGTCATGTGGGAGATCTTTAAGGCGGCCGACGGCATTGAAGAGACCCTCAATGCGATCGTCTACATCGCGATCACGCTGCTCTTCGGCATGCCATTCATGTCGATTTCTGCGGCCTACATCATCTTGTCGAGATTCGCGCTTGGCCTGCTGTTGGCACTTGGGCCGATGTTTATCGGCGCGGCGCTGTTCCCAGCCACACGTCGGTTCTGCGAGGCATGGATTGGGCAATGCCTCAGTTATGGCTTCCTCGTCGCACTGATTTCGGCCGCAGGCTTGATTGAGATTCGGTTTGCCCAATCGATCTCGCCCAACCACGCCACCCTGGGGTCGCTGATCAAGATCGTGTTGATGGGGGTTTCCTTCATTGTCATCTCGCTCAACCTGCCGGGCCTTGCGTCTCAGCTCTCCGGCGGCGTCGGCATCTCCAGCATGGTCGGCAAGATCGGCCAGGCGGCGCGTGCGATGCAGGCTATCCGCAGTCTCATGAAGGGCGGTGGCGGCAAGGGCGGCAGTGGAGGCTCGATGCATGGCACGTCGGGTGCCCAGCCGACGACGGGAGGCTGAGAAGGCCCTCCGCGACTGCCGTGATCGGACGCGGCACAGCTCCTCATCCAACTTTTTCGACTGACTCTCCAATGAGAACACTCATCGTCATTTCGCTGGCGGCGCTTCTGGCCGCCTGCGCCAGCGCTCCCGAAGCGCCACAGCCATCCGGCGCATGGCAGCCAATCAACCGAACACTGTCGAAGTAAGGAGCAGGCATGTTCAAACTAATTAAAAACAAGCTCCAAGGCGGTTCAGCTGCCGGCGCGATCACCATGCCGCAGGTCGATGACCTGGAGCTTGGCAAGTGGTATCTGGAGCAGACCAAACAACTGGCGAAGTCGCGCGTCGAATCCCGTGACCGGATAACCGATGTGGCGGTGGGAGCCGTCAAATGGATGGGCGCCATCACGATTGTCGCGGTGGCTGGCATGGCGACTGTGGTGGTGGTCAAGCGGCCCAACCCGCCGCCGGTGCTGCGTGTCGACAACGCGACGGGCAAGGTCGACGTGCTGCCGACCGCAGCAGACGGCAAGGTCAGCTTCACGGAGAAGGAAGACCGGGCCGACCTGCGCAAGTACGTCGAGCGGCGCGAAGGCTACGACTGGGAAACGATCCAGGACATGCACGACGCCGTGAAGGCAATGAGTTCGGAGCAAGAAGGCGAGCTGTACGACAACTTCATCCGCGGCGATCACTCCCCTCTCAAGGTGCTCAAAGCAGACGCGCGTGTCATTCCGAAGGTCGGGGCGATCAGCTTTGTCGGCTCGACCGCTCAGGTCATGTTCTCGCGCAAGTACGTGCCGCTCAACGCGGCGATCAAGCCGGAGACCACGTACTGGGTGGCCACCATCACTTACCGGCACGACAACATCCCAGAGAAGAGGGAACTGCAGGACATCAACCCGACGGGTTGGAAAGCCACCAGCTACACCGTGACACGTGACTGGTCGCGCAGTGGCGAGGACACCGGCACGCAGCAAGGGGGTCAGCAATGAAACATTGGATTCCTGCCGCCGCCCTCGCTTTGGCGGCGATGCCAGCAGCTGCGCGCGTGATTCCTGGTGCGTGCGGATTCGAGACCCACATCCAGTGCGCGGTGTATGACCCCAACGAGGTTTATGAGGTAGCCACCACGCCTGGCAAAGCCATCATGCTGCAGCTCGAACCCGGCGAGACGATCGAAGACGACGGTGCCGGCATGGGGGACGGCAAGGCCTGGAACGTCTCGGCCAACAAGAACTGGATCTTGCTCAAGCGCGCAGCCAAGCGCCCAGACACCAACCTGATGGTGGTCACCAATCGCCGGACGTACAGCTTTGACCTGGTGACGGCCACGCGCGGCGTGCCAGCCACGTGGGTGCTCAAGTTCGACTACCCGGATACGCGGGCCCGCGCATCGGCAGACGACGCGCGCAAGCGCGCCCAGGTCGCCGCGGTGGCGCAACGCGTGCAGGGCACGACCAAGCCACGCAACGCGGCGTACCAGATGCGCGGCCATACCGAACTGGCGCCGACGGCCGCGTGGGATGACGGCACGTTCACCTACTTCCGCTATGCGACGGCCCGGGATCTGCCGCGCATCTTCGTCAAGCGTGCGGATGGGTCCGAAGCGTTGCCGGCGTATCACATGGAAGCCGACACGATCGTGGTTCACGAGGTTGCCCGCGAATTCCTGGCGCGCTTGGGCAACTCGGTGCTGGGCATCCGCAACGATGGCTACTCCCCGGAGGGCCACTACAACGCCGCCGGCACGACGGTGCCCGGCACGGTGCGTCTCACGAAGGAACATTGAATGACCGGGATACAGAACGTACTCAAGCGCTGGGTAGTCCTGATGCTGCCCGCCGTGCTGGCCTCACTGGGGTTCGTCTATGTCTTCGGCGCATCGCTGCGCCTGGCTGTAGCCGTGACCATCCTACTCGCGACAGTGTTGCTGGGACACCTCCTGTTCAAGCTGGTGGACACACGCCTGGCGAGCCGAGGGAGAGCCAACGCGCCCTTTGCATGGAGCGTGCGGATCAACGACGTCAAGGTGGGCGTCATTACCGATGCCGAGTATGCGGCCATCCAGTGCCTGGCCTTGCACGACGGCAGCTGTGCGGTGGCTCAGCTGCTGAATGTCGGGAAGGTTGCGGTGGTGGGCGCTTGCTGGCTCCTCGTCGGCCTGACCTTGGGCATGGCTTGGAGCGCAATCGCGCTAGCACTCCTGGAGCCAGGTGCGCACACCGCCGTGATCCGCAACCTGCTCAGTGCCGATCCGGCCGCCGTGACGAGCTGGATGCGCTCGCTCTTGCCGTACGGCGCCATGTTCATGGTGTTGCAGGTTGTCGGGATGGCCTGGATGGGCATTCGCTTCGGCTTCCGCAATCACTACCGCGCTGCAGTCGCCACGATGCTGCGCCAACACTTCAACACGCCGGCCGATGGCGAAATCCGCTTGGAGCGGATGAGTTTGCGCCACGGACTGCCGACCTCTCAATTCGGATAAGCGCATGACTGATTCCAATGCAATCCATCCCGCGCCGGCCGAAGAGCGCGGCATCCCCTCGGTGCGCCGAGGTAAGAAGCAGACCAACAGCAAGAAGCTGGTGATCCTGGTCGTGGTAGTGCTCATGCTGGCCATGGCAATCGGCGGCACAGCGCTGTTCGTGAAACGGCTGACCGACATGAAGCTGGCGGAGAAGGAGGCCGAGCGCAAAAAGCCCAAGGAGACCTCCCGCGCCAATCAGGACAACGTCGATCTGGAAGCGCAGAAGAAACGAATCCAGGAAGAGGAAGCGATGACGAAGGGGGCGACTGCCGGTGCCTTGGGCCCGGGAGGGCTGGCCACGCCGGCTGGCGCCCAGGCAGACAACAGTTTCGGCACGCCTGGCAACGGGAGCAACGCAGGGGGCAATGTTCAGCCCACCGCCGGCACACCCAGCAATGGCTCTCAACAGCACGTCGAGACACCGGACGAGCGCCGCCTAGCCGGCAACGTGACCGTGCTGTCCCAACGCAAGGGACAAGCGTCGCCGACGGAAGGCGAGGGTGGCGCGTTGAGCGTTCAACCTTCGACCTCCCTGGGTGGCGCTGGCAAGAACGCTCTGGACGAGCAGTTGACACCTTCGGCCAACTCGCGCGCCGGCGTCGTCCGTGCCGGCTTCCTGCCTGACCTTCGTTACCTTCTCAAGCGCGGCACGATGCTCCCGTGCGCGATGGGCACTAAGACCGTCACCACCTATCCCGGTATGTCGTCGTGTTCGCTGATGCGCGATGTGTACAGCGCGGACGGCAGCACGCTGCTGCTGCGCAAGGGCGCTGAGGTGACCGGCGAGCAGCGCTCGGCGCTGCTGCAAGGTCAGGCGCGAATCTTTGCACTCTTTACCCGCATCGATGACGGCTCAGTGACCGTGCCGCTCGACTCGCCCGTCACGGATGCGCTGGGCGCCAGTGGCATGGAAGCCTTCGTCGACAACCACTTCTGGCAGCGCTTCGGCGGGGCGGCCATGGTGGCGCTGATCAGTGATTTTGGGCAGGCCGTTTCCAATCAGACCCGGAATTCGGGCGGCTCCACGACCATCAACCTGTCCAATACAACGCAGGCGACACAAAGCCTGGCGGCCGAGACGTTGCGCAACACCATCAACATCCCGCCGACGGGCTACGCCAACCAGGGCGCCATCATCAACATCTTCGTGGCGCGCGACATCGACTTCAGCAAGCAGTACGAGCTGGTGTCGGCCTTGCCGTCTGTGTCGGGAGGTGCGCAATGACTGCCGTGCACGAACACGATAGATCCACCACGGTGCGAAGCCTGCTCAAGCAGACTGGCATTGCAGAGTTGCTTGCCACTGCAGGCGTCACCGACCTTAGGGTGAACCGCCCAGGCGAGATCTGGACCCGGAGCCATGCCGGATGGCAACGCCATGAAGCGCCTCAAGGTTCGCTCGATTTGCTCCGCAAGCTGGCCAACACCCTAGTCAATTTCAACCGGGGCAAGGGGGCGATAACCGAGCAAGACCCGCTCAAGTCGGTGGAACTACCCGCCGGACAGCGTGGCCAGGTGGTGATCCCACCGGCCTGCGAGCCCAACACCGTTTCCCTGACCGTGCGCATCGCAAGCGAGAACCGGTACTCGATCGATGACCTGATCGACTTTGGGACGTTCGAGGACTATCGAGACGTCTCACCGCACAAGACCGTGCCGGTCGAAGTTGAGTTAGAGCCCTTTGAGCGGGAAATGATGGTCGCCAAGGAGCAGCGCGACATCCGGCGCTTCTTTGAACTGGCGGTGCTGAACGGCCAGAACATCGTGTTGGTGGGCGGCACAGGCTCCGGAAAGACCACGCTCACCAAGGCGCTTGCCGACTTGGTGCCGACAGAAACGTGCGTTTGCACGATCGAGGACACGCACGAGCTGTCTCTGCCGTATCACCCGAATCGCTCACACCTGTTCTTCAGCGACGCGCTGCCGGCCCGGGAACTGGTCAAGTCGACCCTGCGCATGATGTTCGATCGGGTGTACCTGTCCGAGCTGCGCGGCGACGAGGCCTGGGACTACCTGACCCTGCTCAATACCGGTCACCAGGGCGGCATGACCACGGTGCATGCCAACGACTGCATCTCGGCGCTGGCGCGCATTGCCACGCTGATCAAGCAAAGCCCGGTTGGGATGACCCTGGACTGGAACTTCATTCTGGCAGAGGTCAAACGCACCATCGACGTGGTGGCCTTCATGGACAAGAAGACCAAGCGCATGACGCAGCTGTACTTCGATCCGGTCGAGAAGTGGAAGCTGCAGCGGGGGGTGGCATGAAAACGCCGCAAATCATCGTTGCAGTGGTCGCTGGGTTGGTCCTGGTGGGCGGATTTGCGATCGGTGGCCAACTCGCGGGCGCCACCTTGTTTGCCAAGCTGCAGAAGCTGCCGGATTCGGTGGTGGGCGTGACCACGCTCTACCGCTATTGGCAGTTCTATGCGGACGTGAAACCGGTCAAGCAGGCGTTGGGCGTCTGCAGCCTGGTCGCTGCCGCCATCACGGCGGTGCCCTTCGTGTTCATCGCCGTGGCATTGGCACGCTTGCGCAAAGACCGTGAACTGCACGGCAGCGCACGTTTTGCGACGCTGGCCGAGATCCGCAAGTCTGGCTTGGTGGGGCAAGATCAATGAGTCAGAAAGCCTATCCCGGTCTGATTGTTGGCTGGCACCCTCAGCTGGGACCACTGATCTATCACGGCCAGCAGGGCGTGCTGCTGGCCGCGGGCACGCGCTCGGGTAAGGGTGTCGGTTTCGTGATCCCCAACCTGCTGAACTACCCGCATTCGGTCGTGCAGCTGGACGTGAAGGAAGAAAACTTCAAATACACGTCGCTCTACCGTCAGCGCAACGGCCAGGAGGTGTACCTGTGGGCGCCGTTCTCCGAGACGGGCCACACGCACTGCTGGAACGTCTTCGATGCGGTGTGGCAGCGCCCAGAACACCTGCAAATCGGCGACATTATGTCGATCGGCGACGCGCTGTACCCGGCCAAGGTCGAGCCCCGCGCTCGGTTCTTCAACGATAACGCGCGTAGCCTGTTTCTCGGCTTGACGCTGTATCTGCGCGAAACGCCTGGCATGCCGGTGACGTTGGGCGAGATCCTGCGCCAGAGTTCGGGCAAGGGTAAGCCGATCAAGGAATACCTCAAGGGCATCCTGGAGGCGCGCACACGCACGGACACGGATCTCCCGCCGCTGACGTGGCGATGTCTTGACGCGCTAAATCGCTTCCTGAACCAGCCGGAAACGACGTTGGGGAACGTGTTGTCGACGTTCAACGCGCCGCTGCAGATCTTTACCGATCCGGTGGTGGAGGCGGCCACCAGCAAGTCAGACTTCGATCTCGCTGACGTGCGCAAGCGCCGCATGACGATCTATGTCGGGATCGCACCGGGCAAGCTTGCCGAGGCCTCCGCGCAGCTGCTGGTGAACCTGTTTTATTCGCAGCTGGTCAATGTGAACCTGCGCGAACTGCCTGCCGACAATCCGGAACTCAAGTACCAGTGTCTGCTGCTCAATGACGAATTCACGGCGCCAGGCAAGATCGAGATCATCGCGCAGGCCAACGGCTATATGGCCGGCTATGACTTGCGCCTGGCCACCGTCATCCAAACCGTGGCGCAGGCGACCGAGGTTTATGGGGAGCAGGGCGCCCGCACGCTGATCACCAACCATGGCTCCCACCTGCTGTATCCGCCTCGTGAGCAGAAGGACGCCAACGAATACTCCGAGATGCTGGGGTACTTCACGGCCATTGCTCGCTCCAAGAGCCGCAACCGCGGCGCAAAGTCGAACAGCACCGGTGAGAGCGAATCGGGCCAGAAGCGCGCCTTGATGCTGCCGCAGGAACTCAAGGAGATGGGACAGGAGAAGCTCATCGTGACCTTGGAGAACTGCAAGCCGATCCAGGCAGAGAAGGCGCTCTTCTACAAGCACAAGGTTTTCATTGATCGCTTGAAAGAGGTCAGCCCGTCGATCGCCGCGTTGGGAGAGGACGTGATGCCGACCAAGGAGCAGTTGGAAGACGCGTTCCTCACGCGTGGCGAGGGCAGCATCGAGTTGCCGCAGGTCGATTTCCAGGCGTACTGGAACGCGTCGCCAGCGCAGGACGCGGCGCAGACGGACGACAGCCGCCCCATTGAGGCCGATGAGCTGGCCATCCTGCAAGCCTCCGACATTGCCAATGCCGACGAGATTCTGCTGGCAATGCGCCAGGTGATGCCTGAGTTCGACGAGGTGATGGCCCTCGTCCTTCGAGATACCCCCCGATTCGATGTCCCGCAAGTGGATGACAGCCGGCCCGTGGAACCGGACGAGTTGTCCTTCCTGCAGGCGTCGGACTTTACCAATGAGGACGAAATCACCGAAGCCTTGTGCGGCGCCATGCCGTACTTCGGCGAGGTGATGGCGATCCTGAACACCGCAGGAGCGATTGCCGCATGAACACCATTGAAATCGACACCCCGGAAGCCATCAAGGAGCGGGCCGACGAGCTACGTGCGCAACTCAGCGCCGTGGACTGGCGCAAGGAACGGGCCGAGCTGGACCCCATTGTGGAAGGGTTGCGCGACCTGGCCGAGCGCGACTGGTATGCCGCGGCCGATGTCTGGCGCGAATCGGGCACCGATGCCCCGCTGCCGGACTTCATCGATCCCGCGACCGACGTGGCGCTGGAGCTGCGCTACCAGTCAGCTGAGCGCGGTAATCACCGTGAACTGAACGAAACGCCGGAGAAGCCTGTCGAGCAGAAGATCGACAAGGTGGACGTCGGCGAAGCGGCCAATGAGGCCAATGCCAAGAAGCCTGCCAATGAGCCACAGAAGCCGGTGGCCGAGAAGTTGACGGATCTGGATCTTGTCGCGGTCAAGGCCGCGCGCAAGACCGATCGTGCGCGCGCCGAAGCGATGCTGAAGGAAGTGGCCGAGCAAGTGCGTTCCGCAACCAAGGGAAAAGAGCAGGCAGGGAAGGAAAACGCCGGCGGTGAGTTGGTCAGCAAGGAAGGCACCAAGCCTGTCTTCAAGAAAACCGGTTACGAGATCCCCCAGAAAGTCGCTGCGCTCTATGTCGCGCACGAGGGCAAGTTTGTCGACCGCAAGACCCAGGAACTGCACTTTGAAGACAAGGGGCGCTCGCTGGCCACCAAGAGCAATGACCGCACTGTGCTTGCGAACATGGTGGAGGTGGCCAAGGCGAAGAACTGGGGCACCGTGGCGCTCAAGGGCGATGAAGAGTTTCGGCGCCGAGGTTGGATCGCCGCGGAACTGGCTGGCTTGAAGTCGACCGGTTTCCGCCCCAAGGCGCAGGACCGCGCGATGTTGGAAGCGGCAAGGCAGGAGATGCGCATCAGCGCCGGCGAGCGCAGCCAGGAAAAAGAAAACAGCCTGGACGCGGAGGATGGCAAAGCAGCCGAGGGTGCCGAGAAGACGTCCGAACCCGCAAAGGCGACCGCCGCGCCGGAACCGGTGGCCAACAACACCGACCCGAAGGCTAAGGAAAGCCTCGGCATCGCCGCCGCGCGCATGGTCCTGGAACGCCAGATCGCGGAATGGCCGGCGGCCACACAGGACAAGTGCCGCAAGGAGTTCGATCAGTTGATTGCCAGCGCCGCGGCCTACAAGGACAAGAAGGTCGACCTGCCGACGCCGAAGGTCTCAGAAAAGACCATGGCGCAGCGTCGTTCGGCGCAGCGCCCGGAGGTTGACCGCACCAAGCCTGCCGCACCTGGCCAGCCCAATCAAGCATCCAAAGCCCCGGAGCGGGCCGCCGTTGAACCGGGCGTCGAGATGGACCGGTGAGACCACATCCACGTTGAATTCAGAACAGTAGAGGAACCTTCAATGGCAAAAATTGTTGCAGTGATCAGTTATTCCGGGAACGTTGGCAAGAGCACCGTGGCGCGTCATCTGCTGGCGCCCCGCATGGACGATGCGCCGGTGATCTCGATCGAGTCCATCAACGCGGACGACAACGATGGACCCACCATGCGCGGCAATGAATTCGGCATGCTGCAGGAAAACTTGATGACACTGGATACGGCCGTGGTCGATATCGGTGCATCGAATGTGGAAGACCTGGTGACCCGCATGAAGAGCTACAGCGGCTCGCACGAGGACTTCGACATGTTCATTGTGCCCACGGTGCCGGACGCGAAACAGGAGCGCGACACGCTGGCCACCATCAAGGCATTGTCTGACGACATCGGCATCGAGCGTGACCGTATCCGCGTTGTCTTGAACCGGGTGGACCCGCGAGCGTCGCTGGAGGCGTCCTTTGCGTCGTTGTTCAACTTCCATGCCACGCATCGCGGCTTCATTCTGCGTGAAGAGGCCGCCATCCACGAGAGCGAGTTGTTCGGCAAGCTGGCCAATAGTCCAATGACGATTGGTGACTTGTTGGCCGACACGACGGACTACAAGGCCATGATCCACAACGCCCAGTCACCACTGGAGAAGACCGAACTGGCGCGCAAGGTGTCGAATCGCCGACTGGCGGTTGGTGTGAACGCGCAGCTCGATAGCGTCTTTGCGGCGCTGATGCGCTAACGCCATGGTGGAAACCTCTGCCCAAGAAGCGCTGCTGGCCGAACTGCTCGGCGACGTGCACAAGCTGCGCGAGGACGTGGCGGTGCTGTCCAACGTGGTGCCGCAAGCGCGGGAGGCCATCGAGCGCGCCGGCGAGTTCGCGGCGCTCAAGTTCGACAAACAGGTTGCCCGCGCCGACACCCTGTTGACCGAGCGAATCCTGCAGATGGCCGCCGCCGTCAAGGACGCCAGCGCCGCGCGAGAAATGCTCGTCGGCGCCGTCGCATTGAAGGCCTCGGAGCAAGCCCGCACGCAGCTGCTGGGCGTGGTCCGCGAGGCGCTGGATACCGCGAATGCCACGCGTTCAACGAAAGGCATCCGCCGCTATCTGGACCACATTGTGGTGGGGCTGTGTAGCGCGGCTGCGGCGTGCGGCCTGACCACCGTGATCGTTGTACGACTTCTATCCCATTGATCCCATGAAATTGACCATCCAATCCTTGGCCCGGATCGGCGCGCTCGCTGCGCTGCTGGCCTCGGGCTACGCGAGCGCGAGCGACTACGGCTGCAAGGTGCTGCTGTGCCTGGCCAATCCCGCGTCCAACGGCGGCCCGAAAGGCGTTGCCGAATGCCCAGAACCGATCAACCGACTGTACTTCGACCTCGCACACGGTCGCCCATTCCCGCGTTGTGAAGAGGCGGAGTCCACTGGCAATCGCGCCGTGCCGGTCAACGATCCGTTTGACCCGTGCCCCGCGCCGTTGCAGCCGGCCGACGTCGATCAATTCGTCGTGCAAGGCCAACCGGCGTCAAACAGTGTCTATGGGTACAGCCTGAAGGGAACGGCGCAACAGGGCGCGACATCCGTGCTGCGCGCCTGTGTCGGAAAGCCGGTCGGCCGCTTCCAGATGGGCGGCATGGACGACGGAACGACGGTCAACGTGTACGACCAGGTTGTCTGGCAGAAGGCGCAGAGCCCGCGTGCGATCGACATCTACATGAACAACGTCTTGTATCAGCGCGTGCGCTGGTAGCCGGCCAATCAGACCTTGCAGGGGGAGTACATGGACGTGCAATCGCAAGACCGGACGCATGAGTGCGCAAGGACCGCAGGCGTGCGGGCCGCTGGAGAGGGGTGCCGTGACATCAGCAATGAGGAGCTGCTCCGCGAATGGAAAGCCGAGCACACCGCGTTCGGTTTGGTGCTGGTGGCCTATGCGTTTCTGATGGGACTGGCGCCGCTCATTGCCAGGTATCCCGCTGAGATGAACCAAATGTTCTGTGCCTTGCTGCAGCCCACCGTGAGCTGGGGAGCTTGGGTGGTCGCTGCCACGGTGCTGTGCCTTGTGTCGATTCTTTTGATAGCCCGCAAACGGCGGCCCAAGACCGCCAGCGGGGCCTGACGGCAGCAGGTGGAGGAAACTCGCTGCGACTCAAAAAATTCAGACGATAGAACCATGACTGAGACCCTACCAATTTCCACGACCTACGTTGTCATCGCCGGCGCTGCGCGTGCGCAAATGCCACCCCAGAACGATCGGGACGAACCAGAGGTGTCCATCATCGGCGTGCCGAACCGTTTGCGCGGTGGTGACGTCGATGAGAAAAAATCCAATGGCGCCACCTTGGACCCCATGACCCGCATGTTGGCCCAGCTGTTGGCGACGCAGACAGAAATCCTCGCCACGCTTCGGGCCATCGAAGCCAAGATGCCGGCCTCGACGTGGTAGCGCCGATGGGGAATACCGATCAGGACTGGGTAAAACGCAAATCCACTTTGCCGGCGTGAGCTGGCTCTCTTTTGGTGATAACGACAATGAAGAAAATCTCGCTTTGCCTCAGCCTCTGCGCTGCACTCGCGACTGGCGTGGCCCACGCGCAGGCGCCCCTTGGCGTTGATATGACGGCCACTCAGGCCGCTCAGGCGCAAGCCGACACGCTCAAGCGACCGGAGACTGCGACGCAGTCCGCTCAGGTTGGCGCTATGAATACGCAACTGTTGGCGCAGATCCAGAACACGCAACGTCAGATGCAGAACACGCAACTTCAGATGCAGAACACGCAACTGGAGACGCTGGAGACACTCAAGGCGATCGAAGCCAAGCTGAAGTAGCTACGTTCAGTTAGGGGGCCGGGCGGCCCCTCGCAGGCGGTTAGCTGGCGAAATGCAGTATGTTGGTATCGGCGGCGCCGGCTGGCCCGGCCGCATGTTGAACTGGTAAAAGGATAGGGATCGATGCGGTTGATTGAAAAAAAGAAGAACCCCCAAAATCTCCAACTTACTTCAGAAGAGGCAGCGTCGGTCCGCCGCTACTGCGGTGCGGGCATGAAGGCCGAAGAGCAGGACGCGCAGGTCGTTGCGGGCATCCTTGCCAAAATGCACGACGGTAAGGAGCCTCGCTATTGGCTGGAGTGCGACTGCCGGGATGGGGAGGCCTCCGAGCACTGGCCGCGGATGACGGCGCGCATTCGAGGGGATGGACCCCGGCACTTTGTGCGCATCGTCGGGCGCGACACACATACCTGTGTGCTTAAAACCTTTCGCACCGATCCGTCCGAGGACGAGGATGATGCTCAGGCTGAGCCAGGCAAGCACCGGGCGCTGCGTCCGATCCGGAACTCGCTGGACTATCTCGATAAGGCCCACGAAGCGGGTGGCAAGCGCCCCAGCGGTCAGGCGGGCAGCAGTAGTGGTAAGAGTCGGAGCCGCCGTTTGCCCAAGCTCGGGCGCATCCTTTACACCCTGTTGGATCAAGCCGGCTTCAGTACGTTTTCCACGGATGACTTGGACACCGGCAAGAAGCGGCTGAGTCCTTGGGACCGCCTGGAGCAATTTGCCGTTGAAGAAGAGGTGACAGAGGCGCTCACGCTCTGGGACATGATGGAGACCCGCGCATGGATCAAGCCTGGCGATTTCATGGCTGAGGTGGACAAACTGCAGTGGCCCAAGGGGAAGAAGCGGATGGGCTATCTCCTCTTTGTCGCGAACCAGGTGACCGCAGCGGCCGCGACCAAGTTGATCAAGGGGAAGCCCGTTGTCGTAGCGCCGGCAAGCGAGATTCGGATCGGCGGCCGCGACCAGAATTTCGCGAACCCGCCGTACTGGGTGCTTGCCGTTATCGATCGGGATGACAACGGCGTCGCCCGGGTGCGCGAAGCGTTCGCCCAGCTTGCCTTCAATATGCTCCAACCCGTGCCGCTGGACAGCAGCTACGAACGGCACACGCTTGCATTGCTTCTGAAAGTAATGGAGGGGATCAAAAGGAGGGGTGTCACCGTCACGCTCAAGAAACCGCTGTTCGACAGCGAAGTGACTTTGGCCGATGGCACGACGGCACATTGTCGGGCGGATTTTGAGCTGGAGGTGCCGGCGCCGGCGGGGTCGTCGGATGCGCCGGGCCGTCTCCTGATCGAAACGATGGGAGCGGACTCGCAGGAATACCTGGATCAGAAGCAGGGCACGCACAGGATCATGCGGCAGCGGGGCGCGATCATCGAGCACGTGGTCCGCCACGATAGCGAGCAAGCCGAACGTGACGACCGGCTGCGCAAGCGGGTCTATGCGTGCGTGATGGAGCTGGCGGGGGTGCCGCGCCAGGATCGGACCGAGAGGGAATGAGAAGTTAGTGATTTATAAGTCTGATTATAGATATATTGAATATTTCGCTTTCTTAATGTTGCGCAAACATTATTGAAGGTATTAATTGTTGAAAATGCGGGCGCCCCATCTAAAATGGTGCGCCCGCATTTTCGTTGCGCGTCGGGCATTTTGAACATGCGAGGCCGACCATGGACGCCACGACGTTGTTGCAGAACCTGTTTGCGCCAGCCAATCGCTTGTATGCGTTGGAGGGGGAGGGCGTGCTGGCCGACCTGGCGGTGGAAGCCTGGCTAGGCCGCGAGGCCCTATCCGAGTTGTTCGAGTGGCGCATCATTGTGGTGAGCGCCAATGCGCGGATCGCGCTGGAATCCCTGATCGGTCAACGCGTGACGCTGACCACAACGCTGGCCAACAGCACGCTGACCAAGCGCACCGGGCTGGTTCGCCTTGCCGAGAAGCTCGGTGCCGATGGCAGTCTCACCCGCTACCGCCTGACCGTGGTGCCTTGGTTCTGGCTGACCACTCAGCAGCGCCACAGCCAGGTGTTTCAGAACCGGCCGTTGGCTGACATCGTCGAGCTGGTGCTGTCGCCCTACGAACCGTATGTCTCGTGGCACTACGCCGCCGGCGCCGAAGCGCGCATGGCCGCGTTCGGCACGCGCAGTCACATCGCACAGTTTCGGGAGACGGATTACCACTTCGTCACGCGCCTGCTGGCCGAGGCTGGTCTTGGCTTCGCCTTTGTTGAAGACGAGCAGGCGCCCAACGGGCATTCGTTGCTGATCTTTGCCGACAGCACTCAGCTGGCCGAAGACGCGGAGTCTGCTGCAGACGGGGGTATCCGCTTCCACCGCGCACACAGCCTGGAAGAGCGCGACGCTATCCAACAGCTGATGTGCCACAACCGCACAACGGCAGGCGGCGTTGCTGTGGCCGCGTGGGACCCGGAGGGCAAGCACAGTGTGCGGGCCCATGCGCCGGCACGGTCGGCTACGAGTGCCGGCAGCCCCGATGCATACCTGTCGATCAGCCCTTCGCTTGCGCCGGACGCCGCGAATGCCCAACGCATCGCCGAACAGATCATGGAGAGCCTGGAGGCGCGTGCGCTGCTGGTGTCTGGGCGTGGCACGGTGCGCACGCTGCGCAGCGGCACGCGCATGCAAGTCGTGGACTGCCCGCACCTGCCGCAAGACGCGGAGGGCGGCTATCCGCTGCTGATGGACCTGGTCGAGCACTGCGGTATCAACAACCTGACCGCCGACACGCATGCCGCCATTGGCGCACGCCTGGGCGGGCTCGATGCCGCCTTGGCGTTCGATGCGCCACCCTCGCCCCCCGAGTCGGGTCCCGGAGCGTTCGGCTTCATGGCCGACGACGTACGCATCGAGCGCAGCACGCCCACGCGTGAACTGCTCGCGGCTGCACGTGCGCATGGCTATGCCGGTCTGTTTCGCGCGGGCGACGCCCGCCGCCGCTGGCGTCCTGCAGTCACCCATCCCGACACGGGCCGGCTGTACGCCGAACCGACCGCGCAGGGCGTGCACAGCGCCATCGTTGTTGGCCCAGATGGTCAGACGCAGGCGGGTGGCGCCGGCGAACACCATGCCTCGCCTGCAGGCGAGATCCGCGTGCGCTTCCCATGGCAGCTCGGCGAGCGGGCGGACGACCGCAGCAGTCGCTGGGTCCGAGTGGCGCAGCGACAGGCGGGCGCCGGCATGGGCTGGCAGTGGCTGCCGCGTATCGGCCAGGAAGTGTTGGTCAAATTCCAGGAAGACGATATTGACCAGCCGGTCGTCATTGGCGCCATGTACAACGGGCAGGGTGAAGCCGGCATTGCACCCACACCAGGTGGGCAGGGCGCCGCCGGCGCAGGAGATGCGACGGCCCTCTACAAGCAAGGTAGCGACAGCGCCGGCAGCGCACAAGGCAACCTCGCGGGCGGCCACAGCCCGGCCTGGCACGGTATGGGCACCGAGGCAGACGGCCATCGTAACGCCGCCGCCCACACCGGCTTCAAGAGTGCCGAACACGGCGGGGCCGGCTATAACCAGCTCGTCTTTGACGACAGCGACGGACAGCTGCGCACGCAGCTCGCCACCACGCAGCAGCACACGCAACTCAACCTGGGGCACCTGGTGCACCAGCAGGACAACCGGCGCGGCAGCTTCCGCGGCCAAGGCTTCGAGCTGCGGACTGATGGCCATGGTGCCGTGCGCGGCCAGGCCGGTGTGCTGCTGACCACGTACCGCGATGCGGCAAGCGGCAAGGCCGTGCCGACGGGGGACAACGCAGCCGGCATTGCGCTGATCAAACAGGCCAAAGCACTCACTGAAACGCTGGGGCAAGGGGCGGTCACGCACCAGACGGCTGCCCTCTCCACAGCGAAAGACGACAATGCGCCGTTGGCCAAGCAGGAGAAGGCAGCCGCCGGCATGGTGGATGGCAAGGCGCTCGATGCAGCCAAACAGGACGCCAGTGCCGGCAACACCAGCACGCAGGGCAAAGTGCCGCACCAGGGCGAGGCGATGGTGCATGCGAACGGCCGTGCCGGGTTGGTCATGGTGGCCGGTCAGGACCTGCAGCTGGCCAACGGCGAGAACATCGCCCTGGGCAGCGGCCACGACACCAACATCGCCGTGGGTAAACAGGCACGCGTGCACGCTGGCCAAGCGATCGGCGTGGCGGCGGGCTTGTCCAAGGCGGGGGACAACAACCTCGGCCTGCAGCTCACCGCCGGCGCGGACAACATCGACGTCCAGGCCCAGCACGACACGCTCAAGCTCATGGCCAAGGACGACCTGAAACTGGTGTCGGCCAACATGAACGTGGATTTTGCGGCGGCCAAGCGGATTCGCCTGGCGACGGCGGCCGGTGCGGCCATCACGCTGGAGGGCGGCAACATCACGGTCGAGTGCTCAGGGCCCATTACCTACAAGGCTGCGCAGCGCACCTTTGATGGGCCAGTGAACCAGTCGTATCCGCTGCCGACATTTCCGCAAAGCGTGTGTCTTGAATGCTTACTCAAGGCCGCCGCGTCCGGCTCTCCAGTCGCCCGCGTATGACTCCAACACCCATAGGTCGCCATGTACTTCGCTGTTGATTCCCGTGACCCCAATATTTGGCTCGATGGCCTGGTGCAGACCATCGACGCCGCGCCGGCCGCTCACTGGTTTGCCCTGGTCGATGGGGTCTTTGACTATGGGCGCAAGCCCTTCGTCGCACCAGTGCCAACCTATCCGCTCTATGGAGCGACAAGCGCCCTGCACGAACTGCTTCCCGCCTCACCCTATCTACTGCCGCTCGATCGCCGGGCCAGCAATGACCTGCGCGGCTTGATCGATAAGGTGGGCAGGCACTGCCAGGGTCGCCCGATGCTCAGCTTCGTGGCTTCATGGCAACCGGCCGAACATCTGGTGCGTCTGTGGCAGCCGTGCCTGCAGCCAGTGGTGGAAGAGGATGGCTCACGCTACCTGCTGCGGTTCGCGGATACGCGGGTCCTGCCTGCACTGCCAGGCGCGGTGAGCCCCGCGGCATGGTCGCAACTGACCGCGCCCCTATTGCACTGGTGCTATATCGATCGGGCCGGAGATCTGGAGACCCTATGGCTCTCCGAGACACAGGACGAACCGTCTACCTACCCGAGTGCGCAGCTGGTGCTCCCGCAAAGTGACATCGATCGGATGGTCGATGCCGCCATGCCCGACGCCATCCTGGATTTCATGACCAGGGAGGCGCCAGGCAGCATGCCTGATACGAGCAAGGCGGAAATCTATCGTTTGGTCGCACAAGCCTGTGCCCTGGCCAAGAAGTATTCGCTTGAATCGACACCGGACACCGTCCAGCTCGCAGCCTACGCGCTCGCTACCGGCGGTGATGGCTTGCATGAGCCGCAGCTTCTGGCACTGTTAGGTAATCCGCAACGTCCGCCAGAAGCGTTGCAAGACTATCTGTCTGTGGTTCAGGGTGCGGCTACTGAGGTTGGACTGGCATGAAGGCAAAGACGCTGAAGCGAGTGTGCGCAGTGGTTCTGGCAGGAGCGCTGCTAGGCCTTGCCGCTAGCAGCAAAGCGGAAGCGCCGAAGGCTGCTGCCGTTGAGGAAGATGAAATGCTGGGTGGTGCCATCGGCGTGCTCAACTACACCGACATTCCTATCGGGTCGGTCTACATAAACGGGGAATGGGCCGGCGGAATGGTCGCTAACGCAGGCGGAACCAAATGGATCGGCAGCGCATCCGTGCCCAAAAATTGGGACCCGAACTTCAAGGTGACGGTCAAATGGAGCGATGACGAGTTGTATGAGAAGGACAAGACAGCGCTCTACACGAAGGAAGTTCCCGTCGAGAAATATCCGCCGAAGGGCGGCTCCTACTTCTATGTCGCGTTCTTTCCAAATCATGAGGTCAAGGTGTACCTGACCGATTGGCTCCCAGGTTGGGAGCGCGACCCATATCACCTTGAAGACCCGACTAATGCGTGCCTGAAGCGAAAGGCTCCGAAGGAACGGGAGACATGCTACGCCCCAGAGTATCGAGAGGAATACCGCGCATTACAGAAGCAGAAAGCGCAAGGCACATAAGCCGGAGTCTGAACGGTGTTACCGAGATTGGATCAGCATGAATGCAAAAACGATGAAGCGACTGTGTGCAGTGGTAATAGCAGGAGCGCTGCTAGGCCTTGCCGCTTGCAGCAAAGCGGAAGCGCCGAAGGCTGCTGCCGTTGAGGACGATGAAACGCTGGGCGGTGCCATCGGCGTACTCAACTACACCGACATTCCGATCGGGGCGGTCTACGTCAATGGGGAATGGGCCGGCGGGATGGTGCCGCACGCTGGCGGAACCAAATGGATCGGAAGCGCTTCCGTGCCCAAACACTGGGACCCGAACTTCAAAGTGACGATCAAATGGAGCGACGACGAGTTGTATGAGAAAGACAAGACGGCGCTCTACACAAAGGAAGTGCCCATTGAGAAGTATCCGCCGACAGGGAGTGCATATTTCTATGTGGCGTTCTATCCGAACCACGAGGTCAAGCTCTATCTGACCAAGGGGGGGCCTGGATACAAAGGCGACGAAAACAGCCCTGAAGATCCTAAAGATGCGTGCCTGAAGCGGAAAGCCCCACAGGAGCGGGAGACATGCTACGCCCCAGAGTATCGAGAGGAATACCGCGCTTTGCAGAAGCAGAAAGAACAGCAAAAAGCGCAATAGCAAGATCTGCCGGGTACTTCCCGATTTCTCGCAATCACGTCGCTCTACGATGACCACCGTTCGTTTTGCACCGCCTTGCCCTAACAAACCATTCGACCTCTCACCACAAGAGGAGTCGCGCAAGCAGTCTTGGAAAGATGCCAACCTGAAGGTTCCTGCCCCATGCGAGGAAGAGTTGCACTTCGGATTTTTTTTCGACGGTACACGCAACAACAGGGACAATGACCGCCCACGGCAAGCGCACAGCAACGTAGCTCGGCTGTTCGACCTCTTTGATGTGGATCGGCGGGCAACGGAACTAAGGCAATACCGATTTGCCAGTTATGCGGCCGGAGTTGGCACGCCGTTCTACAAGGAAGTCGGTGATCTCGGTATCGGCATTCATGCCGTTGCCGGCGCGGCAGCTGGTTGGGGTGGCGAGTGCCGCATCAACTGGGGCTTGCTGCAGATGCATAACCATCTGCATTACCATTACTACGACCACCCACTGTCAGATCGATATACGGACCGCGAGCTCGTCAAGCAGATGAGCGCCGATATCAACGCGCCCGAGATTCAGATGCAGAACCTCGGCAGCAGTGCCACCATCGAGCGTGAGCTGAAGGGTAAGTACCGCGCCAAGGGCGAATTCGACCGCGATCTGCGCGCCGGCGTGGGTTCATTTGCCTCGCTCACCTCGGTCGCTCGCACCAACTGGCGCGAGGTCAACACCAAGGGCAGGCGTCGCGTGCTCAACGAGCGCAAGGCGGCGCTGGCCAAGGCTTTGGGCAACCTGCCCAAAGAGCGCAAGCCCATCATCAAGCGCATCCGCTTGCACGTATTCGGTTTTTCGCGTGGCTCAGCGCAGGCGCGCGTGTTCTGCAACTGGCTTCGCGATGCCTGTGATGCCAACGGCGAGAGACTCAGCCTGTGCGGCATCCCCGTTCAGATCGATTTCCTGGGCCTGTTCGATACCGTGGTGTCAGCCGGCATGGCGCAAAGCATGATCGAGACCATGGTGTCCGGGCACGGGGCCTGGGGCCAGAAGCGCTGGATGCGCATTCCCGGTCCTGACCTGGTCAAGCGCTGCGTGCACCTGGTGTCTGGCCATGAGGTCCGAGGCTCGTTTCCATTGGACAGCGCCTTTGGCAGCAACGTGGAGGAGTTCGTCTACCCGGGCGTGCATTCCGACTTGGGCGGTGGCTATGAGCCGGGTGAGCAGGGGCGCGGCCGTCGTATCGACTGGACGCCGGACGATAGCGCCAAGCTGTCACAGGTTTCGCTGTCGCACATGTATCGGGAGGCGGTCATCTCCGGCGTTCCGTTGATGAAACCCTCCGCCGCGCCGCGAGAATTGCAGGACCAGTTCAAGGTCGATCCGGACTTGATCAAGGCGTTCAACGCCTATCGCGCAGCGACTGTCGAGACCACTGCGGCATCCACGCCGGACCTGATTCATCACCACTACGGTTACTTCCTGCGTTGGCGCCACCGCTGGCTCGGCAAGGTGGCCAGCATGCCGAGCGTGCAGCATGCCGCCAAGACTGACCAGACTGACCTGCTTACCTCCGATGCCGAGCTGGCCGAGGAGTTGAAGTGGGTCAAGCGCTATTCGAGCTACCAGAACCTGGTGCCGAGTTGGGCAAAGGGCCACTACATAGGCTGGATCATGGAGGGCGGGAAATGGACGGTAGAGGCTGGCGTAACCAGTTTGGGCTCCCTGGTTGCCGGTGTCGCCGGCACGGGCGGTCGAGCGGCCTTGCAGAACGCCGTGCCGGAGGCGCCAGGGGGCCCAATCGCCTATATTCCGGCCGTTGGCGCAGTGCAAGGTGCGACGCTTTTCCTACGCGCAAAGCAGGCGCTGGGCAACAAGTTCGACAGCTGGAGCGCCGTACAGAGTGCGTGGGATAACAACGACGTTCCACAAGCGGTCGATCATTTTTTCTCACGCTATGTGCACGACTCACGGGCCTGGTTCAAGCCGGTGGGTGACGACAACGACGTCTGGTATCGAAAGCAGCAGAACGCGCTCGACAAGGTCGCCGCGAAAGATGCCGCGCTGAAGAATCCGCCGCCGGTCAAGATCAATGCGCTGACAGCCAAAGTGGGCGTGCCGCCGCCGCCTCCACTGACACAAGAAGAGCGCTCGATGCTGGAGCTGCACGATCGCCTAAAAAGGCAACGTGAGGCCAAAGGGCAAACGGAGGACGAGGCCCTCAAAGATCCGACCTATACCGAACAATTGCCGCAGCAAACCAGCGGCCGCGAACTCTGGCAGATGTGGGGCTTCCTGCGCTGGCGCACCGTCTATGGCGACAAATACATGGACTACCGCACGGCCTACCCCCAGCTCGCCAGTCTCGATGCGACTGCCCTTAAGCGGCGGATGAAAGCGTTGGAATCCCAGTTCAAGCAGATGCGTTCGCGTTCGGAGGAACTCGGAAAGACGTTGAATGACATGGCCAGTTCGGGGATGCCGCCGCCAGACATGGTGAACGAGATGGGCGGACTGTATCAAGGGATGCAGGCGACGGAAGAGGAAATGGCCGCCGTCACGGCGTTTATGGAAGATCTGGACGCCGGCGGCGGTTACGGAGCAAGTAGAGCACCATGAAGCTTCACAGCGCTGAACAGACGCGACTTCCGGCGATTTGGAAGAACGGGCGATGGGTTAGGCAGGATCTTCCGTCACACGGATGGACGCGTATCGCAGTAGAAGGGCGCAAGGGCGAACAGTTCTTATGCGCAGCTTGCAATGCCGTTCGACACGGTGCCTATCATCTATTAGGGCACCCGAACGTGAAGGAAGCTATCCGGGTCGACGTGCGGTGCGCGGCGACGTTGCAAAGCCCGATCGTTGAACAGAAGAAACGGACCGCCTCATTCGAAGAGGGCAGGTCGATGAAGCGCATGCGCTGGTTCGTGCGGGCCTGGAAGCGTACGGCCGATGGCCGTTCCACGCTGTACGCCGATGGACATCGTGTCATCGTTGAATTCACTGGGCGGTCTTGGTCCTATACCGTTGCTCCAATGCAGGACGAAGCCGTCAGTTGGAGGCAGGCGGGGTTCGGTTCGTCGGACGAAGCCAAACTTGCCGCTTTTGACGAAATCACCAAACGCCTGCGCAAGCGAGCCCGGTGACCGTAGGACAGCGATGTGCGTTGCCGGCGATGACCAGCCGGCGGCGACCATGCAAAGGTCTAGCTTCTCCAGGAACCTGAAGCTGACACCAATTTTTCCCGATATCTCGACAAGGATTCGGCGATTCGCGCCGAAATGAAAAAGGGCTGACCAGTGACCCAGAACGCTACTTCGTACGCCGCCTTTCGTAACTTCATGCTGTTGAAATGCGAGTCGTCGCCTTCCCCCAAAAGGGCAACGGAATATGGCGCCGAGAACGACGTTCATCCTTTGAGCCTTCAGAAGGCCAGGATTCGAAAGTATCGCGAATATGTGGCGTATCACCTATCCGACGCATTGGAGACTTCGCCGTCATTGGAGCCTCACGTTCGGCGCGCATTGGGAATTCCCGCCACGGTGCCCCTGCTGTCCGGCACGTATAGCCGCTTGAGGCAGCTTGGACAACTCTTTCTGCCAGAACGCTTCAACCTGGAACGCGCACGCAAGCTGCTGCGCTCGGTTCGCACGCCAGAAGGGCGGGAGTACATCTATGAGAAGTTCCTGGAATGGACGCTACCGGGGACTCACTACTGCGAATCGGTCGATTTCGCGTTGCGCCATTTGAAAGGTGCACGCGAGGTTGCGGATCTGAAGCGGATCTGGATTATGGACGTCGTCGCACTGCAAGCGATGGCGCGGATCGGATTGAACGAGATTGCCCGAATCGCGGACGTTTGCCGAACGTCTATTTCGCGCGGTGAAGCCCGGTTGCTGATGATCTACGTGGAAGAGGGTGTGGTCCGCGAGCCGGAAGATTTCGCCTGGGTTTCCTTTCTCGGGCGCGACCGCTATAGGCCAACCGAACTTGATCCTGCGCGCGAGCGTGCATTGCGCGCCTCGATCCGACTTTTGGCCCCTCACGGGGTGGATCGTGCTCGCATGTCGGAGGTTTTCTACGAGCAATTGTGGGCACTCCAACCGGAGCGGTTGCGCGCCAACCTGGAGTTCCTGCAGTCGGCTGGTGTCGGCAACATCGCCGCCGTCTTTGAACAGGTGCAGAAGCGCCTGTGGACGGCCCCCACAGAACGGTGGAAATATCTGCTCGAATGCGCGCAGGTCGATGTCTGCGTGGACGGCGGACTTTTCAAGGAAACGCTCGACGCTAACACCGATCCTTCATGGGAATTGACGCGCCGGCTGGTCGGCATGGGCGCAGGATCTTCGGCCATCGCTGCTTGCCAGACAATGCTGTTGGGGGTCGGCAAAATCGAAAATCGGCCCGCCCCCACTACGGAGTTGGAGTTGCTGGCTGGCGCGCCTTATGCGCTGAACCTGGAGCAGCTTGCGGAATGCAAGAGCTACCTCACGGTTCGCGGTGATTTGCGCGAATACTTGATGTTGCTACAGCGGCACGGCTATCGGACGCCCGAGGAAATACTTGCGTTCCAGCCGTTCTTTCGGGAGTCCAGTGCATCGGATCTCGATGCATGGTTGACGGTGGCGGGCGATCGCGCCCGCGGCGTTCCGGTTCAACTGGCCGTAGAGTGGCTGCACCAGGCACGAGCGGGCGGGTACATCGCTTCATACCAATACCTGGTGAGCGCAATTCCGATGTCTGGACTCGATTCACTGCATCAGGCGTCGAAGTTAGCGCCTCTGGGCCCTTCGCTGTTGCGCTACCTCGTCGAGAAGCGAGGATTGCGAACGGTCAAGGCGCTTCTTCACTGGTATTACCACGATGCGATGGGCATTGATGGCTATCGATATTGGGGCTGCCATGATGCCGTCGACGAGGTGTTGGTCGATGACGCATTTGCGCGCCGAAGTTTCAGCCAGCTCGGTGGTAATCAGTCATGCATAGCCCACGCCGTTTCCCGTCGCATTGACGCGGAGGTCGGCCGGTTCCCGTATCAGGGCGAAGAAGGTGAACGACAGGCGTATCACGCTGCTCGGGAAGCAGCCAACCTGCGACACCGGGCCGCGCTTGTCCCGTTGCTTCCGAAACTGCTGGCCCGCGCGCGCGGCATTGTTCTTCCGGCACTTCTGCAAGCCTTGTGGACGTCGGATGCAGCGCTGGACGAAGCGCTTGACCGACTTACCCCGATCATGGACGAATTGCTCGCCGGCGGCGGCCCATCCGCTTCTACACTCACCGCATTGGAAGCCGATGCCGTAGCGCTGGTGTATCGCACAACGGTGGATGTGGTGCAGTCACGTTGGCAGGCTGTCGGCGGTCGGGAGGCCGATGCGAATGTGCTGCCAGTGCGCACTCCCATTCGAATGACCTGGCGCCATACAAGGTGGCGCATGGTCGGTGCGCCAATCAACCGTGAATACCTGCTCTCGCTTGTGCGCGCGGCAGAGTGCGCCGAGCGCTTCCGTCCTGCGAATTTTGGCAGGATGTCGGATGCTTGCCTCAACCTGAAACCTCGGCGCCTCGCCAGGGGTGACGCGGCTGATCCCGCTTCGCTCTCGATGCACCTCGGTGTGCTGATGGCAGTGGCCCGCGGCGACTCGGTGGCCGACCAGTGGGGCCGCCGGGAGTTCGATGCGCTGCTAAAAATTGACCCCGACAGCGTATCGGCTGCCGACCGTCTCGATGCGTTGCTCAAGTACGTTGACACCCAACTCCCCGACGCTGTGGTCGCGGGGGTTGATCGGTTCGTCGGGCGCTTTGATCAAAGCGATTGCGCGCTCCTTGCAGGCAGGCTTGGGGTTGTCCGGCAAGAGCACGAGTCAGACACGGCTTGGCTCAAGCGCGCGATTCTGCATACAAAAGAGCGCGTAGCGACCGTCTATGTACGCTGGGTAAAGCGGGAACGCGCCAAGTTCAAGGATGAAGGCAGCGATTCGCGCTTCACCGAGCTGACTGCGATCATCTCGAAGTCCCCCGCCGCATTTTTCGCAAAGGAAGCCGCCAGTCTCTGCACGCGGGCGAACACCGCAATGTGGTGCGAAGCGCGTCAGCTACATCTACTCGTGGTTGACCCGGTCTCCAAGCGTTTGGCGGGGATGGCGCTGCTCTACGTGGAAGTGATACCCAGCATCGACCGGACGACACCCAGCCTGGTGATTCGCGCGCTAAATCCGATTGGCGAGATGGGGACGACGCATGCGGTCGGTTCCATTGTCGATGCGTTCTTCGATACGGCAATCCACATCGCGCGATCCAATGGCCTGGCGTGCGTGGCCTATCCCGACAGTAACGGAATGCACCTGCTGTCGAACCAGCATGCTGTAGAAGAGGACATCCACAAGCGCTTTACGCGCAATTCGGTTCCCTATCGATCGTATCAACGTCACGAACCGTCACCGGCAAAGGAACCTTCGTGGCGAGCCGCCCCACGAGAGATCGCGACTCCCTTCTTTGCCTATGAGCGTGGTGATTGCAAAGTCGGGCAGATCTATGCGATTTGGGATGGCAGGGAGCACCTGGCCAGCGCAGCGAAGGAGCTGGTGACCGAGGAACAGGACCAATGAACTTGGCCGACGCTCACCACGTCAGCGCTCGATGTCGCCTCCAGGCTCTGGTTCAGGGCGCGACATGTCGTGCTTCGCTGGTTCGCTTGGAGAGGGCTGAGGGGCGCTAGTGGACGCGGGCCCGTTGATCGATCTGCCCGGAGCGGCCGCTTCGGGCTCAGGTCTGCGAGCCCGCTGCGCATCCAGTTCCCGCAGATTGTCCCTGCGCTCCACGAACATGCGGTTAATTGCGGGGTCGGCGAACTCAACATGCAGTCGCGCTTCGGCCGCGACCCGCGCCGCTTCCATCTGAAACTCCAGTGGTCCGGTCAGCTCCAGCACCGGCCCGAATTTCTGCTGCGCCAGGCGCAAGCCGATTTCGATCGCGTCCTGATCGTTCTGCCACAGCCGCACTGACTTGCCCTGGTCAACGAGTAGCGCAGTGCCGTTGCGCTGATACTCCACGTCGCCGTTGCGCTGCACCTGGTGCGTAATGACCGGGCCGTCGTACACGATGGCGTTCGGCTGCACCTGGCGCGCAGGGCGGATCGTGAGGCGTTGTGGATCTTCCGCCGGCTCTTTTGCGCGCAATCGCTGCAACTCGAACAGCGCCGCGTGGTCGCCACGTTGGCCACGCGCAGCGAGGTACGCCAGGTAACGATCCTCCTGCGACGGCCGTGACGCGTGCAGCCTATCGCGCTCGGTCGTGATGGTGCGGCTGAGCGCGGTTTCCCGCTCCACGCGCATCATCCGAGACGTCGACAATGCCGCCATCTTCTGGGCCTTCGTGAGCGTTGGATCTTCGCGGATGGCACGGCGCGCATCGCGGAAGGTTGAACGAATTGCTTCGCGCCGCTCGCGCTCGCTTTGCAACTGCGCAGTCCACACAGCGCGGTCCGCCTTTCCCAATCCTCCACGCTGCAGCATGAAGTCTCGCCACAGCGCCGGCGTCGGCTCTGGTCGCTGCGGTGAGGGGAGGTCAATCTCCCGACCGGTCTGCGCCCGATAGGTCGTGCGCAGCAGCTGCGCCGCCTCCGCCCAGGACAGGTTCAACTCCTTCGTGAGGAAGTCCGACACGTTCAAGTTGCGCGTGCCGGCGCGGATGCGGTCGCCTCCGTCGGTGCCCTTGGTGACCGCATACTTGTCCACGATCAGCCCATGCGTGCGCGAGAGCGTATCGAGCAGCCGCTGAGCATCCAGGTTGACCTTGATCTCTCGGAACTCGGTGCGCTCGATGTCGCTGCCGGCGGCCCGCCGCTCCGACAAATCCCGCGCCAGCTGGTCGAGCACACTATCTGCCTCGCGTCCCGTCGACGGACGCGCTCGGGTGTTGAACGACACCACAATGTCGCCGGCGCCGACGGCTGGTGGCCATGATGGTGGCGGCTGAAAGTGGTGGGGGGGAGCGTCAGCCTTAACAGGCTGGCTGTTAATTGCATTTATTCGGATGGGCGGACTCGGCCGCGCCGGCTCAAATGGCATCGAGCCGATCGCATCGAAGCTCTTGATATCAGCCAGGCTGCGCGGCCCGGGGCGTTGGCCAAACGGTGCCGGCGTACCCGCCGCACCAGGCGGCGGCGCAAACTGGTACTGCGTGAGCTTCGCCGCGCTTGCGGCTCCCAAGCGTGCCCGCTCCGCGGGCCCTCCTGCCTGATAGGCGTCGTACATCTGCGCCGCCACAAACCGCCACGCGAGATCCTCGGCCGACAGATTTACGCCTCGTCTCTCTCCCGTTCCTGCTCCAGGGAAATCGCCAGCCCGTCGCAATTCGTCAGGTCGTTTGGCTTGCCCGTCTCCCAGCTCCAGTAGTGGATCAGACGGCAGTAGCACTTGACCTCGCGCGGGTTGGCCATCCACAGCCCCGAAGGGCAAACCTCGCACACGGTCGGCGGATTCGGGCGCCTCGATGGGTCGATCTGCATCAACGTCAACGCCACCACGCCCGTGCCCGATTCCCCGGTCACGTTCGGTCGGCTGCTGCGCTTCGACTCCCCGCTCGCGGTCGGCGGTTGGGTGTGAATCACCCCATCCGAGTCCACGTACTCGTTCGGACCAACGCCAGGCGTCCCGGTCGCTGTATCCGCTGTGCTCGCTCCTGTCGACTGCTTTGCCATCCAAACCTCCATAGGGTTGATAGAACTGAAACTCGCGCTCGGCCAGCAGCTTGCGCTGCTCGTCCGCCGGCGCTTCTCGATAAATCTTGTAGAACGGACTGCCGCTGTTGAGGTACTTGACCTCACGTGCGCGCACCGCGTGCCACTCGGCCAGCACCTCGCGGAACACAGCAGGCGTGCCGCGCGACTCGCCCGGAACCACGTACTCAGCGTGCACGCGCGCCTCCATGGCTGCGCGTTTGCCTTCCGCACTGAGTTCCACGAACTCGCGCGAGAACACGTATTCCTTGAGGTTGACGCCCTTGGCCGCGCCAGGCGGCTTCACGTTCTCGTATTCGCTGCCACGGCCAGCGTTGCGCGTGCGCACCTCGCCAAACTCGGACAAGAGCGTTCGGAAATCGTCGTAACGCGTGATGTCCCGCGCCAGCAGAGCGTCCAGAATCGCGGAGCGCAGCTCACGGTTCGTTCCATTGAACGCGTCGCCCTTGTACCGGCTGATCATCTCCGACGAATCGGTGAAGGCCACACGCCGGTTGTCGCGCGGGCTGGCCAAGCCGTACTTGGCGTTGACGTGCTCCTGGAAGGCTTCCAGGAAGCGGATCTGTTGTTCGACCTTGCCGAACGGGTCCAGACGCCGGCCCGTCAGCCGATTGAGCGACGGCACAACGACGTGGATGTGCACCTTGCGCTCGACCAGATCCCCCGTCTTGCGGTCCGCGTAACTCTTGATCCGGGGAACGTGCGCTTCGGCATAGAAGTTGTATTCGTCCGGCCGATACGCAGAGAACATGAACGCCTCGAAGTCTCGCGTGATGTTGGCCAGCACCTCTCGCGACAACTCGTCTTCCTTGAAGGCCAGCGTGATGTGCACGTAGCGCTCTGCGTCGGTGGCGATCGACTGGATCAACGCATCGGTCAGGTCCAAATCGCCAGCCAGAATGACGCGCTCGTCCATCTCTTCGCGACTGAACTCGCGATCCTGCTTCTGCCCCTTCTCCAGGTACTCCTTGATGCCATCGTTGTGGCCGCGCACACGGATCAGCATGGCCGCTCAATCCACATTGGCCAGTGTGGCCTTGAGGTAGCGCCCAATGAGTTGAAGCCGGTCGAGCATGCGCATGTAGGCCTCTTCGGACAGGGCGCCGCGCTCGTGGTCATCGCAGGCCTGGCGCGCGAGCTGCTCGATGTCGCGGCTCGTCTTGCCGAAGATGAACAACAGACGTTCGCGGTGCGGCGTGGCTTTCAAACTCGCCACCACCTCCGTGCGGTTGGTCAGCACCGCTTGGCGAAAGAATTCCGAAGGGCTAAGGCCCGCGGCCTTCGCCTTGGACAAGTACGCCTCACGTTCGGCCACAGGAAGCCGGAAGCTGAGCGGCTTGGACAGGCCACTTTCGGTCTTCGGTTTGGGCATCGCTGGGCCTTCTTGGTGGGGGTGACAGGCAGGGCAGAGGCGCGTCGCGCAACGCCTAAACGGAGGCGCGGAGTGCCGTCTGCCGGCGGGTTCCACGCGGCCTTGGCCGCGGGGGTTTCAAAGGGGCGAGCCCCTTTGGCACGGGGATATTTTACGGGATGCGAAGCATCGCGTAAACATATCCGACGTGCCTTACTTCTTTCCTCGCTATCGAAATAGCTCAGACTCGGCAAGAGTTGACCGGAGCTAGGGTCAGACAGGGTCAGAACTCGTCGGAAATGGTCGGAGTCGATGCGGAATTCCAGAGAATGGGCCGGATGCACTGATAGAATTCGCAGGAATTCATCGGAGAGGGATTGGTGTGACGCCTACTGAGTTTCTTGAGGGCATTAAGCCTGCCGCTCGGCGCTCAAAACTGCTTCCATGGCTGGGCGACATCCTGACCTTGCGCACGGCGGGATGCTCGATCGCTCAAATCCGCGACTACCTCGCAGCGAATGGCGTGGCAATCGGCCTGTCAACGTTGGCGGCGTTTGTCGCCAAGCATGCCAAGGGGGCGGAAACTGCAGCCATGGCCCGGCCAGCAGCAGCGATAGACACGCCGAAGCCGGTCAGCACGCAAGCACCCATCGACTCTGTGCAGAAAGACGCGACAAGCTCCGAGACCATCAAGGAAGTCGAGGAATTGGCCAAGGAAAATCCCACGCTGAGCAAGCGAGCCATCCTCGATCTGTACTCGCGCCAGTTCCAGAAAGAGCCGCCGAACCCGCTGGCCGAATTGCTGCACAAACAGGAAGAGCGCAAACGCCTGCAACGCGAGCAAGCCGCGAAAAATGGCGCAGGGAACGGTTTGACCACGGCAAGCGGATAAAAAGGGCAGGCGGCCAGCGTCAGGAGTGTCCGCGCCGCAATCGAAGGGCACAGGGGGCCCCTCTGGGGACATGGGAGCGTTGGCTAGCGTCCGGGCGGTTGTCGCGCGACTAGCGCGCCTGGCGGGGACCGAGTAGCGGGTATCACCAGCAGCGCCCAGCCTTCAGCGTTGCCCTTGCCTGACTACCCTTCACTGCAAGCCCATCCGCCATGGTAGGTGGACCGCTCGCGGCGTATCCAGCCGTAGCCGTCACGCCGCGAGGGTGGGCGGGCTTGGCCCGCCTAAGGAGCGCCAAGGGTGGCGCTCCGTTCAACTTAGTACTCGTCCGGGAACAGCAGGGTGGTCACGCTACGGTCAGCCTCGGTGATGACCCAGATTTTGCGGCTACCGACCATGTAGCTCGACATGATGCGCCGGCCCTCTTCCAGCGCCAGATTGTTGCTATTGCGGTCCTCTTCGCACACGTCGCCCCAGTCGCCCATCGCGTGACGCGCTACCAGCATGGCGGGCACCACGCCCAACAGGCCATGTTGGTTCATGTAGTCGAAAACCCCTGTCGTCATGATTGCGTCGCCTAGTTTGAACGGCAGGCCCCGGCGCTGCTCCACACCTGCGGGTGCGGGGCCCATGAAATGCTCCGTATAGGTGCCATCCGCCTTGTAGTAGACATAGCGCTCCCGCATGTTCCTGGCGCGGTCCTGCTGCACCTCATTGAACATGGAAGCCGGAACGTCAATGCCCAGCGTCTGCAGCTTGCTGCGGTAGTCCTCAAGCTCGAACGCGAACGGCTTGCGCTCCTGCAGGTTCGTGTAGACGTAGCGGTCAGCGTCCAGATATTCGACCGTCAGCAGATACTGCTGCACGGGCCGGTCCCAGCCGATCATGACGCGCACCGGACGATTCAGGTAGGTCGTTTCAAAATAATGTTGGCTCATTGCTATTACTCTCAATGGTTTTTTAGCTACCGGGCCCCTAGATTTGGAGCCCTCTCCAGGACAGGTGTGTCAGGTGGTGTTGCGGCCTGTCAGCACTGCCGCCGTTCCCCTGAGTTCCTCGCCCTGTGGACAAAGGAGGCGACGCTTGCCACGCCGCAAGGGCGCGCACGGAGGCCGCATGCGGAGCGCAGCCCCTTGGGGCGAGCACCGAACGGGTGAGTACGCGGCGCAGCGAACCCTTGCGGCGTGGCAAGCGTCGACTACCGTCCACAACAGGGCGAGGAACTCAGGGGAACGGCGGTAGTGCCCGGCGACACCACTGGCAGACGCCGCGCGGCGAGCGCCTATTGCGGGCTTTAGCCCGCACTAGATTCCACGTAAGCGTTGGAGCGCGCGACACGACACAGCGCAGAGGACATGGCCGCTCAACTGGCGACTCAACCGGCCAAGAAGACGGCGAACGATTGCAGGCAACGGTGCGAGCCACTACACTGTCGCCTGCGCGCGGCAGATGGCTCTGCGCGCGCAAACTCTCATCTCACCCCGGCTCTAACGCTGGGGTATTTTTTTAGGCGGCGTGCTGACGCAGCAGCGGCGGCACCCAGCGTTTGCCCTCCATCAAGCGCCCTGCGGCCTCCACCATCGGCCCCTTCTTCATCGACGCGAGCGGCACGGCTTCCGCTGGCGAAACGGCCTCACTCACCGCTTGCAGCACGTCGGCCTTGCGCACGCGGCTCAGGTACGCATCGGGCGTCGCGCTCCACCAGTCCGCCATGTCCAGATTGACGGCTTGCGCAAGCGCATCGGTGGCATGCTCACCGGCACGCAGCTGAATGCCGTTGACGGTCAGTGCCGTGCAGTGCGCCAGCAGCGCGATCAAGTCTTCCTGCGATAGGCTCAGCACGCTTTGCCACAGGGCTTCCGGCTCGCTCGGAAGGCGCTCGCTCCACGCTTCCTGCGCTGTACTGATCTGCTGCCACGCACGCGACTGCTCTACGCTCGGATCAGCGAGGTGCATGGAGTAGGCCACGGTTTTGGCGGACACCTCGACGCCACTCTTGCACCGGTAGTACACCTCGGGCGTCAGATCGGTCAGCAGCGTGAACGCCAACGCGGCAAGAGCCACGTGGTGATTCTCCATCAGCATGGCTTGCAAGGCAGCCGTGCGCTGCGCGGTCAGCGCGCGCACCAGCTTCTCGGGCATCGGGGGCAGACAGTTGGTATTGCCGCCATCGGACCCAGCGCCTGCTCCGGGCGCTTGGGCGCGTGCCGCCTTCGCAGCCGCCTTGCGGTCTTCCGGGCGGATCGCTCCTCGAATGACTTCCACGCGATTGCTGCGCAACGCCACGATGACACCGACATTGGTCTTGTCCGCCACCGTCTCCAATGCGGCTTCCTGCGCCCGGCCCTCGAAATAGAGGTCGTCATTCTCTTGCGACAGCCGCTGGTAGGCAGCGTCCGAGCCCTCGTCCTCCGACAGTTCCAACGCCTCCATCTGTGCCCCAATTGCCTCCTGACGGGCTTCCAACGCCTCCATGGCGGCTCGCTCGGCCTCGGTCGGCTCGCGCAAAATGATCGGCGCGCGACCGTAGGCGTTGATGGTGGCGTAGTCGGGCTGCACCAGTGCGACTGCCCACGCCCAGCCCTCTTCCGCACGGATCGATTCGGCTTGCTGCGCCAGACGTGCTTCGGCTAACTGGTGGACCAAGGCACCATCGATCCAGTGCGCACCATGGTCAGTGAACAGGTCCACCTGTTCACGGCCGCCGGCCGCCAGATAGGCTTCGCGCCCAACGAAGGTCGCCAGCACAGAATCGGATTCGATCGACGTTTCACCCAGCAGCGCTTGGCGCAGCGCCTCGGGCGCGCGATGGTATCCACGCGCGCCATGCCAGACCTGCAATTGCGCTGCATGGTCGTTGCTCACCGTCAGCGCCATCAACTGTTCCAACGACATATCGCCTTCGCGATAGAGCGCAATCAGCGCGGGAGCGACGTTGGCGAGCTTCAGGCGGCGCTGTACGACGGCCACCGATACGCCGAAGCGCGCGGCCACGGTCTCCACACCGGCACCCTCGTCCACCATGCGGCGGAAGGCTTCGTATTCGTCGACGGGATGCATTGGCTCGTGCATGTTCTCGACCGCCGAGAGTTCGACTGCATTCGCATCAGCCACGATGCGCACCGGCACGACATGGTCGGCGTCGATCTTGCCTTCGTCGCGCAATAGCCGCAGCGCGGCGAACCGGCGACGACCGGCGGCCACGGCGAATCCGGTCTTCTTGCTTCGACCCTTGGGCGCCACTTCGGTGACGAGCAGCGGGTACAGCAGGCCATGCGCGGCGATGGTGGCGGCAAGGCTGCGCACTTGGCTCTCATCGAGCGCGCCTTTGCGGACGTTGGCCTCGGATTCGACCAGTCGGGACAGCGGTACGGTGGTCAGGTTTTCTTGCATGATGGGATTCCATAACGGGTTGTCGTGCTACCGGGCTCCTAGATTCGGAGCCCCCTCGTGGGCAGGTTGGCCAGGCGGTGCGGCGGCCTGTCAGCCTTGCCGCCGTTCTCCTGAGTTCGTCGCCCTGGGACTTAAGGAGGCAGCGCCGGCCAGGCGGACAAGGGCGCGCTTGCGCGGCTTGCGAACCCTTGTCCGCCTGGCTGGCGTTGACTACGGTCCCGGATTAGGGCGACGGGCTCGGGAGAACGGCGGCAGGGCACGCCATCACCGCTGGCCAACGCCGCGCGGCGAGCGCCTATTGCGGGCCTTGGCCCGCACTGGAATCCGAGCTGCACATGCCGCACGGCGGCGGCTGGCTGTTGGTGACGCGATGAAGACGCGTCGGCAGCATCAGTTGCGGCACTTAGCGCGACGCACAGCCCGACACGCGTGATATCGTCAGCGCCATATCAACACGCGTTTCGGAAACAGATGTACGAGGAGAGCAGTTCATGGTGAGGCGGAAGCCCGTGCTCCCGCCTCCACTTGCCGCCGGCACCTATCGCGCCACGTGCCGCGAGGCGGATCTACTCAGCGCCGCAGCGAACGGACACAGCAGCGTGTATCCGGAGGCGGTGTGCGTGAGCGATGGCCAGTGGTGCACCTTCTTTCGCGATGGCGCGAAGGTCTGGAGTTGCAATGCGCACTACGCGGCAGCGCACTTCATCATGGAGACGACGACCATCGACCACGCCTGCTGAGCTGCCCGCGCTCATCGCGGGCAGCTTGGCGATAGCTAGGGTCAGGTGCCGAACAAATCGAGCTGCTCGCTCTGCGCGATGCGGCGCGTCACGATCGCCGCACGGTGTTGTGCGAGCGGATCGGATGCCGAGGCGACGGTGGGCGCCGTAGCGCTAACAGTCTGCGCTGCACCCTCTTCCTGGTCGGCCGCTTCCCGCTTCGCCTCTTCACGATCGCGGCGACGCAAACGCATATCCCAGAGGCCCAGCACGTGGGCCGGCGTCACCCAATGGCCCCAGACCGTGTCGGGCGCCAGCGCATTGCCGTGAATGACGATGGCCGGGACATGCAGCAGCGACAGTTGCACGTAGGCCATGTGACAGGCAGTCGCGTCGATGTCGATCAGCGTGGCATGCATGGTCTGCTGGTAGTTGATGCCGTCATCGAGCAGCGCGGACGCAGCTGCGATCACCATGCCGCCGGCGCCGGCGGCGGGCTCCATCAGCGACAGGAAGCCGTTGCGCTCGATTTCGGCCGGCGCGCCGGACATGAGTATCTTGGCCATCAGCCGCGACACCTCGAACGGCGTGAAGAACTGCCCTTTCCAGTGGTCGGCGAGTTGCAGAGCCTCGAAAATCTGGCCCAACGCATCCTTGTGGCCGCCCTCCAGCGATTCAACCAGGCAGCCCAGCATGCGCGGGAAGTATTCGACTTCCTCGCGCTCATAGCGCTTCACGATTTCCAAATAGCGCGCCTCGCGTGCGTCGTATTGCACCAGGTCGACGCGGTTGCTGAGGGACAGGGCCGCGAGTTCGCAGAAGTCGCGGAACACCTCGTGCCGGCGATACCGGCGTGCGCATTGCTCAATTAGTTTCACCAACGCCTGTTGATGGGGGTCCAAGTGGTTACACTGTTGCTTAGCCATAGTTCACGAGCCTCCGTGAGAAGTGGTCAGGAAGCCCCGGTGCGGTTGCAGCCGCTCTGGGGCTTTTGCTTTCTGAGAGGCACTTACGAGCGATCCTCTCGCTCGGTTTCCCTCGCTCCCGCCCTGGGGCGGGCGGGGGGTGGGAGATAGCCCTTGCCCTCACGGGCAAGGGTTGGGATGGGGTGGGGTTAAAGCAGCGAGCAACACGGCTGGTCGCCGCGTCGCATCAAGCATCCCCACACAAGGCCCCCTCACCTTGGTGCGGGGGTTGTGTGGGGATGCGCGACGCGGTGATCGGCCGTGTCGCTGTGCCGTTGGCGGTGCCGACATCAGGCGGCCGGCATGACAGCGCCCTGGCGCTGGCGTGACGGCTGCGTCGGTGCCGCCTGCGGTCTGCGCCGCACGTGACCGGATCAGCCAGGCGCGTGACAGTGCGCAGCGCTGGCGCGGGACTGGCCCGGGCGCGGGCGGTGCGGAACGCTCGTCATTCACGGGCCGTCGGCCCGCACTTGGAACTCATGGACACGGCGCCGCGGCCGCCCAAGTCGACGCGTGATGGCCCCAAAGAGAAAAGGCGCAGCCCCGATGAGGTCTGCGCCTTTGCAAAGACGGTGGGAGCCGGCGCGCTGCGCCCGGCAGATGACTCAGCTATCGACCCGGAAATGCTCCGCACTCTGGCCAGCGTTGACGGCCCGCTGCAGCCAATCGGGCATTTCGCCTTCCCCGTCCCAGGTCTGGCCATCCGCGCTGCGATAGCGCACCGTCAGCTGCTTTCGCTGTCGCGATGGGAACACGCCTGCAGCCGCCAGGTCGGCGTACGTCAGCCCGTAGCGCGCGATCTGCAGACGGACCCACGTGATTGCCTCAGCTCGGCGGCGCAACGCCACGGTCGAGCTGGGTTCAATGATGGAGAGGGCGGCGCGGTTCGGCATAGAAGCTGAAGTTGAGAGCGGGTTGCCACGGGTCATCGCGATGCAAGGGCCGGTGGATCTACTGAGATTGCGATGGCTAGCACTCGTGGGTGGGGTTCGATATGCGGTTCAACATAGCAAATATTGCTTGTAACGTGGGCAGGTGTGGGGAACGCTCACGCACCAGCGTACTTGACCTGTGAAGCTGTGAAGCGCTCAGCTGCCGCCGCGATAAATGTGCCAATCACGCAAGCCGCCTCACGCGGCACGGCCTGCAGCAGGCAATGCGGCGCGTCCATCGTGACAAGCTGCATGTCCGGTCGAACCTGCTGCACGAGCGAAGCTGCGGAACGCGGCACGACGTTGTCTTCCGCACCTTGCAGATAGAGCAGCGGCACCTGCACCGCGGCAAGTTTGTCGGTGACATCCACCTCAAGCACGGATCGCAGTCTGGCCCGAAAGACTGCCGGCGCTACCGTGTTCACGGCCTGCAGGAACATGCGATGCAACGGCTGGGTAAAGAATCGGCCAAACAGCAGCCGGCTGCCAATGCGGGTGATAACGTCGTTGAACGGCAATAGGTTGAGGGCAAATCCGAGTGGGCGCAGCCGAGGATGCGGATTACGCGCGAAGGTACAGCACAGGATCAGGCCCATCATGCCGGGAGGACAGCTCGCCGCGATTTCGATTGCCAACGGCCCGGAGAATGACTCACCGAGCACGACATAGGGTCCATCGATGGCCTTTAGCTCGGCCTGTATCCGTGGAATCAACGCTGCATATGGAAGGGGCTCTGATTCTGGATACGTGAGGACCTTTGGCACGATCCCCTCTCCCATTTCGGCAAGCAGCGGCTGAAACAGTCGGCCGGTCCCATCCATACCGGGAAGCAGCACCAGCGTGACTGGTGTCTTCTGACTCATTGGATGTCCCATCTAGGTTGTCATGGCGCGAGCGCTCGCAGGTGGGGTTCAAAATGGGGTTCAAAATATCAAACATTGCTCGTGATGTGGGCTCGCACACTGGAGCTGCTGTGGGCAAGTGTGGGTAGCCTCGTGGGCAACCTGTGGGCAGGCGCAGCCTGTCCATCGGGTTGTCCATCAGGCTATCCACACGGGCCGCGCTAGCGGCTGTCCACAGCCTGGTGGACCACTACGGCACGCCTGTCGACAGTCAGTTGCCGTTGCCTCTCCGGCGCCTGCAGAAACCGGCCACGCCGGCGTAAGATGCGATAGAACGGTGCAACAGAGAACGGCCGCGCTGCATGCCCTGCCTCGATCGGCAGCCACGCGCTCGCAAGCACAAGCGCGGCAACGCCTGGGAGACGACGATGAGCATGTCGGACGACGATTGGAGCGGCGTCGCATACGCACATAACAACCGCACGGCGGACACGCTGGCGGCGCACCTGGAGGCCAACGGCATCCTGCCGCCCGGCCACGTCGTGGTGAACCTGCAGCTGTATTTGCGGGCCACGATGGCTCCCAAAGGACTGAAGGCCCCTTACCTGACCGTCACCCTGTTCGATGCGTCCGGTAGTCGCGATCCGGCGGCGGCCTATCGCCAGGCTATCAAGGATGGCCAGGTCGTTTTCCCCATCGTGCACGTGCAGGTCGATGAAAAGGTGATCGAGATCTTCAGCGACCTGATGATCGACCTGACACCCAAGGGCTTCCACACCCCCCACCACCGCGAAGTGACGACGGTGTACAAGCCTTAGATCAGGAGGTCGCTCGCCGACTGCTTGGCTGCCCGAGGCGGCCGCGGCGCCGGCGCAGTGTCCATCAGCTCGGCCGGATAGAGGCTCAGGAAGGTACGGGCGACTTCGGGGTCTCGACAAACCAGCCAGTCATCCCAGCGATCGCGCGGGACGATGACGATGCTCCGCTTCTCCTTGCCCGGCGCGTGCATGCGCCGCATCAGCGGGTGCTCGTCGGCATTGATTGTCAGCATCGTGAAGCTGTAGCCAGGTGGTAGGCCATCGGCACGCGCGTCCCAAGCACGCCACAGGCCGGCAATGGCAAAGTCGGGCTCGTCCTTCAGCCAGATCTTGTAGCGCGTGCTCTTCTTCGGATCGGCCTCGTAATTTGGCTCGAATACCGCGCGAGCTGGAATGAGCGCCAGTTGGCCAGCCTTCCAGAATTTCGCAAAGGTGGGCTTTTCGCCCACGGTCTCGGAGCGCGCGTTGGTGGTGTCGATGCTCACGCCAGGCGGTAGCCTGCGTTTGGGCACGAAACCGAAGTTGGCCACGACGCAGTCCCGCACACCGTGCTCGTTGATGCGCACAATCGGCGCGGCGTAGTCGGGGTACGACTCGGCACGGTAGTCAAAGTGCTCTGCGGCCGTACGAAACAGTTCGTTGATCCGGTCCAGCTCCGACGGCTCGTAGTTATTGCACATGCGCACCTCGCAGTCTTGCGATGCCCGCCATCATAGAGCACTAGCGGTAGACTTTTTTATTACGCTTCTTCGTGCTGTAGCGATGCCGCCGCTTCTCCTTGATGTGATGCAGCGACGGCAGGTTCTCGTGCACGTAGCACTCGTCGCGCAAAACCTCGGCCAACTCGCCCAACACATAGTCGAACCCGCCGGGTATCAGTTGATCCTGCATCCGGTGCGCGCGCACAACCGCGCCGGCGGTCTTGATGACGGTGTGCAAGCAGTAGATCTCCCACACCAGGCGACGCATGGGGCGCGTCGGGCTCTCCTGGTAGAGGGCACGGATCTCCGCCTGGGTCAGCGCTGGATAGTTCTTCCGTTCCGGATTTTTCATGGCGGGCACCGCTACACAACAACAACCCCGCACCCACCCCACCCCGGCGAAGCGGGACCCTTAGCGAGCGCAACAACGGTCGGGGGGTGGCCTGTCGGCGCTGCGGCCCATCAGCTCAGCATCCGAAAATTTCGGGCTACCGCACCCCACCCACCCCGCCGTTCAATCGCACAGCTCGGCGTCGACCAGCTCCGGCGCGTCGGTGACGGAAAACGCTGGGACCAGGATTGCGTGGCGCGCCTTGGCATCCCAAAGCGACTCAAACGGCCCATGGATGGTGGCATCACGCGACAGCATGTAGCCTGGCTGGCCTAGCACGTACAGTAAAGCAATGGCCCACCCGCTCGGGTGCTCCCAACCGTAGGGCGAAACCTGCGTCCAGTAATCCATCGCCGCCTCCTTGTCGACCGTGGGCTGGCCGAACGTCCGGCGCATTCCACCGCGACCGGCGCGGCTAGCCCTGGAGGTATACTACTGTATGGATGTACAGTGTCAACACTTGTGACGAACCCTGGTTTGGTCCGTGCTACGAGTGGGAGTCGCAGAGGTCGCGCAACTCACTTTGCGTTGGCGCCGTGTAGATCCAGCCATTCTTGCCGGTGCGGGGCGCTCTCCGCGCCAAAATTTTCGAGGTTAATTTTCGTAGACCGAGCGTAGCCAACCGGCGTACTCGCTCATACAGCCCATCAGGATGAGGCGACCGTCATCGGCGCCGCGACTGCGCGAGGCGTCATCGCAACCGATACATGCGAGCAAGTAGGCATTCAAGGCGTCGCACGCCGCTTCCAGTTTTCGGGCGCATTCGACAGCGGCCTTTCTTCTGACTGCTTCGGCACGTGCATGCGCTTTGCGATCTCGATCGCTTGTCCAGTCGTCGCCTGTCATGGCGAGCTGTACAGGAGCTGGTTTTCGTGATGGCAGTGAGGGTTCGAAGCTCATGGCTGGCTTTTCCGTCTTACTCGATATACCAGACACGCACCCCGTCCTGCGATGTCGAAGTGACCCCGGCGATGCTACCCGCACGGAAGATCGTTTCTATGTTGATCACCTGAACAGCACTGGCGTTGATCCACTCATTGGCTGCGGCAACGGCGGTTTCCAATGAGCCGCTTAGTAGACCGCCAAGCTTCGGTGCCTTCTGAAAGTCTTTGAAAGCGATCATGGCATCTCTTCCTGTTTTTCCGATTCAGGCACGCGGGTACAGGATGACGAAGGCAACGAGCGTTGTGATGACGCCTACGCAGCCGGCAGTGAAGATCCGCTCAATATCTGCACCCAAATACGCCTCTACCCCCATCACAAGCCCGGCCACCAACACTTGCGGGGCCACGAAAATGGGGAAAGTAGATTTCCAGAAGCTGCGACGGCTCTCCGCGAGTTGCCGCGCGAGTTCGCCGCTGGCACGCAATTGCGCTTGATGCTCAAGCAGGCTGGCATGAAAGCGCTGCATTGTCCTTGTCTCGAATTTGACTGTTCGTTTCAGCATGTTTTTTTCCCTTGGTTATACGGCGAGTGCTTCGATGCGAGCAGGATCGGTCCCGACCGAACGAAGGAGCACCCAAACCTGCCGGCGCTCGTCCGGCTCGAATGAACCGGCGAGGTCCACTCCAAACGGCTGCACCAGTGCCCAAACGCCAGGTGCAATAGGCAGCGCACCCTTAGCCTTCGGATTCGCCCGCAACGTCGCCGTTAGCGTGTCCAGGAACCGCTTGCGCGACCACTCTGCCGGCATCGTCGCGGTGGCCGAATAAGGCAGCCCGCGCAGATGCGCAACAGCAGCCTCAATGTCCGGTTCGCTGATCACAATTTGCGACATGTGCAGTTTCCTAGGGGAACGTTCGTGAGCATTAGTGGACGAGGAATCCCAAGACCGTCCAACCGATGGACGCCCCCACCACCAAAGCCACCGCAAAACAAAACCACTTTCCGGAAGGTGATTCGGACAGCCAAGCCTTCACCACGGAGTACACAAGACCCACACACCCAAGAACCTGACCTGCAATGAGCAGCGAGCCAGGGAACTGCAATTCGGGCATCACTTTCATCGCGATCTCTGGCACCAAAATGACGATCAAACTCATCACCAGCGCCTGCAGCCATACTGGAATCATCGCGAAAAACGAATCCATTTTGCCGTGGGTTTCCATTCAAGCTCTCCTGTTGCGATTTGATTTCCAGTGGTTCAGATGCGCTCCGCGGTTCCTGTTTTTGTTCGGCTCGATGACGAAGCAAACGGCAACGCGTTAGCGTAGGCGAAAAAGACCGGGTTGCAACTTTGGTGGCAGAGGCTGCCTAGGGCAGCGCGATCACCCCACATGCCGCGAGCGCAATCGGCGGTAACGCAGGTTGCCTCTGGCAACTCCCACTCAGAAACGCGCTCTAGCGAGAACCCTTCAGCGCCGCGCGATATTCCTTGTAGTGCTCAGCGATATTGCTTCGGGAAAGACACTGCGCCACCGTGTCGGGCGCGGCGCCAAAGTGCAGCTGCAGCGCGTCTTGAGCATCGGCCCGATGAAACCCTACCGGCGCGGCTGCCACATCGGCACCTTCCGCGGTGCGAAGACTGATCCAGACCGCACCGTCTTCCCACGCACCTCGCACAAGCGGCAGTGCACGCTCATCGGCGTGCGCCTGCGCCAGCATCTGCCGCCCCTTTACCTCGAACACTGGGGCTTCCATTACCTGCAGCAACTCGCCGTCGATGGCGACCTTGGCAACCAGCTTGAACATGGCAGCGTCCTCTTGGTCGTCAGATGGAAAGGCGGGCTTCGATTTCGAGCGCCTTGAGCGCCTTGCCGAATTCGACTCCCTTCGCGTAGGCGCGATTGGCGAGTTCGAGTGCGGTTTTGATCTGGGCGTCCGTCCAGGAATCGGGAACGCTCAGCAGGATTTCGCCCTCTTCGTTACGCAGTACAGCGCGGGCGTTTTTGCGTTCGACGGTGGAGTCTTCAACGTGACAGAACGTGTGCATGGTGGCGATCCGATCATGATTGAACATGACCAGATCGTATATCACCTACGATTCATATGCAACATCTATGTTGCCTTTTGCTTTGCGAGTAGCGCTAGCCCACGATAAGCATCGGCTTCCTTGGGCGGCACAGGCTGGCCCGTCTTCTCGTAGCGGCCGATCTGAACCCGAGTGAGGTTCCAGCGGGCGGCAAGCCCCGCCTGGGTCAACCCGGCCTTCTTGCGCAGCGCCTGCGCATCTTCACCGTACAGCGTGTCTTCCACCGTCATTGGGTTTCGAGCAAAGGAAACACCCATGTTACATGAAAGCAATGCGCTCCCCGAGGCGTCTGCGTCGATACGTATTCTGACTAGCCACAATTTGCTTCCGCCGCAGAGGCAGCTTGCAGGAGCGTCCGGCCGGCTGCGGTCAGATCAACGTTCCACATATCGCCGTTTAAGTCATCCTTCTCACCGGCGGAAATGGTGATCAAGCCACGGTGTTCCAAATTGCGATAACGCTTCAACCACCACCCGGTCGGCACAGGCAGCGATACCCCGTCCGCAAGATTTTTCAAAACGTCAGCAATTTCATGTTCGTCTCCGCGGCGGCACACGCCGACGTTACTGCTGAAATTGCGCTTCAACGCCACTCTGGCGTATGACCGTTGAAACCGCAGCGTTCGCACGTCCAGGACTGACCGTTCCCAGAGGTTTCCCTGACGCTACCAGCAAGATGCCCGTAGCGTTCGCACACCTCTTTGGGCGTGTGCGTCAACTTATACAGCCACTTGAACATCGCTTGCTCCTGAATGTTCCTCGTTACAGGTGTTTTGCAATCTCTCGATCCGGCAACGACTCCAGCTCCTTGATATACGAGTCGGAAAGCCCCGCGTCCCGCATTGCGTGCTTCGTGCTCCTAACCATGTACGCATACACACCCATAGCAAGGGTGGCGGTGACGCACACGACAACGGTGAGCAATCGGACCAAAAAGGGCAGCCAATCAAATTCGGATAGCTCCCTCGCAAAAGCGGGCAACAGGAAATACACCGCCACGCACAACAACGGTAAGGCTATCAAGACACGTTTGCAGAACAAGTGCCAGTGCATCCGCGCATTGATGTGTGATGCGACGGCGACCCTTTGTTCGTCAGTCAGCTTGTCACTCAGAGGAGACCGGTTTTCCATCTTTCCGATCGATAGGTTAGTGAACGGGCACTGCCTTCACCGCTGGGATTAACTGGAAGAGAAAGCCAGTCATGATCATCACCAAGCCGAGCCTCGCTAGCCTGTTGTAGATACGCATCCGCAGGGTCACTTCAATCTCCACATACATGCCTTCATTCAGTAGGCCGATCGAGGGCATGCCGAAGACGGTCACCATCACGCCACCAATGAATCCCACGATTAATCCGATTATGTTCAGATCCCCGCTTGCCAAGGCTGTGTAGAGCCTCCCGGCAAACTGAATTGCTTCGCTCAAAGCAAACCTCCCTTTTCCTACAGCCTTTCGAAGATCGTCTTCACCTGCGCTGCGCTCACTGAGTTGTCGAAGGCGTACTTGACGTTGCCCTGGGTACTGCCGTCCCGCATCTCAATTTCGCCAGTGTCATGGTTGTATGAGAATGCGTACCGATTCCCGCCAATATGGACCCAGAGAACATTCTTTAGCACCCTGATTTCCTGATCCGCGTCCTTCCGCCAAAGGATCGCCCCAATCATTGGCAGGGCGACCTCATCGACTCCCCGAGCATGGTGGTCTGCCCGCTGCATGACGCCTTCGATGTACTGGCGAAGAACTTCTACTTCCGTAACTGACGTAGCCATTGGAATTTCCCTTTCGTGGTATCACTCAAGTTAATTCGCGTTGGTCCTGCCCAATCGAAGGTGGTCCACACCTCCCAGGATGTGGCGCTCCTCCGGCCCAAGCGCTGACAGAAAAGCCGACACTGCGCCCGGTTGATACCAGTAGAACGCATGACCCAAAGCGTCACGAATAGAGTCCATCTCAGTCTTCGTCAACGAAGCCATAAATGCCCTCATACGGATCTCCGCACGCTCCCGAGCTTCGTGGCACGTTCGACACAGTGCCCTGAATGCGCCAAGCGGATACTCCCAAGGCTCGAACCCGTGCCGCATGTTCGCGTAGTAGCAATGATGCGCATCCAGCGCTGCCGTTGCACCACAGTCTTGGCAGGAGTAGCCAGCGCGTTCTTTGATTAACTTCGCCTTTCGCTGCCAACGTTGATCCTTCAACTTACTCGCGTAAGAGCATTGCAACGGAGAGAAGTCATAGTCTTCCGCAGGATAAAAACCGACGCTCCACGAGTAACCCAGTTCGTACCAAAACCCGAATGATTCGATTAGGTCGTCGAACTCTGAAGTGTCTCCACCGTAGTTCAGAATTGTATGTAGCGCACTGCCGTCGATCATCAGCACCAGCAAGGCCTCGTCGTGGAGTTGCTCCCCGCGTGTTCGCCACTCTTCGCCCGTATAAAACTTCGCATCGCCCAATAGGCCCTCGGTGATGAGCCATTCGTTCACTGCATGCCTCATTCGACCCACATTCGCCAACACTCCTGCCTCCTCTCGTTACTGTGTTACCAACTAGCGCACCCGCCAGATCGGCAGCATCAAGCTTTACGATACCCTGCGCCGCCGACTGGCTCGTGGCCCACTGATCCAGCTCTCGTCACTCCGCCTCTGTCAGCAACGACAGGACCAACACCGCTGGCTCACCATCGGCAATGAAGTGGTGGTGTACCTGTTTGGGAAGGTCGCTGGGTTCACCTCTCCCACATCGCCCGATCGGGCCACAAAGCGCATCTTCATTGTTGTTTTTTCAGTTCTGCCTTAGGTAGCACCTGCACAGCGTCTGCTTGAGTGATCGGTGGCAGTTGAATCGCATCAAACAAGATCTTGGGGAAGTTCGTGATCGCGCTCCAGTTCTCCTCGATGATCCTCGAATCGGCGCGTGCTTGAACATAAGCATGATGGGAATTAGCTGCAGAGTACGCACGCACGAAGGCATCGCGGACTTCCGGTTCCAAATACAAGCAATTCCTCTCCCACCACTCCTGACATTTGAGAACGACTGTGCCGACCGTCTCTGTGTGCGCGCCTCCCAACAGCTCGCGCCAGTGCGAAAATGCTTCCTGGTGAGCCGCAAGACGGCGATCGATCGCCGCGAGACGCAAAGCGTGTCGTTGTTTCGAGTTTTCGATCAAGTCATTGAATCGATGCTCTACCGCTTTTTGCAAGTCCGTGATTTCTGCGATGTCCTCTTTCGTTGCCAGGTTCTCACCCTTTTTGCGGAAATAGCTAGGCAAGAACTCTCGGACCATCAGGCCGAGCAAGAAGGAAACGAGAGCGATGAGAATGTCGACGAGAGGCATCGGCGTTTTCTGATTCAGTTTGCTTCCTTGTAGGGGCGCCATTCCGCACGTGGCCCTGCATATAGATGCAAGCCCCCCCCTTGCCGCTCCTTCAGCGACACTTCTAGCCAAAAGCGCTGTCCAACCTTCCTTGACAGACGCATGGCCTTTGAACATTCAACCTTTAAGCCTCCGACGTCGACTCCGAACAGACGCTGCCCTGGCAATGCTCGGACGCGCACGACTGCGTTGGACGGCTCACCAGAATTGCGGTACGTCTCAACCAGAATCTCCATCTGTGTTTTCCTTTCGATTACGGGTACCGGGTTGAATTCCAGCCAATGCCCGTGACACCTCCATCCAGTGAGCCAAGCGAGACGCGCTTTCCGCTGTCATGAACGTGAACGCACCCGCAGTATGAACACCGCATGCCGCCGCCAGCGGACTGGACACGCTCACGAGCGGCTTCGCTCAGCTTGGCGAGTTGCGCGTCGTTCAGAACATGTTGCCTCGATGAATCCCCGCCGCTGCACAATTTTGGGCAAACGATTCTCATCGTCCTCTCCTGTATGACTACAAATCTTTTCCGTGGTGTTAATTGTGATCGCTCTGCCATTCGATAACGCGGGAAACCACCATACTGCGAGCAGCAGTTGCGACGCCGTCATAGAAGCCAATCGCCTTCCTCGTATCACCGCCAGCGCGAAGCAGCATGAGTCCTTTCGCTTCGTCTGTAAGCTGCTTCCCGCAGACATCAGCTACTGCCGCCCAGACCTTCACCTCAAATTCAGAGACGGGCGAGCCTTGTGATGGTCTGACGGCATTCGCAAGCTGTTTCTCGGTCTCAACACGGATACACGTGATGAATGGAAACACTGCATTGATGGCGCGCTCATCAGACCCTTGTGCAGGGGCGGCCAGAGATTCGTTCGCACAGCCAATTGCACATGCAAGCCACAAGCAAGCTCCCAAGGATTTCGTGATGGTCATGGCATATGTCCAGTTTTCCTATTCGCGAGACAGCTAGCCTTTTGCGTTGCGTGCCGGCAAAGCAGCGCTCGCTGCTTTCAGTTTGGCCGTCACCTTTTCCTCAAGGTGAGATGCCCACCGTTGAATGTGGGATCGAGCCGGATAACATTGTTGCGATGTCGGTCCCGATCCGTCTCTGCTGTTCCATAAGTTAGGCGCAACGCCAACCCGCGCGTTTGATGAGGCGTGCTGCCCCCCACGCTGGCGCCGGCGAAAGCAGCACGGATGGAGACCTGGATGGGTATCTCATAAACGTGGAGCGAACGGCTGCCCAACAGCGGCTTCGAGTGGATCAGTGATGCATTTGGGAGTTCTGCCGCGACCGGTCCAATGCCGAACGCAAGCAGAGAATCGCCGAGAGTCTGTCCAAGCCAATACAGTTCGCCTTCAACGAAAATTTGGCAGGAGGGATGACGTAAGGCGACATCAATAAGGGCGCAGACTTCGCCCAACGTCGGCAACAAACCGGCTCCAGCGCCCACATCAGCGGTCTGGGCATCGGGCAATTGCTGTTCAAACAGCTCTGAACGTATCGAAGACGCCCTATCGCGGTAGATGTCTGCATCGTCAACTGCACCGATGTTCACCACGGTCCAGGTAGTGTCGTACGCGACGTCTATAACCTTGATGTAGTCGGCCGTAGACACAACTGAAAGGCATGCGAGGTGCCAGTGGATGGGCATCGTGCCGGAGAGCAGTGATTGGGATGACAGCATTGCCTTGATTTCCCCAATCGTTAGGGACGCAGGACGCTGCAGGCGCTCTTCGTAGAGCGGGAAAAGCTTCGTCTCCCGATGGTCGCGTTCGATCAGCGAAAACGTGGCGGGAATCGACGAGGCATCAGTGCGCCCCCAACTCAGGAACAACCGCCGCATTTCCGTCGTCCAGGGGACGGTGAAGCATCGGTCGTCGTGCTCGATGGCGGCTGTCACGAACAGATATTCGAGAATGGAGCGATGGGCAAACTTAAGATTGCCCTGTGAATCGCGATTCAAAAGGGAGCGCTGGGTGAGTTGCCACCTCGGTACATCCCAGCCAGATGCGGCGCACAGCCGGTCCAACTCATCGGGCGGCATGCGGTCGTCGCCGCCTGCACACTGCTTGCAGTAGAGCGTCACGGCGATAGATTTGGACAGCGTGAGCAGCTCCTTGCCGTCGATCCAGGACCGCTCTCGCTCCAACCACGAGTCCACCATGAATTCATAGAGGCTGTAGGTTTCACTGATGTGCCGCCCCTGGCGAACCAGATCTGGCAGAGTGGCCATCAGCATCGGACGAACCGCCAAGTCGTGGATTTGCGCGATCATCTGTCGTGCCTGCTTGCGCCGTTTGTGGCCATTCAGGGAGAGAACTGGGAAATGCTTGCGCAGGTAAAAGCGGATTTGGTGCTCATTGAAAGGGGCAATGTAGAGGCACCGCAATGGGTATTCGCGGTTAGTGCCCGCTTTGCGGGGGCCGGCGTACATCACCCCACTGGTTTTCGGAACCGCGTCATCATTGGGGAAGAACTGCGAACGACACGTGACGATCACGGCGCGGAAGTCGCTTGCCGCCGCCATAATGGTGGAAAACCGCTCATGCGGTTGGTGAATGGCCTCAGCATCTTCATCAAAGGCGTCCAGCACAAGCGTCGTATTGCGCTTGTCGCCAATGGATTCGATATGCTTTAGCGCATCCTTGCGTCCCAAGGCGACGACGGCGACGGGCCGGCTTCGCTTCTGCCTGAGATGCCTGGCGTAGAAATTAAGGCAGAACGTCGTTTTTCCCATCCCGGAATCAGCAAGGACGATGAGATGCCGCCGGTCTGAGGAATCCAGATGGCTTGCGATGGTCTCAAAAAGCGGCGCCGCCACAATCACGTTGCGAAGATCGGATTCATTAGCAGGGTCGATCGATGTGCAATTTGGACTCGTGTAGTCGCTAAGGGCGTGCCGGATTTCGTCTTCGGTGAAGGCGCAGACGCTAGCCGCCGCCTGCATACGCACAGCAATCTGTTTGGAGCGTCGGTTCAGTTGCAGCCTTTGGAACTTGCTGACCAAGCCTAGGCCGGGGCCCACCGCAGCGGCGGCCGAGGCCAGCCAGAAGATGAACTTGGTGTAGGGATGGGCCAGCACGACAGCGACCTGCGACTGGATGGCTTCAAGAAGGGGCAGCAAATTCATCGGACCATGTCACAAAGCTACATAAGCCACACCGCACAGATAGTCACGAATGCGGCAATACTGCCGCGCAATACACCTAGCGCGCCATTGGACCCTTTTTCTTCCGCGTCTCTTTGTCGGGGCCTGTGAATACTGCCATTGCTTTTCCTTGTGCCGGCGCGGCCGGCGTTTTCTTCTCATCCGGCTATGGTTTCAGCCCGATCGCGTGCAGAGCACTATTGGTCAGCTTAGTGGAAATTGCGGTCAATCGTTCGTGTTCGCGCATCGCCTTAACGAACAACGGATTGTTTTGATCCGCGCATCCGGTTAATGCCTGTGCGGCCGTTAGCTCAGCGATCGCCTCAAGTTGGTCGTTGATCGCTGTGATGATGCGGTTGTATTTCTCGAAGTCCATGTTCTCTCCTTTTGACTCTGTGCCGGCGCAGCCGGCGTCTTTCCTACCCCTTACGACCAAGAATAATCACGGACGTAAGCAGTTATGGATGAAAGCGCTGATTTTCTGGATTGCAGAAGCTGGCACATCTACCTGGTAGCCGATGAACGTCGGGGCTTCGCGAGAGAGTTGTATCGCATGGCCAATGCTTTGCGTGCTGGAAGCCACGGCCATCGCCTGCTCTGGTGTGAGCGGAAACACAGTGGAAATCTCGCTTCCACTCGCCTTCGCTTGTGCCGGTTTCGGAAGCGGTAGCGTTTGGTTATCGAGTAGGAGCGAGTGGAACCAACCACCCGCCGCCACGCTCCGCGCTTTCTCTGTGCCGATTTGATATGTTGGCGCGCAGCTAAATTTGACCCACGGTTTTCATCTAAATTTGACCCACCCCGAGACAGCGTAAAGCGTTACTGCGGTGTGGATAACTCTTCGTTTTCTGCCTCCTTTGATCCCTTTCGACGGG